>JABDMW010000036.1 GCA_013001295.1 Hyphomonadaceae bacterium
GCAAAGGGCGGTTTCCAAAGCGTGGCTAGATTTTCACCGTTAATGCTCACCTCTGCAATTTGCTGTACGTCCCCCAAATCAAGGTATATCGGCCCGTCTTTTTTGAGGTCAGCCGGCGTGATCACAAATGTCTTTTTGTAATGCGCGGTTCCGGAAAAATGCTTGATGCTGTCTTGTTCGCTATCTTTCCAGTCAGTCAAGGTTTCAAATGAAACATGACCGGGGCCACCCCAAGCAGGGTCAAATTCAACCTGCCAATCGCCTGATAAGTCGATAGCGCCTTGGTTTGTATTTGGTTGTTTTTTACTTTTGTAAACGTCGGCAAGCAATGCTGAATATGTACCAGTATAGTTGGGCGTCTTATTGTCTTTGCGAACGAGCACAAAGCGTGACCCGTAAGGCTCAAGCAGAAGTCTCGTTTTTGTGCGGCCTTCCACCTGAGTATATTGGTCGATTTTTTCGATGCTGCCATCGTCAACATTCCATATTTCAGGCTGTCCGCTCGCACTTCGTATATCCACATCCAAATATGCAAATTCCGGCTTGTCATTATAGAAAAAATAAAGATCGTTAGTCCCGATACGGCGCTGTGCAAACAATTTAATGGCTTTATCATTTATTTTAAGGGCAGGTTCATAGCCTAGCGCCGCGATAGCGTCATCCAGCGAGAGAGCAATTACCTGCCCTTTACCAGCCTTACGAATTGGCGCAGGTGAAGCGCTCCATAAAGTATCTGCTATGGATTTAAACTCATCCGCTCTTGGCCATTCGCTATAGCCAATAACACTTTGCGGTTTAAAGCCGATGACAGTCGCGCCGGCTTTCACGAGTTCATGTACACGTTCCAGCGTTTCCATTGTCAAATTTTCAGATCTGTAAAGCTGGAGGGCTTTATAGCGCGTCCCTTCCGGTAAGACTAACCAGCCATTTTTAACGGTTATGCGATTAACGAGCACATCAGTGTTGACATAGTCAAAATTATAGCCGTCAGGGACCTTGGTGTTGTTTTTATTCCCAACAGCCGTTGGCGCCATATCGCCCAGATGAATTAAAAAATCAGACTCGGGAACACCTTGCTGAAGTAAATACGACCCTCGGGAAAGATATTCAAACCACGCCGCGCCGCCATTATCCCACCATGTTTGGGTGCGATCCATATGGGAACCAATACTATCCATTGTCATACCCGGTTTGACATGCGTATTCGGCTGGTGCGCATACCGGTGGAACATGGTTTCGTTAATACCGCGCGCCCATATTTTATCGCCGTAATTCTTATAAAAATATGGATGCCCCCTCCAATTAACGGTGTTGTTAGAAGTGAAGGATTCTGCGGAAATAACTTTCTTGCCATAAATGTGGGCCGATGAAATTGCCGCGCTAACCCGCCCCGGATATTCTTCGTCACGCACCCAAAACTCACCCATGGCGCGGTCTGCCATACCGCCGGCTTCAAGCTCATCAAATGGGCCCCAGCCATAGGGTTCGATATAGGATTCCATCCCATATTTTTTCGTCATTTTGGTAAACTCACCAAAATAATTGGTAACCATCAATTCAGACAGATGGCGCCGAAAGTCTTGTAAAATCGCGCCGCTATGGGCAGGTGATTCAATCACACGTCCTGTTAACAGGGGTAACCATGGAATAATGTCGTAATCAAACTTTTGTTCAAAGGTTTCTTCAATCCCTTTCGTCCAATTTTGACCACCCATTTCATAGCTGTCTATTTCTGAAAATTTAAGCGACGAATATCCTTTTTCTTTAGCCTGCCTAGCAATTTTCCCAACATATTGTTCAAAGTGAAACTCAAGTGCGACAGGGTCAAATTTATCGCACTCTAACCCAGTGCCTTCAACGGTTGCCGGAATATTTTTGGCACCGGTACTTGTGTAGCCAAATCGTAGAATACGCCAATTGCCTTCAGGGATATCAATACCCGTTACCGGGATATCACCTCGGTTGAGAACGCGAACATCTTTAGCTTTGGTAATCAGTTTTTGATGATTTTCCGGCGCTAGGCTCAAGCGGCCACGCTCCATTGCATTCATCGCCAACCAATGATCAAAACGCGGCACCGACCATAAATCAAAACGTTTAAGACTAATAGGCTTGTCAAATACAAATCGGAAATATTTGGCTGTGTGTCCTTCAAATACATGGCTAAAAGCCCATGTTCTTGCACCTGTTCGAGGACGCCTCAGCTTATCTTCAACTGTCTTAAAATTGATACCATCATCGGATATCTGGAGTGAGGCATCACCATGGCGTGAGGGTGTCTCTATCTGGAGACTGCGCAGCGTTGTCGGTTGATCCAGCTCAAATTGAACCCAGTAATTGCTATTCTTATTTCCTGAAAATACTAATTCCGTATCCCAGTTATTATCTTTCAGTGCATGAGTACTGGGCGCTGAATCTGAACTGGTTATTTTCGCATCTGCAAAACGGTTGTGACTATTAAACTTGTTTTGAGGGATCGCAATAACGGCAATATCGTTGTAAAAGCCTTC
Source organism: Hyphomonadaceae bacterium (assembly GCA_013001295.1). Taxonomy (GTDB): domain Bacteria; phylum Pseudomonadota; class Alphaproteobacteria; order Caulobacterales; family Maricaulaceae; genus Robiginitomaculum_A. The sequence goes on from JABDMW010000036.1 coordinate 2,511, forward strand.
CTCATATCCAGGCTGTTTAGGCATATACAACCGACCACTTGACACGGCTTCTTCTGACCATGTAATGCGTTTCATTGATAGTTCCGGTGTTATCCAAGGCCCGCCACTGGAGGACCAACCATCGGCATTATGCAAGCCCATTTCCAAGCCGTGTTTATCGGCCTCACCTAACGCATGGACAATAGTATCGTTGAATTCTTTAGTGTTAAAACGCACAGGCCCTCTTGATGAATAAGGTCTGTTTTGACGGTGCACATGAAATAAAATTGCGCCGCCAATTCCGGCGTCCGCCAAAGCTTCAATATCTTTTGTGTATCCGGGCTTGCTCAAATTGCCGTTCATGGCATGCATCCATGTTTTCGGGTAATAAGATTTATCCGGCGATTTAAAGGTCTCAGGTGACAAATTTTGCGCGTAAATAGGGCTCGGCGCCCAAAACAGTAGAGCCAAAATAAATGATAAGTAATGCGTATATTTTCTCATACTTCTGATTTCATCTTTATAGTTCGTAGTATCACTTGCCCTGTATCAAGAGATATTTTTATTTTTGGCTCGACTTGTTGACTTGTGTTCATACTGGAATGGCAGCCTTGATATTCGAGCGATTTAACGGCGTTTAGCCAATGCTCTACCTTTTCGGCTTGAATTTTTAACTCAATTCTACGCCATGCGTTGTCTGTTAAAACTCGCTTGCCACGATTTGGTTCGGATAAATTTTTGGCTGGAATCAGGCCAGTCAGGGACCCCATTAAATTGGGATCATTTCTTGAACGTTTCTCAAGCGAACGGTCATCAAATATCCGGTAGGAGGCCATGCATTTAACCACCGTATTTTCTGGCCCATCACCAAATAGCGGATAGAATATTTCCCCTGACGTGCCGGGCGTTATCTGGACATCAGCAATTAGATGATAGGATTTTCCGGATACGGGAATATGCAAGCTGGATGGCCCGTCATCCGCACTTATCTTGGCCACATCCGCCGTCCAGCCCGTGCCGTCAATTGGGTTTTCAATACGCTGTTCGCTCCACGCAGAAGCAGGCTCCGTCTGAGAGCGAACCAAAGTCCATCCAGTCACCTTTTCAGTAGGGCTTAATCGACCAATCAGGTGGCTGTTTGAATCGGCGGACATGTCCGCAGGCGTATAATCATCTGAATTTGGATTCGCTAATATACGAATATTGCGCCAACGTGTTTCCGCACCGGCCTCCCCCGGGAGCGAGCCGATGCTATGGATTTGCAATCCAATATGACCCTTACCGAGATATTGATCAAACAGATAAGCACAGGCAACATCGTTTACAAAAGTTCGAAGCAATTCGCCTTTCGCTTCAATGCGCAAATCGTTCCAGTCGTCCTTGCGCCAAGCCGCTTTACACTGCGGATTATGAATAGGCGGATGCTGCCACGTCCTCACACCCTCAAAGAATATTCCGCCCGTCCAGCCGCGCTCTGACGGGTCGACTTCCAACTGATAACCGGTAAGACCGGTATAGGTAAGCCCATCCGTAACAGAACGGAATTGGACACCCGAATTTTCACCATCCGCATTGTTCATCTCCAACTTAAGAATGAAATCATCATATTGATCCACGCTTGTTAAATAGCGCGTAGGGATACCCTTTGCCGTTGCCCCAACAATTTCGCCATTTCGCAGTTCAAAAGGTAAATCCCCATGATGTACAAACCATCCATCAAGTGTTTCACCGTCAAATAGCTTAGTCCAACGACTAGTTTCATTATTGCCATTTGAGCATGCTGTAATGCCAAGCGCTAAGGCCAATACAAATAATAATGAACGCATTATAAAACCCCTTCTTTTAGCAATTTTGCAGCGTGATCAGCAGCTCGAGCTGTCAAAGCCATGTAAGTCAGTGATGGATTTTGTGTTGAACAAGACGACATAGAGGCCCCGTCGGTGACAAAAAGATTAGGCACGTCATGGGCCTGACACCATTTATTCAGCACAGAGTTTTTCGGATCTGATCCCATACAGGCACCGCCCATTTCATGGGTGCGCGAGCCTAATTCAATGTGATTTTCGGGATCTACATGAGAACTTTTCACGTTTATACAGCCACCCGCGATCAAGATATTTTCAGCGTCTTTCGCGGCCTGAACGAGCATTTTTTTCTCGTTGTCCCGCCCATAGGCATCAATATGCAGTAACGGCATGCCCCAATCATCTGTTTTTACCGGATGGAGACTGGCGCGATTATCTATATAGGGCAGCATCTCGCCATACATGATCAGGCGCATTTGCCAGGGTTGGGCTTTGCCGACTTGTTCTTTAACCGCCGCGCCGATACCGACCTTCTTTCCCGTATGAGAAGTCCGAGGTCGAGTAGAACCACCTCCTTGATAACCATAGCCGCGAACAAAATCGACATCATCGGCTTTTTCATGACGAAAGCTTGGCATATAAATTCCTGTTGGCCTGCGTCCAAAAGAGTATCTATCTTCAAACCCCGGAACCACGCCTGTAGCGCCTGCGCCGCCAAAATGATCCATAATGTAACACCCGAGAAGGCCACTGGAATTGGCGATGCCTTTGGGTCTGGCATCACTGCGAGAATTGAGCATGATTTGCACGGACCCCAAAGCTGATGCACAAAGAAATACTACCTTCGCTTTATACTCACGGAGGCCTTTAGTCTTACGGTCTACAACAGATACACCGCTTGCCCGCCCTTTTTTGTCATCATATAAAACAGACGTAACAACGGCATCTGTTACAACCGTCATGTTTCCTGTGCGTTCAGCCGCCGGTAGTGTTGATGACAGTGAACAAAAATACGCACCGAACGAACACCCCTGCTTACACATATTGCGAGCTTGGCAGGGGCCGCGACCAAGCTCTGCGTGGATAGGCCTAACTTCAGAAAGATTAGAACAACGTCCAATGACCATCGGTCGGTCAGGACGAGTTTCTTTCAGATTATCGGACACAAATTGTTCCGCGCAACTCATTTCCCACGGCTTTAAAAAATCGCCATTGGGTAAAGCGTCCACGTTATCCTTTGCGCCTGATATGCCGGCAAATGCCTCTACGTAGTCATACCATGGAGCCAAATCATCATATCCGATTGGCCAGGGGACGCCATTGCCGTCTTTCGCATTAGCTTCAAAATCTTTTGCGCTCCAGCGGTAGGATTGCCGCGCCCATGTTATGGATCGCCCACCAAGTTGATATCCGCGTGTCCACATAAAGGGGCGATCTTTTGGGAACGAATACGGGTATTCCTTGTCATCAACAAAGAATTGCGCCCAATGAGACTTGTATAGCCTAGCCTTCTTTCTCAGCATGCTATACCGCCCCGCATCTTCAAAACTCTCCGGCATCAAACCTGCGTTCTCGACCTCCCATGGAGCCAGCATATCTGTATATTCAGGATCAGGGTGATCAAGATGGCGGCCACGTTCAAGGACCAGAGTCTTAAACCCTTTTTCGCAAAACTCCTTTGCCGCCCATCCGCCGGTAACTCCTGAACCGATAACGATAACATCAAATTCATCCGCCATAAGAATAAGCCTCCATAAGGCTTTCATATTCACCGAGCGTCAGATTTCCACGATACTGGCCGGGGATTGGTACATAGTCTGCATTGGCCGCTTCTGAAGAATAAAACACTCGGAAGATAAGGTCTTTTAGCCGTTTATACCCTTCCGCATAATCCGGGACCTCATCTGAGAAAGCCGTGACATCTATTTCAGAGATTAAGGACTGCCGCTGTTTCAACGTCAAAGATGAATAAGGCTTCCCTGTCATGGTTTCTGCCATTAGCTCTATTTTTTGGAGCGTGTTGCTGAACAGGTCGCGGGTAGGTCCGTTTGCCCAAGTCATCATCATAGCGTCAATAACGGCGGCAACCTGAGCATCCATCGCGCCCGGAGTATCAGTCCGAGGAATCATAATTTCGGCAATGTCATTCAGCAAGGTTAGGTCTTCAGGATTAAAAAAAGCCCCGGCCTGTTCCATCTTGACAAGCTGAGTTTGGGAATCGGCACAGCCTGTTAAACTTAAGGCTGTCACAGTCAAAAGCGCGCCGCTTAGAAAAATTCGTCGTGTAAATTTTTGTTCACTCATATTATTTACTCAAGCCGGGGCCTTCTCGTCAAAAAGGCGTATTATTGATCGTTGAAGCGCAATCTAAAATCCTTCACAAAGCGGCGCTCTCTGATTGCCGATATACCGGAAGCGCCTTACTCTGACGGCCACCATTCATCGATTTCCGCTCGCAACTCATCTATTCGGGTTTGGTACTCAGGTAAGCTAGCTAAATCACTCAGCTCCATTGGATCATCGACGAGGTTATAAAGCTCGACTTTTCCGTCATCATGAACATTCAGGATTAATTTCCAGTCTCCCTTTCTGGCCCATTTATGCGTGACGTTCACATTGGGATCATCCAGATCAACAGATGTATGATAATAGATTTCACCGAAGACTGTTCGTTCTTTAAGAGACATGGATTGGCGCAAGAAAGGGAGCAGATTTATACCGTCCAAATTATCTTTTTGGGGCAGCCCTGCCATTGCAAGTGTTGTCGGAAATAAATCAATTGAACTCACCAAGTTGTCATATTGACCGACAGGAATTTGCTCTGGCCATTTCACAAAAACAGGCGTTCTGACCCCGCCCTCATAAGGGGAACTTTTACTGCGCGGATCAAAACGTAAAATTCTATTTTGAAGGTCCCGAAAGCTCTCTCCGTCGCGATTAGGCAGCCAGCCATTATCAACAATGAACATGATAACGGTATTATCGGCTTTACCATTTTCTTCGAGCAGCGCCATCAACTCACCGACAGTATCATCAAACCAAGAAATATTGGCATAGTAACCGATAGTCCGCTGTCCTAAGCCTTTACCTCGAAATGGCTCTTTATAACTCTCTACGGCATCAAAGGGGGCATGAGGGAGATAAGGCGCGAACCATAAGAAAAAGGGCTGTTGACCCACATCCCCTAAAAATTGCTCAATAGGCTCCATTGTTTTTCGGCCAATCCGCAAACCTTTACCGCCGGCTCTTCGGCCTTCAGTCATCCCGTCGGTAAAGCCGCCATTTGTATAGACACCTTCCCAGAATTTTCCTGTTTGCAAACTCCGATAGCCCGCAGATTTGAGCGCCTGAGGAATCGGAACCTGCGTTTCGAGAAAACGAAAAGTCGATTCATATGGGACACCGTCCGGCGCATCATTAAAACAGATGCCATGATCAAACGCATATTTACCGGTAATCAATGTCGCAAGGGACGCGCGGCACAGGCTGGAGGGGACATACCCATTGGGGAACAAAGCCGACTCAGATGCGAGTTTGTCGAGATGCGGCGTTTTTACGAGATCATGCCCCATAAAACCGAAATCGCTATAGGCCTGATCGTCAGCAATGATCCAAACGATATTGGGAGGAACGTTTTCTTGCGTCGTTTCCGATACAACGCTCGCGCGATCTTTCGGCCCACACCCCATTACAAAAGCCAGTATAATCAGCGCAAAACCAATTTGAAATTTTCTTTTGAAGTTCATGGGATTTTTCCTCTTTAATTTAAGGCGTTTCGACAATGGAGCGCATCTTCCCATCAGTCGTCAGAATAAATGTGTATTTTCCTGATCCAACTTTTTGTTTCGATTGCGACATTGGGTGCGGTTTAACAGTGGCCTGGGTATTGGGCGGCACATTGAAGGTCCAGCTTATCTCCTCCCCCTCTCTCGTCCACGCGCTGCGGATAAGACCGTATCCCGTTTCCAGCTCAACAGACACGCTGTTCAAACCTTCAGGGAATACAGGGCTAAGAACAAAATGCTTATATCCCGGCATATCCGGATCTGGCTTAATCCCGCCCAGACCAGTGTAGAACCAAGCATCATAACCTCCGTGAAAAGGATGGTTTAAAGATTTGCCCGGAACGGCGCCCTCACCTGGAATAAATTTCGTATGGTCTTCCCATAGGGTCGTCGCATCAAGAACGTCAAACAGGTAAGAATATCCCGTGGCCCCCGGAGCGGTAAAAACCCCCAATGCTGTATCTTCATAACCGTGCTCACTGAGAGCAGGATAAAGCCAGGTTTGCCCTAAAGCACCTACCGAAGAGTGGCCGTCCCAAATTTCTCGAACATCCGTATCAAGCGACGCTGCGACTTGGTCGATGACGTCTTCCGGCGCGATCCCAAATGATAACGCCATTGCATTGGCTGTTTGACTTCCGTATCCGCCGACATTGGGATCGAAATATGCGGTATGGAACGCAGATTTGATGGCATCACGACGGGAAGAGAAGGTCTCGCTGTCCACATCACGATCTATTCGGACCGCCATTTTTGCCATGAGATCAAAAACCCGAACCATTAGCGCAGTGGCAGTGACTTCGCCTGGTGTATGGTAGGACATGCACCGTCCAAGTGGTCTAGCTTTACCAAGTTCCGGTAAGGTGTCGCACCAATCACCGTAAAAATGCTTTGAATTTGTAAAAAGATCACCGTCGGCGACCGTCTCAACATAGGCAACATATTCCAATAGGCTGTCATATTGACGCTTAATCACCGACGCGTCGCCGCTATGGATAAAATGCTCCCATGTAAGCAGCACTTCCGCGGCTGCCCAGTCGATCATCCCCGACCGCGTTCGGCGACCAGGCACAATGGTCGGGGCAATCATTTCAGTGGTTTTGAAATCACCTAAATATTTTTCAAGGAATGGTGCCATTTGATAATTATAGCTTGCCATGCGCACGGTTGCGTGCGCATCGCCTGTCCAGCCATTGCGTTCCCGGATAGGACAGTCGGACGGGACACTCACGAGGTTAGCCTCAAAAGACCAAAGCGCAGTGTCGTGTATTCGGTTTAGCAACTCGCTGGACGACGTAAATTGACCAATGCGCGGAATATCTGTCCGGGTGAGATGAGCCGAAAAGGCCTCCAGAGGCGGGGCCTCGGACAGTCCCGAAATTTCCATATAGCGAAAGCCATGCCATGTGAAGGTGGGCGACCATGGCAATGTATCATTGCCATTTGAGATATAGGCGTCGACTTGCTTAGTGCGCGGCGCGGCACCACCTGATTTCATACCCACATTGCCGTTTTTATCGGCCCATTCTGCATACCGAAACAATACGGTCTGATCGCGTTCAAGATCAAAACGTGAGACATCGATAGCCGGCACTCCCGTAAAATTTTGGCCGAAATCTACAGTCCATATTCCGGGGGCCGGATTAAGAATCGCTATTGGGGCCACCTCTGTTACGCGGCGGACCGGCGGCATTTCTGCAGCTACCAAGTGTTTCGTTGGCGCGTCTTCGAGTACACTGACAGATTGCCACTCAGAATCTTCTCGCAATGCTGGCTTGGCCCAGCCGTTGAGTTCCCGCCGGGCGTCATAAACCTCACCTGAATAAACGCCGTTCTTGACAATTGGTGAGGGGTGAGCAGTCCAGGATTCATCGCTCGCAATCAACTGCTGTGTGCCATCTTTGTATCGGATTTCCAATTGAGCGATTGCTGCCGGCTCACCGTAAAATAGATCGTCGCGACCAAAGGCCGTACGCTCTCCATAAAACCCATTGCCCAAATGAAATGCCAATGTGTGAGGCCCAACCGACAAACGGTCTGTGATATCGTCAACGTCGTAGTAAATGCGTTTGTCAAAATCCGTTTGAGCCGGGTTGAATATCCGGTCACCGATTTTTTCACCGGACAGATAAAACTCAGAATAACCGGCCGAGGTTGAGTATAAGCGTGCCGACTCGACGGGCCCGCTCACGGTGAAGTCTTTCCTGAAATAAGTCGCCGGAGGCATTTCGCGCAAACGCCTCTTGGTATCAGCTACTTTTTCCGCGTCCGTAAACTGCGGATCTGCCGCAGTCGCGACCAGCCAATTTTTTAATCCCGGTGACGAAGCAACCGGGGAAACCGACGGGCTTGTTATCCAATTTGCGATCCAGTCAGACTCGTCCAGGAGCCCCATTTGCCACGATGCCACCTCACTCCAAGGTCCAGGCTGACTGGCACCATCTGACCACGCACGCACACGCCAGTACGCAGTTTGACGAGACAGTAAAGGTGCACCGCCATAAGGAATGGCCACAGATCGCCCATCAACCACCTGACCGCTCGCCCACAAATCTGGCATTCCTGCCAAGAGATCTTCAACATTTGTTGCAACTGCTATCTCGTAAGCAGTTTGCCGGGCGACTGGGCTTCGCCAAGAGAGGCGTGAGGCGTTCCGGTCAACAGATATCGGATTTATTAGTGACTCTGTTTTAAGTTCGCCGGGTCTCAGAACTAAGTCTGGTGTGGTGGCTTGTTTTCCATCGCTTCCAGTGTCCGAGGCCGGTCCACAGGCGGTCAAAACAGACATCAACAGAATGAGCGCCAAGCAATTCAACACCAAGGAACGCCTGCGCCTAAACTCGCCAATGGTTCGGTTTCGCCAAGTAATGGTCATAATCTGAAATGACTCCAGAAAGCAATTTGGCGACACAAAACGACGCTTTGGGCACCTGAATGCACACAATACGTCCACATTAGACGCTAATTCATCATTTTCAATCATTTTATTGCATTTTCGATCATCACAAGATATAGCGTTTAAAATTAGAAAACTATGACCAAGGCTCTTCCCTTTGGTGGCTAAGCACGCCTCGTAGGAAGAAGCAGGCTGGTCAGCGATTGGGGCCAAATAACGAAAAAGGGTCTCGGTACACTAGGGGATAGGATGGAAAAACAAAGTTCAGGAAGAATAAAAGCCTACTTTCTTACGATAATTTTTATGCTTTTGGCGCCGACTGCTTTCGCTCATGAAATTGAGAGTACCGGTGCAGCCTATGAGCGCGTCACAATATCAATAGACGGCCCGAAGTTAGATGAACGCGGTGCGGTAAATCCGTTCTCTGACATACGTCTCGATTGGAACATCTCCAAAGGCGACAAGACTTGGACTGTCCCCGGATATTTCGCAGCCTGCGGTGATGCAGCCAACACAGGGTGCACATCAGGCAATCTATGGCGGGCACATTTTATACCATCCGAGCTAGGCGCATATAAATGGACGGTCCGGTTTCGAAAAGGGACAGATATTGCCATTCGCAACCCCTCAGGCACCCCTATTGAAGGGGACGGGCTTGACGGAGAATTCCTGGTAGACCGGTTGTCCGATGATCCTATTAAAGCGAGAGGTATTCTATCTTACACTGGCGAACAGTATTACCGCTATTCCGGCGACAATAGTCTGTTTTTCAAATTCGGCCCGGATGCCCCTGAAAACATGTTGGCGTATTCGGAATTTGATGCCACACCAAATTACAAGATGTTTCGCAAAAACTGGAACGCTCACCGCAACGACTTGACAAGCACTGGCCATCCCTTTCGCTGGAAAGGGAACAAGGGCGACGGTTTACTTGGAATGTTTGAATACCTCGCCAAATCGGGAGCGAATTCTGTCTCCATGTTATTGTGGAATATAGGTGGGGATGACCGAAATGTCTTCCCTCATCTCTTGGCTGTAGACACGGATGAATACGTTTCCATGCAACCAAAAGACCAGTGGGCATCCGGCACGATTCAGGATCGATTTGATGTTTCAAAAATGGAACAGTGGAAGCAAGCATTTTTATATGCGGATTCGCTGGGCATACACCTGCACTTCAAACTTCAGGAAACTGAAAACAATCTTTTTATGGATGGTGGTGCGCTCCAGCGGACGCGTAAACTCTATATACGTGAAATGATTGCCCGCTTTGGTCATATGCTGGCACTCAGCTGGAATATAGGCGAGGAAAACGTACAGCAGCCCGGTGATATTCGGCATATGAAGAAATATATCTCGGTGCTCAATATTTATGATCACCCGCTGGTATTACACAGCTATCCGGATCAAAAAGAACGCTATCGCCCATTTTTGGGCGTCAATACAGACCTGAATGGATTAAGTCTCCAGGGCCGCCAAGATGACTATTCAGACCTTCGCACCGATGTCGCAAGCTGGGCAAATACGGTAAAACTATCAGGTAAAAATCTGGTCTTGTCCTATGATGAGCCGGGCCGTGCTGACGGCGGTGCCACGGTTGATATCGACTATCCCGACGCATTGCTCCCGTCGAAACGAGAAATCAGTATTCCCGCAGAGCAATTCCTGCGCGATGCACTCTGGAATGCGCTGACGGCCGGCGCAAGCGGTGTGGAAGCCTACTATGGATATAAAACAGGATGCAGCGATCTCGACTGTCAAGATCATCGTACGCGGGCACGTCTGTGGCAGGGCGGACGGCACGCTTTACACTTTTTCGAAAAATATGTGGGCGAAAAAGCGTTGGACATGCGGGCAAATGACGATGTGACAATTGCCAGTGATGATTATGTATTCGCCAATCCCGGTGAATTTTACGTCATCGTTCCGGGTTCTGATGAGGTTCAGCTCCGACTACCGGGTATGCAAGGAAAATTTACCGTGGACTGGTATGACAGAATGCTGGGCGGCGTCTTACAAAAGGGATCGAAACCTGTCGTATTTGGCGGGGCCAGCTCAATCACTGATAAAAACCGGAGACGTCAGGGTCCTTCTTCAGTATCCCTCGGAGACCCGCCAACGGGCGGGAGTGGACATTGGGCAATTATCATCGAACAATCCGCTGACAATGATATTCGCGTTGAGGCGGAGAACTTTGTTTCACAACGTCTCACAAACAAGCGTAAATGGTGCCGATCGCAAGACTGTCCTGCTGATTGGAAGTCAATTGCGCCGGGGACAGACGAATATATCGCCATTGTACCGGACACGAGGCTGACCCATGACGACACTCTTGTCCGCGGTGAAAACTTTACCAACCAGCCCGGCAAGATAGCGGTTTTGTCATACGAGGTCGACTTTCCCTTGGCCGGTCGGTGGTATGTCTGGGTACGTACATTCAGCCGGGGAAGCGAAGACAATAGCGTACATG
>JABDMW010000041.1 GCA_013001295.1 Hyphomonadaceae bacterium
GTAATACGGGGTAGTATTTGCGTACCAAATTGAGGTATATTCTGTGTACCAAATTTGGCGATGAAACCATTTAACTAATTGTTTTTATTAGTTTATTATAATTGGTGAGTTGCCGTGTGGGCGCTCCCAAGAATCCATATAGTACCTAGCTATAAATCCGCTTCAAAATCACATCGCTCACTTTATCAGCCGCATCCGAAAGTACGTGATCAACGTGATGTGCATATCGGCTGGTAACGCTATGTGCGCTGTGCCCAAGTAAACCCGCAATTGTCAGCTCACTATACCCAAGCTCATGAGCAACTGTCGCAAAACTGTGTCGCAGCGTATGCGGTGTCACATCGTCAAAACCTGCATCATCACATATAAACTTCATCGGCGTTCTAATATTGATTACAGGTCCATCTCCACGATTAGACGGAAATACATATTCGTTATCGCTACTTTTTAATTGCTGCTCTAGAATGTCCATGGCCGGTTTTCCGCACGGTCTGATTTGCGAACCAGTTTTCGTGCTTGTCAGCCTCAAACAGCGACCGGCGAAATCAACGTCTTTCCGCTCTAGTGTTAGTATCTCATTTCGGCGACATCCAGTTAACGCTAAAGCAAGAATTGCAAGTCCGGCTGTATCATAGCTGGTCGTTTCTCGAACTTTTGAAAGGGCTTGCCCAAACTGGGCATATTCACTCTCGTTTAAAAAACGAGTGCGTTTATTATCACGTGGTTTTTCCACGTACTGGCAAGGGTTGTGCTCTAACATTCCCTCTTTAATCGCATAATTGAAAATAGCCGATAAAAGCGAAACCGCCTTTTTAGCGGTGCCCATACCACCCTGCACCCGAGCCAACCCTCTCTTCTTGGTCCTTTCAACAATCGCCGTTTTGCCGTCACGCACGGCGTACATGAACTTTTCAATATCGGCTCGTTTCAATAGATCAAATCGTCGTGTGCCAAGTAGCGGCTTGATATGACGTTCAATGCGTCCCTTGTCCGTCGCTAGTGTAGAGGCTTTTTTCGGCTTTCCTCGAAACAACACTTTTCCTGAAATAGCGTCGTCATAGTATTGGTCGCAAAGCTCTGAAATGGTTTGAGCTTGCCGCTTCTGAATTCTGATTTCGCCAGGGTCTTCACCAGCGGCGACTTGCCCTAATTCTATCCGCGCCAACTTCTTTGCCTGCTCCAATGTCAGCTGACCATAGCTTCCCAATGTTGTTTTTCTCTGCCTACCATTTTCGGTACGGTATTTTATGTGAAATGATTTCTTCCCTGAAGGCTTCACACGGACACCGAATCCAGCGATATCCTTATCCCATACAGCGTAGTCCTTGCCCGGAACCGGGATCAAAGAATCCAAGAGACGCTTGGTTAAATTCTGTTTTGACTTCTTTGGCATACAAACTCCGGGGTACCTAGAGGGTACCAAAATGTATAACATTCGAGACCATTTGAGGAAAGCCAATAAATACGAATCTGAAAAATATATTACCTATCTATTTGTTTTAGTTACCTTAATCTAACAATAGCGCAAAACAGATAACTCGAGAAAACAGTTCGACACAAAACTCCGAAGGCAGAGGTCACAGGTTCAAATCCTGTCGGGTGCGCCATACGCCTTACAATCGCCTAAGAAATAACCGATGGTTGCTCGCGCCCGACGGTTGCCAGGATTTGGGCGATTTGGTTGGATTTCCCAATGATAGAACCGAGGGCGATTTTCGTGTCTTGTTCTAGGTCGCCTAAGGGAGATAAGCAGACCCTAGACCGGTGATCGAAGAATGGGTTTACTTACCTCAAACATTCTGGTCATTCGCGCTTGTGGCAGACCGCCACTAACTTGTTTCCGTCAAAGTCAATCACATAGCAGGCGTAAAAATTGTCATGTGCGTCGTTTCGAATAGCTGGAGCACCGTCATTAATGGCTCCCAGATTAATAGCGGCCGTATAGAATGCATCCACTTGATCACGAGATTCCGCCAATAGCGCAATGTTTGTTCCGTTGCCTCCCTTGGCCTCTTTTCCATTCGAGGGTTTCATTATCCACAGAGAGTTCACACCCGTATTATCCGGTTCTTCGTTGTCGCTTGTGACTTCGCCATAACCTGCAAAACTTTCTTCGGTGCTGTGACGCTCAAGCCCCAGTTGTGATAGGATCACGTCATAAAACGAAATTGAGTGTGCAAGATCATTTACGCCTATGGTTATATGACTAAAAATTCCCATCAAATACCTCCGATTTGATCAATACCATAAGTGCAAACATCGTTTAGATAGTTTTGACAATTAATGGGTGCACAGGTTTATTTAATGAAACAAGTAAAACTTGCAGGTCCTGTTTTGAGATCGTAGCCAATTGTCCCATGGAGGCATCAAGGCCTAGAAATTTTTAGGCCTTCGTAAACAAGGATTCAAGCTGTTCCAAAGATTTTCCCTTTGTCTCTGGTACAATCCACAGCACCAATGTCAAAAAGAACACCGCAAAAATACTAAACAGGCCAAAAGTGAACGCAGCACCAAATGTAGCCAATTCCCAAGGGAACCAGAACTGTATACTGAAACTAACAAGACTATTTGCAGCTCCTACGACCGAAATAGCCACACCCCGTAATTTGTTCGGGAAAATCTCTGCAAACATAACCCACATGACCGGACCAAGTGAGATCGCAAATGAGGCTACAAAGGCCAGTATTCCGATCAGGATGATCACTGCGTTCATATCAACACTGTTTTTTATTAAAGTGCTTTCATGGTCACGTGCCGATACGTAGCCGATGGTATCCTGTAAGGCGGTTTTGAATTCTACATCGCTTTGATACACTGTACCCACCAAAGCATTCAGGCTATCTGGGTCAAAGCTTTGCTCGATATTCTCGACCTTTTGAATTTCGGCAATGCTTTGAGGCGTAATTTCATAAGTAGCGTTGGAAAAACCATAAGCACATAACATCATACTCGCTGCGATACCGGACAGCCCCAATACTAATAACGGTTTGCGTCCCCATTTATCGATCAATGCCATAGCAATGATTGTGAAGATCACGTTAATGACTCCTACGAGTACTGCTTGAGCAAAGGCCGCGTTAGTGCCAATACCACTTTGTTCAAAAATGGTCGGAGCGTAGAAAAAGATCGCATTGATCCCGGTGATCTGTTGGGCCACGCCTAATATCAGACCTACGATCAATGCCAAACGCATTTTGGGCCCGAAAATGAATCCCAAGCTTTCCAAGATCGGCGCTTTCTGGGTAGCAGAACTTTGCTTGATCTGGTTAATTTCCCTTTCGACCTCGCTTTCTGGCAATAAAGTCGAGATTACTTCACGAGCTTTTTCTTCATGTCCTTTAAGCATCAACCAGCGAGGGCTGCTGGGAATCATAAATAAAGCGAGGAAAAATACCGCTGCGGGAATGATTTCCAGACCCAACATCCAGCGCCATGTATTGGTATTGAGACCCAGATTAGTTACCCATGAATTGTCCCAGCCACTCATATTCAATATAAAGTAATTAGCAAAATATGCTGCTGAAAAACCTAAAACAATATTCATTTGGTTGATCGAGACCCGTTTTCCTCGTACCGGAGCCGGCGAGATCTCGCCTATGTACATAGGTGCGATCATCAATGATGTGAACGCGATACCACCAATGCCACGTGCAGCAACCAACATCGTATACGAGGTCGCAAAAGCGGAAGCAAAAGCTGACATTAAGTATAAAAATGCAATAAAAATGAGGACTTTTTTACGGCCAAATGCATCCGCAAAAGGCCCCATTAAAGGTGTCGCAATGAGGCCCGAGAGAGTCGGTGCTGCCACCACAAAACCGGATTGCATAGGGGTTAAGTTGAATTCCGTGGTAACAAAGCCAACAACACCAGAGATAACTGAGGCATCAAAGCCGAATACAAATCCTCCCAATGATACAACGATTGCGCAATACAAGGCGTGATGAGGTTTATAATTCACAATAGTTCCCAGATTATATTTTGTTTAAGTTTATATTTTTTGTGAGGAATAGTTTTATTAGCGTGTAATTCTGTAAGTCATTTTTTTTACATTCGTACATAATCCACACCATCTCGGACTGGAAATATACTTGCTTCAACCAGCCTACAAAACCGATTAAATTGGGCGATACACTTTATAAAGCCACCTAAAGTCGGAACAATGATAAAATATTGCTCAAAAGAAGGTATCATAAGCTTCATCACCTTTCTTTAGACAGTGATCGCTTGGATATGTTTGACCTTTTCTTGCTGGAAGTGTGAGCCGCTTTCAAGTTCAGGACTAATCGCCCCAAACTCTTTTGCCAAGAATTATTTGAATCATTTATCCAATTGCATTGCGCCTGGAACTTCATTTATCGCGCGAATGGCTTTCACCCTCAATTTCTAATCATAGAACTCCCAATAGGACGATAAATCCTTTAGGGATTCCGCCTGATTTGCCTGGGGTAAAGCAGCAAAAATCTCAAGTACTGAGTAAGCGAGCTTGCCATGGTGGGAATTGGATTTTGAGCGCCGCCAAAAACCTGCTTGTCTTGGGTCTAACTGCTGCTTGACGGTGTAGGGTTGCGCACCCTTAGGCACAGCGCTGGCATCAATACAAATGCAATGTTTGGAAAAGCTAGGCAAGCCCGATTTTACCAAGTTGGAATATCCAAGTTGATGCAAGGTTAACAACGCATGTGCGTGCGTTATTAAATGCAAGCGACTTCCCGAGAAGAAATAAAACTCGCCATCAACCTCGCGATCAGTAATCACCTCGCGATGTAGACTCAGCGCCACATTAACGGCTTGCAACGGTGATCTAAAGGCAAATTTTTCGAGTAGAGTTGGATCGACAAAAGACGCAGCGGCTAATCCGTAATAGCGATCAAAACCGGCTGATTCGCAGGCTTTTAATAAATCAATCAGACCCTGAATGATTTCAGGGCGCGCGAGCTCTGGAAAGAGCGAAAAACCACGTAACGCCAATGCCGAAAATATCGTATTATGACCATCTACGCACAAATTTGAAATGCTATGGTCTACGGCCTTCACAAAATCTTCCAATATCGGTGAGTTTGAACTGTTCTGTTTAGGAAGCGGAGTTTCGAAAAACTTGGCCTGGACTTTTAAAACCTCCTCAATTCGGTCATATACAAGCGGTTCGGTGTTTTTTTCAATCCGTCCACTTAATATTAAAAAAGCTAGGGATAATACCTCGGCACCAAAGTGCCCAACAAACCAATGGCCGCTATTAATCGTTCCCGCGTTAGCAAGCCCGGTTAATCCCTGTTCTATTATCGTTTTTATCGCTAATCTCCACATTGAAGCCTTTAGCCATAATTGGTTTTTTCGACTTGTAAAGTATCACGGGAGCATGATTGTCGCTGTTTGACACAAGGCAACATTATTAATTCTCATTACGCTTTCAAATGCGCCATGAAATGGTATTTTAAATGTAATCTCTAGTCGTGCATGACCAGTTTGGGGGTTCGATCTACAAAGAATACACCCCAGTGTTTTTCAGCGCCCATTGGATTATTGGAATCGCCTTTCCACGGTTCGTCGAAAGCCTCAAAAAAGAATATTGTTGTGTTGGCCTTCTTGCCCCATTCCAGCATTTCGCGATAATATCGTCTTTGCTGTTCCTCGCCAGCGCGGTCACCGAATTCACTGGACGTTGTCGCCCATCCCGCTTCAAGAATTGCGACCGGTTTTCCTGGAAAAGCCTCAAATATCTTCTGCATGTTTTCAAGCGTATATGACAAACCATCATCAATAGTGCGGTTTTCCCAAACCGGATAAGTATGAACACCGAGAAAGTCGACCACAGCCGCGAGCGATGCGCCATCCTGCGTCCACCATTCATAGTTATCCGCCACAGTCACGGGCTGCTCTATCAGGTTTTGAACGCCTTTTACATAGGCGATAACGGTATCAAGCGGCACCATATGATCGTTCCAAGAAACGAGAGCTTCGTTTCCGACATTGACTGCAACCACGATGTCCTTGAATTCTTTTGCCAAACTGATTCCCCGATCTATTTCCTGCTTATTCTTGACCTTATTGGCAGCCAGTTTTTCGTCCGGAATGGGGAAATCAAGCCATGGGCATCCTTCGTGGTTGCTGATTTCGGCATCCAGCCACATGCCAAGTAAAACCTTAATTGGAAGTTTATGCTCGCGAATGAGCTCCAATGTCATGCGTGAGTTTTCGCCGGAGTCATATAATCGTATAAGATGAAAATCATGCGCATCGAGAATCTGTAAATCTTCTAGGATTTCCGTCTTGCTGGGATTGACGGCACCTTCGCCGCGATCGGGATGCTGTCCCTCGCGAAAGCCTGAATATGCAATCGCCATCACTTCACCGGAAATCAAATTAGAGTATGGAAGTTGAGCTATGCTGAAGTTTGTATTCATAGAATTCGGCGCCGATGTGCAGGTTGCCAAGACAAGGCAGAGAAAAGGAATGAGTTTCAACCAAATAGTCATATCACTTAAATTTAGAACTCCCGTCGCTGTGCCAAAGGCCCCAATAGGCGCCAACATCGCCTTCCTTTTCAACCTTCCAGGCTTCATCAAAAGCAGCAAAATAGAAAATATCTATATCGTCAGTTTGCGCCCAGTCATACGTATCCAGAAAATATTTCAATGCATTTTCAGACGATGGAACAGCGGCCCCAAAAGGTGCACCTCGTGTCGGCCATCCGGTTTCAGCAATCACAACTTTCTTACCTTTGGCCGCGTGAACAGCGCGATGATACATGTCCTTCATGTAAACCAGCGCATGCTCTAAAGGGCACTTCTCCCAAAAGGGGTAGCAGTTTACCAGTAGAATATCACAAGCCTCAACGACCTTGGGGTGATCTTCAAACTTGAAATAGGCATCAACATAGCCGACCGGAACGTCCCCCGCCTGTTCCTTGGCACGGTAAATATAGGTAATTAGGTCATCTTCGGACATTTCGTCACGCAGCAGGACTTCATTGCCGATAGCCAGAATATCTGCATGTCCTTGCTTTACAATATTCAGGGCATTTTTTAGCTCTTTTTCATTGTTATCCAAATCATCATCAATCCAAGCCCCAACCATGGTCTTGAGGCCGCTCTGCTTCGCGATCGCGGGGATTTGGTCGTTTCCTGTCGTGCAAGAAAATGTGCGTATCCAATTTGTGTAAGATCGGATAATATCCAATCGGGCCCTGATCTGCGTTTCAGAAACCTCTGATAAATTGGTTTGGCCGTCCATCACGGGACTGAAAGCGATACCGTGAATTTTACCGTTTAAAACACTCCATAGGTGAAGTGTTAACTCATCAAGGCCGACATTCGTATAGGTATTACGCCTCGGGTGACCACTCCGCTGATATAAGCTGCTTCGTTCTATAGACATCGGACTCACCATCAATTTTAAAGTATTGTGTAATTTAGCGTAGCGCTAACAATGTAGCTTGATAAAATCAAAAGATTTATTTTGCGCCGAACGACATAATGTGTTCATCCGACAAATTAAACATTGTATGCAATGGCGCGTCCGAAGTTCCGCCAACGAAAACGTCAAACTCTCCCTGCTCAATCACAAAATTGCCTTGTGTATTAAAAAAGCCAAGCTCATCGCCCTTTAGTTTTAAATGGATTCGTTTAGTTTCCCCGGCGGATAAATGCACTTTTTCAAACCCTTTCAGCTCTTTGACAGGTCGAGCAATACTGGCCACACGATCCCGAATATAAAGCTGAGCGACCTCTTCGCCGTCCCTGTGACCGGCATTTTTTACCCTAAAAGACACGTCGACATGGTCTATTTCTAAACGCGTCGTAAGGTCGGAATATTCAAACCAAGTATAGCTCAACCCATGTCCAAAGGCATATAGTGGCGAATTTTTCTCATCGGAGTAATGCGCCCATGTTACTTCGTCCCTAGGGCCAGGACGTCCGGTGTTTAGATGATTATAATAGATCGGAATCTGACCCACTGAACGCGGGAAACTCATCGGTAATTTGCCGCTAGGGTTTTCTTTACCCGTGAGCACGTCTGTAATAGCCCCACCACTGCGATGACCCAAATGCCATACTTGAACAATAGCCGGAACATTTGCGTCGGCCCAACTAAGTACAAGGGGCCGGCCGCTCATGACAATAAGCACAATATTCGGATTTACGGCATGGATGGCTTCTAAAAGTTCCTGCTGCAATCCCGGAAGACCGATATCGGCGCGACTGCGGCCTTCACCTGACATGCGAGCGGTTTCACCCACGACAAGCACGACCTGGTCCATATCCCGCGCAATTGCAACAGCCTCGTCGAAACCGTCACGATTTTCGTAATTTACATGCACTGGATATTCGAAGTGCGAGTCGCCGAGCTGCACGGTCACCCCATATGAATATACGTAATCCAATCCCGCTTCATCAAACCCATCCATAATAGACATGGCTGAATGAGCATCAGCATCTGCTCGCCAATTGCCAAGAGGCGCGTCCTGATCGACGGCGAGAGCTCCGATAAGAGCTATTTTTTTATCAGCCGAAAGCGGCAGCGCGCCTCGCTCATTTTTCAACAGGACGATGGACTTTCGAGCCATTGCAAGAGCTGTATTCAAATGGGATTCCGTAAAGAGACGGGTTTGCTCGCGCTCGCTATCGATATAGCGGTAGGGGTCGTCAAACAGTCCCAACTCAAACTTGACCCGTAGGACGCGTCGCACGGCATCATCAATTACGGCCTCGTCAACCTCTCCGCTTTCAACAAGATTTTCAAGGTGATCCAGGTAAACATAGGATTCCATATCAATGTCTGAACCTGCCAGAATAGCCACTTTTGCAGCTTCGCGCTCATCGGCAACAAAGCCGTGCGCAATCATCTCGAGTGCCGACCCCCAATCCGATACAACAACACCATCAAATTTCTGATTGCCTTTAAGCCAGTCGCGCTGCAAAGCCGCATCACCTGTTCCAGGTATACCGTTAACCGTGTTGAAAGCATTCATTACAGATCTCGGATTGGCATTTTTCAGCGCGGCGTCAAACGGTGGTAAAACCATATTGTGTAACGTGGTTGTACCGATTTCAGCCGTATTATATTCCTTACCGGCCTCGGCAAAACCATACGCCGCGAAGTGTTTGATTGTAGCCAGAATGGTGTCGTTTGCGGACAAGTTATCGCCCTGAAATCCTTTCACGCGAGCTTCTGCAATGCGAGATCCCAGATACGGGTCTTCTCCCGCCCCTTCCATGACTCGCCCCCAACGCGGTTCACGGGACACATCTACCATCGGCGCAAACGTCCAGTTAAGTCCCTGAGCAGCAGCCTCAATCGCCGCCACGCGGGCACTTTTCCTAATTAGGTTCAAGTCCCAACTCGCAGCTTCGGCCAAAGGGATCGGACACATGGTTTTTTGACCGTGAATAACATCATAAGCAAACATCATCGGGATACCGAGCCGGGAATTTTCCACGGCGAATTTCTGATAATTGCGAACGGCCTCGACGCCGACAACATTCAGCATCGAACCGATAAGGCCGTTTTGCAACAGGTGATGTTTTTGTGCTGCGCGCCATTCTGCTGGTGCGGGGCCAGTCACGTCATGAAACCCGGAAAACTGAGTTAACTGACCGACTTTTTCCGTGAGAGTCATTTCGGCAAGCAACTCATCTATTCGAGTTTCGTACAGCCCGGTTTTATCGGCATGTGTTAATGTCGAAGTCATTTTTCCAGCCCTTCTTTTATGAAGGTCGCCAAATCGCTTATGTCGAGGGATTAATCAAGTGGAAAACATCTCTTAAGCTATAATTCGAACGAATTAATGATATTTGAAAATTATAAACTTGTTAAAAAAAATTATTTGTTTCAATTATTAGCGCAATCATAAAGGGGAAGCAAAATGCAAAATACGACCGGTCGCTCTAGCGTCCCAATGGTGGAAAAGGTAGCATACGGCGCCGGCATGCTGGGCAATCAGATGTTTCCAGCAGCTCTTGGCGTTTTCATGGTGGTTCTGGTTCAAGGGTTAGGGTTTCCGGCCCTGCTTTGGGGATTACTTTTCTTTTTGCCGCGTTTACTGGATGCGATCCTGGACCCTATCATGGGTTTCATCACTGATAATACACGGTCTAAATATGGGCGACGCAAACCTTACATTATTTTGGGCGCTATTATTGCAGGTCTATCATACATTGCAATGTGGCAACTCTATGAAACTAATAGCCTATTATTCAATTTCACATATTTTCTGATCGGTTCGCTAATTTTTTATGTCGGACTCACGGTCTTTGCGACACCTTATATTGCGCTTGGTTATGAAATGAGTAACGACTTCCATGAACGTACTCGCCTCATGGCTGTAGCCCAATGGATCGGTCAATGGGCCTGGGTAATTGTACCTTGGTTCTGGCCTCTTTTATATAACCCCAACCTCTTTGACTCTCCAGCTGAAGGTGTCCGCATTATTGCCATATGGGTTGGGTTGGGATGTATGGCGCTGGCTATTATACCTGCCATTATAATCAAAACTCCGTCTACCAAGAATGCCGAAAACCTTGAAGATTTAAGCCTGAAAAACTTAAAAAATAACCAGAAAGTCTTCCTTTCAGGCTTCAGTTCAGTATTGAAACTCAAACCCTTTAGAAAACTTTGTGCGGCCACGCTATTGGTTTTCAGTTCTTTTCAAACCGTTGGGGCGTTTACATTCTTTATTGTCGTTCATCACCTCTTTGCCGGTGACGCTGGAGCGGCTGGAAGCTGGCCAGCCTGGTTTGGCACAATCAGCGCATTGGCCACCTGTTTTCTTGTAATTCCGGTTATTACGATTATGTCGATGAAATTAGGCAAGAAAACCACATTCCTGCTTACGCAGGCTATTTCTATTATCGGTTATGCACTTTTCTGGTGGTTTTTTCAGCCTGGAAACCCAATCATGATGTTGGTTCCGATTCCGTTTTATGCATTCGGAATTGGGGGATTGTTTACGCTGATGATGTCGATGACAGCTGACGTGTGCGACTTGGATGAATTGAATACCGGCGCCCGTCGCGAAGGCACATTTGGCGCGCTCTACTGGTTGATGGTCAAATTTGGTGTGGCAATCGCCGGCGCTCTGAGCGGCGTTATAATGTGGGTTACAGGGTTTGATGCTAATGCTGCAACACAGGCTGAAGGCGCTATGGACGGCATGAGACTTGCATATAGCATCGTTCCGATCGTTGGAGCATTGCTCGCGATATGGATTATGTGGGATTATGATGTAACAGAGGAACGTGCCGACACAATTCGCGACGAATTAGATAAACGGAACGTCGATTCTGTCCTGGCTTAAATATTTGAGCAGCAGATATGGGCCTTCAACATCTCACTTCTTATTTGGGTGAGAGTCTAATTCGTAATAGCGGAACCAGTCATATTCCGTGGTCATCGGATATTGATTGCGAATTTTGTTCCCGCCAAAATAATCCTGCACATCGTCAACAGGGATCCAAAAGTTCATCATCACCGCAGCCGGATTATTCGGTATAGGGGTTGGAAATTCTTGGGGTGCTATACATTCCGGATCACAATCGAGGTCGTCCGCCAACAGGGTTTTGACCAACTCGCCATCAACATACCAGCGAATCGCATCCGGAACCCATTCAACAGCAAATACCCGCCAATCATCTACTGGACTGACGTCGATCTTATCTTCCCAGGCTCCGTATTGGCGCGTGCGCCACCATTCCCACGTGTCTTTGCCGTAAATCAAATTAGCCTGGAACTTGTCCGGACGCCCGCCTTCAAGCTCGACATCTATTTCTTCCCATTCAGTCGACTCTGGTGTGTCAGACGTCGGGTCCGTGTCAAATCGGTAGGTGAACAAAGAGGAAATGTAACCCGACGCCTTTTCCCGGTTCGGGGCCTTCATGCGGGCTTCGATGCGACCATAACGAAACTGCATATCATCTTTAGTGCGAAGTTCACCGCAAACATATTCATATGGTCCTTTTTCCTGTTGGTGATCGTTAGACCAGCTTGGCGGTACATTATTATCTTGAACTTCAAGAATTAGTTTTCCCTTTTCAACCCTCACACCTTCAGGCTGAAAACGGCACATGGATTCGCCTCCAACAGCTCCGTCTCCGGTGCGCCACACATTATCGTCAAAGTTATCAAACCTGTCGTCGATCACGAGCGTAAGGCCTTCATAAATGCCGTCATATCCAGGATAGGCCTGTAACTCAGACTTTTTATCTATTGTAGGGAGATGACTAGTTTGACATGAAATCTGTGCGATAGTTACCAAGCACAAGGACAAAGCAGATAATTTCATAGAGGGATTCTTTCTTATATTCCTATTCATTACAGTCAACGGCACAGAAATCAATGAACCATGGTTTCCGTTTTAAGGATTGGTCGTTACTCTCGTCAGAATATGAGTTGAGGGCGTAGAACGCAATATTTTCGAACCTTGTCTCAGTTACTTATTTTTCAGCAATAACATGCTACTCGACAAATTAATCGCCCGAATACAAGGTTTGTGTCTAATATCCGGTTGGCCCCCTATCATAAAGTCGTAGTGCCCTTTCATTCTATAGGTGAACGATGAAAAATTGGCCCGAATAAAAATCATATTCAACGGTCTTGAATACGAGTCGACTATTCAAACTCAAGACTTTCGTTTTGAGGTGATATCGTCTGTCGGCGCATTGGAAAATGGAAAGTTGAACTGCCCTTCGAAGGCAGAGGTTACAGGTTCAAATCCTGTCGGGTGCGCCATACGCCTTACGATCGCCTAAGAAATGACCGATGGTTTCTCCCGCCCGACGGTTGACTGTATTTGGGCTATTTGGTCGGATATCCCAATGATAGAACCGAGGGCGCTCTGCGTGCCCTGTTCCAAATCGCCATTGGGCGGTTCGTATTTTTCGAGGTATAGCCGAAGCGTGGCGCCGACCGTTCCGGTGCCTGATAGCCGTATAACAAAGCGGCTGCCGCTTTCAAATTCGATCCGCAGGCCCTGATTTTCGGAGACCGACCCATCGACCGGGTCAGTATAGGAAAAGCTATCGGCTTTGCTGATGGTCTCGCCTTCAAAGGATCGCCCGACCAGACTGGCAAGCTTGGAACGCACATTGTCTATGACCCGCTCGGCTTTGCCTTTGTCGACCCCTTCATAATCGTGGCGGGAATAATAGTTGCGGCCATATTCGCGCCAGTGACTTAACACCAATTCAGGAACGCTTTTGCCTGTCGCCGCGATAATATTGAGCCACATCAAAATCGCCCAAAGCCCGTCTTTTTCGCGCACATGATCAGAGCCCGTACCCGCGCTTTCCTCGCCGCAGATCGTGATCCGCCCGGCGTCCAGAAGATTGCCAAAAAATTTCCACCCGGTCGGGGTTTCGAAACAGGCAATGCCGAGCCTGTCGGCAACCCGGTCGGCGGCGCGACTGGTCGGCATAGAGCGCGCTACGCCGGCGATGCCTTTAGTGTATCCCTTCGCAAAATGAGCATTGGCCGTGATGATCGCGAGGCTATCCGAAGGCGAGACATAGGTGTTTTTCCCGAGCACGATATTGCGATCTCCATCCCCGTCCGAGCAGGCCCCGAAATCGGGCGCGTCGCCGCTAAACATTTTGTCAAATAATTCCTTGGCATAGACGGGGTTGGGATCGGGATGGCCACCGCCAAAATCCGGCAAAGGCACGGCGTTCATTAGACTGGATTTCGGCGCGCCCAATCGGTTCACCAATATCTCCCGGGCATAAGGTCCGGTGATCGCGTGCATGGCGTCAAAACAGAGCGTAAAGCCCGAGGCGATCAATTTTGCAATCGCTTCAAAATCAAACAGAGATTTCGTCAGCTCGGCATAGTCTTCGACGGCGTCAATGATTTCGACCTGCATGTCGCCGATTTTGCTCCGGCCGATTTCGTCCAAATTTACCGGGGCGTTGTCGGCGATTTTGTAAGCGCCCAGTTCAAGACTTCGCGCGAATATGTTCGCCGTCACCGAC
>JABDMW010000052.1 GCA_013001295.1 Hyphomonadaceae bacterium
TCTGTCACGCGGCCATAGAGTTCCTGATTGGCGAAGTTGGCCAGCCGGACCAGAAACAGCCCGATTGGAGCGCCGATTGCCGCCATATCGCCTACCCTGAACAGGGGAAGTTTTCGCGATTTGGCCATATACCAGACGGCGGCCGCGACACCAAGGAAACCGCCATGGAAAGACATACCGCCTTCCCAAACTTTGAATATCCGAAGCGGCGTCGAGAGATACTCGGGCATGCCGTATAGAAGGACATAGCCCAATCGACCGCCGATAAATATTCCGAGAAAACAGAAAAACAGGAAATCCTCGAGCATTTTCTGGTCAGGAACGCGAGCCGCGGCTTGCGTTGGCCCTTTGGGCCGCCAAATTTCCGGTTTTTTGGCCGCTCTTACCGCCCAGAGATAGGCGCCAAATGCCCCGACTACATATCCAAGCCCGTACCATTTGATTGATAGCGGGCCCAATTGCAGGGCCGTATCGCTAATCCAATCGGGAAACGGGATCGCATTTATCAGCTCAAGGATCATATGTGCTCTTTTGTCCGTTGTACTTTTGTACGCATAAGTGTGTACTGTTGACGTGCGATTGTGTTATACCGCGCACGCGCATTCGCCAAGTTAAATTCTCGAGGTTTGGCGGCCCATACGTTTGAAAAAGACCCGGAGACTGACATGCAGACCAAATCCCCTGCTTTTGAGGAATTTGCCAATTTATTGACCAATGCATTTGGCGCCGCCAAGGGCGTTTCCGATGAAGTCCGTGCTGCTGCGCGTGCGCGCGCTGACCGGGTCATAGCCGACATGGACCTCGTCTCGCGCGATGAGTTTGAAGCCGTGAAAATGATGGCGTCCGACGCGCAATTGGAAATCGAAAAGCTCAAGGCCCAAATCGCCAAGCTCGAAAAGGCTGTGAAGGCCGCGAAGAAGAAGTAATTGTTCGACGCCAACCACACCGATACACCCTCCGAGCTCATTCCCGCCGCAACCGTTATTCTTTTGCGCGAGTATGAAGGGCGGTTGGAGACATTGATGCTTCGGCGTAATCGCGCGCTTAAGGCCTTTGGCGGCGCATGGGTGTTTCCCGGCGGGCGTGTCGATGATGCTGATTTGCCCGGCGGGGCAGAGATCGAGCGGGCCAAGCATACGGCGGTTCGCGAAGCCCAGGAAGAGACGGGTTTGGCGTTGGATCGGGATCGTTTGATCACATTGTCACAATGGATCCCCCCGAAAGCGGAAATCAGGCGGTTTTCGACCTGGTTTTTTGTGGCAAAAGCGCCAGATAGTGATGTGAAAATCGACGAAGGCGAGATCCATGATTATCAGTGGGTGTGCCCCAAGCGTATCATTGCCAATACGCCGAACGCGCAGATGCCGATCATGCCGCCGACCTATATTTCTTTGTTTGAGTTGTCGCATTTCGATCAGATCGATCATGCTTTGGACGAAATCAACGCGCGCGACAATGAGCTATTCGAGACCCGGTTTTTTAAGCACGATGGCGGGTTTACAACGACATGGGCGCCGGACGTAGCCTTTGAAACCGGCGATCTAGACCTGACCGGTCCACGAAGGCGGTTGGAATGTACGAAGTCTGAATGGAATTATGTCCGCGAAGATTTGCCGTTCGATAGTCGGTAAGACACATACAAAATGAACAGGGACAGGGCAGACAGTAAAATCGCCCAAAGCAGGTGTCCGCCGCCGATTATATTGGCCAATGCACCGGTGTCGCTGGTATGGGATCGCCCATTTATGTCGCCGTTTTTGACGAAGAAATAATCGAGCCGTGTGACGGCACTTAAACACAGCGAAATCGCAACAATGAGGGCGAGGGCACGACAAATGACGGGCGACCCTTTGACCGCAATGATCAGCGTGAACCCGCCTAGCATCAAAGTGCCGATCCGTGTAAAATTATCACCGGCCCAGAACAATGCGGTCGCAAACAATAAGGCTGAGAGAATATAGAGAGCGATCCGGTTAAGGTTGAGCCCGCGCGATGCGATCAGGAGAAGCCCGCCCGCAATCGCCGGGCCCAACAATCCTCCAAGGATAACGACAATGCGTTCCGCGTCCCCGAATACGGCCGTGTGGGCCAGGCCGGAAAATTCGCGCGTGATGATCATATGATCGAAATGCCCGCCCGTGATCACGGCCCCCATACCGTGGCCGAGTTCGTGGGCCCATGTGGAGAGAAATGCGAAAGGAAGCCCCACATATTGCACCTGCGTTCCAGCCCATACAGCGAGAACCAGTCCCCAGAAAAAGAGAGGACGCATGGGTTTGTGGTTGGATATGATTGTTCGCGCGATAACTTTCATCCCAGCTCAGTTTTGTTCAAGACTTAGAATATCCAGAACTTTGCGACGGGTCACTCAATAATTTTTGACCCGGTTCCGTGTAGTATTAAGCATAGAGTTGCGTCGGTGAGGGCTAGTTTCGATAAAGAATTGGCGAAGGCTAAGTTTCCTGTCCACAGAATTGCCCTCACAGAAGTTGCGAAATTTTTAAATGCCAACAAGTAGAGACCATACGGAGCGCGGTTTTACGCGCAATGTCTAGATTTAGTATGTAACATAGTTGTTATCCTGACCTAAACTTGGAGAATGATTTTTTATATGTTAAATAAAATCTAAACTTAAACTGGGGGTAAAACTGTGACCTTTCGTATATTTATCCTATCGTTATTCATTGTGACATTCGCAGTTGGGCCCGCGTCGGCGAATGAGGTAACCAAACTTGAAGTTTGGGGGCAAGATTCTTTAACTTACAAAAACCGAATAAACGTGTTTTCCACGGACGGTGAAAATTGGAATACTGTTGATACACAAAAATTGACGGAATTTGGCGTAAAGATTGTCGCACGTTGTCGCTGGAATGCAACGAAGAAGGGTAATCTGGCGGTTGACGGATTTGATCGCGTTTCAGAAATGAAGGGATATATTGAAAAATATGGATCCTCTTACCTAAGAGCCGAATATAGGTATGAGAATGATAGCGGTATCAATCCAATTCAGATTTGTCAGACTGCATTGACCAAGGAACTTGCAGAAAACCCTAACAAATCAAAGCTACAGGTCTTGGCTGACGGGCTTAAAATTTCTCTGCCTGCGGTTTTGCATGGGCGCTTTCAATTGACATGCAATAAGTCGTTCAAATGGGGGTATAAGGATATAGAGTCAGTTTCGACGAAAGTTGGCGTTATTGTGAATTGTGCACCATCGGCAATCGCTCAAGAAAACCTACCGAAGGAACCGATTGAACCGCAATCTGCCAGCTATGTTCCCGTATTCAAGGACGTAAAATTTAGTGCGGAAAAACCTGTTTACGCGCAAAAATGCCCGGCGCTTGTTAAGTTTGGCGGAATGATCAAAGCGAATAGGTCTGGCGAAATGAAATACAAATTCGTCTCAAAAGAAGGCGTTGAATCGCCCGTGTTTTCGAGAGTTTTTGGAGAGGGTGGTGAGCAGCCGCTTCATACTTGGACAGAAACCGTGGACAAGCCAAAGGCGGGCGCGAGACTAGCTGGGACATCTCAAGCAAATGACGGCATGATCCACCGCGCCATGACTTTAAAAATATTGGAACCCGAAGAAGCGCGTACTGAGATGGCTGCAAACTATTCCGTCAATTGCTTGAAGGTTATGTCGGTTGTTCCGCAAAAGCCGGCGATCGGTAAAATAAAAATAGCAGAATAAAACAGTTTTACTTCGGCGCCCGGTCTTCGAAATTCGGGGCGCGCTTTTCGAGGAATGCCTGGACACCTTCAGCGCAATCAGGCGAGACGAATGCCTTGGCCAACATTTTACTTTCCATCGCATGAGCGGCGACCGGACCATTGCCGGCCATGCTTTCGCGCAATAGCTTTTTGTTATTGGCGACGCTGGTCGGGGAACAGTTTAGCGCAATGTCCTGGGCGAGTTCCATCGCCCGCGGCAGGACATTCTCCGGCTCGGTCAGTTCAGACATAAATCCACCGGCCAGCGCTTCTTCAGCGGAAAATAAATCGGCCTTTAAAATCCATTCTTGAGCCTTTGCAAAGCCGACCAATCGCGGCAGGAAGTAGCTGGCGGCACCGTCGAATACGATGCCGCGCCTTGCGAACGGGAATGAAAACTTGGCCCGGTTCGATGCGATGCGGATATCCATGGGAATAGTCATGGTGGCACCAACGCCCACAGCCGACCCATTAATGGCTGCGATGATCGGCGTGTCGCTTTCATGGGTACGCAGATTAAGAACGCCGCCAAGATCCCGTTTGACGCCATCGATCATGTCGACCGCATCGGTTGCTGCAAACGTGTCGAACCCTTCCTCGAAGTCGGCTCCGGCGCAAAAAACCCGGCCCGCGCCCGTCACGACAATGACACGGACACCAGGGTCATTGTCGGCTTCATCGATCGCTTTGAGCAGGGCAGAATGAAGTGCCACATTGTAAGCGTTGAGCTTGTCAGGACGGTTAAGGGTTAGCAGGCGCACGGCGCCTTCATTGGATACAAGTAGCTCTGACATGTCTCTCTCCCTTTTGAAAAAACACTATGCAAATCTTTGCATAAACTGCAACGGATTATGTGCGCCCGGGTGCTTGTCGTTTGATCGTAGCTTGGATAGGGTGCGGCAAATCAAAATTTTGGAGCCCCTATGACTTTTCCCAAACTAATTGGCGCGAGTGCAATTGCCCTCACACTCGGCCTTGCTGCCTGTGGCGATCAGGCCGCTATCAAATCTGAGACAAATGTAGAAACACCGGCAGTCGTTGAAACTGTCCGTAAGATTACCAAAGACGACAAATTCACATATGCCAATTACGATCAAATCCAGACCACTCATTTGGATCTCGATTTGGACGTTAATTTTGACGCAAAAGTTTTAGACGGTACAGCGACAATCGACTTCAAACGCATCAATCCCGAGGTCGATGAAATTGTCCTGGATACCAAAGACCTGCTGATCAAAGCGGTGGGTGTGAAACGCGGTGAGAACTGGGTGCCTGCGGAGTATTCACTGGGGGAAGACGATGAGCTTCTAGGGCAGAAGCTGACCATTCCATTGGCCGAAGACGCAACTAAGGTCCGGATTGGCTATCGCACAAGTCCGGAAGCGGAAGGCTTGCAATGGCTGTCGCCCGAGCAAACGGCCGGCAAGAAATATCCATATCTGTTCTCGCAAGCCCAGGCGATCAATGCCCGCACGATGGCGCCGGTTATGGATACGCCAGCTGTCCGTATTACGTATACGGCCAATTTGCGGACGCCCCCCGAGCTCATCGCGCTGATGAGTGCAGAGCAGGACCCTTACACGCCGCGCGATGGGGATTATTCGTTCCGGATGGATCAGCCAATTCCGGCCTATTTGCTGGCAATCGCCGCGGGCGACATCAATTTTAAACCGATCAATGACCATATCGGTGTCTATTCCGAACAGTATATTCTCGATGCGTCAGCCAAAGAATTTGAGGAAACACCTTTGATGGAAGGAGCCAATGAGCGGCTTTATGGTCCGTACCGGTGGGGGCGTTATGATTTGATCGTGCTGCCGCCGAGCTTCCCATTTGGCGGCATGGAAAACCCGAGGCTTTCCTTCATGACACCGACATTGATTGCCGGAGATAAAAGCCTGACCAATGTGGTGGCCCATGAATTGGCGCATTCTTGGTCCGGGAATTTGGTCACCAATTCAAGCTGGCGCGATGCCTGGCTCAATGAAGGGTTCACATCCTATGTTGAAAACCGGGTCATGGAAGATCTGTATGGCAAAGACCGCGCGGTTATGGAGCAGGCTTTGGGCTTGGCCGATTTAAAACGGGATATAGCCGGCGCCGAGCGTCCGGAATTGACCCAGCTTAAACTGCCGGCAGATATTGCCCATCCGGACGATGCATTTTCTCAGGTCGCCTATGTCAAAGGTCAGTTCTTCCTGATGTTTTTGGAAGAGCGCTTCGGACGCGAGCATTTCGACCCATTCTTGAAGGATTATTTCAACACATTCGCTTTTGAAAGTGTGACCACGGAAGATTTCATCACTTACCTACATGATAAGTTGCATGTGAACTTCCCGGACGCGCTGACACGCGAAGAACTCAATGAGTGGGTCTACGAACCTGGCTTGCCGGATACAGCCGCAGACCCGCAATCGGACGCGTTTAAAAATGTCGAAACGCAGTCGGCTGCCTGGCTCAATGGAGACGTAAAAGCTGCGGATATCAAGACTGCGGACTGGTCGACGCATGAATGGCTACATTTCCTCAACGGATTGCCGGAATTAAATGAAGCGCAATACGCGGAGCTCGATAGCGCATTTAGCCTGACGGGGACTCAAAACGCCGAAACGGCCTTTGCCTGGTATATGCAAGCGATTAAAGGCGGCTATGAGCCTGCCTTCGCTGAACTGGATAAGTTTTTAATGAGCGTCGGCCGCGGTAAATTCATTTATCGGCTGTATGATGCGTTAAAATCTAATGGTCAGGCCGACATGGCAAATATGATTTTTGCGCGCGCGAAAGCCGGGTATCACCCGATTGCCCAACGCCGGATCAGTTCAGTTCTTGGTAATTAAGCGGCTTTGAAGGCCAAGACTGCATCAACGATTTGGTCTTGGTCATCTTCGCTCAGATAAGCATGCATGGGCAGGGAGACGACATATTTCATGGCGTCTTCCGTATTTGCCAGTCCGTTTCCAGATACAGGATAATGGGCATAAGCGGACTGCATATGCACTGGACGAGGATAGTAAGACGCAGTCGGAATGTCATGCGCGCGCATATGAGCCATAAACTCATCGCGGTGATCGACTTCGATTGTGTACTGAGCCCATGTTGATATGGCACCATCACTGAGTGTTGGGACGGCGCGGACGCCTGAATTCAATGCTTCATTATACCGTTTGGCAATTGCCATCCGTTTCTTGATTTCGTCTTCGAATATCTTGAGCTTTTCGATCAAGATGGCGGCTTGAATACTATCAAGGCGCGAGTTTAAACCGACCCGTACATTGTCATATTTGTCGACGCCGGCACCATGCATGCGAATAGATTTTAATACCTCAACCAACTCGGTATCGTTTGTTAAAATGGCACCACCATCTCCATAACATCCTAGCGGTTTGGCGGGAAAAAAGCTGGTCGTCGCCACATCGCACCAATGCAAGGGTTGTTTTCCGTCGTTCGAGGACCCAAATCCTTGAGCTGAATCTGCGATCAGCTTTAAGCCATGCTCTTTGGCGATCGGCGCGATCGCTGAATAATCGGCAGACTGACCAAATAAATCTACGGCAATAATTGCTTTTGGTGTCAATTCTCCGGTTCTTACAATGCTGTTGATCGCAGTCTTCAAGCTCTGCGCGTCCATATTGTAGGTCTTGCGGTCTACATCGATAAAGACGGGCGTTGCACCAAGCAAAGCAACGGCTTCGGCCGTCGCGACATAGGTGAATGACGGACAGAAAACGGCATCCCCTGGACCGATCCCCCATGCCATCATAGGAAGAATAAGCGCATCAGTGCCATTGGCGCAACTGACCGCATGTTGGGCATCTCCAAACGCTGCCAATGCGTTTTCGAGTTGAGTAACTTCCGGTCCTAATATGTATCGGCCATGTTCAAGAACTGAAGCAATGCCCGCATTTATTTTATCGGATATGCGCGCTTGTTGCGATTTGAGATCAATGAAATCCATTGGAGGGGGTCCACTTTTTGGGTTGTTAAGGGTGTACCTACCTTATGCTCGATTGAGCGCAAATAACAATATTCGACAGTATATTACTGTGAAACGGGCAGGGGGTAAAAAGTATAGGTATTATCGCCAACCTGAACATTAGGGGGTGTCGTGTTGGTCTCAAACCAGTCCCATCCCTAAGTTTAAATGCCCAAAACCCCAATAAAACTTGTCTAAAACGCGATTTTTCTGAACTTAGGTTAAACGCGCGATGAATTGTGGCGAAAATAAGGCAAACCTGTTCAGGAAGCATTCAACGGGTAAGCCTATAAGGAGACATGCGTGCGTCCCCGCTGTGATGTCTTCCTCCCTCTGGATTTGGAAGGCGGCCGCTAACGAAAGGCCAGCAGTACACGTAGCAAGGCGGACGAAGTCAGTTTACTCTCTCTCACTGACTTCGCCGCCTTGTCTCTTTTCAAGCGTCATAAAAAAAGGCTCCAAATTTCTTTGCAGCCTTCTTTTCAGTGAAATGTGGGAAACGTATTAAGCGTTCGCCGTTCCCGATGTTTTAGCGCCGGGAATACGTAGCATTTGCCCAACATAAATTTTATCCGGGTGGGATAACATTGGCTTGTTGGCTTCGAAAATTTCCATATAGCGATTACCTTTACCAAGGTAGGTTTTCGAAATCGCCCATAAGGTGTCGCCGGATACAACTTCGTGGAAAGCGGATGCCGGGACGTCGTCAGACGATGCGATCTGGTCTTCGACCTCGGCCACACCTTCGACATTGCCGACGGCGAGAATAATTTTCTCTTTCATTTCCTGTGAGACACCGTCGCCCTTGACCGTGACCTTGCCGTCATCATCGACGTGAATATCGACGCCTTGGCCACCCAGGCCCATATCTTCAACCTCTTTTTCCAAGACTTTCTTGTCAGCTTTGCCTTTAAACAGACCGCTGAGTTTCCGGCCTGCTACTTTTGCAAATCGTACTGCACCAAACATAATCGCTCCTTTAAGTTATTCGGAATCAGGAATTATCCTGCCATAGCTCTATCTTGACGCCTTCCGGGTCCAAAAACCAGCCAAAAACGCCGTAACCCTCATCTGAAACCTCTCCCACCATCTTCGCGCCGCCGGATTTCGCCTTTTCCAGCATGGCCGGGACATCATCGACGCGCAAATTGATCATGAATGGCTGCGGCGAGGGATCGAAATAGTCGGTATCGGCTTTGAAGGGGCTCATCAGCGTGAAGGTTTTGCCATCATTTTTCCATTCCATGGAATTCCATTCAGATATATCGACGCCCATATGCGTCTTCCACCATTCGCAATAGGCTTTCGTATCCTTGCATTTGAAGAAAATGCCGCCCAATCCAAGTATTTTTGCCATTTCAGCCCCTTTTTGCTGTCGCGAAACCTATCATGGCCTGCGACAATTTAAAACCACGCTATTGCGATCTGTTCTTGGTGTTTGGCACGGGTCAATGTATAGAGCGGGAAGAATCTGTTTTAGACCATTCGTAAACGAGGAATATCATGGCATTTACCACTGAAATCATTCAGGCTGGCGTCAGCATTTTTGGCCTTTTCAATATGGATCCAGCGCTGTTGGCTTTCGCAATGATCATCATTTTGTTTGGCGTGCTCAATTTGCTGGAATTCAAGAAATTCTGGTAGAGAGCGCCTAATTGTCACCTATCGTTATCAATTTTTTACTGCTGGTCCTTGGTGTCCTGCTCCTTTTATGGGCGGGTGATTGGCTGGTCCGCGGCGCAGCCTCCCTGGCGCGAAAATGGGGCGTTCCGGCTCTCATCGTTGGTTTGACGATTGTTGCCTTTGGCACGTCCGCCCCGGAACTGGTTGTCAGTGTTCAAGCTGTACTTCGCGGCGCGAGTGAACTGGCGATAGGTAATGTAATCGGGTCCAATATCGCGAATGTATTGTTGGTTCTGGGCGCACCCGCCATCATTATGGCGATCCCGACCAATGTATCGGGCGTAGCCCGTAATTCTTTTGCCGCCCTCGCAGCGACTCTTATCCTGATGGGGCTTATGTTTATTCATCGGCCTCTGGTCATGTGGCAGGGCGCTATTTTATTTCTGGGCATTGTTCTATATCTGTCGTGGATGTTTTCACTCGCCAAATCGGGCGCTGATGATCCGGCACTTGTCGACATGGCCGAGATTGATGAAATGTCAGGCATGCCGTCGAAAATGGGTGTCATTGTCGGGTTTATTTTATTTGGCATTTTTGGACTCGCCTTTGGCGGCCATCTTATCGTTGAAAACGCTACTCAAATAGCGCAGGCTTTCAATGTGAGCGAGGCTGTGATAGGCCTGACAATTGTGGCGATCGGAACATCGTTGCCCGAGCTTGCAACGGTGATCGTCGCTGCCTACCGTGGTCAAACAGATGTGGCGATCGGCAATGTGCTAGGCTCCAATATATTCAATATTTTTGCGGTCATGGGAGCGGCTGCGCTGACCGGTGCGGTCCATATCCCTCCCAAGTTTATGGTTTTCGATATTTGGGTAATGTTGGCTGCCATGGTTGCATTGACCGTGTTTATACTTCGGCGCATGCCGATATCCCGTCCGATCGGGATCGTTTTCCTCCTGGGCTATATTCTGTATATGGCAGCTATTTCGCGCGAATTCGTTGGCGCTGGCCTGCCTGCGTGATAGAAGCCGGTATGGCTAAATCTATACTTATTACTGGAGCAGGGGCCCGCGTTGGACGGGTGTTGGCCGAAGGCCTGGCCAAAGATGAGTGGGCGGTCGCTATCCATTATAACCGGTCACAATTGGCAGCCGACGCTATGGTTCAGGAAATTCGCGATCAGGGCGGTAAGGCCGTTGCCGTTCAGGCTAATTTAAATGTACCGGCCGAACTTGAAAGTCTTGTCGATCGTTCAGCTTCTGCACTTGATCTGCCTTTGACGGCGCTGATTAACAATGCTTCGACATTTGCACCCGATGAAGCGGATGCATTCTCGAACGCCCAGTACGATCACCATATGGATGTGAATTT
This sequence comes from Hyphomonadaceae bacterium, assembly GCA_013001295.1. GTDB lineage: Bacteria > Pseudomonadota > Alphaproteobacteria > Caulobacterales > Maricaulaceae > Robiginitomaculum_A. The sequence goes on from JABDMW010000052.1 coordinate 10,682, forward strand.
ACGGGCCCCGCTGAGATTGTCACAACACTTCGCAGCGCAATTACAAACAGATGGCGAAGGGGTAATTATCAATATGCTGGATCAGCGGGTATTGGATCCAAGCCCCGACTATTTCACATATTCAATTTCAAAATCGGCTCTTTTTGCGGCGACCAAAACCATGGCGCAGGCATTTGCGCCTCGCATACGGGTTTGTGGTGTTGGGCCAGGGCCAACGCTTCAAAATGTGCACCAAACCGGTGACAATTTTAACGAGGAAGTCTCCCGAACCCTGCTGGGGAAAGGGTCGCCGCCCGAAACAATTCTTCATGCCGTCCAATATCTGCTGTCCGCACGTGCCGTTACCGGGCAGATGATTGCCGTGGATGGTGGTGAACACCTGATTTTTTAGGAATTTTATGAACACGATACAGAACACAAAAATATTCGTCCGGGGATTGGAAGTGCAAGCGTCTATAGGAGTGCATCCGCACGAATATGAAGCAGCTCAGTTGATCATTATCGACGTAGAATTGGACATGGCGGGTATCGAACCACCAACAGAAGACAAACTTGTTGAAACGCTGGACTATGCAGTCATTGCGGAAACAGCGGCTGAATTCGCGTTGGAGGCACATGTGCGTCTGGTCGAAACGCTTGCCGCCCGTATTGCCCGCTGGGCGCTCGATGTCGATGCGCGCGTGCAAGCCTGTACTGTCTCGATCGCTAAACCCCATGCGCTGGTGAATGCTGATGCGGCGGGCGTAACTTACACTTTGACACGGGATGACTGAGGCCAAAAAACCTGAAAACAAGCCGACTTTCGGCCCGGACCTGATTGCCGGCTATGTCAAAACGCTTTCCGGGAAACCGGGTGTTTATCGTATGCTCGATGAGCACGATGAGATTTTATATGTCGGGAAGGCCAAGAATTTAAAAAAACGGGTAGCTGCCTACACCAAGTACGATCGTCACACCATCCGTATTCGTCGCATGATCCGCGCGACAGCGTCCATGGTTTTCGTCGTCACGAAAAGCGAGACAGAAGCGCTGTTACTGGAAGCGAGTCTGATCAAACAGCTGAAACCCCGCTATAATATCTTGCTGCGTGACGATAAGAGCTTTCCCTATATCCTGATGCGAAAAGACCATCCGGCAGCACAGTTAAAAAAACACAGGGGAAAGCGTTCTATCAAAGGCGATTATTATGGTCCGTTCGCGTCGGCTATGGCCGTCAATCGCACCTTGGACACGCTACAACGTGCGTTTCGGCTCAGAACCTGCTCTGACAGCGTTTATGCGGGACGGACACGTCCTTGTATGTTGCACCAGATTAAGCGCTGTGCAGCACCCTGTACGGGCGAAATAAGTCTGGAGGAGTATGCAGAGCTCAATCGCGATGCGACGGATTTTTTAACGGGCAAATCTATTGCGCTTCGAACCCGGTTGACCAAACAGATGGAAGCGGCCTCCAAGGATTTAAATTTTGAGAAGGCAGCGGAATTGCGCGATCGTTTGCGGGCGTTGGCATTTGTCAGTGCGGGTAAATCAAGCATTACACCCCACACCTTCGTAGAAGCCGATGTGGCGTCGATATATATGGACGGTGGTCAGGCATGTGTGCAGGTGTTTTTCTTTCGAGCGGGGCAGAACTGGGGCAACAACGCTTATTTCCCCCGCCATAGTAAGGATCAGCCTGCATCAGAAATCTTGGATGCATTTCTGGCGCAATTTTACACCGGCAAACCCATTCCAAAACAAACATTCGTCAACCAGGATCTTCCGAACCAAGGCTTGCTGGAAACCGCTTTGTCTGAGCGCAAGGGCGCGGCTTTCAAGATATTCAAACCGCAGCGGGGCGAAAAATTTGAAATCGTTCAGCAGGCCCATAAAAATGCCGGGGAGGCGTTGGCACGTAAATTGGCAGAAACAGCTTCACAAAATCGGCTTCTGGAAGGCGTCGCGGACGTGTTTGATTTGCCCAATACACCCGAGCGCATTGAAGTCTACGATAATAGCCACATTCAGGGAACGAATGCGACCGGCGCTTTCATTGTTGCGGGACCAGAGGGGTTTCTGAAGCGAGAGTACAGAACCTTCAATATCAAGGATGTCAGCACAGAGCCCGGAGACGACTATGCCATGATGCGCGAAGTCATGCGACGGCGGTTTTCACGGCTTTTGAAAGAGGACGGGTTAGCTTGGCCGGATTTGGTATTAATTGACGGAGGTAAAGGGCAATTATCATCTGTGACAGAAGTTTTGACCGAACTCGGGGCGTTGGAACGTACGACATTGGTCGCCATTGCCAAAGGACCGGACCGAAATGCCGGGCGTGAGACTTTTTACATGAATGACCGCGCTGATTTCACGCTGCCGCCGCGTACGCCCGTATTGTATTATTTACAGAGGTTGCGCGATGAAGCGCACCGGTTCGCCATTGGGACACACCGGGCGAAACGCAAAAAACAGATGATTCAAAATCCGCTAGATGGTATTGCAGGAATCGGACCGGGGCGGAAAAAGGCATTGCTTGCCTTCTTTGGGTCAGCCAAAGCGGTATCAAAGGCTGCGGTTGAGGATTTAACGAGGGTAGAGGGCGTGAGTAACTCACTCGCGAAAACAATTCATGACTACTTCCACGAATAATGGCTTAACATCGGACGAAGCAGGCGGTGCATTTGCCGATGGCTTAACGCTCATTCGGCTTTTGATGACACCGCTTATCATATTCGTCATTTATAAAGCCTGGTCTGGACAACCGGGGGATCCGGAAGGGTTTATATCGCTGAATCTATCCCTTGTTTTGTTGGCGTCGGTTCTTTTTGCCATTGCGGCGGTTACAGATGTCCTTGATGACTATGTCGGCGGCAGCGCTTATGCGATGGAACGCAAGTTTGGTTGGTTTGATGATATTGCCGACTCTGTGCTCGTTTCTGGAACGCTCGTTGCGTTGATGTGGGTGACCCATAAGGCAGGTCTTTTGCATTGGACATTTGCGGTTCCTGCAATTGTCCTTATCGGGCGGGATCTGATCCTTGCTATTACCAAGGGCTATGAACTGTCCAAATATGGGTTCAATGAGACGCGGCTTGGCGATATTAAAAGCGTGATTGCAATGCTGGCAACCTGCCTGCTTGTTGCGGCGCCTTGGCTGTCAAATATTGTCGACGGATGGCGCGGCGGATCCGATGCTGAAAAAGTGATGCGGGTCTATGACAGTGCATCGCCACTGGTCTGGAATGCAGGTTTGGTGGCGCTATGGATTGCCGCTGCTTTGTCTGTATTTACTGCAATAAAGTTTTTTTCAAATCCGGTGATACCGGATGAGGTTAATTAGGTTAACTTTATGAAAAACAACAAGTTTTTTGAGCGGGATTTTTCTACGCTGTTGTTTGATATCGACGACACGATCACGACCGAAGGCAAATTGCCTGCTGCCAGTTACACGGCGTTGGAATATCTGCAAAAAGCGGGATGCCGATTGATTGCGGTGACTGGCCGACCGGCTGGATGGTGCGATATGATCGCCCGTTTCTGGCCTGTGGATGCGGTGGTCGGCGAAAACGGGGCGTTCTATTTTCGCTATGTCGAAGAGACGCTGACCATGAAAAATATCTATGCAGCCGGACTGTCCGTTAAAAAGGCCCGTGCCGAGCATGCGGAGATCGAACAGAAGGTTCTCGCCAAATTTCCAAATGCGCGCTTATCCAAAGATCAAGCCTACCGGGATATCGATGTTGCGATCGATTTTTCAGAAGATATAGACCCGCCATTGCCCATGGATGAAGTGATTCAGATTAAAGAATTTATGGAAGATATGGGGCTAACAGCCAAAATCAGTTCGATCCATGTCAATGCCTGGCGCGGAAACCACAATAAACTCTCAATGGTCAAACAGCTTGTCCAAGATGAATTCGGCATGTCAAATGCTGAGCTGAAAAAAGAGTGCCTGTATGTGGGGGATTCACCCAATGACGAGCCCATGTTCGAATATTTCGATCATTCTGTCGGTGTGCACAATGTGATGGATTTTTGGGATCAGCTCAAATCCAAGCCGGGATATGTGACAGTCGGTTATGCTGGTGACGGATTTGTCGAGCTCAGCGCTATTTTATTAAAACGATTGGAAAAATAATGAAACATCTCGCCAATCTTGTGACGGCAAGCCGGGCCCCTCTGGGGATTGCGATTGCCTTGATTTTACAAAACCCGACCCAGTCGAACATCATTCTGTGTATTATCCTCGCAATTATTGCTGAAAGTACGGATTTCCTGGACGGCACAATCGCGCGTGCAACCAATTCTGTGAGTGCAATCGGCAAAGCATTAGACCCGCTGTGTGACTCCCTGTATCGCGTTTCCGTGTTTATCGGATTTGTTATGGCGGGATGGATGGCTTTGCCACTGCTGTTTATCTTCGTTTTTCGAGATATTATCGTTGCGTATTCCCGTATTTTTGCCGCTCAAAACAACAAAGATGTCGCGGCCCGCATCAGCGGAAAAATAAAGGCTGTGTTTCAGGGCGTCGCCCAGATTGGCGTCTTGGCTTATGCCGCCAAAAATGTCGATAATCTGGACGTTGCCATGCACATCATTCCGCAGGGATTATTGTACGCGGCCGCAGCGATCACGTTCTACTCGCTCATCGATTACACATATCACAACGTATTCGCCGATTAGTCGGGTCATACGGGTTGGATCGTTTTTGTCAAAAGCGGTCCTGATCGAACGGCTTTAAACGCATACCCAAAGATGGCCACTCAGGGAACCACACCCAAGCAAGTATTCCTTGGTCATTTGAAATATGAGACATCGGCTAATCATTTTTGAATGGTTTCCAAATAGTCGTCGAGTAAGTCCACACGCTTGAGAATACGATCTAAGCCCCATAATTTTCCATCGATATCGGAAATACGTTCTGTGAGATCGGGGCGAATGTTGCGTTCTAAGATTATATCAACCGCTTGCGATATTTGAAGTTCGCTCAAACCCGGCTCGCACTGTTTGGGAAGTGCAATTGTTGGTTCCCCGGCTGCACCGGTCTCGACAATATCACCACATGCTCCGTTAATCGCTTGGATCGCGTAGTAGGGGAGATGGCGACGGATTTCAGCCCGATAGGGAGTTGTGCGATCAAGTGTTTTTAGCTGGGCTTGGATACTGCCATAAAAATTAGCTAACCGATTTCGAACTGCGACATCAGATATGGCATTGTTCGCACCAACCGACAAAATTTCATCATATGTATCACGGGCAAACACACGGGGTATAATTTGGCTGGTCTGATAAATGTCGATGAGGAAGTCTTCACCGAGCGTCGCTTGAGGCTGTTCAAGTGCAGCCAAAGCTTTGATCCCGTGGTCGCGTACCTGGGTATAGTAGGCTAACCTTTGCGTCGCATCTTCGTGATTGCGCAAGAGGTCATCGCGGAGGCGGTCGATATAAATATGCTCAGTTTGGGCGCGAGCCCGTTCCTCATTCCAGTTATTGACCTGAAAACCCATAAACACACCAAACACCACGATGATAAAGTCTATAAAGACAGCGAACCAGTCTTCCTTGGCTATATGGGCTTTGATACGGCGGAATATCATTGCGTGGCTTTTTCTATTGTGAGCAAATCATCAACGGCAACCCTATTATAAACAGTGAGGTTGGCTAAGGAAGATTTTACATCGGCCATGCGCAGCCTCAATAAAGGTATCATAGACGGATCCGATCGAAGAATTCTGGCGGTCTCTTTTACAAACTCGGGTGCAATACCGGTTTCGCAAGGGTAGTCCAAAGAATTGACAATGTTTTCAAAATTCCCAACCGCGACTTCCCGGTCACCGCATTTTTCGAGCAATTTGTCCTGAATATCGAGTGGAACAAGCATGCGAAATAAACTTCGGTATTTCTGATTGTCGCGTTCAAAAGTGATTTGATCGAACACGGGTGCGTTGTATATCCAATGCGCAGTTTGGCGGAGATTTTCATCACGAAGCAGATCGATTGCGCCAGTCGATAAAAGTTCATCAAAGGTCAATCGACTTCGAGCGTTCACTAGATATTGGGTCGCGCGATAGGCGTTGATCAGCAGAGCCTCATCGGATAATTCAGCCTTACCAGTCAGAGCATTCAGGGCGCGATATCCGCTGGACTGTACGTCTTCATAATACTCAACTGTATATTTGTAGTTCCAGGCTTCAATTTGCAAATCCGATTTTAGGCGCTCGGAAACGACAGCGGACTTGCGATCAACAACGCGGGCGTCATTCCAGTTATTGACCTGAAAACCCATAAACACACCAAACACCACGATGATAAAGTCGATAAAGACAGCGAACCAGTCTTCCTTGGCTATATGGGCTTTGATACGGCGGAATATCATAACGACCCGGTTTCGACATCGCAGCGTGCGCTATTGGTTTTCAATGCTTCCAACAAAAGGGCTGCACGCTGGCCCAATTCCTCCAACACATCCATGTGATAATAGACCCATAGGCGGTTGGTCGACATCGCTGCGGCGACGGGGGCGTTGTTTCGAATACGATCGAGAGTCTCTTCCTCTGGTAAATTGCCGGCTAGCGAGATGCCCGCATCATGCTGGGCACGAAGCAGTTCTGTTCGCAATAGCAGTAAGCGTTCCTCAAACAGCTGGACCTCGTGATATTGAGCATAATAAGACTGGATACATGGCCAGGGCTTCAGCTTGGAAATCAGTCTGGCGTTGCCGCAATTGACCAGCGAGACATAGGTCGGGCTGTGGTAGTCGAGAAACCGTGTATAACTTGATGCATTCATAAGATTAGTAATGGAATTATCTGTAGCAGATACGCGCGGCGTCGTCAGTTCCCGCTCAGGGTTGTAACTTTTATCGATTGTAGGAATGTCCGACTTCTCAAGCAGCTCTGTCAGTGCAGCAAGGCGCCATTCCGATGTTCTGAAACCGGTCTCTATATCAGCAATATCAGAACGGATATCCGCTATGAGATGTTGGATGTAACGGTTTGCAAGATCGTTCTCAGCCCGTTCCTCATTCCAGTTGGTTATCTGGAAGGCAATCAGGATCCCTACAACGACAATGAAAAAGTCGAGAAACACCGCTAACCAGTTCTGGTCACGCACGTGTTTTGTGAGGGAGCGCAGGAGCATTAGGACATACCCCCAACCCGTTTGTCCCGTCGGAGGAGGGGATCCATTTCATATCTCACAATTACACCGAGGTTGGATGGACATAACACTTTGCATGCAGAGACATTCCAGACTGGCCCCGGCCGTCGCCGGGGTGATCGGGACAAGGGTAGTGTCGCCACCGCGAACCAGTTCTGGTCTTTAACGTGCTTAGTTATGGATCGGAGCAGCATTAGCGTTTCTCCAATTCTTTGGAAATAAGATCAATCGCTTTTTGGGCTGCAATATTCTGATCTACCAACGTTTGTGGTAAAGAAACGATCGCGCCTATCCATTCCGTGAGTTGCGGTTTGATTTCCGGGTTCTTGACAATTTGATCTATCAATAACTTTGCTTCGTCATTTGACATGCCTTCCGGGCAATCAAGATTATATTTTTCGACGCCGTCTATGAAAGACCAACAATTGCTCCAATAAAATTCTTGAGCTTTTATATTGATGTGTTGTCTGACCAACGACCGATAGATCGGTAATTCATCAAAAGAAACTGCATTATTTGTACTGTGTGCAATATAGACTTCTACAGCATCAGTGATCACGATGCTTTTGGGAAATCCCTGGTTTCTCATATTCTGATAGCTGGAATAACTGACGCGTAAATCTTGCCATTGCGATGCATGCATAAAGTCGACGATAATATTCCAGCAATTTTCCCCACAGTCTTTTTGGCTTTCCAAAAAGGCGAGGGAGCGCTTACCGGCATCCGTTGCTTGCTGATAAGACATTGATTTGGCTTGTGTGGACGAAACCGAAGCCAGGAGTTCTTTTCTGAGTTCAACCAAAGCACTCGTTTCTTTTTGAAATTCAGCCCGCGACACATTCCAGTTGGTGATCTGGAAGGCAATGAGGATACCCGCGACAACAATGAAAAAGTCGAGAAACACCGCGAACCAGTTTTGGTCACGCACGTGTTTTGTGAGGGAGCGCAGGAGCATTAGGACATACCCTCAACCCGTTTGTCCCGTCGGAGGACGGGATCCATTTTATATCTCAAAATTACACCGAGATTTGATGGACATAACACTTTGCTTGCAGAGACATTCCAGATGGGCCCCGG
>JABDMW010000056.1 GCA_013001295.1 Hyphomonadaceae bacterium
TTGGCGCCGGCGTGCTCAGCATTTTCAGGTGAAACGAGACAAACGCTGGCTTTGCAGTCCGCGAGCACAGCCTTCGCTTTTCTGCCTTCATAATAGCAGATATCAAAAACACCCGCCTGATCGACGGGTGCTGCATTTTTTATCTCGATATCGCCGAATTGACCTTCAGGTATATCGACGTCGAGACCGTTTAAAAGGTCAACCAATTTGAGCGGGCCGAGATGCTTGTAGAATTTTCTCTCTACCATGTCGGTTCGCCCCGGTCGAATGGTTATTGGCCGGCTGCTTTACGCGGCAAACGTTCGCGAACAACAGTTACTGATTGGATCTTACCGTTCAAACGACTGATCACCGTATCTGTAACGTCAGCTGTTTTTCCGCCGTAAATAACCAGTGAACGATCAAGGATGATGTCGGCATTGCGTTCTTTCACCAAGGCTTCGAGAATTGCTTCCAATTCTTTGTTGATCTTCATGATCGCTTTTTGCTCGGTAATTTGTAGTTCACGCTGTTTGTAGGCTGCTTCAACCTGCGACTTTTGACCTTTTTCCTGCAAAGATTTTGCTCGTTGTTGAAGGTCTGGACGTGTTTTCAGCGCGTCAACGCTGATGTTTTTCAGCTCGGCGACAAGACGGTCACGTTCACCGGTTAACGGCGTGACCTGCGATTTAATTTCGGTCTCCATCTGTTTCCCAATGGACTCGATTTGACGTTTTACATGCTTACCAGCAGCAGAATCGCGCAGGACACGGGCTTGATCGACAACCAGTATTGTGGACTGTGCTATTGCAGTTTGAGCCATTGTGAGGGACGCTGCAGCTACGATAGCCGCAGATTTAAAGAACTTTGACAGTTTCATTTTAGAACCTTGTACTTGTGTTAAACTGGAAGGATTCCGTTTCGTCGAAATCTTCCTTTTTAATCGGCTTGGTAAAGTCAAACCTGATCGGACCAAATGGTGATTCCCAGAATACACTGGCACCAAATACCGACCGAATGGATAAATCATCCCGAACGATCAAATTAGGGTCATTAATGACCTTAAATTCATCATCCAGAAGTCCAACCGTACCTGCTTCAATGAATACGCTACCAAGAAGTGACGGAATGCCAAGCGGAAAACTCACCTCTGCTGATGCAATACCATATGCATTGCCACCAAGCGCATTCAATCTTCGGTTCGTATCGACCTGAACAACCCTCGGTCCAATTCCGGCATTGTCAAATCCTCGGAAAGTTGATGATCCTTTGAAGAACCGGTCGTTAATCTGTACATTATCGCCGCCCCAACCTGTGATATATCCGCCATTAATTTTCGCAGATGCGATAACATCTTGGAAAATACCGTAATAAGTATTGGCGTTGATTTCAGTGCGCAAATACTTAACGTCGCCTCCGACACCGGCAAAATCTTGCGAGAAGAAGAAGTCAAATCCGCGAGTCGGCGTGATCGGGTCATTTCGACGATCCCAACCAAAAGTATAGCCGAGAATTGAAGAGAGACGGTTATTTTCCTGCAAACACAGTTGGGGGTTGGTCAAGATAAGAGAATTTGTACAATCCACTGTCTCCTGGCGAAGCGCATAACGCGTTTGCAACGTTGTAAAGTCGGTAACCCGGAATGCCAGCGTCGCCTGCCCCCCGATCCGCGTCGACCGGAAACCGGCTTCATCAAAGAAGTCATTGGTCACATTAAATAATTCGATGCCCGCGGCCAGGTTTCGATTGAGGAATCTAGGCTCTGTAAACCGAAGATCGATTTCCTGACGGTTTGAACTGGCTCTAATAACAAAGCGCAGCAATTGACCCCGCCCCCGCAAGTTTCTTTGTGTGATCGAGAGATCGACCAGAAACGCGTCCGCGGATGAGAAACCCGCACTGAATGACAGTTCACCTGTGGGCTGCTCTGTAACCTTTACTTCCACAATCGCGCGGTCCGGTGTCGCACCTTGGACCTCTGTGATTTCAACGTCTTCGAAGAAACGCAACGCTCTGACCCGGTTACGCGACCGATCCAGCAAAATCCGGTTAAAGGCGTCGCCCTCCACCAATTCCAATTCGCGCCGGATCACATAGTCAAGCGTTGTTGTATTTCCGACAATATCAATGCGTTCGATGTAGACCCGCGGGCCTTCCACCAGGTTAAACACCAGATCGACAGTTTTGGTTTCGCGATTACGTTTGATTTCAGGTTGAATATCCACAAACGCATATCCCGCAGCACCGGCAGCAAATGTTAGTGTATCAATTGCGTCTTCAACCTCACTTGATTTGTAGATACGTCCCGACTTGATCGGCACCAAAGCTTCCAGGATAGACTTATCAAGCGTCTCCAATTCAGTTTCGACAGAGACATCACCCCATGTATATTCTTCACCCTCGTCTACGGTGAATGTGATGTAGAAGTCTTTTTGATTGGGAACCAATTCCGCAACAGCTGAAACAACCCTAAAGTCGGCAAAGCCTCGGTCGGTGTAGAATGTGCGTACCTGCTCACGGTCGTATTCCAACCGGTTCGGATCGTAATTGTCATTGGAAGAGAAAAATTTATACCAAACTGATTCTTTCGTCGCCAATTGCTTGCGCAAGCGCCGGTCTGAGAACTCACTATTTCCGATGAAATTGATACGCTTGACACCTGTTACAGGGCCTTCAGTAATCTCAAAAATCAAATCGACCCGGTTTTGAGGCTGTTGCACAACTTTCGGTACGACGGTGGCCGCAAATCGTCCTGATTGGCTGTATAGATCTATCACCCGCTGCACATCAGCCTGAACCCGTGATCGGGTAAATATTGAACGCGGAGCAGCTTCGAGCTCGTCCGTAATCTTGTCGTCTTTTAGCGCCTTATTCCCTTCCAGGATAACGCGGTTGATAATCGGGTTTTCAACAACGCGAATGATCAAATCACCGCCATTCGGATCGATACGGACATCGGCGAATAGTCCCGTCGCAAACAAGGTTTTAACGGATAGATCGATACGTTCTTCGCTATAGCGATCACCGGGGGCAATCAGCAGATATGAACCAACTGTATTGGCTTCCACACGCTGGTTTCCAACGACTCTGATCGACTTAATGACAGTAGGTGGCGGGAGCTGTACTTGCTCTTCGGGCGCTGCTTCTTGTGCATATGATGGTGTGCTGACGGCAAGCCCGATAAACGAGGCCATACACAATGCCAGGATTGCAAAAGCGTAGGATCGCATATTCAAATGTGCCGCAACATTGATCATGTTAAACTTTCGATTCACCCGGTTTTATCGAATAAGTCCGGGACATACCCGATATCATTCCAAGTTAAAACTAAAAACAGCGTAATAAGTGCGGCAAATCCCACTCTAAACCCTATTTCTTGCGCACGCTCGCTTAACGGTCGACGCATGACAGCTTCATAGCCGTAGTAGACCAAATGTCCACCGTCCAATACAGGAATTGGCATTAAATTTGCGAAACCTAAGCCAACCGATAATGCGGCCGCCAATTCGAGCAGTGTAAGCACCATTGCTTGCGCTTTTACGGCTACACTTCCATCAACTGCGGACGCGTCCATACCGGCTTTACCGGTGATTGCAGCGATTTTGACGATCCCGCCCAGCGCCTTTCCGTCCTCTTTGCCTTTAAATATTCGCCCGATGTACAAAAATGTCGAAGAAATCGAATCAACGACAGTATCCACCCCGAAGCCTGCGGCTTCTGCGAGGTTGTAATAATCATGCGAGTAGCTGCCGCCCCAAACAATCCCGATTGCGCCGCCATCATACTTGCCACCGACCATATCCGTTTTAGTTGTTCGCTGTGGAATGACATTCAATTCGACCTGACGTTCTTCCCGGTCAACCATAATGACCAGAGGCTCGCCGGACCGTAACGTGACATATTGCTGAAGATCTCTCCACTTGTCGATTTTATCGCCATTGATCGATCGGATTTCATCGCCGGTTTGAAAACCTGCGGCTTCTGCAACTGTGCCCGGTTGCACCGCTCCGACAACCGCTGTTCGCGACGGGATCCCAAGGAACATGGCAAAGCCCATATAAATGAGCGCTGCGAGAATAAAATTCGCCATGGGTCCAGCTAAAACAACCAATGTGCGTTGATATAGGGGTTTGAAATGAAAACAGGATTTCCAGGAATCCTGGCCGTGTTTATCATTCATTTCCGCTTTAATTTTTTTGAGCTGTTCCTGATCTGGGTTGCTGGCAGCGCCCGCATCCCCGAGAAATTTGACATAGCCGCCCAAAGGTATGCGGCAAATCATCCATTGGGTTCCCGATTTCGCAGTCCATTTTGCGAGCGGCTTGCCAAATCCGATTGAGAACCGTTCAACGGAAACATTAAAGAAGCGCGCGACCGAATAATGACCCATTTCATGAATGAACACGAGTAGTGACAATACGAATATGAAGCTGAGACCAAAGATCAGCGTACTCACCACCATATCAATCATAAGCCCGTATTCCCTGCCACAATCTCTTGCGCAACATGTCGCGCTTTTTGATCAATGCCGATGACATTCTCTATTGTTTCTAAAGGCTTAGCAAAAGACGCTTCTCGTTTAAAGCGATTCAATACAGTTTCTATGCAATCTGTAATACCCGGGAAACCCAGTTTTTCCTGCAAGAAAGCTTCGACCGCAATTTCGTTAGCAGCGTTCAAGACGGTTGGCGCGCATCCGCCTGTCTCAAGAGCACTCCTTGCCAAAGACAAGGCTTGAAATTTTTCGGCGTCAGGATGGTAAAACTCAAGCTTGCCTACCTCGGGCAAACAAAGTGACTTTACCGTCGTGGTCATGCGTTCCGGCCATGCCAAGGCATAGGCGATCGGGGTGCGCATATCGGGCGACCCCATTTGCGCCAACACGGAACCGTCGACATATTCTACAAGGCTATGAACAATAGACTGCGGATGGATGACAATATCGATTTTCGCAGACGGTCGCTCAAAAAGATAACTGGCTTCAATCAGTTCGAGCCCTTTGTTCATCAGCGTCGCTGAATCAATGGTTATCTTGGCACCCATATCCCATACGGGATGATTTAAAGCCTGTGCTTTTGTTACCTGTTTTATCTGTTTCGCAGTAAATTCCCGAAACGGCCCGCCGGATGCTGTCAGGATCAGTTTGGACACTTCGTGCGGTCGTTGCTTTTCGAGAACCTGAAAAATCGCATTATGCTCAGAATCTACAGGGAGCAAGACAGCACCTGATTTTTCGACTGCATCCATGAATAGGGTTCCCGCAGACACCAGACATTCTTTATTGGCAAGGCCAATATGCGTTCCCTGCTTCACGGCTTCCAATGTTGGCTCTAGGCCCGCAGCGCCTATGATCGCCGCCATAATAAAATCGGCCGGCAATTGTCCTGCTTCGATCAGGGCTTTACGCCCGATGCCGACCTTAATACCTGTCCCTGTTAAGCGTTCATTTAAAGCTTCACCGTTCTTGGGATTTGCCAGAACCACGAACTCGGGTCGGAATTCCAGTGCTTGCTCAGCAAGGAAATCCGCATTGTTGCAAGCGGTCAGACAAACGACGTCGAATTTTTCCGGCCCTGCATCCCTGATCAGACTTAAGGTATTTTCACCGATCGAGCCGGTCGATCCAAGGATTGTGATACGGCGGGTCATCGTGCATTTATCACTGGCCAGATATCCGGCCAAAACATGAGAGCGAATGCAGACACCAAAACAGCGAGCATCAGCGAGTCCACGCGGTCGAGCAGTCCACCGTGCCCCGGCAACAGATCACCAGCGTCTTTAACATTCAAACGACGTTTAACCGCAGACTCAATTAAATCGCCAACTACCGAGAACAGCACGACAGGAATAGCAAGGATTACGCCCGTCAAAATGCTGAATCTGGTAAAATAGGCACACAATGCCCCGGTAATGGCGCCAAAAACCAATCCCGTCATAAATCCGGACCAGGTTTTATTCGGGCTGATTTTCGGCGCAAGTTTAGGGCCTTTCATCATAGACCCGCCAATATATGCCCAAGAATCCGCGGCGATGACGATAAGGGCAATAAAGACTATTTTTGCAAATCCAGCTGAATAAATTCCAGCCACATCGCCTCTAATCCATACAATCGCGAGACACGGGAGAAGTGTGTACAAGCAGCCAAGGGCCGCCCAATGACCTTTCGTGCGTCCGATTTTTTCAACGGCCGTTAAAATCGCGGCGACAATGACGACGATCATCGCCATCGGCCATTCACCCATCTGGCCCAATACTAACGAAGCGAACAGGCAAATGATCGGAATAAAAACGGCCAATCGCGTGAAATTTGCGTCAGTCATCCTGACCCACTCATAGGAAATCCGGGCGCCAAACAAAGCAACGAGGATTGTGAATAGCCACCCTCCAAAATACACGGGAAATCCGCATAAAAACATCAATCCAAAACCGGTGAGCGCGCGAACGCCCAAGGATTTAAAGCGCTTTTTCGGTGCGCCTGGTGTTTCTATAGCCGCCATTCTTAAGCGACTTCGGCCGTATTGAGGTTACCGAACCGTCGCTCGCGGTTTTGAAAACTTTTGATTGCTTCATCCAGGTCTGTTTCAGCAAAGTCCGGCCATAAGACGTCCGTAAAGAAAAATTCCGCATAAGCCGCTTGCCAGAGCAGAAAATTGCTAACCCGGTGTTCGCCGCTCGTTCGGATGACGAGATCAGGCGTTGGAAGACCGGATGTATCGAGATATGTTTCGATGAGATCTTCATCAATATCAGCCGGATCTAATGTTCCGGATTTAACTGCTGTTGCAATCGCTTTTGTTGAGCGGGTCAATTCATCCCGACCGCCATAATTGAATGCAATGTTGAGAAAGAAAGAAGAATTGTCTTTCGTGGTCGTCTCAACTTTGTCGAGAAGCGCGAGCATATCGTCACTCAGTCCGTCCCGGGAACCGATGATGCGAATTCGCACATCGCGATTATCCAATGTCTTGAGATCGTCCTGAACATAGCGTCTTAACAAATCAAACAAGGCTGAAATCTCGGATTTAGGCCGGTTCCAGTTTTCTGTCGAAAAACTATATAATGTCAGACACTTAACGCCAATTTCTGAAGCATACTCGACAATTTTTCGAACCGTTTTCACGCCTTCCTGGTGCCCAAATACACGCGGACGGTGGCGTGCTTTCGCCCAACGTCCATTCCCATCCATAATAATGGCAATATGGTCAGGAAATGTCGAAGATTTGGACGCTGCAGCCAAGGTTTAGACCTGCATGATTTCTTCGGTTTTTGTCTCAAGCGTTTTATCAATCAACGCGATATGTTCATCCGTCGCCGATTGAACATCATTTTCATGATGTTTTTGTTCGTCTTCACTGATCTCTTTGTCTTTCTCCATACGCTTTAGAGTCTCCATGCCGTCACGACGGACATTTCGAACCGCAATTTTTGCATTTTCTGCATATGTGCCCGCGACCTTCGTGAGCTCCTTGCGGCGTTCTTCCGTCAATGGCGGCATGGGAATGCGTAACATTTGTCCGTCAACGACAGGATTAATTCCCAGGCTCGACTCACGAAGTGCGCGTTCAACCGCTGCAACCAAGGTCTTATCCCAGACATTGACCGTCAACATGCGAGGTTCCGGCACATTAATCGCGCCGATCTGATTGAGTGGCGTTTGTGCGCCGTAAGCTTCAACTGTGACATTATCCAATATTGATGTGTGCGCACGACCCGTTCTCAAGCTTGAAAACTCGGTTTTCAAAGACGAGATAGCGCCGTCCATTCGCCGCTTGATGTCGCTTAAACTAAAATCTGTATCAGCCATTTTTTCTCCTTTGTCGTTCCGAGATGCATAAATATAGGGATTATGTCGCTATTATGGTAGAGACGCCTTCCCCGAGCATAACTCGCTCAAATCTGCCCTTTTCCTGGATAGAAAAGACGATAATCGGAATTTTATTTTCACGCATCAGAGTAACCGCTGATGCATCCATGACTTTCAAGTCTTCATTTATCACCGTTAGATACGACAATTTATCGTATCTTTTGGCGTCTTTGTTGGTTTTCGGGTCCTTGTCGTAGACCCCGTCGACCATGGTCCCTTTTAACAAGGCATCGCATCCCATTTCGGCTGCGCGCAATGCAGCGGCTGTATCTGTTGTGAAAAACGGATTGCCGGTCCCGGCCGCAAATATTACGATCCGCCCCTTCTCCATATGCCGACTGGCGCGACGGCGGATATAAGGTTCGCAGACTGTCGTCATAGGGATCGCGGACATCACGCGCGTATCGAGGCCAAGCTTTTCAAGCTCGCTTTGCATGGCAAGCGCATTCATGACAGTGGCAAGCATACCCATATAATCAGCGGTTGTCCGTTCAATTCCGGCTGCGGACGCTGATAGTCCCCGGAAAATATTCCCCCCGCCAATAACCAGACCAATTTCCAGGCCTCGTTCTTTCGCAGCCGCGATTTCTTTGGCGATACGGCTGGTTGTTACAACGTCGATTCCGAATGATTGCTCCCCCATCAGGGCCTCACCCGAAATCTTTAACAGGACACGATTATATTTAAGCTTAGCGCTCATAAAAAACCCCCAAATGGTGATCGCAAACCAAGGATGGAGCGCGACTCATTTGAGGGAATATAACCAAGCTTTGAGCCCGCGTCTAAGGTTAGACGCGGACAAAAAGCGGATATTTGTAGAAAGTTGCGCTTAAGCGCCACCCAATGCAGCGACTTCCGCCGCAAAGTCTTCTTCTTTCTTCTCGATGCCTTCGCCCAATTCCATACGAACAAAACCGGTCATCTTGATGTCAGAGCCCAAAGACTTGGCTTCATCTTCGATAACCTTGGCGATGGTACGCTCACCGTCCATCACGAAAATCTGGTTCAACAGAACAGATTCCTCATAGAATTTGCGAATACGGCCTTCGACCATTTTCTCGATAATGGCTTCCGGTTTGCCTGACGCGCGTGCTTGATCTGAAAGAACTGTACGCTCACGCTCAACAGCAGCCGGATCCAGATCTTCGACTGTCAACGCCAAAGGAGATGTCGCGGCGACATGCATGGCGATCTTTTTGCCAAGCGCTGTCAACGCCTCTGCATCGCCGTCTGATTCCAAACCGACAAGCACGCCGATTTTGCCAAGACCGTCCGCAGCAGCACTGTGCATATAGCCTGTGACAGCACCGTTAGAAACATTGACAGCTGATGTTCGGCGCAAAGACATGTTTTCGCCAATCGTTGCAATCAGTCCCGTCAAAAACTCAGAAACAGTGTTTCCGGCTTTGGTGTTGGCATTTGCCAAAGCTTCAAGATCACCATTGGCTTCAACTGCCAAACCAGCGATTTCCGTCACAGCACATTGGAACTCGTCGTTACGGGCAACGAAATCGGTTTCAGAATTGACTTCCACCAATGCACCCGTTGTTCCGTTTACGGAAAGGCCAATCAGACCCTCTGATGCTACACGACCGGATTTCTTGGTTGCTTTCGCAATACCTTTTTTACGCAGCCAATCGATCGCCGCTTCAATATCACCATTGTTTTCGGTGAGAGCTTTTTTGCAATCCATCATGCCTGCAGATGTCTTATCGCGCAGTTCTTTGACGAGCGCAGCAGTAATTTGAGCCATTGGGGTCTCCATATTTTATTAAGTGTTGGCGGACCTCATGAAAAGATCCGCCTTTGGTCGTTAAATAGGAACGGCGAGCTGCCGTTCAAGGGCTATGCTTTAGCAGCTTTTGCCTGATCGACTTTTGCACGTGGGGGCTTGCCGGCCATCAATTCTTTGGCTTGCTCTACCCATTCGCCCGAGACGATCTTGCCTTTAAAATCATGCTCTTCATTGAGCTTTTCAACGGCAGCAGCGTCCAGATCAGCGATTTGCTTGAAAGTCGTGATACCTGCAGCTTCGAATTTCTTCTGATAAGCCGGGCCAACACCATCGATTAAAGAAATATCGTCTGCTTTAGCAGGCGCGTCTTCTTTTTTTGCATCAGCTTTTTCTTTAGCAGGAGCTTTTTCTTCTTTTGCAGGCGTTTTCGCTTCTTTGGCTGGAGCTTTCTCTTCTTTGGCTGGTGCAGGTGCAACCTCAGCGGCAACTTCTTCCGTAATTGCTGTTTCGACAGGGTTTGCAGCTGCTCCGATATCAACACCGGAAGCCACAGCGCCCTGGGTCATGCCGTCAAGAACGGCGTCAGCCATCAAATCACAGAACAAAGTAATCGCGCGAACGGCGTCATCATTCCCCGGAATTGGAAAATCAGCAGCTGCCGGGTCACAATTTGTATCAAGAATAGCAACAACCGGGATACCCAGTTTGCGCGCTTCTTTGATCGCGATGCCTTCTTTATTTGTATCAACAACAAACATCAGATCAGGGACTTTGCCCATGTCTTTGATCCCGCCAAGCGCACGATCAAGCTTTTCACGCTCACGTGTCAGCTTCAAAAGTTCTTTCTTGGTCAGACCTGTGTTGGCTTCATCTTCGAAAATGCCTTCAAGCTCACGCAGACGAGCAATTGAATGTGAAATTGTCGACCAGTTAGTCAACATACCACCAAGCCAACGGTGATTGACATAGTACTGCGCACAACGTGACGCAGATTCTTTGATGATGTCAGATGCTTGGCGTTTTGTGCCGACAAACAGGATCCGCCCGCCTTTTGCAGCTGTTTCACGGACTTGAACCATAGCTTGGTGCAAGAGCGGAACAGTTTGTGACAGATCCATAATATGGATATTTGAACGCGCACCAAAGATGTATGGTGCCATTTTTGGATTCCAGCGATGTGTCTGGTGACCAAAGTGAACGCCTGCTTCAAGCAATTGACGCATAGAAAATTCGGGTAGTGCCATGGGATATATCTCCTTTTCCGGTTGGCCATAAGCGGGGTTGGAAGTTCTTACACTTCACCGGAAGCGACATGTTTTGCCCATTATCGAGCAAATGCCGTAACCCGCTTGCGAATTAAGCGCGGTGTATAGCAGTAATTTGGCGTGATACAAGCCCTAAATGGCAGTTTTTCGGCTAATAGGTTTTGATTTTCTGCACGCCTGGCAACGCCTTTAATGCGGCTTGAAATTTCCCATCGAGCGAGTATTGGCCAGGGAGTTTCAGATTGATCTCTCTTGCCTCGCCAATCGGGACAATAATATTCATTTTTCCCTTGGATTGAGCCGGTGCACTTTCCAAGCCTGCGATGCACCGTTTCAAGGCATCCATGGCCGTTTCATCTTTGAGATACACTTGTAATCCAGCAAGCACTGGCGCGGTACTTTCGCCCAATGGTTTAATCGATTGGGTCGTCAGTCTGACCTCCCCGTCACGGGAATCCAGTTTGACCTGCAATTCCAGCATCGTGCCGGGCACCAGATACTCCCGGTATGCGCCCAAGAGCTCTTCGCCGGCGAATGTTTCGTATTCCCCGGTTGGATCCGAGAAATTTAAGTAGGCAAAACGCTTTTTCGTGCGCTGCGATAAACGCTCTTGTTTCTTATGCAGTACACCAGCCATGCGCAATACGCGGCTTCCCCGCGCATACTCAGTGTCGATGTCCTCGCAAAGCTTCGTATTGCGTCGTCGCAAATTATCCATTTGCGGCTCGAGCGGATGGCCGCTGAGATAAAACCCTATGGCACCCAGCTCTTCATCAAGCCGTTCGACACCACCCCAATCCGTGACCCCCGGCAGTTCCGGTTCAGCCATTTCTTCTTGGACATCGCCGAATAGGCTGTTCTGCGATGAATTCCTCTCCTGAGCTGATCGCGCGCCAATGGACTGAAGAATAGCTGAAGACGCATGGGTTTGGGCCCGATTGGGGAGAAGATTGTCAAATGCCCCTGCCCGCGCCAAATTCTCATAAGCGCGCTTGTTCACAACCCGCGCATCAACCCGGCGGGCGAAATCGAACACGTCTTTAAACGGTCCGCCCTCTTCTCGCACCTCAACCACATGACGCATGGCTTCGACACCAACATTTTTAATCGCGCCGAGTGCATACAAAATTTTGCCGTCTTTGACTTCGAAGTCAGCAAATGTAGTATTTACGCATGGCGGCACAATGCCCAGTCCCATACGTTTGGATTCTTGATGAAAAAGAGCCAGTTTTTCCACATTGGCGATATCTAGGCTCATGGAAGCCGCCATAAATTCGACGGCATAATTGGCTTTCAGATAGGCGGTGCGATAGGAGATCATCGCGTAGGCAGCGGCGTGGGATTTGTTAAACCCATAGCCGGCGAATTCGTTCACCAGATCGAATATACTGGATGATAGCACCTCTTTAATGCCGTTTTTCGCAGCCCCGTCGATAAAGATCGACTTTTGCCGCTGCATCTCGTCCTTATCTTTCTTACCCATGGCACGGCGGAGAATGTCCGCGTCTCCAAGAGAATACCCGGACAGGACCTGAGCGATCTGCATCACTTGTTCCTGGTAGATAATGATCCCGTAGGTTTCCTTGAGAATACCCTCCAGGCTCGCATGAGGGTATTCAATCCGGGACGGGTCAAATTTACGCTCGATATAGCTATCGATATTCTTCATCGGTCCCGGACGGTAAAGAGAGATCAAAGCGGTCAGCTCTTCTACTGAACTCGGCTGCATCTTGCGCAGTGTATCGCGCATGCCGGAACTCTCCAGTTGGAACACGCCTTGTGAAAAGCCTTTGGCCAACAAGGCATAGGACTTTTCATCATCAACTGGTGCGGTATCCAGATCGACTTCAATACCCTGGGCTTTGAGATATTTGAGCGCACGATCGATGACGGTCAGGGTTTTCAGGCCCAAAAAGTCGAATTTGACGAGACCGGCCTTTTCGACCCATTTCATCGTGAACTGGGTGGCGGGAATATCGGAACGCGGATCTTTGTAAAGGGCAACCAATTCATTTAAGGGTCGGTCGCCAATCACCACACCGGCAGCATGGGTCGAGGCGTTTCGGTACAGGCCTTCCAGTTGCAGAGCCACATTTAGAAGTTCGCGCACGGCAGGTTCCTGATCCCGTTCTTTTTTGAGGTCCGGTTCGAGTTGAATGGCCTCGGCCAGGGTCACCGGATTGGCGGGGTTGGACGGGACCAATTTGGCTAAACGGTCAACCTGCCCCAAAGGCATTTGCATGACGCGGCCCACATCGCGCACAACGGCCCGTGCCTGCAGGGTCCCGAATGTGATAATATGGGCGACCTGCTCTTCGCCGTATTTCTCTTGCACATACCGGATCACTTCGCCGCGCCGCTCCTGACAGAAATCAATATCGAAATCAGGCATGGAAATCCGTTCCGGATTCAAGAACCGCTCAAACAGCAATCCATATCGCAGCGGGTCCAAATCGGTAATGGTCAAAGCCCAGGCGACGACGGAGCCCGCACCGGACCCCCGCCCCGGCCCGACCGGTATATCATTGGCCTTGGCCCATTTGATAAAATCCGAGACGATGAGGAAATAGCCCGGGAATCCCATTTGCTCGATAACATTAAGTTCAAAGTCCAAGCGTTCAAAATATTCCTCGCGTGTCGCAAACAATTCTACTTTGCTCAAATGGGCTTCGAGACCCTCCCACGCCTGTTGTTTAAGGATATCGGTCTCAGATAAATTCTCATCGCCAAAACCCGGCAGGATCGGCGGCCGCTTCGGGCTGCGAAACGCGCATCGTTTGGCGATTTCGAGCGTGTTGTCGATGGCTTCCGGAATATCCGAGAAGAGCTCGACCATCTGCTCAGGTGATTTGAAATAATTCTCGACGGATACATGACGCCGATCCGGCTCTAAAACATAGCTGCCCTCTGAAATCGCCAGCAAAGCGTCATGGGCTTTATGCATATCTTTATCGAGGAAATACGGTTCATTGGTCGCGACGATCGGTAGCTCATACTCATACGCCATTTCAATCAGCGCACTTTCCGCCTGTTGTTCGTGAATTTCTCCGTGTCGTTGCAACTCGACATAGAGGCGGTTCGGGAACCATTCCGCGAGCTTTTGTAAATACACCTTGGCCGTTTCAACTTGACCCGTGCAGATTTGCTTGTTGAGAAAGCCATCGCCACCACCCGTTAGCGCAATCAGCCCTTCACTGTGGCTGGCAATTTTCGATATTTTGACATGCGGCAGTTCAGTCGGCCCTGCATCGAGCGTCGCAGAGCTCGACAGTTTCATCAGATTTTCATAACCTTTTTCGGATTGTGCCAGTAGCACCAGCGTTCCGGCGAACTCTTTGCCGCCGTGGGGATTGAAAGCCTCATCCCCGGTTTCCAGATCGATCGTGAGCGTACAGCCCATAATCGGCTGAATACCGGCGCCGCTTAGTTTTTCAGAAAACTCCAGTCCTGCGCAAATATTATTGGTGTCGGTCAGACCGACCGCGGCCATGCGCCACTCTCGGGCTCGCTTGGCGAGATCATCAACTTTGATGGCGCCTTCAAGGATTGAATATGGGGTCCGGCACCGTAACGGAACAAATCTCGAGACCGCTCGCGCCATATAAACCTATCCCATTCACTTTGGTTGTGACGTCTGTGTGTTCCCTTATCCGCCGAGAATCATCATCCAAACTGTCATCATGATTACGAATCCACCTAAAACCATTCCGCTCGAAATATCCATAACTAATTGCTTCATTTTCGGTCTCCGTTTTCCCTTATATGTGTACGTTGTTCTTGTTTTGTTCTTTTATGGAATGAAAACGAGAACGTCAAGTGGAAAATAATAATTGGAGATCGGAAGCTAGACCGTCCGCTTCCCATTATACGGCACAACGTGACCATCCTTCACCGTGAAGACCCGGTCCATATAGGCGGTCAGGGCCATATTGTGGGTGGCGACGAGGGCTGAAACGCCTTCGAGGCGCGTCGAGTCAAACAGGCTCTGGAACACATTGCCCGAGGTATTTGGATCGAGATTACCAGTGGGCTCATCAGCCAACAGGATTTTCGGTTTATTGGCAATGGCGCGGGCAATAGCCACACGCTGTTGTTCCCCGCCGGACATTTGTGACGGTTGATGATGGGTACGCTCTGACAGCCCCATAATCCCGAGCAATCGATTTGCCTCTGCGCGTGCTTCACTTTGGGATTTTCCGGCAATCATTTGTGGTAAGGCGACATTGTCGAGGGCAGTAAATTCGCGCAGCAAATGATGGAATTGATAAACGACACCAATAGAATTGCGCCGGATGGCTGTGCGTTCATTATCTGACAAAGACAGGCATTCCCGCCCGCCGATCCAGACTTCGCCGGCATTGGGTTTTTCGAGCAAGCCTGCTGCATGCAGTAAGGTTGATTTACCACTGCCGGACGGGCCGACAAGCCCGACCATTTCGCCGGGATAAATATCGATATTGGCCCCAACCAGGACGTCCAATACGGTATCGCCGGACTTGAACGAGCGATGGATATTGCGGGCCGACAGGATGGGTGTGCGATCATTCATAACGCAGCGCCTCCACCGGATCGGTCTTGGATGCGGTCCAGGCCGGGAAGAAGGTTGCCAAAGCCGACACGAGAAAGCCCCAGAACGCCACTTGTGCTACTTCCATTGGCACGATTTTTACCGGCAGCTGATTGAGGCCATAGACTTCCGGCGGGAACAATTCCGCGCCGGTAATCGCCTCGATAATTGATTGGATAAAGCCGATATTCCAGCAAAACAAAAGCCCGAGAATAACCCCGGCCAATGTTCCCAACATGCCAATGGCCGCACCGGACATCAGGAATGTACGCAAAATGGATCCGCTGGTTGCGCCAATCGTGCGCAGAATTGCAATATCCTTGCCCTTGTTTTTGACCAGCATGATCATGGCAGCAAGGATCGGAAACACTGAAATTACCACAACGATCATAAAGATAAACCGCATGGCAATCTGTTCGGTACGCAGGGCTGTGGCCGTGCTCAAATTCTTGTCTTCCCAGGTTTCGATGAAGACGGGCTGGCCGGCGACATCTCTGATTTTCGGTTTTGTGGCATGGATTTGATCGGGATTATCCAGCCTGATCTGGATATCAGAGGCTGGCTTCCCGCGTTCAAAAAACAAGGAGGCCTGATCAATCGGCATATACACATAGCCGGAATCGGCCGTGAATAGCCCGACCTCGAAGATGGCCCCGATTTGATAGTTTTTCGTTCTGGGTGTGCCCGGACCAAATGCCGTTGGCGTGCGGACCGGTGAAATCAGAGTGAGCCCGTCCCCGACCGTTTTTCCAAGCCGGTTGGCCATTTGAATACCAATAGCAATCTGGTTGCCGCCATTTTTGCCGCGTCCAAATGCTTCAAGATCACCGACAACGATATTGTCACTGATCATTTTCAAGGCGCTTAAATCTTCCTTGCCGATCCCGGTCACAATCCCCGGTGTGAACGGTTCTGAAACAATGCCCGTCACCGTTTGGTTGAACAAAAATGCGTTCTCGACACCGTCAATATTGGCGATCTTAAGGCGCAGGTTTTCCATATCCTGCGGTGTCGGGTTTGCGGATGCTGACCCCACATACATATGGCCATCTGCACCGAGGGTCAGCTCGACCATTTTCTCGCGAAACCCGTTCATGATTGACATGATGGTGATCATCGCAAAGATGGCGAGCGTGATGCAGAGGAAAGACAGGACAGCGATCAAGCCAACCCCGCCTTCGCTTTTACGCGCGCCCAAATAGCGCGCAGCGATTTTACGCTCAAACCGGCCAAAGGGCGGCGCCCCTTTTAAATTGTCCGAGCTGGCCTCCATTAAGGGTTTACGTCCTTGTAAGCGAAGATAATCATATTGATTGCCGCGCCCGGTGACAGGTTTTGCTTTTCGCCCGTCTTGCGGTCTTTGACCTCGACAACGCCGTCTTTCAGGCCACGCGGACCAACAACGAGCTGGTATGGCAATCCGATCAGATCCATACGCGAAAATTTTACACCACCACGGTCATTTTTGTCGTCATAAAGCGGGTCAATGCCTGCCGTGCTCAGCTTGCTATATAAATCCTCACAAGCCGCATCCGCCTCCGCGTCACCGACTTTCAGATTGATAATGCCGGCGCCAAATGGCGTCACGGATTTAGGCCATATAATCCCATTTTCATCATGGCTCGCCTCGATAATCCCGCCAACCAATCGCGATACGCCGACGCCGTATGAACCCATTTGGGCGACATGTTCCTTGCCGTCCGAACCCATGACTTTAGCGCCCAATGGCTTGGAATATTTGTCGCCAAAACAAAAGATATGTCCCACTTCAATACCCCGTGCCGACAGGCGTTTATCTGCGGGTACTTGCGCTTCAAATGCGGCTTGATCATGCATTTCGTCTGTGGCCGCGTACAAGGCTGTGCGTTGATCGACTATCGGCTGCAAATCGCTATCAAAATCGATGTCTGTACCGGGTACAACCATATCGACAAGATCTTTGTGGCAGAAAACCTCGCTTTCGCCAGTATCAGCCAAAATCAGGAATTCATGGGAGAGATCGCCGCCAATTGGACCGGTATCCGCACGCATTGGAACGGCCTTTAGGCCCATTCGGGCAAATGTGTTGAGATAGGCCACAAACATCTTGTTGTAGGAACGCACCGCTTCTTCCATGGAAATATCAAAAGAATACGCATCTTTCATCAGAAACTCGCGACATCGCATGATACCAAATCGCGGCCGGACTTCATCACGGAATTTCCACTGAATATGATAAAGATTTATCGGTAAGTCTTTGTAACTTCTGACAAAAGACCGGAAGATATCTGTGATCACTTCTTCATTGGTTGGTCCATAGAGAAGATCGCGATCGCTGCGGTCTTTAATCCGGAGCATTTCCTGGCCGTAATCATCATACCGGCCGGATTCCCGCCATAGATCAGCGCCCTGTATGGTCGGCATCAACATCTCGACGGCCCCTGCCCGGTTTTGCTCCTCGCGGGTGATCTGTTCGATCCGTTTCATCACTTTGAAGCCAAGCGGCAGCCAGGAATACAGGCCGGCGCTTTGTTGTTTGATCATTCCGGCGCGCAGCATATAGCGGTGGGACGCTATGCTCGCTTCAGAAGGTGTTTCTTTTAAGACGGGGAGAAAATATCGCGAAAGTCGCATCGTGTATCCTGTTGTTCCTGTTTATGCATAAAGAATCGCCTGCACAGCGGCAAGGTACAATCAATTGATCTGGATTAACAAAGCTTTAGATTGGGTTGAGCTGATTAACTCATATCGGGCGTGAAATCCGGAATGAACGGAATATTGTTGAGATCGATCAGTTTGAATTCAATGATCACAAAAATTATCGCCCATATAATGGCGGTTAGAACCGTCGTTTGAATGATCTTGCGCTTAATAAATGGCTTTGACGGCGCACCGGGCTCCGTTCCACGCACCACATTGCCATCCTCGTGCTGACCCTCGATATCGAGGGGGAGGATGATGAAAATCACCAACCACCACAGGACGAAAAATACAGCAATTCCAGTGACTAACGGCATTGTCTTCCTAGTGTTTCGGGGTTTCCATCAGTTCGATCAAGGTCCCGGTGAAGTTCTTGGGATGGATGAAAATCACCAGCGTGCCATGGGCGCCAATACGCGGTTCATTGAGCACCGTTGCACCATTGGCCTCAACAAATGCTTTCGCTTCATGAATGTCCTCAACTTCGAAGCAGACATGATGCTGCGCCCCTTTCGGGTTCTTTTGCAAAAATTTGTGGATCGGTGAGCTTTCTCCATAGGGTTCGATCAATTCCACCTGCCCGGTCGGGAGATTGACGAAGGCATAGCTGACGCCTTGCGCCGGCAAGGCTTTGGGTTCGGTGATATCGGTAATCCCGAATATCTCTTGATACGGCTTGATGGCTTCGACAATTGAAGGAACGGCGATGCCCACATGGTTCATCGGACCAATGATGTTTTTGGATGCTGTCATGGTTTCTGCCTTAAATATTTTGCCCAGAGCCTGTTTTAAACTCGTCATAAACATGATTTAGACCTTTATAGCCGTAACCTCGACAATTGTCCTCTTGTCTGTGTGATCGCGGATAAAACGCCGCACTTTGGAGCGGATAATGTTCTCAATCTCGTCTTCATCTTTGCGCGCATTGGGCTTTAGGCTTTTAAATGCCCGTTCAGCTTCGCTCTCAACCCGATCAAGAAGATAATCGAGTAGTTCGCCGTTCGGGCCGTGTGGGAAGCCTGATGCCCGTGGATCCGGCCCGCCAATCAACTGCCCCTTACTGTTCACAACAACAGATATGGATATATGCCCGGAATATGCCATTTTGCGGCGTTCACGCAGGGATAAATCATCAGCGCTGATAATAACGCCGCAATCCTGATGCAGGCGGCCATTCGGCACCAAATCGATGATTTTTGCCCCCTGCTTGCTCAAGCGGATCATTTCACCGTTATGCGGCGCAATCTGGTGTTTCACACCCCAAGACTTCGCGAGCTTGGCATGTTCCATCAAATGACGCCGTTCGCCGTGAACCGGAATGGAGATATGCGGTCGTGCCCACTCATACATTTCCTTCAATTCATCACGACACGGGTGGCCGGAAACATGGATCGGGCGATCTTTTTCCGTAATAATTTCAACACCTTGATCGGCCAAGCTACTCTGCATTGCAAAGATCGATTTCTCATTCCCCGGGATGATTTTGGAGGAAAAAATGATCACATCGCCCTTGCCCAATTTAACGGACCGATGTTCCCCTCTGGCGATACGGGACAGCGCAGCGCGCGGTTCGCCCTGGCTGCCAGTGCACAGATACAGCACATGATCGGCCGCAATCTGATTGGCTTCTTCTTCGTCGATTATATTGCGAACATCTTTCAACAGACCAACGGACTTGGCCGCACCCGTCATGCGGTGCATTGAACGACCGATCAGGCAAACGCTGCGGTGATTGGCCTGTGCCGCTAACATGATGGTCTCAAGACGGGCGACATTAGAGGCAAAGGACGCAACCGCGATCCCATACCCATCGTATTCTCCAATAAGGCGTTCCAGCTCTTCGCGCACGTCAGCTTCGGACCCGGCGACACCGGGACTAAACACATTTGTGGAATCGCATACGATGGCGAGAATACCCTCATCTCCCAATGATTTCAGCGCTTTATCATCAAATCCTTCACCAATTTGCGGGTTGTCATCAAATTTCCAGTCCCCGGTATGCAGGATAATTCCCTCGGGTGTTCTTATCGCCAATGCGTTCGGTTCCGGGATGGAATGGGTGAGCGTGATCAGCTCGATATCGAACGGGCCCAACTTGATATGCCCTTTGAGCGGCACTTCGTGCAGTGTCACGCTTGACCGTAGTTCCGCCTCTTCCAAGCGGTCTTCAACCAGATATCGCGTAAACGGCGTCGCATAGACCGGACATTTGATGCGTGGCCACAGGCGCGCCAGCGCGCCCATATGATCTTCATGCGCGTGAGTCAGGATAATTGCCAGGATATCCTTACGGATTTCTTCGATAAATTCGATATCCGGCATGATGATCTCGATGCCCGGCGTATCAGCCCCACCAAAGGTCACACCGATATCGACAATGATCCATTTACGGGCATGCTTAGGGCCATACCCATACAAATTCAAATTCATTCCGATTTCACCGCAGCCCCCAAGGGGCAGAAAAACCAGCTCGTCTTTTTGTTTAGCCATGGTGTCCTTTAGCGGTTTCTTCGCCAGATTTCGTACAATCCGTTGATGGTGAGTTGAGAGTCGAAAATATCGATACGCTCTGAAGCCCCCTCAAAAAGCGACGCGACACCGCCCGTTCCGATGACCGTGA
The DNA here is from genome assembly GCA_013001295.1 of Hyphomonadaceae bacterium. Classification (GTDB taxonomy): domain Bacteria; phylum Pseudomonadota; class Alphaproteobacteria; order Caulobacterales; family Maricaulaceae; genus Robiginitomaculum_A. The sequence goes on from JABDMW010000056.1 coordinate 20,710, forward strand.
AATCCCGGTCATCCTCCTCACGGATTTTATCAATCAGCCCGTCAATCAGGCCAATATAGCCCCAAAAGATACCGGACTGCATAGCTTCCACCGTACCGCGACCAATGACCTTCTCAGGCTTGGTAATAGCGATCCGGGGCAATTTAGCAGCAGCGTCGTGCAAGGCCCGCAAAGATAGGTTGATGCCGGGCGCGATGATACCGCCTTCAAAATCCCCGTCCTTGGATATGACGTCAAACGTCGTTGCTGTTCCAGAATCGACCAGGATTAAAGCACCGGGGTACTTGGCATGTGCCCCGACCGCATTAACCAGCCGGTCCGCCCCCACTTCTTTGGGATTGGCAAGCGTGACTTTCGCCCCTAAATCAACGCCGTTAACGCCAACGACCATCGGTTCAATCTTCAAGTGCCGCTTTGACAGATTTGTCATATGGAACAAGGATTGCGGCACAACTGTCGAAATTATGCAATCGGTGAGATCCGAGAACTGTATGCCCTGCATATTCATCAATTGGTACAGCCAAACGGCATATTCGTCCGCTGTTCGAGCAGGATTGGTCTCAATCCGCCATTCCACGCTCCACTCTTTGCCGTCGTGCACGGCGAACAGCGTGTTGGTATTGCCACTATCAATTGCCAGTAACATATTCAGTCCTTCTTTGGATTGACCTTATAAGTGGAATTCGGGAAAGAAAACATCCCCTGCGTGGATTTTCACGATACAACCATCTTTGGTTTGAACGCACAAGGCACCGGTTTCGTCGAGTTCTAATGCGATACCTTCAATTGTCTTATCAGATAATCGAGCTTTAACAGGCTCACCGATACCTTTGGCGCGCGCCGTCCACGCCTGTTGGATAGGTTCAAAACCATTTTCGAGATAGAGGCTGCGCCAATGATCAAAGCGGGCCGCATATGTGGCGAGCACCGGCTCTTTGGCCGCAAATAGAGGTTCCGGCCCTTGGAGTTTTTCAGGATCAATGTGGGCCAGCAAATGCGTCGCAGGCGTCTCCGTGTTTTCAGGATGGTTGACGAGGTTTATGCCCGTACCAACCGCCACCCATGTCTGATCGTTTTCGGTCCCGCTTTCGAGCAAAATGCCCGATATTTTTTGACCGGCGACCAGCACATCATTTGGCCATTTTATACGAATGAGGGCTGGATCGATATATTGTTCCAAACTGTCAGCGACGGCCAATGCCGCGACAAAGCTCAGCTTGGCGGCGGATGCCAGGTCGCCATCATAAGGATATAGACCGGTACAATATAGATTGCCGGATTTAGACACCCACTCCCGACCCCTTCGACCTTTCCCCAGGGTTTGTACATCAGACGAAATCCATAGGGGCCCGAAGTCACCAACTTCAGCCCGGCGACGGGCTTCCGCATTAGTCGAGTCGATCTCGGAAATATGAATAAACCGCAAAGCGGGCTCTAGAACAAGCTGGACGCGGCGGCTTCAATGACGTTGCGGGCTGGCGCGGCAACAAACGGCAGAAGCAAGATCGGGAAGATCAGCAAACCGGCTGCGGATGATAGAAATGACAACGACACGGGCGCTTTCACAAAGCTTTGTGCCTGTTCATCAAACCAGATCGTTTTAATAATCCGAAGATAATAAAACGCGCCAACAACTGACGCGATCAAGGCGATCACGACCAGCCATGCCAGACCGGAATTGAAGGCCGGCGCGAATGCATACCATTTACCGAAGAAGCCCATAAAGAAAGGGATCCCGGCAAGGGAGAACATCATCATGGTGATGAATGATGCCAATGGCATGTTGGAATGAGACAGGCCTCCAAGATCGCTAATTTGCTCGACCATGCCGTCACGTGTCCGCATTTGCAAAATACAGGCGAATGCGCCAATCACGGTAATCAGATAGATCGACATAAAGATCAACATACCGGTTACGCCTCCCGCTCCGCCGGCAGCCAAAGCAACCAGTGCATAGCCCATATTGGCGATCGAAGAATACGCCATCAGACGTTTGATATTGGTTTGCGTCAACGCACCGACCGCGCCAATGACCATGGAGAGCACGGCAAGGACGATAATGACTTGCTGCCAGGCCGCTTCCATGCCTTCGAATGGGCCCATGATCACACGGGTAATCAAGGCCAATGCCGCGAGTTTAGGCGCACCGGCAAAAAATCCAGTGACCGGTGTTGGTGAGCCTTCATAGACGTCCGGTGTCCACATGTGGAACGGTGCCGCAGATATTTTAAATGCCAGTCCACTGAGCAGGAAGACCAATCCTGCAATAATGCCTGCACCCGGATTGCCCGTTTGTTCAAGATGCATGGCTATTTCAGCAAAATCCAAAGTCCCGGTGAAACCGTAGATCAACGATGTGCCGTAAAGCAGCATGCCGGACGACAGTGCACCCAGGACGAAATATTTGAGGCCAGCTTCTGAAGCCCGCAAGCTATCACGGTTAAATGCAGCCATCACATAAAGGGCTAGGCTCTGCATTTCGATACCGATATACAAGGTCAGCAGATTACCTGCCGACACCATGACGCCCATTCCAAGGACAGCGAACAACATCAGGATAGAATATTCGAACTGATCCAAGCGTTCGCGCTTAAAGTAGTCGCGTGAGAACCAAAGTGCGCTGGCCGCAGCTATGCCAATCAGAGCCTTCACATAATGGCTAAATTTGTCAGACAAAAACGCGCCATCAAAGGAACTGCCCTGTGCGTTGAGAAACACACCGGCAAATCCAAAGATCAACAGCGCAACAATGCTCGCATAGCGAATAAAAGACGTGGACTTTGACCCGCCGAACGCACCTACCATGAGCAGCACTAAAGCGCTGACTGCGAGTACGATTTCACCAAATAGAAAAGTAAACTGTCCCATGATCTTATCCTACTGCCCAACACTCATGTCGAGTTTTTGTGTCACGTCCGCCAGCAAGGCATCAACTGAAGCACCGGTGATATCTGTGACCAACGACGGATAAACGCCGAGTAATATGGTCATAATAACGAGGGGTGCCATAATTATAATTTCGCGCATGTTCATATCGGGGATGCCAATGAGTTTCTCATTGGTCACTTCGCCGAATATAACTTCGCGGTACAGGTGCAGCGCATAAACCGCCGACAAAATCATGCCGAAGGCCGCGCCGAAAGCAATCCACGGATTAACCTGATAGGCGCCGACCATGGTCAGGATTTCACCGATAAACCCGCTGGTTCCCGGCAAGCCGACATTGGCCATCGTAAACAGCATGAACACGGCCGCAAATATCGGCATGGTTTTGACGATACCGCCGTAAAATGCGATTTCCCTTGTGTGCATCCGGTCGTAAATTACGCCCACAGCGAAGAAAAGCGCGCCGGAGACAATACCGTGTGAGATCATCTGGAAGATCGATCCCTGCAGACCTTGTACGTTCAGGGCAAAAATACCCATGGTCACAAAACCCATATGCGCGACAGACGAGTAGGCAATCAGCTTCTTCATATCGGTTTGGCGATAGGCCACCAAAGATGTGTAGATGATCGCGATGACGCTGAGCCAGAATACGAGCGGCCCAAACTGAACACTGGCATGTGGGAACATCGGAATAGAGAACCGCAGCAATCCATAGCCGCCAAGCTTCAGCAAAATACCGGCCAGGATAACAGACCCTGCCGTCGGCGCTTGAACGTGAGCATCAGGCAGCCAAGTATGTACCGGCCACATTGGCATTTTAACAGCAAATGACGCAAAGAAGGCGAGCCATAACCATGTCTGCGCACCTAATGGAATGTTCAGTTGGCTCAGCTGACGGATATCCGTTGTTGCGTTTCCTTCGCCCAAAACCTGCCCGGAGTAATAGTAGAGCCACAGCATGGCAGCCAACATCAGCACCGAACCCAGCAAAGTATAAAGGAAGAACTTGTAGGCGGCATAGACCCGGTCCTTGCCGCCCCAGACACCAATAATGATGAACATGGGAATGAGGACAGCCTCAAAAAAGACGTAGAACAAGACCATATCAAGCGCGCAGAATGTGCCAATCATCAAGGTCTCGAGCACAAGGAACGCCACCATATATTCAAGCATGCGTGTCTTTATCGATGCTTGGCTGGCAATGATACACAGCGGGGTCAGGAACGCCGTCAGAAGGACAAAGAGAACCGAAATCCCGTCAACGCCCATGCGGTATTTAATACCGGCGCCGAGCCAGGCGAATTCTTCCGTAAACTGAAAACCCGCCTCAGCATTGTCGAAATTGATCACGAGGATCAGCGACAGGATAAACACTGCTATTGTTGTGATCAAAGCCACACGCGGTGCATTTTGCTCAATCTGGCTTTTACCGTCCGAACGCGATAAGCGCGACATCAGCATCAAAAATGCCGCCGCCAAAAGCGGGATAAATGTAATGATCGAAAGTATGGGAACACCGTTAAACATGATCTACCCCTGCGCTTTCGTGATCGCCCAGGCGATTAAGCCCGCAAGACCGATGAGCATGACAAACGCATATTGAAATACATAACCGCTTTGGAATTTGGACAAACGCTTGCCACCAGCCATTGCAAGCTTGGCAAAGCCGTTTGGCCCCCAACCGTCGATGATTTTGATGTCACCGATTTTGTAGAACAGATCACCCAGTTTACGCGTTCCGCGAACAATGGTGGCATCGTACAACTCGTCAATATACCATTTGTTCAAGAAGAATTTGTACAGCGGGCCGCCTTCAGCATCGATGCGTTTTTGGGTTCCGTCTCTCCACAAATACATCACGACAGCAACGACAAATCCAAACAGGGTAACTATGAATGGCGCCCATAAGACCCATTTCGGGAAATCGTGATGGCCGCCACCATGATCACCGCCGTGATCGTCGACTTTCTCAGCGCCATGGGTATCGACTGCCCCATGGCCGTCTGCCATAGCACTCACCGCACCGTGTGCACCCTCTCCGCCCGGCAACGCCCCGGCCCAGAATGCACCCATATCAACGCCCATAAATTTCGAATAAAAGACGACACCTGCGATAACCGCCCCCAATGCCAATAAGAAGAGCGGGATCAGCATGTTCAACGGCGATTCATGTGCATGTTTAAGGACATCGGGCTCGCCGCGGTAGCGACCGTGGAACGTCATAAAGATCAGCCGCCAGGAATAGAAACTTGTCATAGCCGCTGCGATCAAACCGACCCAGAAGGCGAATACGGCCGAAGCATTATGACCGCCTTCACCGGCCGCATAGGCGGCTTCGATAATTGCGTCTTTCGAGAAGAAGCCAGCGAATCCGATTTTCGTTTCCGGGATACCGACACCGGTCAGCGCCAATGTACCGATAATCATCAAGAAATAAGTGATCGGGATTAGCTTATATGTGCCGCCCATTTTACGCATATCCTGCTCGTGATGTAGGGCATGGATCACTGAACCTGCGCACAAGAACAGCAAGGCTTTAAAGAAAGCGTGAGTGAACAGGTGGAACATGGCCGCGTTATAGGCGCCAACACCGGCCGCAAAGAACATATAGCCAAGCTGCGAACATGTTGAATAGGCAATGACCCGTTTGATGTCATTTTGGACCAGGCCGACAGTCGCCGCGAACAAGGCCGTGAATGCGCCAACAACCGTAATTAATGCCGATACCGTTGGTGCCGCCTCATAAATCGGGAAAGCGCGGCATACAAGGAAGACACCCGCCGTTACCATAGTCGCTGCATGGATCAAAGCTGAGACAGGTGTCGGGCCTTCCATCGCGTCCGGCAACCAGACGTGCAGAACGAACTGGGCTGATTTACCCATCGCGCCAATGAACAAGAGGAAGGCGATTAATTCGATGGCGTTAAATTCAAACCCAAGGAATGGCAGAACCAGATCTTGCTTGTCATGCACATGCGCGAATACTTCGTCAAAATTGACACTGCCGAACACCAGGAAGATTGTCATGATGCCCAATGCAAGGCCGACATCGCCGACCCGGTTGGTCACAAAAGCTTTGATGGCTGCTGCATTGGCGGACGGTTTTTTGTACCAAAATCCGATCAATAAGTAGGAAGCAACCCCCACACCTTCCCACCCGAAGAACAGTTGGATGAAGTTGTTTGACGTAACCAAGACCAACATGGCGAAAGTAAAGTAAGATAGATATGAGAAAAACCGTGCTTTGCCGGGGTCTTCGCTCATATATCCCCATGAATAGACGTGCACGAGCGCCGAAACCGACGTCACAACAACCAGCATAACGGCTGTTAGTGTGTCGATTTTTACGGCCCAATTGGCTTTAAAATCGCCGACATCCATCCATCGGAACAGATTGACCTCGGTCGCTTCATGGCCAAAACCGACCTTGTAAAGTGCAAACCAGGACAGGACAGCAGACAGCAGTAGCAATCCGGTGGTAACAATCATGGATGATTTGTGCCCGATTTTCGAGCCCAGCAATCCTGCGATCAACGCGCCGATCAGGGGCGCGAATAGAATGGTTTGGTAAAGCATCCCCTAGCCCTTCATCAAATTGACGTCTTCGACAGCGATATCGCCGCGGTTTCTGAAATACACGACCAAAATGGCCAGCCCGACAGCGGCTTCTGCGGCCGCAACAGTGAGAATAAACAACGCAAATACCTGTCCGGCCAAGTCGCCCATATGGGTCGCGAAGGCCACGAAGTTGATGTTTACAGAAAGCAAAATCAATTCCAGACACATAAGGATGATAATGACGTTTTTCCGGTTAAGGAAAATGCCAAGCACGCCGATCGTAAACAGGATCGCTGCGACGACCAGATAGTGTGAAAGACCGATAACCATTAGCCAATTCCTTGATTTGGTTCGACGTCGACAAGCTCAACACCGTCTTCACGGGTCCTTGCTATTTGGTCGGAAATATTTTGTCGTTTAACACCGTCGCGTGAGCGCAATGTCAGGACAATCGCGCCGATCATGGCGACCAACAAAATCAAGCCGACAGCTTCAAAGAAGAACGCGTATTCTGTGTATAAGACGTCACCAAGAGCGCGGATATTCGACACGCCTTCTGCAGCAGGTTGTACAGATGTTGCTTCACCGCTCAACGACGCAGCGCCAACGAGGATCATCTCGGTGAGGAGGATCACAGCGACAATGGCGCCGACAGGCAGATTTTGAAGAAAGCCCTTTTTCATCTCGGCAAAGTCGACATCCAGCATCATCACGACGAACAGGAATAAAACAGCGACAGCGCCAACATAAACCATGACCAGAAGCAGCGCTAAGAACTCAGCGCCCATCAAGATAAACAGGCCTGCGGCCGAAAAGAAGGTCGTGATCAGGAACATAACTGAATGAACCGGATTGCGCGCAGCGATCACCATAAAGGCGGCTGCGATGGCAACGGCCGAGAGTGCGTAAAATGCGAGTGCTGGTAACATATCTCCCCTCCCAAACCGCTAGCGGTAAGGTGCATCCTTTTTTAAGTTCATGGCAATTTCGCGCTCCCACCGGTCACCATTGGCGAGCAGGCGTTCTTTGTCATAGTATAATTCTTCGCGTGTCTCCGTCGCGAACTCAAAATTCGGGCCTTCAACAATCGCATCAACCGGACAGGCTTCCTGACACAGGCCGCAATAAATACATTTGACCATATCGATATCGTATCGGGTCGTTCGCCGTGAGCCGTCCTCACGCGGTTCAGCTTCGATAATAATCGCTTGGGCCGGGCATATGGCTTCACAAAGCTTACAGGCAATGCAGCGTTCCTCGCCATTCGGATAACGGCGCAAAGCGTGCTCGCCACGGAAACGTGGGCTTAGCGGGCCTTTTTCAAATGGGTAATTGACCGTCGCTTTCTTGCGGAAGAAATATTTGAGCGCCAACCAGTAGGCCTTGATGAAATCAAGGAAGAGTGCGCCTTTTAAGAACTGTTTGATGCGGGTCATGACCCTGCTCCTACGAGATTAACTGCCGGACGTCCCCAGAAGACTACGTATGAAGATACAAATACAATAGCCGCCAATGAAACCGGCAGGAAGACTTTCCAACCCAACCGCATCAATTGGTCATAACGGTAACGCGGCACAATCGCCTTCACCATTGCGAACATAAAGAACATGAATACGACTTTGATGGCGAACCAGAAGAATGGGGGCAATATCTGGAAGCTCGTATCGATAGGCGCATGCCACCCGCCCAGGAATAAAAGGGCCGACAAAGAACACATGAGAACGATATTTAGATACTCGCCGACCATGAACAGCAAATATGCAGTTGACGAATATTCGACCTGATACCCGGCAACAAGCTCTGACTCCGCTTCCGGCAGATCAAATGGTGGGCGGTTGGTTTCGGCCAACGCGGAAATAAAGAACAGAATGAACATGTACAGCATAATCGGGAATAAAATCAGCGACTTAGGGTCGCTGAAATCAAGCATAAATGCGTGCCAATTCCAGAAACCGCCGGCTTGCGCATTGACGATATCGGTCATGTTCAGGGATCCGACCAGCAACAAAACCGTGATCAGGATGAACCCGATTGAAACTTCATACGACACCATTTGAGCCGTTGAACGCAGCGCGCCCAAGAAAGGATATTTGGAGTTTGATGCCCACCCGCCGATGATAATGCCGTACACGCCCAGCGATGAAATCGCCAAAACGTACAAAATACCGAGATTGATATTTGAAATCACCCACCCTGGCGCGACCGGGATCACCGCCCAGGCCCCGAACGCGGTAACAAGCGTGATAATTGGGGCCAGAATAAACAGGATTTTGTCTGATCCCGCAGGGATGATCATTTCTTTGAATACGAATTTCAGGAAGTCGGCAAAGGATTGCAACAGCCCGAATGCACCCACGACATTGGGGCCGCGGCGCATTTGCACAGCCGCCCAGACTTTACGGTCCATCAGCAATAAGAACGCCAAAGAAATCAACAATACCACCACGAAGAGCAGCATTTGAATGATCTTAACAGCGAGCCAGCTGAGTTCTATGCCGAAAACTTCCATTATTCCGCTGCCTCACTCAGTGTCTCATCACCAACTGCTGAACAATCGGCCATGACTTGGCTGGCCCGCGCAATTGGATTGGTAAAATAGAAGTCGTCAATGGCCAGACCAAAGGCGTCCGCTTTCACTTTTCCGGCCTTTCCGAGTTTGGACGGATCGAATTTATCTGCCCCTTCTGCTCCCGGTGCATGTCCAAGGCCGGCAAAAGTCGGGTGATCTGCAAATAGTTTGGCCCTCAGCTCATCGAGGCTGTCATATGGCAACGTACGTCCACATTTCTCTGATAATGCCCGCAGGATCGCCCAATCAAACTTGGCCTCACCTTTCGGCGGTACCGCCATGAAGCCCATTTGGACGCGCCCCTCAGTATTGACCCACAACGCGTCTTTTTCAGTATATGCGGCACCTGGCAGGACGAGGTCAGCGCGATGCGCGCCCTGATCGCCGTGGCTACCTTGATAAATCACGAAGGCTTTGCCGAAATCAACTTCCGCGATTTCATCCGCGCCAAGCGAAAAAATCGTTTTGATGTCGCCTTTTTGGGCTGCTTTCAAAATAGCATTTGTATCTTTTCCACCTTTACCCGGCAAAAAGCCCATATCGAGCCCGGCAACACGGCTTGCCGCCGTCTGTAACACATTATAGCCGTTCCAGTCGGCACGAACCATTTTGAATTTTTTGGCGATTGCACCGCACAGATTTTGGATTTGCGCGCTGTCAGCACGTGTAAATACATTTGCGCCAATCAGGATCATCGGATTTTTGGCTCCCTTAAGTACCTTAGCGAAGCCACTGTTAGATTTAGCTAATTTTTCAAGATCAGAAGCCGTTGCACCAATATGATCGACATCATAGGTCAAATCACAGGCTTCACCGATCAGGCCGATCTTTAAATCGCCTTCAATCCAGGTTTTGCGGATCCGTGTATTGACCAATGGCGCTTCCATTCGCGGATTTGCACCGACGATCAATAAAGCGTCTGCCCGCTCAATACCGGCAATGGTCGTGTTCATCAGATATTCCTGGCGCGGCCCCGTACCGAGGCTCGACCCATCCTGGCGACAATCGAGATTTTTGACACCGAGACCATCCATAAGGTCTTTCAGCGCTTTCATCGACTCCGTATCGGCAAGGTCACCGGCCAAAGCAGCGATCCCTTCAGGGTCACCTTTCAACTTAGACGCAGCCAAATCCAAGGCTTCATCCCAGCTCGCGGCTGTTAGCTTGCCGTTTTTGCGAATATACGGCTTATCCAGACGTTGACGCCCGAGACCATCCCAAACAAAACGGGTTTTATCGGAAATCCACTCTTCATTGATGTCTTCGTTTATAATCGGCAGTATCCGCAAGACGCGACCGCCGCGGCTATCTACACGGATATTCGACCCGACAGCATCCATAACATCGATGGATTCCGTTGGTTCCAACTCCCAGGGGCGTGCATTAAACGCGTATGGTTTCGACGTGAGCGCGCCAACCGGGCATAAATCAATCACATTGCCGGACATTTCCGATGTAAGAGACTTCTCTAAATATGTTGTAATTTCAGCATCTTCACCACGTGAAGCTAATCCGATTTCAGAAACACCAGCGACCTCAGTGATAAAGCGGACGCAACGCGTGCATTGGATACAACGGGTCATAATGGTTTTCACCAAGGGACCCATAAATTTATCATCAACCGCGCGTTTGTTTTCCTGGAAACGGCTTGCGTCACGGCCATAGGCCATGGCTTGGTCCTGCAAATCGCATTCACCGCCCTGATCGCAAATCGGGCAATCCAGAGGGTGATTGATAAGTAGGAATTCCATCACGCCTTCACGGGCTTTTTTGACAGTCTCTGAATTCGTACGGATATTTGCTGGTGTGCCATCGCGATTTGGACGTAGGTCTTTAACTTGCAACGCGCAAGACGCCTGTGGCTTTGGGGCCCCGACCCATTCAACCAGACACATGCGGCAGTTGCCGGCGATCGACAGGCGTTCATGATAACAAAAGCGCGGAATTTCAGCGCCAGCCTCTTCACACGCCTGCATCAGCGTATAATCGGCTGGAACCTCAATTTCTTCACCGTCAATATTGACTTTACGTAGATCGCTCATCGCCCTACTCCGCTGCCGCCGCGACAAATACCGGCTTGCCTGCTCGGTAATTATCAATGCGTTCTTCTATTTCGTGGCGGAAATGCCGGATCAGACCTTGAATAGGCCAAGCCGCCGCATCGCCGAGCGCGCAAATGGTATGTCCCTCGACCTGCTTGGTCACACCCAACAACATATCGATCTCGGAGGTTTCTGCTTCACCGCGGACCATGCGCTCCATGACACGCCACATCCAGCCGGTACCTTCCCGGCACGGCGTACATTGCCCGCAACTTTCGTGCTTATAAAAATATGATAGACGCGCGATCGCTGCCACAACATCGGTCGACTTATCCATAACGATCATGCCGGCCGTACCCAATCCGGATGTCACTTCACGCAAAGCGTCAAAATCCATCAAAACAGTATCGCAAATTTCTTTCGGTAAGAGCGGTACAGATGCTCCGCCCGGGATTACAGCTTTGAGATTGTCCCAGCCGCCACGCACACCGCCTGCATATTCCTCGATCAAGGTTTTCATTGGGATCGACATGGCTTCTTCGACATTGCACGGCTTGTTGACGTGACCGGAAATACAAAAAACCTTGGTTCCGGTGTTATTTTCGCGACCAAACGATTTAAACCAGTCGGCACCGCGACGAAGGATTGTTGGACAAACAGCAATCGATTCGACGTTATTCACGGTTGTGGGGCATCCATACAGACCAGCATTGGCCGGGAACGGAGGTTTGAGGCGTGGTTGGCCCTTCTTGCCTTCGAGGCTCTCCAGCAAGGCTGTTTCTTCGCCGCAAATATAAGCGCCCGCACCATGGTGCATGTAAATATCGAAATCCCACCCGGATCCGCAAGCGTTCTTGCCAACGAGGCCGGCTTTGTAGGCTTCTTTGATCGCAGCGTCCAAACGCTCGCGTTCCTGAACATATTCGCCGCGCAAATAAATATAGCAAGCATGCGCCTGCATGGCGAAACTGGCCACGAGACAGCCTTCGATCAACAAATGCGGATCGTGCCGCAGCATTTCGCGATCTTTACATGTTCCTGGCTCAGATTCGTCAGCATTGACAACGAGGTAATGCGGACGGGTTGTGACTTCCTTGGGCATAAAAGACCATTTAAGTCCGGTCGGGAAGCCTGCACCACCACGGCCACGAAGACCTGAAGACTTGATATTATCGATAATCCAGTCGCGTCCCTGCTCAAGGATTTCTTTCGTGCCGAGCCATGCGCCACGCTTCCTGGCAGCTTCCAGGCGCCAGTCCTCGAACCCGTAAAGGTTGGTAAAAATCCGGTCTTTGTCTTGGAGCAACTCAACCATTACGATTTAACCTTCTTCTTGGCCGCTGTCTTTTTAGCTGTGGGCTTTTTAGGCGCAGCTTTCTTTTTCGCGGCAGGCTTTTTAGCCGCTGCTTTCTTTGTTGGCTTTTTGCGTGCTTTTTTCACGGCATTCGGCAAAGCTTTCTTCGTCACTTTTGAATACAGCCCCTTAGAGATCAGCGTATTTGCGCCGCCCTCAGGCTCTGACGTAAAACGGCCATTCTTGGGGCCTTGTTCAGGCTTTTTACCTGCAACCAAATCATCAAGCAGTTTACCGAAACTTTCCGGGGTCAAATCTTCATAATAATGATCGCTATCGGCATTGCTGATCTGCACCATCGGTGCATTCGCGCAGGCACCAAGACATTCAACTTCGATCCAGCTCAGCTGACCGTCGTGACTTGTTGACCCTTTAGGACCGATTTTGTCTTCACAGACCTTTTTCAGATCCCCTGCTCCACGCAACCAACACGGCGTCGTTCCGCACAGCTGAACATGATGGGTACCGACAGGCTCCAAATTAAACATGGTATAGAAGGTCGCAACTTCGTAAACGCGGATATACGGCATATCCAGGAGATCGCCGAGCGCCCGTAAGGCGGCTTCAGGCAACCAGCCGCCCGCGTCCTTTTGCGTGATCCACAACGCCGGAATAAGCGCGCTTTTTTGACGCCCTTCAGGGTATTTTTGCACCCAGATATCGATTTCTTTGAGCGCAGCCTTCGAAATCTCGAAATTCGCTGGCTGTTCCTTGGCGAGACGACGCAAACTCATCGGTCAATCTCCCCGAATACGATATCAAGTGACCCCAAAATCGCCGAAACATCGGCGAGCATGTGGCCACGATTGAGATAATCCATAGCCGCCAAATGCGGGAAGCCCGGCGCGCGGACTTTACAGCGGTACGGCTTATTGGTGCCATCAGCGACAAGATACACACCGAACTCGCCTTTCGGCGCCTCAACAGCGGCATAGCATTCGCCTTCAGGGACATGAAAGCCCTCTGTGTAGAGTTTGAAGTGATGAATAAGCGCTTCCATGCTTTGTTTCATCTCTTCGCGGCGTGGCGGCACGACTTTATTATCTTCAGTTAAAACAGGGCCTTCCGGCATCATCTTCAGGCATTGCTGCATAATTTTGACGCTTTCATACATCTCTTCGACGCGGCACAAATATCGGTCATAATTGTCGCCGTTTTTACCCAATGGTATCTTGAACTCAAGTTCGTCATAAACCTCATATGGCTGCGAGCGGCGCAGATCCCATGGCATGCCGGATCCGCGCACCATGACACCCGAGAACCCCCATTCGAGGGCATCTTGCTTGCTGACAACGCCAATATCGACATTGCGCTGTTTGAAAATGCGGTTCCCCGTGAGCAAAGTCTCGATATCTTTGACTTTTTGCGGGAATTGATCGCACCAATCAATCAAGTCCGAGACCAAGTCCGGCGGCAAATCCTGGCGTACGCCGCCAACCCGGAAATAGGCTGCATGCATACGTGAACCCGATGCGCGCTCATAGAACACCATCAGTTTTTCGCGTTCTTCAAACCCCCAAACCGGCGGGGTCAACGCGCCAACATCCATGGCCTGCGTGGTAATATTGAGCAAATGGCTAAGAATTCGACCAATTTCAGAGTAGATAACGCGAATAAACTGGGCCCGGCGCGGTACTTCGATGTCCATCAATTTCTCGACGGCCATGCAGAAGGCGTGTTCCTGGTTCATCGGTGCCACATAGTCCAGACGATCAAAATACGGAATCGCCTGCATATAGGTTTTGTGTTCGATCAGCTTCTCGGTACCGCGGTGCAGCAAGCCAATATGCGGATCGACACGCTCGACAACCTCACCTTCAAGCTCAAGCACCAGGCGCAAAACACCATGGGCCGCCGGATGTTGCGGGCCGAAATTGATCGTAAACTTGCGATCATCGATTTGGGTCATATCGGTCATTATGTCCCCTCACCTTTTTCTTCCGCATCTTGTACATATTTCGCGCCTTCCCACGGCGACATGAAATCGAAATCACGGAATTCCTGCGGCAATGTCACAGGCTCGTAGATTACTTCTTTGCGTTCTTCGTCGTAACGGACTTCAACAAATCCGGTCAGCGGGAAATCTTTGCGAAGCGGATAGCCTTCGAAATTGTAATCTGTCAATAAACGCCGCAAATCCGGATGCTCATCGAAGATAATGCCATACATATCAAAGGCTTCACGCTCATACCAATTGGCGTTCGGAAACAGCCCACTCAGGGTTGGGACCGCCGTATCCTCATCCGTTGATATCTTAATTCGCACGCGATGATTTAAGTGCATCGACAGCATGTGATAAACGACTTCAAATCTTTGCTCACGCTCAGGATAGTCTGATCCACACAAATCAATTAGCGTCGTGAACCGGCAAATCGGGTCATCGCGCAAAAACGTAATCGTTTTGACGATCTCTTCGCGACGCGCCTGAATTGTCAGCTCGCCAAACGCAATTTCAGCGCCGTTTACCGCAGCGCCAAGCCCGTCCAGAATATGTTGTTTTAAATCTTCCAAACTATCCTCTGTGCCTTAACGCTCAATATTGCCTTCGCGGCGGATTTTCTTTTGAAGTTGCAAAATACCGTACACCAAGGCTTCCGCAGTTGGTGGGCACCCGGGAACATATATATCGACAGGTACAATCCGGTCGCAACCGCGAACCACGGCGTATGAATAATGATAATACCCGCCCCCATTAGCGCACGATCCCATGGAGATCACATACCGTGGAGCCGGCATTTGATCATAAACTTTGCGAAGCGCCGGCGCCATCTTGTTGGTCAGGGTTCCGGCAACGATCATAACGTCGCTTTGGCGCGGGCTGGCGCGGGGTGCAAACCCGAAACGCTCGACATCATAGCGCGGCATAGAGGCTTGCATCATTTCAACTGCGCAACAGGCAAGACCAAACGTCATCCACATCAGCGATCCGGTCCGCGCCCAGGTAATCAAATCATCTGCCGGTGCGACCAAAAAGCCTTTATCGGCCAACTGATCAGACAAACCATCGAAAAACGGGTCATGTTTCTTAGGATCGTAAGTTGGGGTTTGGTTTACAAGAATCTGAGACATGGTCTACTCCCAATCAAGGGCCCCTTTCTTCCAAGCGTAGGCGAGCCCGATCGCCAGCTCAGCCAAGAAAATCATGACGACCGTCCAACCATAGACACCGATTTTCTCTAGTGAAACTGCCCATGGGAACAAGAATGCAACCTCAAGGTCGAATATGATGAACAGAATTGCGACAAGATAGAACCGCACGTCAAATTTCATGCGCGAATCGTCGAAAGCATTAAACCCGCACTCATATGTGGAAATTTTCTCAGCGTCAGGGCTCGAAGGCGCAAATAATTTGGCCAACCCCAAAAATGCCAGACTGATAATCAGGCCAATTCCTAAGAGAAATACAATGGGAAGATATTCGAGGAGAAAGGCAGACATTTCCGAAGTTTGGGCGGCGTCAGGCATTGACTTTGCTTTCCATCAATTTGGGGCCGGGAGATTCGAATTCTCCCTGTTTGAATTCGAGCGAAAACTAGTGCGAACATTGCGTAAAAGCAATGCGTAATTTTTGACAGATGCAGGTTTTTATCAGCCAAGAAAAAAGCGCCCTTAAAAGGGCGCTTATTCTACCAATAATGGCGCGAGTGACGGGACTCGAACCCGCGGCCTCTGGCGTGACAGGCCAGCGCTCTAACCAACTGAGCTACACCCGCTGAACATTAATGCTCTTGCGAGGCGCGTTTACTACCCTGCCGACTCGCACCCGTCAACGCATATTGTTGCGCAAATGCAGTTTTTTTAAAAAGAGCTGAACAACGTCTATTTTGGCCTATTTAATGCGGTCGTCAGACAGTTCCATTTGCCATAAACCCGAGATCTCTCGTGGTGAAGTTTGAAAGCGCAGGGAGGGCTGACAGGAGTTCTGGGTCGGATAATCCAAACCATTTTCCGAGCGTTGCCGCATATTGTTCAACCGAAGTTGTCGGAATCAATCGTCCCTTGCCTGCATCGGTCTCGGTATCGACATTATATTCCGGCATTTCACCGTATATTGCGTTTCCTTGTACACCGCCGCCGACAATAAAATGATGGGCGCCCCATCCGTGGTCTGTACCATCGCCATTGTCGATTAATGTCCGACCAAAATCTGAAGCTGTAAATAGTGTAACATCGTTCTGAATACCCATTTCAACCGTAGCGGCATGGAATGCCGCAATGGCTTCGGCATATTGCGTGTGTCGGTTCGCCAAGTTAGTCGCTTGATTGTCATGTGTGTCAAACCCTCCCATTGTTGCGAAAAAAACTTGTCTGCTCATGCCTAAAGCATCCTTCACATTGATCGAACTTGCGACATCTCTCAATTGACGTCCAAGTGAATTATTTGGAAACTCTGTCGTCAACTCAGTCGCTGATTCTAATGCAGACCGATACTGATTGTTTGATGTAAATGCCTTGTCCGAAATAGATGCAATATCACGTTCAAAAAGATTGGGTCTTTGCGCCCCAGATGCACGATAATGATCTTCAAGCATCTGAATAGCTTTATCATTTTCGGAACCTGTTCCCAGTAAAGCACTTCTACGATTTTTCAATCCGTTAACTTGAACAGGTCCGCCGCTGCTCAAAGCATAAGGTTGAGTGAACTGACCTGAAAGAAACGTTGACCTACCGCTGGCTGAAACTGCCGAAAACGCGGGATTTACATTGGCATTCGACGCATTAATCGCATCAGCTAATTTACCACCCCAACCTATCGTTTCCCCCTCAGTGGAAGAACTGACCCAAGTCGATTGTTGATCATTATGTGAAAACAAACGATTTGGCCTTGGTTTTGATTTCGATTGATATTCTTCGCGACTTATCGGCTCAATCAATGGGCCGACATTTCCTAATATCGCCGCATCACCACTATCAAAAAGATTTTTCAGAGGACTTAAAGCCTCGGGTAACGCAAATTGACGACTCCCCAAATCTGCTGCATTGGTTGGATTGAGCGCTAGCAGCCGACTTCTGTCACGTGACGATCCGCCGTTTTGTCCAGCATAATTGGAAAATAGCCCAGGCCTTAATTGCGAAAAAGTATCATATGATGTTTGATCGTAGGGCAAAACAGTATCGAAACTGTCTTGTCCACCCCGGAAAAACAAACACACCAAGGCTTTGTAACCGCCTACATCAGCCGCGTATGCATTTGCATTTCCCAAAGCCGACAATATACCTGTGCCCGCAGCAAATGAAACTGCGCCACTTGCGCCAATATTTTTCAAAAAGTGTCTTCTGTTTAACATTTGATATCTCCTTAGCGCTGAACAATGTAACCTGGGTCGGTCATCGTCATGGATACGGCGAGATGAACACGTGAAAGTTTATCCTCGTTTGCCGCTTCCGTTGAGATTGGAATCTCTTTGAGTAAATTGACCATATTCGTTTTGGACTCGTTGGAAAGACTGCTGCCTGTTAACAACATGTCTAGTTCATCAACCAGCGCTTGCTCATCGTCCGCAATTTCCAACAAGCTTGAGTAATCTGCATTGACTCCTCCATCGGGGTCATCAGAATATGTGCTTGAAAAGTTATAAATGAATTCGTTGATAAAATTTATGTACCCGATAGCGCTGCTTTCATTTATGATTTGAAGTTCTGGCGCTGTTAGACCTGCCTCACCGGTCGCCGTTCCGGGGGCCACATAACCTGGCCGATAAAAGTTGAATACGGACTTAGAACTGAATGGAAATTGTCCAATCAAATTTCCATTTTTCAGTAAGCGTTCATCTCCGGCATCCGGTGTGGTTTCACCAAATATTCGCGCCCAATGCACGAACCGTAAAATTGGTTCTCTGATTTTCCCGAATTCAGCTGGCGCGTTATCTGCGTCTTGCAAGGCTTCATCATCAAGTAGAACAGCCGCCAACGTTGCTTTTAAATCACCCCGCCGTCCGTCGCCAACGGTCTGGCCGTCCGGCAAAGTAAAAGTCCCTGCTTCGAATGCGGCGCTCACGCGCTGTACATAGGATGGGTTGGGATTCGACGATACAAATCGCTGGATCAACTGACGCGAGAAAAATGGCGCCATATTCGGATGATTGAAGATAATATCCAAGGCTTGATCTATGCTATCATCTCCGCTGGTTCCCGCCGGGATAGTTGTCCCTAAAAATGTCTTTTCCAATTCCGAATGGTAGTTGGGAAACATAACCAAAGGATTGTATATCCCTGTTGGGTCCTCATTGATGCTCCAAAAATCCGACCCTTGCGTACTTAACCCGGTAAAGACTTTGGAAAGCCCGACAATATCATCATTGGTATAAGTCTCGATTTGGTTGCCAGATCCATCAAGTCTAGGCGTTCCGTCGAGATTGAGCTCGACCACGCCAATGGTAAACAATTGCATCAATTCGCGAGCATAATTTTCATCAGGCACCCTACCCTTCTCTGGATTACCTTTACGGTTTCTCAGATATGTCAGGTAAATAGCCATTGCAGGTGAATAAGTGACGTCTTCTAATAACTCTCGATAGTTTCCAAAGGCATTGGTGGATAGAACATCCATATAGTGCGCCATCGTCGCAGGTTTGTTACTCAAGCTGCCCTCTATCGACGTCACCAATATTTCAGACAATGCAAAAACCATACGGGTTCGCAATTGATCATCACCGGCAATCGCATGATCAAGAAAGACGTCGGGAATGCGTCGAATATGCAATCTCTCGCCGTCAGGAAGGGCTTCAATTTCTTGTAAAATCTCAGGTAAAAATTCGTGAGCCGGTTTCGCGAACTCGCTGACAATCCAATCAGACACCTCAGTATCTGCCAAGGTAGCGACTTGCGTCTCAGTGCCGCCAAATGTCGCCTTTCCCAAAAACACTGAAGTTGTTTCAGGCGTCGAAAAAGCTTTCGAAACGGGTGGAGGTGGTGGGGGACCAGCTGTCGGCGGTGCGCTTGACGAAGACCCTCCGCCTCCGCAAGCACTAAGCGCGATACTCGACGCGAAAAGCAACGCATTTAATTGTGTTCGGACATTTGATTTGTACAATTTCGAAACGTTTGCCACAGATCCCTCCCATAAATAGCGATACATTGATCACCTCATCGGGAATCGGATACTGTCCTGCCCCCTCAATTTGACCTGAGAACCAAACTGATAAGAATTGTGACAAAACTGTGGCTTCGTATTGATGAACTGGTTTTACGGTTACCGAAATGTTTACAGCATCAAACTGACGGGGAATTAAGGAAGCCCAGGTCGGTTGTTGAGAAATTCGCAAGGGCCGGAAGCGCCGATAGAAGTTCTGCATCAGATAATCCGAACCATTTTCCAAGCGTCGCCGCATATTGCTCAACAGATACTTGTGGGATAAGGCGCCCGTTTCCGGCGTCAAATTCATGACCAACATCGTATGGCGGAATGTCGCCATAGATCGTATTGCCGTTGACGCCGCCACCGACGACGAAATGATGGGCACCCCAACCATGATCCGTGCCG
>JABDMW010000012.1 GCA_013001295.1 Hyphomonadaceae bacterium
TGGTAAGGATTCCCATGCGCCAGTTTTTAATTCCAATCGCAAGTCTTTCACTGATTCTGGTGTTTTCAGACACTCAAGCCCTGGCGAAAGACAAACCCAAGCTTGATGACCTGAAAAGTCCACTGAGCTCTTTGTATGATTGTTCTGAAATAACGGATGACGGTGCACGGCTCGCCTGTTTCGACAAAGTCGCGTCGAGCCTAAAAATTGCGGAAGAAAAGAAGGAAATTGTCGCCATTGACGCCCAGTCCGCGAAAAAGCTTAAAAAAGAGGCATTCGGGTTCAATCTACCGTCACTTCCCAAGCTCGGACTTCCTAGCTTTGGCGGAGACAAAGACAAGCCGGAAGCATTGGTTGCAGCGGTTAAAGACGTTCGAAAAGGAGGTGCCGGCTATATATTTATTCTGGAAAACGGCCAGATTTGGCAGCAATCCAATGGATCTTTCAATTATATGCCGAAAGGCGACCTCACGGCGACAATCAAACCTGCATCCATGGGCAGCTTCAAAATCAGTGTAAATAATGGCAAAACAACAGTACGCGGTATGAGAGTCCGACGGGTTGAATAGTTCAATCACATAAAAATCCTGAATTTCTGACATGAATGTGACTATGCATTCGGACGATGAGCTTTTAAGCCGGTTTTATTGGAAAATATAAATGTACGAGTTATTTGAATGATTAGTGAAGACCGGAACGGCGAAGAAGTAGAAAGTAGATAGCAATGTCCACCATCCCTTTCGTCAAAGATTTCGAATTCGAATACGGTAAAGCTAAGCAGCTGAGCCCTCTGGTGACGCGCGTTATCGCCAACAATCCCGGGCCCTTCACATACACAGGAACAGGTGTTTTTATCGTCGGTGACAAGGAAGTTGCTGTCATAGATCCAGGCCCAAATACGCCTGAACATGTAAATGCGTTATATACAGCGCTCGAGGGTAAAACTGTCACCCATGTTTTGGTCACGCATCACCATATTGATCATTCACCGATGGCGGCGCCCTTGGCCGCCAAATATGGATGTAAAGTCTACGGATACGGCCAACAACCGCAATTACCGGACGGCGGCGAAATCCGACTGGAAGCCGGGGATGACCTCACGTTTAAACCCGATGTTGAAATCCGCGGTGGTCAGGTGTTTGAAGGAAATGGTTGGACGATTGAAGCTATCCATACACCAGGGCACACCTCTAATCATATGTGTTACGCACTTCAGGAAGAAAATACACTATTTTCCGGCGATCATATTATGGGGTGGTCAACCAGCGTCGTGAGCCCCCCAGACGGCAATATGGCGGATTATTTGCGCTGCCTGAATATCATCAAAGACAGAAATTTTGACATTATTCGACCCACACACGGCCCGGCTATTACCGACGTCACACCTTTCGTCCAGGCCTATATCGATCATCGGCTACACCGGGAAATACAGATTGCCGAGGCGTTGGGCGACGGATTAACAACGATAAACGACATTGTCGCCCGATTATACGCCGACATAGATAAGCGTCTCCACCCGGCGGCCGCGCACAGTGTGCTTGCCCACCTCATTCATATGGAAGAGACGGGTCGGGTCAATTGCCGGGGCAATAAAACCCTGAAAGGTGAATACGCCCTTTGCGCTTAGAATAGTTTAGTTATTGAATTTATCGGTAAATTTTCGAATACGAGCCGCATTTGCGCCCACATCAGACATGCCGACGCGGCTTACGGATCTAATATCGACTAAACTGCCGCCAGCTTCCGATGGGCGGATGCGGATGACAACATCGTCTTTGAAGCCAAACCAGGACGTTGTATCGGTCGCTTCAATGACTCCTGTAGATTCAGATCGGGATTGTTCCTTCCATCCCATTCCCGTCACGGTTTCCAGCGCTTTTTTAAAACTCTCGGACGGTGAAAGTTGGGATTCAATTGTCCGAATATCAGGATAGGCCTTCACCTGCTCAACTGATACTATTTTATCGGATTTCCCGACCTTTTTTCCAACATAATTCAAGGAATTACTTGTCGTGCCGCGTAGATCGATAATCGTCGAGGAAAAGACCGGCGGATCTTGCGTATCCGTTGATATATCGTGAATCGGTGGTACGCTTTGCGCTCGCATTTTTACACTTTGACCATATGCCATAAACAAGAACGGGACGGTCAGAGCGAACACTGACAAACCCTGTCCATTTCGCGGTTTTATGACAAAAGCGAGAATAAGCGACATTACACTCATAAATGCACTGATATATAGAAGATTTGGACCATAGCTTCTCATCAATTTGAACCCGAATCTCCAGTCCCAAATACCAAATTTCGAGCCGAGTGCAGCGCTGGCAAAATAGATGGGCAAAAAGACAGCCAAACCAAGGGCTAAACGTAAAGACCATATTCTTATTTTTTGTGCAGATGTCATTGGTGAGGTCTCCATTTTACGATCCCGGCACCAGATTTGGTGCAAATGCGACGATGACAAAGTGCGCCAGTAACAACAATAATAAAAAGATCATAACAGATTTCGATGACGTCATACGGCCTTCGCCTTTTGTTCCCCAATCCGTTCTGGATTTGTTGGATACTTTGGTCATCGCCTTATTATGTTTGCCATGGATATTGGTTTCCATGCGACGCAACTCTTTCCGATCCCGCAGATCCCTGGCGCGGACCCGGTCATCATGGTCTTCAGGAAAAACATGTGAGTCGTTGTTCTTTTGTAATTGCCTGTGCCGTTGCTGTTTCACTTGGCCATGATCCATACCCCAGGTTTTAACGTTTTTGGATAAATCCCGATATTTGGAAACTGATTTCTTCGTATTTTTAGTCATTCGTTTGATGAATGGGATTACGAAGAAAATTAAGAACAGTAGAATTATAAAACCGTCCATTATGCCCACCTATGCAATTTTTTGATTGCGCTCATTATGGATAAAGCCTCTGTTTTGTCCATCCATCCGCCGGATGGAAATTTGAGAATACAAGCCGGTCGTGGAGACGAAAAGGTCGGTCACGCCAAAACTCTATCCTTTCGGGCGAGACCCGCCAGCCTCGCCAATGTGGCGGTCTGGGTACATCCTTCCCTTCATACTCATTCGTAACAGATTCGATTTCCGCTTCAAACTTTTCCCGGCTCTCCAATTCATCGGACTGCTGAGATGCCCAGGCTCCTAATTGCGCTTGCCGGGCCCGTGATGCGAAGTACGCATCCGCTTCCTCATTACTCACCGGTGATACCTTGCCGCGAACCCGAACCTGTCGACGTAAAGATTTCCAGTGCAGACACAACGCGGCGTTTTGATTTTCCGTTATCTGTTGGCCTTTTGCACTCTTCGCGTTTGAGTAAAAAACGAACCCTTTTTCATCAAAACTTTTTAACAGAACAATACGAACGTCCGGGTTAGCGTCGGCATCAACTGTCGCCAAAGACATGGCGTTTGAATCGTTCAGCTCTTTTTCACGCGCTTCTGCCATCCAGTCGGTAAGCAAGGCGAATGGATCATTTACCGAGAATATATCTGTCTCGTTTGCGCGTGCCTGCGCCTGATAGGCTTCGTTCTCCGTGTAATCTTTACGGTTCGGGGTCGGGGGGATCGATGATTTGGTCATGAGTCAGTATATAACTGTAAGAGATTCAAAAATAAGTACTTTTTATGCACCGCGTTAACTTTTCTTCCACGATTTAGTAACTTTTTCCCGCTTTATATACTTGTTAAGCATAGACCAACGAGGGCGATCGGCTAAGCTGGGGAGGATTATCAATGACACGTCAAGAAGCTATGATGACATTGGGGTTGAATATGGCCGCCAGAGAGGCCGAAATTCGCACAGCCTGGCGTAAAAAAGCTAAGTTTTATCACCCGGATAGCCAGTACGGGAATCCATCGGCATTCATGAAATGCAAACGCGCGTTTGAAACTTTGGTACCGCCAGCACCGCAATCCATTCGAGTTCAGGCGGGCTCTCGGGCGTTTTAGCGATTAACCCTAGCCTTTTCGCAAACCTTGTTTAATTTGGCCCGATAGAGAGGGCTTGCCGTGTCGCACAATACTATTGGACATTTATTCCGGTTTACCACCTGGGGGGAATCCCACGGGCCGGCAATTGGCTGCGTAGTCGATGGCTGCCCGCCAGGCATCCAACTGACCGAGGGCGATATTCAGGTCTTCTTGGACAAACGTCGGCCCGGCAGTTCGAAATTTGTCACCCAGCGCAAAGAAGCCGATCAGGTCAAAATCCTGTCCGGCGTATTTGAAGACGAATCAACTGATGGCCCTCGCACGACGGGCGCGCCGATCAGTATGCTGATTGAAAATACCGACCAGCGCAGCAAAGATTATAGCGAAATTAAAGAGCGTTACCGACCAGGTCATGCCGATATGAGTTATGACGCCAAATATGGGCTACGGGATTATCGCGGCGGCGGACGCTCAAGTGCGCGCGAAACAGCAAACCGGGTCGCAGCAGGCGCAATTGCGCGTAAAATTCTTGGGGCTGATGTCGAGATCAAAGGCGCACTGATCCAAATGGGTACGGAACTGATTGATGGGGATAATTGGGATTGGGACGAGGTCGACAACAACCCGTTTTGGTGTCCGGACGTAGAAGCGGCCAAACATTGGGAATCCTATCTAGACGGAGTACGGAAGTCCGGTAATTCAGTTGGCGGGATCATTGAAGTTCAAGCGACAGGTGTACCTGCGGGATGGGGTGCGCCCGTATACGGTAAGCTCGATACAGATATTGCCGCCGGGCTGATGTCGATCAATGCCGCCAAAGGCGCCGAAATCGGCGCCGGCTTTGCCTCTGCGGCCTTCTCCGGCACCGATAACGCCGATGAAATGCGTATAGAAGACGGCAAACCCAAATTCCTGACCAACAATGCAGGTGGCATATTAGGCGGGATCTCCAATGGCGATACGATTGTGGCGCGACTGGCGATCAAACCAACCTCTTCCATCCTGACGCCAGTCAAATCGATTACCAGTGCAGGTAAAGAAATCGATATCCGCACCAAGGGCCGCCACGACCCGTGCGTCGCCATTCGCGGTGTCCCTGTCGCCGAAGCCATGCTGGCCTGCGTGCTCGCCGATCATATGCTGCGGCATCGCGGGCAAGTTGGATAATGGCGCAAGCAGGGTATTCCGGAACGCCATTGGCGAAAAAGCTCGGCCTCAAAAACGGAATGACGATTATAACGCGAAGTTCGCCGCAGCCTTACAACAGCTATTTCTCACAATTTCCAAATATTATAAAAGTCACAGACCCGCCCGCGCCCGAAAGTATCGACTTCATCCATATATTCGGTCATTCGTTTGAACAACTCGAGAAACATTATCCCCCGTTAAAGCAAGCCTTGAAGAAGAACGGGCTGATGTGGATCAGTTGGCCCAAAAAATCCAGTAAGATTGAAAGCAATATTACGCGCGAATCTTTGCGCTCGTATGTGTTGGACCGGGGTTTGGTCGACGTAAAAGTGTGCGCAATCGACGACGATTGGAGCGCTTTAAAATTCGTTTATCGGGTAAAAGACAGATAATTATATTTTTTATTTCGTTATCTTTCAATGCCTTAAGCCAAAATATCGCCACATGAATGAAACTTGAATTTCAAACTCAGAATGGGTTCAGAGCCCCTCATCTAACTTCCAAGACATTGAGGAACACCCGATAGGCAATTCCGCCGACCCGGGACCTTTCAACACGGAGATGATGATGAAAACGCTCAATAAACTACGCGCCGCGTCTGTTGCGACCCTTGCAGTAGCTGCGGTTTCCCTCCCCACTCTTGCTCAGGCTGCAGACTATCACCGCACATATGATAGAGCCGCAGATTGCCGCGCACAGGAAAATGATGCCCAGCTTGCTGGTGGTATTATCGGTGCTGTCGTCGGTGGTGTTGTCGGGTCTCAAGTCTCAGGCAATGGTGCACGAACTGAAGGTTCAGCTATTGGAGCTGTCGTCGGTGGACTGGCCGGTGCCGCAATCGGTGACGAAAGCGTCGATTGTGACAAGAAGCGCCGCAATGCCTATAGGTCTGATCGTGGTACAGTATACGGCTCAACCGCGCCAATTATCACGGTTGGTTATAATGACCGCTACAATGATCGTTATAATGATCGGTATGATGATCGTGACTACAGAAACCGTGGTCAGTGGATGAAGGAACGCCGGAAACTTGAAAAGCGTTTGCGTACAATCGACAAGCGTCAGTACAAGGTCAAGCGCGAGCTGAAAGATCTGCACTACAACAAGCGCTATATGCCACGTTGGGAGTTCAAACAGATCCGTCGGGAACTTTATGCCGAGCTGGAGCGCCTGAATGACCGTGAACGTCGTATACGTCGCCAATTGGGATACAGAACTGCGGGATACAATCGTAATTACCACTAATCCCAGAGCTTTTTAAAGCTTTAGACGGGTCCGGATTTCCGGGCCCGTTTCTTTTATCGGGCGAACCCGAGATCACATTTGCTCCTTTGACGAGAGTCTTTCTCCGTCCGGCATGAATTATGCTATAAACGTAACAAAATGAAAGCCCGTCCCGGGGTGGGACGATCTCCTGTGGTGGGGGCCTCCAAAGTGGGGAATGGCGATTATCTTGGAGATATTCATGAATAAACTAAAACTCGCATTGGCTGTTTGTGCGGCAGCGACTGTGTTGGCGCCCTTAAGTGCTTCGGCCCAGGTTTTTGACGGCCGAAACCTTATTGGCACTGGAATTGGCGCGGGGATTGGCGGCGCAATCGGCAGTAATCTTGCCGGTGGCGGCGTCCAGGATGAAGGCACTGCAATTGGAGCTTTAGTCGGGGGGGCGATCGGTTACGGGATCGCAAACAGTACGAGACCTAGCAATAATTATGGTCCGTATAGAGGCAATTACGGCTCGACTTACGGGGGGAATTACGGGCCAGCTTATGGAGGCCATCATGGTGCCAACCATGGTGGATATTATGGTGGCGGGGCATCACGCTACGGCAACAATTATCCAGGAAGTGGATACAACCACGGCGGCGGATACGCGTATGAATACTACAACAGCTATGGATATACAGCTCCAACGCAAGTCTATATGCCTGCACCGCAATATGTGTATGGCGGACATGTCGTCAGTCAGGTTTATACCGTGCCTCAATATACGACCTATACATATATTCAGCAGCCAACAATTGTTTCGCGGCCATCGACCTATGTGGCACCGCAACTAAAGTCGACATACTGTTATTCGACCGGGAGCTCCGGGTACCGATCCCTCAGCTGTAGATAGGCTTTTTGAAATTAAAATGAAAAGGCGGGCTTCATTGGAGTTCGCCATTGATGTAATATTATAACAAATTTTCTTCAGCGTGCGTTCATATAGGCCCTGTTAAGAGCTTATTAATCGTTTTTACAAGGAGTCACACATGAAAATTGCGTATAAGATTGCGGCAACTGTCGTTTTGACTATGTCCCTCTCAGTGGCAGCAAGTGCCCATGACAATGGGTATCAACACCGACATCAATCCAATGGTGATGATCAACTGGTCGGCGGCCTGTTAGGCGCCGTCGTTGGTGGCGTCATTGGCTCCCAAGTCTCTGCCCCGGGTGCAAGAACAGAAGGTTCTGCGGTTGGTGCCGTGGTAGGTGGCCTAGCCGGAGCCGCTATCGCGGGAAGCGGTGACAATCGTCACCATAACCAACGATATCATGGGAATAACTATTACAATAACGGTTATTATAATAATGGATACCACGGTGGTGGGAATTATTATGGGAATACCTATTATAACCGTCCAACATACTCCAATTACAGCCGCCCTTATTATGGCTCGAATTACGGCTACTCACAGCCGCGGGTCAGCATTAGTCTGAATTCAGGTTATGGTGGCTATTATGGCGGTCACAATAATTATTACCGCCCGCGGGCTCACCATTATAATACGCGAACCCATTACCGCCGTAACAGGGGTCACCGGAATCAACATCGTCATCATCACGGATGTCGCCACTAGATTCAAAAGAACAATCAGCTAAGTGAATCTGCCCGCCTTTTGGCGGGCATTTCTTTGTCTATCGTAGGTTGGCTGAGATTGGAGACCGGTTAGCCTTGGCACATGGCACAAATCTTATTGCCTGCGGGATCTCTGAGATAAGCAAGATATAAACGCATCCCGTTGCCTTCGCGCCATCCCGGTGGATCTTCGATGGCTGTACCACCGTTTTCAAGGCCGGCTTTGTGAAATGCGTCCGCGGCCTCCGGGTTCTCAGCGGCAAAACCGATCGTACTGCCATTGGCAAAGCTGGCCGCCTTGCCATCTATTGGTTTGGACAGCATAAAGATGCCACCGCCCTGCATATACATGGCACGGCCTTTCGGATCGACCCGGCCGGGGCGGGTTCCCAGTGCGCCAAGTGCGGCGTCATAAAACACCTTTGATGCGTCGATATCATCGGCTCCAAGCATGATGTGACTGAACATAAATAACTCCGTATTTTGATTGCTGAATAAAAAGGGTCTCTGATCTGTTAGAACTTAAATGCCGGCACGTCAGTAGAAATTTCACCCGTTCCCCTGTCGCGGGCAAGAATAGCTGGATGAACACCCCAGCGGCGCAAATCGTTGTAAAACCTCTCTGTTCAAATAAATTAACGTTTTGTTAAGGAGTTTAGCTATGCGGTTTGGACACTCTCTTTTGGTCGCACTCGGGACAATTGTCATAGCTCTTCCCGCCCATGCAGGGACGCCAACACTGGCAGGAGCGCCAAATCCAGTATCAGCTTATGAAATGCAAAAAGGTGTCAAAGTCTATCGTGTCATGCACACTGCACAAACAACAGTGGAAAAGGGCGTTACAATTCACCGACTCATGCAGGCCCCGACTTATTATTCCGGCGATGGTCATTACGACGTCCGCGCCAGCTTTAACAATCAGATAAAAACGATCAAAAGACGGGCCGAACGACAGCGTAAAAAAGCCTTTAAAAAAGGCTATAAAGAAGGATATCGCGACGGATATCAGACGGCATTAGAAAACAACCGCTACCGTCGTCCCATTCGCCTGCGCCAACGCATCCGTACCCGCCCGCGGGTCTCTGACCGCGTGCTCCGCCGCCGCAATTTGCAATAATTAACCCCGCACTGCGTAAACCAGATATTCCGTATTGCCGTCGCCGCCTTTGATCGGCGAGATGTCCTGGCCTTTGATGCGCCAACCCTGTTCGATCAGCCAGGACTTGACGGTTTCAACCGATTGCAGGGCCAAGGATTGATCACGCACAATACCGCCCTTGCCCACATTGTCTTTGCCGACCTCAAATTGGGGTTTAACAAGGGTAATGAGCCTCGCCATTTCCGCAGCAAGTGCCAGCGGACGATCCAGCGCTTTCATGCAGGATATAAAACTGACATCACAGACGATCAGGTTTGGTGGCTCTTCGAATTGCTCTGATGACAGCGACCGGGCATCGCATTGTTCCAAAGAAACAACGCGTGGATCGGCTTTGACAGTCGCACGCAATTGATCCCGGCCTACATCGACCGCGTACACCCGTTGGGCGCCGTTTGCGCACAGGACTTGTGTAAAGCCGCCTGTAGACGAACCGACATCGATGCAGATCTCACCTTTGACGTCCACGCCAAAACAGGTGAGCGCATGATCCAGCTTGACCCCGGCCCGAGATACCCACGGATACGGCTTGTCTGCACGGATGATTGCGCCCTTTCCGACCATCTGAGACGGTTTTCGCACGATTTGGTCGTCTATAATAACCAATCCGGCATCAATAGCCTCATGGGCCTTGGCGCGGCTTTCGTAATATCCGTTTTGTGCGAGAAATTTATCGGCGCGCATGCTGAAGCGGGGTCAGGCCAAAGAGGCAAATTCCGCCATATCGCGACCAATCACCTCAAATACTTTGGCAACAATGGCATCGCTGTCGAGGCCAGCCGTCTTGTACATATTGTCAGGCGTGTCCTGATCAATAAACACGTCCGGCAGTACCATGGAGCGGACTTTCAGGCCGCGGTCCAATCGACCACTTTCTGCCAGTTCCTGCATCACAAATGAGCCAAACCCGCCAATTGAACCCTCCTCGATGGTGATGAGAACTTCGTGCTCATCGGCCAATTGACGCGCCAGGTCTTTGTCGAGTGGTTTGGCAAACCTTGCATCCGCAACTGTCGTGGACAGACCCAGAGCATCAAGATCCGCAGCGGCCTTCAAGGCTTCACCGAGGCGGGTTCCCAAAGACAGGATCGCGACCGAGCTGCCCTGTTTGACAATCCGGCCTTTGCCGATTTCCAACGGCTCAATCAAATCGGGAATTTCTAGGCCGGTGGCCTCGCCGCGCGGGAAGCGGAAGGCACTTGGCCGGTCATCAATCAGCGCGGCTGTTTTGACCATCCGCGTCAATTCAATCTCATCTGCTGCAGCCATAACCACTAGATCAGGCAAAATACCCAGATAGCTGACATCAAATGACCCGGCATGGGTTGGCCCATCGGCACCAACCAGACCGGCCCGGTCAATGGCAAACCGCACAGGCAGCTTCTGAATGGCCACATCATGGACGACCTGATCATATCCGCGCTGGAGGAAAGTGGAATAAAGCGCGCAAAACGGACGCATACCGTCGGCTGCCATTCCGGCCGCAAAGGTTACGGCATGTTGTTCGGCGATGCCGACATCAAAACACCGATCAGGAAACGCTTTTCCAAAAAGGTCCAGCCCGGTTCCGCTTGGCATGGCCGCAGTAATCCCGACGATTTTATCGTCTTTTTTTGCTTCGTTAATCAGGGCATCAGCAAAAACCCGCGTATAAGACGGTGCCTTCGCGACTGATTTTTTCTGTTCACCCGTGACCACATTAAATTTGGAGACGCCGTGATATTTATCTGCTGAGTCTTCAGCCGGTTTATAGCCCTTACCTTTTTGCGTCACAACATGAACCAAGACGGGTCCCGACTTCATGGCCTTTGCATTGTTGAGCACCGGCAAGAGATGATCGAGATCATGCCCGTCAACCGGCCCGACATAATAGAAACCGAGCTCTTCGAACCAGGTCCCGCCGGTCACCATCCCGCGTGTATATTCTTCGGCCTTCCTGGCAGTTGATTTGATCGGCCTTGGCATGTTTTCAACCATGCCTTTGGCGAACCCGCGGAATTTGCGGTAGCCGCGCGATGAGACCATCCGGGCCAGCAAGGCCGACATCGCCCCAACCGGTGGCGCAATCGACATATCATTGTCATTGAGGATGACGATCATACGTGCGTCCATCCCGCCTGCATTGTTCATGGCTTCATAGGCCATGCCCGCTGACATGGATCCGTCGCCAATGACCGCTATTACATTATTGTCTTCGCCCTGTAGATCGCGTGAAATCGCGAACCCGAGCCCGGAAGAAATGGAGGTTGATGCGTGGGCTGCGCCGAATGGGTCGTATTCGCTTTCCGCACGCTTGGTAAAGCCGGCCAAACCGCCGCCCTGACGCAAGGTCCGAATGCGGTCCTTACGCCCGGTAAGCACCTTATGCGGATAGCATTGATGGCCGACATCCCAGATCAGTTTGTCTTTTGGTGTGTTGAACACGTGGTGGATCGCCACAGTCAGCTCAACCACGCCGAGCCCGGCACCCAAATGACCGCCGGTGACAGATACAGCGTCAATGACTTCAGCGCGGACTTCGTCTGCCAACTGCTTGAGTTGTTCTTTGGAAAAATCCCGGATATCCGCCGGAACATTCACTGTGCTTAATAGAGATGTTTTTTGCAACATAACCCCAGATCCATTCATCATCGGCCTTTTTAGCCCAATTAATTGGGCAGTGACACTTATTTCTTACGTTCCAGTACAAAGTCAACCGCGCCATTCAGCGCACCTGCTTTGTCGCCATACAGGGCGAGCGCTGCTTTTGCTTCATCCCCAAGTTTTTTAGCGTATGCTTTTGCCCCGTCCAATCCGTGTATAGAGACGAATGTGGCCTTTCCAAGACCCGCGTCCTTCTGCGCGGCTTTGCCCATAATCTTCGCGTCGCCCTCAGTGTCCAGAATGTCATCACGGATTTGAAAGGCCAATCCCAGAGCACTGGCATATGTACTTAAATTTTGCAGATCCGCGGCCGTTGCATCAGCCAATTTCCCGCCTGCGGAAACGGCATAGTGAATTAAAGCGCCGGTTTTGAGCGCCTGTAGCTGGCCAATAAGCTCTGCATCACTGATATTCCCATCTGCATATATGTCGATCACCTGACCACCAATCATGCCGTGCGTCCCGCTTGCCGCTGCCAGATTTCCAATCAATGCGAGACGGATATCAGCGTTAGGATGGATTTCCGGGCGGGCCATAGTTTCAAAGGCTTGGGTCAACAATGCGTCGCCAACAAGCACGGCCATCGCTTCATCGTAAACTTTGTGCACGGTCGGTTTACCGCGCCGTAGATCATCATCGTCCATACACGGCAAATCATCGTGAACAAGAGAATATACGTGCACACATTCGAGCGCCGCCGCCGCCATCCAAATTCCTTCTTCGTCATCAATCGATGATTTTGACACCATGCGGGCGGCTTCGACCAACAGGAACGGACGCAGCCTTTTACCGCCGCCCAACGCCGCATACCGCATCGCTTCCATGACCGGTTTTTGCGGCCCTGCGGGCTCAGGCAATATGCGCGAGAGTACCGTCTCTATTTTGTCCGCAACAAAATGGATCCGGTTATGAAATATTTCGGTAGGAAAAGTCAAAAACCGCTAGCCGTCTTTGTCCAATGGTTCAGTTGAAACGCTTCCATCAGCACCCAGAACGATTTTATCAACCTTCAGCTGCGCATCCTTCAACTTGCTTTCGCAATGCTTTTTAAGCTTCGCACCCCGTTCATAAATATCAATGCTCTCTTCGAGAGGCGCATCACCGCGTTCCAGGCGCGCAACAATGCTTTCCAGCTCGCTGAGCGCGTCTTCAAAACTCATATCTTTAATTGCGGCCTCACCCATTATAAAATCCTATTCGTCTTTGTTCTTGTTGTTGACGCGTTCATAACGCCTATAGCTCCAGTGAAGATCCCCATGATCTTCTACGCATTTAAACCCGCGGCGTTTCAGTTGCGGACGGATCATACGGTTAAACCATCCATGTGCTGCTACAAACAGCATTTTGCCGCCGCTGGCATGGTCTGACAAGATGTCGGCAGCTTTTTGTGCGCGGATTTTCGCATCTTTTCGGGATTCGACCTCACCGGAAAACCCGATCACCCAGCTAACCCGGGACAGAATGCCCCACATGCGTGGTTTCAGTTTTATATAGCCCAAATTTGGTGGCGGCAGACCAGCTTCTACCAGTAGCGGTTCTTGCAAATCAGGCGTCGCCCCACTCGCCATTTCCGCGGTTTCGATGGCACGCGGCAATGTGCTGGAAATCACGACGTCAGCCTTATTTGCCAATTCTTTGATCATTTTGGGAGCAGATTGACCGGGTTTCAATCCAGCTTCATCATAAAGGCGCCACCAATATTTATAGCCCCGCCAATTTAAGTAAACCCGCCTCGAAAGATCCGGCTCACCGTGTCTGGCAAGAATTATGATATCCGGTTTCATTGTGACCGGCCTATTAAAGCATCTTGAAGAATCGGATGCCCGGACATTTAAGCCCTTCTTCCTTTTTACATTTCTTCAATGAGTAAACCATCATATCGGCGCGGCCGATCAAATGATCAAAAGGCACGAAACCTGGCCCTAAGGGCGCCCGGCTATCCTGAGAATTATCCCGGTTGTCGCCCATAAAAAAGAATTTATCATCGGGAATGATATAGGGACCCCGACTATCCAGTTTTTCTATATCACTGGTTTCGTATATCTGATGCGGGTCTTTTTCCCCGTCCAGTTGCTCCTCATATTGAGTCACTTCGACGACTTGTTTGTTGCGGTGGTCGCGGTAACTGAACGTATCGATAGCTTTTCGCTCAACCAGCTCGCCATTGACATAGAGGCGTCCGCGCCGGGTTTCAATTTCATCGCCTGGTAGACCGACCAATCGCTTGATCATGACGATATTTTGCCCTGTCGGGCTACGAAAAACGACAACGTCACCGCGCTTGGGCATTCGTGCAAACACCCTGCCATCATTTAGGAATGGCAATTTGTGCATGCCCAAGATCAGGGAGTGCTTACTAAACCCATATGAGAACTTATTCACATAAAGATGATCCCCGACTTCCAAAGTCGGCTGCATGCTCTCGCTGGGGATTTTGAAATGCCCGAAAACGAAATTGAAAAATAGAAAAAGGAATGCCGCTAAGCCTGCGATGAACTTGAGTTCATCAATCACCGCCTGTTTTAGTGGTTTCTTTTCTTTTTTTGTGTCGGTATCTGTGTCATCTTTTATGTTAATGTCGTCAGATGTCGATTTCTCAGTCATGTCCAGCCTTCAAAATTATCACGCTCTTATCTATGAAAATTTTGGGCAATACAATCAAATATCTTTCCTGTAATATGCAGTGATTATTTTCGTGAATATCGGTGTCGACTTGAAATCAGTAAATCTCATTCCCGTATTGATCCTGACCGGTCTGACGGGCTGTTACAGTCCGCCGGAAATCTCGCCAATGGCGGCGCCAGAAGGCGATTATGTTCTGGACCCGGCCCATGCCAGCGTCATCTGGTCGGTCAAACATGCAGGGCTTTCGAATTATACTGCTAGATTTGATGAGATTTCAGGTGCCCTGACCTTTGACCCTGAAAATCCTGAAAACAGCCGGGTCGATATTATCATCGATCCCAACAGCGTCAGCACGGGTGATCCGGACTTCGATGCGGAAATTGCCTCAAAATCCGGCTATTTTGACGGCGATACCTATCCGCAAATCCGTTTTGTTTCGACTGATATTGTTAAAACCGGGGAAAATACAGGAAAAATTACGGGTGATCTGACTTTTCGCGGCACAACCCTGCCCGTGACCTTGGATACCGTGTTTAACGGTGCAGGAAAATCATTTGGCCATCCCGGAAAGACACTGGGATTCTCTGCAACGGCACAGATTAAACGGTCGGATTTCGGCATGACAAATTTGATCAATTTCGGTATTGGCGACGAGGTCAGTCTCGTTATTGAAACTGAATTTAACGAAAAATAGATGGCAGAAATCCTCAAAGCCAATGGGTCATCTTATGACCGGGCCATAGCCTTGCTAAAAGTCGGCGAGCCGGTCGCTTTGCCCACGGAAACCGTCTATGGATTGGCTGCGTTGGCCACAGATGACTCAGCCGTTGCAAATATTTACGAAATAAAGGGGCGCCCAAAAACCAAACCGCTCTCTGTTGTCGTCAGCTCAACCAAGGCCGCTCAGGCGATCGCGGATGTTTCGCCCTTAGCGCTAGCTTTGATGATGGCATTTTGGCCCGGTCCGCTGACGCTCGTCCTTCCTTTAAAACCGACTGCAGGCATTAGTGAAAACGCACTGGCAGGCGGCAACACGATCGGGATGAGATGTCCTGACATTCCCTGGATGGCGCATTTCGAACGATACGGCTTTCACGCGCCTTTGGTTCTTCCGAGCGCCAATACATCCAGCCTGCCCGCGCCAACCAATGCAAAAGGTGTGGATCAGGATATCGGCGATAAAATTCCCGTGATCATTGATGGTGGCGATTGCAAAACCGGCATTGAATCGACCATAATTGCCAATACGTCGGACGGCGTGAAAATGTTACGAGCAGGTGCCTTGAAACCTGAAGATTTCGCACCGTTTCAAATAAATTGGATAGTTGAATGAGCCTGGAAAACTGCATCAATGAGCTGCGAGCCAAAATGCCGGACATCTGTTCGGATGATGCAGATATACTTGCACCGCATTTGGTGGAATGGCGCGACCGCTGGCAAGGCTCGACACCGCTTTTGATTTCACCCAAATCAACACAAGAAGTTGCTGAAATCGTCAAGATCTGCGGAAAACACAAGTCGCCATTGACCGTGCAAGGCGGCAATACCGGCCTGTGCGGCGGGCAAATCCCGCAAGGCGAGATCCTTCTCTCCACGCAGCGGCTGAACAAAATCAGGCACGCCGACAAAGACAATATGAACATTGTTTGTGAATCCGGTGTGACGCTGCTCGAAGCCCAGCAAGCGGCCAACGCTATCGGCCTGAAATTCCCGCTCAGCCTGGCCTCGGAAGGTACGTGCACAATCGGCGGCAATCTGTCGACCAACGCCGGCGGTATTCAAGTTCTGAAATACGGCACGGCCAAAGAATTGGTCTTCGGTGTTGAAGCCGTGTTGGCCAATGGCGAAATTTACAATGGGCTGTCGTCGCTACGTAAAGACAATACAGGATATGATCTCTCGCGCCTGCTCTTGGGAGCGGAGGGCACGCTCGGCATAATTACCGCAGCCAGTTTGAAATTATCTGCAAAGCCCAGGGAAGTCGTCCGGGTGATGGTGGCTGTCGCCTCCCCGGAAAAAGCCGTCGCCTTCATGAACCATGCCCGGATCGGTACACACCTTGCCATGTTTGAATTTATCCCGCGCCTTGCCTTGGAATATGTCACGACAAATATCCCGGACCAGCGTGACCCCTTTGCCAATAAACATTCCAACTATGTACTGCTCGATTGGGAGTTTGATCAGGCGGGACACGGGCAGGACTTCGCCAATGATTTACTCGAAACCGCGCTTGAACAAAATCTGATCGAAGACGCTGTCGTCGCCCAATCCGAAGCCCAGGCGGCTGCGCTATTAAATTTGCGAGAAAACCTGTCAGCGTCACAAAAGCCTGTCGGGGCCACGGTTAAACACGACATTACGGTCGAACTTGCGAAAACACCGGAGTTCATCAAACGTGCCAACAAAGCCATGCTCGACAAATACCCTGATTGTCACCCCCTGCCCTTTGGGCATTTCGGCGACGGTAATATCCATTACAATGTCG
Organism: Hyphomonadaceae bacterium; assembly: GCA_013001295.1. GTDB lineage: Bacteria > Pseudomonadota > Alphaproteobacteria > Caulobacterales > Maricaulaceae > Robiginitomaculum_A. The sequence continues at coordinate 16,881 of JABDMW010000012.1, forward strand.
GACAGCCCAAAGGAATGGAGTCCCGCGACTTCATGGCCCTTGAAGGCGAGATCAATGAGATTATATACGATATCGTCGATGATCTCGGTGGTTCGATATCCGCCGAACACGGCATTGGAATTTTGAAGAAAGACCAGTTGGAAAAACGCGCCGATGCGGCAAAAATGCGCACGATGAGAACTTTAAAGACAGCCCTTGACCCGGATGGTATATTGAACCCTAGAATCTTATTTTAATCCATTTCAACTTTAAGACGGAAAACGGAAAAACGATGATCACTTTGATTTCCCCTGCCAAAAAACTTGACGAGACCCGGGTTCAAAATCCAATTGCACCAACGGAACCTGCCTTGTTCAACCAGACGAAAATCCTGGCCCGTGCGGCCAAGACGAAATCTGCGGATGATCTAAAAAAGTTGATGAATATTTCCGATGATCTGGCGACGCTCAATGCGGACCGCTACCGCTCATTTCGTCTCAATGGGCGCAGCAATAGTGCCAAACCGGCCGCCCTGACCTTTAATGGTGATGTGTATTTGGGGTTGGACGCAAAATCATTGACCAAGGCGCAAATGAAATATGCGCAAGATCATCTGCGGATATTGTCCGGCCTGTACGGCATTTTAAAGCCAATGGATATTATTCAGCCTTACCGCTTGGAAATGGGTGTGCGTATGGAAAACCCGCGCGGCAAAAACCTGTATGAGTTTTGGGGCAACCGGATTTCCAAATCGATTATGGCGGATTTGGCGGATGACAAAACCAAGGCAGTGGTCAATCTGGCCTCGAACGAATACTTCAAAGCCGTCGACAAAAAGACCCTGACCGTCCCCGTTATTACGCCGAGCTTCCTCAACGTCAAAGACGGCAAAGCTCGCGCCTTAATGTTCTTTGGCAAGCGGGCACGCGGCCTGATGGCGCGCTGGATCATCGAAAACAAAGTGGAGAACATTGAGGATTTGAACGAATTTCAGGCCGAAGGCTATAAATTCAATAAAAAACTCAGCGAAGGCCATAAATTGGTGTTTACCCGCAAACAACCCCCGCCGGTAAATGGGTAAATTTTGCCATTTTGAATACCCCTTGTTCCGATCACCCCGTCAGAGGACGGGGCCCACCTGGAATGTTTCGGCGCCCGATACCTTTATGCAAAACCTATTTCGCTGATAGATTAAGATGGACCCCGTCCTCTGACGGGGTGATCGGAATGGAGAAGAATCAAATTTAAACGAAGCCACCAAATTGCCAGGCGAGGGTTTCGCCGGCATGGAACGGGACGATATCCGTATCGGCAACGGCTAGTTTTTCGGGAACCGGCGTAGCGGTGCGAGTCAGGACGACGCGGTCTTCATTCAGCGGCAAACCATAAAAGCGCGGGCCAAATTCAGATGCAAACCCCTCGAGTTTATCGAGCGCGTTTTTTTCTTCAAATGTTTTGGCATAGCTCTCCAATGCATAGGGCGCATTGAAAATCCCGGCGCATCCGCAAGCGTTTTCTTTGGACGATGTCACATGCGGCGCGGTATCTGTCCCTAAGAAAAATTTCGGGTTCCCCGACACCGCAGCTTTGCGCAGCGCCAGACGGTGCTTTTCGCGCTTGGCGATCGGAAGGCAATACATATGTGGACGGATGCCACCTTTAAATATGGCGTTGCGATTGATCTCTAAATGTTGCGGCGTGATGGTGGCGGCAATATTACTGCCTGCGGCCTTTACAAACTCTGCGGCGTCTTTTGTCGTGATGTGCTCGAAAACGATCTTGAGCTCGGGAAAATCCCGGACAATGCCTGTCATAACCTTGTCGATAAAAACGGTTTCGCGGTCAAAAATATCAACGTGAGAATCCGTGACTTCGCCGTGCACAAGCAACGGCATTCCAATACGTTGCATCACCTCGAGAACGCCCGAAATGTTTTTAACATCCGTGACGCCATGACTGGAATTGGTCGTGGCATTCGCCGGGTAAAGTTTGCACGCCGTAAACACGCCTTCGCTATGACCGCGTTCGATTTCGCCCGGGTCCGTATCATTGGTCAGATACGCCGTCATCAGCGGCGTGAAATCCAGCTCAGGATCAACGGCGGCCAGAATACGCTCTTTATAGGCCCGTCCCAGGGCGACGGTGGTCACCGGCGGGACCAGGTTTGGCATAACAATGGCGCGGGCAAATTGACGGGCTGTATAGTCAACCACAGAGACAAGAATATCCCCGTCGCGCAAATGCACATGCCAGTCATCGGGGCGGCGGATCGTCAATGTTTCGGTCATGCAGGGCTCACTTATTTTGTCTCGTTGTGCCGCCTTTAACGATACAAATCAACCCGGATATCGCATGCTGCATGCGCGAAATTGCATCATTAGTCTACGACCTTTAAAATCAAATTTGGTCCCTGTGCCCGACCGGAATTTGCAGTTTTCGAAACTTCGTGGAAGCCGAGATCATCACCGGTCAGCATATGCTCCATGGTTTTGTCCGGCTTCACGTCCGGATCGAGCCAGTCGGCCCATTTGTCCTCCGGCAGTCGTACCGGCATGCGGTGATGCAAATGTTTAACCGGGCCATTGGCGGAGGTTGTCAGGATGGTGAACGAGAGTAATGTGATGCCTTCTTCGACCCGCCATTGATCCCACAACCCGGCAAAGGCGGTCAGGCTTTCGTTCTTGGGATAAATATAATGGGGGGTTTTCGGCGATGTGACCCCTTCCCACTCATACCAGCCATGGGCCGGCACCAGCGCCCGGCGCCGTTTCCAAGGCGTGCGGAATGAGGGTTTCTCAAACGCTGTTTCCACCCGTGCATTAAACAAAGGCCGGCCTTCCGGTTTTTCCTTGCGCCAATGGGGATGCAGACCCCAGCGCATCGGCACGATCGAGCGCTCGCCCTGACCATCCAGAGCCACCACCGGCGCGACAATCGCCGGTGCCATATTCCAGTTGGGTTCCCACGTCCACAGGCCCTCATGAGCCGGGTGGCCGGCAAAATAGGCCGCGATCTCATCAAGACCAGCCGCGAGTACATATCGTCCGCACATAAATCCAACCTAGCATGCACTGCGCGAAAGGCGTATCAAAAATCCATGAATTACATTGAACCTGTTAATTGTGTCGGCGTCGTCGTCATTCGCGGCGACGAGGTGTTGATCGTGCGCCGCAGAAACCCGCCCAAT
>JABDMW010000034.1 GCA_013001295.1 Hyphomonadaceae bacterium
AAGAGCAATAACGATGACGATATTCGCAAACATGATAATTCCTTTGAATTTTTTGTACTATACGCTTTTTACGGGGGGCGTCCATGTTTGGACTAGACGTGCGACACTATTGCTTAAGCGGCCGCTTTTCACCATCGAGCACGACGCCCCATACCGGGATATCCGGCCAATCTTTGGCATTTGTTTCCAACGGATTTTGGCCCAAAATCGTGAAATCCGCGCGTTTTCCGGGTTTGATCGACCCAATTTCCTCTTCAAGCCCCAATGACCAGGCCGCATCAATTGTAATGGCCTGTAAGGCCTGCTCAGGGTCTAATCGTTCAGAGGGCGTGCTGACCCCCCCCGTCCGCGTGGAGCGCAGCATATGCACGGAGGCGGCGCGCAGTGGCGCGGGGGGCGCAAGCGGCGCATCGGAATGCAATGTCGTCGGCATGCCCGCTTTTTTAACCGAGCCGAGCGGTGAGATATATTTCACCCGCTCACCGATAGCGGCCTCATAGTCCTCACCCATATAATGAACATAATGACTGGCGGCGGACACACCGACCCCGAGCGTCTTTGCCTTGTCGATATGATCGGGCCGGATCAATCCGCCATGCTCGATAATCATCCGGTTTTTCGGACTGGCATGCTCATCGCGCATTTCGGAAAAAGCATTGAGGGTCGAAGTTTGGGCGGCGTCGCCATTGGAATGAACGTGCAGATCCAAATCCGCTTTCCAATAGGGGCGCATAGTATCAGCAAGTTCATCCGGTTTTGTCACCCAAAGGCCCATCTGCCCTTTGGATTGCCCGCCGGTATAGCCGGGTTCATCTAGCCGCATGGTCTGGGAATAAAACGCTGCGTCAGTAAACAGTTTCACCTGCGGTAAAACATGCGGAGCTTTGTCTTTTGTCGCTGCGACCATATCCTGGATCGCTTGCACGCGCTTGTCGCCAAATTCATGCGCAAACGCCCGGTGTTCCGGCACCAGATAAAGCCGCGTTCGAGCATTCTCACTGTATAAAGCCTTGTAAAACCCGTCTTCCATGGCACGTCCAAAAATGCCGTACCCCATTTCCGCGACCGTTGTGACGCCGTTGGAGGCCAACATATCTTCAAATCCGTCAAAGCCTTTTTGTATCGATATCGGGTTGAGCAATAAGGGGCCGATTTTCGGCATCAAGCGCTGTAAGGCATCTTCATACACCCGGCCATTGGGTTCGCCGTCTTCACCTAGATCGACGCCGTGCAGCTCGTCAGCCCAGCTCGCATCAACGCCCATCAATTCCAACGCCTTGCTGTTCATATAATAATCATGACCGGAATAATGCCACAATATCAATGGCCGATCGGAGGTTATGGCATCGAGATCGTGACGGTCGACATCGCCTTGAACCAGGTTGTGATAGCCATAAATTAAGATCGGGGTTTCGCCGGGATTTTCTTTCTCCAATTTGGTAATACGGGCCAGAAAACTTTCGCGATCCGGCACGCCTTTGACGTCACCGGTTGGACTTTGCAAATCCCAGGGCGGTGCAAAATGCTGCGAATACATCATGGCCCCCAAAATCATATGGATGTGCGGATCAATCAGCCCCGGCACGATCACCTGATCGGCAAATGTGGTGTCCAGTTCAGCGCCGCTGTATTCGGCGGCCAGGGTTTCTTTCGTCCCCAAGGCGACGATTTTTCCGTCCTTAACAGCGACAGCTTCAGCGGATGGTCTCGCGTCGTCAATGGTGACAATGTTCTTGGCTGTGTAAATCGTCACGTCCGTATGAACTTGCGCATTTTGTCCTGAACACGCGAGCAGCAAGCCGAACATGCCTAAAGTGGTGGTCGATTTTAGATGTCCCATATCATTCCCCTTTTATAGCATTTTAGCCGTCGCACGCGGACTTGTCTTGATAAATATTAGGGGGTTTGGGAGGACTTTATCCCAACTCATTTCTTTGATAAGTCTCGTCTATGAATTTTAAACTGCCTGTCATCGCCGTATGCTTAACCGGTCTCGTCGCCTGTTCGAACGTCACTTTTCATACTGGCGGGGCTGCATCATCCTGTTTGAGTGGTGAATATACGCACCAAGAATTACAAGATTTCAAACAGTCAAAATTTGCAGGATTAACCGGCGAGGAGGTCAATAATATTGCGCTTTCATTTACGGACTGTATTGGCAATCCTGACCCGGAAATTCGCGATGGGCTCGTATTTGAAAGTTTAAGCCATCTTATCCGGGAGAATAAATTAACATCTGAAACGATGAAACGGCTCAATACAGTGATGCTCGAAGCCCTGAATGGGCCGGAAGACCCGGGCGGGTATCTGAAACCGTTTGCGGCTCTTGATTTATCCGAATTGGTACGGGCCGACCGGATCGATCCATATTTGACGGATCTACAGCGCGCGGAATTGGTGTCCGCGACAGTTGCATATATGACAGGGATTTCCGATTACCGCGGCTATGATGACGAAGAGGGCTGGCGGCATGGTGTGGCGCATACGTCTGATTTGGTTCTGCAATTTGTATTGAATGATCAAATTATCGAGCCGCAATTGCGCGCATTACGCGAAGCAATCGCCGAGCAAGTCGTTCCAGAAGGCGGGCACACTTATATTCACGGGGAAAGCGAACGGTTGGCGCGGCCCATTCTGTATATGGCGCGGCGCGGAACTTTTAAACAAGACGAGTGGAATACCTGGTTTGCCAATTTTGCCGACCCGGCGCCATTTGCTGAATGGGGCGAAATTTACAAATCAGAAAAAGGACTGGCGAAATTGCACAACACCAAAGCCTTTTTAAATGCCGTCTATATTAATGCATCCCTCAGCCAAAATGAGAACATCAATAGGTTGGCAACAAGTTCGTTAGAAGCCTTGAAGAAATTGCCTTAAGCAGCAAGATAAGCGTCCACTTCCGCCACCGCACACAGCATATGATAAGCCGTGCTGGTGGGCATGTTGGTTGAGATCATTTGCGCGTTTTCATCAAATTGATCAGCCCAGCCCCCTTTAATATCAACGTTGAAGTAAGTGTCGAATAAGACGTTGATCGTATTGCTGATATCGTCCTGAACGTCTTGTCCGGCTTTGGCCTGCGCAATAGCAGCCTTAATCAATTCAAGCTGCGGCCAGATTCTAAAGCTTGCAGAACCAATTGATCCATCAAGACCGACGCCGTCATAGAGCAATCCGGTTTGCTTGGAGAAGCCCGTGCGTTTCGCGGAGGCGTAGAGCACATTGGCATAGCTATCGACGTCTACGCCCGAACGCTTTTCATATTCGCGCAATAACCAAACCCATTCCATCATATGGCCGGGTTCGACGGGGCCGCCGCCATCTAGCGGGGTCCAATCGGCATCAAAGTATTCCAAGAGCAGGCCCCGCTCGGGATCAAAAAACACCGTCTTGAATAAATTGAAAATCTCACCGGCCCGCTCAAGGGCTGTTGGGTCTTTTGTTGCGTCGTACAGGCTCATTAAGGCTTCAAACATGTGCATGTGCGGGTTTTGCCGGCGCGGCAGGGAGGCGGGTACGCCTTCAAGCCATCCGCCATTGTCCGCTTTCAAATTCTGATCCAGAAATTCCAGAGTTTGATTGGCGATAGAGAGAGCGTGCTGGTCTTTAAACGCCATGTAACGCCATGCGCCTGCTAAAATGACAAAGGCCTGCGCATATGTATCGCGCAAGTTGTCATGCAAGCTGCCATCCGGATTCAGCAAATGGGCGCACCCTTTATACCCGGCCCCAGAAAAATTTTCGCTGCCTGCGCTACCCGGCCCGAGTAAATATTTCCAAGCATGATCGCTTTCGGCTCGACCATCATACCATCCCAGATGAGAGGCGTGCGCAAAGGTATATGTATAGCGGGCCTGAACCCGCACGCGTCGTTTAATATCATTGATCGGCGTGCCATCCATGTTGAGAAATTCGAATACCCCGCCGTCGGGGTCGATAGCTGCCTTGGCCCAAAAGGGCAGGGCGTCTTGTTTCATCCAATCAACGAATTTATGGCAAGCGCGGTCTAACACAAATCGTCGCGGCCTTTGTCTTTGAGTCCGGCAACAACTTTTTTGACGTCCTGGGCCTTATCCTTAGGCATGATCAGAACGGTGTTGTTCTCGACAACGACAATCAAGTCTTCTAGCCCGATCCCCGCAATAAGTGGGCCGTCCGTGCGCAAATAACTATCTTTACAATCCAATGCGATAATGTTGTCCTGGTTCCGGTTTTCTGCGTCGAGGGATTGGACAAGGTTTGCCAGTTCGGACCAGGAGCCGATATCGCTCCACCCTATATCAACAGGTGCGACAATTGCGACATTATCCGCTCTTTCCATGATCGCATAATCGATCGAATCTGAGGGAACCTGGCTGAAATTATTACCGTCCAGATGCAGAAACGGACCGTTTTGGGTCGATGCAGTTAGTGTCGTTTGACAGGTATTCTGGATATCTTCCGCGTGCTGGGCAAAACTTGCGATCATGGTTTGCGGGGAGAACAGGAAGATGCCGGCATTCCAATAATAATCGCCTGATGCCAAATACGATTTGGCGGTCTCAAGATTAGGCTTTTCAACAAATTTTTCGACTTCATATACGTCCGATGCGAGCATCTTTCCGGATTTGATATAGCCATATCCCGTTTCCGGTCCTTGTGGCTGAATACCCAGTGTCACCAATTTCCCGGACTTCGCTGATTCTGCTCCTTTTGCGACGCAAGACCAAAACCCGTCTTTGTTTGCAATATGGTGATCAGCAGGCAGCAAAAGGATCAAGCCTTCTGGATCTATTTCGTCAAATAATTGCGATACGATAGCGGCGAGCGGTGCCGTGTTTCGGCCCATGGGTTCAAGGATGACCCGAAGAACATCGGCACCGATGGCTGCGGATTGTTCTTTCACGATTTCGCCGTCCTGTTCTGCGCAAACGAAACTGGGGTCAGCCACATTGACGCCGTCGACGCCTTGCATTCGCAAAATGGTTTCCTGGAGCATGGTGAGATCGCCAACCAGGTTATGATATTGTTTGGCTTTCGATTTGCGCGAAAGAGGCCACAATCGCGTTCCGGCACCGCCACACATAATGACTGGATAAATCTTAGTCATAATTTTAACCCGTTGTTTTTGATATCCACCTTCGCTGGTGGTATACGTACAATATTCGTTTGCAAATACTAATGAAAAACTGCGCTTGATATATCAAGCGATTTAAGCTGCAACACCTATGCATCGCACGGCATCGATACCATTGGCCCGTGATTTTAAGGGAACAGGTGTTTTCGATGACACCATGGGGTCACGCACATAAAAACCTTTATCGGTTTCCTTGATCACGACTGCCCAATGGGTGCGCCGAGAAGGCAGATCAAATTTAACAAGCGGATAATAGCCGGCGGTCAGACACGATCGGACCGTTTCGTCATCGGCCTCATTATAGAACACGGTTTTGGCTTTTCCGGCTGTTGCCCGTTCCAATCCGCTCCAGATCAGCCAGCCATTGCGCGTAAACCCGTTATAGGCTTTTAATCGGTTGGTCAGATCGCCAGGATCGGTTCTAAATCCAAGATTGACCAGAGCCATCGCAGCAGCTGTTACCAAACACCCATCGTCTTCAAGGCTTTCCTGCGTGCCTCCAAGGGTTTGGCGGGCCCACCTGCGATCATTTTGCAAAAATTGAACTTTATCAGCGAGCTCATATTTAGCGGGTTGTGAGTTTTGGACCGCAGGACTCACGGGCGCAGGGGTCGAGGCACAAGACGCCAAGCTTATCGCCAGTCCACCTAAACATATGATTCTTACCCAAGCCATTATATCAAGGCTTAACGGTTAACTCCTAAAGAGTCGTTGACGGCGCTGCTAATCTTGGGATTTTAAGCGCCGTTCTATCGCGTCCCAAGACAAAGCGGCAGCATCAACGCCGGAAAACCGTTTTAATTCTTGCACGCCGGTCGGTGATGTCAGATTGATTTCAGTCATTTTATCCCCAATCACATCAATTCCGACCAGGATTTGACCGCGTTCTTTTAATGTCGGGCCAATGGCTTCGCAAATCTTGAGATCAGTATCGGACATTTCGATTGGTTCAGCCACGCCGCCCACATGCATGTTGGAACGGGTTTCGCCCTTTTGGGGCACCCGGTTAATGGCGCCGACCGCCTCGCCGTCGATAATGATGATACGTTTATCGCCCTTCACAACATCTTTAAGAAAGGCCTGGGCTATGATCGGTTCGCGAGAACTGGCAAAAAACATTTCCAGCAGCGAAGAGTAATTACTGTCTCCGGCTTTCAAAAGAAAGACACCTTCGCCGCCATTGCCGTATAATGGTTTGAGGATGATATCTCTGTGCTTGTCACGAAACGCATCAATGGCCTGTTTATCCCTGGTGATCAGGGTTTCCGGAATCAGGTCTGGAAATTCCAGGGGAATAATTTTTTCAGGACAGGACCTTACCCATTTCGGATCATTGCAAACCAGCGTCTTTCCTTCCAGCATTTCCAGAATATGGGCGGCCGTAATATAGCCCATATCAAATGGAGGGTCCTGACGCATCCAGACCACATCAATATCCTTTTCAAGATCAAGCAGCGTTTCTGTTTCAAAATCCACATGATTGCCTTGCTCCCGGCGCAAGGTCATTTTGCGTGCCCGTGCCTGAATGCGACCGGCATTATAGCTGAGCTGATCGGGCGTGTATGAATAGATTGAATAGCCACGGTTTTGTGCAACCTCAGCCAAGGCGAATGTGGTGTCAGCGTTGATATCAACGCCTTCCATCGGATCCATTTGGAATGCAATTTTTAAACTCATGCGCCCTAAATGGGGCAGCGGCACGCGCAAATCAATATCAAACTATCTGATCAGGGGAATAGGGATGCCGTTCTCGTATTTAACCGGGATCATTTCGCCGGTGTTGGGATCGAGAATATAAGGCGCGGATTCGATCACGGAGACCGCTTCACCGGCTTGTCCGGTCCGGAATTGACCCAATTGCTGGTCTGATGGGAATTGTGCGATACTGGTGCCGCCGGTTTCATTGCCAAGTGTGAGCGGTTGCTTGATTGCCGGTGGAAGCGGTGTACCGCCTGCACCCAAAGAGCCGGGTCCCGTATCCGGCACATAAGGGATCGGCTTGACTCCCTCTGGAATATTGACGCGTTCGCCGGTTTGCGGATCGAGATAATAGGGTTCTCCACTTTCAATCGCGTCATCGTCAAGCACCGTCACCGGAGGCGATGCCGGCGCGGTATAGTTTGGTGAGCTTGGCTCTATATAGCTGGGCGACGCTGGCGCGCCATATCCTTGAGTTCCGTAAGTCGGCGCGGTTGCAACGGTGCTGGGTTGGCCGTTATATCCGGGACCGGAAGCAAATTGTGATGATGTATCGCCGGCGACAGTCACGTAAGAAATGACCTCACGTGCCCCTCTGGTCGTACTGGCGATATGCGCTGCCATCTTCAGTTCATCCTGGGTGCGGGCTACGCCCAGCAGATAGATGACGCCGTCATGAACTTCGACATTAAAATTGCGGGCTTTAACGGCCTTGTTGGCGGTGAGCCGGGCGCGTACAGAATTGTTAAGAACACCGTCTTTTGCATTACGCACTACACCTTGCTTGCCTTTGATCAGGATTTCATTGCCGACTTGGACGACATTTGGAGCAGACCAGGCAATGCGCTCGGCTTCGATCCGGTCCTCTTGACGGGGTACATTGCCTGAGAGAACAACGACCCCTTGCGCAACTTCCGTATCTACACCGCCGAGATGAAAACCTTCAATACGGCCCATGCGGGCTTTGATGGCGCGGGTGGCATTCACATCATTTAGCGAGCGGGCAAAATTGCGTTCGTCGCCTTTCTTGACACCGGCGGTTGCGACCGCGCAGCCGCTAAGTGTGAGGGATGACCCTGCGAGCAAGGATACGGAGAGGAGTATGGTTAATTTTTTCATAAATCAAACCTACGACAAGCCTCTTACTCAAAAGTTACCAAATCGCGGCTGTTTGCATTAAAAATATGTAGGACAGCGGCAAGGAATTTCCTTCCCGAAGAACAGTTATCTGCTAGGCTGAACCGCGTTTTGACGATGGGGATGAGATATGCGTGCTTTTTGGACATTTGTTGTATTGGCGGCGGTGCTGATCGCCGGTTATTTCGGTTACAAGGCCTTGCACAATCCTTCCCCCGAAAAAATAACTGTCGCTGCCACCGCTAAAGAACTTAAATATTTTGAGGCATTGCGCAGTGAAAAGTTCATTTTGGCTGGACAGGCCAAGCTGGATATCGATGCTTTGATCGCGCTTTTGCCTGAAAAAGCCGCTATCACGTATGCAAAGGCAGCTTTTGACCCGGATAGCGGAGCAACAAGACTGGATGACCTTAAAATCACGGCAGCAGACAATTCGGACATTGGTCTTCACATAGGGCAATTGTCGCTCTGGGGCGTAGATTATAATGCCATATCCGACCGGGCATCAGGGCGACGACTGGATGAGACAATTCCGGTCGCAACAAGAGTTGAAATTGACGGTCTGAAAATGTTTGGAATGGAAACCATCCTTGAAGTGATAAGCGATGCATCCAAGGAAATTACGGTCGATATTGTAGAAGACCTGAGCAATGACGGAGATTTGGAAACTGAATTGAGCGAAGAGCTGCTGTTCCAGTCTTTTGATCGCTTGGATTTTTCTATTGGACGTAGCGTGATAACGGATGTGACTGTGCACCCATGGGTGCTTGAATTAACTGACCTAAAAATCAAAGACGAAAAATCCAAAGAAGGTTTGACTAAAATATGGCACATCGTTCAAAAACTATCAGCCTGGAACTATTCCCTGAGTTATGAAAACTACGTGTCCTATGACATCGCTTTTAACATTGATATGAAAATGGAGGACATGCCTTATTCGATGGCTCTGTCATATGATCTGATGGGACATCGCGATATTGATCGTGGAAATACGGGCTTTGGTATCGTGAAAGGCTCAAGAAACGTATCGGATATGACTTTGCCGAAGATTTCCAGCGATGGCGAAAGCCTGACCAATATACGCATGAAGACGGAATCATTTACCGAATTTTACACAATGAAAGACGTAAATATGTCCGGGCTTTCACGCCATATTGCCCAGGGTAAGTTTCCAGGCCGCGATGAAACGGACCTGATGAGCTTCGGCATTTTTCGAAGTGGACCGAGTTGGTCAAAATTTAATGATATCGATATATTCAGTGTTGATAGCGCTTACTTCGACATGAGCGAATTTCACTGGCTGATACCCGAGAAAATTGAACTCGGTGTCAACGATATGAAATTCAACATCGAAGGTCTTGTTGATTATTATATGACATTACTGTCGATGCCGAGCGAAGACCTTGAGTTTACAATCACCGACGACCAGAAACAAATCGCTGCCGATAGCATCAAAATACTCGAAAAATATGATCTTGCTGTTCCCGAGATAGACTTTGCAATGGACGTGCATTGGGATGCTGAAACCGGCTTATCTGATTTCGGTTATAAGTACGATATCGATCAGTTCTTTGCGTATGACGTAAAAGCTGAAATGGATTTACCTGACTATGTCACGGCCATGGCGACAATCCCGGAAGATCTGGAAACATTTGATAAAGAGGCCTTTGCTGAAATGTTTATGGAGGAAATAGCGTTTAAGAAATATCGGGTTTTCGCGGAAGATAAAGGGGGGCTCGAAAAGGGATTCGCGATGGCCGTCGATTTTGCGCAATTGGCGCCGGAAGATGAGCCCGGCGTGGCTATGCTCCGCAATACGACGCCGGAAATTTTGCGCAATATGGCGACCAACGCGTTCATCGTGCCCATGTCAGAGGTCAGCAAGGTTTTTCCGCCCGGCGTTGCCTATTTACAATCCGTGTCGGATTTTATTGGAAAAGGTGGCTCTCTTGAAATCATTGTAGCGCCGCCGCAACCGCTTGATATGTCCGATTTCGAGGCTTTGGCAGAAACCGTTAAATCAAACCCTAGTGCAATCGTAGAAGTTTTGGGTATGTCGGTAGTGCACACAGACGTGCCCTGAACATCAAAGAATTGACATGGAGAGCTTGGGCGGTATTTTGATTTTATGAGCGCAAAAATAATTCCGATTCCCCATCGCAGTTCGTCTTCACAATCAAAGCCAAATTCCCAAACCTCGTTCGATCGTAAAGAGCTGGGACAAATTTTATCGGTTTATGGACGCATGGTCAGTGCCGGGCATTGGAAAGATTATGCTATGGATATGCTGGCCGATCAGGCTATTTTTTCAATCTATCGCAAGGCCAGTGAAATGCCGTTGTATCAGGTGGTCAAACGTCCGGCTCTTCGCAATAAACAAGGCCAATTTAGCGTCGTCGCGCCCGGTGGATTAATTTTAAAACGGGGCCATGATTTGCAAGCCGTGTTGAAAGTCTTCGACAAGAAACGGTTTATAAGCACTTAGGTTTAGGCATAAAAAACCCTGCCGCCATAGTTTGGAGGCAGGGCCAGTTTTTGTGTTAAATCGGGCTATTTAGCCCTCGGTTCCTTTGTTTAAAAGCAACCGTTCAACTGTTGTGCGCAAGATGGCCATCAAGGCTGCCGCGCTCAAGACGCTGGAATAGCTTCCCATAATATCCGTGATGACTGGACCGAGACCGGGAATTGCATTCCAAGCCGCAGCACCACCTACCATGGCTAAAAAGACCGCGGCGATAATCAGCCCCGCTCGATGTTCGTGGTCCACAAAAAAGCCACTGGCCAATCCAAGTATGGCCAAAATCATCCCAGCCATTTCCATATCGGCGAATGATAGCCCGATAGCTGCAAGCAGACTGATAATCCAGATTATACGTGCTAAAGACATAGTTTTCTCCCCTATAGGTATAAGTTTTTTTATCGTTTTATTTTGCGCATCCAGACTCTTTGTTCTGTGATTCGCGTAGCTTCATTACCATTTTTTAATGTTAAGGGCAAAGAAAAAGCCCCGCCAGAGACGGGGCTTTTCTAGGGATTAACGAGTTGTTTTTAAGCGTTTATTCGCCGCCAAACAAGTTCATCAAAATACTGAAGATGTTGATGAAGGCCAAGAGCAGGCTGGCCGCACCGTAGACCGAATATTTTTCAGCCATTTCCGGATCACCGACCGTTGCGTGGTACATGTGCTTTAAGGCCTGTGTTTCCCAAGCTGTGATCACTGATATGGCGACCAAGCCAACCAAGCTGAGAATGGTTCCCATTCCGCCTGTCATTGCCATTGCCGGGAACACCATTCCTAGAAGGTTCAAGGCAACGAACCCGAAGAACACCATGAAGGCGACTTTGGCAATCGGGCCTAAATCTTTCTTGGTTGTGTAGCCAAGCAAGCTAAGTCCGGCAAACATCGCCGCAGCCATAAAGAATATCTTCACGGAGATCATCGGATCCACGAAAGCCGCGATAGCTGATAGCCAAACGCCCATAATAGAAGCGAAGCTAAATAAGAAAATCCGGGCTCCGGAAATACTCATGGTTTGCAGTTTCGCGCCAACAGCACCAAAAAGAACAACAATACCAATCGTCAATCCGATTGCGGCCATAGGGCTATATAAAAGAGCGCCAATTTCGGTAATCCCGCCATTGCCGTCTCGCAATACATTCATGCCGAAGAAATAGGCGACGAGTGCGGACACAGCCATGGCGGCACCCATATATTTATAAGTGCCCAGCATGAAATCACGCAGGCCCAAATTCACATTACTCTGAACGCCAACCGTTCTGTTTGAGTTATTCATAAATGCTCTCCTTAAAAAGCTTGCGCCTCCGCGCATTTTCAATACCAAGACTATATAGGTATTTTTGCGACAATACCAACCAAATATGACGAGAAGGTGAACTATGGACTACCGCAGGTTAGGAAAAACCGACATCGAGGTCTCCAGTATTTGTCTGGGGTCAATGATGTGGGGCAGTCAATGTGATGAGGTTGAGGGGCATCGACAAATGGACTATGCGCTCGAACGGGGCGTTAATTTCATAGACTGTGCAGAGCTCTATGCTGTTCCGCCCAAACCCGAAACGCGGGGCGCTTCGGAAGCCATCATCGGGTCCTGGCTTCACAACCGTCAGGACCGCGATAAAATCATCATCGCTTCAAAAATAGTCGGGCGTTTCGATCACGCCGACTGGATGCGCCCGGGCGGGAAACCGCCGCGCCACACGAAAGAACAAATTGATTTTGCCGTCGAGCGATCCTTAAAAGCCCTGCAAACCGACTATATTGATCTTTACCAAATCCACTGGCCGGATCGCCCGCGCGAGGTTTTCGGTTTCCATAGTTATCGAGATTTGGGCATTGATGACATGATTCCATTCGAGGAAACTTACGAAGCGCTGTCGCGACATGTGGAAGCGGGGCGCATCCGTGCGCTTGGCCTTTCCAATGAATCACCCTGGGGTGCGATGAAGTTTTTACAATTGTCCGAGAAACACGGATGGCCGCGTATGGCGTCTATTCAAAACGTCTACAATCTACTCAGTCGCCGGTTTGACTACGGACTGGCTGAAATCGCTGTACGTGAAGATTTAGGCCTGTTGGCCTATTCGCCGTTAGCTCAAGGCTATCTGACCGGGAAATATGCGGGTGGGAATCTGCCCGAAAAATCAAGAAAGAAAATGTTTGGCAGGCTTGAGCGTTATGAGGCGGATCACGCAGCGGACGCAATTGATGCGTGTCTGACATTGGCAAATGATCTTGGGTTGACTCCGGTTCAACTTGCGCTGAAATTTGTAGAGACCCGTGAATTCTTAACCAGCAATATTATTGGTGCAAGTTCGATGGCTCAGTTGAAAGAAAACATTGATGCACACGAAATTAAGTGGACGCCAGAAATGGAGAAAGCCGTTCACAAACTGCATGTCAAACTTCGGTCACCTTGCCCCTAGGTCCAAACCTATGCTGACACTTTTTGCCGCTATAAAACCACCGCCGTCGATCCTCGATAAGGTCGAGACTTTGCAAAAGGGTGTTGAAGGTGTGCGCTGGAGCCCCCGGGAAAATCTTCACATCACGCTTGGATATTTTGGATTGGTCAGCGATGAATTTGCCGAAATTCTGGATCACGAATTGGCACGTTCGCCCGGAACCGGATTTGATTTAAACTTGAACGGTGTCGGTGTTTTTGGCGGATCAAAACCGCACACGCTGTGGCTAGGGATCAATCCAAGTAAAGCGCTTGAGGATTTACATAAACATTGCCGACGTGCGGCGCGCCGGGCAAAGGTCGAAATGGAGTCCCGAAAGTATGCGCCGCATCTCAGTTTGGCTTATATGAATAGAGGAATTTCACTGGCGGATCTCAGTCGTTATGTGAGACGGCATGATAAGTTTAAAAGCAAATCATTTCTCGTGGACGAGTTTTCTCTCTTTTCGTCCAATCCCCAGAAAAGCGGGCCGAATATCTACCAAAAAGAAGCGAATTATCCGCTGCTGGGCTGAGCTTTAATCTGGTTGATCAAGCCGTCACTGGCCGCCTCGACCAAGTCGAGAACATGATCAAACCCATCCTCACCGCCGTAATAAGGATCAGGAACCTCAGATACAGATAGAGCGGGCGCATATTCAAGAAACAGTCGAATTTTATCGCGTGAATCCGGCGGGCAAGCGGCACGTAAATCACGGAGGTTTCGTGTGTCCATTGCCAGGATCAAATCAAAAACTGAAAAGTCATTGTGTTCAACCCGCCGGGCTTCCTGACCGGTAAAACTATATCCGCGGGCTTCTCCGGCCGCACGCGCACGCGGGTCGGGGGGGTCGCCCCTGTGCCATCCGCCTGTACCTGCACTCTCGATGCGCAGATCAAGATCGGCATTTAAAGCGCGTTTGCGAAAAACGGCTTCAGCGGTCGGAGACCGGCAAATATTGCCAAGACAGACAAACAGGATCGCGGTCACAGTTTAGCGCGGGGCCCGTTTGGCCAGAATGCGCTGCAGCGTGCGCCGGTGCATGCCAAGCCGGCGAGCAGTTTCCGAGACGTTTTTATCGCACAATTCATAAACCCGTTGAATATGTTCCCACCTGACCCGGTCGGCTGACATCGGGTTTTCCGGTGGTGCTGGCGGCTCGTCCGGTTTCGCCATTAATGACTTAACGACATCGTCCGCGTCCGCGGGTTTGGCGAGATAATCAACGGCGCCGCCTTTTACGGCCGCGACTGCGGTCGCGAGATTGCCATAACCGGTCAACATTACCATACGGCAATTGGGGCGGTATTCGTGAAGCAGCGCGACGATATCCAGACCGCTACCATCTTCGAGCCTCATATCCAGAACGGCGAAAGCCGGCGGGTTGGATTTCACCAAGGCCGTCGCTTCCGCAATGCTACCCACCAGAATGGTCTCAAAGCCTCGTTTTTCGAGCGCGCGCCCTAATCGGATGCGAAACGGTTCATTGTCATCCAGAACCATGAGACGATTGTCTTCCGGGATCTCATATTCGGCGTTTGTGTTTGACATAATATCGCCTCCTGGGGCTTTCAAATTCTATCCTGTATATAGGAACTATTGCGTGTATGGCCAGATCAGGTTGACTTTCGCGCCTGCGACGTTTTTACGATTTTCGAAACTGACCGAGCCGCCCAATCGTTCGATCAGGGTTTTAGCGATAAATACGCCTAATCCCAAACCGCCCCCCGATATCTGGGAGGCATCATTTTTCGTGTGCTGGCGCATTGAGATATAAGGTTCGCCAAGCCGGTGGAATATTGAATGATTAAATCCGGGACCATCGTCTAATACCTCGATGGCGATATGCGTATTTGACCAGGTCGCGTCAACGTGAACTTTTGACTTGGCGAAATCGACAGCATTTTCGACGATATTTGTCAGCCCGTAAACAAACTCCTGTTGACGTTTGAGCACGGGGATATCTGCGCTTTCATTAGGCGGGTTTAGTCGTGTGATGATTTCCGGGCCAAAACCGATAAAGGGTTCCGTGATTTCACGGATCAAAGCGGAGATATCCAGCCGGTCATGGACTTCATCTCCGCTGTCGCCGCGATCAGCCAGTTGTTGGAGAATATCCCGGCACCGGATCGCTTGGGAAAGCAGCAGATCCGCATCTTCCTTTAATTCGCTATTCGTCTCTGCCTCTCGGGCAATTTCCTTGGCCACGACTTGAATGGTCGCAAGCGGTGTCCCCAACTCATGAGCGGCGGCTGCAGCTAAGCCACCCAAGGCAGCTAATTTTTTCTCGTGCGATAAAATGGCTTCCGAGGCCGCGAAAGCTTCGGTCATTCGCCTCGTTTGCGATGTAGCCTGCCACGTATAAAGGGATGTGAACATCATGCCCACCAATAGGGCAATCCAGAATCCATATAAATAGTAATTGGGCAGATCAAGGAACTCTCCCGGATACCAGGGCAAGGGTCTGTGATAAAACAACAGTAAAAATGAAATGATCGCGACACTGGTGGCTAAACCTGCAAAAACACCTCTGTTCAGGGTTTTAACAGATACGATAACCGGCGCGATCAATAAGAGGGCAAACGGATTTTTCATACCGCCCGTTAAATACAGCAAGGTTGATATTTGCAAAATGTCGAAAAACAACTGCGTCCCCGCCTCCATATTTGTAATTCGGCGGTCAAGCGGGGCCCGGATCATGATCAATGTATTGAGAACAGCGCTAATCCCGATAAAAGTAAGACAGGCAAGAAGCGGAAGGTCAAATTTCAGGACAAGCCAGACGACGGCCAGAGCGATCAATTGCCCGATGATTGCCATCCAGCGCAAGGAGACGAGCGTGGTCCGCCGCAAATGTCCCATGCGGTAAAGATCTTCACTTCCGTGAGAAGGAACTGCTTCATTTAGGCTCATTGCCAAGTCAAATAATCCTCGTCATAACGTCGAGCCATACCCTAATTGAGGAATGTTTGATGTCACGAAAAATTTTCAATCCGTTGTTGATCTGCTTCGGCGCCTTTGCGATCGGCGCGTGTTCGCCTGAAACCGGCGTGCAATCAGCACCAAATACTGTGGTTTCCGGCGAAGCGAACATTGGCGGCGCATTCACATTAACGGATCACGAGGGACAAATCGTTACCGATCAAACCTATTTGGGAAAGCCAATGTTGATATATTTCGGGTTCGCATATTGCCCTGATGTCTGCCCGACATCATTGCAAAAAATGGGTGCGGCCCTGACATTATCAAAACTGGACCCTGACACGTTTCATTCCCTTTTGATCACGGTTGACCCTGAAAGAGACACACCTGAGCAACTGGCACTTTATGTGACCGCCAACGGGTTTCCCAAGGGCCTCAGAGGATTGACCGGCACGCAGGACCAAATCGATGCCGTCAAGAAAGCATATATCGCAACGGGCCAAAAAGTTGAGGATCCGGCCAATCCTGAAGGATTCACATTTGACCATACAAATTTCATTTATTTGATGGGCGCGGACGGGAAATTCGTCGATATTTTTTCAGGGCTCGATACACCGCAGGAAATCGCCGACCGGTTGAAGCTCTATAAAAAAACGGGGCACTAGGCCCCGTTCTCTCAATTAGCAGACTTTTGGGTCGCGCTATTCGGCACGAATAGACAATCCAAGCGTAGATACGTCAAAATTACCTTGTTGAGCGCCGCTCGTTACCGCGCCCATATCGACAGGGGTTGGCGGGTTCATTTCAATCACCAGCGTCCCGCTATTGTCCAAAAACGATCCCAATGCCTGACTGGCTTCCATGGCGAGTGTTTGCTGAGCCGGATCTTTTGCCATCATTGGTAAAAACGCCAATCCTGCTTTTGCAGAATTTTTCAACATATCAACTTCAGTGCCTTGTTGCTTGGCCGCAAATTTAAAGCTGCGATCAACAATGGATTTGTCCTGAAATGCGATCCGCGCTTTAGACACGGTCATTGAGCTGAGCATTTCCATCGCCGCGAGGGGATTG
Organism: Hyphomonadaceae bacterium; assembly: GCA_013001295.1. Classification (GTDB taxonomy): domain Bacteria; phylum Pseudomonadota; class Alphaproteobacteria; order Caulobacterales; family Maricaulaceae; genus Robiginitomaculum_A. Next base: position 16,907 of record JABDMW010000034.1, read on the forward strand.
GTTGCCGCGGCATTGTTAGCACTCAATGCGGTCGCCTTTTCCATCAGCTCTTTAACGCCGTTTAAGCTATAATCGAAATTAAGCTTAAATCCGTCTTCCATATCAAGGTAAGAATCGATGACTTCAACGCTATCGCGTGCTTCGTCCAAAATGCTTTTTGATGAAGATTGAAAAACGAGTCGTTCATAGCCCATATCATTCAATGCAGTTGTGAATTGCTGCATTTCTTTTTTGCCACCGTCGGCCGGAGGCGTAATGATCATTGGAGATGTGTTTTGTGTGATCGTTGTGATCCCGTTTTTGGATGTGGTCTGTCCGTCAACCGACGCGACGTCAACCGTCAAACCGGCAATATCCATATCGAAATCTTTAAGGGAAAAGTTTTTATAATCCGGCGCGTAAGGGTTCATTGAATTCATGATTTTCTTCATGGCTTCTTCGCCAATTTCTTCGCCGTTTTTCCCGGATTTGAAGGATTCGGTGACCAGGCCCTTATACTTTTCGATATTGACGCCGGTCACGTCGATCGAGCCTAAGCTGAGTTTGACGTCTTCGTCTTCCTGGATATCCATATTCAGATTTTTAAGCGTAAACACGCCGGTATTATCCTCAGCCGCCCCGAACAAAAATTTATCCATTGTGATTTTGCCATCATCACCTGCAACGTCGAGACCGACCATATCGAATCCGCCAATGCTAAATTCACCGTCAACATCTTCAAAGGCCTTATCATCACCCCCAAAGGCTTTCGCGATTTCATTGGAAATCGTTGGCGATGGTTTAATCAGCGCAAGCTTTTTGATCTTTACGTTGGCATCGTCATCTGTCGTGCTCATATTGTTCATTGTGATGACATCAAAAGCGACCAGGTCACCCTGCATGTGGGCGCCTTGCAATTCGAGCGTTTCGATTTTCATCGGCTCGTCGTCCGCGTCCTCACCTTGAATGACAACATTGTTGAACGTGTAATTCCCTGAATCGCCGGATTTTCCGGACCAGCTCAATATGCCAGAGCCTGAATCTTTCATTGAAAGGGCTGCGAGCGCGCGCTCGGCCTGTGCATTGTCTACTTTCCTGACTGCAATTTCTTCTATTTTCACTTCATTTGCGACAGATTTGCTCTTGTTCTTGTCGCCGCAACCGGACAATACAAGGGAAGTGGACAGCACAGCAGTCAATGCCAGAGCTGAGATATTGGTTGAGATCATTTGCATGACGGGATTCCTATCAAAATTAAACTTGCAGACAGCAAATAGGAATATTGCGCCGGTTTCAAGGCAAAATACGGTCTGGACTGATGAAAGTGATCCCCGGATTCAATACCATTTAAGGCCGCGTGCGACCCGAATTAGCATAAAAATAGATGCGGCGAAGCGTCTCGTGGCTGTTACCGTTCCTGGACAAGAACGACAATTAAAACCAGCTCAACGCTTCGTAAGCAAAAAGTGGGACTGGATTCAGGTACAGCTGGAGGCCTTGCCGAGCCCGCAACCCTTTGTCGATGGCGGGCAGATCCTGTTTGAGGGCGAGCATTTTGAGCTGATCTGTCCCGGCCCCCGCGGGCGTCCAAATATTGATTTTGATAGCAAGCAAATTCACGTGCCTGCAGCACCGGATACGTTGGACGGGCGAACCAAAAGATTTCTGATACGTCAAGCACGTCAGGCCCTGACGGCATCAACTGAATTCCACGCCAGTGCTATTGGTAAAAAGGTCGATAAAATCAGTGTCCGGGATACCAGCTCACGGTGGGGGTCGTGTATCAAAGGGCGCGGCTTGAGTGGCGGAAAGATTTCCTACTCATGGCGCCTGGTCTGCGCGCCGCCCTTTGTGCTCGACTATGTCGCCGCGCATGAATGTGCTCATCTGATCGAGGCCAATCATAGCCGAAAATTTTGGGATTTGCTGGATGGGATGGTTGACACGGTTAAGCCTGCAAAAAAGTGGCTCAACCAGAATGGGGCGCTTTTGCACGCGGTTGGCGCACCGTATTGATAAGCGCAGCTTAATTGTTTTCGGGCAGGCTTTTTTCTATGTCCGCGAGCAGGAGTTCCAGCGCATTAGCACTGCGAACTGCGATCGGGCGGCTCGCGGTTGGCAGGCGTAATACAGGCTGATCTCTCAAAACTTCTGACATGAAGGTTTTCCAAATCTGCGCTGGAATGGTGCCCCCCGTCACGCGTGACATACGCGAGTTGTCATCATTGCCGACCCAGACGCCGGCAACGTAGTCGGGGGCATATCCGACAAACCAGGCATCGCGGTAATCATTGGTTGTTCCGGTTTTCCCCGCAAGCTCCCGGCCATCGATACGGGCGGCTTTTCCGGTACCCGCTGTGATCACGGTTTGGAGCATCATATTAATCTGACCCAGGGTTCCGGTGTCCAGTAGTTGTTCGGCCTCAACCGGCGGGCGGGCATACAGCACACGTCCATCCGCGGCATATATGGCCTCCAGGCCATAGGGATCGATTTTCCGACCCCAATTGGCCAGTGGCACGTAGGCGCTGGTAAGCTCATACAAGGATAATTCCTGAGCGCCGAGCGCCAGGGACCGGTAAGGTTTTAGCTCCGGTAATCCCATTTTTTGTGCCATGGCAACGACTTTATTCCGTCCGATTTCTTCACTGAGGATGACAGAGATCGTATTGATGGATAGCGCTAAAGCCTTTTCAAGGGACATTTCCCCGCGGAACGTGTTCGAAAAATTACCCGGTTTCCATCCATCAATGTCCACTTCTTCGTCGATGCGAACATCCCAGGGCGCGCGGTAGGCTTCCAATGCTGCCAGGTAAACAAACGGTTTGAAGGCCGAGCCCGGTTGCCGTTTCGATGTGACGGCCCGGTTATAGGAAGAGTGTTGGTAATCAACGCCGCCTGCCATAGCCCGCACACCTCCTGTGCCATCAAAGGCGACGAGCGCGGCTTGCTGGGCATTTTTGTCGGTTTTCATATTGCTGGAAATCGATGACTGGGCGGCGATCTGGGCATCCAGATCGAGCGTCGTACGAACCACGATGTCGTGCTGGGGCGCGCCGATCAGCGCATCTGTTTGTGTCAATATCCAGTCGGTGAAATACCCGGCGCTTGGATGGGATTTGACGGCGACAGGTTCGATCTCAATGGGGGCGTTCAAGGCCGCGACACCGTCTTCATAACTTACATACCCTTCGTCATACATTTTTTGTAATACCAAAGCCGTGCGTTCGGAATTAGCCCGCAGGTTTTTGAGCGGATTAAGCCGGTCGGGTGCTTTGAGAATGCCGGCAAGGAGCGCGGCCTCGCCAGTCGTCAAGTCCTTCGCCGGCTTATTGAAAAACCGTTTCGCACCGGATTCAATACCCAATGTCCCGCCGCCAAAATAAACGCGTGAAAGATAGGTTTCGAGAATTTCCCGTTTCGATAGTTTTTGCTCGATCCAGACTGCGAGCATGATTTCCTGCGTTTTGCGTTTCAGCGTTTGGGTTCGGGTCAGGAAAACATTTTTTGCAAGCTGCTGGGTAATCGTTGACCCGCCCTGGACAACGCGACCGGCTTCCAAATTGTGCCGCATGGCGCGCGCCAGTCCAATGACATCAAACCCCGGATGATCATAAAACCGTTTGTCTTCAACTGCGACCAATGCGTTGATCAGGTCAGGCGATATATCATCCAGATAAACCGGTTTTGCCTCGGAGCCCCCGAGGCTAAGAATTTCCCTGCCCTGTCGATCTAAAATGACAATTGAAGGCGTTGACTTCGGGGTCCACAATTCGACCGTTTCGGGCATATCTTTCCCGGCCCACCCAATCCATCCAACAAAAGCCAGCGCGCCGAAATAACTTAGAAATGCCGTTATGATTAGCGCAGTAAACCTTCGCTTTTGCGCTTTGGTTCTGGATTTAGGTTTTGATGGAGCAGGGCTGAAAATCCGTCGGAAAATCCCGCCATTTCTCGACTCGACAGCCGCATATGGAGACAGCGGCGTTTCATCGCGAGAGCTTAGCGCGGGGTTTTCCGGTTCGGTGTTCATGTAGTTCGGGCTCAGACTATATGGTAAACAGTTTCTGAACCCAGTTTCGGCGAAAGGGCTTAAGTATAGATGAATAAAACGACGGAGGCCGGGCTAAATATCAGGGAAGTCTTCGGGTTTGTATTTTGCTTCCGGATATTGCGGATTTATTTTTTGCAGGGTTTGGCGGACAATCGAGCTTACAATAGCCCCGCGTGTGGCGCGATGATCAGAAGGTATAACATACCATGGCGCGAAATCCGTTGACGTGCGCTCTACCATGGTTTCGTAGGCATCCATAAAGTCCGGCCATAGTTTACGGTCGTCAAGGTCTCCCGGGTTAAACTTCCAGAATTTATGCCGCTCAACCAGACGTTCGCGCAGGCGCGTGCCTTGAACCTCGTGGGAAATATTGAGCATGAATTTCAAAATTGTCGTCCCGTTATCGACCAGATGCTTTTCGAAACTATTGATTTCACCATAACGTCGCTCGATCGCATCCGCAGGCGCAAAACTCCTGACTTTGACAACGAGTACATCTTCGTAATGGGAGCGATTAAAAACAGTTACCTCACCCTTGCCCGGGCAGACATTATGGACGCGCCACAAATAATCATGTGCCAGCTCTTTTGGCGTTGGTTTCTTAAAGGCTGCGACCTTTATGTTTAAGGGCGGCGTTCGTGAGAAAATCGCACTGGTCGTACCGTCTTTGCCGCTCGTGTCCATGCCTTGAAGAACGATGAGGAGCGATTGTGCTGCTTCGCCGTATAAAGCATGCGACAATCCCTCGATTTGCTTGGCTTCAAACCGGATAAGATCGCGGGCTGCACGCTTGTCTGCAAACATATCCAGACGGGTTGGACGCGATTTTAAGGAAAACGCGGTTCCGGCTTCTGCGATAAAGTCTTTGGGGTCAATGCGGACCCGGAGTGCATTCACACCCCATCCCCGAATATCAAAACCTGCGCGATCCACAATGTTAATAGCATGCCAAGGCCGAGAATTAGCGGGCCGTATGAAGAGCTCATCAGGCTTGAGTTTGCCAGTGTTCCGATTTCCATAGACGGGGTTTCAATTGCAGGTAATTTTGGAATTTTAACACCGCTTGCATATGTCCAAAGCCCCTTTAACTGGGTCAGGGCGATCACGCCTCCGAGTGCGCCTGCGCCGCCGACCATGAAAGACTTCAACCGCTTATGGGATTGCGGTTGTGGCAATGTCGCCAACACGAACTCGCTAAATCCATTGTCCTTGGCCGGTTGGGCATAGTCGGACAATAAATCCTTGAACATTTTTTCTTCTGTATCTTCTTGCATCACTTAATTATGCCCTTTCATACGCCATAAGGAAACCCCTCAAGGCGTTTTTCCCGCGGTTGACGTGAGACTTGACCGTGCCAAGTGGTTGTCCGAGTGCGGTCGCGGCTTCAGCGTGGGAAAATCCATATGCCAAACACAACATCACTGCGGCTCTTTGTGCCTCAGGTAGATTATTCATGGCGTGTTCCACATCCATTTTGACCCCGGTATTTTCAACGACTGCCTCAGGCTCTTGCATTTTCGCGTCGCTGAGATCGCGCCTCCGTTTCTCTTTACGAACATGATCGAGGAAAATCCGATATCCGATTTGATAGATCCAGGCTTTTTCCGATGTCTGTTCTTTCAACTGATCAAGCTTTTGAAAAGCACGTAAAAAAGTTTCCTGAGCCAGATCGTCTGCCAAGGCGTCATTGCGGCACATCCGTCGCAAGAATGTCCGCAATCCCCCTTGGTGGGTTTTTACGAGCACCGATATTCGGCGCTCGTTTGACTGTCCCCCGCGACCGAACAAGCGTTAAGCTTCTTCTTTGCGGCTGATCGCGTACCAGAAGATCAATAAGGCCAGCCCGATCAGGATGGGGAACATTGAAATCGCGCCGAAGACTGCCTTTCCCTCTTCGTCAGGGATGGCACCGCCAAAGAAAATGAATGCAACGCCAATTGCGATCAAAATCATGCCGGTTCGAAGGTCACCGTGTGCGCGTTTCGGTACAAAGCCGACGGATTTGATTATTTCCGGCGTAACTTCCGCCTTGTTTGCAATCAGGTCTTTGATGATTTCTGCCGATTGGACCCTTGCTTTGTATCGATTATGAACCACAACCCAAGTCACAAACAGTATCGTCGCAAACATTGCTATTGGAACTAAAATATCTTCCATTTGTCTTCTCCTTTATTTTCTTTTCTGACCCTAAGACGACACCACATGCAATATTAGATGCATTTTTTAGATAAATTCACAAGGACGTGACATTGCTCAACTAGGCATATGCAAAATTCGTTGATATAGGTGTGTAAATAAAAACGCCGGATTGGAGGAAACGAATATGACATTTTCGCGTATTAACAGGGTTTTGTCAGCAACAACACTAGGTGCATTTTTGCTTTTGAGTGCATGCTCACAGGCACCAGAGGCGACAGCCCAAGCTGAAAAAGTGACTGAAAAAACAGCCGCTGCGACGACATATGAGCCCATCGGTATCCCGTCAGGCACCTATGTGATGGACAAAGAACACGGGTATGTCACCTTCAGTTACTCTCATTTCGGCTTATCCAATCCGCAGCTCCGGTTCCGCGATATTGATGCGTCCGTCCAGCTGGATGCAGAAAATCTGGAAAACAGCAAAGTCACGGCTTTAATTAAATCGGCCAGTATCGATAGCGGTGTCGACCGGTTTGACGACCATCTCAATTCGGATGGATGGTTCGATACGGCCAAATTCCCGGAAATCACATTTGAGAGCACCGGCTTTACCCGTGAGTCCCAGACAACAGGGAAAATGACGGGCGATCTGACGATTATGGGCACCACAAAACCGATCACATTCGATGTGACGCTCTTAAAAGCATTTGATCATCCAATGAAAAAATCTCCCTATATGGGGCTTGAGGGCCGGGGAACCCTGTTGCGCTCAGATTTTGGCTTGGGCAAATACGCCCCTAATGTTACCGACGAGGTGTCGATCCTGATTTCCGGCGAATTCGGCAAGTCTGAATAAATGACGTCAGCCGATACGTATAGCCGTACAGCCCGGTGGCTGCACTGGACAATTGCGCTGTTGATCATCTTTATGTTGATTGGCGGCAAAGTGATGGAAAATATTCCCAGAGAAGAAACCAGCCTCCGCGTTTTCGTTTATGGCTGGCATAAAACCTTTGGGATCGTCATTCTTGTTCTTTCATTTGTGCGCTTATTTTGGCGTTTGGGCCATAAACCACCGCCGCTACCAGCGCACATGCCAGCTTGGGAGCGGATGGCGGCGATGGGTACCCATGCAGCCTTTTACATATTTATGATCGCCATGCCGTTGATTGGCTGGGCAATCACTTCGACATCACGGTACCCTTCCAAGATTTTTCAGGTCGTTCCCTTGCCAGCCTTGCCCGGACTTGGTGATCTGGGGGACAAGCGGGCGGAATTGCATGAGTTTTTTGAAAATGCCCATGAAAAACTGGCCTATCTGGCGATGGCCCTGATTGCTTTGCACGTGGCAGCGGCCCTCAAACATCATTACAAGGACAAGGATGATGTCCTGGCCCGCATGATCCCACGCTTGAAAAAGGACGTTTGATTATGGGTAGGGCGCTCAAATTCTTAACAACCGGAGCATTTGCGTGCGTGATCTGCGCTTGCTCTCAAAACGGTGCCGAAGCTCAGTCCACACCAGAGAAACCCGAACAAAAAACAACAAATGAAATTCAGGCCAATTGGACCGTCGACTCGTCAGCTTCAGTTTTGGGATTTATGGGGTCTCAAGGCGGCGAGGAATTTGAGGGCAGGTTCAAGAATTTTGATGCATCTATAAAATTCGATCCTGAAGATCTGCAAAACACAAATGTCGTCGTGACAATTGACATGGCCAGTGTGGATGCGGGCGATGCTGAACGCAATGAGGCGCTGCCGGGTAAAGAATGGTTCGCGGTCAAACCTTTCCCGAACGCGGTGTTTACGTCGACGAGTATCAAGCACACCGGCGGCAATTCCTACGAAGCGAGCGGAGAGCTGACGCTGAAAGATATATCCCGCGCTGTTGACTTGCCTTTTGAGCTTAAAATTGATGGCGACACGGCAGAGATGAGCGGGTCGACCTTGATTGACCGAACCGATTTTCAGGTTGGGACCGGCATGTGGAAAAGCGAAGACTGGGTGGCCCACAAAGTCAAAATCAACGTCAAAATCACGGCGGCCCGAAAGTAGCCCTCACTCGTTGTTCTTTACGGCCGGTTCACCTTCTTTGCGAACAAAATCTAAACATTACCGATTTAGGATCAGCATCTATTTATCCAAACGGGGCTTGGAAACATCATGTCTGCAAAGCAGTATAAGGCGCGGAGCGTCCAAAAAAGATATCGGGAAAACCGTGACGGACACATTGCCGTTGTGACGGCTCTTGTTGGCTTGCCATTATTATTGATGGTGAGCATCGCGTTGGATTTGGGCAATGCATCGGCAAAGCGCGCAAATATAAGAGCAGGTGCGGACGCGGCGGCTTTGGCTTCGGTCATTCCGGCCAATTTATCTGATGATGAGCGGGCAGCATTTGCTAAACGGGCTTTCGTAGAAAACTATTTCGGCAAAGAAAAGGTGGACCTGGCTGTCAAAGCGACGCGCGAACAAGTTGATATCGAAGCCCATATTCAAGTCCCAACACTTCTGAGCAGCATGATTGGCAAAGACCATATCGACGTTCGCGAGCGATCCTCAGCGATTGTCACACGGGCTGATGTTGTGTGCGTGCTGGCACTCGACCCGAAAGGGGATCGCGCGATCGAGTTTTTGGATAATGCCAAATTTAACTCGCCCGAATGTTCCGTCCAGGCGAATTCGACAAGTTCATTGGCGATTAATTCCGAGGTTGTAACGCCACCGGTCGCAAAATCATTTTGCACATCTGGCGTTAGTCGCGGCCGGTTTTCTCCTTTGGTGAAGCATGCCTGTACGCCGATCGTCGACCCCTATGCGAATTTAATCCCACCGGCAGACGGACCTTGTCTCGACATGACTGCCCTGGGAATCAAAGGGGGTCGCGTCATCAATAACACAGTTCTGATCCCGGGTACTTATTGCGGCAGCCTGACAATTGACGGCACCAATATCACCATGTTGCCCGGGACGTATATTATGAAAGACAAGTCGCTCTGGATTAAAAACGGCTCACAATTGACAGGGAAAGGGGTCACAATAGCTTTCAAAGGGCAGAATGCAATTGTGGAAATCGAATCCGGATCATCCGTTGACCTTACAGGACCCGCCACCGGACCCTATAAAGGCCTGGTCTTTTACCAGACCAAAGAAGGCTTACGGGCCAACCATAATTTACCGTCTTCGACCAGTACGATTATCGGCGGTTCCAGCCTGAAGTTAACGGGTACGGCCTATTTCCCGACGCAAAAACTGGTCATTACCAGTGACAAACCGGTGGCGGCACAAGCGCCCGCAACAGCGTTGATTGCTTATAATCTCCAGTTCGGCGGCCAAAGCGTAACCGAAATCCATGTCGATCATGAAACCGCCGGCTTGCCGCCTTTACTGCCGCGTTCGGATGAAGGTGCACGGTTGATTGAGTAATTGATTTAAACCGACTGATCCCCCTTAACCTTAAATTCACTATGGTTTTTAATCTGATCCTAACACTGTTGTATTAGTAGGAGCTTATTAAACCGCATTTTGGAGTTGGGATTACCGTGTATTTGTTAGATAAAATTGCACGGGGCGCACAAAAATATTTACGGTACCGTGATGGACATATTGCCGTTTTTACGGCTCTGATCGGTTTGCCATTATTATTGATGGTGAGTGTGGCCATGGATATGGGAAATGCATCAGCAAAACGTGCCAATCTGGTCGCCGGTATAGACGCAGCCGCCTTGGCAGCGGTCATTCCAGCCAATTTGACTAATGATGAACGAATTGCATATGCGAAAAAAGCGTTTACTGAAAATTATTTCGGCAAGGAAAAAGTGGCGCTGGACGTAAAGGCAACGCGCGAGCGGGTTGACATTGAAGCCCATATTCAAGTTCCGACCTTGCTCAGCGGTATGGTCGGCAAGGATTTTTTGGATGTTCGGGAACGCGCGTCAGCGGTTCTCACCACAAATGATGTTATTTGTGCTCTCGCTTTAGATCCATCCAGCGCCCAGGCAGTAACATTCAAGGGACAAAATGTTTTCAAAGCGCCGGAATGCTCGGTGCAAGTCAATTCATCCAGTCCTGAGGCAATGATTTCAACAGCAAGTACGCCGCCCTCGGCGAAATCCTTTTGTGTTTACGGTAGTCATACCGGCACTTATTCTCCGCCGGCACGGTCCAATTGTACGAAAATCGATGATCCCTATCAGGGAGTGCCGATTCCCGTTTCCGGACCGTGTGACTACGTCAATTACGAGGCTAAACAAATAACAACCGTTTTGAAGCCGGGTACCTATTGCGGTGGCATTAGGATCAACAAGTCAAAAGTTACGTTTAATCCCGGGTTGTATGTTATTGAAGACGGCCCGTTTCAAATTGTTGGCGCCTCGGATGTTAAAGGCAGCGGTGTCAGTTTTGCCCTGAAGGGGCCGTCTTCCTTTTATTCGAGTGTGTCGCAGGCAAGAATTGATTTAACCGCTCCCGCAACCGGAACGTATAAAGGGTTGGTGATTTTTCAGGATAAAGCGTCCAATCCTGGATCGACGAGCACAATTTCTGGCGGAACTTATGTTCGATTGGTCGGTACTTTATATTTCCCCACCCATGTTTTGAATATCGGCGGTAATGGCGATTTGGGGACTTTATCGGAAGCGACTTCCTATATTGCCTATCGACTGAATTTTGCTGGAAGAAGCCTGGTTGAAATTCATGTTGATCATGAGTCCGGTGGCATTCCGCCTTTGTTGCCCCGTTCCGACGAGGGTGCACGTCTCGTAAAATAGGATTTAATTTACGCTCGGTTAGGGTTGTTTGTTTGGCTGAGATTAAAGATTAAAACGTAATATTCGTAAAATATAATATATGTGGGAAAAATTGTTGGTGGGTATGTTAAAAAAATATCTTAAAAATTCGAGCGGAAATGTCGCCATGATGTTCGTCGGCGCCACCATGTTGTGCCTGGCGGGCATTGGCACTGCCCTGGACCTGACGGCCATGTCGCGGAAGAAAACTAATTTCCAGGGATATGCCGATGCTGCAGTCCTGGCGGCTGCGAAATCCGGCCTGACAGATCTCAACGAGTTGCAGGATATCGTAGATAAATCCGTATTGGCAAACAGTATGGGTGACACCAGCCTGGTAGCAAAACTAACCGTGACATTGGGTGGGAATTTACGCGTCGTCGTTCGCGGTTACCATAATATGATGATTATGGACATGTTCGGGAATACCAATTCCGATGTCTCGGCCGGGGCCGAAGCACCATTCGGGACGGAGGGCGTTGTTGAAATTGCGCTCGTGCTCGATATTACCGGGTCAATGAAGGGGACCAAATTATCGTCCCTTAAAACAGCCGCCAATGCGCTGATTGATACCATTGATGCCTACGACAATGACAAATACCGTGTCGCTGTCATCCCGTTCCGCGATTATGTCAATATCGGCCAATCGCGCTCCGGTGAACCCTGGTTGTTTTTGGACTATGCGCCAGTCGGGAATGATGACGATGACGACGATGACGACGATGATGACGACGATGACGATGACGACGATGATGACGCTTCGACTATGAGCGTCTGGAATGGATGTGCAGGGTCGCGCGTCTTACCTTGGACACACCGTCCCTATGCTGGCCCCGCTCCGATTCCCGGCGCCATGAATATCAACTGTGGTCAGGAAATTTTACCACTGACCAATAATATGACCAGCGTTCATGCCAAGATCAACTCATTAACCGCCCAGAGTTGGACCTACATTCCCACGGGACTCATGTGGGGCTGGCGTGCGCTCGACGGTCAGCCGCCGTTGACCGAAGCTGCATCCGTGCCGAAAAAAGACAAAACCTCGGTTCTGATCCTGATGACGGACGGCGCTAACACAAAATCTCAAAACGGTGTTTTTCATGACGCCAATGACACCAATGTGGCTAATGCCTTGACGCGATCCATGTGCGCCAAAGTCAAAGCGGACAAGATACAGCTGTATACGGTTGCCTATGAGCTCGACAATGCCACGACGCTTGATATTTTGCGACAATGTGCAACCAAGAATTCCATGTATTTCGACGCAAATGATGCCTCATCCCTGCGCGACGCTTTTGATGAGATTGCCGATAACCTGGTGAATGTCAGGTTGACGCGGTAACCAAATTTCTATTGCTGCATATAGAGTCGGAGAAGTGCCGCCTCTACCACCGCGTTCGAACGAGGGCGCGCCTGGTCAAGAAATTTTCGAACCGTGACCGCTCTGATTTTAATACATAATTAACCATATAAATAAGTTCAAATGAAAGGGTACTGACCTAGTATCCTTACATTGAAACCAACTAGGGATTGGGGAACACCATGTCTGTAAGGAATTACACGGCACGGGGCGCACAGAAATATCTGCAAAACCGCGAGGGGCATATTGCCGTTGTTTCGGGGCTTCTTGGGCTACCGTTATTATTAATGGTCGGCGTTGCGCTCGACGTCGGCAACGCGTCAGCCAAGCGCGCCAATATCGCTGCCGGTATTGATGCTGCCGCATTGGCATCTGTCATTCCGGCGAATTTGGATGAAGATGAGCGCATCGCCTTTGCGAAAAAGGCTTTTACGGAAAATTATTTTGGCAAACAGAACGTCAATCTGGACGTAAAAGCAACACGAGAACGTGTCGATATCGTCGCCCGCGCTCAAATCCCGACCTATTTAAGCGGGATTGTCGGTAAAGATTATATCAATGTCAGCGAAAATGCATCGGCCATTGTGACAACATCGGACGTTGTCTGTGTGTTGGCCCTCGACCCCGTCAGCAAAAATTCGCTTGAATTTTCAAAAAATGCCCAATTTGTTGCGCCGTCCTGTTCCGTTCAGGTCAATTCAACCGCCGCTGGGGCGTTGGTATCGAAAGGCAGCTATCGACCGCAAGCCCAGTCATTCTGCGTCGCGGGTACCAGTAAAGGGCATTTTAACGGGACGTTAAAGCACGCCTGCACGCCTTTAAACGATCCGTATAAGGGAATTCCTGAGCCTGTCGACGGTCCGTGCATTGCGCTGTCAAAACTCAAAACCAAGGGAAATAGCGCGATCGACAAAGCTTATCTGTATCCGGGAACCTATTGTGATGGATTGGATGTGATGGGTACCGATGTTACTTTTGCACCTGGTACATACATATTCCCGAAAGGCAAATTGCGGTTGCGCAAAGGATCGCAATCAACAGCCAAAGGCGTGACATTTATCTTGAAAGATAAAGTAACATTCTGGATGGAAGACGGAGCCGAGCTGAATTTGACCGCACCTTCGGACGGGCCATATGCGGGACTTGCGCTCTATCAAGCCGCAGGTGCGAAAAAAGGGGGCTCTAAAAACCGTATCCGCTCAGGCGCGGGGGTCTCGATCACGGGAACGGTGTATTTGCCTAACCAACGCCTGGAAATCTCAAGTGAAAGCCCGGTCATTTCCGAGGCGCCGGCGACATCATTTATAGCTCACAATATTCTGTTTACCGGCGATGCGAAAGTGCGTGTCAATGTGGACCATGAAAAAGGCGGTTTGCCGCCGATCATGCCCCGTTCAGACGAGGGCGCGCGTCTCGTAAAGTAGGTGCAATCAAAAGTTTTATTGACGGGATATTAATTATAATAGGCAGAAGAATTTTAGTTCTCTTTTCGTAATGTGGTCGGAGAAAATAGTAGGCAGGGAAATGTTAAAGCGCTTAAAAAAAATGGGCACAGAATATACCGCAAACGAAAGCGGCAATATGATGATGATGGTTGGGGTCAGCCTGACCGTCTTCATGCTGTGCGGTGCAATGGTAACAGATGTCTCACTTTGGCGTTCGCAACAGGACAAACTGCAGAATGCGGCTGATTCAGCCGCCCTTGCCGGCGCGATCGTCTTGAGCGGTAACGCGCATTACGTCTCCCCGGATGATGGCGATCATGGTGATGACGATTATCAAAGCGAAGATGAGGATGACCCGGACTATTCCCGTAAACGCGAGGCAAAAATTACTGCCCGTAAAGTGGCACGTGAAGCCAATGACACCACCCTTGAAGGCTATAAAAGCAAGATCGTTGTCAACCCGAAAACGGATACCGTCAGCGTGGATTTAACCGTCGGCGTGCCACGTATGTTTTCCGCAATGTTTATGAAGGCCGACCCCTCGGTCAAGGCCAGCGCCGTGGCCACGGTTGTGCACCGGGACGATTTGAATTGTATTTACATCATGGATCCAGCCGGCGACCAGGCTCTGAAACTGGATGGGCAAGGCACGCTTATGGGACCGTCCTGCGGTATCCAGGTTCAGTCCACATCCGCGACAGCTCTTGTCAACGGCACGTCCGCCAGCATTCATGCGGACCGGATTTGCGTGGCCGGCGGCTATACCGGGTCGGGTTATCAACCGACGCCAAATTCCGGATGCAGTATTGATCCGGATCCGTTTGCCAAGCTGAATGTGCCGGCTGGCGGGTCCTGCACGCATACGAATTACATGGTAACTGCGTCGGAAACCCTGTATCCGGGAACTTATTGCGGTGGTATCCAGATCGGTAATGATTTTGCGGTCAATCTTGCACCTGGCCGGTACTATATCCGTGACGGAAACTTGAAAATGACAAATAATGCAAGCCTGACGGGCGACCGGGTTGTTTTTATTCTCGACGGGGATTCCAGTATCGATTCAAATTCAACTGGAAAATTTGTCACCACGCCGCCAGTGCGAGGTCCTTTAAAGGGATTCAGCGTTGTTGAGCGTTCACCTGCCGGTAATAATAAATCCAAAATTACCGGAAATGGTTCGATTGATTTCACCGGAACAATTTATACGCCAAGCCAGATTTGGGAATTGACCGGTAAATCAGACGGTAACTCACATACGCCGTCCTACGGTTCTATCCTGGCGTACCGACTTAAGGTGACAGGGAAGGGCAATTTAAATATCAGCCCGCAAGATACAGGCGCGAAAGTCAAGGAAACCGTGCGTCTGGTGAAATAGTAATTACCTGTCGAGGCTGTACTATTATAATTGCTTAGAAGAAGTTTAATTTAAGCTGTTGTTCACCCTGTTCCTTTGCCCGACTTAAAGGCTTTATCGTTAGATAGGACGTCTATCGAAAAGGATTTTGGGGCTGAAAATGCAATCCTTGCGCAAATATTTGTATGAAACGAGCGGCAATATGGCGATGTTTGCCGGCCTCGCTTTCTTTGCGGTGATGGCGGGTGTAGCTGCCGGGTCAGATGTGGTTGTATGGCAGGCGCAGCAAAACAAGCTACAGGATGCCGCCGATGCCGCGGCTTTGGCCGGGGCCGTCAGGCTCGGTAAGGGCGGCAATAAAATTGAACGTACTGTACACAAAGAAGCCCACTCTTTTGCTAGCGAAGGAAACGATACGACGTTGCAAGGCTTTCAAAGTGATGTGGTCATAGATCAGGACGCGGAAACCGTTTCGGTAAACCTGTCTGTTGAAGTACCGCGCATTTTCTCCAGCATGTTTATGAAAACCAACCCGACGGTTCGTGTCAAATCCGTGGCCAAGGTTGTGCATGGGCAGACCTCCTGTTTTTATGTTCTTGATCCCATTTCCACGGGCGCATTTTCAACAACCGGCAATGCTATCTTGAATGCCAATGCCTGCCGGATTGAAGTCCATTCCACATCAGCATCCGCCATGACAAACTCTGGCGACGCCACGGTTACTGCCGACGAAATCTGCGTGGCCGGCGGGTATACCGGCGCAGGATATTCGCCGGCACCGCTAACGAATTGCTCTGGGAGTTCGGATCCTTTCGCAGGATTGGCGATTCCCACCGCCGGGCTTTGTGATCATACCAATCTCCACATCGCCGGAAGTGTGACGTTAAATCCGGGCACGTATTGCGGTGGTATCAAGGTCTCAAGCTCTGATGTTGTGACGCTCAATCCTGGTACCTATATCATCCAAGGCGGCCCAATTAAAATTTCCGGCAGCGGTTCCATTGTCGGGGACGGAATTACCATCGTGCTTGATCAAAACGCCAGTGTGGATATCGCTGGAACCGGCCAATTTATTACAACGCCGCCAACAACGGGCCCGCTCGAGGGGTATAGTATTGTGCAATCTCCGACGATGCCGCTGGGTCAAATCAGTAAAATTACCGGCGAAGGCCGTTTCGAGTTTCCGGGCATCATCTATATGCCACGCATGGATCTGGAAATTGCCGGGCGGGCTACGGGTAACACCTATACGCCAAGTTATGCCGCGATTGTTACATATCAATTGAAACTGGCAGGGTCTGGCGAGTTGAATATCACAGCCAATACGGATGCATTTAATCAGGCCGTGGCGGCCAATATTACAAAATCATCAGCGCGACTGGTGCAGTAATTTCAAGACCCCTCGCGCAGGATTTCCAATTCCAGCCATTCATCTTCACAGGCTTCCAACTGCGCTTTCGATTTAGTGAGGTGTTCTACGGTTTTGGCAAATTTATCCGGATCATTTTTATAAAGATCAGGATCTTTCAAAGCCTTATTTAAATCCGCGATTTGTGCCTCCAAATCTTTCATCTTTCCTGGCAGGGTTTCGAGTGCGAATTTGTGTTTGTAACTTAACTTCACTTTTTTGGGCTGATTTGCCTTGGGCGCGGCGCCCACCTTGGCCTTTTCGCGCGCCGCTTTTTTAGCTGCTTTAATTCCGTGCCCCCGCTGTGCTACCATGTCGGAATATCCGCCGGCATATTGCTGCCATTTGGCATTGCCTTCATAGGCGATGACGGTATCGACCGTGCGGTCCATGAAATCCCGGTCATGGCTGACCAGAATAACCGTGCCTTGATAGTCCGCGATTAATTCTTGAAGGAGGTCGAGGGTTTCAAGATCCAGATCATTTGTCGGTTCATCGAGGATCAAAAGATTTGACGGCAGGCGCAATCCGCGCGCCAGTTCCACACGGGCGCGCTCCCCGCCTGACAGGGCATGCAAGGGTGTGCGCTGCTGTTCGGGGAGAAACAGGAAATCCTTCATATAACCGATGACGTGTTTTTGCTGATCACCAATGGTGACGCTGTCACCACCGCCGCCAGTCAGGGTATCTTTCAGCGTTGTGTCCGGATCGAGCCCTTCGCGCTTCTGATCCAAGACGAGGGGCTGTAAATTTGTGCCCAAATCAATTTTGCCGCTATCGGCTTTAAGCGTGCCCATGATCAATTTCAGCAAGGTGGTTTTACCCGATCCATTCGGCCCCAATATCCCGAGACGTTCACCGCGCACGATCTTCAGGGACAGATCATCGATGATTTTGCGGTCGCCGAAGGATTTGCTGACATGTTCCATCTTGACGACGGATTTGCCGCTTTTGGCCCCGGTGACGACGCTGACATTGGCATTGCCAGTGACCTTGCGTTCGCCCGCTTTTTGCGCGCGCAGTCCGGCCAGTTCTTTCACCCGTCTGACATTGCGCTTGCGACGCCCGGAGACACCATGAACGATCCAGTGTTGTTCACGTTCGATTTTGCGCCCGACTTTGTGACGTTCCAATTCCTCTTGCTCAAGAAATGTGTCGCGCCAGTCTTCGAAATGGGCAAAGCCTTTGTCTATGAGCCGGGTTTGCGCCCGATCCACCCACAGGGTTTGCCGCGTTAATTTTGAGAGAAACCGCCGGTCATGCGAGATCATGATCAAGGCGCCTGGATAATTTGTAAGCTCATTTTCGAGCCATTCAATAATCGGGAGATCTAAATGATTGGTCGGTTCATCGAGCATCAGAAGGTCGGGTTCTGCAGCCAAAACACGCGCCAGGGCCGCCCGTCGGGCCTCACCGCCAGAAAGCGGCGCGGGGTCTGCATTTCCGTCCAAACCAAGCGCGTCCAGCAAATAGGGGATGCGTCCACCGGTATCCGCATCTGTGAGGCCGCTATCGACGAAATCGCGAACTGTTTTAAATCCGCTCAGGTCCGGTTCCTGTTCCAGATAGCGAATGGTCGTGCCGGGTTTGACAAACCGTTCGCCGTCATCCGCTTGCACCACACCGGCCGCAATTTTTAACAATGTCGATTTCCCGGACCCGTTGCGCCCAACGAGACACAGTCTTGCGCCCGGCTCAACCAGGAATTCCGCACCCTCAAATAAAGGCGTTCCGCCAAAGGTCAGATGAATGTCTTTCAATGTTAAAATCGGTGGGGCCATGGCCGCGTTATAGACAAGGAATTTTCGATGAACAGAGAAAATGTGCGTGACGAAGGATCAATTATAAGCGATGTGTCTTAGATGGATACGGCAGCACTTCTGGACCAGACCAATATTGAACTCGGTGACGGGGGCAGTCTGTTTTTAAGCTTTGTGCTTGCGATGATGATTTTTGCGGTGGCTTTGGGTCTGCGCCCTTCAAATTTCGCGTTCTTTAAAAAAGACCCGAAACACTTTTTAGCCGGCGCGTTCGCCCAATTGCTGGGATTGCCGTTATTGACGCTGATATTGGTGCATATTCTAGATCCGGCTCCCAGCCTGGCCCTGGGCATGATTTTGGTTTCGTGCTGCCCGGGCGGCAATGTCTCCAATATAATGGCTCTGTTTGCCCGCGCCAATACCGCGCTCTCGGTTTCCATGACAGCGACGTCGAGCCTGGCCGCCGCGTTTCTCACCCCGATCTCGATCCTGTTTTGGTCATCACTTTATGCGCCCACCAATAATCTCCTCACGACGATAGACTTCAACCCGGTGAATTTTCTCATCCAAAGCATGTTCATCCTGGCGCTGCCCATCTGCGCTGGCATGTTGATCGCCTGGAAGTATCCGAGGCATGCGATGCGCTTGCAAAAACCATTGGCGATGATCAGCGGCGGGGCCCTGATCTTGATTATTGTGGCGACGTTTTACCAGTTCCGCCATCTCGTGCCGCAATTCGGGGCTTTGATTGTGCCGTTGGTCATGATCCACAATTTGGCCGCCTTTGCCCTTGGATATACCAGCGGTCTTGTGACAAAGGCGGACATCCCGACCCGGCGGGCCTTGACCATTGAGGTCGGTATCCAAAATTCCGGCCTCGGGTTCGTACTGTTGGTGACACAATTGGCCGGATTGGGTGGCGCAGCCGCGATTACGGCGTTTTGGGGGCTCTGGCATATTGTCGCCGGACTGACTATAGTGGGGCTATTCAGATACTCAGATAAAAGAACGGGTCGTGTCCATGTATGATCTTAAAATTACCGATGGCCTCATTTATGACGGTGAGGGTGGAGCGCCGTATCCCGCAAATATTGCGGTAAAAGATGGTGTCATTGTTGAGGTTGGTAGCTGCGACGGGTCAGCCCGGCAAACCGTAGACGCCAAGGGGGCGATCGTGACGCCCGGTTTTATTGATCTTCACACCCATTATGATGGTCAGATCAGCTGGGATGAGGAAATGCAACCGTCGGTCAATCACGGGGTGACAACCGTTGTGATGGGCAATTGCGGCGTCGGATTTGCCCCCTTGCGCAAGGGCGAACAGGATAAACTCATCAAACTTATGGAAGGGGTCGAGGACATCCCTGGGTCGGCCTTGGCCGAAGGTGTCGGGTTTAATTGGGAAAGTTTCCCGGAATATATGGACGCAATTGATGCGATCCCGCACACGATCGACTTTGCGGTTATGGTGCCCCATGATCCCTTGCGTATGTATGTGATGGGGGAACGGGCCATTGCAGAGGAAACCGCGACAGATGCGGATATTGCACAAATGCAGGCATTGACCCGCGAAGCCGTGGAGGCTGGCGCTGTTGGGTTTTCAACGGGACGGTCAGACTTTCACCGCACATCGGACGGGGACTGGACGCCCTCGAGTGAAGCTGCCCCATCTGAACTGGTCGGGATCGCGAAAGCCTTAAACGGTCTTGATCACGGCGTCTTGCATGCGGTCAATGATTTCAACCAGGAACGCAAAGGCGATCAGTTTGATGAAGAATTCGATATTCTCGAGCAGTTCTTCGCCGCTGCGCCCGGTCATAAATCCTCCATGACCTGGATGCAGCGCGATATGGTGCCGGATCATTGGAAGCGGATCGCCACCCGCACCGAAGCATTACAGAAAAAGGGCGTTGATCTGAAATTACAGGCGGCCCCCCGGGCTATCGGCGTTTTCTTGGGTTTGCAATCAACCTTCCATCCTTTGATGGCATTTCCAAGCTATATCGAAATATCCGAATTACCATTTGATGAGCGTCTCGCAATTTTACGATCGCCTGGCATGAAAGAAAAAATGTTGGCGGAAACGCCCGTTAAATTGGCGGGGCCGGGAACCTCTATCCCGCCAATGACCGACTCGATGATTGCCATGACAGAAATGCTGTCGGCCAAAATGTTCCGTTTATCGCCGGACGGCTCCGAAAAGCTCGACTACGAACAGGCGTATGAAAACTCCGCCCATGCAGAATCCCAGCGGAAAGGCGAAAGTGTCTGGTCGGTCTTATATGATTGGCTCATCGAAGGGGACGGGAAATCGATGATCTATTTCCCGGCCTATAATTATACCGACATGAATTATAATGCGGTGCATGAAATGATTTCCCATCCATTGGCCTTGCCGGGCTTGTCGGATGGCGGGGCTCATGTCGGGTTTATCTGCGATGCCAGCTTCCCGACCTATTTGCTATCCTATTGGACCCGGGACCGGAAAGACAAAAAAATATCCTTAGCGCGCGCCGTTCAAATGCTGACCGCCGACGGGGCCGATTATATCGGTTTCAAAGACCGCGGCCGACTCAAAGCCGGGATGAAAGCGGACATTAATGTGATTGAGTATAAAACCCTGGATTTGAAAACACCGAAAATGGTGCAGGATTTACCGGCGGGCGGCCAGCGTCTCTTGCAGCCTGTAACCGGATACCGCGCGACCTTTGTTGCGGGCGAGCAGGTCATCGCCAATGATCAGCTGACAAAAGCTCGGCCCGGGCATTTGGTACGCGTCGGGCAATAAGGATAAATGGCGCTTAAGCCGGGCGTTTGTTAACCCCTCATTAACCTTTAACCCTAGCTTTAAGGGGCTTTTTAAAGTGGCACTTAAGGGGCGTGTTTTTTCTGCAGAAAAAGTGTGTTTTTTTCTAAAAGGTGTTTGACAGTTTGTTTTGATGTGCGTATAGGGAGCGTCTTGTTCGCAACGGGCCACGTTTTATTGGTTTGGTTGTGAATTTTGGGGCTCTATTGGAGCCTTTTTTTGAGGGCTGAAATATTTTGGTGTTTCGGTTCTTTTTTGTTGTTTGACATTGTGAATATGGAAAGAGAGACGCAGGCGGCTTTTGGCTGTGCAAACAGACTTGATCTGTTCAATTAGTTACTGACTGTTTTGACGTTTCTTTATTTTTGTTATGAAATCGCTTGATGCCTTTTAGGTATTGAGGGATCTCGACAATTTTTTGAACGCAATATTGCAAGCG
>JABDMW010000042.1 GCA_013001295.1 Hyphomonadaceae bacterium
GGTACGCAATGGCCGCAACCCTCCTGTTCACGATACCTGCGGTTATATTCCTGCTGATGGCCGGCAAAAGCGTCGCGGCTGACCGTGAAGCCCTGTTGCAAAGACTAGGCTAAAAGCTGTAGCTGCCACCATTCGCGACCAATACAGATCCGGTCACAAACGACGCGTCGTCGGACAAAAGGTAAGCGACGGCCGACGCGACTTCATCCGGGTCTGCCATTCGTCCCAACGGTACGGATTGCTCCATACTAGTGATCCATTCTTGCGGCAACCCAACCATGATTGGCGTATTTGTTGGGCCGGGGGCCACTGCATTAACCCGAATCCCGCGCGGTGCCAATTCCCGCGCCAACTGCCGTGACAATCCGATCAATGCCGACTTTGACGTGACATAATGGGGTGAACCTTCGCCGGATTGCGCCGACGTCGAAGATATATTGACGATTGACCCCGGCGTACCGTCTTTGGCCATCACCTTGACCGCTTCGCGGCAGGTATAAAAAGCGCCATTAAGATTGACGGCCATCACACCGGCCCAGCCTTCATCGCCCATATGAATGAGATGGTCGACATGGGTGTCCGACGACCCTTTGTCTGCCAGTTCAGCATTACGCTTGTTCATACTGGCGTAAAATTTAACTGACCCATCGCCAGCAGCTTGGCCAATACCTGCATTGTTAACAGCGAAGTCCAATCGACCGAACTCTTTGCGCGCCTTGCGAATGGCCCGACCAACAGAAGCGCTGTCTGCAACATTGGTTTTAATAGCCAGATGGTTTTCCGGTTTTTTCAAACTATCAATGACGCTTTGCGCATGTTTTTTGTTGAGATCCAATGCGGCAACACGCACGCCTTCCTTGGCGAGCCTTTTAACAATTGCGGCTCCAATGCCTTGACCGGCACCTGTGACAACGGCCGCTTTTCCTTTAAGTTTCATCATTTTTTATTATCCCGGTACGTGAAGTTCATTGGCTTTGCCGCCATCGACAGGAATGCTGGCGCCTGTGACATAACTGGCCTCATCGCTGGCCAGAAAGGCGACAACATTGGCGACTTCTTCCGGCGTCCCGATCCGACCCATTGGGTTGGCATTCGCGATGGCTGCGCCTGCGTCAGGATCCATCTGGAACCAGGCCTCTGTACCCGGTGTCATAATCGGCCCGGGCGTGACGGCATTCACACGTATGCCGGATCGTGCGCCTTCCATCGATGCAGCGCGCGTGAAATGGATCAAGGCAGCTTTTGAGGCGGAGTACCCAGACATGCCAGGCATCGCCCGTTCGCCATTGATCGATGATATATTGATGATTGATCCGCCTTCGTCCGTCATATGGGACATGGCAGCGCGGGTTCCCATATAAGGCGCATCCATATTGACTTTGAAATTCTGTTGAAAGTCGTCGAGACCCGTATCGGCAATCATGCCCATGCCGACATGAGGCGCATTATTCACCAGAATATCTATACCTTTATCTTTTGCGACTTGGTTGACTAATTCCGCATACGCATTTGCGTCGCTGACATCGAGGCAGACGCAACTGGCCGAGCCACCCGCATCCTTGATCGCCGCAACTGTCGCGTCCAGCTTATCTTGATTGCGGGCGCAAATCACGACATCGGCTCCGTCCGATGCAAGACGCTCGGCAATCGCACGACCAATGCCGTCGCTGCCGCCGCTAATTATCGCGGTTTTTCCTGAAAGTGTCCCCATTACGCAATCTCCATTGTTTGCGTGGAGTTTACGCGGGAATTCGTAGAAAATAAACCTAAAAATTACGCATTTTGGTCTATTGGGTGGCTTGAATGCTCAACTTGCGTAATATATGCTGGTATAAATTGACGGAATCTGAAATCAATATGCGGCAAGTAGACCCCATTACAGATGGCCTTATGGCTCCGGGCGCTCCTTTTGAGGTCGTAACGGAAGGGGCTGTCAGAGTATTTAAAAATGCAGCGACCAATATGAGCGCCGTTTTTGATCGCGCCCGTGATTTCGGGAATGCGGAATTTATTGTTTCCGGTGAGCGCCGTTTGACATTTGATGATTTTTTTCGGGCTGCTGACGATCTTTCATCCTGGCTCATCTCCGAACAAAAAATCAATCCCGGGCAATCCGTCGCGATTTGTATGAAAAATTCACCGGAATGGATGATCGCATTTGTCGGCATTCTCAATGCCGGGGCTGTTGCCGTCTTGGTCAACAGCCGGGGTACGGGTGAAACCATGGCGAGAGCCGTTGCCGATACGGATTGCGTTTTTGTCATCGGGGATAAGCCGCGGCTTGATAAACTCAAACAGGCAGGCTGTGATCTTCCAACGCATAGTTCCGAACATTTTCCCACCAATCAACAACCCTTTGATCGACCAAACCGCCAATCAGACGATCTGGCGGCGATGTTTTTCACGTCCGGGACAACTGGCGTCGCCAAAGCTCCGGCGATCCAACACCGCGCCCTGATCACCGGCATGATGAACACCCAACTGGCGATGGCGGCGGTCTTTGCCAAAATGGCTAAGGTTTACGGGATTGATATTGAAACGCTACGTGCGCAAATGCCTCAAAGCTGCTCACTTCTGGTCTTTCCTTTGTTTCATACAAGCGGGTGCAGCTCGGTATTTCTCACCGCACTTACAACCGGTGGAAAACTCGTCTTGATGGATCGGTGGGACGCCGAGCAAGCCTTGAGCTTGATCGAACAGGAAAAAATCACGACATTTGGTGGTGTCCCGACCATGCACTGGGATTTGCTACGGATGCCGAATTTTGACAGTTACGATTTGTCATCTTTGATGTCTATTTCGTGCGGCGGGCAGGCTTTGCCATTAAACTTGCTCGGTGAAATTCGCGATCGTTTTCCCAAGGCCTTCATCGGAGCAGGGTATGGCATGACGGAAACCTGCGGCGCCATTTCTCAAGCGAACGGCGAAGCTTTTCTTGCCAATCCAAAAGCGTCCGGACAGGTCCTACCGATGGTGGATGTACAAATTTCTGATGAACAGGGAAATGCATGTAAACCGGGCGAGACGGGTGAAATTTGGGCGAAAGGTGCGATATTGATGCAGGGCTATTATGGCCGTCCTGAGGATACCGCCGCATCAATGTCAGGGGATTGGTTCAAAACCGGTGATATCGGCCGATTGGATGAAAACGGCTATATCTATATTGTCGACCGGAAAACGGATATGGTCATCTCCGGCGGCGAAAACATATATTGCGCAGAGGTCGAGCAAGTATTGGGCCAGCATCCGGGCATTATGCAAATATCCACCTTTGGCGTTCCAGATGACCGATTGGGAGAACGCTTGATCGCCAGTATCGTCGTGACGGCTGAGACCGGCGTCGAGGATGTAGTTGCTTTCGCAAACGCCAATCTTGCGGCGTACAAAGTACCATCGGACTTCACAATTCAAACCGAACCCTTCGCGTTGAACGCCATGGGGAAGGTCGAAAAACAACAGCTCAGAGCCGCCTATTTAGCACGGCAGGCAGCGTAGGACATAGAATGGCGTATCCCAAAGACATAAAAATCATCGATACCATGCTGGGCATCCCGACCCATGCGGATCGCTCAGGCTGGTATGACAGTTTCAAGCCGCTTCTGAATGATCAGCAAAGCCGCGATATGTTCAAAATGCCAGCGCAATATATGTTCAAGGATATTCCAGAAGCGGACGCTGACGTATCGGATTTCGTCGGATGGACTGTTGAGCAACTCGATAAGCACAATATCGAAAAAGCGATGGTTGGGTTTAATGAAGACGACACATCGCGTCAGGCCGCGCAAGAATACGCGGACCGGTTCTTTTTTGATGTGCCGTGCAACCCGAACAACGGGATGGATGAAGTTCGGCGGGTCAAAAAGCTTCATGCCGAATACGGGATAAAATCAGTCTCTGTGTTCCCGGCTGGAACCTGTCCACAAGTGGCGATCAATGATGCCCGCATGTATCCGCTCTACGCGGCCTGTGTTGAACTGGACATACCGATTTGTTTGAATGTCGGCGTTCCGGGCCCGCGTATTCCTCTGGAAACCCAAAAAGTGGAACACCTCGATCAGGTCTGCTGGTTCTTTCCGGAATTAAAAGTGGTCATGCGGCATGGGGCTGAACCCTGGGATGATCTGGCTGTCAAATTGATGATCAAATATCCGAATCTGTATTATTCTACGTCGGCTTTTGCACCGAAACATTATCCCAAATCGATTATAAATTACGCCAACACGCGGGGAGCCGATAAGATTATTTACGCGGGCTATTTCCCGATGGGACTGAGTCTCGAGCGCATATTTAAGGACATGGACAATGTGCCATTCAAAGAAGAGGTTTGGCCGAAGTTTTTACGCGAGAACGCCATCAAGGTATTTAAATTGGAGGACACATAATGGCAGATGATAGCGTCGCCGTATGGCAACAACTCTCAGGATTACGTGGAACGGACCTGATCGATTGGCGGGTTTCAAATGTCCGCAACGATGCATCGATGGAAGAGCGCAATCTCGATAAGCTTCCGATGCCGTTCGGCTGGTTTATGGTCGCCTATTCAGATGAATTACTAGTCGAGGAAGTAAAACCCTTATATTACTTCGGTCAGGATCTGGCATTGTGGCGTGGAGAAGATGGAAAGCCGCGCATGATCGGCGCGTTTTGCAAACATTTGGGCGCGCATATGGGCTATGGGGGACGCGTTAAAGGGAACAGTCTTGAATGCCCGTTCCACGCCTGGGAATACAATGAAGAGGGCGCGGTAACCAACGTGCCTTATGCCAAAAAAATACCACCGAGTGCCGCCCGTCCGTGCAAAACCCAATGGCATGTTACCGAGAAGAACAAACAAATTTTGGCCTGGTATCATCCGTTCGATGAAGCGCCGAAATGGGACGTGGAAGAGTTCGACCAGGTTCATGACAAAGACTGGACGGATTTCGATAAATATGAATGGATCGTACACGGCCCGGTTCAGAACATGGCTGAAAATGGCGTCGATGCGGCTCATTTCAAATATATTCACGGTACGGCCAGTTTCCCGGATTACGACATTGAGTTCGACGGTCACAAGCGCACGGCCTCCGTGGATGCAAAAATGCAAACCCCTAAAGGTGAAGTCGATGGGACGATCGCTTATGGCACTGTCGGCGCCGGGCAAAGCTGGACCAAGTTTTCAGGAATATCCGAAACGCTAATGGTGGCCGGAATTACACCGATTGATCAGGCCAGAACCCATATCCGCTTTGCGTTCACCCAACCCAAAGAGGAAGCGGAAGGGCCCATGGCAAATCTGGCGAAAGCCATGCGTAAAGAAATTTGCCGGCAATTGGATCAGGACAAAGTTGTGTGGGATCGTCAGAAATATATGCCGAAACCCAGTATATGCGACGGCGACGGACCAATTCTCCCGTTCCGGAAATTCTTTGCGCAATTCTATGCGGAATGGGGCGATGACGGGAAAAATATCACTAAATTGAAAATTGATAAAAAGGTCAGTTGATTGAGTGATGTCCTGATATCGCACGATGGGCCGATTACCCATATTCGGCTTAATCGTCCTAATGCAATGAATGCAATTACCAATGAGATGCACACTTTTTTGGATAAAGCGTTCGATGATTTTGCGACCGACGATACGCAGTTGATTGCCGTTGTTTCAGGTGCGGGAGACCGGGCCTTTTGCGCGGGCAGTGATTTAAAAGACGGGATTGGTAAGCACTATCCACGTGGCGGCTACGCAGGCCTAATCGAACGATTTGACCTTGCCAAACCGGTAATCGCAGCGGTCAACGGATTTGCTTTGGGCGGTGGGTTTGAATTGGCCCTGGCGTGCGATTTGATCATCGCATCGGACACCGCGAGTTTTGGTTTACCAGAGCCCCTGGTTGGCGCAGTGGCGCTGGGCGGTGGTTTACACCGATTGCCACGCCAGATCGGATTGAAACAGGCAATGGGGCTGATCCTGACCTCCCGCCGCGTGAGCGCAGAAGAGGGGCATCGGTTGGGATTTGTGCATGAGGTTGTTACCGCGGACAATCTTGATGAAGCGGTGGCCAATGTGTGCGCCGATATTTTGAAAGGGGCGCCGATCGCTGTGCAAGCCTCAAAAATGACGGTGCAAAAAGGATTGGCAGAAGACAGTGTGGCAGACGCCATGGCGGCGCAGGAAACCTATCAAGAGTTTGCGAAATGGCGCCAAAGCGATGATGCCGTGGAAGGTATTTCGGCGTTTACGGAAAAAAGAAAACCTGTTTGGACAGGAAAATAATAGGGGAAGACTATGAAGAAATTACTTTTATGTGCGTCTATTGTGGCATTGGCGTCATGTTCGAAGACGGAGCGCGTCATTCATGAGGTTGAATATCCGGATCGTCCCGCGGTTGAAGTCACCGAAAACCCTTTGATGAATGCCTATTTCGGTGATTTGCATGTACATACGAAAAACTCTTTCGACGCCTATATTACGGGAACCCGCACGACTGCAGATGATGCTTACAGGTTCGCCAAAGGGGATAGCATAGATAACGGCGCTGGGATCCAAATTAAAATATCCGGCCCGCCTCTCGATTTCTATGGGGTCACAGATCACGGTGAGTATATGGGGGTCATAGCCGCTATGGATAGCCGTACGAGTAAAGATCCATTGACCAAAACCAAAACCGGTAAATCAATCTTTGGATTGATGGGCGGTGGTCGGGATGCACGCATGCAAGCCTTTATTGATATTGGCACAACGATCGTAACAGGTGAAGAGATTGAGGATATTTACGATCTGGAATTTATCGACAGTGCTTGGGCGTTCAATGTCAATGCGGCGGAACAGCATTATGAGCCGGGCAAGTTCACGACTTTTGCGGCCTATGAGTACACGAATATGAATATTATTGGTTCTATTGATGATAATCTGGGCGCGACCAACTTGCACAGAAACGTTGTGTTTAAAGATAAAGCGCCGACTCGTTTGTTTACGACCTTAAACTCAACAAATCCCGAAGACTTATGGACGTGGATGAACAAACAACGTGAAGAAGGCGTAGACGTTATTGCGATCCCGCACAATTCAAATGGGTCTAACGGGCAAATGTTTGCCACGACGATGACGGACGGTTCGCCTCTTACAAAAGAATACGCAGAAAACCGAATGGTCAATGAACCGATCGTGGAAATGACCCAGGTGAAAGGGACATCAGAAACGCATCCTTTGTTATCGCCGGAAGATGAATTGGCGGACCATGAATTATATGAAATTCTAGTCGGAATGCCTACGCTAGCCGAGATAGTTCCCGGAAGTTTCGTACGACAGTCCTTAGCTCGTGGTATTGAATTCGAGAAACGGCTGGGAACTAATCCGTATGCCTTCGGATTTATAGGGTCGTCAGATACTCACGTTGCGGCGCCGTCACTTTCTGAAGAAGAGCATTTCGGTAAATTTTCGCATGATCTTGATATGGCCAATCGGCAATCTATCCCTCCAAAAGGTGGAAAAGACTGGTCAAATGTCGAAATGGAGGAAAGCGACCTCGCTGTGATTTCGACGGCTCAATATGGCGCGTCTGGTTTGGCCGGTGTCTGGGCTGAAGCCAATACGCGCGAGCATATATTTGAAGCGATGGCTCGTAAGGAGACATTTGCAACATCGGGGCCGCGCTTGAAAGCCCGTTTCTTTGCCGGTGAGTATGGAGGGGATATTCTTGATGCACCGGACATGCTCGAGCGCGTTTATAGGAATGGCAGCCCAATGGGCGCGACAATTACAGGCGGTGTCGCATCTCCGGATTTCGTTGTTTGGGCGATGAAAGATCCCGGCGGATACCCTTTACAAAGGGTCCAAATCGTCAAAGTTTGGTCTGAAGGCGATGAATATAAGGAAGCCATTTATGATGTTGCCTGTGCAGGCGGAGCTTCTCCGGATATCGATACCAATAGGTGCCCGGACAACGGAGCAACTGTTGATCTGTCAACTTGTAAAACCAACAACGAGACAGGGGCATCTGAACTTAAAGCTTTATGGCAGGATCCGGCTTACGAGCAAGGACAGAAAGTGGCCTACTATGTGCGGGGAATAGAGAATCCAAAATGTCGTTGGAGTTCC
Source organism: Hyphomonadaceae bacterium (assembly GCA_013001295.1). Classification (GTDB taxonomy): domain Bacteria; phylum Pseudomonadota; class Alphaproteobacteria; order Caulobacterales; family Maricaulaceae; genus Robiginitomaculum_A. The sequence goes on from JABDMW010000042.1 coordinate 8,078, forward strand.
TGGGATGCGATGCGCAATGGAACACCGCCCAATCCCAATATGAAAGCAACGGTTCAGGATCGTGTCTGGACGTCGCCGATATGGGTGATGCCCAAGTAACCTATGACTGTGCAGCGTATAGTTTTTCGGCGCGCGCCTTTAGTGCATGCGCCGTATCATCAAACGCCTGTTTCACCCAAGGACCGGCGAAACGCATGACGTGAATACCGTTTGGACCCAGAAATTGATCGGTTGAATGATACTTACAGCTATTTGGGCCGGTCGCTTCGATGAATTGGTCGCGGCGGGCCGGGTAGGGCCAGGCATCGTAATGGGGGAGTTCCCACGAAATTTGTTTTTCCGGCACTTTGGCGCACACATATTCGGTGTTTTCGAAAAACTCGGGTTCGCAATTCACATAGCTTTTGAGTTTCATCTTGACTGCGGCGCCCATTTCGAGCGTCGATTCACATTCGACGCAAAATGGATTCCATTCCGGGTAGTTTGGCATGTCCAGAAGAATACCCCATACAACAGATGCGGGTGCATTTATTTCAACGGTCTCTGAGACGACAATAGCATCCGGATCGATAGCTGTTTTTGGATCTTCCATAATGTGCTCCTTTATTCGTTCTCTGCGAGCCAATTGGCTGTCACGGTGTCTTCGGCCAGCGTGCCGTCGACAATCGCTCGCGGCGTGGATTTGGTATAACTGATGCGCCAGCCGTGTTCGGTCTTACGGTAGCGATCTTCATAAAAACTCGACAGCATGCGGAAGTTTTTTGTTTGTGGATCATACGTCGCGAACCCCAGGTTCCAACGTCCCGTTGCTTGATCGCCACTGATTTCGATTTCGCCATTATGTCCATGATGGACATCGGTAATGGGAGTTGTCGCCGCCATTTGTGTGAATATGCCGACCAACCCATCCAAATCGAAACTGCCCAAAGGCGGAAATTCAATCTCCGCTTCCTCCGTGAAACAGGCACGCATGGCGTCCACGTCTTTGGCGTCGCACGAGTTGAGATATCGCGCTTTCAGTTTGCGGATTTCGCTCTCGTCTTCGAGCCTCAAAATGCGAGCTTCCAGATCAGACATGGTTTTTGATCACCTCCACTTTGGGAACCGGATGATCGTCAGCACCGGTCCATCGCCATAGCATCGTCCCGTGGGTATGACTGGCCGTATCGATCCAATTACCAGATTTGGGGCGGGTCTTTGAAACGATCACTGTTACACTGCCATCATCATTCAGGTCAGCCAATTCATTGTTGGTGTGAATAGGATGATGACGGTAATCGAGAGACTCCATCCACACATTGTTAATCTGAAAATTCCACCCTTCACAATCTGGTATTTCAGTGTGGATTCGCAGGGCTTCATCGTCTGCCAATTGCCACCAACCATGCAGGTAGAATATCATCGGATCGCCGCCTGCATTGGAGAACATGGCTTGATTGACTGTATTGAGCGCATTATGATTTTCGGCGCGAAACAATTCCGCCCAGTGTTTGAAAATCGTTGCCGTTCCGCCGACAAATGCGGGAACGCTTTGAAGACCTGCGGACAGTTTTTTGTGGGTCAGCGGGTCGGGTGTTGCACCTGCATTAATAGCGGTTATGTCAACCGTCGCCGGGGTTTCTTTTGACCGGTCAAAGAAGGTCTGCCGGACAATCAGCATGCTCGTATCGCCTTCCAAGGGGAGCCAGTTGTCGCCTTGTTTTTCACGGCTGACCGTGATTTCAAAAGACCCGTCCGGCTTGCACTTAACATCTCGAATATCGAGCTCGCCGGTCGAGGCCATGGTGCCGTCTACGGCATACCGGTTGGCTTTTGTTCCAAAACTCAAGATCGGTACCGTGCCGCGATTTCCTTTGATCAAATAGGAGTAATCCCCTGAAATCGTTGCGTTTTGATAGAAATTGTCGGGGTTGTCCGACCCGATTTTCGCGGTCGCATGCGACGCTTGATAGAAACTCGGGAAAGCCGGGTCCGCATTCTCCAAAAACATGTCGAGTCCGACCCGAGTCAGGCGTGTGAGATACCGAACGGCTTCCGCTTCGTCTAATGGAGAAGCGGCAAGGTCAGATGACAACACGCTATCGCCCGCCGCTTCCAGATCGCGGCAAAATTTTCGCCATATCGATTGGGCAGTGTCGTCGGTCATGGCGCCATATACTGGCCGCCATTCACGTCAAGTGTCGCACCGGACACCACATTGGCATAGTCGGAAACAAAGTAGAGGACGGCCTTGGCGCAATCATCTTCAGGCGGGATAATGCCGAGCGGAATGCGGCCGGTAATTTCGCCGACCACGTCGTCGCGGTCGCGCCCGCCTGCAACCTGTGCATCGATATATCCATAAACAGGCGCGCCGCCAATCCACCCCATACGGCAGGCATTGACGCGAATACCATAAGCTCCGAAATCCTGGGCCATATGCTTGGTCAAAACGCCGAGCCCGCCTTTGCTGGCGGCGTAAGCGCTTTCCCCCGGGAACGGGTTTACGGTGGCCATGGTCGAGACATTGATGATTGACCCTGATCCTTGCTCTTTCATGGCAGGCAAAACCGCCTGGCTCATCCTCAAGGCACCGACGCAATTAACATCATAAACCTGTCCCCATTCGTCCGGGTCGGCGACATCAGCGGTCGCCCATGATCCATGATTGTAGGCGCTATTGACCAACCCATCGATGCGCCCGAATTCTTCCTGTACAGCGTTGGCCAATGTGCGGCACTGATCCGCATTAGTGATATCCGTCGAAACGGCGACAGCTTTCCTGCCGGTTTTCTTAATCTCGCTCGCGACCTCGTCGAGGAAATCTTTATTGCGCGCACCGAGCCCGACATTTGCGCCTTCCTGTGCCGCGATTTTTGCCATGGCTTGACCCATTCCCGGGCCGACACCGCTAATTATGATGGTTTTATCTTTGAGTAGCATGCGTAATTTGTAGTCGATATAGCTACGAAATTAAATAAAAATGTTTCATTTTAGCGGCTTTTGCGTAGAAATAGTGTGAACTCGCAACGCAAAAAGGAATTTGGTCATGGCTTTGCCAAACCGAGGCATTTTAGTGGAACAGGCGGTGGCTGAAACCGGGCTATCCGATTTCGGTGATCCCTGGTTCTTTGGTCATATCGATGTCCTCATTCCTGCACTCAACAATGAGGCAAAACTGAGCGAGGCGGGAGAATTTGGCGCACGCCACATGATCGTTTCATCATTGGTAAAACGTCTGCGCCATATTGATTTGATTAAGCAGAACCCAGAAATTTTGGATGAAGAGGTGAACGTCACCGCCGTGCTTTCTGGATTGCCCCGAACAGGCAGCACGATGCTCCACCGGATGTTGACCGCAGCACCGCAATTGACCGGGGTGCGCTGGTATGAAACCCAGAATTACGTACCGCTCGAAGGCGAAAGCCGGGACGACCCGACACCACGGCTTGAAGCTGCCAAAGGCGTCCTTGCCTATATGTTGGACGCCTTGCCGGAATTGATGTCGATCCATCCGATGAGCATTGAGCAACCGGATGAGGAAGTGATCATTCTGGGGCAGTTGTTTTCAAGTTCCATGATTGAATCGACCTATTTTGTGCCGAGTTATGCTGCGTGGTTGTGGGAGCAAGATGCAAGCCAGGCCTATGCTGATCTCATCCAAATCCTGAAGTCGCTGCAATGGCAGGATCCGAGCCGAAAAGCGAAAAGCTGGGTTTTGAAAACCCCGGGACATTTGATGGCGATGGATGTAGTTCTAGACGCATTTCCGGAAGCTAAAATCGTCATGACCCACCGCGATCCGGTGACGACTTTACCGTCCTATTGCAGCATGGAGGCCAGTCTGTACAAGCTGGGATCAGACGATATTTCATCAAAGATGATTGGCGAATATTGGCAGGAACGGCTCAAGCAATGGCTCGGCAAATTTATGGCGGTGCGCACTGAAGTCGGCGACGAGCGATTTATCGATATCGATTATAAAGAGCTGACAACGCACGCATCAGAGCAGGGTGCTCGCGTTCTTGAATTTGCCGGCATTCCCATGAGTTCTGAGATCAAAGAGGGCATGTCAGATTGGATCGAAGCCAATCGCCGTGAACACCGTGCCGCCCATAAATATACGCTTGAGGATTTCGGGCTAGATGCCGATGACATTCGCCATACATACAGTTCCTATATCGACGCGTTTTTATAATTCTTGTCGAGTTTTCTACTGCGCCCGATTTTTACGCATTCGGCGTGTTTTATGCCTTGAAAATATACGATTGCGTAGAAAAGGATAGCCTAATTTGCGCAAAATCATATATTCGGGCAATCTTGCCTTTTTGGACCGACCCGTTATAGATGCGTTATGAGTGATCAAAATTTTGAGTTTTCAGACCTGGATAGGTCGATAATTACCATCCTGAAAAAGGACGGTCGCACCAGCAATCAGAAGATTGCGGATATGCTGAACGTGACGACCTCAATGGTTGCCACACGCATTCGCCGTATGGAACAGGCAAAGGCAATGAAAGTCGTCGCTGTCTCTGATTTTTCAGCCTTCGATTACAATGTCCTTTTACCCATCGGTGTCGATGTGAAAGGGCGGAGAGCCAATGATGTGGCGGCCGATCTGGCAAAGCTTGAAGAGGTTGCCGTTGTGCAGCTTGTCTCCGGGCGACACGATATCGAGATCCTTGTGACCCTTCCCAGCATGGATGATATGTCCGGATTTTTACTCGAGAAGCTTTCAAAAATTAAGGGGATCCGAAACCTCGATCCGAGTTTTGCCGTCGACATTATCAAATATGATTTTGATGTGGCCCCGATCTAGGACATGGCTATGCGAAATTATAAAATTGATGAACTCGATCAGCAGATCATTACCCTTTTGTCGGAAGACGCCCGCCTCTCCAATCGCAAAATTGCGGCGGAATTGGGTTTTACCGAGGGGACGATCCGCTCCCGCGTCAAGCGCCTGGAGGATGAAAACTATATCCGCTTCACCGCTGTAACCAATATGGAGCACATGAAGACGCCTCTTTTGGCGCAAATCGGCATCCACGCCGAGCAGGACATGATCAAACAGGTCGCTGAAGAAGTAGCGAAATTCTCACAGATAAATGCTGTAATCATTCTTTTGGGACGTTTTGATATCTTTGCGATCGGATTGTTCGAGGGGTTAGCCGAGGTGCAACAAGTCGCAAGCAATCAAATTTTGGATTTGAAGGGTGTTCGGCTCGTCGAAACCAGTCTCGTCGTCGACGTGGCCAAATATGACAACCGCGTTGCTAAAATTGTGCATCCGCTGTCCGAATACAGTCTGGAATTTGCCGCAAAATAATTAGGGCTTATTGGCAATGGCGCGGGCCGCGCGACGGCCTGAATAAACACCGTCCGCAATCGACAATCCACTGATATAATTCCATGATGCGACGCCGATCGCGTTGCGCCCGGCCGCGTATAGACCGCCAATCGGCTTGCCTTTTTCATTGAGTACCTGTCCGGTTTTTTCATTCACTTTCAGACCGCCAAGTGTCAGGGACGGACAGGGGAAAAGCTTGGCTCTTAAGCCGATATTTATGGCATAAAAAGGCGCAGTTGATATCGCGCCGGTATCCTCGATCGTTTTATGAAACGGATCTATAGTCTTCCCGGACCCGATTTGGTTGTATGCGTCGACTTGCTCGGATAACG
>JABDMW010000025.1 GCA_013001295.1 Hyphomonadaceae bacterium
ATCGGGCTCTTAGGTTCCGCCATCAAATTCAAATAGGGCTCGGCTGTGTTGAAACGGCGAGTAAACAGGTAGGATCATGAAAGTACGTAGTTCTTTAAAATCTTTGAAAAATCGTCATCGCGATTGCCAACTCGTGCGCCGTAAAGGCCGCATGTATGTTATCAATAAAACGGATCCGCGTTTTAAGGCCCGCCAAGGCTAAGCTTCACATGCAATCTGCTGTTGGCAGATGAACAAATGATTATGATGACGCCTCTTGCACAAACCTGCGAGAGGCGTCATTTTATGTGCATGAACCGATTGTTGAGAATTTTACTCACGGTAGGCTTGGCGGTCCTGATGACCATGTCAGGCCCTGCATGGGCACAGACCGCAGAATCTGAAAACCTGCCGCCTGAATTGCGGGAGACGCCTGAAGCGCCCGCGCTTCCCGATGTAGAGCTCCCGACCCCCGAACCCCGAGAGGGTGAAATTCCTGAAGACGGCGAAACGCCTGACGCGCCGGAAATAGGGGCACCCATAGACAAAGCAGACACTCAAACCGAAAATAAAGATCTGACGGTGCGTTCCGAGGCGGACCGTCAAGAAAAGTTGGACGAACTTTTTAAAAACCTTCTTGAGCAAGAAAGCGAAGAAAACGCAGAACTGGTCGCTGAAGAAATATGGGCGGTCTTCTTGCAATCCCGGAGTGCGACAGTGGATTTCCTGTTGATGCGGGGTATCGCAGCCCACAAAAACGGAAATCTGCCATTGGCTCGCCGCATGTTTGACCATGTCACTCGTTTGCAACCGGAGTTCGCTGAAGGTTGGTCGCGATCCGGGCGTTTGGCGGTTGATGAGAAAAACCTGGACCGGGCCGCGAATGATGTCGCAAAGAGCCTTGTTATCGAACCCCGCCATTTTTACGCCCTTTGGACGCTTGGTAACATTTTGGAAACTTTGGGACGTAGTGACGCTGCATTTGAGGCCTATTCAGAAGCGGCGAAATTATTTCCGCAGCACAAGCAAATCAATGAGCGCTTGGACTATCTGCGTTCAGACGTTGAAGGCGACACCCTATAACTTCAATTTTTTTGTCATGCACAGACTGAAATCGTCTTCGACATAGTTGGCGAATGGCGGGCAGTCCTCGAATCCGAAACGCCGATATAGTGCGCGGGCGGGCGCGTAGGGCGCGTTATTGCCGGTTTCCAGGCTGAGGCGTGTGCACCCTCTGGCTTTGGCCGTATTGATAATATGTGTCAGAATTGCAGCCCCGACGCCTTTGCGCAAATGATCAAGATGGGTGCGCATGGACTTGATTTCGCCGTGTTTCCTGTCGAGCATTTTAAGTGCCCCACAGCCCATCAGATTTTGGCCTTCCCATACACACCAAAAGGTTACGTCCGCGGCCTGCAACCCGCTTAAATCAAGGGCATGAACACTTCCTGGCGGCGAGTTGGCATGGGCGTCAGCCAAATGCCTTTCGAGTAAAGCCCGAATTCCATATCCGGACAGATCGTCTTCACGAATTTCCACTTATGCAGATCCTAATCTGGAAGATTACGCGATAAATAAGCGATTAGGTTCTCGCCCATGACTTTGGCAATATCGGCTTCGTTCATACCTTTACGCATGAGGGCATTCGTCAAAAGCGCGAGCTGACTGGTGTCAAATTCTGCCTTTATACTGCCGTCAAAATCTGATCCCAAAGCAATATGATCAACGCCGAATTGATTGGCGCCGTGGATCAACATATCGGCGATACCGTCCGGGCTGGTGTCGCACACAGCCATTTCCCAATATCCGATGCCGATCAGCCCGCCGCCATCGGCGATTTGCTGCATCAGCCGATCAGGGATATTGCGGGCCGGATGGTCGCACAGGCTTAAAATACCTGTATGGGAAACGATTAGCGGTGCATCGGTCAATTTGAGAACGTCTTCAACGACTTTGATAGAGGAATGTGCGACATCGATCATCATACCTTTGCCGACCATGCGTTCAACTGCCTGTTTACCAAATGGAGTCAGGCCGCCTTTCTCGGCGCCGTGAAGGGATCCACCCAATTTATTATCGAAAAAATGCTGCAGACCAATCAGCCGAAATCCGTGATCATAGAGCCTATCTATATTATTAAGCTTGCCCTCTAACGGGTGCGCGCCCTCGGTTGCGAGGATACCGATCAACATGTCGTCCTGGACTTCACGTGCTTTGAGGCCTTCGATCAAATCCGTCTTCGTATACGCTATAATGAAATTATCACTTTCCAGCCTTTTGAGACCGCGGGCCTGATGAGCCGCGCGCTCATAAATTGAAAACCATGTTGACGGTGGCCATCCCTGCGCCATAGCCAGCTGACGGATTAAATCACCTTTTGCAGCGTTTGATTGTTCGTTCTGTCCCGCTGGCACAAAAGTCACTGTTGAAAAGACCTGTACAACAACACCGCCCTGGCGAAAGCGGGGAAGATCCGTTTGCCCAAATGTGTGACGTTTTGCAGGGTCACGCTTCCATAAGAGCGTATCAGCGTGCAAATCAGCGACACGTAATTGGTCATGCAGTTGTAGAGCATCGTTTGATATGGAATAGTCCGCACGTGGACTCACCGCATTCATTTTTGCATCGACTTTTGTGGGCAGATGCATGAATACGAAATAGCCACCCGCCAATAAGGCGATACTGACTAGAATGCCTATAATTTTCAACATCGTTTTCATGTTATTGTGTGTACGCTGATATCTGGCTTTCATCCACAATAAATATCGAAATCGCGGTGTTTGAGGCTTGCGCGATCTGATCTACCTTTCTAGGTTGCGCACAAAATACATGGAGCAGGTGATGATCACTGATGAACAACGCGCCGATCATATGGGAGAGGCGACCCGGGAAAAACTAAAACAATTTATTGCACGTATTGAACGCCTTGAAGCCGAGAAGGCAGAACTGGCCGCCGATATCAGAGAAGTTTATTCTGAAGCCAAAACGTTTGGCTTTGATACGAAAGTTTTGCGCAAAACTGTTTCCTTACGTAAGATCGAAGCTACCGAGCGCGCAGAGCAAGAAGCGCTAATTGAGCTTTATATGTCGGCAATCGAAGGATAGGAATTTTCTATATTGAGTGGTGACGATCACAACCCTGACGACCCAAAATATCAGTGGCAACAAGAGCAGCTGGCCAAAGACGCTGAACGTGAACGCCACAAACAGAAAATGGAAAAGGCCCGGATCCGCAAAGCCCGTGCCGCTCAGCGCAAATTAAAAAAAGCCAAGCAAGAGCTGGAAAAGCTCGGCGAAATCACCGAGTGGGAAGACAAATTTGTCGATTCTGTTGATGAGCGGATCGATAAATATGGCGCTGCTTTTCAGGATCGTGAAAAGGGCGGAATGTCAGAAGCTCTATCCAACAAGCAAAAACAGGTCTTGGCGCAAATGCGCCGCAAAGCCCGCGACAAAGGCAAGCAAGCGCCCAACAACGCAAAATCATCTAAATTGAAACCACGATCGAGTTTTAAAAATAAATCAGGCTTTAAACCGCGCGTGCGTCATATCGAGGACGACATTTTTGACGAGCCGGTTCAACCGCCATCTAAAGGCAAGCCTGCGTTAAAAGTCATCAAAGGCGGAAAAGACGCAGATTAAAACCGGGCTTTGAACCCAACATTAATAGCATGGGCCTCGGTTTCATCGTTTGATACCAATTGCGGTGCAACGAAGGGTATGAATCCTTTGTTGTAAATATACTCTGCCCCGAAATCGAGATAGTCGTTGATCGGATATTCGACACTAAGCGCGTGTTGCTGGTTTTTCTCCCAGGTCGTCGGTTGTCCGCCGGTGCCAATACCAACAAAATCATCACCAATCGTCCCCCAACTGCCAACGGCCGCGATCGCCAGGCGTTTGCCATTTGGCAGCATAGGTTTGATCCGCGCTTGCGCGACGAGGACTTCCAGATTTTGATCAAATAAAATGTTTCCGGCAGTGTCCAGGTAGGCCGGATCCACGTTGCCAGCGGCGTCTTGCGGAATGGCTGCCGCCCAAGGCTCGAGCGTTGTTGTATATTCGACCATCAAATCCAGAAACGGGCTTGTATATTCAGCGAATGCGTCGACCGCGCTGTTGCGGTATTCAATGAAATTGGCGGGCGGTGGCAACGTATTGATCAGCCCGAACGTATGGGCCGTGAAATTGTTGCGATAAATCGTATCGTGCAGATAACTCGTCCCCACGGTGAAGGCGCTGCCATTTCTAAAGCGAAATTCTTTTTCAATACTAGCAGCGTAATTGCCAATATTGTTTTCTTCGCCCGCATAGGCCGTCCTTAATTGGCGACCACCACTGAAGGCGGTTGCAGACAGCTTCAATCCGTTGTTGATATTGTAATATCCGACTTCGAGAACCGGTTGATCACTGACCGCCCAGAAATAATGTTGGGCTTCGGTATGGGTAAACGCATTATAACCGTCGAAATTACCGAAATCGATGGTTTTGCGCCCAAACGCTGCATAAAACGGCGTTTTTCGGAGATTGCCGAAGACGACAAAGGCTTTGCGCAGTTGGAAGTCCGATTGAGTCGAGGAGAACTCGGTTTCAGAATATTCCGGCTGCAGATAGAAACTTGTCCATTCACCAAATGTACCCGTGATCGCGAGGGCGGCATTGTTGATGGCAAAAACACCAGCTTGATCATCTGTGTTCGGTGAAAAATCAGGGAAACGGGACAGGATTGGGAACTGGCCAGGCACACTGGTCTTTTGCCACATTAAACCGCCTTTTATCCCCGCCCCGATGGTTAGAGAATTGGGAGCGAGCGTCCCGTTGGCTTTATTGGCGAGTAGCGTCAGCGATTTACCAGTTGTATTTTCCTGCCAGTCCAGCATTTTTTCCGTGTGGCGGACACTGGTGCGGACAGATGTTCCGCCAAATTCAAAGCCATTGCTGGGTCCACGCAAGCCCAAGTTTTGGCCATAGCTGGCATATTGATACCGTTGGACTGGGGCCTGCGGCAGCGTCTGAAGATGGGGCGCTGGATATCCTATCTGAGGTCGGGGAACCGGCTGCCCATATCCCACTTGCGGCTGTGGACCGGGCTGTCCGTAAACCGGTTGGGCGTAGACATATTGTTGGGCTTGCGGCGCGATATAAGCGGCACCATTATATTGCATGCCGTAATTTTGCGGCAGGATTTGCGGACCTCGAAGCCCCAGTCCGTGGTTGGCTAAAATCGGCGTAGAAAACAAAATAATCGCAGCGCCTGTTAGCAGGGCTGTTTTCTTAGATTTAGATATCGACATACTGATTATTCCACGAATTCTTGGATTGATTCGGGGAAAGGCTAGGTTGTAAGTATTGCCAAGCTGTTAAACTTTTTCAACGCGATTGATTACTCGTTGACCACGCGGACATTATCGACATCGAGCTCGTGCTCTCTGACCTTGCGGTAGAGAGTCGAGCGTCCGATGCCGAGACGACGTGCCACTTCTGACATGTGCCCACTATAAGTTTCGATTGCGAATTCGATAAGGTCTCGTTCGATTTCTTCGAGCGAACGCAAATGACCGTCACGATCCATAATTTTAAATGCACTGTCCTCGCCGTCGTCAGAGCCAGCCTCGTCACGAAGAGCAGCTGTCTCCTGAACCGGAATGACAGGTTTCAGACCGGAAATTTGCGGGAAGTCCTGCGGTTGCAAGGTATGGCCATCAGATAAAATGACGGCCCGAAATATTGAATTTTCAAGCTGTCTGACATTGCCGGGCCAATCAAATGTTTTCAACATTTCCAATGTTTCTGTGCTGGCGCCACGAACATTGAGACGTTCCTGGGCGTTAAAGCGTTTGATGAAATGCTCAAGCAGGGCAGGAATATCTTCTCGCCGGTCACGCAAGGCGGGAATTTCGATCGGAAATACGTTTAGCCGATAATAGAGGTCTTCTCGGAAACTTCCGGATTTCACGTGATCTGCCAGATCGCGGTTTGTCGCTGAAATAATCCGTACATCAACGCTGACAGGCCGTTTTGAGCCAATCGGATCGACTTCTCCTTCTTGCAAAACCCGCAACAATTTAACCTGCATATCAAGAGGCAATTCGCCGACTTCATCCAGGAACAGCGTCCCACCACTGGCCTCCTGAAATTTCCCTAAATGTTTGGTGTTGGCGCCAGTGAAGCTGCCTTTTTCGTGACCAAACAATATACTTTCAACCAGATTTTCCGGGATTGCACCACAATTAACCGTGATAAACGGTTTTCCGGAGCGTTCAGATGCCCCTTGTATGGCCCGCGCAACAACCTCTTTACCGACACCGGACTCACCGGTGATCAAAATCGGAATATTGGCTTTCGCCCCGCGCTCGCCCATGGCGACAACACTGCGCATCGATGTGGCGTTGCCGATCAGATCCTCAAATGTCAATTCGCCGGATGTTTCTTTTTTTAGTCGCGTGACTTCGGTGACCAGCGTGTTGATTTCAAGCGCATTGCGCAAAGATACGATAATCCGTTCCGGGCTGGCCGGTTTCACAAGGAAATCCCGGGCGCCCGCCTGCATGGCCGACACAACGGCGTCGATGGATCCCGTACCGGTTAAGACGATGACAGGAAGGTCGGTGCGATGGGATTGCAACTCCTTGAGCGTATCCATGCCGTCACGACCCGGCATAACCAGATCAAGCAACATTAAGTCGACCTGCTGACCATCTTTGGCCAAAGCGATGTCCAGGGCGGCATCGCCATCTGCTGCTTGTATTGTGGAGAATCCGCTCTTTTCGACGACAGCTTGCAGTATGCGACGCTGAGTCGGATCGTCATCAACGATTAGGACCGTTTTTGCCATTTATTCACCTAATTTCCATTCAGGCCGGATTTTTCCAGCTCTTTTCGTGGCTCAATATGGGACAAACCCGTAAAAATGATCTTAAGACCGCGACATTTTGTGAATTTTCGCGAATCCACCATAACCACGCTTGAAGCTCAAAAATCGGCGTGCTAATCGGACATCCAGTATTTCAATCAATTGGGACGTTAATTATGGCTGCTGGACACTCAGATTACTCGCGCGGCGACATGCCAGTAGACGCGCATAACAAAACATTTTCAGGATTCATTAAAGGCTCAGCGTTCGGAACCGCTTTCATCGCTGTTTCGGTGATCATGCCGACCTTGGTGTTTTGTACATCGATGACTTGGGGGCCAGCGCTCCTGATCTCATTTATCATTGGCCTTATTCTTGGGCCGGTTTTGAAGCTCGGCGGTAGCTGGTACGGGACGTTGATTGCTTTGGCAATTTTCGCAGCTCTCGTCAGCATGCTGATCTCTGCCATCGCTTGATGGATCGTTTATTTAAGGAAAAATAATTGAAAATCGCAGTCTTGAACGAACCGGCAGCGGGCGAATTACGTGTTGCTGCCACACCTGACGCCGTGAAACATTATGTTGGTGCGGGGCACACGGTAAGTGTTGTGAAAGGGGCCGGGAAAGGCGCAAATTTCAGCGATGAGGATTACAAAGCCGAGGGTGCGGCGATTGCCGCAACTAACGAATCCGCTGTAAAGAGTGCCGACATTGTTTTGAGCATTACGGGTGGAACGAAGGCGCTTGTTGCTAAGATGAAAAAAGGCGCTGGGCTGACTGGGCTTTTAAACCCCACGGATCAACCAGATTTTGCTGAAGCTTGCGCAAAGCGTGGTGTCACGGCTTATGCACTTGAATATATTCCACGTATTTCTCGCGCCCAGGCCATGGATGTATTGTCGTCACAGTCCAATTTGGCCGGGTATCGCAGTGTTGTTGAAGCCGGGTCTGTATACGGGCGCGCTTTTCCGATGATGATGACCGCGGCCGGCACAATCGCGCCAGCGAAAGTGTTCGTCATGGGCGCTGGCGTTGCTGGGTTGCAGGCCATTGCCACGGCAAGACGCCTAGGCGCGGTCACGACTGCGACCGATGTACGACCTGCAGCCAAAGAACAAGTAGCTTCACTCGGCGCTAAATTTATCGCAGTCGAAAATGAAGAATTTAAAGAGGCCGAGACTGCGGGTGGTTATGCCAAACAAATGTCTAAAGAATATCAAAAACTTCAAGCGGAATTGACGGCAACACATATCGCGAAGCAAGACATCGTCATCACGACGGCTTTGATCCCTGGACGCCCGGCGCCAAAATTGGTCGACAAAGCCATGATCAAGTCTATGAAACCGGGCAGTGTTTTGGTTGACTTAGCGATTGAGCGGGGCGGCAATGTCGAGGGTGCTAAGCCAGGCAAAGTTGTCGAGACGGCAAATGGTGTCAAAATAGTCGGGTATCTCAATTGGCCGGCGCGCATGGCGGCCGACTCATCATCACTTTTTGCCCGCAATTTGCGCAATTTCCTGCCCTTGGTGACTGCCGAGGATGGATCATACGCGCCGGATTGGGATGATGAAATTATTCAAGGCTGTGCGCTGACGCGCGACGGTGAAGTCGTCCACGAACGCTTGAAATAAGGGGAAGGCATGGAAATGATTATTATGGCAAGCGGAAGCACGGCTCTGGTTTCACCCGGTGTCTTCCAGTTGGCAATTTTTGTCCTTGCGATCTTCGTTGGGTATTATGTGGTCTGGTCGGTGACGCCGGCCTTGCACACGCCCCTCATGGCCGTGACCAACGCCATTTCGTCCGTGATTATCGTTGGTGCTTTGGTCGCTGTTTCATCGAGCGGTTCAAATGGTTTTGATCTCTCGAGCGGCATGGGCTTCGTGGCGACCCTCCTGTGTGCGGTGAATATATTCGGCGGATTCCTCGTCACCCAGCGCATGCTCGCCATGTATAAGAAGAAGGGGTAGGCCATGACTGCTAATCTAGCCGCACTTCTCTACGTCGTCTCCGGCGTTCTATTTATCTTGGCCCTGCGTGGTTTATCATCGCCGGCATCTTCACGCCGCGGCAATATATTTGGCATGCTGGGTATCGCGATAGCGATTGTTACGACGCTTCTCTTGCTCGGCATGAGCGGGCAGGGCCTCGTTATGGTATTGGTGGCGCTCGCTATTGGCGGCGGAATTGGGGCTTTGATCGCTAAGAAAATCCCGATGACAGATATGCCTCAGCTCGTGGCTGCTTTCCATTCATTGGTCGGTCTCGCCGCCGTATTGGTGGCGACAGCAGCGTTTTATTCGCCGGAAGCTTTTGGTATTGGTATAGTCGGGGAAATTAAAGGCTTCAGCCTGCTCGAATTGTCTCTAGGAGCCGCGATCGGTGCGATTACCTTTACCGGTTCTGTGATCGCATTTGCCAAGCTTAACGGCAATATGTCTGGTGCACCGATCACCTTCCCGATGCAGCATCTGCTAAATTTGGCGCTTGGCATAGGCTCTGCGGTTCTGATCGGCATGTTGATGATGTCAGGCGGGGCTAATGCTACAGTATTTTTAGCCATTGTCGGGATTGCTCTCCTGCTCGGTATTCTTCTGATTATCCCCATTGGCGGCGCGGATATGCCGGTCGTTATATCTATGCTCAATTCTTATTCCGGCTGGGCGGCAGCGGCCCTTGGTTTCACCCTAGGCAATCTGGCCTTGATCATAACCGGTGCGCTAGTCGGATCATCCGGCGCCATTCTGTCTTACATCATGTGTAAAGGCATGAACCGGAGTTTCTTCAACGTGATCTTGGGAGGATTCGGAGCAGAAGGATCAAGCGGCGCCAGTGTCGATACAGAACAGCGCCCGGTCAAACGCGGTTCTGCTGACGATGCGGCCTTTATCATGAAAAACGCGTCCAAAGTGATCATCGTTCCTGGGTATGGCTTGGCCGTCGCGCAAGCGCAGCATGCGACACGTGAAATGGCCGATGCCCTCAAGGCCGAAGGTGTTGACGTCGAATACGCGATCCATCCTGTGGCCGGCCGTATGCCGGGGCACATGAATGTCCTGCTGGCAGAAGCCAACGTCCCTTATGATGAAGTATTCGAACTTGAAGACATCAATTCTGAGTTTGCCAATGCAGACGTTGCCTTTGTTATTGGTGCCAACGATGTGACCAATCCAGCCGCAAAAACTGATCCACAAAGCCCAATTTTCGGCATGCCGATCCTAGATGTGGACAAAGCGGGCACTGTCTTGTTTGTGAAGCGCTCTTTATCAGCTGGATATGCCGGTATCGATAATGATTTGTTCTATGCAGACGGTACCATGATGCTTCTGGCGGACGCCAAGAAAATGGTCGAGGACATCATCAAGGCGCTCTAGATGGGATATCAAAACCCGTTGAACAGAGGTTTTGTCGGCTCTGGCAAGTTGGGTTTTCTCAAATTATCGCCCCAGATCAGATTAGCTGCTTCAGGCCCTAACTCTGAGATTTCATGCTCTCCCATGGGCAGATCGATTGTATCGCCATTCGCTAACGTTTGGCCATTAATCAGAACGTTTTCTGGGCCTTTAAAAGTGTAAGTTCCCGCCATTAAAATTTCGATCGGGCCATTTTCAAATATCTGTTTTCCTGGAATGTAAATCGGGCCCCAGAAACGTTGATAATTGTTCTTTACAGTTATGAAATCTTCTTCAAGGAGTCGATAGGGGTAACCTTTATTGTAGCCCTGATTGACGTCCAGGCTATCAGCATTGGCCAAGATCAAGACTGGTTTATGAGTTTTGACAATCTCCCGCATGATCGGAATGTCCGCGTCGATATATTTCAAATGGCCAAAAATATCCGGATTGATAAACCATCCTACTTCATTAATTCGGTCAAAAGAGGCGATCATGCCACAACAATCTATGGTAGGAACCGGCACCGGGAATATCTGATGCACGGCTGCTATGGTGGTACGTTGCGCCTCGTTGTTTTGGAACATGCTGCGGCCGAATATGGCGATGGGAATGATGGCGTAGAAACAAATAAGAAAGAAGAAGATGTCTGATTTTTGCTCGACGAAAAATCGCTCGATTGCTGCGGCAATAACGATCATAGCTGGCGCGAGCATGAACGGATACAGATACGGGTAGGAATGATTGTAATAGATCACGGTCGTGATCGGAAATGCGAATGACAGCAGTGCTATTGTCTGCCATTTGGAACGTATATTGTTTTTCAAGAGTTGTGAGACAAGAACCACAAAGCCAATCACGACCAATCCCCATCCGGTAAAACTCCGAAGCAAGCTATGAAAAAACATACTTCTGGTTTTCGGGGTCTCGTTGACCAACAGGCTGTCATTGGAGATTTCCCGCAAATAAGCAAGGCTATCATCTAATGAAAACCCTTGTGGATCATGCAAAACAAAAACAATTCCGTATATCGCAAGCGCAACAAACAACATTGTCAGTCCGTGCCAAAAAGCTTTCCGAGACCATTTCGTTGAGACCCATCGTCCCATTAGGAAGACCGCGACGATCGGCATGTAAAAGATCGATTTTAACGTCAGAGAAAACGCGATTCCAATCAAAAGGCCTGCGATGACGACTTTGCGCCAGGATTGTTGTGGATCGCTGACGATCAAGAGAGTCAGCATCAGACATAAGGTGACAAAGGCGTCGACGCGAAACGCAGTCAGATGGCGGAAGACAAAATTGAACCCGAAAAAGGTCAATATGGCGAACAAGGATGCCGGCGTGCTGAAATATCGCCGCGAGACCTTATACATGACGCCACAGGTGGCGATGACAGCGACGAGCGCCAGCATTCGACCGGCGACGATTTTTTCGATTTCTTGTCCGGGAATGACATCGAGCCAACCTGAAAATCGAAACATCAATGTCTGCACGGGATTGCCGACCTCACCGCGTGCGAATTCATATCCCATATTTAGATTGTAAAATTCGTCCTCATTAATCTCGAAACGAAGGGCCATGAAAAATTGCAATACAAGGCCGAGGAGGATTGCGCCGAAGAGTAGGTTAAGTACAAACCGGGACTGTGGGTCATTAATTTTTTGATACCATGACATTGTGGTTGCCCAGCCCCAAACGAGTTTACTTTAATTCAATATATTCGACGTGTCTTATGTTTACATTAAAATCGACTTTCTGAAACTTTAATGCCGGTAATCTGTAAATCTAAGAAATACCGGCATTGTCGTAACCGTACTTATCAGTTGCCGCTTACGGTCTTGGCTGTTAAGAGCGCCTTCAATTTGTTTGACATTTTTAAGAATCGAGGCCCGTCATGAAAATCAATGGCAATGAAATCCGTATTGGCAATATTATCCAGCACCAGAACGGCTTGTGGGTCGCGGTTAAAACCAATGCCGTGAAACCCGGCAAGGGCGGCGCTTTTAATCAGGTGGAACTCAAAAATCTTGAGGACGGTCGGAAACTCAATGAACGCTTTCGCGCATCTGAGACGGTCGAGCGGGTCCGCCTGGATCAGAAACCCCACACATTCTTATATGCTGAAGGCGACATGCTGGTGTTCATGAACTCTGAAAACTATGAGCAAATTAGTCTCGAGACCGGTTTTGTCGGCGACCGAGCCGCTTTTTTAACTGATGGTATGGAAGTTCAACTCGAATTCCATGAAGAGCGTCCGATTTCTGTGACTTTACCTGATCAAGTCGTCCTTTCGATTTCAGAGACTGAGCCGGTCGTCAAAGGCCAGACGGCTGCAAACTCCTATAAGCCGGCAATTCTTGAAAATGGAGTGCGCACATCTGTTCCGCCGTTCATCGGTGTCGATGAGCGTATTGTGGTCATGACCGAAGACGGGTCGTATGTGAAACGGGCTGATTAATCATGTCAAACGCCTCCCCCCTCGTTACCGTTATGATGAATGCTGCGCGCAAGGGCGCGCGGTCACTTGCCCGCGATTTCGGTGAAGTCGAAAATTTGCAAGTCTCCCGCAAGGGCCCGGCAGATTTTGTCACCCACGCAGACCATGCGGCCGAAGAGAAGATTTTTGAAAGCCTCCGCCATGACCGGCCGGGTTATGGCTATCTGATGGAAGAACGCGGCGAAGTTGAAGGCAGCGATAAAACCCACCGTTTTATTATCGATCCTCTGGATGGCACGTTGAATTTCATGCACGGCAATCCCCATTTCGCCATATCGATCGGCGTTGAGCGCGATGGTGTATTGCATGCCGGTGTTATTTACGATTTGATGCGCGATGAGATGTTTTTCGCCGAGACCGACAAGGGTGCATTTCTATTTGACAGTCGCGGCGTCGAAAAACGTCTGCGGATACCAAATATTTCAGATTTCAGCACGGCCATGATTGCGACCGGTATGCCGTGGAATGGAAAGCCCGGACATGCGAAGTTTTTAAAAGAGTTGCACAAAGTCATGGGAACGGCCGCAGGTGTGCGCCGGTTCGGCTCTGCAGCACTGGATTTGGCCTGGGTTGCTGCCGGCCGGTTTAATGGCTTTTGGGAGCGCGGTCTCCTGCCGTGGGACATTGCAGCAGGTGTCGTGATTGTTCGTGAAGCCGGCGGTATTGTCGAAGAACTGGATACAGGCAATAAATGCATGCTTGAAAGCGGTGATATCGTCTGCGCAAATCCGAATTTGTTGCCACAGCTGAAAACCCATTTGGCATCATAAAAAAATGCCCGGTACAAGACCGGGCTCTTTGCTCTTCTTAAGGGGATTTATCCAAGAATTTTCTGGTTTTGAGCGAGTTTAGGCTCGTCTGCTGCCAGTACAATTGCGGCTTGCATATCCGTGCGCGCCTGTTCCTCATTGCCGGTCAGCGAATGAAGTACGGCCCGGTTTGAAAGCGCGCGCCAGTTGTCCGGCTTCAATTCAAGTGCTTTGTTGCAGGCTTCCATGGCGTCGTCATATTGTGCTTGAACGCCTAATGCTGCGCAAAGGTTGCTGAGCGCGGCGGTTTTGCGCGATTTTTTTAAGCCTTGCTTCAGTGCATATTTACTGAATGATACGGATTTCGCGTAATCACCGCGTTCGAAAGCCGTGGCGGCAGAACTGATCGACCTCGTGGCATTGCTTTCGACCGAGAACTGCAACTGGGTATCATTGGCCATCGCCGTACCGGTCATTCCGGCCAGAGTGATTGCGGCAATTGCGGTTTTCAATGTGGTATTTAGGTGTTTTCTTCGGGGGGGAAGGAAGTTCATGAGTATCTCCATTTGCTGAACATGCTCACCCAACATTAATTCAAAAAAGAATGCAATTGACTTATTTCGCAGAGATGATATTCAAAATTGTATGAATGATTGGTCAGACTATCCTATACTCCTTGCGGTCTCTGAAACCGGCAGTTTAACAGCTGCTGGCGAACAACTAGGCATCAGTCAGCCCACAGTGGGCCGACGCATTAAAGCGCTTGAGAGCCGTTTTGGTGTGCCTTTATTAGGCAAAGAGGAAGGCAAGCTCGTCCCAACCGAATTTGGCTTTAAAGTACTGGATCATATTCGCCGGATGGAAACCGAGGCGGATGCAATAACACGGTCATCGGCGACATTGGAAACATCCTTAAGTGGTCCGATCATTATAGCGGCGTCAGAAGGTATGGGGGATTGGTGGCTTCCCAGCGTCATGCGGCTGTTTCAGAAAGATTATCCGGAAATTCGGATTGATCTTAAACTGGATTTTAAAGCGGCGAATCTTGCACAAAGAGAAGCCGATATTGCGATGAGATGGATGGGGCCGGGCACTCAAAATAGTCTAATCGGCCGGAAGATATCGGAGTTTGGTTTTGGCTTGTATGCGTCTGAAGACTATATCGCGCGCAAAGGATTGCCGAAATCCCCTGAGGAATTGCTGGATCATGACGGCGTTGAAATGGACATTGGTGCCAACCCGTTCTGGCCAACCAATCATAATGGAAGCATTCTTGAACGTCCGCGGTCGAAGTTTATTACCAATAGTCTGCTCGCCCACCAACACGCCATCATGTCGGACTATGGAATTGGTATGCTCGCACATTGTTCTGTTCACCGCGGCGATGATCTTGTGCGTATCTTACCAGATATAGAACGCGTTGAGGAGTTGTGGCTGGTTGCCCACGAAGATTTACGCAAAAGCGCTCGTGTTCGGGCTGCTTTCGACTTTTTGGCAGATGCCCTGTTGAAGGACCATAATCATTTCAGATACGGCACTGATTCCGTGTTTCCTCATCCTCACATTCACATGCATGATGAACATGTCAGTGAAGCCGGTGATCTTGCGCATACCACCGCTTGATTTCCTAAAATTGTTCCGTTATACACCCCCAACTCGCGGGGGACCTCTAAAGCTTGAACCCGTGGATTATACAGGACAAAGAAATGAAAAAAGATATACATCCCGATTATCACATGATCAAAGTTGTGATGACGGACGGCACAGAATACATGACCCGCTCAACATATGGCAAAGAAGGCGACACGCTGACTTTGGATATTGACGCGAGTTCTCATCCGGCTTGGACCGGTGGCGGACAGAAACTCCTAGACCGTGGCGGTCGGGTTTCCCGCTTCAAAGACAAGTTTAAAGGGTTTGCTTAATCCAATAAAAAACCCGCTCAATGAGCGGGTTTTTTTATGTCTGAATTTATACAATGCGATTTAATTTTGAACCCTGGCAAATGCGGCTTCAAGACGGCTGATCTGATCCGCGACCGTGTTACCTTTTTGCGCCGCGATAGTGCCGTACAGGCTACGGTCAAGACGAACGATTCTCTCGTAAAGAGCTTCTGAGCGCGCAAGTAAATCGAGTAAAAGCGCGGGAAGTGTAGTCGCATATTTCTCCAGAGATTGGGCTGATTCTGCGTCTGAATTGTCCTCAGGGACCAATCTGTATTTTTCCTGACAGGCCTCGGCCGTCGTCATCTCTTTTTCTTTCAAGGCGCGTTGTACGAGCAACCAGGAGGCGACTTGCATGAGGCGCGTGGTGAGACGCATGCTTTGGCTTGCATATGTCAGGGCTTCGTTGCGGCCGAGTTGTTTGCTGTCCTGGCGACCTGGGCCATCCAGATAGGCAGCTGTTTCCTCGACTAAATCCATACCCTCTCGAAATGTCTTTAAAAATAGCTCAGAAGCCGTGAATTCCAATAACCGTGATTCTGCTTGTGGTCCCAGGGTATCAACTTGTGAATTTTGGTTATTGCTCATTGAAATTTCCATCATGTATCGCTCCGGCACGGGTTTGTGTCCCGTTTTTTGTCTAAAAGTTGAATTCGACGATGACAGTGCAATCGCCGCGCCAGTTTTACCGCTTTTTGAAGAAATCTTCAGCTTTCGACATTTCCGCGCCTTTTTTGTCTATTTCTGCATGGATTCGGGCAATTTCAGCACGCAAAACGTCCAGCCTTTCATTTAACTGTGCCAAAGAGACCCCATACAGATCGTCGCCAACAGAGAATTCAGCCCCTAACTTTCGTAAATCCGCTATTTCCATGCCTGTTGTCTTGTAATCCCCTTAAAAATCTTAACCATATGTATAGGCACCAATTCGGGGCGTGCCAATAAATAATGTAAGTCCCTTGCCATTCGTTGGGAAAAGGCTTATCTTTAGGTTAATTGGAGGTTTAGGAAATAATCCTCCGCCCACCCACCCCGCCGAGCGGGGTTTTTTCATGCCTGAAAATTTGAATTTGGGGATGGCTAAAAAGTGAGTTTAATATGAGTAAAATTTTGATGCCTAAGGCAACTGCAGTCTGGTTAATCGACAACACCGCCATGACATTCGAGCAAATATCGGAATTCTGTGGCCTGCATATTTTAGAAGTCAAAGGCATTGCAGATGGTGATGTCGCGGCCGGCATTCGCGGCGCCGATCCAATTTCAAACGGACAGGTGACACGTGCAGAGATTGAAAAGGCCGAAAAAGACGAAAACTATAATATGGTCGCAATCAGTTTTGACCATGCACCTGTGCAGTCGACGAAAAAGAAGAAGCGGAAAGGTCCTCGCTACACTCCGCTTTCGCGTCGTCAAGACCGTCCGGATGCGATCGCCTGGCTTGTGCGTAACCATCCCGAGATTGCGGATTCACAAATTTCCAAACTGATCGGAACGACGAAACCGACCATCAAATCCATCCGGGACCGCACGCACTGGAAATCAGCAACCATTACACCAACAGACCCGGTTTCTTTGGGGCTGTGCTCCCAGATGGATCTAGATGACGTCGTTAAGATCGCTGCCGAGAAAAAAGCCAAAAAAGACGCAAAAATGGCACCGAAGGATCAAGGCGATGCTCTGAAACCTGTTGAGCCTGAACAGATTGTTGAGGCAGAAGAGAAGGCTGAGCCGACGCTTGCAAGCCTGTTTAAACCGTCTGAGCCAAACGCTTAGATGTCAACAGAATCTGACTGATTATTCAGGCCAACTGATATCGATGCGATCAATGCGCTTCATCGCGTCGCGCCAATTGGGTCGTAATTTAAGCGCGCGGCGGTATTCCGCCCGCGCTTCAATGAAATTATCATCCGCTTCTAAGGCATGACCGAGTAAATAATGCGCATAGGCGGGCTGGCGGAGCTTCTTGGTCAATGCAGTTTCTATGTAGTTCCGAGCGGCGACTACGTCGCCGTCCAACATCCCGAGACTGGCCAAAGCCAAATACCCATCGCCGAAATTATTGTCCAAATTGACAGCTGCGCTAAAGTCTTCGCGCGCATCTGATAACCGATCAAGCTTCTGGTTGATCAGTCCGCGGTTGTAATAACTTGCCGTTTTGGTCTTTTGCGATGCCCCCGGCGCCGAAATTGCGCTCTTACATGTTTCGAGCATATTTTCTGCCGGGATACGTTCACCCGCGTATATTTTACACAAATTCAAATACTGACGATTTTCTTTCTCGACTTTCATAGTTGTCGTCATATCCATGCTGAACTGATATTCAAACTTCTGAAAACCAACGTTCTGACTTTTAGATTGGACATAGCCTAGGCGGCTTTGGGCGGCGTCAAACTTTGCAGACGTACCGTCTCCATTCTTTGGTATTGCCGCACAAGCAACGCATGCCTGTGTTATCAATCCCGTGATAATCACATTTCGGAAATTCAATGCTGTTTTCAATGATCTAGTCTTTGACAGGCATGACATAGTTCAGCGCCAAACGTCCGCCGTCCGCATAAATGCATTCGCCGGTTACATAACTTGCGTCCGGTGATGCCAAAAATGCGACAACGCCTGCAATTTCATCGGGGTGGGCCACCCGACCAAGCGGTGTGCGTGCATGTATTGCGGCAAGAGCATCTGGATTTTCTGCAACACCTGCGAGCATATTGGTTCTTACGCTCCCCGGACCTACGGCGTTGACGCGAATACCATAAGGGGCCAGCTCAAGCGCCATACCTTTAGTGAGCTGATTGATTCCACCTTTTGAAACTTCGTAAGCCAACATGTCCGCGATGGCGACTCTGGCGTTTATCGATGACATATTAATAATTGAGTATGGACATTTGGCACTGCCAGACCGGTCATCCTGCTCTTCGATGGTTTCCACCATGTGTTTGGCAACGGCTTGTGAAACAAGAAATGCGCCACGAATATTCACAGCCATCACCTTGTCGAAATCCTTGGGATCCAAATCTAATGCACCGCCTTTTATGAAAATTCCAGCATTGTTGACCAGGACATCAATTTGCCCGAACTTGCTCAAAGTTTGGGCGATCAGATTGTAAACGGAAAGCTTGTCAGCGACATCACATGAAACAAAGATGATGTTTCCGTCGCCGTTGTCGAGCTTCTCAATGGCAGCACTGCCAGCATTTACATCGCGGTCGGCAATGACCACACGATCACCATCTTCATAAAAGCGTTGCGCACAGGCATAACCAATACCTTGCGCACCACCAGTGATTATAACAACGCGGTGTTCTGACATAATTCCCCCAAAAGTGGATTTTTTAACAGTCGCGGCGTCAGGTCAAGATATGATGATGAAGGCTAGGCCGATCGATAATGTCTAATTTTTTCTTTGATATGCAGTTTTTGTTTCTTGAGTTCGGCGATGCGGAGGGTATCTGGCATTGGATGTTTCATTTCTTTTTGGATTTTTTCGTCCAATTTAACGTGTTTATTGTTAAGCTCTTTCAGGTGCGCAGATAAAGCCATTCACATCTCCCTCTTCAAATTTCACAGACGGTTATTGATAGCATAAAATGAATCAAATGTCACTTAGGATTCATTATTTCTAAATTTTAAGATCGAATCGTATATCTGTCTGATAGACGGTGTCGTATTAGATCAAAATATGTGGTATTCTTTTCGTTTCCGTCTAGAAACCCGGAAACAATAACAAATGGGGAAGCATACATGGACGATGACATTCTCGATCAACAAGTGCTTCAACAAGAATTAAAGCAATTACGCGAGGCGCATCGTCAGTTGGACAATGAAATCCAAGCATTACGGGAAACTGGGGCTGTCGACATGCTGAAGGTTGGCCGCATGAAGAAAATCAAACTAAAATTGAAAGACAAAATCGCGGCAATCGAAGACTCATTGACCCCCGATATTATTGCTTAATTCTGAAATTTGTCCGCGTACATCGCCTGGTCGGCGCGCTCGAGGATCTCGCGAACAGTCTCTTCCGGATTGCAATCACTGACCCCCCAGGAGCATCGGATGTGAATTGCGCCGGTGGGCATCTCGATTTTCTGTTCGGCGATGCGACAGGCGAGGGCAGCAGCCTTCATATCGGCAAGTTTGCCATCGGTTTTAAACAATAATACGCCAAATTCATCGCCGCCAATACGTGCGACCATATCGCATTCACGCACTGAAGCTTTCAATATAATGCCAACTTTTTTCAAAAAATCATCGCCGATACTATGTCCATATCGATCATTGATGGCTTTAAACCCGTTAAGATCGAAAAAAATTATCGATGACGGGATGTCGTAACGCGACATAACGGTTTGAGCGCGACTGATCTCGCGCATAAAAGCGCGACGATTATAAATAGGCACCAACGGATCCGTATCAGCCGCATGTTCGAGATTAAGAATGCGGGTTCTCAACAGGCTGATCTCATCCAACAACGCGCGGCGGTCATCGGCCGTAAACTCGCTTGAGTTTTCTGCGGAAGGCGTGCGCACACTGGCATATATCTGCTTGGACAGACCCGGACTATTCATGAAACCACCATTTATTTTTTTATCCGTCTAACTCAATCTCGTTAAAAAAGAGCCAAGACGTGCTGCATTTGTTGGCTGAGTACGCGAGCGACGGTAATTTTATTTGACCAATCGGCGATTTTCGCTACATTCCCGCGTTTTCACGGGCCTCATAAAAATGGGATCACGCATGAGCACCGAAGATAACAAACCACGTATAGCCGTCGTAATGGGGTCAAATTCAGATTGGCCGACAATGAAGGCATGTACAGACGTTCTAGGCGAATTAGGTGTCAGCTACGATGCCCGCATTGTCTCGGCGCACCGCACACCTGACCGGCTTGTTTCGTTCGCTAAATCGGCGAAATCGGATGGATTTGACGTGATTATCGCAGGCGCCGGCGGCGCAGCGCATCTACCGGGCATGGTAGCCGCTATGACTGTATTGCCCGTGTTGGGCGTCCCGGTTGAAAGCAAAGCTCTTAGCGGAATGGATAGTTTGCTGTCGATTGCCCAAATGCCCGGTGGCGTGCCGGTGGGCACATTGGCGATTGGTACGTCTGGAGCCAAAAACGCAGGCTTGTTGGCTGCATCAATCTTGGCCCTGCACGATCGTGAATTGGCGAAAACTTTGGAATCCTGGCGAGCAGCTCAAACGAACAGCGTTGCAGAACAGCCAAGCGATTAGGCACGCCAATATGACGCCTCTCAAACCCGGTTCAACAATTGGTATTTTTGGCGGCGGCCAATTGGGTCGCATGTTGTCGCAATCAGCGCAAAAGCTGGGGTTTAAAGTTCATATTTATGACCCGCATACTGATACCCCGGCCGGGCGGATCAGCAATTTTAAATCAGCCGCACCTTATGAAGAAATGGCGGCCATCGCCCGCTTTGCTAAAGATTGCGATGTCATCACTTATGAGTTTGAAAATATCCCGACGATAACGATTTCAGCGGCACAGCAATTTACCCCCGTCCACCCGAATGTAAAAGCGTTGCAAACGGCGCAAGATCGCTTGATTGAAAAAACATTTCTAGCGCAAAAGGCCGACGCGCCCGTGATCGATTTTCGAAAAATCGACACGGTCGAAGACCTGCACCAAGCCGTATCGGAACTGGGTTTACCCGCGATCTTAAAAACCCGCCGCTTTGGGTATGATGGTAAAGGGCAAATCAAGATCGACGACATCGACGAAATTCCAGCGGCGTTCAAAGACCTGGGCGGAAAAAACCTTATTCTTGAAGCGTTCGCCCCCTTCGTCCGGGAAGTTTCTATCGTTGCGGCACGTGATCATAATGGAAACGTCAAATGCTTCCCCTTGACTGAAAACGTGCACAAGAATCACATTTTGCACACAAGTTCATCGCCGACATCTGATCCACAGAATGTAGAGGAAACTGCGAAGTCAATTGCGCATCGGGTCCTGGACGCATTGGATTATGTCGGCGTTTTGGCCGTTGAGTTTTTCGAATTGGATGGTGGCAAACTTATCGTCAATGAAATTGCACCGCGCGTTCACAATTCCGGTCATTGGACAATGGACGGGGACTGCGCGGATCAATTTGAACAGCACATCCGGGCAATATCGGGACTTGAACTTGGGGATCCGAAGCCGAAAGTATCGGTCATCATGACCAATTTGATTGGCGACGAAATCGAACAAATCCCGGCCTATCAGGGCAAGCCCAATACCCATGTTCATGATTATGATAAAAAGGAAGTCCGAGAAGGCCGTAAAATGGGCCATATTAACGTGACAAAGCCGTTAACGGACCGCTAGCTGCGGCGGCGTCTTCGCCGACCGCCATGTCTCATTTTTCCAAGGACCGCCGCAGGGTCGGGCATGTTTTTCAAGCCTTTCTTGACTTGGAACTTGGCTTTCTCAAATTGCATCACGTTTTCAATGCGCGCATCTAAAAAGGCGCGGGCTTTTTCTTTGTCCGGGTCTTGATCGGCTAACCAAGCTGCGATGCTGGTTGAAATAACCGCCGAGAGCGTCGTGCGTTTCGTATAGTAATTGAAATCCGTAGAGGTGTCGCCAATGCCGCGCCAGATTGTATCGGCCGCGCGCCACAAAACTTTGGGACTGAGGGAAAGACCGTCGGGCAGGGCCGTTCTGGCTATTGCGCGCCGAGCCGCTTCTTCGTGCGGCCCAATGGCATACATGCGCGATAAAACACCTGCGGTGACTTTATCGCGGATGCGCATTTTGCTTTGATCCAGTTTCTCCAGATCGTTCGTTACGGTTTGATCGCAAACCTCGTTCCAGTAATCGATGAGCTCCAAGGGGCCACCTGGAAAATACAGTTCGTCCGCCCCCTTCGGCAGCCCAGCATCTGCCACTGCTTCCCGCATCATTTTTGAGTTCCACCCTTCAAACGGCGCGAGTTCTAATGCGGCTGCTAACAGACGGCGCCGGGCAATTTCGGAAGGGTTTTCGTCTTTTTTGATCATGATCGCAGCTTACGGATTTGTCCCGCCTCTGTCACTGCGCTATTTTGACGGTTTACGGCGCAAAATCGTGCGAATGAACCAGGCTTTGACGCTAGCGGCTCCTCCACCGGTCAAAACACCATGTTG
This sequence comes from Hyphomonadaceae bacterium, assembly GCA_013001295.1. GTDB lineage: Bacteria > Pseudomonadota > Alphaproteobacteria > Caulobacterales > Maricaulaceae > Robiginitomaculum_A. The sequence goes on from JABDMW010000025.1 coordinate 22,541, forward strand.
GAAGATACGCCCGGCAAACCACAAAACGGCAAATGACGAGAGAATAAGGCTGAGCGCGGACCCCAATGTTTGCCAAAGCGGCGGATCGGCGGGCAGGCGGATGATTGCGGCAAAGGGAGCCGAAAAGGGGAACCATTGCGCCGCATGCAATATAGGGGAATCCGGTGTGGTCATACCCAAGGGGACGACGAGAATGCAGGCAGTCATCAACAGCATCATCGGTGTCATCAAAGTCGAGGCATCTTGCATAGATTCAGCAAGGGAGCCAAGCGCGATGAAGATGGTGCCGTAGAATAAAAACCCCAATACAAGAAAGACAACCAAGAACATGATCATTCTCTGATCAAGCGCAATTGCTAGACCGTCTACCATGGCGCTATCACCAAACTGAGATGCGCCGAATAAGCCAAGTATTGCGAGTAAGATCCAGGGCGAAAGCGAGGTCAAAGTGAGGGCGGCCACGCCAACCAATTTGCCTACAAAAATTTCCGAAAACCTCGTTGAGGCAAGCAGCATTTCCAACACTTTATTGATCTTTTCTTCGACCATGGACACCAAAAGCATATAGGCGCCTGTAAATATCGTGAGCCATAACAACATCGAAAGAATAGCCGCAACAAGGTAAGGGAACGAGTCCTCAAATGTCAGCGCTTGTCCACCTGTGGCTGTTTTTAATTTCGCAGGATTGTAAGAAATCACATTAGGCGCTTTGGTTTCAGCGACTCTAAGCGCGGAGCGGGACAGCCCGGCGCTTTGCAAATACTCTTCTGAAGCCAATCGGGAAAAATACCTATTTGTCAGGTTTACCAATGAATTGGACACCACGGACGTCGTCCAGAAGTCTGCCTCGATTTCACCGTCCTTCTCATACAGGTGTAACGCACCATGGAGTTTGACCGAGTTTGTCCCATTTGTGATAAACTTTTCTCCTAAAACGTAGGGTTTGATGTCCTCAATATTGTCTGCAGGCGGATCCGTGAATCTCAACTTGCTTTCCGGAAAATTCATATACCGGGCAAAACGCGGATTTTCTTTCTTGATGAAATCGATTGCGGCTTCAGCCCCTTGTTCATCTATGATTTTATTAAACTCTGCTCGATCTTCAGTTCGAACCGTGAGTTTTGAAACTTCTCGAACAGCCATCTCAAGAACACGATCGTTTTCAGCCTGGGCGAGATTTCGAATTGCGACACCGTGTATTCCGGTTTCATCCAGTATAGTAGCATACCGCGTTGGCTCTGACTTTGACATGACGATCGGCGCCAACATCAAAAGCCCGATCATGATCAATGGACCAAATGTTGTGAGCCAAAATCCCCATGTGCGCACATATCCGAGGAAATCCCTTCGCGCGATCAGATACGCACGTCGAATACTGAAGCCGGAATTCGTCATGCTGCGATCTCCTGTTGGTCTTTGGCAACGATTTCCACGAAGGCCTCATGCAAGCTGGGTCGTTCGGGTTCAAACCGTACCAATTGGAGCTTCTTTTTAACGCTGATCTCCAACACTTTTTGTGCGTTGATCTCAGGTTTCAGCACCAACTTGAAAGTGGCGTCACCGGATTGTTGTATGTCATCAGCCAATGGTGATAAAACACTGAGTGCATCTTTGCTCGGGGTTTCAATAATCAGACGCCGCGGGGCATTGGCGAGCGCGCTTTCGAGGTCGCCGTCAAAAATTTTATTGCCTTCGGACATCAAGATAATCCGGTCGCACAAACGTTCTGCATGTTCCATAACATGGGTTGAAAAAATAATGGTTCGGCCGCGATTGACGATTTCGCGCACCATGTTTTCGAGAAGTTTTTGATTGACCGGGTCGAGGCCGGAAAACGGTTCGTCGAGGATCAAAAATTCGGGATCGTGAGCAATCGATGCAATGAGCTGTACTTTTTGCGCCATCCCTTTCGACAATGTTTTGATTTTCTTATGTTTCGCTTCAGCCAGTCCATATCGATCCATCATTTCGTCTGCCCGGGCAAATGCTGCTTTACCCTTCATCCCATTCAGTCTTGCGATATGTGCAATAGCATCCCGCGCCTTCAATTTCCGGTATAAACCCCGCTCTTCCGGCAGGAAGCCGATCCGGCCAAAAGCTGCAGGTCCCGGCGACGAATTGAACAGTTTTATGTCGCCAAGCTCTGGCTTTACAAGGCCAAGCGCCATACGCAAAGTCGTGGTTTTCCCCGCACCGTTCGGCCCTAAAAACCCGACGATTTCCCCTTTGTGGATATCGAAGCTGACATCATTCACGGCGACGACGCCGGAAAAGGATTTAGTGAGGTTTTTGATCGACAATACTGGATCATTCGTCGTTTCTGACATGAAGCCCCGCGCTTTGTTGGTTTGGTTGCAATATATGCGTTAAAGCCTAAACTAATTACATGGACGTTAAAATAGTCAAACGACGATTATTAGCCCTTAAGAGCGAAGTATCAGCATTAAGTGAAGCAGCGCAGGCAAATCGAAAACCAGTTGCACTCGATCAACAGTCGGTCGGGCGTCTATCCCGCATGGATAGTCTGCAAGTGCAGGCGATGGACAAGGCGGCCGAGCATCGACGCAGACGTGACGTTTTGCGAATTGATTCCGCCCTGGAACGTCTGGAGTCAGGCGATTACGGATATTGCGTCACCTGCGATGAGGAAATCGGTGCAAAGCGTCTGGAACTCGATCCAGCGGTTCCGTTGTGTATAAATTGCGCGAAATAGGAGCACGATATGCTTGATCTCATGAATGAATTTCAACAACACATTAAAGACGGTCCGACCTGGGTGGAATACTGGGTCAATTTCATGGGATTTGTATTTATGCTTGCGATCCCGTTTTCTTTTGTGCGCAAAGAAGCCCGCTGGGTCGTCATCACAATGGTCGTGACGATGGTTGTTATGATGTTGGCGTTCAAGCATTTCGGATATGAGCGCATACTGGGCGCCGTCCATATCATCGTTTGGGCACCTTTATTGGTCTATTTATTCAAGCGCAAAGATAAGTGGCAAGTCAAAGATACATGGTCCGGAAAATGGATTGTTTTATTAATTGCAACCATGCTGACATCGCTCGCCTTTGATATCACGGACGTTGTGAGATACTTTTTAGGTCACAGCATGTAATCCGGCCTACTTGCCCGTGTTAAAGGAGGTAAGCCGGGTCGTTGTCAGCCTTTTTCGCGCGCGCTCCAGGATCGCAGGGTCGACATTGCCTTCCAAGCGCTTTTTAAGTTCCTCGCGGTCTTTATCATATTCCGCGACACCAGATGCCCCTGTGTCCGTGTCAGCCATGAGCAGCCAGTAATAGGCATCCTCGAAGTTTTGTTCCACACCATCACCTTTGGCCAAGGTATAGGCATAGAGGAAACGACCCTCTGAATCACCGCCTTCAGCGGCCCGTCGGAACCATTCAGCAGCTTCTTCTGCCGATTTTTGAACGCCATTGCCTTGATAAACGATCAGACCGTAGTCAGCTTCGGCAGCTGCGATGCCTGCGTCCGCCGCTTGTGCCAGCAATTCCGCTGCCCGCTTGGAATTCGGTTGAATATCAAAGTTTTCTACATACATAATCGCAGCAATATAAGCGGCTTTATCGTCACCATGAGCGGCGGCTTTTTCATACCATTCAAGCGCTGTTTTCGGATCTTTTTCGAAATATAAATCGCCAAGTCGGCGCTCCGCAAAAGCATCGCCGTAATTCGTTGCTTTCACGAGCCAGTTTTCGCCTTTTACGGCGTCCGGGGCGGTGCCTTTCCCGGTGAAGTATATGTCGGCCAGTGCCCGCATCGCGTCGGTGCGCCCCTTTTTAGCGGCTTGTTCCAGCCAATTGCGCGCGTCAGATTGTGTTAGCCCGCCTTCACTGGCGAGTCCGAGTTCGCCCAATGCAACCATTCCGTCTGTGTGGCCTTGCTTAGCTGCTTTCAAGAACCATTTCGCGGCATCTGATTTGTCGACTAAACCGCTGTCACCGTGCATCATAATATGCCCAACCATCACCTGGGCATCTGCATTGCCACCGGATCCGGCGACTTTCCCGTGGATAAGCGCCGTGGCAAAATCGCCACTTTCATAGGCCTCAAGCGCCGTTTCATAACTAATCGGTTTGGCTGTTTCGGTCGGCGTTGCTGCGTAGGCAGGCGAATTTACGGCAAAACTGGCGAATGCGCCAAACACAAGGCTGAGAGCTGTTTGACGGCTTCGGCCGGGCCGTCTTTGTGATCCCAAACGCCTGAAGATAACGCGATATAATTGGCGCCCGCTTCGATCACGGACCGGGCGTTTTGCGTCGTAATGCCTCCGATGGCGACGCTGGGTATTTCCATTGTCTCGTTCCACCATGTTAACAACTCCAAATCAGCCGGGCTCGCTTCCGGCTTGGTTTCGCTTTTAAAAAATGACCCGAAGGCCACATAGTCCGCGCCGGCCATACCCGCTTCGAACGCTAAGTCTTTGGAATTATGGCATGTAATCCCGATTATCGCATCATCAGATATCAGCGTTTTAGCTAAATTTATCTTCATGTCTTGTTGCCCCAAATGTACACCATCGGCACCAGTTCGGGCAGCTATATAGGCATTATCATTAATCAAGATGAGCGTATCCTGAATATGGGCAATCGGAATGAGTTTTTTGGCGATTTCCTCGATTTCCGCTTCTGACGCGTCTTTCAAGCGGATTTGAAGGCAGGCAACGGGTGCTGCCGTTATCGCCGCTTGAAAGTCAGCAATGAAGACGTCGAGATCTTCGATTTTAGGGGGTGTCAGCAAATAAATCTGGCAAGCATCGGGAGCAGGGGGCGCCGTCATATCCGGAAATCGTCACGCATAAATATTTCAAAATCAGTTTCATCTGTCATATAGGTGTTTTAGTGGTTCTTTTGGGCAGGACAAGAGGTTAGGTGCGATGAACGATGACGATAAAATCTGGCATAAAGGCGGGTGTCACTGCGGTGCCGTCAGCTTCGAAGTAAAAGCTGCACCAAAATTGGTCATCACAGACTGTAATTGCTCAATTTGTGCCATGACCGGATTCCAGCATTTATTCGTTGAAAAAGATGAATTCAAACTACTAACTGATGAGAAAGAGCTGAGCACCTATACATTTGGCACCCATACGGCCCAGCATTATTTCTGCAAAACATGCGGGATTAAATCATTCTATATCCCGCGCTCCCATCCATACGGATACAGCGTAAATCTGCGCTGCGTTGATCAATCAAAATTTACAAAAATTGAATTTCAGCCCTTTGACGGTGGTCATTGGGAAGAAAATATTGAAGGATTGGTCGGAGACGGGAACTAGAATGGGATCAAAGAATAAGGAAAGCAGCGGTGTCGGGCGCGGATTAGCGCTTGTGCTCATCTTGGTTGAGTTGTTTGGGGCATATTACGCTGGCATGACCATTTTGAATAGTATGAACACGGAAGCGATAGCTGCTCTTAGTTTCCCGGCCATCGCTGCTGGAATTGCAGGTGTATTCGCCTATTTCATCTTGCATGTGATACCGGGGATCCGATGGTTGATGATGGCCGCGATGATTTTGCTTTGGGCGTTCATGGCGTATTCACTGGGGCGTATTGTGATCGGCGATACGCAAGCGGGCTTTCAACTTGTTGAACACAAAGGCCCCTACATAGCTGCTGCAATTGCAGGCGTTTTTCGCGCACTGATGTACCGCTAATTGATTTCGGTTGTTGCAAGATTGATATTAGGTAATCAGAATTCTGATAACGTCGTGACAAACATCGTCGTGCGTTATATTGCATTTTGATGCATTCCGATGATTCCATTCAAGCCTCTTTGTCAGCTCGCAAACGGGCAAACGAGATTAAAGATTATCGATGCAAAAATTTAATTGCCGTTTTAGAATGGCCAGCCAATATCAAAAATATTGGAACTGTTATTAGAAATGTAAATGCGCTTGGAGTTGAAAAAACTTATATAATTGATCCTAGGAGGTCTCTTCCCGATGATTGGCAAGAGATGCGAGAAAGAAAGTCCCTATCAAAAACTTCGGTGTCAGCAATCAAGTGGAGTTTTGTCAAACGGTTTGATAGCACTGAGGAGTGTATCGAACATCTAAGAAAAAATCGGTTCATATCGGTAGTAACTTCTCCTCATGTCAAAGGCAAGAATAACGCGGTTTTGCATGAGGCCGATTACACTGTTTTCACGAAGTTAGCAGTGTGGTTCGGAAATGAAGCAAAAGGCATAAGTGATGTCGCAGTGGAACATGCTGAACTGTGCGTTAGCATTCCAATGTTTGGTATGATTGAAAGCCTAAATCTTGGTACTTCAACTGGAATTGTTATGTACGAAATAACGAAACAACGACGCGAATATCAATTCAAATATAAACGCAGCGGAAAACGGAGAATAATTTCGCAAGCAAAGAATTAGGTGATTTTCGGAATTTTGAAATTGAATATAGGTAACCCAACCGCTTCTCAAATCAAATTCGCTCAAAGCAATCAACACTTGAGCAAATGCGCAACTCGCGGCATAAAAGGCACAAATAATAATTAAATAAAGGGATAAAAATGGCTGAGGCAAATAACGACAGTCCGGCACCGTCTGTTCAAAAAGGATTTTTGGGATGGGTTGAGCGAACCGGGAATAAATTGCCGGATCCCGTTTTCATCTTTTTCTATCTGATATTATTATTGATGGTCATTTCCGTTGTTTGTAAATGGCTGGGTGTTTCAGCCCTTCACCCGTCCCAAGTCGACGCGGCCGGTGCCAGTACGTCCATCGCTTCAAAAAGCTTGCTTTCGGCTGAAAATATCCAAAAACTCTGGGTTGAAATGCCCAAAACATTCACTCATTTCCATCCGCTGGGTTATGTATTGGTCGTGATGTTGGGTGCTGGTGTGGCGGAGCGAAGCGGACTTTTTGCCTCCGGTATACGCCAAGCGGTTAAGGGAGCCCCCTTATTTCTGCTCACGCCGGTGGTTGCGCTTGTCTCTATGCTTTCAAACCATGCAGCTGATGCAGGTTATGTCGTCATGATCCCCTTGGCAGCGATCTTGTTTGCCAGTGTCGGGCGTCATCCTCTGGCCGGCATTGCCGCTGCATTTGCAGGTGTTTCAGGCGGGTTTTCGGCCAATATTTTCCCTGGTCAATTGGACGCTTTGTTATTTGGGATTACGGAGGCGTCAGTTGAAGGCGCAGGCCTGACAACCGACTGGACCATGAACATTGCCGGGAACTGGTATTTTATTGCTGCTCTCATGGTGATTTATTTGCCGGTAATCTGGTATGTCACGGACAAAATCATTGAACCCCGATTGGGCAAATGGGTGCCGGACGAAAGCCATGCACATGAGTATGGCGACGAAGACAAGCCGTTAACCGACGGTGAGCGCAAGGGCCTGCGTTGGGCCGGGTTGGCGATCCTGGCCGTCTGCGCTTTTTGGGCAGTAATGACATTTGCGCCGGGGACACCGCTTTTGGCTGACGAAGGTGCACCGGCAGGTCAGCCATGGTATGTGACCGCAACACCGTTCTTCAAATCGCTTGTTGCCGGATTTATGGTCCTGTTTCTTGCGGCCGGTTGGGCGTACGGCAAGGCGGCCGGAACGATCAATGATCACCGCGATCTTGTGAATATGATGGCCGAAGCCATGAAAGACATGGGCTATTATCTGGTTCTGGCTTTTGCCGCCGCGCATTTCGTCGCCATGTTCAATTGGTCAAATCTCGGAATTATTTCAGCGATTCACGGCGCAGGAGCCATCGAAAATAGCGGCATGCCATTGCCGATTGTGATTGGGTTGATCGTGATATTTGCTGCCATATTGAACCTGTTTGTTGGTTCGGCCAGTGCGAAATGGGCCTTGCTGGCACCGGTGTTGGTTCCGATGTTAATGCTCCTGGGGCTGAGCCCGGAAGCCGCAACCGCCGCTTATCGTGTCGGTGATGGTGCGACCAACATTATAACGCCGCTGATGGTGTATTTCCCGCTGATCCTGGTTTTTGCCCGTCGTTGGCAGAAGGACTTCGGATTGGGCTCGCTGACCGCCATGATGATCCCGTATTCGATCTGGATGCTGATAACCGGTGTCATTTTGATTATGATCTGGATTGCGCTTGGCATTCCGCTTGGTACAGGTGCATTTCCGGACTTTAATCTGCAAGGCGTGACAGGGTAGTTCCCCGGACCACATTAACTAAGGATTAACCATAAATCTCGGAAATCGACCGGTTTTCGAGATTGGCTCGCCATTTGCATGTGTTCCCGTATGTCACAATTTGTGACGATTAAATTACGGGGCACATTATGACTGAAGAGCTTGAAAATCCGGCATTACGCAAGGCACCTGTTCGGAAATTTACACGCGCGGGCTTATGCAAAAAGAAGCCTTTATCCAAAGAAATTGAAGATCTGGAGTGGCAACTCAAGTTTTCCAGAATGAAATTGAACAAATGGACTGATCTTGACAATGAAAAATGGACACATTTGCGAGAATTCCATGCCACAAAGCTAGCCGAACTGGCTCAATTTAAAGCAGTCTGACTGCTTTTGGGGTCCGGTTGGTGGCGGGGCGTAATCCAACCGGACCTTAATAAATATTAGCTATATTCAAACAAAAGTTGTGCCAAATCGGCCCTCAACCAAAATATGAACAAAGTTTTAATCACGTTTTGCTAATACACGATCATATTAGCTGGGGGGCTGATTATGATTAAAATGAAACAACCGGCACGTGCCGGTGGTATCGCTGATGAAACGAAAGTTTCTAGGCGCTTTGCCAAATATGCGCAAACACGTGTTTCTCAACACGTTGCTGACTTACAATGGCAAATAAAGTTTACGCAAATGAAGCTCAACCAATGGCCTGAGCAAGAGAGCTGCCGTTGGATGAACCTTGTTCGTATGCAAGAGCAGGCTAAACGCGAACTGTCGGCAGTCGCACACTAAGCAAGGGCAATTAGCTCGCTTCGATGAGACCTGTCTGCTGCGCGGCAGCAACCATAGCAGCTTGGAGCTTTTCAAAAGCACGGGCTTCGATCTGACGGATGCGTTCGCGTGAAACTTTATATACACCGGCCAATTCTTCGAGTGTTTTTGGCTTATCCGCCAACCGACGCTGCCGTAGGATATCCTGCTCGCGCTCATTAAGATCCTTCATGGCGTCTTTGAGCAACTCCATGCGGGCGTCATGTTCCTGCGTATCGGCCAATTGTTCGGACTGATCTTGATAGTTTTCATCTTCAAGCCAATCCTGCCATTGACCGCCACCATCCTCGCCGCCGACCGGCACATTCAGTGACGCATCTCCACCACCGCCCATGCGCTGGTTCATTTCATAGACTTCGCTTTCTTTGACGTTTAGGCGCGTTGCGATTTTCTTGACGTTGTCGGGGTGCATGTCGCCATCTTCAATGGCTTTCATTTCACCTTTCAGGCGTCGCAGATTGAAAAACAGCTTTTTCTGCGCGGCAGTTGTTCCCATCTTGACGAGGCTCCAGGAGCGCAAGACATATTCCTGGATAGCCGCCCGGATCCACCACATTGCATAGGTGGAAAGGCGGAAACCTTTGTCCGGATCGAATTTTTTCACGGCCTGCATAAGCCCGACATTGCCTTCCGAGATCACTTCACCAATCGGCAGGCCGTATCCGCGATATCCCATGGCAATTTTCGCCACCAAGCGCAAATGCGACGTGACCATACGCTCCGCAGCTTCGGAATCGCCGTCTTCAACCCAACGTTTGGCCAACATGAATTCTTCGTCCGGTTTCAACATTGGGAATTTGCGAATTTCATCCAGATAGCGTGAAAGACCCTGTTCCGGCGACAAGGCAACAGACAGGCTCATATTCCCCGTATGGCCGTCACCGGCTTTTAGAGCTGTTTTCGTCGTTTTCTTGATGACATCTTTAGCCACAGAAATCCCTCCAAATTAGGTCCAAACCTGGATATAGGGATAAAAATGCTGGTTTTAAAGGGATGTGATCTAAATAATTCGCAAGGTTTCAATCTCAAGGCGTATAAATACGTTTCTTTGTCATACTCGCAACAAATTGCTGAAAAAATGGACAAAATTTGATGATGATGCTACAAGAACTCTCGAGAGCATATCTGCAACATTGCTAGAAATAATATGGATACACGGGAGAGCGAGTCGTGGGTCGGACACTCATATTGGTCTATGGCATTGTTGCATATGGCATTGGCGTCGCAGGTTTAGTTTGCATCATCTTGGCATTGGCAAAATTCGTTCCTTTTGGATATTGGGGCGATGATAATGCGGTTGGGAATCCAATTCTATGGAACCTTAGTTTGGTGATGATCTGGGGCTTCATCCATTCGATAATGGCCCGTCCCAGCTTTAAAGCGCGAATAACAGAAGTGATCCCCGAACCAATCGAGCGGTCTACTTATGTATTGGTGGCCGGGCTGACCAGCATATGTTTGATCGGGTTTTGGAAAAATACTCCAGGGCATGTCTGGCATTTCGAGGTAGCGCTTGCCGTATATATATTATGGGCGATATTCGTATTTGGGTGGGTGTTTTTGTTGGCGTCTACGTTCGCGATCAATCATTTTGATTTGTTTGGGCTCAGACAGGTTTATATGAATTACAAAAGCCAGTATCGGCCCCCGGTCAATTTCGTAAAAAGAGCCATGTACAGATATATCAGGCACCCCATTCAAACTGGTGTTTTGATCGGAGTCTGGGCGACGCCATCCATGTCAATGACGCAAATCGCGCTGAGTTTAGGATTCACCATTTATATTTTTATTGGACTTTGGTTTGAGGAAAGGGACCTTATCGCAGAACACGGGGTTTCTTACCTAGAATACAAGCAGGAAGCCGGAAAAGTCTTTCCCAAGTTTTCAAAATAAGTCTGGGACTAGAGGTCGTCTAGTGCGGCTTCCAACTTATGCAAATCGTCTGGCAAAGGCGATTCAAACGACACAAATTCCCCACTTGTCGGGTGAATAAAGCCGAGACTGCGCGCATGTAAGGCCTGACGGGCAAACCCGACGAGGGCGGCCTTGAGTTTGAGCTCGGATTCCGAATTCGCCGTCTTGAAGGCACCGGTTTTGCCATAGGTCTGATCACCCAAGAGCGTGCATTGAATATGGGCCATATGGACCCGGATTTGATGAGTCCGACCGGTTTCCAGGCGGCACTCAATTTTCGAGACAAGCGGTGACCCGATAGAACCGCCCTTTTGCTGGCCATATCCTTTTAAAAATTTGTAATTCGTGATCGCATGTTTGCCGTGCGTCGGCTCATCCTGTGGCCCCCATCGCTGGATGATGTGGGCTGCAGGCTCTTTGACCACAGCCATTTTTTTACGATCCGATGGATGGCGGGCAATGCGGGTCTCAATCCGTCCCTCGCGCGGTATCGGAGCGTTGCGGGTGAAACAAATATAGGCCCGTTCCAAGGAATGATCTGCAAATTGCTTGGAGAGTTTTTGATGCGCCGTGTCAGTTTTGGCGACGACCAGAAGGCCCGACGTATCTTTGTCAATCCGGTGAACGATCCCGGGCCGCATCACACCGCCAATCCCTGAAAGCGCCGTTTCTTTGCCTTTGGTTGCGTGGTGAAGCAGGGCATTGACCAAGGTGCCAGACCAGTTTCCAACGGCCGGGTGGACAGTCATGCCGGCCGGCTTATTGACGACGAGCAGTTGATCATCCTCATACAGGATATCGAGCGGAATATTTTCGGGTTCCGGTTCGGCAACGACCGGCGCAGGGACCGTGATGATATATTCCGAGAGCGGTTTGATTTTGGCCGACGGATTATCGGCGGTGATGCCATCGACGGTGACATGCCCTTCGAGCATCAAGGATTTCAGGCGTGACCGCGACAGGCCCGACCATTCGGCAAGCCATTTGTCGATTCGTTTGCCTGCATCTTCTTCTGCGGCGAGCATTTCCAGCGTTTCACTCATGGGGGTGTTCTAACGAAAAGCTCAGCTACCGCAAGGGTACAGAACCTAGTCGATTTCAGCGACAGTCAGCCTGAGCGCTTCAGCGCGTTGTTTGAATTCAGGCGATGTCAAGCCGAGAACATGTATTTCAGCATTGGTATACTGTTTATCCGGCCCTGCGAGGTCTGCGAACATCGTGATCGGCTCGGCAATTTCTTCAGTCCAGCTGATATAGTCGCCCATAAATGGAAGCACGAGCGTACCGGTTTTTAATGCCACGATCGGACTGGCGGTGCCATCAACATACCCGTCCACGTCACCGGCCTCATCCAAATTGGCAACGTATTGGTAAATGCTGAGTTTGCTTTCCGCTACATAACGGGTTTCACTTGTGGCCGCGTCTATGATCGCTGCATTGCGCGCGTCTTGGCTGCTGAGTTTCGTAGCAGCGATCAAGAACTGTGTTCGTGTCGTGTCTGTATAATTCTTGTTGCCGTAAAATTCGTCAATGACCGATTGCTCCAACTCCCAATCATTGAGCAACATTTCCTTTTCGATATTGCGGCGTTTTTCCGCGTCTTCATATTGTGAGAAAAACTCGACATTGTTGTAATATCCGACCCCGGACACATAGGGGCTGACAAAGGCAATGCCAGCATTTGCCAGGCCGAACTTAAATCCTAGGCCCGTGTAAGCATTGGTGTATGCCAGCTTATCGACTTGATTTTGCAAGACTTTATTATCCGTATAAGGGTCAGTTCCAACAGTTCTATGCACAAGGCGCGAGGCTTCATGCTTACCGGTAATCGAATTCATTCCCGACCAGATATCGCGGCCGGCTTTGCCAATGCACTGCCCGACACCCGAACACCGCGTTCCGCCGACACCTCTGGTAATCCGGAGTCCCGTGACGCCGATTTGTTTCAAGCCTCCGCCAAGATCACGAAGAACGCCGCCAATTCCGGTCGGAACCATCATCAATTTATCATTGATAGAGCGCGCTTTATCATTGCGTGCGCGCGCACCTGCTATCGCCCGGATCGGGGTTTCCACAAGGTTCGCACCTCTGTCGAGTATCGTGCCGCCTGCGGCGTGCAAGGGCGTTTGTTTGCGCAATGTGTCCGTGGCCTCTATTTCAAAAATGCGCTTTTTGGCCATTTGTGTGCCTTGGGCATAATACACATGCTTATCCGTGATGATTTTATACGTATTGGTGTAGCCGTCATTCCAGGCCTGCTCTTGCACTTCATGCAAATCGCTTTTCATCAATTCGTCACCGAGAAAATCAACAGCGGGCACATATCCGGACGCATTATTTTCTGGCAGTGAGGAATTGGTGGTTTCTGCGGGTCCGAACGATGCGTCACCGATCTCGTAAGGGGTTTGGCAAGCGGCTAAAACCAGCGTCAGGCCGGCTGCCACCATCCACAATTTATGATTCGCACCCATGCGTCTTATGTATTGCATCTATTGAAAAATACCACCCTCTTGCAAACCTCGTGTATAAACTTTAATGCAGCTCTACTTTTTATACTCGAATGCGACCGATAGCGGATCACTATGACTTTGAAATTGTACAATTCACTCACTCGCCAAAAAGAGGACTTTGTTCCTGCTGATCCTAAGCGCGTGACCATGTATAATTGTGGACCAACCGTTTATTCATACGCCCATATCGGCAATGCCCGCGCGGCTGTAGTTGCAGACGTGTTATTTCGGGTATTGCGTCATATTTATGGCGACGAGCATGTCGTTTACGCTCGCAACATTACCGATGTTGAAGACAAGATCATCGCCGCTGCGAAAGAGCAAGGCGTTGAGATCGCGACGATCACTGAAAAATACGCCAAGATTTACAATAAAGATCTGGCGGCCCTGAATTGCCTGCGACCCACCCATCAACCGAAAGCGACTGACAATATTGGCGGTATGATCGCTATGATCGATAAATTGCTTGAAGACGGCTTTGCCTATGCTAGCGATGGCCATGTGTTTTTTGATGTCTCCAAGTATGACGAGTATGGCAAATTGTCCGGCAATACCCTTGACGCGCTGCGCAAAGGCGACCGCGTCGGCGAAGGCGAAGTGGCGCGCAAGAAAAACGCCGCAGATTTCGTCCTGTGGAAGCCGCCTCTGGATGGTGTTTCGTGGGCCGCCCCGTTCGGCGAAGGCCGGCCAGGCTGGCATATCGAATGTTCAGCCATGGCCAAGGAAGTCCTCGGCGAAACCATCGATATTCATTGTGGCGGTGTGGATTTGAAATTCCCGCATCATGAAAATGAAATCGCGCAAAGCGAATGCGCCCATGGCAAACCCATGGCCAGGTATTGGGTGCACAATAATTTCCTGAATATGGGCACAGAGAAAATGTCGAAATCTATCGGCAATATCAAACTGATCTCTGAATTGCTCGAAGACTGGGACGGCGAAGTGATCCGGCTAGCTCTGTTGAAAGCTCATTATCGTTCCGAACTGATTTGGACTGAAGGTTTGTTGAAGGAAAGTTATGAACAATTGGAAGGGTGGTACAGAACATTAGAAAAAGTTGGAGCAATAACAGGCTATTCAAAAGAAGAGCCGCATATGGACGCTTTGGCATCTTTGTTGAACGACTTGAATACATCCAATTGCATTTCAGAAATAGGAAATAGATTTGGGAATGCGCGCGTCGACGTTGGAGCATTGAAAAGCTTGGAATCAAGACCTGATCATCCATCACGAGAAAATTTGATCCATGGAACTAGAGTTGAAATAAATAAAGCACTGAGCGAAGCTCTTGCCGCTGCAAAACTTCTGGGCCTCCTCCAACAAGATCCCGAAGACTGGTTCAAGGGCGATACGTCCGACGATGAAGAATCGCGCATTGAAGCCCTGATCCAGGAGCGGCTCGATGCCCGCGCCAATAAAGACTGGGCCCGCGGCGATGAAATCCGCGATCAGTTGGCGGCAGAAGGCATTGTCCTGGAAGACGGGCAGGGCGTCACCACGTGGCGGCGGGAATAGTGACGGCTGCCGCGCCTTCACCTCTCCTGGGGGAGAGGTCGCGTTCGCGAAGCGAACTGCGGGTGAGGGGATCAAATTTGCCAGTACTCAACACCGAATTGATCCTGCACACTCTATTGCCCCTCACCCCGCAACGCCTGACGGCGAGCGGACCTCTCCCAACGGGAGAGGTGAAGAATTGGCCTATCTAGATGCCTAAACCTTCCAACCCGCTGATCTGCGTCGCGGCTTGCGCCGGGGCCTTCGGCGTCAAAGGCGAGGTCAAGATCAAATCCTTCACCGAGGATCCGAAGGCGTGTCTGACCTATGGTCCGCTCAAGGATAAAAACGGCAAAACCCTGCTGACTGTTAAATCATCACGCATGGTCAAGAACGCCATTGCCGCGCATTGTGAGGAAATC
>JABDMW010000050.1 GCA_013001295.1 Hyphomonadaceae bacterium
TATGGAGACAAAGCTGCCGCCGCAGCGAGCCCCGCTATTCCGGCACCTGCCACCAACGCTCTTTCCCCTCGCAATTCCGATTTATTATCCAAAAACCGCCATCCCCGCATATATTATATATTAGACACTTTTTACATTATTGACTAAAATCTATTCTTGCATCAATATGTGAAATAACAACATAACCAGCGGCACAATTAGCGCACACAACAGATTCAGGATTCCAGTTATGCTTATCGACCTTCATGCCCATGCCCCTCTTCCAGGATATTATGATCAACACCCGCATTGGGGGCCTTTCTTTGAAAAACACGACAACGGCGATGTGAAACTCCGCGTCGGGCATTGGATTTTAAGCTTGGGCGCTCCGGAACGTCGCGCTGCCGTCGCCGCTGGCAACGCCCCGTCGGTCGCGGAATATATGGCCAATTGGGGCGACGCCAAGAAACGCTTGGCAAAAATGGACGCTGCCGGTCAAGACGCGCAAGTCGTATCCGTCCCTTCGCATTGTTACATGTATTGGGCGGAGCCGGAATTTAGCGTGCCCTACTCCCAAAAAGTCAATGACGTCACAGCCGAGTATTGCGCGGACGGCAATGATCGCCTTTTTGGTTGGGCCACAGCTCCCTTAAACGTGCCTGAAGAAGCGGCTAAAGAAATCCGCCGCGCTTGCGGACCTTTGGGGTTAAAAGGTTTGGTTGCCGGCGGTTCTAATTTTGGCGGTCTAGAGTTCGATGATCCCGAAATGGATCATGTATGGGCGGCGTTGTGCGATGTTGACCTACCCATGTTCATCCATGGCTATAATCAGTCGGTGACTTGGGGTGAAAAAGCCAATGATGACCGCTATGAGACCACCGCCATTGTCGGCATGCAGTATGATGAAACAAAATGTTTCTGGTATATGTGCAATGGCGGCGTTTTTGACCGGTTCCCTGATCTCAAGGTCTACATCACCCATGGCGGCGGCTATGTGCCGTACCAGCTCGGGCGCCTGAATGAGACCAATAAAAATCTCGATGTGAAACACAATAAGAAAGACCTGATCGAATATATGGACAATTTCTATTTTGATCTGGAATTACACGAAGTGCCAATGCGTCAGGCAGTTCTCGACCTGATCGGTGCTGATCGCCTCCTCTATGGCAGTAATTTTGGCGGTAGTGATGCCGTGCGTCACGATCTGACAGAGGGTCTGCGCATTTCAGACGAGGATTTGCAAAAAATCCGGTATAAAAACGCCGTAGATCTGCTCAGAATTGATACGAGCAAGATGGGACGCGCCAAGAAATTGGCTGCGTAGTTCAAAACAAATAAATTTGCGCTCCCAATTGCGTTGTATTTTTACAACGCATTTTCCAAATGTGTCTAATTAATAGAGAATTCTATTGACATTCATGAACAGATTAGCGATTTTTGTTCAATAAATAATAAAGTCCACCAAACGAATCGAATTCAATAAAAGGGGAATTTTAATGACATCGTTCAACACCTCCAGCCTTTCGAAAGAGCGCCTCGCCAAGCGCGTTATGCTGTCGACCGCTATATCTGCGACCGCACTCCTACTTCCGGCATCCGCATTCGCGCAAGCCGTTAGTTTTGATGAAATTGTAACCACGGCACGCCGCGTTACAGAGAATCTGCAAACAACGCCTGTTGCCGTCACCTCGCTTGGCGGTGAAGCGATCGAAAACCGCCAGATTACCGATGTAAACGCCATTCAATATAACGCGCCGAACATCACGATTGAACCGCTGAACGGCAATTCCGGTGCCAGCGTCTCCATACGGGGCATGGCCGGTGTCGAGAACACGTCTGCCTCTGACCCTGCTGTTGGTATCTATGTCGACGGCGTTTATTCTGCCCGTTCTTCTCTGGGTCTCCTTGAACTTGTCGATGTAGAACGAGTCGAAGTCCTGCGCGGACCACAAGGCACGCTGTTTGGCCGCAATACAACCGGCGGCGCTTTGGTAATTACAACTCCTGATCCAGATGGCGACCTTAGCGGCCGCCTCACAGGTCGCTTCGGTGAGTATAATACAGCCGAAGTGCTGGGACACGTAAATGTCCCCTTGGCCGGAGAAGAAGCCGCAGCCCGCATTAGTTTCAAACATGCAGAGCATGACGGATATGGGCAAAGCCTGTTTAATGGTTATGAACTCGCAAATTTAAATTCCGATTATATCCGCGGCGTTGTAAAAATAGCTCCTGAAAAGGAAAAATGGGACATCACACTCGCCGGCGACTGGTTCAACCGCCAGGGCAATGGCCCCATCGCAGCCCTGACCGACGTAAATCCTGCCGGTCTCTCGGGCGCATTCCTTGGCTATGCACAGTATATCTCGGACGATTTTTATTCGAACTTTACCGCAACAGAACAATTTGAAGACATCACGGCCAAAGGCGTTTCCGCTGTAATCAACTATGATCTTGGCGATGTTCAACTAAAATCCATTTCAGCCTATCGTAGCGTGTTTAACAACATTCTCGCCGACATTGAGGGCACGCCTAATCCACAGATTGCCGGACCCGCATTTGTCCTGCCATCGCCACCCTTGCCGGTTCCCGGCATCGTCATTCCGACCGGCATTCAGTACGAGCAAACGAATGATCAGGACCGTCAACTTACGCAAGAACTTCAGCTTTATGGAAAACACAATAATCTGCAGTGGATTGTCGGCGCGTTTTATTTCACGGAAAGCAACTCTGACCTGACCCAAAGCTCCACGGCAAATACAATCGGTGATATTGAAAACGATTCCTACGCCATTTACGGACAAGGTGATTATGCTCTTAGCGACAAGCTGACACTTAATGCCGGCCTTCGCTATACTTGGGATGAACGCAATCTGGATATGGGCATATTTAGCCCGGGCGGTGCAGTATGTACACTGGCCCAAACCAATTCCCCCGGGGAATGTGTCCTCTCGCGTACCGTGAAATATGATTATTTATCATACGACTTGGGTATCAATTATGAATTTAACGACTCAATTTTCGGCTATGCAAAAACCAGCCGGGCGACCCGTGCCGGTGGCTTTAACCACCGCGTTATTGCGCCAGCCTATGAGCCTGAAAGAGTTACAAACTACGAATTTGGACTTAAAACCCAACTCTTGGACAACAAAGTTAGGGCCAATCTTGCAGCATTCTATATGGACTATGACAATGTTCAAAGAACGGCTGTGATTGTTGTCGGTAATACACCGACCGCATCAACGACAAATGCCGCAAAAGCCAAAGTTACAGGCATTGAGGCAGAGGTAGACGTTGTGCTCAATGACTATTTCAGTTTCGGTGGCTCGCTCGGGCTGCTTGATCCATCTTATGATGAATTCATGGATGCCGGTCGTGACCGGAGTGATGAACCCTTCACTTACGCGGCAGATTACACATATAATGTTTACGCGACCGCAACAGCGCCTCTGTCCTTCGGCGAGTTCGTTCTTCATGCCGATTACGGATTTAAAGGCGACATTTACTTCGACACAGTTGATCTGGACCGGGACCTTCAAGAAGGATATGGCCTATTGAATGTTCGGGCCGCCTTGAAATTCGAGGACATGAATTTGGAACTCGCCGTGTTCGGTAAAAATGTCACCAACGAAGAATACAATACGTATATTCTCGATCTCAACAATTCACTCGGTTATACGACAGGATTTAGAGGAACGCCCGGAGTCTGGGGTGCCGAGGCGACTGTGCGGTTCTAATTAATCGTCACATCAAGCTGTAATGAAAGCGCGCCGTTTCATACGAAATGGCGCGTTTTGCATTTGCCATTTAGCGAAAGAAATTCATGGATAATTCCTTCACAAATCAGTACGGATCCTGGGCAATAATTTGTGGCGCGTCGGACGGTCTCGGCTTGGAACTGGCCAGAGAATGCGCATCCAAAGGATTGAATTGTGCGCTGATTGCAAGGCGCGCCGAGCTTCTTAATTCCATCGCAGACCAGCTTAAACGTGAATACGGCGTGGAGACACGTGCCTGTCCTATGGATTTGATGAGCGATGACGCCACCGCGCAAATCGAAGCGATTGCCAATGACTTGCCTGTGGGGCTCTTCATTATTAACGCAGGTGGCGACACGGTCAGCACGCGGTTTCTGGAAAGCGAGATGACGGCGTGGCGAAAATTCATGCAACGCAATATCGACCTTCTGACGGAATCCCTGCACAATTTCGGTACGCGGTTTCGCAAACAAGGCCATGGCGGCATTATGGTCATGGGATCCGACCTCGCCTTCAGCGGAGCCGGACGTGTTAGCCTGTATAGCGCCAGCAAGGCCTATGCGATGAATTTAATCGAATCCCTTTGGACAGAATGGCAAGGGTCGAATGTCGATATTAGCTATATGGTCATTGGATCTACAAAAACCCCTAAAATGCTGGGCATATTAGAGCACTACGGTATTGATCCAACTGCGATTGATCTGATCGAACCAGAGGATTTAGCAAAGTGGGCCATCGCCAATATCGACCAAGGCCCGACTTGTGTCTATGACGTCGATCCAACGTCGATGGATCCGATGACGTCACCGAATGCCCGCCGCGAACGCATATTGCGCAATACGCAGATTATCGATTTTTTCTATGGCGATTTAAAAGCTGATGAAGATTTATTGAAAAACCTGAAATCCGGTCGGAACTGGAAATAGTACCTAGGCAACCGGTTCCGGCTTAATGAGATATTTCACATGCATGTCATCGCCGTCAAACCGGTAGAGCTCCATGGTGTGAATATCGAGGCCGCGCGACGGCATCCGGTTGATATGATAACAGACCGCTTCGTTGGCATTCACTACCGTTTTTACAATATCAATATCGACCAGCGCATTTGACGTTTCCCACATATTGTCGAGCACTGCCCAGGAATCCGTTTCAATCGGACGTCCAACATACTCAATCGTCATGTTCCCGGGACAAGCCGCTTTATACAGCTTAAAGAATGCGTCTTTATCGCGGGCATTCCAAGCCGCGACCTGGTCATGGATAAATTTCTCTATTTTTGCGACTTGTTCGTCTGACATACTTCGTCTCCAAAACTATTTTAAATCTGAACCCAGAACATTTCGTGCCGTCCCGTTTCGGCGATCCGTCTCGCCCCAACCGAGCCAATGGTCGATTTCGCGGGTATCACCTTTGCGCCGCCACTGGCCACATTGCTGAGCCGTAATTGGAAAGCCACCGACAAAATCGCTCATCTCGTCTTTTTTGTCCGGCCTGAATTCCCATTCTTCCGTCCCGTCAATAACAACATTGGCCGACTTAGCGAAGTAGCTACCGGGTTTGTGGACGACATTGCCTTCAATATTTGTCGTCGAGCGCACTTTTCCTGTTTGATCCGTCAGGATGGCGTAACCAAGGTTTTCGTGTCCGACCATGATGGAACCGAGTTCATAACTTCCGTCTTTATAGACATTAGCAAAGGTCCACCAGATGACATGCATATTGTTGTTCACGACCAGGTCTTTTTTGTGATGGATCGCACCACCCTCTTCCATGTAAATTTGATCAGCCGCTATGAAGCCTTTGACTTTTCGGCCATCACAAACCCCCGAAACATTGTATACTTGAGACACGTAAAAAGTACCCCATTCCCGCCCGGGCAAATACCATTGCATGCCATTGCCCAGCAATTTGCCTTCGATGTCAAACAGTCCTTCTTCTTTCCATGAAAACCGGTCACTTGAAGCTGTTAATTTCCAGGGATTTCCTTCATCATCGGCAAGGCTTTGCCACGAGGCGATATCGCCCTCCAGCGCAGTTTGAGGACGCAGCGTCATGGCTTGATTCGCCATTTTTTCGCGATCCAGACGAATGTTTTCACCATCGATTAGTGTAGATAAAAACAAAAATGTGACCGGATTTGGCGTCCCTTGCGGACCCAATAATGATCGAACGACAGCAAATGTCTCGCCGTCTTCTGTATACAGGCATCCAAAGCAGGAGGTTTTGGAATAGGTCAGTCCGAAAAAACCTCGCGTATCATTCAAGGCTTTGCCAGTGACTTGGTGAGGTCCCACTAATGTCTGATAGGCGAAATTCCCGCGTTCGGGTATTTTATCGTAATGTATCATATCGTTCCCCTAATCCCACAAGACGCGTATTTCAGATGCGCCCCTTAACTGTGCCCCTTTTATCTCCGGTTTCGGATAATCCGGATCCAGCCTTAGATTTGGCAGTAAATCCAACAAGGCATTTACGGCGACTTCCAGTTCCATTTTCGCTACGAATTGACCGATGCACATATGAGGTCCAAAACCGAATGTGAAGTTAGCCGTCTGCTTTCGGTCCATATCAAACACGTCCGGATTTTCGAAAACTTCCTCATCGCGATTGGCTGAAGCCACGAGACATTGAACGAGCGCGCCTTTAGGTATTTTAACACCCCTGATCTCCGTATCTTCAGAGGCTTGGCGAATTTTCACCGTGGCAACGCCTTCATACCGCGTCGCTTCATTGATAGCTTTTGGCACGAGACTCCTGTCGTTGCGGAGTCGCTCCCATAGCTCCGGATTGCTCAGCATTATCGCCATCAAACAACTAAAAGTACGGGTTGTGGTCTCCCCGCCCGCTGGCAACAAAGTCCCTGCAAAGGTACCAACCTCATGGTCATTCATTTTTTTGCCTTTGTATTCAGCATGAATGAGTTGGCTCATGAAATCGCGACCTGTCGCGCCTTCTGCCCGCTTTAGCTTCGCCAATTCCACCAATCTGGAACGCATATGGTCAGCAGCTTCGTTTGCTCGTTCCAAAGCGGCTTGCAAATCTTCTTCGTCTTTTTTCGGACCGGCGAGAATGAGTAGGCCCATAGCCGCGATCTCATAAATATCTTCACGCCAACTCTCCGGAAAACCAACCAATTCATAAATAATCCGAATCGGGAAATACAATCCGAAGTCCATTAGGTTTGCTTTCTTGAGCGGCACCATAGGCTCGACAAACTCTTCACGAATAATCTTTGTAATCGTCTCGCGATAGTGATTGACGTTTGCCGGCATGAAGATCGGCTTCATCAAGGCCCGCATTTCCTTGTGTTCCTGACCATCCAAAGCAAGAATAATCAAGGCGTCTCCACCGAAGAACTTGCCGAGACCATATCGGATGAACCCGCTCGTGAATGTCTTTGCGTCTGTCAAAACCTTTCGAATATCGTGATATTTGAAAACCGCATAAACCGGATGCGTATGCCGCGTATCCGCGTGCGTCGCCACTTCGAGGCTTTTCATGAAGTCGCCTTCTATGACCGGATCCGACAGGCGCTGTTTTTTGCAAACGTCGTAAAGGTCAACATCGATCCCCTTGTAATTTTTGGAAAGAGCGGCATAGGCGTCTTCCAATAATTCTGATCTTTCGTCCAAAAATGACATATCCTGCTCTCCTATTTCAAAAACCGTTTAACGCGAGCGGCGGCTAACCTGCCCGGTTGACCGGAAACGCCACCGCCCGGAGGTGCGCCCGCATTGCCGAAAAACAAACCCTTTACGGGCAGTTCGCCTGAAAGACCTGCTGCCGGCCGCATCATGGCACTGCGCAAAATCGACACATCCACATGTACATAGGAGCCGCCAGGAACATTCAGCCGTTCTTCCAACTGGTCGGCGGTTTCTACCCGACGTCCGATCTCCAATTTATCGACATTTGGGATAACAGCCCGTGTCCAGTCCATCACAAGGTCGACGGAAGGTTTTCGCGCTTTTTTCCAACCATCGCGCGGGCGGACCGGAAATGCAGCGGGATAAACATATAAAATATCTTCCCCTTCGGGAGCCTGGCTCGGGTCGGCGACAGACGGCACCGTCCACCAACAATAGGCTTTTTCCGGCAATTCCCCGCGCGCGGCAGCTTCAAAATTTTCAACAATGGTTTCAACCGAACCCATCATTGTTGTCGGCCACCCAAGATTGACGTCATCCTTGCGTTCCTTTTGATGATGTTCGAACACGGCTTTTCCGTTGAGCGCAATGTCAATTTTAAAAGGAGACGATCCGTGTTGTGCGCAAGGCGTATTATCTACCCGCTTTAAATATTTGCGTTCGACCTCGCCGTCCGTCACCAGGTTTAGCGCGACCTTGGGATGACAGGCACCAATCACAGCTTTCGCACCGATGAATTCACCGCTTTCCAACCTGACCCCGCGGACCGCGCCTTTCTCAGCAACGATCTCGTCGACCTGTGCGTTGGTCATGGTTTCACCGCCCAAGGAAGAAAGTCTCGATTTCATAGCTTCAGGAACCTTGGCCATCCCGCCTTTAACACGCCCCATACCGGTTGAATGAAGCATTACCAACAGCATAAACCCAAGACCTGCACTATCACGCATGACCGGCCCGGCCCCGCCCGCAAAGCCAAGCACCGCCGCTTGAACGGCAGGATGTTCAAACCGCTCCTCAACGATCGACAAAGCTGAATTCGTCATCAGATTTAAGATTTCGTCGCGGTCACTCTTAAACTTGCGCGCTGCCATTAGCGTCGCCCAAATCACCTTGAGGCCTGGTTTCGCAGGATCGGCCCCCATCATTGGCCCAATGGTCGCCCCCATTTTGAAAAGATCGCCAATAAACTGACCGTACGCTTGAGCATCTTTCTTCGAATATTTCGCCATCTCTCCACAGGTCTTGGCAATATCTTTGAAAAAACAGATCGACGAGCCATCATCATGCAGGTAGGCATAAGCGGGTTCAGACGGGATAACTTCCAACCCATGCTCCGCAAGTTTCAAATCGCGACCTACAGGACTGCCCTGCCAACTTGCCAGCTCCAAAGCACAGGAATGTACGAGATGATTTGGTGCCTCGGGTATTAAATAATCTGAGGCCGCCATGCCGCCGAGTTTTTCTGTACGCTCCAGCACGATGACTTTCTTGCCGTCAGCGGCCAAGTAACACGCTGCTGCCAACCCGTTATGACCGCCACCGACAATCGCAACATCGTAGTTTTTATCTGTTGAACTCGTGCTCATTGACATTCCCGCAATTCGGAACTCGCCCTTTGGGCGGCTCTGGTTTTATGATTTACAGCATGGTAGCATAAGGACTTGTTCGACGCCTGATAATCGTTTGACTGTCAGTCAAACGATTTGGTTTCCGACGCCGGTAGTGAAAGTACAAATGGTTGATAAGAATGCACAAATGACCGGAAAAGCGGCGACGATCAACCGTATCATTCGGGCAGCACGCCATGAGTTTTCCGAAAGCGGCGTTGCCGGTGCGCGCATGGATAATATTGCAGCCGGCGCCGGCGTCAGCAAGCAACTCCTGTATCATTACTTTACCAGTAAAAAGAGCCTGTTCGCCGCTGTCCTCAATGAACGCACAGACAGGGTCCTGTCCGGGTTGCTGGGTATCGATTTGGATACCAATACACCGGAGACCGCGTTGCGGAATTTTCTAAAACTGATGTTTGATCAATATCGGAATGATCCGGATTTAACCAATATCGCACAAGAAGCGATTGCGTTTCACAATGAGCCCCAAACTGAAGAAACCAAATTCCCGGATATGGCCCCGGCGCTCGTTGCGAAAATCGATCCGGTTCTAAAAAACGGGATCAAAATCGATGTATTTCGTGAAAACATTGACACGCGCTATTTTCTGGCGATGGCATCCTTGATTATCAGCGGCGGATTCACCAATTCATATATGCTCTCGTCGATCCTTGGGTTTGATACCAATTCAGAAGACGGGTTGTTGTTGTGGCGGGACTATTCGGTCAATTTCGTGATCGCTGCGATATTAAAAGACCCAGAGCGCAATCCCTAAACTCATCGCAGCAATTTGAGCATTTTCCGAACCCGTTGCGGCAAATCCTCACTATTGGTCGAAGTCGGAATAAGCGTTTCACTAAGCGCGTAGCGAACAAACAGTTCAGAAACCAGATCGCGATCCAATTTACCGTCGAGGCGCTCGTCCCATGAATCATATACCGGCCCGAGCGCCCGGTCGATCCGCTTTTTAAAATGATCGAAATTTTCACGAAAATAGTTCAGTAAAAACGCGGGCTCGGTTCGTAAGAGCCGGCGTGATTCTGCTGACTCAATATTTTCCAATGTGTAATCTAAAAACGCTTCAAATCGTTTCTTTGGGTCATCCAGATGATCAACAGCGTCAGCGACGCGCTTATCTGTTTGATTGCGCAAATGAAGCGTCGCAGCCTCTATGAGCGCTTCTTTAGAGGCAAAATAGCGGTACAGCGTCCCCCGCGAAATTCCTGCCTTGTCACAAACAGCACGAATGGAAAGACTGTCAGTTCCTTTTTCCATCAGGACGGCGAATGTCGCGTTTAAAATATCTTGTACGGTGCGCTCGGAGCGGTGGTCTGTCCGGGTGGGTTCTTTTCCGGGGGCCGAACGGACCCGCACTTTCACAGAGCCAGGTTTCTTAGTGGTGGTTTTCGATTTTTTCGGATTACTCATACAACAAACTTCTCTATTTTTACTGGCACATCCATACAATACCGAGTTAACGGGTCAAGCCTGATCAATCCCATGCTATTCTCATATTTTCGAGCCCGAATACACCGCCGCCCCGTACAACTATTTCGCTTTCGTTTGCCACGCGAAATTCGGGGACCGAAGAAAGCCATGCTTCAAGGGCAATGCCGAGTTCTCGTCGCGCCAATGTGGCCCCAATACATAAATGTGGTCCGGTAGAAAATGATAGGTGTTTGCGGGCATCGGCCCGCGTGATGTCGACTTCCATCGGGCACTTAAAAGCGGCACTGTCCAGATTGGCTAGCTCTGTAGAAATGAGAACAAAATCTCCTTCCTTCATTTGAACGCCTCCCACAGTGACATCCCGCGTCACTGTGCGCCTCATATTCGACACACCGTGCGCCCTCAAAAGCTCTTCAACGGCATTGGGAATCAGACTAGGATCGATACGCAAGGCCGCTTGTATATCTGGATTGTTTGCCAGGTGATAATAGTGAAAATTAAGCGAAGACGTGACCGTATCCAAACCGCCGATAAATATCAAAAAGCAAATTCCCATGACTTCATCATCGCTAAGGGGACGTCCATCAATCTCGCAAGACAGGACATAGCTGGTCACATCATCGATAGGCTGAGCACGACGCGCTTCGATAACGCTCCGCAAGTATGACGCTATTTCGACAACAGCACCGTAAACCACTTGCATATCCTGGCTTTTGATCAACGTGTTGACCCAGCCGACAAATTTCGAGACGTGCTCCTCGGGCCACCCCATCATGCGCAGAAAAATCAATGTGGGAAACCGCGATGAAAAATCGGCATTGAAGTCGCAGCTACCTTGGTCTTTGACCTCATCAATAAGCGACTTTGCAGTCCGTCGCATATCCGGTTCCATCGCCGATATAGCTTTTTGGTTAAATAGCTTGTTCAATAAAAGTCGGTATTTGGCGTGATCCGGCGGGTCGATTTCGAGCGGAATTAATTTCCAGCTTTCGCCAAGCATGGCGGCGAAAGGCGTGCCTTCACGGCTTGAAAATGTCGCCGGATCCATAACAATTCGCCGCAATAGTTCATTGGTACTTGGCACCCAGCATCCGGGTAAATATCCGATTTTAGGGGCAAAAAATATTTCGGGCATTTTGTCGTGCAGCCCCGCCGCCCGCTTGAACGCATCGCCTCGCGCTTCCGCAATATACTCCCATGGATCGAAATCGGCCACCAATTCGGCCGGCACATGTTCTGGAATATCCAATTTCGAAAGATCCATATTTTTATCCTAGATACTGTTCTGTCCCACCGAACGCACGAAAGCGTTTATTTCATTCATGGACGGGGTATGGGCGGAAAACCCGCCGTCTGCCACGACTGTAGAGCCCGTCAGTGCTGCCGATTGATCAGACGCCAAAAACAAAACAACGTCGGCAATGTGTTGGGCCGTCAAAGCATATGGAATCAAGTGATGCGCCTCCAGAATTTTGGTAATTTGAGGCGGCGTTGTTTTTTTGGATCCCGGCGGCGGCGGCAGATATCCAATCTGGATGGCGTTTGACCGTACACCCGCATGCCCATATTGAGTGGCTATGGACTTGGTCAGCATCATAATGGCGGCTTTTGACGCAGCATAAGCGGAGCGCGTGACTTCGCCCTGCGCACCCATGCCGGACGCCGCATTGATAATATTTCCGCTTTTTTGCGCGATCATCGTCGGAAGTACGTGTTTAGCGCACAACATTGGGCCCCTTACATTGACGGCCATGGCCTTATCCCAGGTTTCAACGGACATATCGGCGACAGCCCCGTCGGTTTGTTGCATATCAAGCCCGAGCGCAGCGGCGTTATTATAAAGAATATCGATACGCCCGAAAGCCTTGTTAACCTGAGCAACCATGGCTTTAACCGAGGCCTCGTCAGCGACATCCGCCTGAATCGCGACAGCCTCACCACCAGATGCCTTCACTTCATCGACCACCGCTTGTGCCGATACCAAGTCCAGCTCGACGACAGCGATTTTCGCACCATGTTCAGCCAGCGTCAGAACCGATGATTTGCCGATTCCACCGGCACCGCCTGTGACGATTGCGACTTTTCCCGCAAGACTGTTTGCCATAACGTCCCCTTTTTAGTTGAACACATTTTCTAATTATGTATAATAAATCAAAATCAACTTAGCAATCAATCTATACAAATTAAACCAAATTAGATTAGCCGAAATAAGGAAGCCAACATGACCGATATGACACTTGATGAAATGATCTTGGTGAGCGTCGATGACCACGCCATTGAACCAAGAGGTGCTTTTGACCGGCATATGCCAGCCGGTTTTAAAGGCCGCGGACCCGTCAACGAACACATTGATGGCCGCGACGTCTGGATGTTTGAAGGACGTGCATGGGGATATATGGGTCTTAATTCTGTCGTCGGGCGTCCAAAAGAAGAATATGGCATGGAGCCCCTATCCTATGAGCATATGCGGGCTGGCACTTACAGTGTGACCGACCGCGTAGATGATATGAGCGCAAATGGTGTCCTGGCTTCTCTCTGCTTTCCGACATTTCCCGGCTTCGCGGGTCAAAAGTTTCAGGCCCACCCTGAGCGTGACGTCGCGCTTGCAGCCATGCAGGCTTATAATGACTGGCATGTAGAGGATTGGTGCGGCGCCGCACCGGGTCGTTTCATTCCGATGATCATGATTCCGATGTGGGATATGAAAGCCACAGTGGCGGAGATTGAACGCCATGCCAAAAACGGCGTGCATGCCATCACTTTCCCGGATAATCCGGCAAAACTCGGTTTCCCATCGATTCACAACGAATATTGGGAGCCGTTATGGAAGGTGTGCGCTGACAACAAAGTTGTCATCAACTGCCATATCGGCACCGGCACTCATGCACCGCATGCGTCAGACGAAAGCCCGATCGACGCCTGGATAACCTCCATGCCGATCTCAATTGCCAATAGTGCCGCTGACTGGATCTGGGCGCCGATGTGGAAACGATATCCTGATCTGCGCATGGCTTTGTCTGAAGGCGGCATTGCTTGGGTGCCTTATCTAATGGAGCGGGCAGACTTTACCAACAGCCACAATGAAGCCTGGACCCATGCAACATTTGGCGACGAAAAGCCAAGCGATGTGTTTAAACGCCATATCATCACCTGTTTTATCGAAGATATTTACGGTTTGAAGAACCTGGACATGATGAATGAAGACATGGTGTGTTGGGAATGTGATTATCCTCATTCCGATTGTACTTGGCCGAATTCGCCGGAATCGGCTTGGGAGAGCCTTGGGCATTTAACCCGCGAACAGATCGATAAAATCACCCATTTGAACACGATGCGCGAATACTCATTTGATCCATTTAAACATATGAAACGGGAAAACGCGACAGTTGCAGCCCTCCGTAAACAGGCAGAGCATGTGGAGATACTCCCGAGGCCGGGTATGGGCGGTGCTGCACCGGAAGGACAAGGCCAACGGATTGTCACCTCCGGCGATATCAATCGCATGTTCGCAGCCGCCAACGCCGAATCTGCTTTATAAAATGACCGGCAGCGCGTCGCGCGAACTTGAGCTGAAACTTGACGGCGGCTGCCCCGCTCTGGGCCCGCAGCGTATCGCTGCGACGCTCACGGTGCCCGGTGATAATTCAAACGGCACAATGTTGGTTTGCTTGCCGGGTGGCGGTTATAGTCGTTTTTATTATCAAGCCGAGTTTGACGGTTTTGAAGGCTATAGCTTTGCCGAGTATATGACCGCGAAAGGCTATACCGTCCTGACCTTGGATCATCTTGGCATGGGCGATAGTGCCCGACCTGACTCTGTCGAACTGGTCGATAAGACATGCATTGCCGCCTTCAATCACGCCGCCGTCCAAAGCATTCTAAGCGAATTCGAAACAAGACCGCAATTGGTGGGGATTGGCCACTCCATGGGCGGCATGGCCTTGATTGAACAACAGGCCACTCACGCGACATTTGACAAAATTTGCGTTCTCGGCTGGACGAATATCGGGCTCAGTATTGATACCAGTGAGCTCGACTTGAAGCCTGAACTTCACCAGTATGCGCCAACGGATCGTGCCCAAATGCGCCCACTTTTCTTTTTGCCGGATGTACCGGATGAACTGATCAAACAAGACGAAGCGTACTCCTCATTGACCCCGTCCCCATTTGCGCAACAAGCGGTTCAACCGGGTATCGTCGCAGCTGAGGCTGCTGCCATAACCTGCCCGGTTTTCCTGAGTTATGGGGATGTTGATATCTCACCGGCTCCCGCCAACGAGCCCGGTTTTTATCAAAGCGCAAAAAGTGTCGATCCAATGATCCTCACGGGCTCGGCCCATAACCATAATTACGCGACGACGCGCGCCAAGCTTTGGGACAACATCGCCGCTTTCGCTACCGCCAACGATTAACAAGCAAGAAAAGGGACGATCATGATTATAGATGTAACGGGAAAACGGGTGATTGTGACAGGCGCCTCGCGCGGGATCGGCAATGCAATCGCCACGGCGTATGCCAAAGACGGAGCCAAGGTCGCCATATG
The DNA here is from genome assembly GCA_013001295.1 of Hyphomonadaceae bacterium. Taxonomy (GTDB): domain Bacteria; phylum Pseudomonadota; class Alphaproteobacteria; order Caulobacterales; family Maricaulaceae; genus Robiginitomaculum_A. The sequence continues at coordinate 14,984 of JABDMW010000050.1, forward strand.
CGCACGCACGGAAAGCGCCATCAATGAGGCAGGCAAAAAATTGAAACAGGAAGGTGCGCAAGATGTCATCGCTCTCCCCGTTGACGTCTCCGACACCAAACAGGTTCGCGACTTTGTTAAAACCGTTGCCGACAAATGGGGCGGCATTGACGTTCTCGTCAACAATGCCGGTCAGGGCCGAGTCGGGTCGCTTGAGACGTTGCAGCCGGAAGATATTCTCGATCACGCCAATAATTTACAAGTCGCGCACTTTCGATTTGTTCAGGCGTGTGCACCTTATATGCGCGAACAGCAATGGGGACGGATCATCAATATCAACGCCTTAAACGGTGTGCAAATTCCGGGGGCGGGATTTACCACTGTTTCGAACCGGGCTGCAGGAATTGCGCTGTCCAAATCGCTTGGACAGGCCCTCGCCAAAGACGGCATTCTGGTCAATACGCTCAATATGGGATGGATTGATACGGGACAATGGGAACGCCATTTCAAGGAAATGCCGGATACGATCAGCCGTAAGGAGTTTTATGAGATGGTCACAAAACCTGTGCCGCTCGGGCGCTTGGGGCAACCGGAAGAAGTCGCAAACCTCGCCGTTTTCCTTGGCAGCGAGCTTGCCAGTTTTGTCAGCGCCGCCTCAATAGATGTCGCCGGTGGTATGCAGGGCCAGATCGCATATTACCCGACCCTGAAAAAAGAGTTGGTTGAAGAGGGAAAACGCCGGCAGGCCGAACAAGGTATGTCCGACTTACATATGTAATCGATAGCGGCCGAAAAGGTCATGTTTGAAAGGACAGTTCCCGACATGGAAAATATTATATTTCTCATTGTTCGCACCGACGCACCCAACAGTGCCGAGAAACGCTTGGCGGCAATGGAAGCGCACATAGAGTACACAATTTCCAATAAAGACCGGTTTTATGTCGGGGGCGCGATCCGACATATCCCGGACGCCGCGGCATTAGGCAGCGCCATGATCGTCAAAGCCGACAGCCTTGATGAAGCGCGTGCTTTTGCGGCAATGGATCCGTTCGACAAAATCGGCATTTATGCCCGGACTGATGTCTGGCTTTTCAATGTCGGCGTCGGCGAATGGCTTCCCGAAGACCTTAAGAAATTTTAAAAACAAGGATTGGACTATGTTAATTGATATCCACGCCCATATGATAACGCCCGGCATGTTAAATGTGCATGACTTCTGGGGCCCTTTCATGACAACCAGCGGATTTACTGTCGGGCATTTTACCCTGGGGACATCGCAACCCATGTCAGGGACCGATGAAGAAGCGACCCAAAAACTCATGGCGAAAATGAGCCACGAAAATCGCCGCAAATTGATGCGGGATCGCAATGTTGACAAGATTGTGGTTTCAATCCCATCACATGCTTTCATGTATTGGGCCGGTGATTTTGGCAATGAATATGCCGATCTTTGCAATGAAGAACTTTCAAATTATTGCGCGAAAGATCCTGACCACTTCGACTTCTGGGCCCATGCAAACTTGGCAGATCCAGAGGCCGCCGTCGGGCAAATTGATAAGGCGGTAACGAAATTGGGCGCCAAAGGCGTATGCGTCGGCGGGGCGAATTTCAACGGATTGGAAGCCCATAGCGAAGAACTTTTTCCGGTATGGAAAAAGCTGACCGAACTTGATGTTCCGATCATGGTCCATGGATATAACCAATCCATTTGGCGCGGCGAAGACCATACGAGTGATCTGTTTGAAACCACATCAATACTCGGCGATTGTTATGACGAAAGCCTGTTTCTTTGGTATCTCATCTGCGGCGGTGCATTGGATGAGTTTCCAACTTTGAAAACGTATATTACACATGCCGGCGGCATGTCCCTTTTTCAATTAGGCAGGCTCAACGCATTGAACAAATCCATGGCACCGGATGCTCGCAATCAAAAATCCGTCGTGGAGTATCTGGATAAATTCTGGTTCGATCTGGATGTACACGCGCCTTCCATCCGCAAAGCGGTTATTGATATTGCCGGCATAGATAATATCGTACACGGCACAAATTTTGGGGGCGCCTATGACTTTGGCGATCCAACCGAGGGGCTAGATCTGTCAAAAACCGATAGTGAAAAAGTCAGAAGCGGCAATGCCATCAAACTCCTGAAACTTTAAGCACCAGATGTCTATCGAATCCCATTCGGGGGTCAGCCGCAATCAATTTATTCTACTGGTATTCATCACGCTTTTCTGGGGTGTCAACTGGCCGATCATGAAAATGGCGGTCACGCACTATCCGCCCATGACTTTTAGAGGCCTGTCTATTCTTTTTGGGCTTGGCACGATTGCAATTTATTTCAAGACAGCCGGAATCTCTTTTCATGTTCCGCGGAAAGAATGGGGCACGGTTCTGCGCCTGGGCCTTTTAAACATGGCGGTTTGGCATGTGCTGCTCATGGTCGCTCTCCCTCATCTGAATTCAGGTCGGGCGTCGGTAATCGGATATACGATGCCAGTATTTTCCGCACTTTGGGGCGCAAGTTTATACAAACAAAAATTTGCCAAAGCTCATTTTATCTACATCGCACTCGCTCTGTTAGGAATTCTGCTTTTACTATCGACCGAATTTACATCATTGTCCGGCGCACCGTTGGCAGCAATCCTGCTGCTTGGTGCGACGGCAACCTGGGCCCTGGGCACGCAACAACTCAGACGAACTAAAACCGATCTTCACATCTTGACCATCGCCTTTTGGATGACCGTTATCACGGCCTTCGCGATCTTGCCGTTCTCGGTAGGGTTGGAACGACAGAACTGGGCGATGCCGTCGGTCCCCGTCCTCTTGGCCATACTGTATAACGGCGTTCTTATATTCGGTTTTTGCCATACGGCCTGGGCCTATATCGCCCGCACATTAAGCCCGGTTGCCTCCAGTGTAAGCATCTCGCTTATTCCGGTACTGGGACTTTTGTCCGGCGCTTTCTTTTTGAAAGAACAACTCTACTGGCAGGATGGATTAGCAATTATCTTAATCGGAACGGCTGTACTAGGAACGATAAAGCCCGAAAAAATCCCGCCACTTGTCCCTAACTCGTAGGTTTTGAATTATACCCCGGCAAGTGCAGCCCCCCGTCTACATTGATCAACTCGCCCGTGACATAACTCGACATTTCACTGCAGAGAAAAACAACGACCGGGGCGATATCTTTTTCGGGATCGCCATTGCGGCACAATGGTTTGCGGGCAGCAGCGGCTTCGGCAAATCCGGGGTTTTCTCGGGCTAATTTATGAAACACATTCCCCATAGCCGCCGGCGCGATGGCGTTGACGTTAATATTGAACCGCCCCCATTCCATTGCCGCGCTTTTCGTCAGACCCAGAATAGCTGACTTGGTAATATTATAATCCGCATGGTTCCAGGCCGCGACCTGCGCATCAATAGAGTAAAAGTTGACAACTTTACCGCCGCCGCGCGCTTTCATGCTTTCCAGCGAGGCTTTCATTGCCCAAAAATTTGCCCAAACTCCGGAGCGTATTGTACTGTCCAACATAGCGTCGGTTTTTTCTTCCAGACCGACATTCTCGGTCAAGGAAAAGGCGTTATTTACAAGAATATCAATGCCGCCAAATGCCTTGATCGTCGTGGCGACAGCGCCCTCGACCTGATCTTTCTCGCGGACATCAACATTGATGTATCGGGCTTCCCCGCCCAGTTCATCAGTGAGTTCCTTCAATGTGCTCTTCCCGAAATCATCATTAATTTCAGCAATGACGACTTTGGCGCCCTCATTGATGAAACGCCGTGCAATCCCGCGGCCAATACCACCGCCGCCGCCTGTAATCAGCGCAACTTTTCCCTCAAGTAATCCCATCAAGTTTCCCTATGCGTCGTATTTCGCCATTTCTTCGACGGTCATCACACTTGGGCCCAAGATCGGCCCGACCAGCTCATGGCCCCAAATCGACAGTTTTTCCGGATTCAATTCAAAAGGATCCCCCGGCCAAGGCTCGTGTTCGGCAATGGTTTCTACCGCCCAGCCGGTAGGTGCGAAGTGATAAAACGATAAATGCGGATCCTGCGTATGCTGGCCCAATGTCATCATCAACTGCAGCTGGTTTTTCTTCACCAGGTCGTATGTTTCGCCAACATCACGGATATTGTTGACGAATATTCCAATGTGCTGCAGACCAATGCGTCCCGGCGCAAATCCATATCCCACATCATGGCTGGTTTTGTCATTGTGACGTGACCTATAAAAGCCGGTTTTACCTTTGCCCGCGCCCCAACCATACCAGCGCATGCCCATTACGTTTTGCATGAAACTATCGATACTATCAAAATCCGGCGTCATTAAAACCGCATGGCAAAACCCGCGGGCTTCCGTGCAAAACCCTGTGTGGGGCCTACCCGGAGTAAATGTGCCTGGATCGAATTTTTGACCATAAAAAATTTCATGTTGGTAGCCGACCGGGTCTTTGAACCGCAAAACATTGCGCACACCGCGTTTTTCAATCAATTCTTCATCGCCCATTTCAAATGGAACTTTGTTATCTTCCAAGATTTGCGCGGCATCCTCGAAAGCTTGGCGCCCAATAGCCTCCCAACCCATATAGGCCATACGGTCGACTTTTCCCTTATGTAGAGCAATGCGGTAGCGCCGGTCATCCATCCGCATATAGACGCTGTCTTTGTCACCTTCTGGATTTTTACCTATCTGCATCCCGAGCGTGTTCGGGCCGTAATCAAGCCAAGCTTTCGGATCTGCTGACTCAAATCCAATATATCCAATTCCCCGTAAATCCATCTCTTGCTCCTGTTTTCTAATTCTATCCGGCCGTCATGCCGCCGTCGATCACCAAATCCGATCCGGTCCAGTAAGATGCGGCATCGGAAGCAGCGAACATCATAATGGAAACGATATCGTCCGGTTGCCCTGCCCGGCCCAACGGTATGCCCTGTTCCAGCATTCCGCGTATCTTTGGATCAGCTAACATCGGCGCGGTGCCCGGCGTCATAACAACACCCGGACTAATACTGACCGCGCGGACATTGTGTGCCGCGCCTTCAAGCGCGAGTTGCCGCGTCAAAGCTAATATAGCACCTTTTGTAGCCGTATGTGCTGTATTGCCTGCAGCTTTGGAACCGTGATGGGCGGCGACAGACGCGATATTGATAATCACGCCACCATTTTTCTTCAAAAACGGCCAGGAAAATTTGCTCGTATAGAACAAGCTGTCGAGCTCATTGCGGATGGTATATTGCCAGTCCTCAATACTGATTGTGTCCATAGGCATAAATCGCGCCGCTGATGCATTGTTGATCAAGACATCGATATTGCCGGTTTGAGCTGCCGCCCCACTTACCCACTTTTCAACCGCGTCGGGATCACCGAGATCAACCGTCGATCCCACCATCTCATACCCCTCGGCTTTGAGCGTTTCGACGGTAGCCTGATTGGTTTCTTCATTGATATCGCACCCGTATACACGCGCACCGGCTTTTGCGAATTGATAAGCCGCCTCTCCGCCCAGGCCACCTCCGGTACCGGTTATTAAAACCGTTTTTTTAGCGAATCGCGACATCAATTTTCTTGCGCCGTCATCAATTTTCTATTTTTTCAAGTTTTATGACCATCTGCGGACAGGCGTAGGCCGCCTCGTTCGCCTTATCGAATAAATCAGAGCCAACTTCGCCCTTCAACAAGACAACTATACCGTCCTCGTCGAGACCAAAAACTTCGGGACATTCTTCGACGCAAACCCCGTAACCACAGCATAAACTACGGTCTATCGTAACTTTATGGGAATTCGCCGATTGCTTTTGTTCGCTCATATGGTTTGCCTTAATAAAATTGAAAATCGTTGATTTTTCTTTTTTGCATCATTGCATTTTTCATACACTTATGCAAATATTGTTCAATATTTATTTTTTGCTAATTGCAGCCCGCACCGGGAAAAGAGGTAAAACATGTTAAAAACGCTACCGAAATCACCAAAGCACAAATCGCCTGTCCTGCCGGACGGCACATCGATTGATGATTTGATCAATGTTGACATGCGCGAGGTCCAATTAAGGGTGATGGCGGATAAAGATCTTTATGATCTAGAGATGGAAAAAATATTCTCCAAAACCTGGGTTTTACTGGGCCATGAAAGCGAAATTCCCAACGAATTTGACTATATGGTTCGCGAAATGGGCGCTGATCAGGTCATTGTTACGCGGGGAAAAGGCGACGAGGTCAACGTCCTCCTGAATGTGTGCCCTCATCGCGGAATGCGGGTATGTACAGCGGAGGCAGGAAACAAACGCACCCATAAATGCATTTATCATGGCTGGGCCTTTAAAACCAATGGTGACTTTTTGGGCTCCCCTGTCGCGAAAGAGCAGATGCACGGCGATATGCGTCCAAAATCTGAATTGGGCCTGACGAAAGCAAATGTTAAAGTCTACGGTGGTTTGATTTTCGCTAATTTCGACGCTGATGGGCAAACCTTCGAAGAGTATCTGGGCGATATGAAATGGTATTACGACATGCTGTTTTGCCGAACCGACAACGGTCTTGAAGCGCTCGGCCCGCCCCAGCGTTTCATTATCAATGCTAATTGGAAAGCGGCGTCCGAACAGGCGGCAGCAGACGGGTATCATACAATTACACTGCACCAATGGCTCGGTGAATTTGGCGGGTTCAATGAAGGTGATATTGAAGCTTCAATGATGGGTGTCGAAGTTACATCACGCACCGGACACGCTTTGCGATGCCAACCTGTTGCTAACAAATTTAAAAAACTGGCTGCCGGATTTGATTCGATGACACTGGAAGAAAAGCTCGAACTCCTGCCGCCGCCCGGCGTGACAAAGGAAATGCTGCCGCAACTCAAAAATCATCTGGATCCTGAACAACTGGCTTTGCTGGTTGATCAACCTCCGCAGGTCGGCGGTATGTTCCCGAATATTCTGATCGCCTTCATATATGCCCCGCAACCTGACGGAACCATTTTAGGTCTGACCTCATTGCATTCCTATACGCCACGCGGCCCGGATAAATTGGAATTTACGAACTGGATATTTGCCGAAAAAGATGCGCCACAGGAAATGAAGGACCGCATTCGCAAGGTAACGACCGGCATGCTTGGCACGTCAGGCATGATTGAGCAGGATGATTCTGATACCTGGCCACATATGACCCGCAATGCTAAAGGTCCAATGGGGAAAAATGTGACACTCAAATATCAGGCGATTAACAGCCTGCCACGTCCCAAAGACTGGCCGGGCCCCGCCGAAGCTTATGACGGTTTCACCAAGGATGACACCCAGTGGAATTGGTGGCTGCGTTGGTACGACATGATGACCGCAGAATAGATTTTGAAGTTTTCAAGATTGTGCATTTCATATTTTCCGGAGAGTCTCCATGACTGCAAATACAAAACCAATCGCTGCGAATAAAGAAAAGCGGATCCCTGTCGGGTCCGAAACGTATAATCGAATTACCGAAGCTTTATATGAAGAAGCGATGTGGCTTGATGAAATGCGCCTGGAAGAATGGGGGGATTTTCTAGCACCGGACTTGATATATCGTGCGCCGTTAAGGCTGTCGCGCCAGCGGGATGAACAAGCAGCGAGCATCGTCCATACCATGAACCATTATGACGAGGACTATGGAACCTTAATGGGGCGTATCGCGCGCCTGACTCAAACCAAATCCGCCTGGGCCGAAGATCCGCCTTCACGTACCCGGCACTTTGTTTCCAACATATTGGTACGCGAAACAGGCAAGACCGATGAGTACGCTGTGAAAAGCAACGGCCTGTTAACCCGAAACCGCTTCGAAGAAGATCATATGCAAGTCATCAGCTATGTGCGGAATGATATTTTGCGGGACGTTAACGGTAGCCTGAAACTCGCGAAGCGCGAGATCGTCTTTGATATGGCTGTGCTCGGCACGCAAAACCTGTCGATTTTCCTCTAACAAAAAGTTTTCGCTATGACAGTACCCAATGATGCAATGGTCACCGTTGCCGGTGCCGGTTTAATGGGCACGGGCATCGCCCACGCTTTCGCGGTTGCAGGCTTTAAGACCTGTCTTTTTGACATTAATGCCGAGCAAATTGAAAAAGCCAAGACGTCGATTAAAAAGACATTGGACGGAGGCGTTCGTCTGGGCAAGCTAGAGCAATCGGCGGCAGACGCTGCCCTTAAGAAGCTGAGCTTCAAAACCAAGATAGCAGACGCGGCTCAAGACGCCGATTTGTTTATCGAGACCGTGTCAGAAAACCTTGCGATTAAACATGCGGTCTTAAAAGACGCCGACACATACATTAAAAAGGACGGGCTGATCGGGACGAACACATCGGCGCTATCCGTCACGGAAATCGCCACAGCGTGTGAAAACCCGTCCCGCGTGATCGGCATGCACTTTTTCAATCCGGTTCATAAAATGAAGCTGGTAGAAATCGTCCTGGGTATTGCCACATCGGAGGCAACACTGGCGACAACCCGTGCCTTTTGCGATCAGATCGGGAAAACATCAATCGTCGTCAATGAATCACCGGGTCTGACTACCAGCCGTATGTCAGCGATGATGGGCAATGAAGCCATGTGGATGCTGCAGGAAGGTACAGCTTCAGCCGAAGATATCGATACAGCCTTGCGCATGGGGTTTAATCATCCGATGGGACCTTTGGAACTCGGCGACATGACAGGGTGGGACACACGATTGGCCGTCTTGAAATATCTGCATTCTACACTGGGCGAGAAGTTCCGCCCCTGCCCGTTGATCATAAAAATGGTCGCGGCCGGACGTCACGGGCGCAAAACCGGGCATGGGGTTTACGAATATAAGGACGGTCAGAAGGTCCCGGGTTCGGGCCTTAAAGCAAGCATGATATGAGCGGTTTGAACGACAACGACCTATATATCGTTGAGGCTTTACGCACACCAACGGGCCGGTTTCGTGGCTCGTTTTCCGGTGTCCGCGCTGATCACCTCGGGGCCGTAGTGCTTCAGGGCTTGATTGAAAAATCGGGTCTGGATGTTGAAGCCGTCGGAGATGTGATCTTTGGCAATGTCACGCAAGTCGGTGAGCAATCGGCAAATATTGCCCGCACCTCTCTGTTGTCAGCGGGATGGCCGGAGACTATTCCCGGCCTGACGATTGACCGCAAATGCGGCTCCGGCGAGGAAGCTGTTCACATAGCGGCGGGATTGATCGCGGCCGGGGTACACGACGTGGTCATAGCCGGTGGAGCGGAGAATATGACGCGCGTCACCATGGGAAGTAATCGCTCACTAATGGGTGACGCCTTCGGGGAAAAATTGCTGTCACGGTTCGAGATGGTTTCGCAGGGTGAAGCGGCCGAACGTATCGCCGACAAATGGAATTTCTCAAGGGAAGACCTCGATCACTTTGCCGCTGAAAGCCAGGCCCGCGCTGCAAATGCGCGCGAAGCGGGGCGGTTTGATAGGGAAATCATTCCAGTCTCTGTGGCCGACTGGCTGGACGACGAGTTTGACTATGAAGGCAGCGATGTGTTGGCACAGGACGAAACCATTCGGCCCGGCACATCTGTTGAAAAACTCGGAACGCTGAAGACACCATTCCGGGAGCACGGAAAAATCAGTGCCGGCAATGCCTCACAGATCTCCGACGGCGCAGCGGCACTCCTTTTGATGTCCGGCGCAGCGCTTCATAAATATGGTTTGAAGCCACGCGCCCGCTTGCGCGCAATGACAACTGTCGGTTCAGACCCGACCCTGATGTTGACCGGTCCGATCGCCGCCACGCAAAAGGTATTGGAAAAAGCTGGTTTATCTAAAGCCGAAATTGATTTGTTTGAAGTCAATGAAGCCTTCGCACCCGTGCCAATGATCTGGATGAAAGAGCACGGGGTTTCGCATGAAAAGCTTAATGTCAATGGCGGCGCCATAGCGCTTGGCCATCCATTGGGTGCCAGCGGTGCGCGCATCATGACGACATTGCTGCATGAACTGGAACGTGCAGATAAGACGCTTGGGCTTCAATCCATATGCTGCGCCGGCGGCATGGCCACGGCCACAATCATCGAACGAGTTTAGCGTTTCGTCAATTTAACGTCCGACTTTTCCATGTCCCAGGTCGAGTCGGTGACGCCCTCTTCCCTGAGTTGATATTTCAACACCCGTCCTTGCGGATTGGTTGGAAATTCCTCGCGGAATTCGATATAGCGCGGTACTGCATAATAAGGCACCCGTTCTGCCGCCCATAGGCAAAGCTCTTTTTCATCAACGCTTTGACCGGGCTTCAAGATCGCGGTCAGTTTAACATCGTCTTCAATAATTTCAGACGGCACAGCGTGGATCGCGACGTTTTCAATCGCCGGATGTTCTAGAAATGTCTGTTCCAGTTCAAAACTGGATATGTTTTCCCCCCGGCGGCGCAAATAGTCTTTCTTGCGGTCAACAAAGTAGAAGAAACCATCCTCATCGAACCGACCGATATCACCGGAATGCAGCCACATATTGCGCATGATCTTCATGGTGGCTTCCGGACGTTTCCAATACCCTTGAAACATAATGTTTGGCTGCAGGGGCCGAATGATGATCTCACCGGATTGTCCAACTGATACCTCGACGTCCTCATCATCGACAATGCGCACATCGAATTGCGGCGATATTTTCCCCGAAGACCCCGGGGCCGTATATTCCCCGGCTGCAATCGTCGTGACGACGGCCGCTTCCGTAAGACCATAGCCATTAGACCCGACTTGTTTAGCCCCGAACCGGGTTCGCCAGGTGTTCTTCATCTCTTCCGAAAACGGATTCCCGCGCACCGTATGAATCTGTCCCTTGCAGCGCAACATCGCGTCATTGTCGTCAGCATTTGCCAATAAATTACCCATGGCGCCTAAAATGGATATTGCCGTCGCCCCGCTTTTTTCGATTGCCGGCCAAAATCCGGATACAGAGAACCGTGGCGAATAAGAAATCGTACCGCCCATGAGGATCGTCGAGATAAACCCTGTTGAGAGGGCGTTCAGATGGAACAACGGCAAAGGCGTCCACATAATATCGTCATGCGTGGTCGGCGCTGCATTTAATTGCTGCCGGGCCAGATTACACATATAATTATAACTGAGCATGCAGCCCTTGGACGGGCCGGTCGTCCCCGATGTGTATATCAAGGCAGCCAAATCGGCCGGACGGGGCTTGATTTCAATCGGGGTCTCGTCCTCTCCCGAATGATCAGAGAGCGGCATGATACTCAGTCCGCTTTTTTTTGTCGATTCATCGCCGCCACGAACCAGAACGGTTTTTAAATCGGGAAGATCGCCAGAGATTGCGTTGATCCGCTCCAAATAGTCTGCCTCACATATGGCCAGATTTGCGCCCGCATCACTAATCTGATGACGCAGAAAGCCGCCGCGTAGTGCCGTGTTTAGAGGTACACTGACCGCACATAGTTTGTTGACAGCCAACCATGTCACGATCGCCTGCACATTATTGTCGAGCATTGAGACAACTGTGTCGCCTGCGCTGACGCCTAATGCTGCGAGTGCATGGGCGAAGCGCGTCGTTATCAAATCTATTTCTGCGTAGGAGTATGTTTCCCCGGAAAAATCCAGCACAGTTTTATCGGGATATGCTGCAACCGCCCGCGCGAGAGCATCGATCACTGTATCCTGCTCTCCTAAGCTCCATCCGGGCTCTGCCATCGCACTTCCTTGTTGTTATCGGCAAAATTATTTTATATACATTTTTTCAAAATGTGTTTAATTAATTAAGCGCCATTGCCAAAAGAAACAAGGAAAAAATTGCCCGGATTTCATAGAACCATCATTATTTCGACCCGTAACGACGACGATGCGGGTGTGTTGGCTCGTGCGTGCGTTGAAGATGATTTTCATCAATTCCGGGTTCAGGTTTCGGTAAAAGATGGGATCATCGGATCTGCTTCCGGAACCGCTATCCGGTTTCCCTATATCACCTGCCCCGGCGCTGAAGAGGGACTGGACGAATTGATCGGCCAACGAGCGGAAGCTTTTTCCGCCGCTGTCTACCGGCAAGCGGATACCCGTCTGAACTGCACTCATATGCTGGATCTGGCCGGCTTGGCTATTTCCAACATTGTCAACAATGTCCAAAGCCGGCGCTATGATATTTTTGTTTCCGATCGTGACACAGGCGAAAAGACCGGCTCCTATACGGCTAACATTGCGCGCGACGGTATTAAGGTATTGGAATGGCAGGCCACCAATGAAACCATTAATTCGCCGAAAAGCTTTGCGGGCGTGCATTTGCGTAAAGGATTCGCCAAATGGGCACTGAATAATCTTGATCCGGAAGAGACCGAAGCTGCACTGATCTTGCGTCGATGTTCCATGATTTCCATGGGGCGGGCGAAAGACCTCGCCGCCCAGCGCAATGCGCCGGATTGGGGATTTTGTTACTCGCAACAAAAAGAACGGGCGCATGACGCATTGCGGATTAAAGGCGCCATAGAAGATTTCAATTCACGGGCCGGCGACTTGTGTAAAGATGATGAGTATTGGGTCAATTTTGAACCTGAACCGACCCACTCCAAAAACCTATCAACAGGCTAGATCATGGACCTTCCCCAACTGGATTATGTCGGCATTCCCGACGCGGCACAAAGTCTACGACAGGAGGTACGAAACTTTCTGGCGATCGAGATCGCGGACCGGACACCGCGTGAACGTGCCTATTCCTGGTCGGGATATGATCCGGATTTTTCCAAAAAACTCGGCGCAAAAAAATGGCTTGGACTGACACTGCCCAAAAAATATGGCGGCCAAGAGATGGGAGCCTATGCACGGTATGTCATTATCGAGGAATTGTTGGCGTCCGGCGCACCGGTTGCCGCCCATTGGATCGCGGACCGGCAAAGCGCGCCTCTTATCCTCAACTTTGGTACGGAGGATCAGCGCAAAAAATACATTCCCCCCATCTGCAGTGGTGAAAGCTATTTCTGCATTGGAATGAGCGAGCCAAATTCGGGATCGGACCTCGCCTCAATTCGGACAAAGGCTGAAAAAAACCAGGATGGATGGGTTTTAAACGGTCAGAAAGTTTGGACCACCAACGCCCACAATTGCCACTATATGATCGCACTGGTTCGGACGGCACCGCCCTCCGACAACCGGCATGCGGGCATGTCGCAGGTCATCATCGATTTAAGCCTGCCGGGCGTCACCATACGCCCGATCAAGGAATTGTCGGGCGACGCACACTTTAACGAAGTGATTTTTGAAGATGTGCAACTGGGTCCCGACACCATTATAGGAACTGAAGGGGAAGGCTGGCAGCAGGTCATGGCGGAATTGGCGTTTGAACGTAGCGGACCGGAACGCTTTCTGTCGTCAATCGCCGTCGTTAACACACTGGTCAAAGCTGTGGGGCCGAAAGCCGACGCTTTACAACGGCGCGAAATCGGCCGGATGATAGCCAAAACTCACGCGCTTCGCTCCATGTCGCTCGGTATTACTGCACAGCTTGATGAAGGCGAGAATCCGACTTGGCATGCGTCATGTGTTAAAGATATGGGCAATGCGTTTGAGCAGGAAATTCCGGAGCTCGCGCAATTGGTTCTCGATACCGAACCGAGATTGTCCAGTGATGATCCGCACGCGGAAGTGCTCGCCTATTTAATCCAGACGGCGCCTTCATTTTCACTGCGCGGTGGCACACGAGAAATATTACGCGGGATTATCGCCCGCGGACTCGGGCTTAGATAGGTGAATTTATGAGAAGCTTATTCGCACAAACCGCCGAAAAACTATTGCAAAGCCAAATCGATCCGGCGCTGCGTGAAAGCGTAGAAGACGGTGATTGGCCAAAAGCCCTGTGGAATGAAATTGAGGCTTCCGGTCTGACCATGGCGCTTGTGAGAGAAGATGCAGGGGGCACCAATGCCAGTTTCGCAGAAGCCTTCCCGATCGCCGTTGCCGCCGGTAAATTCGCAGCACCTGTGCCCTTGGTCGAAAATATGGTCGCCAATTATTTTATGGATCAGGCCGGGCTGGACATCCCATCCGGCATTACCTCAGTGTCTCAGCATGTGCTTAGTCTCGCAGGTGGGAGTGTTTCGGGAACTTTGACCGATGTTCCTTGGGGCGCACGCTCAGATCACATTGTCTGCCTCGCGCGTCATGGCAATGCCCTACACCTTGCTCTTTTAGCCGGATCAGACGCGACGTCATCGATACACCGTAAAAACATTGCCGGCGAACCTCGCGATACGCTCGTCTATGAAAACGCGGCACCGATCAGTCTGGCCGCCCTATCCGTCGGGCTCGACGAAAGTGCCCTTTTACGGGGCGGCGCATTAATGCGCGCAGCCCAGATCGCCGGTGCACTTGAAACGGTGACAAATATGACGGCACAGTATGCGACGGAGCGCGAACAATTTGGCCGTCCCATCGCCAAGTTCCAGGCGATCCAGCAATTGATTGCGCAATTAGCTGAGCAATCGGTATTGAGTTACACATCTGCAGACCGGGCATTCAATGATACGTCGTTCGCACCTGATCAACTTGCCATCGCCGTCGCAAAATCAACAGCCGGAGAAAGTGCCAGCGCCGGAGCCAGTTTCGCTCACAGCATTCACGGTGCAATTGGCTTTACCCACGAACACAGTCTACACCATTACACACGCCGGCTTTGGGCATGGCGCGCCGAATTTGGCACATCCTCGTACTGGGCCGATCAGTTGGGTGCCCAAGCCTGTGCACGCGGCGCGGACGCCATCTGGCCGGCGATAGCGAGCAATCGCTGGGCATAATCGAAGAATAACGGAGACAAGAATGACGAAATTTTTAATGCAGGAGCGACAGGGATCTATCTTGATCGTGCGGATGAACAGCCCCGAAACGCACAACGCTTTGTCAACGCCGGATCAAATGGACGAATTTGTCGATCTCGCGAAACAGGTTAGCGAGGATGACGGTATTCACTGTATTGTTCTGACCGGTGAAGGCCGTTCGTTCTGTGCCGGTGGCAATATCAAGGACATGCAGAACCAGGCCGGCATGTTTGGTGGCTCGGCCTATGAAATTCGCGGCCGCTACCGCAAAGGCATTCAGCGCATTCCGCTATCTCTCTACGACATCGATGTGCCGGTTGTGGCAGCCATGAATGGTGCTGCCATCGGGGCCGGGCTTGATCTGGCCTGTATGTGCGATGTGCGGATTGCAGTGGACCGGGCCATTTTTGCTGAAAGTTTCGTCAAGCTTGGCATTGTGCCCGGCGACGGCGGGGCCTGGTTGTTGCCGCGCATTATCGGATTGCCGAAAGCGACCATCATGGCGCTCACCGGTGACCGGATCGATGCCAAACAGGCGCTCGAATGGGACTTGATTACCGAAATTACCACCGCGGAAGATCTTATGGACAGAGCCCTGGAAATGGCCGGCCGCATCGCGGGAAATCCAGGGCATTCAACCCGCATGACAAAACGCCTGCTCCGCGAAGGCCAACATATGCGACTCGACTCGTTGTTGGAAATATCGGCAGCCTATCAGGCCCTGGCCCATAAAACCGAAGACCATGTCGAAGCCGTATCGGCGTTTGTCGAAAAACGTACACCCGAATTTAAGGATAAATAGACGCCATGACCGACCAAATACACCCGGACGCGCGCACAGTTTACCGCGAAGATCATGAAATGTTTCGCGATCAAGTACGACGGTTTATCGAAAACGAGATCGTCCCTTTTCATGACCAATGGGAAAAAGACGGTATCGTCCCCAAATCCGTCTGGCGCAAGGCCGGCGAACAGGGATTTTTGTGCATTACAATCCCGGAGGAATATGGCGGTCCGGGCGGTGATTTTGGCCACGCTGCCGTGTTTATTGAGGAATTGGCGCGGGTCAATGCCACCGCCGTTGGCTTTACGACGCACTCTGATATTTCCGCCCCCTATATCCTCGCTTACGGATCAGAAGAACAAAAGAAAAAATGGCTCCCTCTGATGGCGAAGGGCGAGAAAATCTGTGCCCTCGGCTTGACCGAACCGGGAACCGGCAGCGATCTTCGCGGCATCAAAACCCAGGCCAAACCGGACGGGAACGGGTATCTGATCAGCGGGCAGAAAACCTTTATTTCCAACGGCGCCAATGCCGATGTCACTATCCTTGCGACGAAGCTCGAACCGACACCCAATGGCCGTGAAATCACCTTGTTCCTGGTCGACAATGAGCTAGAGGGGTGCGGCAAAGGAAAACGGCTCGAAAAAATCGGTCTAAAGGGCCAAGACACGAGCGAATTGTTTTTTGACAATGTCCGCGTCTCGGATGCGGACATGATGGGCGAACCACAGGTCGGCTTTAAATATCTGACCCATCAATTGGCCAAGGAGCGCTTGATTATCGGCATTCGCGCTGCCGCCAGTATTTTTGCCTTGCTCGACGAAACATTGGCTTATGTTCGCGAGCGACAGGCATTTGGCCAGCCTGTGTTCGATTACCAAAACACCCGGTTTACACTGGCCGAGTGCAAGGCAAAGGCCACCATGCTCCGGGTTTTTGTCGACGATTGTCTGGTGCGATTGCTTGAAGGCAATTTGTCGGCGGAACGCGGCGCCATGGCCAAACTGATGGGGTCGGAACTGCAAAACCAACTCCTCGACGAATTCCTGCAACTGCACGGCGGGTACGGGTTTATGAGCGAATACCGGATCAGCCGTTCCTGGGTCGATGCCCGTGTCGCCCGTATTTATGGCGGCACCTCGGAGATCATGAAAGAAATCATCGCGCGCGGGCTATAGGACGCTCACATAAAAGCCCAATTCTTAATACCAGTTGGAGAGATCATGCCAAAAATAAACTATGTGGACGACGAAGGCGTTAAGCGAACTGTCGATGCGGATATTCGCTCTACAATTATGGAAGCGGCCGTCCAAAACATGATCCCCGGGATTGACGCCGATTGCGGCGGCGCATGTGCATGCGCGACTTGCCATGTTTATGTTGATAAGAACTGGACGGATAAACTTGAACCGCAGGATGACATGGAGAGCAGCATGCTCGATTTTGCAGAGGAAGTTCAGGAAAATTCGCGGCTGTCCTGCCAGATTATCATTACCGAAGACCTTGACGGAATAACCGTCCAGACGCCTAAATCTCAATAATAGAAATTCACCGATTCATATAAAGCTGGAATAGCTTGTAGGCATTCGACAAATAGCTTTGTTGGCAAAGACACCTCGACAAAAACAAATTAGATTTCTCATACCGTATATTATGCGCGTCCTAAGAAAAACACTTCAAACAATTTTGCCATTTAAACAATTTTCCCGTTGCTACTTGACGTGCGGTTCATTTTGTAAGATGTGATTGACATTCATAGGTATTCCGCACGAAAACACATTTCGTAAGACGGGCAACCTCCCATTAGACAAGTAGCTGTTAGCTGCGGATTGTTTAGAATGTGGGATTAGGTTGTTAAATGCTTATTCCATCTCGTTACTTTTCCAGCCTGGCATCTACTCCATTTTAAAAGGAGGTGCCAATGGCCCTATCCAACACACTAAATATTGATTTTTCCAACTCGCGAAATTACGACGCAGAACTCATTACGATCAAAGACGTTCGGGCATTTGACAATCAAGCTCGGAAACATTCACCTGAGCAAATCAAAAAAATAGCAACGTCTATAGAGACCTTTGGGTTTTTAATCCCAATTCTGATTGATGAGGACAATAAGGTCATCTGCGGTCATGGTCGCATCAAGGCACTCGAATTTTTAGGCCAAGACAAAGTCTGGGCCATTCGAGCCAACCATCTTTCTGAAGATCAAAAACGCGCCTACGTCCTTGCTGATAATAGATTGGCTGAACTCGGGGAATGGGATGAAGACGCGCTTGAAATTGAGATAAAGCATTTGCTCGACGCTGATCTTGATTTCGAAATCGGGGTAATAGGATTTGAAACAGCGGAGATCGATCTGATTATCGCAAGATCGGAAACTTCCGAAAGTACAAACCAAGACCCGCCCGTTCCAGAAATAGAAGAACACGTTGTGAGTGAAACGGGCGATCTATGGCAGTTGGGTACACACAGGCTTTATTGCGGAGATGCCCTAGCGTCCACGTCTTATGCTGCCCTCATGCAAAATGAACAAGCTCATATGGTGTTCACCGACCCGCCTTATAATGTGCCTATCCATAACCATGTTTGCGGTAAAGGCGACATAAAGCACCGCGAATTTATCATGGCTTCTGGTGAAATGAACGATGATGAGTTCTGTGAGTTTCTACGGACCTTTCTCATTTTGGTCTACGAACATGTAATCGACGGATCTGTTCTAAATGTCTGTATGGACTGGCGCCATTTGGAGCATTTACTTTCCAGCGGGCGACAAGCGGGTCTCGAATTGATCAACCTTTGTATCTGGAACAAGGACAATGGCGGTATGGGCAGCCTGTACCGTTCCAAACACGAAGATGTCGTCATTTTCAGGAAAGGAAGCCGAACTCGAACAAACAATGTCATGTTGGGTAAATTTGGTCGTAATCGCACCAATGTGTGGGATTACGCAGGGATCAATACAATGCGAGCAGGACGGCTCGATGAGTTGGCCATGCATCCGACAGTTA
The DNA here is from genome assembly GCA_013001295.1 of Hyphomonadaceae bacterium. Classification (GTDB taxonomy): domain Bacteria; phylum Pseudomonadota; class Alphaproteobacteria; order Caulobacterales; family Maricaulaceae; genus Robiginitomaculum_A. The sequence continues at coordinate 33,531 of JABDMW010000050.1, forward strand.
AACCTGTCGCATTGGTCAAAGATGCTATTTTTGATGTCACCCACAGGGACGAAATTATCCTGGATCCTTTTTGCGGATCCGGAACGACAATCTTGTCGGCGGAGCAATCCGGCCGGCGGTGCTACGCAATGGAGCTTGATCCCGCATATATAGACGTCGCGATCAGACGGTATCAGGATCAATTCGGAATTGAAGTCGTGCACGCGGAAACCGGCATGACGTTCTCGCAAATGCAACAGCACAGACACCGACCACCAATTCGCAATCGGACGCGCGATGTATATGCCGCAACTGATGTTGGGGCCTCCGCCATAGGCACGCCCCCTGCCCGTTTTGCCGCACCAATTGTGGAGGGTTAAATGTCGAACGAACATTCCAAACCAAAAATCAGGAACCGCAATCGCTCCGGATCGTCCCACGTACAACAGAGCGAGAGCTATAGTGTCGGGTATAAAAAACCACCCAAGTCCCGACAATTCAAACCTGGACAAAGTGGAAACCCTAAGGGGCGGCGCAAGGGATCCAAGAATACAGCAACATTGTTAACCGAAACACTTGATCAAAAAATTACTATTCGCGAAGACGGAAAAACCAAAAAAGTGCCCAAGCGAAAAGCGGCACTTATGCAACAAGTCAAAAAGGCTGTTGAGGGCGACCCCCGTGCGTTTAAGCAGGTTTTTGAAATGGACGCTAAACACACTCAAATCGATACTGATAAAAAAACTAAGGCTGCGAACAATCCAATTAAGACCACCGAAGAACTTTTGGCCGAGGACCGGGAAATTTTAGAAGCGGTACTTGGCCGAACGAACGCGATTATTCGGAAAGCCAAGGAGGCTGACGATGAATGACTTACGTATTTTTCAGGCGTTGTTGCGAAACGAGCTACGAGTATTTGTCCGCAAGGTATTCAACACGCTGCACCCAGGTACACTCTATTTGGATAACTGGCACGTAGAGGCTATGTGCTATGCCCTTGAGCAAGCCATACTAGGAAATGATTCAAACAGGCTCTTGATTACGGTCCCGCCGCGGCACCTAAAATCAATTTGCGCTTCCGTCGCTTTGTCGGCCTGGATAATGGGTCGAGATCCGTCTCATGAAATTCTCGTTGCAAGTTATGGTGCCGATCTGGCCGTTAAACATGCAAGGGACTTTAGGACGGTAGTTGAGGCAGGTTGGTACAAAGGAATATTCCCTTGGGCCAACCTTCCGCCTAAAAAGAATACAGAAACGGAGTATGTTAATGCTCATGGCGGCCACAGAAAAGCCGTCTCGTTAGGTGGAAGTGTTACAGGTTTCGGCGCAGGCACAATTATCATTGATGATATGATGAAAGCACAAGATGCGCACTCGCAAACCGAACGGGAACGGGTCAAAAACTACTATGATGAAACTCTGTATTCGCGTCTCAACAGCAAGACCAATGGCAAAATCATCGCCATCCAACAACGTATTCATGAAGATGACCTCCCAGGCTATCTTTTAGAGAAAGACGGGTACAATCATCTCAATTTGCCGTCGATTGCTGACGAAGTCACAGACATTCAGCTTTACAACGGCGTGGTTCATAGGCGCGAGATTGGAGACATTCTCTTTGAAGCCTCAGAGCCTAAAGACGCATTGGATAAAATGCGTTTGGAAATTGGTGCCTATGCTTTTTCCGCTCAATACTTACAAAACCCCACGCCGTTAGATGGGGCAAGGATCAGGTGGGAAGAAGTTGCTACATATTCTCACGAGCCAAAATTATTCAACTACCAAATGGTCGTTCAGAGCTGGGACACCGCAATGACATCTGAGCAAACGAGCGATTACAGTGTATGTGCGACGTGGGGATTTCGGGAAGGCTTTTGGGATTTGATCGATATATACAGGCACCGGCTCGACTTCGGACCGCTTAAACAAAAGGTTGTTTCATTGGGAAAAAAATATCGCGCTGACAAGATCATTATCGAGAGGGCTGGAACGGGGTTCCCATTGATACAGGAGCTCAATGCGGACGGATACACCAATGTAAGAGCTATTACACCCAAGCAAGACAAAGTCGTCAGGTTTGAAGCACAAGCTGCCAAACTCATGTCGGGGAAATATCGCATTCCTCAAGAAGCGGCTTTTTTGACCGAATTCAAACGAGAGTTGTCAGCATTTCCAAGCAGCAAATATGATGATCAAGTGGACGCGATTAGTCAATTTCTCTATTGGTCAGGATTAGCCCGAAATAGAGACCCAAATTCAGTTGATCAGAAAACCGGCCGTAGATTGAAAATTAAAAGGCGTTCTATTCCTCGGCGGAAAGATCAAAGGGTGAAGAAGCGACGCTAATAGCGGGATCGTTAATTACAAAAACGCCAATAGTCCTCGATACTGTAAACTTCAAATGACTAGGCACATTGACTCATTCCGCGCTCAATTATTTTGCTAGTCGCTCCAAGTTCATAAGTTCCCCATTCGGATTTTCCCATTTGATCACGCGCATCTGGATAGCCTCCTACGCCGTGAGCTGCACCGTTCAAGCCGTAATATATTCCATCCAGCCTGATCGTTACTAAAGGCCTTTTAACACCACTGTATTTTTTATTCATACACGACAATATGCCACTATCGAATTTAGGAAATGGCCAATCAGCCCCATATTCCTCCTTTGAAATGGTTTCAGAACCAGCTTGCGAACATCCGGTTATTGTCATCAATACCGCTAAAAACATTATTTGTTTCATTGGGTTTTCCTTTTGTATATTTCTACGTAACTCAGACATTAAACGTATATATATACGTATCAACTCGTAAATACGTAGTTGAGCATCGTGTTAGTACGAAAACCCGGCGTCAAAATTGGGGTATGGATTTTAGAAAACGCGTCGGCCTACGCGTAAAGGCTATCAGACACGAGCTCGGACTTACTCAAGATGAGTTTGCGGATAAAATTGATCGTTCGATTGAAACCATTTCTAATATTGAGCGCGGCATAAGTTATCCGGGATTCGAAACGCTTGAGCGATTATGGAAAAACCTTGGTATTCATCCAAAAGTCTTTTTTGAGTTCGGTGATGACGACAACAATATCAGCCAAAAGCGTGCTCAGCTTATAGAAGACCAACGCGCCGTCACAAAAAAACTATCAGATGACAAACTAACAATCGCTGTAAAGCAACTAAAAGCACTACTTTAATTGCCGTGTCTTTTGTCTGCGTTAGGGTGCGAGTTCAACAGGTCGCTGGAACACATTGGCTGAACCCTCAATCTAAACGAGGTATTCCGCAACTTTCCAAAAACTCCGCTGTCTGATCATAGTAATCTGGTAAGCGCGTAGGGTCCTCGGAATCGCCCTTAGGAACGTAAATCACAAGCCCCTGCCTAGCGCGTGTAAGAATGACTCGGTAAGCGTTTATAAGGTAAGTCTGGCGTTCTTTTTTATTGACCCTTTGCCATTTGGTCCCCCTAAACGCCAACTTGTCCCACTCTCCATCAGCATAGCGAAGGTCTGCGTCCCAACAAATGCCTGCCCAGTCGACCTCTAAGCCTTGCACATCGAACTCAGTCGCGACTTCCTCCAAATAATAAGCCGAACGAACATCATCTGGCCCGTTCAGAAACCAGTTGACAGCATCTACACTTACACGAACATTTAATCCTTCAGGGCGCAGGCGATAGGCTCCAGAGGATGCCATAAAACCAAATCGTTCATTGCCCCTGGCTTGCTCTCGTAGCCATGTACGGGCCGTTTCTAGATTCCTAGTAAGGGTGGTCGGGTATTGTTCTTTTATAGTTTCAAAAAGACGGGAGGCCTCTGTCGCCTGATTATCAAGTATAGCTCTGACAAGGCCGGATAAAGCCTCAGCTCTGAACGAGCGCATAGAGACACCAAGATGCAATTCTGATTGCCATTGGATCCTCGTATCCGCATTGAGTGAGAGCGCTGATGTCTCCAGCCCATAATGCGGATCCAATAGGCGATCTGAGAGATAGACTTTCCAATCGGAAAAGCGCCCCTCCAAAGCTCTCATCCACTCGGATAGTCCAGCTTCTCCTGTATTAATCTCCTGACCACCGCCAACTAAACAAATAACAACTGACCAATCCTCGTGCCTATCCATAACTTCAATCAAAAACTCGGGCTCAGATTTGTTAAAGTCTTTTTGGCCTCTTTTGCTTTGCATGAACTTTGAGGCTTGATGTTGGTCCCATGCCCTTTGAGCCTCATCAAAAATCACAATATGCTCAGGCGGGGCTTTTGGGTCTTTTAGAGCTTCATCTCTGAAATGATGAATGTTCTGTACGAAGCTCGACACTTCACGTCTTGCATCTATTTTGGTGCAGCCTGTTCGTTCCTTTTGGTCTCGGGCCAGCGCTTCCCTCAGTACATCCACAAGCGGTCCATTACCTGATAGAAAAACGGCTGTTTCCCCCACTGGCCTATTTGCCGTTTCTGTAGCCATATTCAGTCCTGCTAAAGTCTTCCCCGAGCCAGGAACCCCGGTCACAAAACAAATCGTTTTCTGTTTTTGTGAATGAGCCACCCGAATGATGTCACGAAGACACTGTGTTGTCGCATTTAGGTTTTTAGCACCCGCATCAGAGCGCGCGATCTCTTCAACAGAATGATTTTGATATAACGCCTGTGCAGCCTCAACAATTGTGGGAGTGGGCAGATAACCAGACCTTGCCCATGCATGAGGATCCAGGCATTTGGTGTCAACCTGAGCGAGCACAGTTTTAATAATGGCCAATAACCCCTCAGATTGAGCCCGCAAAGGGGTTGCTACGTTATCCGCGGCCCATTCCAATTGAGGCGGGTCCACTTTCTCAGCTCTGGTGGCTATTAGGACTGGAACAATCGGTAAATCATGAGACCCTCTATGGAAGTTTTTCAGGTCTAAAGCATAGTCATGAACTTGCCTTATCGAGGCGGTATCAAAGGTTTTCGAACCCACTTTAAATTCAACGACAAATACAATCCCGCCAATGAGGATTACGACATCGGCTCTCTTACCCATTCGAGGAATAGAAAACTCAAAGAAAATTTCGCCACTTTTTTGATTTGCCAATTCAATCTGCAAGAACTTGACTTGGGAAACCCAAGCATCTCTTTGTGTTCCCTCCAAGCTGAAGCGGTTATTGTGAGCTAAGTCTCCAAGAATGCTTTCAGGGCTTGCTAAGTTAAATGTCTCTATTGAAGCTTGGTAATATGCGACTTGTAGCATTCTATCATCACTAAGCAGTTCTAGACTTAAGACAAGGCAATCTTCACAACTTCAGCTCAGGGGGCTAAGCGGACGTCAAAGTAGCATTGTTATAAAACGATTCTCTACCAATAACTTACATTTGGCCTCGTCACCCCAGTCGTCAATTTGACGCTACTAAATAAAGTTGTGAATAATGACTTATTGCACCTTGAAGAATCGTATTTCAGTTCTTATTTTGTTCTGGAGCTAGATTTTTGAGGAAAAGATGGAAACCCAGAATAACGTTACTGATGAATTACTTGCGGATGTTTCCATTAGGATTCAACTTCCTCCAAGCATGTATGAGCAAGCAATTAGAAGATATGAAACGGTAGCAGATTATCTCGAAAGAGATGATAGTCCGCTTAAGGACAACGTGTCGGATATTTACACTCAAGGCTCTATTGCCATAGGAGCAACCATTCGGAGTGTTAGTAAAAGAGGTGATGATATTTATGATGTTGATCTCATATCTGAACTCGATAGCTCTTTAGGTGATACCCCCGATGATTTCCTCGATATTTTATACAAAGCTGTGAAAGGCAAAGAAGGCTCACGGTATTACACGAATACGGTGAGGCAAACCCGCTGTGTTACTATCGAATATGCAGACATGCATATTGATATTACACCGATGATTAGAACATCTACTCAACACCATATGATTGAGCGTGCTGGAAAAATCAGTCACGCAAATCCCGATGAGTTGAGCGGTCAAAAGTTTGTAGAAAATAATTCTTTTGGACTTTCCAAACATATCAATGAACGAATACCGGAAACGACGAAATTTTCAAAAATGTATTCTGAACGATTGATGAAGTTTGACCGGACGGAAATACTCCTCGAAAAAGCTGACATACAGCCTGCACCAGACCAGCAAGAAATTGCCGAAAAATCAATTACCGTTGTTGCCCTTCAACTCATCAAACGTCGCATGCAAATTTTGTGGGCTGACAAAGCACGTCAAGCATTTAGGAAGCCCCCGTCGGTCATCCTTTCGTTATTGTCCGCTGAAAACGCGTTAGGAAGCCACAGTCTTTTAGATGAAACCGTTCATTTATGCGAAACGATTGCGTCAAAATTTAATAGCGACTCAAAAGTCGAAGTTATCAACCCCGAATATCGAGAGGATATTCTGACGGACCGCTGGCCTGAAAGTCATAGAATCTCGAAAGACCAAAGAATGCTAGCGAATGATTTATATGATTTGGCAAGGCGTTTAAAAGTTATTAGCGAAATGAGTCTTAGTCAGAAACGCGCTGAATTGGGCGAGTTGTTTGGTGAAGAATTAGCCAAACAGGCCTATGACAGTTTTTACAAAAGAAACTACATGGACACTAAGCAGGACTCTCGAAACGTAATCCCCAAGACGGGCGCGATCGCGCTCGCTGGTGCGTCGGTTTCTGCCAAGTCTAGTATCGTGAAACCTAAACCCACAACCAGTTGGGGCGGTATTTGCAAAGACTAACTATAGACCAACAGACAGAAGCCCTTGAAGAAAAGACAACCTTTTCTCTGAAATATGATTTGCCTTGGGAGGCTCTTTGGGTTGGTGAGGTCAAGCCATTTGATGTAACTTATCAAATAAGCATTTCGTTCGTGCCGAGCAATCGCATGAAGTTTAAACATGCTCAACTTTATATTCCGACTCCAAACCCATCTGTCGTTATTGAAAGTCCTGATATAGAATTATCATTACCTGACGCATTGGCGGCCCATTTTTTTTATAAATTTGATAAACCTTCACGTTCACCATTATGCCTATCCCATTATTCAAAAGGAGCTAAATGGTCTGAAGATCAATATATTGCGGATACCATTGTGCCGTGGATTATTCAGCACCTTGCCGCTTATGAAGTATGGGAAGACACAGGTTTTTGGAATCTACCTGAGGAACACCCACGAAGTGGGTCTTTTAAAAGTGAAGAGGCTGAGCAATCTAATCCTAAACTTGAAACTAAAAAAATCAGCGAACCTCCCCACGAAAACATGAAAAGTTTGGCCAATAATAAATTTAATCTGGCTTTGCTCTCCACTTCATCGCGGTTAACCATAGAAAGAGCAACTGAACAGTATGACTGAACGCAATTCTATCAACCGAACCGCACTCAGTGCTAAAACTTTACCGAAAAAAATCTCCTTCGCGGGCGATAGGCCCTTACGCATATTGTCCTTGGATGGTGGCGGAATAAAGGGCATTTTCACTACTCATTATCTTGCGAGATTAGAAGAACTTTTGGGTAATGCTAATATTGGAGATTACTTCGACCTTATAGCAGGGACATCTACAGGCGGTATGATAGCTCTAGGCTTAGCCAAAGACCTTTCAGCGCGTGAATTGAGATACTTATATCTGACGAAAGGAGAACACCTTTTCCCTCGTGAACGATGGAATGCGAAGAACTTAGAGTATGTGGGGGATTTCATTCACAGAGAACTTGACGGAAAATGGCACGATAAAGCGATGTTTGGTCATGATATTTTTTTCAGTAAGTATGATAGTGAACCGCTTAGAGAATTGATGGCTGGAATTGTTGGTGAAGACCTTTTAGGTGATGCCAAGATGGCTTTATGTATTCCGTCTGTTAACGCAGAGAAACATGAACCAGCAATATTTAAAACACCGCACCATCCTGATTTCGAAATGGACTGGAAAAAATCAATGCTCGAAGTGGGAATGGGGACTTCCGCCGCACCAACTTATTTCAAGCCCAGCGTTGATGATGATTACATACTTTTAGATGGAGCATTAATTGGTAATAATCCGATTATGATGGCTGTTGTAGATATACTATCTCGCTTCCATGTTAAGCCAGATGAAATCCGGGTTTTGTCGATTGGGACTGGTGCGATTTTACCCCCCCTTACAAAAAGGCAGATAGAAGGTGCCGGTCTTTTAGCGTGGAAAAACGCCGTAGATCATTTTAATTTCTATCAGTCTAAGAACGCTATTGGGCAAACTTGTCTTCTAGTTGGCCCTCAACATGTCCACCGCATTGAACCAAAAGTTGAGAACTGCGGCATTGATTTAGGTGATTATAAGAAGGCCGCTAAGCTCCTACCTAACGATGGGACAGAACAGGCTGACAGGGATTTCAATTTGTTAAAGGATTTGTTCTTTTCTTCTATGTCGACGGGACTGCCATTTCATTATGGTTCTCGAAAGTTAAGTTAAAATTTAACGTCTCCTTTGGGGATCTTCGCGACATAAATTTATTCCACAATTGACTGGACTTCCTTTTCAAAGGAAGCGGTAATGTAGTCATGGCCCAGTGAATTGGGTCTTGTCTCGGTACAAGCATTTGAATGTCTCAAATGCAAAAAACGGAGACAAAAATGGAACCGATACGATCCGAAAAAATAGCAGCACCGCGCGCTGGCAGTAAGCAGGCCAAACTAGTCGCTATGCTATCGCGCAAGAATGGAATTACGATATCAAAAGCCTCTGAGGCTTTGGGATGGCAAAATCATACGACCAGCGCCACCATGACAGGGCTTCGAAAACGGGGCTACGAGATCGAACGTGTCGATCGGGACAACAAAGAAAACATCTATGTGATTCGGGGCGAGACCAATGCCTCGAATTAATTCGAAGTTGCAATCCAAACTGGACCGTCTGGAAACACTTGATCACGCGGAACTATCACTTAAATGGACCCGGTTTCATGGAAGTAGGCCTCCCAAAGCCGCCAGTCGCAAGTTTTTGGTACGCGCTCTCGCGTATGAATTTCAAGCTCAATCAATGCCAGGCAATTCAAAATCAGATCAAAAAGTATTGGCTGCATCTCTCGATGCAGGGGACGACGATTTGGATGTAAATACTGGTAAGCACACAACTCAGTCTCACCGCCCTGCCCTCAAACTTGATCCTGGCTCACAATTGATACGCGAATGGAATGGTAAAACCCATATGGTCGCAGTAATTGAAGAAGGATTTGTCTATAAGAACAAGGTCTGGAAGTCCCTGTCTGCAATAGCGAAGGATATTACAGGCGCGCATTGGTCTGGTCCCCGTTTTTTTGGGCTCAATAAGGTACCGTTATGACGATCAGAAAACGGTGCGCAATTTATACCCGTAAATCATCTGAAGAAGGACTTGAACAGGAGTTTAACTCACTGGATGCGCAGGCTGAAGCGTGTGCGGCATATATCCTGTCACAAGCAGGTGAAGGATGGGAAAGGGTAGATACGGTATTTAGTGACGCTGGAATATCCGGTGGCCATATGGAACGAGCCGGACTGCAATCACTTCTGGATCAGGTGAAAGACGGAAAAGTCGATGTCATTGTCGTCTACAAGGTTGACCGTTTAACACGCTCATTAGCTGACTTCGCCAAATTGGTTGAAGTATTTGACGAACATGACGTGTCATTTGTGTCCGTCACCCAGGCTTTTAACACCACCAACTCAATGGGACGATTGACCTTAAATGTCCTCCTATCCTTTGCCCAGTTTGAACGAGAAGTAACGGCAGAACGGATCAGAGATAAAATCGCTGCATCAAAAAAGAAAGGCAAATGGATGGGCGGTCTCCCTCCTCTCGGTTACACTAATATTGAAACCAAGCTTGTCATTGATGAAAACGAGGCAGAACAGGTCAGAATGATATTTGAGCTTTATCTGGAATTAGGAACTGTCGGCAAACTGAAAACCGAACTCGACAAGCGAGGCTTTCGGACAAAACTCAGAAAAACCCTCAAGCAACAACAAGTGGGTGGGCGTCCCTTTAGCCGTGGCCATCTCTATAAGCTTCTTTCCAACCCAGTTTACATTGGTAAGGTCTGCCATAAACATAATATTTATGACGGCGAACACGGTGCCATTATTGAAACTGAGTTCTGGGAAAAGATCCAAGCGCTCTTGAAATCCAATGCACCCAAAAGAAAACGCAACATCAATCTCAAATCTGGAAGTCTTTTGACCGGACTCATATATGACCAATCCGGTGATAGGCTGAGTCCAATCCACACGAAAAAGAACGGACGGAAATACCGCTATTATATCTCCAACCGTTTGACCAAGGGAGAATTGGATGATGGCAGTGCCTGGCGTCTTCCTGCAAACCAGATCGAAGGTAAGATAATGAAGTTACTGAGGTCGACCTTTTCCGATCAATCAGTCCCTATTCATCTACTGAACCTGAACGACCCAACCCATTCCGAATTGCGGGACCTAAAAGAAACGTGCCATGAACTGGACAAGAAGCTAAGTAACCCTAATCCCAACAATATAAGGAAGACGCTGATTGATTTAGTCAATCGCATCGAAGTCCACAATGACGAACTCATCATTATGCTGAGACGAAAAAATCTACTCAATGATGAAGAGAACCAAAGCCTCATTCTAAGATTCCCCCTTCAGCAAAAACGACGGGGCGTGGAAACCAAGCTGGTCATTGGTGGTCGTCCTCAAAATACTCCAGACACCAAACTTATTCAGACGATAGCGCAAGCAAGACACTGGTATGAACAACTCAAATCCAATCGACGAAAATCCATTCTTGAAATTGCAAAGTCAGAAAACGTAGATGCATCCGACGTAAGTCGCACCCTACCGTTAGCATTTTTGGCACCGGACATTGTCCATGAGATCATATGCGGCAATCAGCCGATTGAACTGACGACTGATTCCATCAAGCGCAAAACCGCGCATCTTCCCAGTGACTGGAATGACCAGCGAGTATTTCTGGGTTTCCCGGCCTAACCACTTCTTCACCCAAGCTCCATCCGCATCCTCGCACCAACATCATGGAGGCGAAAATCGCCAAGAGAGACTCATACCCAAATTGGGCTGAAAGTTCCCTATATTAGGCGTCTCTCTTTCGAATATATAAGCCACATCCGAGCTAACCCTTTGAAACTAGGCGAGTTCTCTGAGACGCACATCTTGGCAGAAATTTGGGGGAAACCATTGGTGGGTGCGGAGGGATTTGAACCCCCGACCAGCCGGTTATGAGCCGGCGGCTCTAACCAACTGAGCTACACACCCCCACTGGTTACGGCTCGGTGTATAGCGCGGGCGCGGGCGTGTGAAAAGCCCTAATATGGCCCTATCAGTACCCATTTATGCAGAACATCATTGGTGAAAAGATTCTCCTGTGTCACAATATTGAAAAGGAGACTTTTTGATGAAAAAAATAATTCTGATTACAGCGAGTGTATTAGCTATGTCCTGCAGTTCCAATGCCCATGAAGCCGGCTCTGATGCCACCCATCACGCCCAAATTGGTACAATCCATGCCTCCGGGACAGGGCATGCGGCCCAGGCCCCTGATCAGGCCAGCGTTTCCGCCGGTGTCGTCACCGAAGGCGCCACGGCCGGCGAAGCCATGCGCAAAAATGCGACCTTGATGACCAGCACATTTGCAGCCCTTAAAAAAGCCGGGATCGCCGAGAAAAACATTCAAACTTCTCAAATGTCTCTCCAGCCGCGCTATGACTATCAAAACCGTCAAAAGCCCCGTATCACGGGATATGAAGTCCGCAATACGGTCAGCGCGAAGTCCGAGGACTTAGAAAAAGTCGGCCCCATGCTCGACGCGCTCGTCGAAGCCGGCGTCAATAATATCAATGGCGTGACTTTTTCGATAAAGGACAGCAAATCAGCCCAGGATAAAGCCCGAATCGATGCGATCAAAGCCGCCCAAACCAAAGCTGAAGGCATGGCCAAGGCCGCCGGAGTTAAACTTGGGAAAATAATGGAAATTCGGGAAAGCTCCAGCGGGCATCAACCTCCACAACCGATGATGATGCGCGCAATGGCAGATAGCGCCGAGAGCACGCCGATTGCAGCCGGCGAACAAACCTTGTCCGTCACGGTCAATCTCACCTATGTAATTGATCAATAAGGGGGAGTAACCAAGACTCGCATTTCGAACGGAAAGGCCCTACATGTAGCGCATGCGTTTCGGTGAAAATTTCTTAGACGAGCTAAAAGCCCGAATCCGACCGTCCGAGGTCATCGGCAAGCATGTCAAATTAAAGCGCCAGGGCCGCGAGTTCGCCGGTTTATCGCCGTTCACAACCGAGAAAACACCGTCATTTTTCGTCAATGATGAAAAAGGTTTTTATCATTGTTTTTCTTCGGGAAAACATGGCGACGCCATTTCATTTCTCATGGAAGTCGAGGGCTTGAGTTTTCCCGAAGCCGTGGAACAACTTGCCAATATGGCCGGCATGGCCCTGCCGGCCGTCGACCCAGAAGCTGAAAAGCGCGCCGAACAGAATAAAAAGACAATTAGTTGGATCGAGCAAGCGCAGGGGTTTTTCGAGCGCTCCCTGCGCCGGGACATCGGACAAGAAGCGCGTACCTATTTAAAATCCAGAGGCTTGACCAGTGAAGACTGCAAGCGCTTCGGAATCGGATACGCGCCTGATAGTTTTAATGGCCTGCGCGACGAGCTAGCCCAGCAAGGTGCCACACTCGACCGGTTGGTGGAAGCCGGCCTCTTGATCCAGCCCGACGAGACGAAAAGCGGCAAAAAGCCCTGGGACAGGTTTCGCAACCGCATTATGTTTCCCATTGCAGATCCCCGCGGCCGACTGATCGCGTTTGGCGGGCGGGCCTTATCTAAAGATGACAAGGCTAAATATCTCAATTCGCCGGAAACCAACCTGTTTCACAAAGGGCGGCTGCTCTACCGGTATCCGGAAGCAAGAAAAGCCCTGCACGCACCTAAAAACGGCGCCAATGGACTGATCGTCGCCGAGGGTTATATGGATGTGATCGCCCTGGCAAAAGCCGGGTTTGAACATGCTGTCGCACCCTTGGGCACCGCATTGACCGAGGATCAGTTGTCGCTGTTATGGCGCGCGGGACCGGAGCCGATTCTGTGCTTCGATGGAGATAAAGCGGGGATACGTGCGGCTTTCAGGTCAATCGAACGGGCCCTGCCGCTGGTGAAACCCGGCCAGACTCTTAGATTTGCGCTTTTGCCGGAGGGCAAGGATCCGGATGACCTCATTCGCGAGCAAGGCGCAAGCGCCATGCAAGATGTGCTCGACCGTGCAGTTCCATTAGTCGATATGGTCTGGCGACGTGAAGTCAGCGCCGAACCTCTGGACACACCGGAAGCCAAGGCTGGTCTGAAAGACCGGATTTTTACCGCTTTACGCGAAATTGGTCATGATGGTGTCCGGGAACAGTACAAAACCGCACTATTAGCAAAATTCGAAGCAGAATACGGCCGGCCCAAATGGCAACCCATGGGCAAAAAATCCGGGTGGAAACCGAAACAAAAACTATCGCCGCTTCAGATTTTAGGAGGCCAGCCAGCCGCTTTGAAAGAAAAACGCGAACGCCGGATCTTGGGCGCTGTTCTTGAATGGCCCGAAATGATGGACTCGGTGGATCAAACCTTGTTTGGGCTCAATTTCAGGACTGCAGCCTATCAAGCCCTGCAAAAATCGCTATTATCTTATTGGGAACATACAATATCGGTTGATAAACGCGCACTTCACGCCCATATAGAGGCGGACGGCCTTTCAAAGGCCCTCAACACTTTCAAAAGAGAGCGCAATTTAACAATTGCAGCCCTTGGCGGAAAGGATGCGGACCTCAAAAAACGCGTCAAATTGTGGTTGATGGAAGCCAGAGCATTGGATGGAAGCGACAGCGAGATCCAATTGAAAAAAGAGACACGCGGACGCATGGCTGATACTATTCGTTCGGAAAATACAGACGCGTTACACCGTCTGATGCGCACCAATCGAGCGGAGCGCGATTAAATATGGGCTCATCTTTCGGGACGGGTCTTTGATATATTAGGTTCCAACCTGCCCTCTTGGGGACGGGGGTGGGACCCATTGTTGTTGGATAGATCATACCTATATTAGGATGACATCCTGAGTGGAGACAAAATTTATGGCTAAAACTGCCACAAAGAAACCGGCTGCTAAGAAAACTGCCGCTAAAAAGCCCGCCGCTAAAAAACCTGTTGCTAAGAAAACAGCGACCAAAAAAGCTGCAGCCAAGAAGCCAGCAGTAAAGAAGGCGGCAGCGAAAAAGCCTGCTGCAAAAAAGATGAAGAAAGCGAAGGTAGAAACGCCAGAAATCGTGGACGTCGTAGCTGAAGCGCCGAAAGAAAAATCATCTTTGCTCGACATGGATAATGTCGAAGTCAAGCGCATGATTGCGATCGCCAAAAAAAGCGGTCTATTGGCGACGACTGAACTCAATAAGCACCTCAACACCGACGAAGTCACGCCCGACCTCATTGAGGTTACTTTGGCTCAACTTTCCGACCTCGGTATTTCAGTGGTCGATGATAAGGACCAAGGTGATACATCCCGCAATACGCTGACCAAGGCTGATACCCGTGTGGTCAAGGGTGGCAACTCGAAAGACGAGCTTGACCGCACAGATGACCCGGTCCGGATGTATCTCCGTGAAATGGGCACGGTCGAGCTTCTGTCTCGTGAGGGCGAAATCGCAATCGCGAAACGGATTGAAGCCGGGCGCGACACCATGATCAAAGGCCTGTGTGAAAGCGCGCTGACATTTGAAGCGATCATGGTCTGGCGCGAAGAGCTGGAAGAAGGCCGCATTTTATTGCGGGATATTATCGACCTCGACAGCACCTACAATTTTTCAATCGGGAACATCCAGGTTGATAACTCTGCCGCCGCTGTACGCCGTGAAAAAATCGAACGCGGTGAAATCGAACCTGAAGAAGAGGACAAGGTTAAACCGGAGCCGGAAAAGAAACCGGAACGCACCTATGCTGAAGGTGAAAAAACCGTCGATGACGATGAAGAGGAAGACGAAGACGAAAAAGCAAATCTCTCCATGGCAGCCATGGAAGCAGAATTGCGGGACGCGGTCTTTGACACACTCAACGCGATTTCCAAAGATTTTGCACGTTTTCAAAAACTCCAGCAAATGCTCATTCGTGCACGGTTGAAAGGGAAAGGTCTTCAAAAACCACAAGCGCTCGAATACGATGAAATTCAAGAAAAGATTATTGAAGAACTAAAATCCCTGCACCTCAATAATGCGCGGATCGAAGCCCTGGTCGAGCAATTGTACGCGATCAACAAGCGCCTGATCGGTCTTGAGGGTAAATTGATGCGCCTGGCCGATGGCAATGGTGTTCCGCGTCAGGAATTCCTGCAGGCCTATCTCGGCAGCGAGCTCAATCCGGCCTGGCTGGACGCGATGAAAGGATCATCAGAGGCCTGGGACCGGTTTATCGGCCGCGAGAAAATTTCGATTGAGAAAATCAGAACGGAAATTGCTGTTCAGGCCCAGGAAACAGGTGTTCCCGTTGATGAGTTTCGGCGTATTGTGCAAACTGTGCAAAAAGGCGAACGCGAAGCCCGTCAGGCCAAGAAAGAAATGGTCGAAGCCAATTTGCGCCTCGTGATTTCAATCGCTAAAAAATACACAAACCGTGGCTTGCAATTCCTGGATCTCATTCAGGAAGGCAATATTGGCTTGATGAAAGCGGTTGATAAGTTTGAATATCGCCGCGGATATAAGTTTTCGACCTATGCCACATGGTGGATCCGTCAGGCGATCACCCGGTCGATTGCCGACCAGGCCAGAACCATCCGTATTCCAGTGCATATGATCGAAACGATCAATAAAATCGTACGGACATCTCGGCAAATCCTCCATGAAATCGGTCGTGAACCGACACCGGAAGAGCTGTCTGCGAAATTGGCCATGCCATTGGAAAAAGTTCGCAAAGTGATGAAAATCGCCAAAGAGCCAATCTCTCTGGAAACCCCGATCGGGGATGAGGAAGACAGCCAACTCGGTGATTTTATCGAGGATAGCAATGCAATTCTGCCGATCGATGCCGCGATCCAGTCCAATTTGCGTGAAACAACAACGCGCGTACTTGCAAGTCTGACACCACGTGAGGAACGCGTGCTTCGGATGCGCTTTGGGATCGGTATGAATACGGACCATACTCTGGAAGAAGTTGGTCAGCAATTCAGCGTAACGCGTGAACGTATCCGTCAAATCGAAGCCAAAGCTTTGCGTAAGCTCAAGCATCCGAGCCGGAGCCGTAAACTTCGGTCGTTCCTCGACAGTTAAGCACATACGGGAGGTATAAATGCCTGAATTTAACCTCCCAAACATGCGGGCGTTAACGCCGGAGATTACGTCAAAAGAACGGTATGACCGTCGGCACAAAGCTCGCGAATTGATGCGCGCTAACGGCATTGATGCCGTCTTGCTGCCTTCGGGCACATCTTTGCGGTATTTTACCGGACTTAATTGGCATCCAAGCGAACGCCTTGTTGGCGCAATCATGCCGTCACACGACGATGAGATCATATTTATCAGCCCGGCATTTGAAAAAGCTACTATCGAGACCCAAATAGGCGCGGATTATGAAATCCGATTGTGGGAAGAACATGAAAACCCCTACGATGTTGCCAATAGAATTCTGAATCGGTTTAATCCCAAAGGCGGCACGCTGGGAATCGAGGAACAAACGCCCTACTTTATCACTGAAGGCATTCGGGAGGCCTGTTCTGACTGGACGCTTATTAGTGCCACACCGGTAACCGCCGGGTGCCGCATGCAAAAGTCGGAGTCCGAACTCGCGATCATGCAGACGGCCAAAAATACGACGCTGGATATTCACAAACAAACGGCTGCGATGTTGCGCGAAGGCATAACCAACCATGAAGTGGCCTATTTCATCGATCAAGCCCACCGTGCGGCCAATGCAGATAATGGTTCCACATTCTGTATCGTCTCATTTGGCGAAGCTACAGCGTACCCACACGGGCCATCAGGCGAACAGATCCTGAAAGACGGCGACATGGTCCTCATTGATACCGGATGTGCACTCTATGGATACAATTCAGATATCACACGCAGCTATGTGTTCGGGAAGCCGAATAATCGCCAGCAAGAGGTTTGGAATATTGAAAAAGAAGCCCAGCAAGCCGCGTTCGATGCAGCGCAATTGGGCGAACCTTGTGAAGCGCCTGATTATGCGGCCCGCGCGGTATTGGAAAAATATGGATTTGGACCCGATTACGCAGTTCCCGGACTGCCACACAGAACAGGGCATGGTATCGGAATGGACGTGCATGAATGGCCGTATCTTGTACGCGGCAACAAAACACCCCTCGCCAAAGGCATGTGCTTCTCCAACGAACCGATGATCTGTATTTACGGCGAGTTTGGAATCAGGCTTGAGGACCATTTTTACATGGGCGATCATGGACCGAAATGGTTTACGCAACCCAGTTATAGCCTGAAAGAGCCCTTCAAAACATTGACTTAGTTAAGACGCGAGAAGGTTTTTTACGGCAGCGCTGGCCTTGCCCATATCCATGCGGCCGGCATATTTGCCTTTCAAAACACCCATGACCCGTCCCATGTCTTTCAAACACGTGGCGTCAAGCTCTTCAACGGCAGACTGTACGGCTGAATTAAGCTCGTCCGCGCTCAATGGTTGCGGCATATACCGTTTGATGACGTCCATTTCACTGCGTTCGCGCTCGGCCAGTTCGGGCCGGCCGTTTTCATCGTAAATTCGGGCACTTTCATCGCGCTGCTTGACCATCTTAGCTAGCAAAGAAAGGATTTCAACTTCATCAATTCCGTTGGGGCGGTCTTCTGCGCGCGCCGCAATATCACGGTCCTTGATTGCCGCGTTGACCAATCTCAGCGTTGACAGCGCAAGGGTCTCTTTTTCTTTCATGGCGGTTTTCATGCCGTCCATAATATCGGAACGAAGAGTCATTCTAAATCCTAACAGGCAAATCCATCGGATTTTGCCACAATATTATTTTTACCGTCAAATTTTCGCGCGGCTTACATGATTAGCACGGAAATTTGCTTGACGCTATCCCACGGCCTGCCTAACTTTCGATCGTTTTAAACGCGAGTCGCTTAAACGGCGGGAAATCATCAATTCGAAGCGGGTATCTATGAACGATCCAGTTAAAAAGCAAGAGAATTCAACATCTGACCCGATGGCCCGCAATACAGCCACTGGCATACTCGTTTTGGCAAATGGTCAGGTTTTTCGCGGAAAAGGTTGCGGTCATGTCGGTGATAAAGTCGGCGAGGTTTGCTTTAATACGGCCATGACCGGATACCAGGAAATTTTAACCGACCCGTCCTATGCCGAACAAATCATCTGTTTTACCTTTCCCCATATCGGAAACACCGGTACAAATAACGAAGATGAAGAGGCGTCCTGCAGTTTAGCCGAAAACGCGGCAGCAGGCGCAATTTTCCGCGAAAACATCACCACACCCGCCAGTTGGCGTGCCACATCTCATCTCAATGATTGGCTGGTTAATCGCGGTATTGTTGGCTTGAGCGGCGTTGACACTCGAGCGCTGACTGCCTTTATCCGCGAAAACGGTATGCCAAACGGGGTTATTGCCCATAGTCCGGACGGGAAATTTGATGTTCCGACGCTCGCGGCGAAAGCAAAGGCTTGGTCCGGACTTGTCGGTGCGGATCTGGCAAAGACGGTCAGCACGCCGCAAAACTATCAGTGGGACGAAACACGGTGGCAATGGCCCGGGAAAACCGAAAAGACCGGAAAAGATGCAAAAAACGTGGTCGTGATCGACTACGGCACCAAACAAAATATCCTGCGCTGTCTCGCAGAAGCCGGGATGAAGTCTACCGTTGTCCCGGCACATATGAGCGCCGAAGATATTCTGGCAAAACAGCCTGATGGGGTCGTTCTTTCAAATGGCCCGGGGGACCCGGAGGCAACCGGCGAGTACGCAATTCCGGTTATCAAGGAACTGGTCGACGCCGGTGTTCCGATTTTAGGTATCTGTCTCGGTCACCAAATGTTGGCATTGGCACTGGGTGCCAAGACAGTGAAGATGGACCAAGGTCATCACGGCGCCAACCATCCCGTCAAAGATTTTGAAACCGGTAAAGTTGAAATCGTTTCTATGAACCACGGATTTGCTGTCGAAGGCGCAACCTTGCCGGACGGGGTTTCAGAAACACATAAATCCCTGTTTGATGGATCAAATTGTGGATTGCGGTTGGATGGTAAACCGGTTTTTTCCGTTCAGCACCACCCGGAAGCCAGCCCTGGCCCCCGCGATAGTTTCTATTTATTTGAACGGTTTGCGGCTGCGCTTTAGTTAAAGACGGTTACAGTCAATCAAGAACTGCGCAGTATCTATAATGCTTTCTTCGGCCGGTCTGAAATTTACGCCGGTGATATTCGTCACATAAGATGTGTCAGCGGTATGAAAAACGCCTAGATCCGCCACGACCGCTTTAATCCGGTCATCAAACAGGCTGACCATCCGGACGACAAAATTGGGGATTTCGCCTTTTGGCGTTTTTTTTGCTTTTTCTGGGAAATTCTGGCGCAAAATGGCCGCTATGTCCTTCAACCACAATGTGTTGCTTGCCGCGATCAAACGGCGTCCTTTGGATTTTTGTTTGAGCATCGCCTCGACATGGAGTTCCGCAACATCGCGAACGTCTACGATCGGGTAGGCGACCTTAGGTGCGCGCGGTAATTCACCTGCAAACATTTGCTCGATCAGGTGCAAAGAAGCCCCAAACGACGTCCCGATTGCCGGGCCTAAAACCAATCCCGGATTAATTACTGTCAGCTTATCTTCAAATCCTTGCACTTTGGCATATTCCCACGCTGAAAGCTCGGCCTTGGTTTTTGAGACGGCATAGGCCGTCAACGGACGCCAGGACGGTTGCGTCCAATCGTCCTCGGTCACGTCCATTGTTGGGCCCTTGCCCGGCTTTCCCATCATCGACACCATGGAAGACGTCATCACCACCCGTTTGACGTTTTGCGCAAATCCGGCGGCCAGGACACGTTGAGCACCTGCGCGAGCTGCGGGAACCAAGGCCTCGCGATCTGATGGTTGTTCAAGCGGGAATGGCGACGCTATGTGCTGAATATATGCGCAATCTTTGACGGCCTCACTCCAATTATCGTCGCTCTCCAAATCAGCTTCAATAAATGACAAATGGGAAACATCCGTACCGGCATCTGCGAGATCTTTTTTTACACCATCTGCTTTCGCTATAGACCTTACAGTCCCGCGCACTTGATACCCGCGAGACAATAAAATATGCGCGACATGGCGGGCAATATAACCGCTAATCCCGGTTACAAGTACAAGATCTTTCAAAGCGCCCCCTCCCTCATTATTCTTATTATTGTCTGATTTTGTTTGGGCAGTGTTGATTGTAAATCTCGATAGCTTCCGGCATCAAGCGTTTAAAATCATTTATACGGGTTTCAGGTGATGGATGAGTAGATTGAAATTCGGGAGGCGCGTTTCCGCCGCTCGCCTGTTTCATTCGTTCCCATAAACGAGGCGCTTCTCTCGGATCGTAACACGCGCGTGACATCAGGATCAAACCGATATAGTCCGCTTCCGATTCGTGTGATCGCGAGAACGGCAGTGCAAAACCATATTGGGAAATGCCGCCAAAAACGCCCATGACCGCGCGCTGTGAACTGCGGTCCATGTCACCCGCTCCTAGGGAAACACCGGCGCCAACAATGCGTTGCATATTTTGCTGGGCCATGCGCTCCGCGCCATGATGGGCCAATGCGTGTGCGATTTCATGTCCCATGATCGCGGCCAGTCCATCGTCATTGGCGGCGACAGGGATAATGCCTGTGTAAACAGCCGTGTATCCCCCGGGTAAGGCGAATGCATTCACCTGGGGTGAATCAATCACATTGAAAGCCCATTCGAACCCTGGATCAGAGTCTGCGGCTACTCGGGCTATATCGACTCCAATTTCGCGCACTTTGTCCACAATCGGGCCGCTTGTTTGTAAGTTTGCACGATTGTCATTGAGGATTTGTTGGTAGGACTGCAAACCCAATTGCATTTCCTGTGCCGGCTTCATCGTGCGTAACTGCTTGCGATCTGTATAGGGAACAGTTTTTTGGTTGGCGAAGTAATAGAATGCGGCGCCAATTGCAAAAACCAGCATCAATTTCCACCTAAATCCACCTCCGCGCCGGCCCAATGTCCGACGTCCAATATTGCTTCTTGGCGCCCGAGAGCTGTAGATAGATTGGCGGCGCATGGATTCTCCCTTAGATCAGGGTGATAAAATCGCCCATTGTGACACTTTTTACAAGTAGGAATGCTTGTCTAATGACACTACTCCCTCTATGCATACGCAGTTTTGCGTTTTTAACAGATTCTTTTTGAATTTAGACCGGGGAAAAGGTGAGATATGGGCAAGAGAACCGATATTAAAAGTATTCTGATTATTGGCGCCGGCCCCATCGTAATTGGCCAAGCCTGCGAATTCGATTATAGCGGTGTCCAAGCCTGCAAAGCTTTGCGGGATGAAGGATATAAGGTTATTCTGGTCAACTCGAACCCGGCAACAATCATGACCGATCCCGGTATGGCGGATTCCACTTATATTGAGCCGATCACGCCCGAGATCGTCGCTAAAATCATTGAAAAAGAACGCCCGGATGCACTGCTCCCGACTATGGGGGGACAAACCGCATTAAACACTGCTCTTAAACTGGAAGAACTTGGTGTTTTGGAGAAATACGGTGTCGAGATGATCGGTGCCAAAGCCGACGTGATCGACAAAGCGGAAAACCGAGACCGCTTTCGGATCGCTATGGAAAAAATCGGGCTGGAAAACCCGCGTTCGACGATAATAACGGCTAAAAATGGCGACATAAATGAGGGGGTCGCAGAAGCCCTGCGGCGCCTTGATGAGACCGGTCTACCCGCTATTATCCGACCTGCTTTTACTATGGGTGGCACCGGGGGTGGCGTCGCCTACAATATCGAAGAATTTGAAGACATCATTCGCTCGGGTTTGGCAGCTTCCCCAACAAATCAAGTCTTGGTGGATGAAAGTTTGCTCGGCTGGAAAGAATTTGAAATGGAAGTCGTCCGCGATAAGGCGGACAATTGTATTATCGTTTGTGCAATCGAGAATATTGACCCGATGGGCGTTCATACGGGCGATTCTATTACGGTTGCACCTGCCCTGACACTCACAGACAAAGAATACCAGATCATGCGCGATGCATCGATCGCTGTCTTAAGAGAGATTGGCGTCGAAACTGGTGGATCCAATGTTCAATTTGGCATGGATCCGAAAACTGGCCGCATGGTCGTGATTGAAATGAACCCAAGGGTGTCCCGCTCATCCGCATTGGCTTCAAAAGCGACAGGTTTTCCGATTGCCAAGATAGCGGCGAAATTAGCGGTAGGTTATACACTGGACGAGTTGGATAACGACATCACCGGCGCAACCCCTGCCGCATTCGAGCCGACGCTCGATTATGTTGTGACAAAAATCCCAAGGTTTGCCTTTGAAAAATTCCCTGGATCTGAACCACTATTGACGACGTCGATGAAATCGGTCGGTGAAGCCATGGCTATAGGACGGAATTTCAAGGAAAGCCTACAAAAAGCCCTGCGGTCATTGGAGACCGATCTTGTCGGATTTGAAGAGGTGGAACTTGATACGTCTGTTGATGATATCAACACGGTCGTACGTACCGAGTTATCGCAACAAACACCGGACCGTTTGCGGGTGGTCGCTCAAGCCTTCCGTGTTGGCTTTTCGGTCGGGACAATCAATGAAATTACCGGCATTGATCCTTGGTTCTTACGCCAAATCGAAGAGATTGTCAGAGCCGAGCAATGGGTGACGGAAAACGGACTCCCCAAAGATGCCGAAACGATGCGCTCTCTGAAAATGGATGGATTCTCAGATGCACGGCTTGCCCAATTGGTCGGCGGGTCTGAAACTGAAGTTAGACAGACACGGCGCACCCTCGGTGTTCGCCCGATCTATAAGCGCGTGGACACGTGTGCCGCCGAATTCGCAGCCAAAACACCTTACATGTATTCCGCATATGAAACACCGTCGTTTGCCAATGAGCCAGATTGCGAATCCAGGCCAACAGATCGCAAAAAAGTTATAATCCTCGGCGGTGGCCCGAACCGGATCGGACAAGGTATTGAATTTGACTATTGCTGTTGTCACGCCGCCTTTGCGCTAGGTGAGATCGATATCGAATCCATCATGGTCAATTGTAATCCAGAAACTGTATCGACCGACTATGACACATCAGACCGCTTGTATTTTGAACCGTTAACTGAAGAAGATGTGTTGGAACTTGTAGCCAAAGAGCAGGAAAACGGAACACTATTGGGTGTAATTGTTCAGTACGGGGGGCAAACACCCCTGAAGCTCGCCGAGGCCTTGGAAACCAACGGTATTCCACTTCTTGGAACTGAACGCGACGCGATTGATCTGGCCGAGGACCGCGAAAGATTTAAGGCGCTGTTACAAAAGTTGGATCTTAAACAGCCCAATAACGCCATTGCGCGTACCGATGACGAAGCGGCTCAAGCGGCGGAGCAAGTTGGATACCCGGTAGTTCTACGTCCATCATTCGTCCTTGGCGGACGAGCCATGGAAATCGTAGAAAGCGAGTCTGATTTGCGGCGCTATGTCAGCGAAGCCGTCAAGGTTTCGGGCAAGTCGCCGCTTTTGATCGATCAATATCTCAGAGACGCGATCGAAGTGGACGTGGACGCCATTTGTGACGGGGAACAAGTCTTCGTCGCCGCTGTCATGGAACATATTGAAGAGGCCGGTGTGCACAGTGGCGATAGCGCTTGTTCTCTGCCGCCTTACTCGCTTTCGGACAAGATTGTTGCCGAGCTTAAAAGACAAACGGAATTATTAGCTATGTCCCTCGGCGTTGTTGGATTGATGAACGTTCAATTCGCGGTCAAAGACGAGACAATATACCTGATTGAAGTAAACCCTCGCGCATCGCGCACCGTCCCGTTTGTCGCCAAAGCAATTGGCCTGCCTGTCGCCAATATTGCGGCTAAAGTCATGGCTGGGCATAAATTGTCTTCGTTTGACCTTAAGGGCACATCCGGGTCGCAAATCGCGGTCAAGGAAGCGGTGTTCCCGTTTGCCCGTTTCCCGGGCGTCGATACTGTCTTAGGGCCTGAGATGCGTTCTACAGGCGAGGTAATGGGCCTGGCCAAAAGTTTTGGCATGGCATTTGCCAAAAGTCAGCTGGGCGGCGGTGTGGTGTTACCCAAATCGGGAACGGCGTTTATCTCGGTCAAACAGAGTGACAAGCCGGCTATGATAAAACTGGCCAAAGATTTATTGGATCTGGGCTTTGATGTTGTCGCTACTGGCGGGACTGCAAAATTCTTACAATCAGAGAATCTAAACGTCACAGCTATTAAAAAAGTGCATGAAGGTCGGCCACACATTGTTGATGCGATGAAAAATGGTGAAATCTCGCTCGTCATCAACACGACCTGGGGTAAACAGTCCTTAAAGGATAGTTTCTCGTTGCGTCGTACAGCCCTGACCGGACGAATTCCTTACTTTACCACAGCCTCCGGCGCTCGCGCTGCCGTTGCAGCCATCGCGGACATCGCATCCAATGATTACAGCGTCATAAGCTTACAGGACTACGCAAAAGCGTAAGGCCGCTACAGCGATAGCGGCCTAAATCCACCAATTTCATCAAAATTAAGCTGAAATTTGGGTTTTGTGGTAGTCGATCAAGCGCTTGTCGTTGAGATCAAACACGAAATCATCGAGCAAATCCGCAGCGCATTGCGCTTCGATACGCTTTGCCGTGAGTGAAGACCCGCTTCGGGCGGCGCATGCATGCGTCGCTTCGCGAGCCATATAATCGTATACGCGCTGTACGCCGGCTTGCGTTTCAAGTTCAACTGGATTTACCCGGATGCTGATTTGATTGTCACGCGGGATATATGCGTTGGCGGGAATCGCCGAGAAGATTAGACCGGCTGTCATCACGGATGCAGCGATAATATTGACTCTGGACGATGGATTGTTAGGTTGATTTTTCTGTTTGATAAGCATTTGTCATCTCCTTTGGTTTTATGCTTTTTGAACACGGCGACGAGGTTGCACCCTCGTCGCCATTTTGTTTAAGTGGAAAGTCGGGACAATGAAGGGGGAAGTTGTCCGTCTTTCTTCTTATTGTTTATCAATAACACACGACATATGTCGTATCAACTATATATTTATTGAAAAACAATAAATTTTAGTAATGTTACGACAAGTGTCTTTTTTGTTCGCAGCGATAATTCAGCTAAAAGCTTGTATTCTCAAAAATAATACGTATGTTCCCTGCCCTTATGAAAAGGCATACCACCCACATGGAAATTATGTGAAATTGTGAGAAAACGGGTTTTAACCCTTTAAAAAACCTTCCCTATTAAAGAGAATATCATGCAAAAATATCCGATGACAACGATTGGCCATGCGGCTTTGGAAGCCGAGTTGAAGCAACTCAAAACCGTCGAGCGCCCCGAGATAATCCAGGCCATTTCGGTTGCGCGTGAACACGGCGACTTGTCCGAGAATGCTGAATACCATGCGGCGAAGGAAAAACAGGGTTTCATTGAAGGACGCATCCAAGAATTGGAAAGCAAGCTCTCGCTGGCCCAAGTTATCGATGTCAGTAAATTGGAAAGTGAAACCGTCACATTCGGTGCGACCGTCACCATCGTCAATGAAGATACGGATGAAGAAAGCGCCTATCAAATCGTCGGTGAAGACGAAGCCAATGTTAAGAATGGTAAAATTTCGATTACAGCGCCGATTGCCCGTGCACTTATCGGCAAAGAAGTTGGCGACTCGATCGAAGTGATTGCACCCGGCGGATCCAAGGCATATGAAATCATTGAAGTTGAATTCAAATAATGAAGCCGACCCTGTCTTGCTGGGTCGTTACAGATGGACGGCGCGGAATTGAAAACCAGGCCCTTGGTTTAGCCGAAGCTATGGCACGCCTACATGTGGTCAATATTGAACGTAAAACGCTATCGAGCGGCAGCGCATTCAAAATCGCCCAACCTGGCTTGCAACTGGTTATGAAAGCCAAGCCAAAAGATTATGGGTTTTCCGAGCCATTTCCCGATATCGTGATCGGCTGCGGCCGACAATCCATTGCCCCGCTGAGAGCGCTCAAAAAGAAATGCGGGACCAACATATTTACCGTCTATATTCAGGATCCACGGATCAACACATCCCATTTCGATTTGGTTATTGCGCCGACGCATGACAATTTATCTGGAGCCAATGTTTTGTCGATACTCGGCTCTCCCAATCGAGTAACAAATGATCGGATAATCGTCGACACGCTGAAGTTTGATAAACAGCTCACAACATTAAAATCGCCGCGGATTGCAGTGCTGATTGGCGGCAATTCAAAATCTCACACACTCGACGACGCCAGCCACGAATCCCATCTCGCTACCGTCAATCGCGCTCTTGAGCACGGTTACTCCGTCATGGTGACAACATCGAGGAGAACACCGCAATTCGTTTCAAACGCATATCATGAACTCGCATCGCTAAATGTCAGGGTTTGGTTTGACGACGGCAATGGTGAAAATCCATTTTTTGCGATGTTGGGTGCCTGTGATGCGATCCTCGTGACCGAAGACAGCACAAATATGCTGACAGAAGCATGCACGACGGGGAAGCCCGTTTTTACCCTGCCTATAAAAGGTAAATCAGGGAAATTTAAACAGCTTTATGATGAACTACAGGAACGATGCCATGTTTCTCAAGCCAACGGTAATTTTAAAGCGCCGACCTATACTCCGCTCAATGAAACGCAGCGGGCGGCACAGGAAATTTTAACGCGCCTAAACTTGCCTTAACCGGCATTATTTTATTGCGGATCGCAACTTGCATAGCTTGATCGTACGCCTTACCTAGATTTAAACAAATTTTCAGAGATTCTCATGACAGATCCAATCCACCACAAAGTCATCATTATTGGTTCCGGCCCGGCCGGTTACACGGCAGCCGTCTATGCGGCTCGCGCCATGCTAGAGCCTGCAATTATCGCTGGCATGCAGCCCGGCGGCCAATTAACCATTACAACGGACGTTGAAAATTACCCCGGGTTTCCCGAAATTATGGGCCCTGATCTCATGGAACATTTCAAAACCCACGCTTTGAAATTCGGTACGAAATATTACGACGATCTGATAACTGATGTGGATTTCTCAAGTCGACCTTTCAAAATGACCGGCGATACAGGAACGCTTTACACCGCCGACGCCGTTATCATAGCTACGGGCGCGCAAGCAAAATGGCTTGGCATGCCATCCGAAGAGAATTTTAAAGGATTTGGGGTCTCAGCTTGCGCGACGTGCGATGGGTTCTTTTTCAGAGAAAAAGAAGTGGTTGTCGTAGGTGGCGGGAATACCGCAGTTGAGGAAGCGCTGTTTTTGACAAACTTTGCCAGCAAAGTAATTCTTGTGCATCGTCGTGATACATTAAGGTCCGAAAAAATCTTGCAAGATCGGTTGTTTAAAAACCAGAAGGTTGAAATTCTTTGGGATACGACATTGGAGGAAATTCTTGGCGATGAAATGCCGAAGGGTGTAACCGGTGTTAAACTTAAAAATGTCAAGACGGGCGAAATTGCGGAACGCGATGTGCACGGTGTCTTCATCGCCATTGGACACAAACCCTCGACCGATATTTTCAAAGGCCATGTCAAAATGAATGAAGGCGGGTATATTGAAACTGCGCCCGACAGCACGGTCACAGATATACCCGGCGTCTTTGCGGCGGGCGATGTCAGCGATGAAACCTATAGACAGGCCGTGACGGCTGCGGGATTGGGTTGTATGGCGGCTCTGGAAGCAGAACGTTGGCTGACGGAACATGGTGATGCCTAGTGCCGGACAGCGTTGATTGGGATAAATTAAAGACGTTTCATGCCGCCGCAGATACAGGTTCTTTGACCGCGGCAGCCGCCAGACTTCGCATTTCCCAATCGGCCGTTAGTCGTCAGATCACTGCTCTTGAGCAACAGTTGGGCGCACCGGTATTCCACCGGCACGCACGCGGATTGACGTTGACAGAGCAAGGCCGGATATTGTTTAAATCCGCTAAAGATATGGCGCATCAGGCGGCCCTGGCCCAAGCCAATATCATGGACAGTCAAGGAAAACCGCAAGGTATATTGCGGGTTTCAACACCGATATCTTTGGGGTCCAACTGGCTAATTTCCATTTTACCTGAATTTATGGAGATGTATCCCCTCATTCGCATTCAGCTGCTATTAGAAGACGAGGAGCACGATCTCTCCGACTTTGATGTCGATTGTGCCCTGCGCCCATGGCCATCAACGCAGGGCGATGTGATTGAACGAAAACTTGGCTCGATTTCCCAAAGTCTCTATGCATCTCACAATTATCTGGCTGAACACGGTGCCCCTAAAGACATCCAAGACCTCGATAATCATGAAATCGTTGCATTTGGCGGCTTAGCACCCGAGCAACTCAATTCGACGAATTGGGTTTTGACATTGGGTCGTTCCCCCGATAATCCGCGTATCCCTAAACTTGCGGTCAACAATTTGCACGGCATTATGCGCGCAGCTGAGGCCGGAATCGGAATCGTCGGAATTCCCGACTATGTTGTTTCAATGTCACGACGATTGGTACGTGTCTTGCCCCAGGTTTCTGGGGCACCGTTTGATATTTATTTCGTCTATCCAACGGAGCTTCGGGGATCTGTTCGTGCCAAAGTATTCCGGGAGTTTTTAGTCCGGGCAGCAAAAGACTTGCAACCATCGAACTAGCCATGCATTTTTGCATAGCAGATGTGAGGATATGGGCCTGCACAAATTCAATCTGAATCCCTATATTTAGTTCATATCAGTTGATTGACGCGATCCCCTTGCGTCTCAAATGGTAAACCGCTTACAGTTCCTCCCCGAATAGTAATGCGAAGACTAGGCCGGATTTCAAATTTGAAGTCCGGCCGTTTTTTTTATTGAATATCTATTAACCTTACAACGCTAACGTGCCCGACATATAATAATGTGTGGGTTACGCAGATATCGATTATGGAAACACCTAATTCGCGAGATGAAGTTTTTAATATGGTTCAAAACAAGGGGATAGATAAAGATCGGATGGTTAAGGGGATGGAAGTAGAATTCTTCCAACTTCTTGATAACGCGATGGATATTGGCGTCAGCATTATGGATGATGACTTCAACTATCTTTATATTAACAAAAGTGCAGCCAATACGCTGCAACTTGAACCGGGCGACTTCAAGGTCGGCGAACCATTGAGCAAAATGCACCAATTGATGGTGGAAAAAGGGCTCATTGACTCCGATACACTGAAAGCAAATAAGCTTGATACCGATCATATGCAAAATTTGTTCGATGCGGGCGAAGCATCTTATAAAAATTTGACAAAGTTCAAAGATGGAACGATTCAACGCCTCGTTCGAAAACACACAGAAGATGGTTACACAATATCGATCAATCACGATGTAACAACACTCTTGCAAAAAGAGGAAATGTTGCAACGCGCTCTGGAACTTGGAAATTCCGGATATTGGATTTTCGACTTTAAGACAAAAAAGATCGAGTTGAGCCGGTCTATGCAATCAATTCTTACAACCAGTGAGATAAAATCCATTTACGCCAAAGGGGTGATGTCGATTATTCATGCGGACGACCGAAGTGCCTTCGTCTCCGCGCTTGGCAAAATTAAATCGCACGATGATACCATCGATTTTGTTCATCGTAACATTGAAGGCGATAAATGGTACCGGACGACCGGAAACACCGAACGTGATGCAAACGGAAAACTGTTGCGCATCCGGGCTTTCATGAAAGACATCACACAAGATACTTTGCTGGCGCAAGAACTTGAACGAGCTAAAGATGAAGCCGTCGCAGCCAATATCGCGAAATCAGAATTTCTGGCCAATATGAGCCACGAAATCCGCACACCAATGAATGGTGTATTGGGCATGGCTGAGCTTTTGGAAGAATCCAATATCGACGACAAGCAACGGGAATTCGTCAAAGTCATCAACAAGTCTTCAACGGCACTTCTCACGATTATCAATGATATTCTCGATTTTTCAAAAATCGAGGCAGGCGCTTTTGAATTGGATCCCATCTCGTTTAATTTACGCGACGCCGTCAATGACGTAGCTTCACTTCTATCGTCGAAGGCCAAGGAAAGGCAGCTCGAGCTTATTATCAACTATCCCCCTGACATGGAGTCAATGTTCATTGCGGATGCAGGACGTTTACGCCAAATAATAACAAATTTGGTCGGTAACTCAGTCAAATTTACAGACGCAGGTCATATTATTATCGCCGTGGATGTAAAACCATTTTCCGAAACAAGGGCTCAACTCAACATTTCTGTCACAGATACCGGAATCGGAATTGAAGAAGATAAACTCCAGAATATTTTCGAAAAATTCACGCAAGCGGACAACAGTACGACACGTGTTTACGGCGGAACCGGTCTCGGCCTTAGTATTTCCAAGCGCATCGTCGAACTCATGGGCGGGACAATGACGGTGCAATCTACTGTTGGTGTTGGATCGAAGTTTAGCTTTTCCGTCGCAGTCCCGATCGATACAAATGCCAAACGCATCAAGCCTGACATTTCAACGCTGCAAGGGATTAGAGCCCTGATCGTTGATGATATTGCAATCAATCGCAACATTTTGAGCGAACGGTTACAGGCCTGGTCAATGGAAAGCGTCGCCGTTAAAAACGGCGTTGACGCCCTCAATGCGATAAAAAAAGCGCAAGAAGCAAACAATCCGTTCAATTTAATCCTGGTCGACTATTTAATGCCGGGCATGAATGGACAGGAACTGGCTACTTTATTGACCGTTAATCCGGCTACAAGTGGAACTCCCATCATAATGCTATCATCATGTGATCAGCCGATTTCGACACAGGAAATGAAATCGATTGGAATAAATAGCTATTTGATTAAACCAGTTCGAGAATCGCAGCTTCATAAATCTTTGGTGCACGTCCTTTCAGAAAAGAAACAAGCGGCTCTCAATGCCCCATTGCCTATCCCTCCGGTCCAACAAAACAATGCAAAACCTCCCAAACAGCCTGAAGCAGGCTCGCCAATTTCCAAAATAAAAATTCTTGTCGCCGAGGACTTCCCCCTTAATCAAGACGTGGTTCGACTTATGCTGCAGGATACTCACTATGTGCCCATTTTCGCAAACAATGGGTTAGAAGCTGTGACGATGTTCAAAGAGGATCCGAGCAGCTATGCAGCGGTCCTGATGGATATTTCCATGCCTGTTATGGACGGGTATGAGGCAACAGAGAAAATTCATGCGCACATCGATGACCATCAACTCAAGCGAATACCGATCATTGCATTGACCGGTCATGCGCTCAAACATGATCGCGAAAACTGCCTTGAAGCCGGCATGGACGACTATTTGACGAAACCCGTGAAATACGAATCTATCATGGCGGCACTCAATAAATGGGTTATGGGCGGGGTCGACCAGGTCAAAATCGCCTAATAAATCAGATTTCAGACGCAATCCTGACTTAAAGTGCAGCTTCTGGCCCGTATAGAGGCGTGTCGTCACACAATCACCTTATCCCCGTCATGCTTGTTGCAAATTCACATTCTAAATTCGAACCCTGGAATAATCCAAGAGGCGAATATGAGACATTTAGCGTTTGAAAAATTTATTGGAGCAGCCGCAATCGCGATGCTGTTTATCATGACAGCCACGAAATTTATCTGAAATCTCACCTGTTATCTGTTGTTGTCACGTACCAAACCTCAGTTTCGATCGAGCAATTAATGCCAAATGAATATCCATCCGCCATTTGTTCATTTCTTAAGGATCTAAGAACCGGTGACCTTATTACCGTTTCAGACGCTAATGACCGCACTCACTCGTTCCAAATGACCAGTGCTGAGATTGTCCACAAAAACCAATCTGGTTTTCTCCTTCAACAAGCCGGGCGGCAATTGTCCCAGATCGCTCTGGTGACATATTATCCGTTTGATTCAATGGATTTTGGTGGCCCTATGCGTTATATCGTCCATGCACAGCTCCTGAATTCTAAGACCGGCGTTTAAGCACTCCCCATTTCCCTTAACTTTATTTAAGTCACATATCTTTTGAGACCTGCTTATTGTGCGAGTAATTCTCGACAAGAGCGGCAGAAGGCTTAATGTTTCCTTTCCCGCAGGCAAACGGCGCTCTGCGCAGTAAACAAGTGAGCATGGTGCTGATTCCGGATAAATTTTCTCCCTATTTAGATCCGGAACCCATCGCCGAATTTTTCGACGATATCGGTCAAAGGTCAGCGACAGCTTTTGCCCTGACATTCGCCGTTCACATCGGTATATTCTTGATGTTTCAATCTCAAATTCTTGTGCCAGAACTTGAGGAGGAACCAGAGACGATTAAGATTGAAATAGTCAGTTTTGAGCCGGTACAAGAGACGGAACCCGAACCTGAGCCAGAACCGATCCTTCGACCCGCAGTTCCTGCACCTGCCCAAGCGCCGCGGCCAAAACCAAAGCCACAACCAACACCCCCGCCACCACCACCGCCTCCACCTCCTCCACCACCTCCGGAACCTGTTCCAGAGCCTGAACCGGTTTTTTTTCCGCCCCCACCGCCGGAAATCATTCAGTCGCCCGATCCCGAACCAAATTTGGTACCCGAGCCTATACCTGAACCGGTTATTCGAGCTGAACCCGAGCCACAGCCGCAAATCGAAATCTTTGAACCAGCTCCGGTCATCCAGCCTGAGCCAGACCCGGTGCCGCAACCGCGGATCGAAATTTTTGAACCTCAACCTGTGCAGCAGCCCGAACAATTGCCCGAGCCGATAATCCAGCCCGAACCAGACCCATTACCCGAACCGATCATCGAACCGGAGCCCGTAATTGAACCCGAACCCGTGATCGATCCGGACCCTGAGCCGATCGTTGAGCCTGAACCGGAACCCTTGCCGGAACTCCCCGAAGTTCCGACAATTAATGAAGAAGAAGCCGTCTCGGGAGCAATAACAGAGGAGGCTATCGAGGACCCATTACCGCCGGACCCTGTCGTCGAAGAAATTAGTCCAGAACCGGATATTGAGCCAGAAACACCGACCGCACCGACACCCGATCCAACACCAGAAGTTGTTGAGCCTGATGAACCCGCAATTGTGACAACCGCGCCTAAAATTATTGCGTCACCTGAAGCGCCGACAACTCAAGCAGAACAAGAAAATGCAATCCCTGAATCGCAAGCGTCGCCGCTCGATTTCATCTTGAAAGATCGTGGCAATTCCAGACCGCCGTCCGGTGGGGGTGCCCAACAACCGGCAGGACGTCCCGGTTCTGGCGGCGGCGGAAACTCAGGTCAAATCCCGATTGCCGGTGGGACACGAGCTCCGGCGCCGGGTGCCGGCGGATGGCAATTAGATCCGGGGTCTTACGGAAACGATCCAGGCGCAGGTTACAAAGGTCTTGTCCTTGATATTCGATGCCGCGAGGCCAAACGCTCCCATGCGGATTGCCCGGAATATTTGCGCAAATATGAGGGACGCAAACAAAACGGTTTTGAGAATTTTGGTCCTCACGCCCCACAGGGTACGACTGTGACCAACAGGCCAAGCCGGGCGCCGGGTACGTCTTCAATTTTCGACGGTAGTACAACCTACGGCGGTCCAAGCGCCCGACCGGGTGCCCGTAGCCTGGGAGGCCCGACAGATGATAACTCTGGGGGTCCGTCAACGAGCGTACTCGATGATGTATACCTGCCGCAATACGGCGCTGGAACGACCGTGCCTGATGGCTCCAGCCAGGGGGGCCGGGTTCGGGATGTTTTCGGAAACACGGATCCGGCACCCTGGACACTTCCGCAAGAATTACCAGAAACACCGACTGAGGATGATGACGGCCTGGAGACGATTATATTGCGTAAAGATCCGAATTAGCATTTAATCGCGGAGTAGACAGTCCGGAGAATTAGAATGAAAGAAAAAAACGAGAGCATGATGGAACTGATCAGCCAATTGGCTATGTCCGGTTTGACTGTCTTTGCCGTTCTTTTCCTGATGCTCTTGGGCGTATTGGTCCTTACGGCGATCTTTTTCTTTTTCATCGATATCGCGCAATCTAAAGACTCAATCCGACGAAACTACCCCGTCCTTGGCCGATTTCGTCATTTCTTCTCAGAACTTGGCGAATTTTTTCGACAGTATTTCTTTGCCATGGACCGGGAAGAAATGCCGTTTAATCGCGCTCAGCGTGACTGGATCGACATTGTCAGTAAAACCGGTTCCAGGACGGTCCCGTTTGGGTCGACGCGTAATCTCGTACCCGGATCCGTGATATTTGCGAATGGCATGTTTCCTAAACTAGACGAAGAACATACCATACATGTACCAAAACTCATCGGAGAAGAAGGGTCTTACAGCTACCAACCCAAGAGTTATTTTAATATCTCGGCGATGAGTTATGGATCTCTATCTCGACCCGCTATCAAAGCTCTTTCCTATGGTGCCGCTATGGGCCAATGCTGGCTCAATACTGGTGAGGGTGGTGTTTCGCCTTATCATCTCGAAGGAAAGTGTGACCTAGTATATCAGTTGGGCACAGCGAAATTCGGAGCGCGAAATGATGATGGGACATTAAACGAAGAAAAACTCAAAAAAGTTTGTGAAAATGAGCAAATAAAAATGATCGAACTCAAACTGAGTCAGGGTGCCAAACCCGGCAAAGGCGGAATTTTGCCTGCTGCTAAAGTGACGGATGAAATCGCAGAGATTCGAGGCATTCCGAAAGGCGAGCCGGCGATTTCGCCAAACCGACATGTCGACGCAAAAAACCACGAAGAGTTATTAGATTTAATCGCGAAAACGCGCCAATCCGCGCAAAGACCCGTCGGAATTAAAATGGTATTAGGTGAATTGGAATCACTTGATAGTTTCCTCGCTGCGATCAAGAAGCGGGGTTTGGCTTCTGCACCGGATTTCATCACGCTGGACAGCGGCGATGGCGGCACAGGCGCCGCCCCCATGCCATTGATTGACACCATGGGACTGACAATCCGTGAAAGTCTGCCCTATACAATTGATGCTCTAGAAAAAGCTGGGCTGCGCGATCGAATTCGCGTTATTGCAACTGGTAAATTGATTACGTCGGCCGAGGCTGCATGGGCGTTTTGCGCTGGCGCCGACTTTGTCAGTTCTGCTCGCGGGTTTATGTTCGCGCTTGGCTGCATTCAGGCCATGAAATGTAACGAGAACACCTGTCCCACCGGCGTTACGACTCACAACCGACGACTGCAGCGCGGGTTAGATCCACAAAACAAAGCTGTGCGCGTGATGAATTATGCGAAGACAATGCGAAAGGAATTGCGGATGATTTCCCATTCATGCGGCGTTGACCACCCCAATCAATTGACTCGGGACCATGCCATGATCATCCAGCTTGCGGGACGCTCAAAGAAACTTTCGGAGATTTGGCCGCCCACACTCCCGTCTTAAAATCCTAGAGCGTGCCTAAAAAATCAATAATGGTTTTTGAAAGTTCGTCTGGTAGATCTTCTTGCAAAAAATGCCCACCGCCTTTGAGCGTTTGATGAGGCTGTCCATTACACCCCGGAATACGTTTGTGAAATTCTTTGTCTAATCCACCCGTTACAGGGTCTTGGTCAGAGAAACAGGTCAAAAACGGTTTTTCAAATTTAGAAAATACCTGCCAGGCTTTGATATTTTCCGCAACGCCGTTCATATCTTCAGAAACAGGTACGAGGGCGGGAAAAATGCGCGCACCGGCTTTATAACTTTCATCAGGATATGGCGCGTCATAGGCGGCTTCAACGCCTTCGCCCAAATCCTTGACTGTGGCTCCGCGGATAATCCCGCCGGTCGGAAATTCCGGCACAGTTTGTGAAAAAATTTTCCATTGCTCAAATGCTTTCGAGGGTTTGCCTTTCCCGGTCGATAAAAACGTATTTGCCGCAATGACGCCATCAAAGCGATCATCATTTTCCGCAACCAGTCGCAGCCCAATGAGACCGCCCCAATCCTGACAGAACAGGACAGCACCTGAAACATCGACCGCGTCCAACCATTGCTGCATCCAATCCACGTGGCCGTTATACGTGTAATGACCCGTTTCCGTCGGCTTGTCTGATTTCCCAAATCCGACCAAATCCGGTGCTAATACCCGACACCCCGCATCTGCGACCTGTTTAATCATTTTTCGGTAAAGATAAGACCAGCTTGGCTCACCGTGCATCATGATCACGACTTGTCCGTCGCGTGGCCCCTCATCAACATAATGCACGCGCATCACGCCCAAATTTTCGTCAGTTATGTTCACATAATGAGGTGCAAAGGGAAAATCGGGGAGATTTTTAAATCTCTCATCCGGGGTGCGCAGGACTTTTGTCATAATTAGACTTTCTGGTTTTGAAGTTTACTTTCGCCGTTAAGCTTTTTTTGCCTGAACGATTTTTGCTTCAATCGTATCTTCACCGAGTAATTTAACGGCTTCAAGCCGGTGCAAGCCCTCTTGCAGCACATATCGATCTTTGCCTACGCGCACATAAATCGGGTTTTGCAGACCGTTTTCCAAAATGTCTTCTGCGAGCGGTTCCAATTTTTCACTCTCGAGTGTTTTGGCCTTCGCTGCCGGCACATAGACTTTGCTCACCGGAATATCGACAATTCGCATCACCATGATAACAACCCCATTCTATTTTCTATGAAGTCACGATAATGTAAATGTTGACCGGGGCCAAGAAGCCTTTAGAAAATCCGTATGAACAATTTTGTTATTGCACCTGCTCCAATCATTGGACTTCCGGTTCAAGGGATAGGCGATATTTTTCCTGTTCGTCGCATTTATTGCGTCGGCAAAAATTATGAAAAACATGTAGCTGAAATGGGCGGTAACCCGGCCAAATCTACACCCGTGTTTTTCACAAAAAGCCGCGAGGCTGTGGTTCAAAACGGATCGAAAATTCCCTACCCACCGCAAACTAAAAATCTGCATTTCGAAGTCGAGCTCGTCATTGCCATGAAAAGTGCTGCGGCGATATTTGGATATGGCGTTGGCATTGATATGACACGGCGTGACCTGCAAGCGGCCGCCAAAAAAAATGGCGCGCCCTGGGATATGGCGAAAAATTTTGATTGCAGCGCCCCGTGCTCAGCGTTGGTTCAGGCAGACGATATTGTAAACCTAGACAATGCCTCCATACAATTGTCAAAAAACGGCGACGTGATGCAAAGCTCGTCATTGGATAAGATGATTTATTCGGTGCCCGACATTATCGGTCATCTTAATAAGACAGTTAGCCTGAGGGGTGGAGATTTGATCATGACAGGAACTCCCGAAGGGGTCGGACCTGTCAACAAAGGCGATACGATTACAGGCTCGATCCAAGGACTTCCTGAAATCACCGTTCAGTATATCTAGGGTCGACACATGCAAAAAAAAATTTTGTTTATCTTCGTCATCCTTTTGTTAGCGCTAATCGGATATTTTAGCTTCTGGCCAATCCAAATCGACCCGCAGCCTTGGGATGCGCCGAAAGACAATGGGTATACGGGTGTCTTCGCTCCTAACATGGCGTTGGCCGGGCTGAACAGTTTGTCAATTGGCGAACATCACGGGCCAGAAGACGTCGCCGCCCGGCTTGAAAACGGGCGTATGATTGCATATACCTCCACGCAATCAGGTGACATTATCCGGATAGACACTGTAACAAATACGCACAAGGTAATCGCGAATACCGGCGGCGTCGCATTGGGCATCCAGTTTGATTCACGAGGCAACCTCATCATTGCAGACGCCAATAAAGGATTGCTGAGCCTTGATGAAAGCCGGGAAATTGAACTCCTCACAAACAGAGCTGAAAACGACAGCCCTATCCTTTATGCCGATGAATTGGATATTTCGGAAGACGGGAAGATTTTCTTCTCGGACGCCTCGACAAAATTTGGAGCCGAGGAAGCCGGTTCTTCTCTGTCGGCGAGTTTATTGGAGATTTCTGAACACGGTAAAACCGGACGGGTTCTTGTGTATGATCCAAGTGATGGTTCAACAAAAACGATCATGAAGAATCTGAGTTTCCCCAACGGGATTGCCATGTGCCCGGATTACGCCTGCATCCTCGTTGCTGAAACCGGTGAATACCGCGTTCATAAATTCTGGCTAACGGGCGAAAAGGCCGGAACATCTGAAATCATTATTGATAATTTGCCAGGTTTTCCGGACAATATAAATCGCGGGCAGGATGGACGTTATTGGATCGGATTGACCAGTCCACGTCTCCCGGCGCTCGATGCATCTGCTCAAAAACCTTTTTTGCGTGCGATAGGGCAACGCTTGCCAAAATTAATGCAACCCGCTCCCAAGCATTACGGGTTTGTGTTAGCGATCGATGTGGACGGAAATGTGATTGCGCAATATCAAGATCCCTCAGCGCAATATCCGCTTACGACAGGAGCGACGGAACCTGGTGACGGTTGGCTCTATATCGGCAGCTTGAGCGCGAGCTATTTGGGCCGAAAGAATATTGAACACGAAAGATTTGGACAATAAAGAACGGCATCACGCTGTAGCGAGATGCCGTCAATAAGAGAGGGTTCAAAGAAAAAATGTTAGCCTTGAGCAGTTGCCATTTTTTGTTTGTGATACGCAATCAAAATCTCATTGCGCGTGGCAGTGACGACTTTTGTCAGCAATTCATTTTGACAATTTAGTTCAAGCCGAGATTTGGTGGACAGAGCCTGCCGACCAATGTTGTCGACTTCGGTTTCACAGGCTTCTTTAGCCGTACGCTCGAAATTGCTGTAGTTTTCCGCCATTGAAGCTGACTTACTATATGTGAATTTTGTCTCGAATGTCGCATCTGCTGCAAATGCGTTTCCGGCTAAAACAGCACATAATGTGCCAACTACAAGCGCCCCGTTTAGTTTTCTCATCATCAATTCTCCTATTAAACAGTCGAAAACTGCAGTGCCAATCACTGCCCGCGGATATTGGTCGCTAACCCACGGAATGTCCTGACGAAATCATCGGGATTTTCAGAATTTTTAACGATAAAAATATGATGAAAAGCTTAGATGTGGACTTTAGCATGTATTTATGCTAAAGTGCAGGTGAAGGGTTAGTTTAGAATATCCGCGATACGCGGGAGGACGGCCATGGGAATGCCCTTCGATTTCAAAAGAGATGTACAAAGAGACAATTTCCAAATTGGAAATATCATTGTCGTGCCAACACGCGACATTATCCTAAAAAACCGGCATGAATATGTGCTGGAACCTCTAGCCATGGATCTGCTCTGTATTTTAGCAGAACAGCCTGGCGAAGTTATGATGCGCGAAGAATTGATCAATCGTCTTTGGGATTTAGACAATGGCGGCGATGAGAATCTGACGCGGGCTGTATCGGTACTTCGAAAAGCGTTAAAGCAGGCGTCAACCGATGAAAATTATATTGAAACTATTCCCAAACGCGGATATCGACTGACCCATCCTGTATCGGAAGCGGATATAAACGACGTCCATAACGGGACCGACTTTGCAATTGACCAATGGCGTCAAAAAGGGTCTTTATTACCGACGGCTTTGATTATTCTCCTGATATCAATTCCCGTTGTCATTGTCACGGCGATGGGAAATTGACTAGGCTTCACATTTGATTGGTGCCCCAACACAATATTACCCGCCCTTCCTTCCCTAAATTTGAGTTACCAATTCAAATTTTTGGCTAAGCCAGCCGGAAAAGAAAAAGCGGGTATCCACGCCCTTAGGTCGCGGTTCACCGGGTAGAGGGTTTCCCGATGAATGAGTTGAACTTATTTTGCGCTCGCAAGTTTCGTCGGAGCAGCATCCGGATTTAGTTTTTCATTGTGATAAGCGATAAGCACAATATTTTTGGTTGCTGCGACAGCTTTCGTGACAAGTTCCTGTTGACAGGCCCGTTTTAGCGGCTCCGTATGCCCGAGAGAACGGTGTGTCGTTTTTCTGGCCTGGTCTCTGCAGACTTTCTTCGCTTTAGTTTCGAAATTTGCATAATTCGTTTCAATTGACGCCTTGCCATCGAAATTAAATGAAACTCTGTAAGTGTCTCCGGCATGTGCGTTACTCGCCAAGCCAATAAATGCAATTGCAGTGGTCAGTGTTTTGGTAAAACGTGTCATTATAGTTCCTTTCAAGTTTAATATCGAACGGCATATCCCGCCGCCCAATCAACAAACGACATTGCGCTTCGAAAATCCTGATGCGAGCGAAATGGATATCTTATAAAAACCTGATGGAATTATGATGTCTTTGAAAATGTTGAGTTTTTTAACTTATTTGTGATTTTTTGTTCAAGACCTTGAAATTGTTTTCACTTCCGAAATAAAATTTTGTGACGAGTGGCAATAAAGGTGAAGGATTCAGTTTTGAGTTCAGTGAATGCATTAACCGCCCGAAATTGGATTGGAACAGCATTTCAAAAGCGTCAACGAAATATCGAGGTCGGCCCAAATGCGGGCGCAAATCACACAAAATCTGTTCGGATCGGCAACTTTTACGTAATACTGAGCTTGTTCCTCTTTTCGACTTCTTCAGTGATACGACCGAATTCGGAGAACATTGGAATCGCATGGAAGAAAACACCGCCAAATACAGCGACGCAATCGATGCACAACTCGTCCAGGCAAGCCCTACACTAATTCAAGCTAGGAAAGTCGATTAGCCAACGCCGTGGCCAGCAAAAACTTCACTGAGCAAGTCGAGCGTGGATGCCCACGAACGCCGGTCTGAATCTGCATTATATTGAAGTCCCATATCCGGCATGTTGGCGTCCGGTACCGTGAACGCATGTGTCGTCTGTCCGTAGGCATGCAATTGCCAATCGCAACCGGCTTCCGCCATTTCTTTGCCAATGTCGGTCACATGTTCCGGCGGGGCCATCGGGTCATCCCATCCATGGCAAATCAAAACCTTGGCCTTGATTTTCTTCTTCGGTAAATCAGGCGCGTCTAGCAAACCGTGAAAACTGATTGCAGCTTTGAGATCAACGCCGGAGCGGGCGAGGTCAAGCGTGCATAAGCCG
The DNA here is from genome assembly GCA_013001295.1 of Hyphomonadaceae bacterium. Lineage (GTDB taxonomy): Bacteria > Pseudomonadota > Alphaproteobacteria > Caulobacterales > Maricaulaceae > Robiginitomaculum_A. The sequence continues at coordinate 74,666 of JABDMW010000050.1, forward strand.
CCAAAGCAAAAACCCATCATGGCCATGTTTTTCTCATCAACCTCAGGCAATTTTGAAGCTGCTTTAACGCCGGCCTTGATCCGCTTTAAAAGTGCTGCCCGGTCGTCTTTTAACGGCCCCATCATTGCCATTTTATCATCGACACTTTCAGGCAGAGCACCATTTCCGTAATTATCCAGAGCAAAGCCGACATATCCCAAGGCCGCCATCTGAATGGCTTTATCCTCAGCAAAAGCGTCACGCCCACCCCAAGCATGGCTGACGATTACACAGGGTTTTGGATCTGCATAGCTTTCATCCCAGGCCAAGTAGCCAATACATTTGGTTTTGCCGTCCATATATTCGACAGGTTTCGTTGTAATGCTCATCGTGTTCTCCTCTATTCGTAAGAAATATCAGCTTCGGTTTTTTCCCGAACTTCATCAACAGTCACGCCCGGCGCCAATTCGCGGACGCGAAAGCGTCTCTGTTCGCCTTCTCTTGCAAAAACGCCGAGATTGGTAATCACCATGTCGATGCAGTTTTGACCGGTTAGCGGCAAAGTACATTTCTTTAAAAACTTTGGCGCACCGGCTCGATTGGTATGGTCCATAATCACGACGCACCGCTTAACGCCGGCCACCAGATCCATAGCCCCGCCCATGCCTTTGACCATTTTCCCGGGAATCATCCAGTTGGCTAGATCGCCGTTTTCTGAAACCTGCATGGCACCCAAGATGGAAATATCGATATGCCCGCCGCGTATCATGGCAAAACTATCCGCCGAATTGAAATAGGAAGAGCGTCGCAGCTCGGTAATGGTCTGCTTGCCCGCATTGATCAGATCCGCATCAACTTCGTCTTCATATGGAAATGGTCCCATGCCCAACATGCCGTTTTCGCTTTGCAAAGTAACATCAATGCCTTCGCCGATATGATTGGCCACCAAGGTTGGGATACCAATGCCGAGATTAGCATAAAACCCGTCTTCTATTTCCTGTGCGGCCCGCGCTGCCATTTCATCACGTGTCCAGCTCATGACGGTGCCCCTTCTCTTGTTCTCGTGGTTCGTTGTTCAATCCGTTTTTCACATTTCGCCTCAACGATGCGTTGCACAAATATGCCGGGCGTATGGATGAAATTAGCATCGAGCGCGCCGGGCTCTACGAGCTCGTCAACTTCGACAATTGTCACCTTACCGGCCATGGCCATCATCGGATTAAAATTGCGGGCCGTTTTGGAAAATTGCAAATTCCCGTAAGGATCGCCCCGCCAGGCTTTTACCAAAGCAACATCGGCAACCAGCCCAGTTTCCATTATAAAGGATTCGCCGTTAAATTCACGGGTGGGTTTTCCTTCCGCAATCACCGTGCCAAAGCCTGTCTTGGTATAAAATCCGGGAATTCCGGCTCCACCCGCTCGAATGCGCTCGGCTAAGGTTCCTTGGGGATTAAACTCAATTTCAAGCTCACCCGCCAGATACTGGCGTTCAAATTCGTCATTTTCACCGACATAGGAGCTGATCATTTTCTTGATCTGGCGGGTTTCGAGCAATAGCCCCAATCCGAACCCGTCAACGCCGGCATTATTGGAAATCGCTGTGATGTCCTTCGCGCCGCTATCTCGCAGGGCAACGATCAGGTTTTCCGGCAAGCCGCACAAACCGAACCCGCCTGACATCACCGTCATGCCGTCAAACGCAAATCCGTCCAATGCAGCCTTTGCTGTTTTAAAGACTTTGTTTCCCATGAAATTCCTCTCTGTGTTGCAATCTTTTAGCCTGCGAAACCCGGCCTGCCAATGGTTGAAGCCGCTAAGAAGGGATAAACTAGCTCAAACAATGATATCTATTTTGACTTCGGCAAATGAACCGTCATTTAGAGCATTATTCTTTCGGATTTCGGCTTTGATCGGCAAAATATACGCACCTGTCGATTTGGACGGAAAGATCGAGGTCTTCCAAACCGTTTCACCGACGCTTGCGGTAACGCGAACGGATCCAAATCCCCGTTTTGAATCCGGGGCGAAAAACCGGATTTCATCGGCATATTCTTTCGGTACGGTCATAAAGAACCAGGTGCCCTTGCCGGTCCATTTCCAAAGTTTTGCTGAAAACGTGAAGCTCAAATCGTGCATGGTCAAATCCTAGGGATTTGCCAAATTCTTGTCACCACGCTAATTTCAAAACATGCAAAAAACAAAATCAGTAGATAGTTACGTCAATGACCACCAGAAATGGAAAAATGAACTGACGACTTTACGTGCCTTACTCAATGAAACAGAACTTACGGAATGTATAAAATGGGGGGCGCCCTGCTATACATTTAACGGTGAGAACATCGTTGGGATGATGGGGTTTAAAAACTATGTCGGGATTTGGTTTCATCAAGGCGTATTCTTAGAAGACAAGGCCGGTGTCTTGGTCAATGCCCAGGAAGGAAAAACCAAAGCGCTTCGGCAATGGCGGTTTTCGTCAGCGCAAGACATCAAAGCCGATCTTATCCGCAATTATATTGCCGAGGCGATTGAAAACGCGAAGGCCGGCAAGAAGGTTTCACCAGCGAAACCCAAGCCGTTGAGTATACCACCGGAACTCACCCAGGCTCTAGATCAGGACACTGTTGCACGCGAAAAGTTTGAAGCCCTGAAACCCGGTCAGAAAAAAGAGTTCGCCGCATATATTAAAGATGCCAAGCGGATGGATACGAAAATCCGTCGTATTAAAAAAATTATTCCGATGATCAATTCCGGCATCGGCTTAAACGATAAATATAAGTAATATTGTCTGCTCGTTTTTCTTTGGCACGGTCTCGACTTGTGCTAGCGTTTTACCATGAACAATCCACAATTTCCTGACATCCTCATCTGGGCCATTCCTGTTTTTTTACTCGGGATCGCGATTGAACTTTTTTGGCTACGACGTCGTCCGATCGAAAACGCCTACACGTTCAAGGATGCTATAACGTCTCTGGTAATGGGAAGCGGCATGAGCCTCACTGATCTTTTGTTTAAAGGGATCAATTTGGCTTTTTTGATGTGGATTTGGCTGACATTTCCGCACTTTGATTTGGGTTACACGCTCCCGATCATTCTCTTAGCGCTATTCGTCGATGATTTTTTCTATTATTGGAAACATTGGCTGTATCATAAATCGCGATGGTTCTGGGCCACCCATGTCGTACATCATTCCTCAGAGCATTACAATTTAACGACAGCGCTGCGGCAACCCTGGTCAAATTATATATCCGGTACAGTGTTGTTGAAAATACCCATGGTGTTTTTGGGCTTCCATCCGGTCTTACTGGCCTTTGTCGGCGGTCTCAATCTATTGTATCAATTCTGGATCCATACCGAGACGATTAACAAAATGCCACGTTGGTTTGAGTATATTTTCAATACGCCCAGCCATCACCGCGTGCATCATGGCCGCAATCCGCGCTATCTGGATGCAAATTTCGGCGGGATTTTCATTATCTGGGATCGATTATTCGGCACATTCGTCCCCGAACAGGAAAACGAAAAACCCGATTACGGGATCGTTGTGCCGTTGAAGACTTACAATCCGATCAAAGTTGCGTTTCATGAGTATGTCGCGATGATCAAAGACGCGTTTCAGCCGGGGCTCAATCTGAAACAACGGTTCTTGTATGTATTTGCACCGCCGGGCACATGCCATGATGGCTCAAAGCAACCAATCGCCGAGATCAAGGCGGATTTTATCGCGCGCCATCCCGATCAGGCAGGAACACCGGGATTGCCCATAAAATAAGGGTTTCGTACCAATCTTAAGACATTATTAGCCATATTTCCGCACACTTCCGGGCAGAATTTTGAATATGCGACCTTGGAGGTTTTTATGCGTATGTCTGCACTTGTTTTCGTTTCCGGCCTGGTTCTAACCCTGTCTGCCTGCGCCGCATCTCCTGATATTAACCCGATTTATGGTCAAACAACCCAGTATAAAGGCACCGCGCCGCAATCCGTAAGCACACCAAGTCCGGTACAACAGGCCACCTACCGTTCGGACATACAAAATCAAAGTGCAACCAATTCCAATGTCCATCCCGCCGCGCACGCAACGCAGTCAGCGGCGCCGGTGAATTACACTGGTCAAACGGCAAGTTATACACAAATCAATCAGGAATGCCTCGCTAAAGAAGGTGACCGCAAGCTCGTCGGAACCTTAGCAGGGGGTGTTGCCGGCGGCATTGCCGGAAGGGCCGTTGCGGGTGACAATAAAACCTTAGGCACAGTAGCCGGTGCCGCAATCGGCGGTGCGGCGGGTTTCGGCATAGCGGATAAATCAATCAACTGTGATCCGGTCAGCGTCCCGGCACCGCAAACGGCTACAATTTCTCCGGCATACCAACCTGCACCCACCACGACCTATGCAACGACCACATCTTTACCGACAACGCCCTCGTATAGAAGCCAAACGACAACGGCACCCGCTATTGAAGAAACAACTGAAAGTCTCGGCGATGCGGGGACGCCTGGCTATTATGCCGTGAATGGAGCGCCTGATTATACGCCCGCCCCTATTCCACCAACGCCTGTGTATCAAGCACCAACCTATGCCAGCCAATCGACCATGATAACCGCGCCCGGCGCTAGTACACGAAACCATACGCTGGTAGATGGTGATACCGTTTATAGCCTGGCAAAGTCCGCATGCGTGAGTGTGAGCGAGTTTAAACAGCTCAACAATATTGATGACAAATATTATATTCGAGCGGGTGATCAAATTTTGATCCCCGCATCACGCTGCACACCTTAATTTTCATCGAATAAAGGATTTTACTTTCGATCTGCTTAGAGTATGCAGACTGCAAAGGAGATCCTATGCGTAATCGTTTTGCCAAAATTGTCGCCACCATTGGCCCTGCGACTGCCTCACCGGATAATATCAAGCTCATCCATGAAGTTGGTGTTGATGCTTTTCGCTTGAATTTTTCCCATGGCTCGCATGAGGATCATGCCCGTTCCGTTAAAGCGATCAGAGAAATCGAAAAAACTTCGGGTAACGCGATTGCAATTATAGCCGATATGCAAGGCCCAAAACTTCGAGTTGGACCGTTCAAAGATGGTGGTATCGATCTCCGGTATGGCGATATCGTTGAGTTGGAAGCTGGTGACGAATTGGGTAAAGACGGATTAATCCGTCTCCCTCACCCCGAACTGATCTCGGCCTTGACACCAGACTGTATTTTGAAATTCGATGACGGAAAGCTGATGGTCACCATCACGGAGGCCAATGGCAAACGGTTAAAAGCGCGCGTTGATGTTCCGGGCCGCCTGAAAGACAAGAAAGGCGTCAACGTGATTGGCGCCGTTCTCCCGATGTCGGCCATGACCGAAAAAGACCGGGTGGACATGGAATTCGCGCTGTCGCAGAAGGTCGACTTTATTGCACTTTCATTCGTCCAAACAACACAAGACGTGCTGGATGCCCGCGATATCATTCAGGACCAGGCGGGGCTGATCGTTAAGTTTGAGAAACCGTCTGCGGTCGAGGACATTTCAGCCATATTGGATCTGGCTGATGCAGCCATGGTGGCGCGCGGTGATTTGGGCGTTGAACTTCCTCTCGAACAGGTTCCCGTCGTCCAACGAACCATTATTCGTGCCGCCCGTGCTGTCGGGAAGCCCGTAATCGTTGCGACCCATATGTTGGAAAGTATGATTGATGCGCCAACACCAACACGGGCTGAAGCTTCCGATGTTGCCACCGCTATATATCAAGGCGCAGATGCCGTTATGCTGAGCGCCGAAACGGCGGTCGGGCGACATCCGGCAACCGCCGTGGCGATTATGGATAGAATTATTGCAGCTGCGGAGAGTGATCCATCCTACCCTGATTTCTATTTTCGGGAAAATTTGCGTCCTCAGGCAACCGTAAATGATGCCATAAGCCAATCCGTTCGCGGCATCGCTCAGGTCTTAAATTGCAAAGCCGTTCTTGGATATACAAATACCGGATCAACTGTTAAGCGGATTGCCCGCGAACGACCACCTTGCAGAATAATCGGGCTCACGCCGAGAAAGAACGTTGCCAGCCGTATGGCTTTGACCTGGGGTGTGCGTCCAGTCGTCATGAAAGATCCGACCAGTTTTGACGAAATGCTGGCCGTTACCCAGGATGTCGCCAAAGAACAGGCGGGGGCCGTTCCCGGGGATCGCATCATCATTTCCGCAGGCATACCCTTTGGACGCCCGGGAACGACAGATACGCTAAAAATCGCAACAATCGACTAAACAGAGTCTGCCAAAAAAGTTTTCACATTACGCGCCGCTTGCCGGATACGTTGTTCATTTTCAACGACCGCGATCCGAACATAGCCTTCGCCATTTTCACCAAACCCGACCCCCGGGGAAACAGCGACGCCCGCGCCTATCATGAGCTGTTTAGAAAATTCAAGTGACCCTAAATGGGCATGGCTTGGTGGCAACGGTGCCCAGGCAAACATAGAGGCATCTGGCGGTGGGATGTCCCAACCTGCCCGCGCGAAACTTTCAACCAAAACATCCCGGCGTTGCTTATAGGTGGAACGCGCCAGCTCGACGCAATCTTGAGGCCCGTCAAGGGCGGCACAAGCTGCGACTTGGATTGGCGTGAATGCGCCGTAATCAAGATAGGACTTCACCCTCGCCAGCGCTGCAATCAGGCGCTTATTGCCAACTGCAAACCCCATACGCCACCCCGCCATGGAATAGGTTTTGGACAGTGAAATTGTTTCAACGATCGAACAGTCTTTGGCACCCTCTACTTGGAAGATAGACTGCGGCGGATCGCCAAAATAGATTTCAGAATAGGCCAGGTCGGAAAGTACGATGATATCATGAGCCTTGGCGATGGCGACGATTTCCTCGTAGAAAGCGAGATCCGTCACCTGCCCGGTTGGATTGGAAGGGAAGCAAACGACGATGGCCAACGGTGGTTTATCAGCAGTCGCCAGCGCATCTTTTACGCCCTGCAGATAATCGTCTGCAGTTATTGCGGGAATGGGTTGAATTTTCGCCCCGGCAATAACGAAACCATAGGCATGTAAAGGATAAGACGGATCGGGTGCATATATGATATCGCCGGGTGCTGTGATCGCTTGCGCCAGATTAGCAAAGCCTTCTTTCGAGCCAATCGTGGCAATAATCTCATCTTCTGGATTTAGTTCAACATCAAATCGGCGTTGGTAATACCGTGCGCAAGCCCGGCGTAAACCTAAAATTCCGCGCGAGACCGAATATCCGGTCGTACGGGGTTTTTGTACGGTTTCGATCAGTTTATCGATCACATGCTGAGGTGTCGGCAGATCCGGGTTTCCGAACCCGAAATCAATTATATCCATGCCGCCTGCTCTAAGCTCGGCTTTCAATTTGTTGACTTCCGCAAACACATAGGGCGGCAAGCGCTTGATGCGGTAGAATTCTTCTCGGTCGGCTGATATTTCCGGCATATTCGTCACACTGTTTGGGAAACTACATTTTCCTGGGCCCTGTTGTTCTTAAGAGACTTGCCTCAAAATCAGAAACTGATCAATTCAAAAAACGTTCTCTTACAGAAGTTCCGGGCTAACTGTGCGTTGTACCACTTTCTTGACCGTCAATCCTTGAACCACGATTGAGAAAATCACGACGCCGTAAGTTGCAATCAAAATCAGCGGTTTTTCCGGTACGTCAGGGAGCGACAAAGCCAACGCCACCGAAATACCGCCCCGGACACCGCCCCATGTCAAAACGGGGATCGCACCTTTGGTAAAATTTTTGAACAGACCTAAAAACCGGATGGGAATTGACACGGCAATAAAACGGGCAATCAAGACCAGTGGAATTGCCAGCAGAACAACGATTGCAAATTTCGGATCCATAGAACTGCTCAAAATCAAGATCTCCAGTCCAATCAACAAGAACAATACTGAATTGAGGATTTCATCAATCATTTCCCAAAACCCGAAAAGATAAGTCCGGGTGTGATCGCTCATTGCAAATTCGGCACCTTTATTGCCGATCAACAGACCTGCTACGACAACGGCGATTGGGCCGGACAAATGCAGGCGTTGCGCCACAGCATATGTGCCAGCGACAATGCCCAAAGTGATCAATATCTCGATGGCATGCTCATCAATCATCGCCATCGCATGATACGCCAACCACCCCGTGGCAAACCCGAGGACGGCGCCCCCGCCCGCTTCAACAAAGAACAGTTCGGCGATCTGTGCCGGTCCGACATGATCGCCACCATGTCCACCGCTGCCATATGCAATCGCCAGAATGATTGTAAAAACGACGACGCCGACACCGTCATTGAACAGACTTTCACCCGCGATTTTAGCTTCCAGCTCCGCTGGCATATCGACAGTCTTAAGAATACTCAGTACGGCCACCGGGTCTGTGGGACTGATTAAAGAGCCGAACACCAGCGCCCAAATAAACGGTAGATTCAATCCCAGAATTTGAGCGACGACGTAAAATCCAGATCCTACGATAAACGTGGAAACCAGCACGCCAATAGTTGCCATCAACCCAATGGCCCATCGACGCGACTTCAGGAAATTCATATCGACGTGTAGAGCCCCGGCAAATAGGAGGAAAGCGAGCATGCCGTTCATTACCGTTTCATTGAAATCGATCTGACCGATCGCAGATTGGAACGTGTCGGTCAGCCCTATCGACGGAAAAATGATTTCCAACGCCAGCAGAACCAATGAAGCCACAAGGGCCATAACCAAAAGCCCGATCGTATGCGGTAATTTTACAAAGGCATGGTTCATCCAGCCAAAAAGTGCCGATAAAACCAACATCATCGCGGCTATTTCAAATAAAGACAGCATGATTCCCCTCCAAGTTTCGCCGAATCTACCCTATCGCTCAAAAAAATGACAATGCTTTATATGCCCATGCATTTGGTCGAAATTCCGGTTCGTGCTATTCGAATACCCATCGCTCTTTCGTATCTGCACAACGAATGAGCCCACCATACCGGGTGTGGCCATCAAATTTTAAAGGGGTACAAATGACCGCAACCAATAAAGATAAATATTTGAGATTCGCGCTGATCGCTTTTGGAGTCATCTTTTTCCTGATCTGGCCTCTGGGAAAACTGTGGCCATCGGGATGGATCTGGCACGGCGGAGAAGGGACATACTATTTGCAAATGATTTGCGGTATTTATGCTGTTCTCGGATTTTATCTTATTCATGCATCGCGCAACCCGTCAAAACATAAAAGCCTGATCTCGTTCACGATCTGGTCCAGCGTCGTTCACGCGCTTATCATGGCCGCGCAAGCCATAAACGATGATCATGAAAAAGGGCATCTGGTCGGTGACGTGCCCGCATTGCTCTTGGTCGCGGCCGCATTATGGTTTTTATCGCCGCACGGCAGCAGCGTCGAATCTTAGCTGTTAAGGCGTATATACGGGTGGCTGGATTGAGTTCACAATCGCACGGGCGTCATAAATGTCCGGGCTTGTACCGCCCCCATTTTGGGCGATAACTTCCATACTGGCCGTGACCCGGTCACCCGACATAGCCTGCGCTAAATCATGCACGCCAATGCCCAATCCAACATTGGTTCTGGTGCGGCCGTGATACCCGCCGGACCCGATCCCAACACCGACACTTGATGAGATAGGTGCACGCGGGCCGCCGCCATAGGTATCGCTGCCCACGACTTTAAAATGATCATACTGGTGGTTTAGCGTCAGTTCAGCGGCACGGCGCAAAACATATCTTTGCGCTTCTTCCGGTGTTTTACCTGTGAAAGACACGCGAAAGCGATCGTTTTGAATCTTATAATCACTGAATCCCAGCCCATTATTAACCGCTGGGCCATAGGACGTCGGTGTCGCCGCACATCCTGCCATAACTATCGCCAATACCAGCGAACTAATTGCTGTTTTCATGATCAGCCTCCATTCTCAGATGCTTGATGTTATTATATATTACGTGAATTGAAAAATCGCTTGTACAGTTGAATTTCAGTCCGCTATTCAAGCCAATAATCCCAAACGGAACAACACCATGAAAAAAATAATCACTCTAGCCGCTCTTCTCACTTTGAGCGCCTGTAATTCGCAATCCAATGCCCCGGTCAATATGAGCTGCGTCACATCTCTGCATGTTCTCGGTAATGGCCAGGATGCCGGGAAGCCACAAATCGGTGTTCATAGTGATCCTGCCTGGTCGGACCCGGATTTACGCGCGCTTGCAACTTCTGTAGCGGTCGTTGATCAGGAAAGTGGTGCCCGCTATCTAATCGATGCCACACCGGACATTAAAGCACAGCTCTATATTCTCGATCAGCAGGTAGGCTCGACCGGGTTTCAGCTTGATGGCGTCTTCCTCACCCATGCTCATATCGGACACTATCTGGGACTGGCACAATTGGGTCGTGAGGCTATGGGCGCAAAATCTATTCCCGTCTATGCCATGCCAAGAATGGAAGCTTTTTTGCGCAATAACGGGCCGTGGGATCAATTGGTTGAACTCAACAATATCGACCTTAAATCGCTAAAAGTTGATCAACCCATATCCTTAAATGGCGCGATTAAAATCGAGCCTTTCTTGGTGCCGCACCGCGGCGAATATAGCGAGACGGTTGGCTATAAAATTCAAGGCGCAAACAAGTCGGCGATTTTCCTCCCGGATATCGATTCGTGGGAGGAGTTTGAACAGCAAGGCGTTCAATTGAGTGACGTTATCAAAACCGCAGATTATATTTTCATTGATGGCAGTTTTTTCAGCGGTGATGAATTACCGGGGCGCGACATGTCAAAAATCCCGCATCCAACCATCACACGCACTATGGATTATCTCAGAGAATTAGATGCTACTGAACGAAAGAAAGTCAAATTTATTCACCTTAACCACTCAAACCCAGTTCATGACGAGCATACCAACGCCTTTGAGGATATTGAAAAGGCAGGCTACAGTATTGCTCAAATGGGGGAGCAATACTGTCTGGATTAATTTAGCTGCCACCCATACAGAAAAAATTGAATTTATTACCGTCCAGGTCCCGGCAATACCCGGCGTAAAAACTGCTCCCGCGTGGACCTGCGGGACCTTCATCTGTCGCACCCAATTCAATGGCTTTGGCATATAATTTGTCGACCTGCGCAGGCGTTTCGACCGCAAAAGCCGTCATACTGCCATTGCCGATACTGGCATTATTGCCGTCTTGGGGCTTACAAACACTGAAAGCAGGTTGTTTAGGATCGCGGGCCCAGGCGACAAAACTGCCTTCTTCTTCCATCATACGTTGTGCGCCCATTTCACCCATAAGAGCGTCGTAAAATTTCACGGCCTTGTCTAAGTTGTTGGTTCCCACCATTTGGTATCCAATCATAGCGTTCTCCTTTATCTGAATACCAAAATAGTATAGCTTGATTTATGAACCCGGTCACAATTATAAGTGCATTGGGGATATACGTTTTTTAATGGACATCATATGCAAACAGAACACAGCATAGATGACATTCTTTCACCGTTGGCGCTTACGGTTATAATTGACAATAAAGTTCGCGACCCGGAAATGAATGAATTCGTCGAGCAGGCACATGGCTTACTCGATATGTTGGGCTATGGCGATCAAATGAATCCGGAAAAAATCAGGGCTTGGTTCCAACACCAGGAACCCAAACTCAACGCAGCCATTAAAGGCAAAAAGAAAAACACGGTTGTTCTTAAAGCTCTGACAAGGTTCAAGGATGACGAAGCGATTATCGAAGCCATGTATGACGCTATGCTTGCCATTTCAATCAGCGATAAAGAATACCACGCGTCTGAATCCGATCTGGTAAAATCGGCCGCCAGCCTGTGGGGGTATACGCGGCCACCATTTAAGGTCATTGGCCGCAAATAATGGACGGAGCTATTTTTGGCTCGCTTTTGGGTTTCGCCGCCATAACCAGCATCACACCCGGTCCCAATAATTTCATGCAAATGTCATCCGGCGCCTTGTTCGGGTTTCGACGGACTATTCCCCATATTGCCGGCATCCAGATCGGGTTTGCGTCATTGATGGCAGCCTGTGTTTTCGGACTGGGCGCTGTGGTTGATCAATTTCCTTGGCTGGTCACTATTGTTAAGGTCATTGGCGCAGTGTGGCTGGTGTGGTTGGCTTTGAAATTTTTCAAAGCCGCTTTGGAAACCAGTGAAAATCTAAGTCTTGCTGAAGAAGATACAAGCGCACGTCCGCTGAAATTTTATGAAGCCGCATTCTTTCAATGGGCAAACCCGAAAGCCTTGATTATGGGCCTTGTGGCTGCGGGACTTTATGTCGAAATCGCCCAATCGACAGTGCTAAGGGCTCTGATCATTTGTTCAACTTTTATGGCGGTCGGAATCATTTCATCAACGACCTGGACACTCGCCGGACATACGCTCAATCGCTATATGTCGTCGGGTCGATCTGCAGTTTTTCTAAACGCGATTATGGGATTGCTGCTGGTCGCGACCGCCGCGATCATTTTGATAGCAAAAGCCCAATAATCTGGCTATTCAATCAGTCCGGCTTTTCGCGATTCTTTCTTTCGCTCATGCTCAAGAAGAAACCTTTTGCGAATGCGAATATTTTCCGGTGTGACTTCTACCAACTCATCGTCATTGATAAATTCAAGTGCATATTCGAGCGTGGTTTTGATCGGTGTGCTCAAAACAACCGCTTCATCCGTACCCGCCGCGCGAATATTTGTGAGCTGTTTTCCTTTAAGAGGATTGACAACAAGATCGTTATCGCGGGCATGTATCCCGATGATCATACCTTCATAGACTTCAGTCGCATGTCCGATAAACAATTTGCCGCGCTCCTGCAGATTCCAGAGTGCGAATGCAAGTGCCTTACCGGTGTCCTTTGAGACCAGTACGCCTTTTTGACGACGACCAATCCCAGCGGCGACACGCGGCGCATAACGGTCAAACACATGATACATCAATCCCGTACCCGACGTGGTGGTCAAAAACTCATTTCTAAATCCGATTAAGCCGCGTGTCGGAATTTCATAATCCAAACGAACACGTCCTTGCCCATCGGGTACCATGTCTTTGAGATTACCTTTGCGTGAGCCGAGTTTCTCCATCACAGAACCCTGATGATCGGTTTCGACGTCAACGGTCAGGACTTCCCATGGTTCGCACAGAACGCCATCGATTTCTTTGTTGATCACCTGGGGACGGGAAATCGCTAATTCATACCCTTCGCGGCGCATATTTTCGATCAAGATCGATAAGTGTAATTCACCGCGCCCGGAAACCCGGAATTTATCAGGATCATCGAGTTGTTCCACTCGTAAAGCCACATTGTGGATGAGCTCTTTTTCAAGTCGTTCATTTATATTTCGCGACGTAACAAATTTACCTTCGCGGCCTGCAAACGGGCTATCGTTGACCTGAAAGGTCATGGATATGGTCGGTTCATCAACACTCAATGCCGGCAGTATATCAATATGTTCCGGATCACAGATCATGTCCGAAATGCCAAGTTTATCGATGCCAGTAAAACAGGCGATATCTCCGGCGTCCACCGCATCCATCTCGACCCGATCAAGACCTAAAAACCCGAAGGGTTGCAATACTTTTGCCTTGCGGGTGTTGCCATCCGGTGAGGCCACAACCACCTGTTGATTGCGCTTTAACGATCCGCGCACAACCCGGCCTATACCAATAACGCCGGTGTAAGAAGAATAGTCAAGGGCACTGACCTGCAATTGCAATGGGCCGTTCGGATCAACATTAGGCACAGGCGCATGATCGACAATCGTTTGGAACAAAGGTGCCATATCTGTGCCGTCTGTTGCTTCGCTATCCATGCTGGCCCAGCCATTGATCGCCGAGGCAAACACGACAGGAAAATCAAGCTGATCATCGGTAGCGCCCAATCGGTCAAACAAATCAAATGTCTGGTCAACAACCCAATCTGGGCGCGATCCGGTACGGTCAACTTTATTGATCACAACAATGGGCTTGAGACCCTGCGCCAGGGCTTTCTTCGTGACAAATGAAGTTTGGGGCATCGGGCCTTCAACCGCATCCACGAGTAGGACAACACTATCGACCATCGACAGCACACGTTCGACTTCACCGCCAAAGTCCGCGTGACCCGGTGTATCGACAATATTGATGCGCCATTCAGTGTCTTTATTGTCGGTCCATTTGATCGCCGTGTTTTTGGCCAGGATCGTAATTCCGCGTTCTTTTTCGATATCACCGCTATCCATAACGCGTTCCTGCATTTCGCCACGCTCGGAGAGTGTGCCGGATTGGCGAAGCAGTTTGTCAACCAGGGTCGTCTTGCCATGGTCCACGTGGGCGACAATCGCTACATTACGCAGCGTTTCTATTGATTTACTCATCTCGGGAATACCGTTACAATTATTGTTGCGCCTCCTTTAAGGGCAAAGATGCGCAAGGGCTAGCTCTAAATTCAGCTTTTAATCGGCCTGTCCACCAAAATCATTCAATCGCATTCAATTCGTCGAGAATGCCGGCAACTTCGCCCATAAACTCACGGTAGCGTTCCCCCCGGCCAGAATAGGCTTTTGTTACTTTTGAACGAACCTGCAAAGCACTAAAGGTTCGTACCGTAGACTTTCGCTTTTCAGGGTCCAAATAAGATGCTTGCCAAGGTAACTCCAACGACTGAAACAATTTTTCGCCGTTAACCTCAGGGGCGTCCAGAAATTGATTGTGATCGTGAATAAGGATTTCCATCCCGGCCTTTTGCCAGGACTGGATAGCTTCGCGTTGAAATACCAGATAATCTGCTATGTCTGATATTGATCGACTATACCCGAATTTGTCCGTGAAATCGTGGAATAGGATAGACGTCGCCATATCATGAGCATTGCGTCGGACATCGACGAATTTTGATTTGGGATGGATTTTTGCAATCAATCCGGCAACATGGGAATGATGCGGCATTTTATCGACAAATATTTTCGCATCTTCATGACCGAGGCTACGCACAATCCCGGCCGTATCTGCTTTTTGCAGATCTGCCGCAATTCGGTTGAATTCTGCCAAGGCCTGATCATTGGAACTGCTTTGCTCAAGCAAAGGCAAAAGCCAGGCCATCAAGGCCCCGCGCTCACCCACTGAAAATGTGTCCGGAGCTGCAGCAATGATCGTCTGTAAAAGCGAGCCTCCTGACCGGGGCGGCCCAATCACATAAATGTGCTCCTGATCATTCTCGGATTTTTGCTCCTCGATTTGCGGAAACATATTCAGACCCATTTCAATTTGTTTGCGGTATAGGTCTATTTGCGATACCGCTCCGTCATCGTAAAGACCGTTCGCTTTCAGAGAGAATTGCCAGGCCTCGTCGTAATTGCCACTTTTGTCAGCCCGGCGTGCGACGACAAAGGCCAATCCCCGCCGCATTGGAATTGGCAGAGAGGCATTCTCAGCAAAAGTCTTCGCGGCGTCTAACTTCCCGTTGTCTTCAACGCGATTGAGATCCAGCAGTGCCAAAAGGAGACGCGGATCTCCACTGTTCTTCTGGACAGCAGAAGACAGGAATTCATGAGCATCATCAAGCTCACCGCGCCACCTCTTAAGGTTGGCGGCTAAAAAAATCGTCTCCGGCTCATTGTTATCATACGCCAACAGATCATCGACATATTTCTGGCTCTGATCATATTGTCCAAGTAGAACATGTTGATTGGCAATACTAAGTTTTTCCGGGATGGGCATTTCGTGTCCGGAATACGCTTTTTCGCGCGCAGCTACCGACCCAATTAAATCATCATTGGCACTTAAAATATTTGAAAGATGCATCCAAAGGGCTGACGACCCATTCTTGTTTGCTGCATCGCGGAGCGCTGTTGTCGCTTGATCCAGTTTGCCCAGTTTAAGCAAGCTGTTACTCCACGGGATAAGCGCTTCATCAGCGCCATTCGTAAGTTCGACGGAATCGAGCAGCACCTGCTCGGCCTCAACATCTCTTTGAATTTTCCCAAGCCCGACACCCAAATGTATGCGCCACCTCGGTTCTTGTGGCTCTAATTGGATAGCGCGTTGCAACGCCTGGACGGCTTTGTCAGGTTCAAATTGCAGGCCTGCCAGACCATAAATAGACCAAGCCTCGGCGTCATTCATATTTGCCTCTAGAACGGCCTGACACAGAGATAATACGTCGTTAGCCCGTCCTTCATTGAGTGCAACAAGCGCTCGATCAATATGGTCTTCTCTTTGAGTAGAATTCATGCGGCCTTATCCCCAATTAAGCCAGGGAGGTCAATTCGGATTATTATTCGTATTGATCGAGTAAGCGAGACGCGTTTCCACCGACATACCAGCCGCGATCAGATGGTTCGAGATAAACAACATTATTTTTGAAATCGAGTACAAAATCGCGTCCGCCCATGAGGTCAACTCCTGCAATGACCAACGGGTATTGGCCCTTCCCATTGACCTGAAGTTCCTCGAAATCCATCAAGAGCAATTCATGTTTAAAGAGCTGGACGCCACCAATAATGATTTTATCAAGTTTTACCACTATTCGCGGTTTAAATTCTCCGACCGCACCCTGGACGACCCATTGTTCGCGCAGCCGCTTTTTTTCTTTTTCCAGACGTGTGCCGTCGACACTGTTCCAACTGAGCGTTGTAAAATTCGCACCCGTATCAATAAGTGCAGGAATCACGTTCCGGCCAATTTTTGCGCCGGTAAATTTAAGACCGTAATCTTCCACCGGATATGGATTGGAAATCAGATTTATTTTGTTCCAACCGCTGTATTTGATAGCACGTGGATTGAACTTGTCACGGATGCGAAGTCGGTTGTTTCCATGGGAAAACGAGATCGCGAACTTTTTGAGAATTTCCAAACCCAGTATGCCATCAAGTGGCTCCAACATATCGTCCCAGTCTTCAAGTACGATAACTGAGTGATTTTCGAAAATCGACTTTCCAAATGAAATTGATTTTAACGTTGTGGTCGGTCTTAACCGCGTACCCGTCATTCCGCTGATCAACGCTTCTTTCGCCGAATGTTCTTGAACAGGTAGTTTGGCCAGTGTCTTTTCAAAAATACTTGATCGGGTAGCCGCCGTATCGATCATAAACACGTAGGGGCCTTCGCCATTTAACAGGACTTCGACGGTATATTGGCCGGACTCAAGTCTTGAAAAGTCCATATTATTACGAGGCACAAACGCGTTTTTACTTTTTGCAAATGCAGGTGTCGAAAAGCATATACTGATTAAAAGCGCCAAGCTTGTAAGTAAAATTAGTATTATCTTATGGGCACGCATTCCCATACTTTCTCCTTTGAGGGGTCAGTATAGCATGAAAACAGCGGTTTAAGCTAGCGCGCGGTACACATCAGATTCATTAGGGTGTGTAGACTGTATAGGTGACCGTGGCACCCAACTCCCCTGTCCCCATTGAGAAGTCATAATTATTGATAATACCGCCTGCGCCGCGAAGATTATATCTTGACTGAAACCCGACCGCGTGTTGCAGCAGTGTCCCTCGTATACGCGCCGTTTTACGCCCGCCATCAAATACTTTTGTAGGACCCGCAGAAATATTACTTAATCTATTAATTCCACCGACAATCCCACCGCCACCATTTGCAGGCGATTGTGCACGTTGTCCCCACCGCCAAACACCAGAGCCGCCGGTTACCTGCATACGAAATCTGTAGCGTATATTAGAATAATCCAGCGTGGAAAAATCGCCAGTTGCGACAAGGTCTGTCGCTTGAGCATAGATATCAAATGGCGCATTGGAAGCCACCAAAAACCGCGAAGATCTCCCGCCGCCAACGAGTTCTATATCTGTCGTGTCGTCAAGTCCAAATGCCGTGTATGAATCGTTTTCATCCAGAGTCTGATGCGGTCCGGCACTGTTGAAAACTCCGCCAGAAGTTGGATTTAGGATATTGAACTCAAAACCTCCACCGGAGCCATCTGAACTGGCATTGTATTGCCCGCTATTAAAATTCACAGTCGCGCCGTCAATACCAATGATGTCTTCGGCAGGCGTTGCCGGAGCAACATTGTCCAAAAGATTGAAGTCGACAGCAACCGGCGCGACACCGCCATTTTCGGAGAAATCATTGGCCCCGATCACAATGACAATTGATTGAGCGCGAAAAAACGGGCGGTCGAGCGTTGCCGCGACCGCGTTTGAGCCAATGAGGCCAGCTGCACCTAATACTCCCCCACACAGCGAGCGACACAGGAATTTTCCCAAATTCCGGTTCATCAGATGATTTTTCCCAGTTCTGGACACAATGTGTAAATTAAAACGATGAACAGCCCACGAATTTTTATAGTAAACAAGCAATTAAGTGCTGTGTCTGTAAGATTGCAATTTCTGCATTCATGACTATCTTTCCCCCATGACAACTTCCTCGGAAATACGCGAAGCACAATCGACCTTCTCGGCTGTTCAAAAAGCATGGACACCGCATCGCCCTGCCCGTCCTGACAAGAAAGAAGGCGGCAAATCTTTTCGACTGGTGAGCGAGTTCAATCCGAAAGGTGACCAACCCGCGGCCATCAAAGAATTGTGCGCCAATATCAATATCGGAGAACGTGATCAGGTCCTTCTCGGCGTGACAGGTTCAGGTAAGACGTTCACAATGGCCAAGGTCATTGAAGAAACCCAACGCCCCGCATTGATTCTAGCGCCCAATAAAACGCTAGCGGCCCAGTTGTATGGTGAGTTTAAATCCTTCTTTCCGGACAATGCGGTTGAGTATTTTGTGTCATATTATGATTATTATCAACCGGAAGCCTATGTGCCGCGAACGGATACGTTCATTGAGAAAGATTCGAGCGTTAACGAGCAAATAGACCGAATGCGCCATGCGGCGACCCGGGCGATATTGGAGCGCGACGATGTAATCATCGTGGCCTCAGTTTCCTGTATTTACGGAATCGGATCTGTTGAAACCTATACGGAAATGACGGTCGACATTACCAAAGGTCAGTCGCTGGACCCCCGCGAGTTGATGGCCAAACTCGTGGCTATGCAATATACGCGCAATGACATCGCGTTTTCCCGCGGGACGTTCCGTGTTCGAGGAGATACGGTCGAAGTCTTTCCTGCCCACTTTGATGATCAAGCCTGGCGAATAGACTTCTTTGGCGATGAGGTCGATAGCTTGACGGAATTTGACCCATTGACCGGGAAAACCCAGGGGCAGTTGGACAATGTCCGGATTTACGCCAACTCCCACTATGTTACGCCGCGACCAACATTACAGACCGCAGCCAAGCACATCAAAAAAGATCTGCACACCCGGCTAGCTGAATTTGATAAAGAGGGAAAATTACTCGAAGCCCAACGACTTGCACAGCGAACAGAGTTTGATCTCGAAATGATCGCTGCCGCCGGGCATTGTTCCGGCATCGAAAATTACAGCCGGTATTTAACCGGCCGTGCGCCGGGTGAACCGCCGCCCACTCTTTTCGAATATCTCCCGGATAATTGTCTATTGTTTTGTGATGAAAGCCATGTCGGCGTCCCGCAAATCGGCGGCATGTCGCGCGGAGATATGAACCGGAAAACCACCTTGTCAGAGCACGGTTTTCGCCTGCCATCCTGCATTGATAACCGTCCGTTGAAATTTGAAGAATGGGACGCGATGCGTCCGCAATCGGTCTATGTGTCCGCAACGCCTGGATCTTGGGAAATGAACAGAACCGGCGGCGTATTTGTTGAGCAAGTCATTCGCCCAACCGGATTAATAGACCCGCCCGTTGAAGTCCGGCCGGTCGCAAAGGACGGCGCAAGCCAGGTCGATGATGTTATAGACGAGGTTCGCCAAACCGCTGCGCGGGGATATCGCTCGCTCGTTACAACTTTGACCAAAAAAATGGCAGAGGATTTGACCGAATACATGCATGATCAAGGCATACGCGTGCGATATATGCATTCGGACATCGATACATTGGAACGCATAGACATCATTCGAGATTTACGACTCGGCGAATTCGATGTTCTGATCGGGATAAACTTGCTGCGAGAGGGCTTGGACATTCCTGAATGCGCCTTTGTCGGTATTCTCGACGCGGACA
Source organism: Hyphomonadaceae bacterium (assembly GCA_013001295.1). Classification (GTDB taxonomy): domain Bacteria; phylum Pseudomonadota; class Alphaproteobacteria; order Caulobacterales; family Maricaulaceae; genus Robiginitomaculum_A. The sequence goes on from JABDMW010000050.1 coordinate 94,670, forward strand.
AGGAAGGATTTTTACGCTCCGAGACCTCGCTCATTCAAACCATCGGGCGGGCTGCACGAAATGCAGAGGCGAAGGTTGTCCTTTATGCCGACAAGATTACCGGTTCGATGGACCGGGCCATGAAGGAAACAGATCGTCGGAGGGAACGACAAACTGCTCATAATCTTAAACATGGGATTGTGCCAAAATCTGTTGCCCATACGGTGATGGATGTTGTCGGGGATACAGAAGCAGCCGAGAAGATTAAATTTGAGGCCAACCGATATACACCGACGGGGCAGCTCAAGAAAAAATTCGAATTGGCCGAAGACGGGGATGCTTATATCGGTGAGAATTTGCAAGCTGTGCTCGCCGATCTGGAAAAACAAATGTTCGTTGCGGCGGAGAACTTAGAGTTTGAAGAGGCCGCTCGGCTCCGCGATCAAATTAAGGTACTTTCTGATTCTTAAGCCCGCAATTTCGAGAAACGAAATTTGGGCAAAATTGAGGCGACGGAAAGAGTTTCAAACGATTTTCGCGAACTAATTTATTTTATCCGGTGGTTTCAAAGCCTTAAGCAAAAGGTTACCGTATTGTCATATTTTGAAAAGGATTGTTTCTCGAAATTCACTAGTCTCAACTGTTCTGGGAGGGCGTTTCTAGGAGTTGACAATGTCACCGAATATGACGTCGTACAAATCATCAAACATTTTCACATCTTATTTCTGGCCGGCTTTAATGGCATTGATTATGGCCGTTTTTCTAAGCCAGTGGGCTGTTGCAGATCCGCCATCACAAACTGAAACTAACGAGATCGCCAACACTGAATCAACCCTGCCCGTCGATACAGAAGAACCAGCGGACATTCCTAAGTCGCTTGCAGAGGACGGCGCGACTAAAAGCGATAGCCCTCTTGATACAATACAAGCGCAAAAGTCACGTGTGCTGAGCGTGACTTCTGTTCCCGCCGAGAAACTTCCTAAAAAATGTTATGAACAAACTGATGGGAGTTTTGAATGTGTGTGTGAGGGCGAAGAGGAATGCAAATTATTAGCAACCGCGAAATATTGTGAACCCGGCACGCACTGGGGTAAAGATGGCTACGGCGGATGCACGAGAACCTCAGACAAATAACGCTATACAAACAGTGCAATGAAATGCAAAAGTCAGATACGTCTCATGATGTACCCGACGTTTTAATCACCAAAAAAACCCTGCCAATATGCAAACAACTGGCAGGGTATAGTAGGGGATAAATGTTGGTGGGGATGTGAGGAAAACAGATTATTTATTTTCTGATACATCCTTATCAACACCATAAACATACATACCGACAGAATATGTGAGTGTGACTGAGGTCACGGAAATCTGGGTTAATGTAATAAAACGAGAACGAACCCCGGTCTTTCGACCGGGGCGCCTCCCCCAACTCCCTCACGGGAAACCTTATGCGCGTTTTGCCATCTTCTCGGCTTTCGCCGCCAATTGACGGGCACGAACCCGTTCAAAACTGTCGAGCGCATCAAGCGCGATCCGTAGATCAGCACTGAGATCTTTATTCTGGCGATCAATATCCTCAAGCGTTTGAATAAGGTTTTCTTTGCGCTTGATCACAGAACTCGCGTACGAGCCATAACTCACATAGCCCTCTTTTTGAGCATTCGGATCGACTTCGGCCTCCGGAACACTTTCATTGAGCTTGCGCATCTGACGCTGTAAATCTTCCCGCGTCGCATCAAGCACAGCGATGCGCTTTTGTAAGTCCGCGATCGCAAAACGCGTCGAGCGGACACTCTTATCCATTGAATGCTTCATTTTTTTCCACCTATACCCTAACAAATGGCGTTTTCGCCTTGGGGGTTTGGTACACATTTAAGATTACATTCTGGTAAACGAATGTGAAAAAAAATTCAGCTGTCCTGTGGTGAACCAAAAATAAGCTGATTTTATACTCAATTTGATAAACATCATTAACATTTGATTTACGGGATTCACCTAAGACTTACTTTCAGTTAACTTATCTAAGGATAATGTCGTAAGTGATTCGCCTGGGAGGGAAAATATGCGTGTACTTCTAATTGAAGATGATACCGCCACAGCACAAAGTATCGAGTTGATGCTCAAGTCTGAAGGATTTAATGTCTACACCACCGATCTGGGGGAAGAAGGCGTAGATCTCGGAAAATTGTATGATTACGATATTATTCTATTGGATCTCAATTTGCCGGATATGCCCGGATTTGACGTCTTAAAGACACTGAGACTGGCAAAAATCAATACGCCGATCTTCATTCTTTCAGGAACGTCCGACATTGAGACAAAAGTTAGAGGTCTGGGCACTGGCGCAGACGACTATATGACCAAGCCATTCCACAAAGATGAGCTTGTCGCGCGCATTCACGCCGTTGTCCGCCGCTCTAAAGGCCACGCCCAATCCATTATCCGCACTGGCGAAATCGGTGTTAATCTCGACGCCAAAACCGTTGAAGTCGCAGATCACCGCGTTCACTTGACCGGCAAAGAATACCAAATGCTTGAGCTTCTCTCATTGCGTAAAGGCACAACCCTGACCAAAGAAATGTTCCTAAACCACCTTTATGGCGGCATGGATGAGCCCGAATTGAAGATTATTGATGTCTTTATATGTAAGCTTCGCAAGAAATTGGCGGCGGCAACAGGCGGCGAACATTATATTGAAACGGTATGGGGTCGCGGTTACGTGCTACGCGAACCAAACCGCGAAAAGATCAGCGCATAACTAACTCCCATCCATGTTATGTAAAAAAAGCCCCGATATTGGGGCTTTTTTTACGATCACAGTAAAATTCTTTTGAGTTACGCGGCGGGTTTCCCTTTTTGTTTCGGCGCTTCCACTGGCTCTTTTCGAGCGCCTGAGGTAATTTCTTTTAAGGATTTTTTGACCACTTTTTCCTGTAACAACATTTTTTCGTACGGATTTGCAAGATCCATTTCATCTTCAACCTCTGACGGCCTCACTTTATCCGACAGCTTTAAAAAACACCCAGGCGCAACAGGGACAGAATTAAATCCGTAATTGACTTTGCCAATACCTTCATTTGTACCCAAAAGCAGGTAACCGTGAGGCGATACCATTGAGCTTAAACTGCGCAAGACGCGGACAATTGCCGGCGGCGAAAATTGACGCATACGGCCCCTGAACATCACGATCTGGTAGGTGCCTAAATGATCCGTATTTGAGAGGAGGTTGTGATCAGTGAAATTAACGCAGTCCCGAATGGTTTTTTTAACAACCCAGTCCTCGCCGTCGCGGTCGAAATATTCGATCAAGTGACGAATTGGCAGACCGCGCTGAACTTCAAAATGCGTGAACCGGCCAGATTTAGCCTGTTCCAACGCCCATGACGGGTAATCAACGCCTGTTATCTCAATCTCCATCTCCGGAAAGACGTGTGCCATCCGATCAACAAGAAAAGCTGTACTATAAACCTCCTGCCCGCTTGAACACCCATAGGACAAGATTTTGATTTTTTTACCACGGTAGCGTCGATGAAGCGCGGGCAGCAATTGATCACCCAGCAGTTCAAATCCCTTACGATCATCAAAAAACCGGTTCGCCCGCTCAAGCAATGCAGAAACAACATGAATTGCCAAGCGGGTCTGTCCACGTGAGAACAGTTCATGAATCATATCGCCGAGGTTTTCAAACCCTTCCTTGCGTGCCAAAGCAGACAATCGGGTTTCGATCAGAAAAGTGTGATCCTTGCCCAAATTTACACCCGCGAGCTCCAAAGTCAGGCGTTTTAAAGCCATATAATAGCTGGGGCGTAATGAGAGAGCACCGCTCATCGGGTTAAACCAATCCTGCTTCCATAAATTTGGACTCAATGATGTCGCTATCGAAAGGTTTCATGACATATTCATCCGCACCGGCTTCCAGAGCCTCAGCGATTTTTGTTACGTCTCTTTCAGCGGTACAGAACACAACAACCGGATCATCGCCGCCCGGCTCTTTGCGCAATGCCTTTAAAAACGATAAACCGTCCATGACGGGCATATTCCAATCAAGCAAGATAGCGTCCGGCATAGATGAACGACACAGGCTGATTGCCTCTCGTCCATCCCCTGCCTCACTCGGTTCAAATTTAAGATCGCGCAAAATACGTGTCGCTACACGGCGGATCATTTTTGAATCGTCCACGATTAAACAAGTTTTTAAAGCTTCAAGCATAGCCAGACACCTCCACATCTCCAGTCGTATTTCTAGGAGATAATGGCGCTTTTGCGATTGTTCCGCCTTTCATTGGCATTTTGATATACAAGGTATGTCTCGAGTTCAAATTATCAGACAAAGCCAAATTATTTATCGAAAATGTGCCGCCCTTTTGCTTGAGTTTTAACAGTTGAGTTCGGAATTCAAGCTGGGAATTTCCGGTTAATTTAATTTCCGCCCCCATCCAACTTATCGAAAAGAGCAATTGCCCTGCCCGCATTTGTCCGGTTAGAGAAATCTGTGGTGTCACGCCAATCAAATTTTTCGATGGACGTGGAATACCGTGTCGAAGAATGGCAAGACATGAAATTTCCAGTGACTCTTGCATAAATTCGGCGAAATGAAATTCGAGGGCGTCAAAGTCGGCCGCATATGAAACAGTTACAATCTTCCCGCAATGACGCGCTTCGCTTAAAACTGCATTACTGACAGGCTGAATCAGTGCATCCAATGACATGGTCTGTTGATTTACCGTTTCTGGCTCCTCGACCAAAACCGGCTGCATAAGCGTTTTCAAGGCGGTCCGTAGATTATCATTTTGGACCTTGTGAACGAGCGGTTGTAACGTTTGGGCTGCTTTTGCGTGCGCCTCTGAAAGACCCAAATTAGCCTTGGCCGTGTCCGGTACCGTGATGTCAGGGTTATGAATAATTTCTGCAAACTCTGGATCTATTTCAAACAGACCATCGGCATATAGGTTTATTAGACGTTTTAATTCGACCAATGGCGCGATCATGCGCGGTTCATTGTCGTCCGCCAGACGAGATAATACATCTTCACACAGAATGGCGGCCCGATATACACCTCTGGCCTGAACGCTAATCGCAGTAGATTTGATAGCGTCTAAAGTTTGTGCCGACTTTTCGATACGATTTAGTCTATCGTCCGTACGCGGCGCACCCCAAATCTGTTCCAAAAAACTCATTTCCTGGGTGGCTGTTTTTACAAAATGGCGTTCGTCAATATACATCGGTTATCCGGGGGCAATGCAACCGTCAGCATCTCATAGGCTGACGTCCCCCAAATGTGACCGGAATTGGTTAAAGCCAAATAAATAAATAGCGGTCAATAGAGCGAAAATAGTATGAAATACGGGTTTTTAGTTGGACAAGTGCGCAGACAAAGTCACAGTTTCATCCTCAATCGACGCTGAAACTTTGCCATTATTTTCGCGTGCAATAATTCCCGTATAAAAAGGTTGGACACTTCGCCCGTCAAACCCGTCTTCGGGGGCTCCCCCGGCCAATGTTTTGACAATGTTTGGATCCAAACGCGCTTTTGGCCCCGTGCAGACCAATTTAATCGTGGACAGATCATCGCTATTCGTGGCTTGAACATCCATAACTCCTCCGCGCGGAATGACCTGCATTCCCAACATAACAAGGTTTAAAAGAACGCGCGCAGCGGGCTTATCCAGACCGTCTACCTCGACATTCCACTTAATATCGACCTTTCCGCCATCGAATACGTTCAGGCTTAATTTTTTGAGCTCATCGCAAGAAATAACGCCGGGAGCTGATCCGCCTGCCCCAAACGCAAGGCGCAAAAATTGCAGCTTTGCGCTCGCTTGCCCAGCACTGAGTTTAATCAGTTCCATAGCATCATCGCGCATGTCCAAATTGCTATCGTCTTCGAAAACTTCTAAAGCCGCAGTTAAAGCCCCGACCGGACTGACCAGATCATGGCAGATACGTGCGCACAAGAGTGCCGCCAGATTAGCGGCGGTGAGTTTTACTTTAACATCGGACATGGTGGCCCCTCATTGATTCGCAATTGAGGATACCTTAAACCCGAAAATCAGGTTGTGTTGAGCAAAAAATGAATTATTTGACGGTTTGCCATTCGCCGTTCGACAATCGGACTTTCTCGCCCCGCCTGGCTTTGGCGACGAGCTTTTCTCCGCTCACGCCAGCAACGTTTTCAGGCGATGTTCCTGTCTCACGAGCAAGCGACGTGTAAACCGACTTACGGCGAATATTGATCTCGTTCATTGCGGCTTCTATTTCCGCAGACGCACTTCCGCTCACCAGTGCCAAATACCCGTCAATGGTTTCACCTACGATGCCTTGCTCTTTCGCAGCGTCAACAATTTTCTTTGCTGCTCCAACCTGAGCTGTTGCCGTCGGTGCGGTGACACCAAGCATTGCCATACCACCTAACAAGACAGTGGCGCTAAATGCAGCAGTAATAATTTTTGTGCCAAAAGTCATAATGGCCTCCTTAGAAAATATCCGGGTTATCGGCGAGCAAATCTTCGACGTCCTTATCCAGTCTGACCCTGACTTCTTGATCAATTTTTACATTTAAATTGATCACGATTGGGTCTTTTGGCGCGACGATTTGCACCTTGGGAGCACACGCGCCCAAGACCAACAAACCAAGTAAAGTTATCGAAACAGTTTGTCTCATGTCATTACCCTATAAAATTCCACCTGAACTTGCCATTAACAGATCATTTAGGCAATGCTCATCTCACGGGAGATAATTCTATAAATACAGTGCGTTAGGGCATTACTTCATTTATTCTTATTCTACGTCAACAGCTTCCCGACGTCGATCAACTATTGTCTTCAAATGCTTCTGGGAATCAAACGCGCCTACTGACTCCCTCACGATATTCCCTAACTCACCAGATACCGACACATCAAATTCAAATGCCGTGCCCGCCAGGAGGTCCGGGTTTCGGCCGCCGAATACCATTCTGAGGGTCATTTCACCGTCCAGCGGCCCATTGATAATCGCTTCAAGTTCTTTGTATTCAAAATTTTCCAGGGCTTTGAACGCAAATCCGGTTTCAGACCCTGCAAATTGATCTCCAAGATAAAAAGGTTGTTTGGTATCCTTTGCGAACGTATCGATACCTTGATTTCGGTATCGAATCACACCGCCGTCCTTGATCGCCAAAATACCGTTATCAATCTGAACATCCACTCCATTGATAACCGCAGGGAGTTGTCCGGAAATTTGGCCTGTTCCAGACAGACTTCCATTGCCAATATTTTTTAGAATTTTTCCCAGCGACAAATTCTCAACATTAACAATCGCCCGATTTTCGACGTTTCCAAATTTCCATATTAATGGTGAGAGATATATTTTCCCCTCCCCTTGTTCCTCAGATAATACTGGCCATAACGCTTGATCAATTCGAGCGCCATCTGGGATCAATTCAAATTTTATGATTCCATTTTCAAGCGGAAACCCCGCATCAAACCCGGCCATTGTCGCCGTTTGCACACCGTCCGTTTCCAGGGGAAACATCGACTTAAACGTCAGTTCCGCAGAAACACCTGAAGCCGGCCCGACGAGGGTACCAATATCCATATTTTTCAGCGTTGTTTTCCCGTATGACCGCACAGGGCCGCCATTACCGAATTCGAATTGGAATTCGGCTGACGCTTCGCCACTGACTCCCGCCAATTTCCCGCGCAAGGTCGGTATTAAATATTGAGGCTGCAAACCGCGCGGTGTGAAAACGACTTTCGGAATTGAGACTTGTGCTGTCCCAATACCTTCTTCTGACCGATAGGTGATATTGATCGGCGTGTTTCTGGTCCTGGGCATTGGCGCAACTGCAGTTCCGGTTAAAGTACCATTTGCCAATCTCGCGGTTCCCTCCATAGGCACTTCCGGAATTTCGCCACCCTTCAGTTGAACTGCGCCTGCTTTATAATTGGCTGAAAAATCTTCCGGACGTCCATTCATTTCGATGAATAAGTTCGAGACCTGAACATTATCCGTGGCAATTTCGGTTTTTGGACTCGTGATTAAAAACTCTATGCTGCCGTCCTTATATTGCGTGACTTTGGCTTGCCCGCCCGGTGTCGTGACATGGGTACCCGGCGACGGGAAATCTTCGGACTTCAGATCGATACCCCCAATGTCCATATTCCATATTTGCGGATTCGTTTTAAAATCTGATCTCACATTCAGCGCCTCAAACATCGCGCGTAAATGCCGGTCATCGTCGGGGCTTGAGATATCGGCCCGAACATTTCTAAGATTCGCTGTTAAGGGCTGGTCAACGCGGGAACGTCTCAAGACATCTAACCCGTCAACAAGATCAAATGATATATTCTCGGCGCGCCATCCGGTCAGGCTGATGAACTCATCCATCTTAATCGTTTGCGCCGGTTCAAATAACATTGAAAACCGATCACCATTGGTTGCGACGACGATATCGCCACCGGCAACGAGATTTTTTGTCCGCCCTCCCGGTAATTGCCCGTCATATTTTATAGCTCCATTTATCGCGACACGGCTGCCTCTGGAGGAATTGTCGAGTTTCAACTTAATGTCGATAGGTGCCAAACGGATATCGTCTCCTTTAAAACTACGGGACCAAGTATTTTTACTTTTGACCTGAGCTGAAACGTGCTCAACACCGGATAAAACAAATCCGTTTTCGCTTCGTCCCTGAACTCTCAAATTCTCTAGATCAAGCCCGCGCGAACTTCGCCAATCAACATGCATATTCATGTCGACGGTTTGTGCAAAGGCATCAAAGACAACGTCGGGCCCAGCCACGGGCTCGATCACCGCTGATTGGCCATTTGATGTCAGATTGAGCGGCGCATTCAGCTTAACCTCATAGCCTGATCGATTTTGGATAAATTGACCTGCTCCATTGGCAGCGAACTGCTCTAAAAATCGATTTCCATTTCTGCGAATTTCGCCGACAAAATGTGTTGCAATTGGCGTTTTACTCAACGCATTATAGGCAATGGTCCGATCAACCAGTTGAGTGCGCAATCCCGCATCAGTTAGAGAAAAATCGCTTCCGTCCATAACCCAATCGGTTCTGATAAGATCAAAACTGTTCTGCTCCAAATCGAATTCTGCACTGATTTGGGTATCAAGTTTCGTATGACCTGCGGCGAAAACGGGAAAAACAATGCCGTTTAACGTTACGTCAAGGTCAGAAATCAATTCGATTTTTTCAGAATCTTCAAAACCGGTTAGTTGCAGATCAACATCTGCCGTCATTGGCCCAAACAAGGCTTCACGAATACGTGCAGATTGCCAGCTTGTTTGCCCTTTTACGTCCAATTCCCGTTCAGAGTGACGGTCGATATTTCCGATAAATCCGAAATCTATCTCTATATCGTCCTGTGCCATTCGCGCTGATTGCATAAAGATCTGGCTTTGCCATTCAGTTTCAGACTGAATTTGCGCATTTATCCCCGTCACCCCAGCGCCCCACGGAGCTGCCCAATTGACGACGCCGTCCTCGATCTCAATGCCGTCTATAGGGACCGAAACAGGTTCAGATTCTTCATTTGTCTCTGGCACCCACCGATCAATCACATTCCCATTACTATCGAGAGTCAGACGCAGAATTGGTTTTTTTAGAATGACCTGGTCAACAATACCGGCGCGCAACTTCTCAATCCGATATTTGACTATTAATTGGTCTGCAGAAAAAAACTGACCATCCGCATCAGAAAACCGCATGTTTTCAAAAACGGCTTCAGTCCTGGTAATTTCCTTAATATCGAATTTGGATTCAATTCCAACTTTGGAAAATTCATTGCGGGCTTGACGTTCAAACAAGCTATATCGATTGAGCCAAAACACCGCAGCAAGAACGATCAACGCAACCGCGATAAGGAGCAAAGCCCACAAAAATCGTCGGAGCCAGCGACGACGTCTCGGGCCTTCACGCCTTGATTTATCAGTTTTTGTTATAATATCGACCTGATCTGACATAAATAATTGCTGAAAACTCCAAGCTCAACTATAAGCATTTTCTCTGACAATCAGGGGAAATAAGTCCGGTAAAGCATTTTCGTTAACCAAACATAAGCCATAATTGTGCAAAGAGAAGCTGTTGGCGCAGTTTTTGCCTGTCAATAAAGCATTGATTTAAGGATTATGAACAAAAGATAATTCAGATTGGCGTGCATGCTGACCAGAGGTGGGATAAAGAAACAGCGATGGGAAAATCAGATCATAATTGGGACCTGATCAAAAAGGGTATTTTCGCCGACAGCAAAACGCTGTGGCGCAATACAGATGGTCAGGCAACCACAAGCCCGAAAACCATGCTGGTGCTTGCCGGGGCCGTAATTTTCGGCGTTATCGGCATTTCTGCGATGACCACTTCTCCTCATACCAATTCAGACATTGTTGAAACATTAGTCGAAGAACCCACAGATATTCTGGCGAATTTAACAGATTTCCGCGCCCTGGACGCTTCAGATATAAAAATGAGTACGGAACTGTCTTTAACGATAAAACCGGGGCAATCTTTAGGCCCGCTTCTACAAGCCAACGGTGTCGCACCGGATATCGCGTATGCAACGACCAAGGCTTTTTCATTGACTCATGATCCTCGCCATGTTCGCGCCGGGCAAACCGTCAATTTGTTCTTTGACGGGGAAGAAAACACGTTTTCCGGTTTGAGCATGAAAACCGATCTTGAGAACACAGTTTTTGTCAATCGAACCCATGACGGCAATTTCAAAGCCCGCAAAGTTACCGCTGAGTTTGAAAAAGAATTGGTCCGCGTCAAAAGCGAAATTAAAAACAGCCTTTATCTCGATGCAGGCGCCCTGGGCGCTCCTGACAAGGTTATCGTCCAGTTTGCTCAAATTTACGCCCACAGCGTAGACTTTCAGCGTGATATTCAACCAGGCGATGCATTTGAATTGTTCTTCGAGGTGTACCGCGATCATAAAGGCAACACCGTCAAAGCCGGAGATCTTGTCTTCACGAGCTTCTCACCACGTGGGAAAACCGCAAATTATTATCTGTATAAATCGAGCGATGGCCGCGAGAGCTATTATGATGAAAATGGAAAAGGCGCAAAACGCATGTTGATGCGCACCCCTGTCAACGGGGCCCGTTTATCTTCCCGTTATGGCAACCGCAGACATCCCGTGCTTGGATATCGCCGCAAACATAAAGGTGTAGACTTTGCCGCGCCCAGGGGCACACCGATTATGGCCGCAGGAACGGGCACAGTTGTTCGATCATCGCGCTATGGCAGTTTTGGTAACTATGTCCGGATCAAACATTCGGATGGATATTCGACAGCTTACGCCCATCTTTCTAAGTTTGGCCGCGGTATAAAATCTGGCCGGCGCGTGGTACAAGGCCAAACAATTGGCTATGTTGGTACGACCGGACGTTCCACAGGGCCGCACCTACATTATGAAGTCTTAAAACACGGAAAACAGATCAATCCGATGACGTTGAGCGCGTTGTCTGGAAAACCGCTTAAGAAGTCAGAGATTCCGGCATTTAAGGTTCAAGCTGCCAAGATTGATACATTGCGCGACGCGGCACCCGATGCCATGACCAGTGAACCTGAAATCGTCGCAGAAATAGTGACAAAACCAGGGCATTACGTCACTGCTCCATAAATATTAACGTAGCTTGCACTTTGATCGCGTTCTTGTATTTTAGACCGACAACAACAAAGGGCGGTGACATGACGGATTTACTCAGACAGTTTTTTTCATTTGAAAAATTTATGAAGGACCGCTTGGTCGTTTTCTTTTTCTTTGTCGGCTTGATCGTCATTGTCCTGTCTTTTTTAGGCACGCTTTTAAATTCATTCGCCATTATGGGCGACGGGCATTTCATCAAGGGTTTGACGCTATTTTTGGGCGCTTTCATTCGCATTGTTCTCTTGTTTGTAGGGCTGCGCCTGATATGCGAGTTGATGATCGCAATATTCCATATCAACAACAATTTGTCGCCTGACGGTGGTAAATCAGACCTGGCCGAACTTGATCCCGTCGAAGCGGCCCGGGAAATTGCGCAAAAAGCGGCGAAAACGGCGAGCAGCACAACGAAAACAGTCGTTGAAAAAACGCGGTCCAGATTTTCCGATGATGATGATGAACCCGATGGAGAAGACGTTTACCCAGACTATGAAGATCCAACCCCACCAAAACGGGCACGAAAGAAGCCGGCGGCCAAGAAGCCAGCGGCCCAAAAGGCACCGGCCAAGTCAACAACGACGAAAACTGCGGCTAAAAAAGCACCTGCTAAGAAAACGACAACGCGCAAAACAGCTGCAACAACGAAGAAAACCACAACGGCCAAAAAAACGGCAACAAAGAAGCCTGCGCGAAAAGTCACACCTAAAAAATAGTAATAAAAAAACCCGGCCAATCGCCGGGTTTCTTTTTATTCCGCTGCTGAACTCACATTTTCCGGTTCAGGAGCTTCGACCGGCTTTTTGCTTCTTGTCTTCTTAGGTTTTTCAGTAGCTTCAGCCGAGACAGTGCTTTCGGCCTTGCCATTTTGTTTCGGAGCCTCATTGGCATCCACATTATCAGGCGTATTTTCAGCGTGTGCTTGGGAGTCGTCTTTTCCTTGCTGGCGACGGCGTGGCGGATATCGGCGGGATTTTCCATTGTTGCGGTTTTGAGTATCCCCGTCCTGTTGCTCACCGTCGGCGCCCTCATTTTGCTGTTGGCGGGCCTGTTCCTGAGCGGCTTTTTGCTCGGCTGCTTTGGCTTGTTGCGCCATGAGAAGGCGAAGATAGTGTTCCGCATGTTGCAGATAATTCTCTGCCTTAACACGGTGACCGGAAGATGCCGCATCGCGAGCCAGTGTGGTATATTTGTCGTATATCGTATTCGCAGATCCGCGAATTTTCACGTCCGGTCCATTGCTGTCCAAAGATCTGTTCGGATTATTATTATTGCTGTTCTTACGACCGCGGCCGCGTTGGCGCTTATTCATAAAAGCATCCTTGTATTGAGATCATTTAGTCCAACGTGGGGCCTGATCCCGAAGGCAGCACGCAAATCACTATCTATTGTGTAATTGTTTCTCTCATTCCCGAGAGGGTATCGTTCAAAAATGTCTCTTCAAATTTTGGGGAGGCTGCGCCCCTGCGCGCCTTCTGACCACAACAACAAGCTACCCGTTTTAGAAAGCTTGTCCAAGCTTTTTTTAATTTTTATGCAGATATTTTTCCGCTGACCACTCGGTCATGGCCTGCCAGGTCCTGATCAATAAGGATTTGGGTAAAGCCTGCTGCGCGCAACAAGCCCGCAACCGCTTCGCCTTGATCATAACCAATCTCAAAGACGATCGATCCTTGAGGTTTCAATGCCTCAGTTAATTTTGCAATAATCGCCTCATAGGCACTCAATCCATGCCGCACTCCCCGCAGCGCCATTTCCGGCTCGTAATCAACGACGGTTCGCGGTAAGTTTTTCATTGCTTTATCGGTAATATAGGGCGGATTAGAAACGATGATATCAGCGCGCTGATCAAATTCACTGAGGAAATCGGAGAGAACAAATTGCGCCCGATCGGCCATTTCGAGCTTATCAGCATTGAGTTTCGCAATGTCCAGAGCGCTGGCTGAAACATCTAGTCCAACACCTGTCGCATCCTTACGCTCATGCAAAACGCTCAATAAAATCGCGCCGGAGCCTGTACCTACATCAACTATGAGAGGGTTTCCAATCTCCTTAAGGCAGCTTAAAGCGCGTTCGACAACGCCTTCAGTCTCCGGACGCGGGATAAGGACATCTGGTGTGACCAGAAACTCAAGTGACCAAAACGGTTGTTTGCCCAGGATATACGCAATCGGCTCATGTTTGATACGCCGCGCCAACATCTGGTTCAAGCATTCAATTCCTTCAAGTGGTGCAGGATTAGGGGCATATGCGATTAACTCAGACGAGGCCCACCCGAAAGCTTCACAAACAAGAATATTGCTTTCAATTTCCGAACTTTCGATACCCGCCTGCTCTAAAGTAATCCGGGTTGAACGCCGTAAATCTTCAACGGTCACGGTTGATTTAGCCATCCATTTCCAGCTCAGCCAACCGTTCTGCCTGATCTTCCGCGATCAAGCTGTCAACGACTTCACCCAGACCGTCGCCGGCAACAATCTTATCAAGTTTGTAAAGCGTCAAATTAATTCGGTGATCGCTGACTCTGCCTTGCGGATAGTTGTAAGTGCGGATGCGTTCTGAGCGGTCGCCGGAACCCACTTGCGCTTTTCGTTCACCCGCGCGTTCCGCATCGATACGCGCTCGTTCCATATCATATAGACGCATTTTCAAAATCCGTTCCGCATTAGCGCGGTTAACGTGCTGGGATTTGGCATCACACACCACCACAATCCCTGTAGGTTCGTGGGTCATGCGGACGGCGCTATCTGTTTTATTGACGTGCTGCCCGCCGGCACCGGAGGCGCGCATGGTATCAACCCGGACATCATTCATATTGAAATCAATATCAATATCTTCAGGGGCCGGTAAAACGGCAACTGTCGCTGCCGACGTATGGATCCGGCCCTGGGTTTCTGTGACCGGCACGCGCTGGACGCGATGAACGCCGCTTTCAAATTTCAATTTTCCGAAAACACCATTGCCGGTGATCGATGCGACAATTTCTTTATATCCGCCCATTTCCGCCTCGGACGCTGTTTCGACTTCAACTTTCCAGCCCTGCAGCTGCGCATATCGTTGATACATTCGAAACAAATCACCGGCAAAAATTGCCGCTTCGTCACCGCCTGTACCTGCGCGAACTTCAATGACAACCGAGGCATTGTCGTCCTTATCCTTTGGCAACAACAGAATACTAACTTCTTTTTCGAGCGCCGGAAGCTTCTCTTTTAAGGATTGCAATTCATCCTTGGCCATTGCCCCCATTTCAGGATCACTCGCCATCTCTTCCAGGTCCTCCATTTCGGACAGGACTTCCTGAAGCTTGCGTACACCATCGGCGACCGGTTTTAATTCGGCATGTTCTTTAGCGAGTTTAACGATCTCATCAGTCTCGCTCGCAACACTCATGCGGGCTTCGACGGCATCGAATCTCTCTAAAACTTGTTCCAGTTTTTGACGCGGTATTTTCATGATCGTGTGCTAATCGGTTCGGCGTGCTTTGTCGAGTATTATCCGCGCCCAGATATGTTGGTATCCGAATACGCTTTAAACCGGAATGCCTTCGGTTACACAGAAATCGGCGACCATATCGCGGACGCTCGATGCATCCGATTTTGTCGACAAGGCCGGTTTCAATTTCCTTGCCAATTTTCCAGCATCGAGTGCCAAGACGGCGCTTTTCACCGGGCCGATCCCGGTTACTGGCATAGACAAGTTATCAAATCCGATAGCGATTAAACATATCGCCTCCAAGGGTCGCCCCGCCATTTCACCGCAGATAGAAACTTCAACTTTATTGGCTTTACATCGCTTTGCAATATACGACAGCATCGATAGTGCCGCTGGATGTAAACCGTCATACCGACCGGCAACTCTGGGGTTGTCACGGTCAGATGCAAAAAAGAACTGCATCAAATCGTTGGCGCCGACCGACACGAAATCGA
The DNA here is from genome assembly GCA_013001295.1 of Hyphomonadaceae bacterium. GTDB lineage: Bacteria > Pseudomonadota > Alphaproteobacteria > Caulobacterales > Maricaulaceae > Robiginitomaculum_A. The sequence goes on from JABDMW010000050.1 coordinate 110,212, forward strand.
CATGTTTACACATAGCGTCAACCTGCCAGGCCAGTGACGGTGTTTCGAGCATGACGCCCGTTTCAATTTTTTGCGGAAGCAGCGAGCCCATGCGCTCAAATCGTGCCCGTTCTTTGTCCAACATGGCTTTTGCATCGATAAATTCCTGCACGGTCGACACCATCGGAAACATCAACCTGAGCGTTTTGCCCGCAGCTGCCGTGAGCAGAGCCCGAAGTTGATACCGCAGCAGTCCCGGTCGATCGAGCCCGATCCGGATTGCCCGCCAGCCAATCGCCGGGTTTTCCTCCGGCAATGGGTCTGCATAAGGCAGGATTTTATCTCCCCCTAGATCTAGAGTTCTGAATGTCACGGGTTTTTCGCCGCTGGCATCCAAGGCTTTTGCATATAATTCCACTTGTTCTGATAGCCGCGGCATCGCTTCCGCAATCATGAACTGAAACTCCGTGCGGAATAGACCGATCCCGTCAGCCCCCATCGCATCAATCTGCGGCAGATCTACCAATAGACCTGCGTTGAGCAGTAATTTGACATCAACATTGTCCTTGGTAACCGCTTTTAAATCCCGTTGCCGTTCAAAGGCTTTGCTCAGATCGGAACGAATCCGAAAGCGCATATCGAAATCGTCTACAACGGCTGGTATCGGACGGATAAAAATACTGCCGGTCTCGCCGTCAAGCAAAACCTTATCACCTGTCTCAACCCGGTCGAGAATGCCTTCCGCTTGACCAACCAATGGGATGCCGAGCGTTCGGCAAATGATTGTGGCATGGGAAGAGGCAGCTCCCTCCTCAAGGACAATGCCTTTGAGCCGGGTATGGTCATAGTCAAGGACCTCGGCCGGCCCCAAATTACGCGCAAATACAATTGCGTCTTTTGGGAGTTTGCGCTGACCCGGGTCGAGGTCTTCACCGCCGAGGCTTCTGAGCATACGATTGGCCAAGTCTTCCAAATCATGCAGGCGTGCCCGCAAATATGGATCGCGCGCCTTTAACATGCGGGCACGATGCTGATTTCTAACCCGCTCGACAGCCGCTTCCGCAGACAATCCTGTATGCACGGCTTCGCGGAGTTGATCGACCCACTGCCGATCATAGGCGAACATGCGATAGCTTTCGAATATTTCCAAAGAGGCGCGGCTTAAACTCGCCGTTTCCCCGCTTACCATAGCATCGACTGATCTTCGCATGTGCGCAATTGCATCTTCTAACCGCGCTTCCTCCTTAGTCGGGTCGTCAGCGATCATTTGACCGGCGGTCACGGGAGGAAAATGTAAAAACGCCTGTCCTTTCGCCAGGCCGCCAGCATAGGCGTTGGCGCTTCTAGTCTCCGGTTTGACTGGAGATAGATTGAAACCTTTAAGTCTGGATTTAGCGCCACCTGCTCGTTCGTCTTCGATCGCGATTTCGGCCAGTAGCGTCGCAACCGTCAGCAGGTTCTCAACCTCATTTTCGTCAAATGTGCGCGCTTTTCGGCTTTGCACGACCAAGACCCCGAGATTGCGTCCGCCGCGCAATAGGGGAACTCCCAGAAAAGAGTGGAACTTTTCTTCTCCCGTTTCCGGTCTGTACGCATAGTCAGGATGTTGCGGTGCTTCAGCCAGATTTAGAAGTTTGGCGGACGTGGCAACGCGGCCCACCAATCCTTCATTTAGCTTCATCCGCGTTTTATGCACGGCTTCTTTTTTCAGACCCTTGGTGGCACATAATTCCAATTCATCACCATCGCGGAGATAGATCGACGCAACATTGATGCGCATCGAGCTGGCGATTACATTGACGAATTGATCTAGGCGGGCCTGAACTCCCTCCTCATTCGCCATAAGAATTCGAATGCGTTTAAGAAGGCTGGCCCCCGGGTCCGATTTCCTTTGTATGGATCCGGGAAGTTTCACTATCCACGACTCGCTTCAAGTTCAAATGCGCCGTGCAGTGCCCGGACTGCCAATTCAGTGTATTCCGCGTCGATCAAGACGCTGATTTTGATTTCAGATGTCGCAATGACCTCAATGTTGATACCTCGTTCTGCCAGTGCTGAAAACATGGTGTGCGCAACACCAGTATGCGACCGCATACCTATACCCACGACAGATACTTTAGTGACTTTCTCATTGACCACAACATCTTCAAAACCAATGTCCTGTTTTGCCGTATCGAGAGCAGCCAATGCTTTTTTAACGTCGCGTTCGCCGACCGTGAAAACGAGGTTGGCAGAATTTTCAGTCTGACTGATGCCCTGGACGATCATATCTACGATGACGTCGGCCTCCGACATGACCCCGCATACTTGTGCGACCACGCCAGGCTTATCTTTCAGTCCTAATAGAGAAATTTGCGCTTCATCCCGGCTATATGCTACGCCACTTACAACACGTTCTTCCATAGTTTCATCCTCTGCGCAGACGAGTGTGCCAGGGTTTTCCTGTCCCTCGTCCGCAAAACTTGTCAGCACCCGAATGGGCAAATTATTATTCATGGCGAGTTCTACAGACCGGGTCTGTAGCACCTTTGCACCCTGTGACGCCAGCTCTAGCATTTCTTCAAACGCTATGCGGTTTAATCGCCTCGCTTCCGGTACAATTCTGGGATCGGTCGTATAAACGCCATCAACATCAGTATAGATGTCACATCTGTCTGCATTCAAGGCCACAGCCAATGCGACTGCGCTGGTATCCGAACCACCCCGCCCCAGCGTCGATACGCGTCCGTCTGGGCTAATCCCTTGAAACCCGGCGACGACACCGACGGTTCCTTTTGAAATTGAATCGGCAAATGCCAGTGTCTCTATTCCTTTAATCCGCGCCGAAGAATGTGCCCCATCGGTCTGCAGAGGAATTTGCCACCCTTGCCAGGACCGGGCTTTAACCCCCCGCCGGCGCAGAGCGATCGCTAATAATCCGCTGGTCACCTGTTCCCCGGACGCGACGATCGTATCATATTCATCGTCTATTGCACCGCCAATGTCTGAATCCGCAGACAGCTCATCAACATAAGCAACCAACCGGTTGGTTTCGCCGGACATGGCAGACACAACAACGGCGACTTCATTGCCTTCGGCGGCCTCATCCTGCACAAGCGCAGCCACTTTGCGGATGCGGTCCGGATCCGCAACGGAAGTTCCGCCAAATTTCATAACAATGCGCGCCATATTGTCTCTCAATATCCGTTTGAGCTAGTCTTTAATCAAGCACAACCGTATAAGCAATGGCCAGTTTAGGAAGAGCAAGCATGAAAAATTATTCTGCCAATCCAAATCATGTTGAAAGCGTAAGCGTAGATCCCGCAGAAATGGCCCATTTTGAAAAAATGGCCGAGGACTGGTGGGACCCAACCGGTAAATTCAAGCCGCTACATATTATGAATGGATGCCGGACGCGGTTTATCAAAGAAGACATTTGTGCGCATTTTTCACGTGATCCGGATGCGTTAGAACCCCTCAAAGGATTGCGCATTCTCGATATTGGTTGCGGCGGCGGACTATTGTGCGAACCCATGGCCAGATTAGGTGCAACGGTAACCGGAATTGACGCGCTGGAAAAAAACGTCAAAACCGCAAAAACCCACGCGGAACAGTCGGGACTGGAAATCGATTACCGGTATGGATCTATTGAAAAAATGACTAAAACGGAAGCACAGGCATTCGATGTTGTTTTAAATATGGAAGTTATTGAGCATGTAAACGATCCGGCCGGATTTATGAAAACCTGCGCCCAAATGGTGCGGCCCGGCGGGCTCTTATTCTGTTCGACAATCAACCGTACTGCCAAAGCCTTCACATTGGCGATTTTCGGCGCCGAATATGTGATGCGCTGGCTCCCCAAAGGTACACACCAATACGCAAAATTCCTTAAACCCGCAGAATTGGTGCGGATGCTCAAAGATGCAGGGTTGGAACCAGAAACGCCGCAAGGCATGGTCTTGAACCCGCTCACCAGCGTTTGGAAAATCAGCGATGATACCGGCGTGAATTACGTGGTCAAAGCCGCGAAGGCTCCTTAGCTCTCAAGCTCAAACGTCAAACCTGCGTTGGCTTCAAGGCGCTCAATTAAAGGTGCACCCATAGCTGGCGCACTCGTCATCACACCACCTTTTGTATCTGTGGAATCTTTTACCAGGCATATTGCAGCTTCGGCGATCATTTTTGACGTAGAACCATAGCCCGGGTCCTTATCGCCTGTCACACCAGCCCGAAGTTTTTCGCCGTCGGCATCATACCCGACGATCAATACGTCATAAAATCCGGCTTCGCGTTCTTCTTTAGAGGGACCTTCACCGGGTTTTGGCACATCCTTACCGAACATATTCATGCCTGCAACGGCTTCCGCCATGGCTTTGCCTTTGTCCCCCGGACCGGTGATCATCATCTCGCTATAGGTGAAATCTTCGCCGTAAGCGTGACCGAGCAAAGCGTTTGAACGGTGGACGTTTTTTGAATTGATCGATTCCATAATGAAGGGCGCAACCCACACGTCTAAGTCTTCGTCAAACGTCGGTTTATGAACAGGAGGTTGCTGAGGCCCTTTAAATCCCCCGGTCAGTGCAAATGGATTGATTTGTTTTTGAAACAACGCGGGGTCTTCTTTAATTGCGGCCATCGAGGCTGCAAAGCTTGCCGCGGTCCCGCCGGAAAACGTTCCTTGCATTTTACGGACACGACTTTTGACACGCGGCAGGGTTGAGCCATATTTTTTCTTCGCTTCTTCCTGCAAAAAGAAAACGCCGAGATCAAAAGGAATGGAATCAAAACCGCACGAAAAGACGATCCGCGCGCCGCTGGCTTTGGCTTTTTCATGATGGGCGTCGATCATGTCGGCCATCCAGTTGGGCTCACCACACAAATCGACGTAATCCGTGCCCGCTTCCACACAGGTGGCGAGCAGCTTTTCACCATATAATTGATACGGGCCGACGGTCGTCAGAATACATTTGGCCCGCGCTACCATGTCTTTTAGTGAATTTTCGTCATTGGCATCTGCAACGACAAATGGTGTATCTTTAGGCGCGCCAATTTCATCTCGAACACTTGCCAGCTTTTCTGCACTTCGGCCGGCTATTGCCCATTTAACATCGCCGCCAACACCGTATCGGTTCGATAAATATTCGGCGACCAAACGACCTGTAAAACCGGTCGCGCCATAAACGATGACGTCAAATTCTGCATTGGGATTCATGATTTGCCTCTATAATGTTTGTGAAGGAGCAAGCTAAATCAAACCCGCCATATATGCAATTAGTTTCATAGATCGAGCGCCAATTTCACTTGCGCTCGTAAATGCGGCAGCAACTCCGTTTCAAACCATGGATTCTTCTTTTGCCATATATTGTTGCGCGGTGACGGGTGTACCAAGGGAAAGCGTCCTGGTTGAAACTCGGCGAATGCTCTTACGGTTTCAGTCAGGTTTCTTTTGCGTTCATTGCCCAGATAATAATTGTGAGCGTATTGGCCAATCAGCATGGTCAACTGAACTGATGGCATTTCAGCCAAAATCGGCTCATGCCATTTTTTGACAAACTCCGGTCTGGGCGGTAGATCGCCACGTTCTTTACTGCCCGGAAAATAGAAATCCATGGGCACCAGAGCGACCTTGGTTTCATCATAAAATACTTCGTCATCGACCCCCATCCATTTGCGTAGGTTTCGACCACTTGGATCATCCCACGGCACGCCGCTTTCCTGTGCAAGACGTCCGGGTGCTTGTCCGATGATCAGAATTTTGGCTTTTTCGTGCGCCGTATAAACGGGTCCCCAACCTTGTTGTTTCGCCCAAGCATTGTCGGCATGATCAGTAATTTGTTGGCGGATACGGTCTAGCTTACTCATCTTTGATGGTAAGGCAGGTCTGACGGGTTCGGTCTATGTTGAGAGAAAGGACCTCCGGTCTCGAATAATGACCGGCAGGATCAAACAATTGCCGCTCACGCCGCACAAAAGCATGATCTATTTCTGCAAACCGTAAGTTTTCAACGCCAGTTTCAGGGGGTAACACCCAACTGCCATCAGGCGCCGCCAAACAAGACCCGCCATCGGCCGGCATTTTGGAAAGCGCCGTCTTTATTTCTTTTGCATACGGGATATCATCCGGCACGTCATCCCGGCGCATCAAACTGGAAACGCTCATAGTATATGAGCGACCTTCCTTGGCCAGAAACGGCGTGATGTCTTCTGTGTTGCGCAGGCTCCCGGGCCAACCGGCAATGTGAAAATCTTCACCCTGTGCGTATAGAGCTGCGCGGGTCAACGGCATCCAGTTCTCCCAACAATTTAGCCCGCCCACAGTAAAAGCGCCCAGCGAATGTGTGCGAAGTCCATTTCCGTCTCCAATCGCCCACACAAGCCGCTCCTCATAGGTCGGTACTAATTTGCGATGTACAGATCCAATCTTGCCGTCGGGTCCAATATAGACGTAGGAGCAATAAAGGCTTTGGCCGCGATCACGCGGCGCTTCAATAATCCCAAGATAACACGCCATATTATTCTTCTTCAGAAGCGCACACAGGTTGTTGAGATCCCCGTCTTCGATACATACGGATTGGGATTGATAATAGGCGTGAATTTCTTTTTGCCGCTCATCATTAAATGTCGCGCCGCCGGTAACCTCGACCCAAAACGGATATCCAGGTACCAGGGCCTCGCCAAATGCAATTAATTGTGCGCCTTCCTTGGCCGCCCTCTCGATTTGCGCTTTGACTTTTTCCAATGTCGCAATTTTGTCTAACCAGACCGGCGCAATCTGCGGCAATGCGACTTTCAGTGTGTCATTTTTATTATTCTTCATGGCCGGATACTATAGTCAGCGACCGCTCAATATCTACAAAGAACATTTATAACATTAGTAAAATTGCTTTTGCTTGTATGGTTAAAATATTATAATGCTTTCCGCTGGCGGGGCTTAATTTGAGGGTAAACCATGAAAACGAAACTATTATTATCAATCACAACAGCGGCATTTTTGGCGCTTGGTGGTTGCGGTGCTGCGGATGAAGCGGCGGAAAAAACCAAAGCAGCAGCAGAAAAAACAAAGGAAAAAGCAGCTGACGTTGCGGGCGACGCAGCTGATGCTGTAGACGCAGCGGCTGAAAAAACCGGCGAAATGGCTGGCGATGCCATGGACGCAACTAAAGAAAAAGCCGGTGAAATGGCCGAAGGTGCTAAAGATGCGATGGACGCAGCGGCTGAAAAAACCGGTGAAATGGCAAAGGATGCTATGGAAGCGACCGGTGAAGCAGCGGACACCGTTGCTGACAAAGCTGAAGAGCTAAAAGAAGAAGTCAAAGAAGAAATGAAACCTGAATAAGTCTAACTTTTTCAATAAAAGCGCGCCTTTGGGAAACCAAGGGCGCGTTTTTTTATGCCAAATTTGCTTTCGAATATATTTGAACATGGCGCCAATGGGGTCTACAGCTGGTTCATTCAATTATTTATATTTTGCAAAGGCCCACCATGAAACAGTTTTTCTCTATTTTAATGGGTATCATTGCCCTCACCCTCGTCTCCGCCTGCGGCGGTAAAGCGACACCTGAACAATTGATCGTCGGCACATGGGTGACCGCGGCTCCCGTCGAGGAAACTGAAAACGGCATGACCATGAAATTTGACGATATGCAAACCAGTTTCAACAAAGATAAAACGACAGCGTCTTCTGGAAAAATATCAATGTCAGGGGCTATGCTGCCACAAGCCATGGAAATGACAATTGATACGACAGGCACCTGGTCAATTGACGGCATGGTGATTTCGCAAACCATTACAGACGCGGACGTAAAAATGACGACGAATATTCCCGGCATGCCCGACTTAGGCCCGGTCATTGCGCAAGGCATGATAGCGGAAGGCGCGACCACGTCGACGATCCTTTCAATTGATAAAAAATCATTGCTGGTTAAGATTGATTCAACTGGGACCGAAATGGAAATGAAAAAGAAGTAACGGACAGAATATGGCGTCATTTTATGAACGATATTTTCTTCCTTGCTTGCTGGATTGTGCCTGCGCAACCAAGCCGATCCGTAAGCAGCGTGAAAAAATCGTTCCCTTGGCGAAAGGCAACGTTGTCGAAATCGGGATTGGCTCGGGTCACAATCTGCCCTTCTATGATCAAAGCCAAGTCAACAAATTGATCGGCATTGATCCGGACGAACATGTCTGGAAAAAGTCCAAGAAACGACGGGAAGCATTTGACCCGCCGATAGAGCGTTTAGGCCTTTCGGGTGAATCCATTCCACTTGAAGACGACAGCGCGGATACGGTCGTGGTCACCTATTCTTTGTGCACAATCCCTGACCCTGTGAAAGCCTTGGGTGAAATGCGGCGGATATTAAAACCGGGCGGTGATCTTTTGTTCACTGAGCACGGCAAGGCGCCCGATGCCAAAGTCCACAAATGGCAAAACCGGATTGATCCGGTTTGGAAGAAAATTTCTGGTGGATGTCATTCAGGCCGTCCGATTCCGGAATATTTCCCGCAAGCAGGCCTGAAAGTCGAAAAGCTCGACGAGATGTATGTACCCGGGCCGAAGGTCTTGTCCTATAATTACTGGGGCATCGCCCGCAAAACTTAAACCCGCCTACTTTCCAGACTTGATTTTGGGTAGACCTTCGAAGTTTCCAGGGCGTTTTTGCGCGTTGGCCTGCATGGCCTCCATCATCTCGGTCGGGATGAGCATCGACATGTTCCACACGGCAATATTATCGAGGGCGTCTGCCGTTGAATGATCCCGTCCATAGGTGATCGCCCGTTTGCATCCAAACACGGCCAAAGGTGGCATGGTTGTTATTTCAGCCGCAATTTTCATGACGCCCGCCATCATTTCCTCGTGGGTCTCATAAACTTGATTGTATAATCCTTGGGCCTTGGCTTCATCCGCGTGCATTTTACGGCCTGTATAGGCCAGTTCACGCACAAGGCCTTCGGGCAAATGATTGAGAATGCGCGGGAAGGTCCCGACATCTGCGGTCATGCCGACCTTGATTTCAAAAATAGTGATAAAGCTGTCAGCGGTGCCGTAGCGCATATCGCAGGCCGTGATCAAATCGACCCCGCCGCCGTAACACCCGCCTTGAATGGCGACCAGCACCGGAATGCGACATTCTTCCAAAGCCGTAAACGATCCTTGCAAGCGCTTTACAGTCGATAAAAAACCGGCGGCATAGGCGGGATGGTTTTTATCACCATTTCCGGTGACATCACTGCCGAGCATGGAAATGTCAATCCCAGCAGAAAACACCGGACCCGTTGAAGAAATAACAATCACCCGCGCTTTGGCATTTTCATCGATGTCCCGTACAATTTCCGGCAATTCCTTCCAGAATTCCACCGACATGGCATTGCGCTTTTCCGGCCGGTTTAAGACGATATGTGCAATATTGTCCGCAATCGAAACATCAAAACAAGTATAGGACATAGGTGCTCCTAAAGAGTAAAAAGTTGGCCGAGCGACGGATCAGCTTTCCCGTCGAGCAATTCCTTATAGGTTCGCATGAGCGCCGCTTCACCGGTGTGACTTTCCACACGCATCCAGGATTTTGCACTCACACAGAACGGAACCCATCGCGCACCGAGGTTTTTAGCGAACCCTTCCGGGCCCCAATCCGCAAATCGCTGCTTGGCCCGGTCCGGGGCAAAAAACATAGTTGGTGGCGCGCCTGCTGTAATCTTGGGCGGCGTACCGCCTTGCCAGTGGGATTTCCCGACCATGCAATTATAAACAATATTGTTGCCAATATGGTCATAGACTTTGCCCATAATGTCCCCGTTACCGGCCATATCAATTAAAGCGGTTTTCTTGCTGGTATCCAGTGAAGTAATGTCATCGTAACTTACGACCTGATTGTAAAACCCGGTTTTCTCGACGAAGTCTATATTGCCTTTAGATGTCAGACCCACGACAGTAGGACCATCACGTTCGTTCAAGCAATAGGCTGTCCCGAGCGCCGTTTTAGATGACGCGCTCAGAATAACAATTTGCTCAGCGCCATAAAAATCCGCATCAGCAAACATATCGTCGATCAGGAATGAGGTCGTGAACAAGGGCCGGAGGATCGGTTGCAATTCCTCAAAAGCTGCATTGAAGGACGGGTCCTTATCTACCATTGTATAGCTATTATAAATACTATGAAGGTCGACCCGATGATCTGCGCCATCCTGAAACCCGACGGGCGTAAACTTCACTGGCTTCATATCAATCTGGTTCGCGATCGGAAAGAACCCGTAAATTTTAGATCCAACAGGGACACTTTCGCATTTCGACTCGACGACTTTTCCATATCCCCATACCGGCATCCGCCCGGCATTTTCGCTTTCAATACCATATGCAGCAGGATCGAAAAATTTCCAGTATCCGATCATATCACCGGTCACCATATAGGTGATATTATTGGCGGTGAGCGCAAAGGGTCCGATATCGACGCGAATATTGCCATCAGCGAGATCACCGATCGGTGCATCTTTCAGGGTCGTATCTCTGAAATCGGTTTTGTTGACGATAAGCGTTGCATTCATTTTAAGCTTCCTCCGCGTGCGCATTCAATAAGGAGTTGACCCGCCAGCCCGGCTTCACGGTGCACATGGCCCGCCTGGTATTCCGGCATCCGCATCATATTGGCCATGGCATCCATATTCGGATATTCAACCAACGCGACTTGATCCCATAACTGATCAACCTGCCCTATCAACAAATTCCGGGCAGCACCGCCGAAAATAATTTGCCCTCCAAGCCCCTTGACAATTTTGGCCGTGTTTTCACCGTAAAGAGCATAGGCTTCTCGTCCAGTGAGATCGGTTTCTCGCCCATCTTCATATTGTGCCTTGTCGCGAAACTTCAGCAAGTTCAGCATAAAGATTTTTTCACCGGTCGCATTGTCGCGAAAATTGCGAAACTGATCGGCGGTTGGCTGCAATATGTTTTCAAATTTCATCTTAGTATCCCGTCACGACTTTGGTGGGAACACTGGCAAAAACATCATCAGGCACGAAGAAATCGCCCGCAAGCGGCCCGTCATATCCCGGCGCATATTTAGCAAAATCCGTCTCGCCTTCCGCACGCAGGAGAACTTCATCGACGATAAACTGTCCGGTAAATTCTCTGGGGTCTTTTGTCAGCATGATATGTGCCGCATCCGACAATATATCTGCGGTACGGCTCATTTTCGCCATTTGATCGCCGCCCAATACATTGCGGACCGCGGCCGTATCAATGGCCGTGAGGGGCCACAGTGAATTGACGCCAATCCCCAATGATTTAAATTCGTCAGCCATACCCAATGTACACATGGACATGCCGTACTTCGCCATCGTGTAGGCGGTATGATTTTTGAACCATTTTGACGACATATCCAGAGGTGGTGACAGGTTGAGAATATGCGCGTGACCGCTTTTTTTCAAATGAGGCAGGCAAAGCTTTGAAAGCAGGAATGTGCCCCGGGCATTGACCTGATTCATGAGATCATACTTTTTCATGGTCGTGGCTTCCGTCCCGGTTAGCGAAATGGCGCTGGCATTATTGACGCAGATATCGATGCCGCCAAATTTTTCGACGGTCGCGTCGATCCCCGCCTGCACATTCGCTTCATCGCGGATGTCGCAAACAACAGGCAGCGCCTGTCCGCCTGCCGCTTCGATTTCCTCCGCGGCCGTATAAACGGTGCCTGGCAATTTCGGATGCGGCTCGGCTGTTTTCGCGGCAATCGCGACATTGGCACCGTCTTTGGCGGCCCGTAAAGCAATCGCCAATCCAATCCCGCGGGATCCACCGGACATAAATATCGTTTTTCCTTTTAGGGATTTTAAAGTCGCCATTTGCCTTGCTCTCTATTATGGTTTTAAAATTGGGAAAACTGATATAACCCATATGCACATAATTGCATAGTTAAATAAACGGGGGATGGATGGCACTCGCCGAAGCAATACTGGTCTGTTTAACCGATCGCCCGATGAGCGGGTATGATCTTGCCAAGACTTTTGACGCAAGTATCGGGTTTTTCTGGCGCGCGTCGCACCAACAGGTTTACCGTGAACTCGCCAAACTCCGTGAACGAGGTTTAGTCAAAAGCAGCGAAATCGAACAGTCGGGAAAGCCAAACCGGATTGTGCATACGATTACGACGGCGGGAAAGAACGCACTCAAATCTTGGTCTCAAAAACCTAGCCGTGTCCCGTCTGTTAAAGATGAACTTCTGGTCAAATTATATGCATTGGAACATGTCGACATTCCCGCCTTGCGAGAACAATTGGAGGTTCGGCTAGATCATCATCGTGCAATTTTGAACGCATACCACAAAATCAAGGAAAGGTTTTACGACGGCAAAGATTTGACGATTTCTGAACAAGGCAAACATATCGCCCTCACAATGGGCATTCGAAGTGAAAAAGAGATGATCAAAAGCTATGAAGAAGCCTTGGTCATGTTGGGTCAGGTTGGGAGTTAGGCATGCAGATACTAAAATATTTTTCTATCGCTGTGTTGTCATTTTTTGCTGTTTATTTCCTTAGCGGGTGCGGCACTCAAGATCCGGGAACAACCGTATATATTGTTCGCCACGCTGAGAAAGTAACAACACCGAATATCGGCCGGGATCCAGATTTGACCGAGGCTGGTCATAAACGGGCAAAGCTGTTGGCAGAGATGTTGGCCGACAAAAATATTTCACATATTCATAGCTCGGATTACATCCGCAACCGGGACACGGCCAAACCGTTAGCTGATAAAATCGGCGTCGAAATAGAAATCTATGATCCGTCGGATTTGAAGAGCCTCGCAACCAAGATTCAAAACGCGGGCGGATCGCATCTGGTCGTTGGCCATAGCAACACGATCGTAGAAACGGTTGAAGCTTTTCACAGCGAAGGTGGAACCAAAGTTTCGGACGATGAATATGACCGGCTTTACACGGTGCGTATTGGCAGTGACGCTAAAGTGAAAACAGAGCTGACCAGGTTTGGCCCAAAATACATCCCAGCTGACAATTAAGCATGGCATCAATTTCGAACAAATGGCGGTTCTGGATCGACCGGGGCGGGACATTTACCGATGTGGTCGCTATCGATCCGCATGGCCAGATCGGCACCCAGAAATTACTTTCCAGCAATCCCGAACAATATGCGGACGCCGCTATTGAAGGTATTCGGCGATTTCTTGACGTTGAGCGCGGTACACCTATTCCGTCCGAAAAAATCGAGCATGTCAAAATGGGTACGACCGTTGCGACCAATGCCTTGCTTGAGCGCAAAGGCGAAAGGACCGTGCTGGCAATTACGGCGGGTCTTCGTGATACGCTCGAAATCGGATATCAGGCAAGGGAAGATATTTTTGCGCTGAAAATTGAAAAACAGGCACCTCTTTATGAGCGCGTAATTGAAATCGAGGAACGTCTGGATTCCAGGGGACAGATTTTAACCGCGCCGGATCTCGGCAAGGCCAAAAGTGAATTGCAAACCCTGTATAAACAGGGATACTGCGCTCTGGCCATCGTTTTCGCCCATGCTTATCTAAATCCTGACCATGAGCTGAAAATCGCTCAATTGGCCCGGGAAATCGGGTTCACACAAGTCTCGACCAGCCATGAAGCCAGCCCGTTAATCCGCATGGTTTCACGCGGTGATACGGCCGTTGTTGACGCCTATCTCTCGCCTGTTCTCCATCATTATATTGATCAAGTACGCGGTGCGCTTAATGAAAACGGGCAGGCACCAGATCTTCTCTTCATGCAGTCCTCAGGCGGGCTCGCAAATGCCAGCCATTTCCATGGCCGCAATGCCGTCCTCTCCGGGCCGGCCGGCGGCGTGATTGGCGCAGTTAAGACCTCGATAGCCGCCGGGTATGACAAAATCATCGGTTTTGACATGGGGGGCACGTCGACAGATGTGTGCCATTATGCCGGACAGTATGAACGCAATTTCGAAACTCGTGTGGCAGGCGTGCGCATGCGCGCACCCATGTTAGAAATTCACACGGTTGCGGCCGGCGGTGGATCCATCCTGTCCTTTGACGGCGAACGATATCGGGCCGGGCCCGAATCGGCCGGAGCCAACCCGGGCCCTGCCAGTTACCGGCGCGGCGGCCCGCTCACCGTTACCGACATCAATGTCGCTTTAGGTAAATTACCGCCAGATCATTTCCCGGCAATTTTCGGCCCCAGGCAAAATGAAAAACTGGACGTCGATATTGCCAAGTCCCGGTTTGAAGAGATCGCGACTGAAAGCGGTAAACGGGTTGAACAGGCGGCGGAAGGATTTTTGGAAATCGCCGTTGACCATATGGCGCGCGCGATCAAGAAAATATCCATTGAGCGCGGATACGATTTGGACGGCTATACATTGACCTGCTTTGGCGGCGCGGGCGGGCAACATGCCTGCCTTGTTGCTGAACAATTGGGCATTGACCGGATATTGGTTCACCCGCTTGCCGGGGTTTTGTCGGCTTTCGGAATGGGCCTGGCAGATCTCTCTGCGCACCATCAAAAAACCATTGACCTTGCGCTATCCGCCGACAGCGAAAATCACATTAAACTAGTCGCGACTGAACTGGAAGCACAGGGCGTACAAGGCCTCGTCGCACAAGGTGTCGAACCGGCTGAGATCAACGCGACGCAGACAGTTTATCTGCGCTATAGCGGGTCGGATACGAGCTTGCCCATTGTGATGCGCGACGTGCAGGATTTGAAGTTTGATTTCGAATCCGCTCACCGGGAAAGGTTCAGTTTTATTCTGCCTGATACGGAAATTATTATTCAATCCATAGGTGTTGAAACTTATGGCGGTGGTGAGGCTTTGGCGGATCTGCCATTGGATCATATTGTCTCCAACAAAAATGAAACAACTAAGTTCTATTCAAAGGGTGAATGGCATTGGGCGCAGGTTTTTCAACGGAACACTTTAAAACAAGACGTTGAGATAAACGGACCTGCCATCATCCTGGACGCTGGCGGCACCAATATTGTCGAACCCGGCTGGTCGGCGATATTAACGTCGCGCCAAGATCTGGTGATAACTCGCAAAAAGGCTGTGGTTTCCAAGGCCGCAGATACGGTTGAGCGCGATCCCGTCCGGCTTGAAATATTCAATAATTTATTCATGTCGATTGCCGAACAAATGGGCGCCGTTTTGCAAAACACGGCTGCGTCCGTAAACATCAAGGAACGTCTCGATTTTTCCTGTGCCATCTTTGACGGCGACGGCAGTTTGGTCGCTAACGCGCCGCACATGCCCGTGCACATCGGATCCATGGACGCCAGTATCAAAGCGTTGATTAAATCGAGGATTCCAATGGAGCCGGGTGATAGCTTTGTGCACAACAACCCATATGATGGCGGCACACATCTCCCCGATATCAATGTCATCACACCGGTTTTTGAAAAAAATGGAGATGAACTTTTATTTTTCGTGGCCAGCCGCGGGCATCATGCCGATGTTGGCGGGCTCGCGCCGGGGTCCATGTCACCACTGGCGACAAAAATAAGCGAAGAAGGTGTGATTATCGATTACACCAAACTGGTCTCTAAAGGCGAATTTCAACATACCGCTATTCACGGCATATTGACGGGCGCTGAATACCCGGCCCGCAACCCCGCCCAAAACATTGCCGATCTGAAAGCCCAACTCGCGGCCAACGCCAAAGGCCTCCTTGAATTAGAAAAATTGTATTTAAACCAAGGTTTAAATACGGTTCAGGCCTATATGGCTTATTGCCAGGACAATGGCGAAGAAAGCGTGCGCCGCGCCATCTCCAATCTCAAAGACTCAACATTCGAATATGAGCTCGATCAACATGCCGAGGACGGCGGCGCAAAAATCTGCGTGTCGATTAAGATCAGCCCTGAAGACCGCAGCGCCGTCATCGATTTTGCTGGTACCAGCCCGGAGCGCACTGATAACTTTAACGCACCGTTTGTCGTGACCCATGCGGCCGTGCTGTATGTTTTTCGTTGTCTTGTCGGTACGGATATTCCGCTCAATGCAGGCTGCTTGCGTCCCCTGGATATTCGTATCCCCAAAGGCTCTATGCTATACCCCTCATTCCCGACTGCCATCGTCGCCGGCAATGTGGAAGTCAGCCAATGCGTGACCAATTGCCTGTTCGGCGCGCTCGGTGTTCTTGGCTCGTCTCAAGGGACAATGAACAACCTCACTTTTGGCAATGACCGGTATCAATATTACGAGACCATATGTTCCGGCGCACCGGCCGGGCCCGGGTTTGACGGCGTCAGCGCTATCCACACCCACATGACCAACTCCCACCTCACCGACCCGGAAGTCATCGAAGCCCGCTTCCCGATCCGCCTTGAAACATTCGAGATCATGCGCGGCAGTGGTGGTAAAGGAAAATGGTGCGCGGGTGACGGAGTCAGGCGTGCCCTTACCTTTCTTGAAGATATGGAATGCGCAATTCTTTCAGGCAACAGAACCATTACGCCCTTTGGTTCAAATGGCGGCGCACCGGGTCGTCTCGGTCTCAACAATGTCATCCGTGCCGACGGGTCAATAGAGGTGCTCAAAGGCTGTGACCGTACGGATATGAAAGCGGGCGATACGTTTTTGCTCGAAACCCCAACCGGTGGCGGCTATGGTCAAGCCGATGATTAAGCCAAAATGGCGGAATGTGGC
Organism: Hyphomonadaceae bacterium; assembly: GCA_013001295.1. Taxonomy (GTDB): domain Bacteria; phylum Pseudomonadota; class Alphaproteobacteria; order Caulobacterales; family Maricaulaceae; genus Robiginitomaculum_A. Next base: position 126,808 of record JABDMW010000050.1, read on the forward strand.
GGGTTTTTACATCGAAGATGCTATGCTAAACTCATTCGAGCTTGAAAACGGAATTGAATAATGGTTGCAGCAATAATAGGCGGTACTGGCGTATACGCTTTGAAAGATCTGGAGCTAAAACCTGAAACGGTGAAGTCTCCTTTTGGAGATGTGACCGTTGATCGCAATGACGATTTAATCTTCCTGAACCGTCACGCGCCCAATCACAGTGTGCCGCCACACAAAATTAATTACCGGGCCAATATCAAAGCGCTTGAAATGATGGGTGTGAAAAGAATATACGGTGCCTTTGCCGTCGGCTCAATCAATCCCGATTTTGAGCTTGGCGTGCCGATCATTCTTGACGATTTTATCGATTTTTCATCGGGGCGTGCTCACACTTTTTTTGACGAAATAAAGCAAGCGGTCGGTCACTTGGAAATGAGTGTTCCCTTCTGCCCCGTGCTGTCCTACGCGCTGCAGACGGAAGCCGAAAAAATAGATTTGCGTGTCCGGCAGGGTGGTACTTATGCCAGCGTCAACGGGCCCAGATTCGAAACCCCCGCCGAAATCCGTGCCTACCGTCAATTAGGCTGCGATGTTGTTGGCATGACACTGTGCCCGGAATTACCCTTGGCCAGAGAACTGGGCATGTCTTATGCTGCTCTCGCTTTTTCGATCAATTGGGGCGCGGGTATGAAACCGAACATCGAATTCCTGGACGGAAATGTTGAAGAAACCAAAGCAGCAATGATGCGGGTTATGATCGCGGCGTTGGAAGTGACGTCCGATGATCAGTGCACACCGGCGAAAATACTATGAGCCTGTTTGATCAAATGCCCGGATTGGCCGATTTCGCGACAACTGCACATTGGCTATCATTGCGTGGATGGTCGGAAGGCGCTGGCGGTAATATGTCAGTCCGCCTTGAACATCCTTTCGATGCCAGACCTGGTGAAGAAATAGACCTACCCGTCCACGTCCCTCACCTCGCCGGGATGTCGATTATGTTTACCGGATCGGGCACACGTGCGCGGGAAACGGCGCTGCACCCTGCGCGGGATATTGGCGTTTATCAAATCGGTGCCGACGGTAAATCCTATGCATGGCTCGCCGGCAATCAAAAGCCAACCATTGAGCTCCCGGCCCATTGCGCTATTCATAATGCTCTTGCCAAACACCGTCCTGAAGACCGGGCGATTATGCACACTCACCCGGCCAACCTGATCGCATTATGCCATGATCCAAAGTTGGGCGATGGCGCAAAAATTTCCGACACGATTCTCCGCCTGCAAAGCGAAGCTCTCTTGCATTTGCCCGAAGGTATCGGCTATGTGCCGCATCAATTCCCTGGTTCACTGGATTTGGGTTTAGCCTCGGCAAAGCTCGTCGATAGACACCGGCTAGTGCTGTGGCATATGCATGGCTGCTTGGCGACCGGTAAGGATTTAGCGACCGCCTTTGATTATATGGAATATTTTGAAAAGTGCGCCGGGATATACTGGGCCTTACGAGCCGCGGGCATCAATCCAGTCGGCATGTCGGACGAGGACATCAAAAAAACTTTGATCCATTTTGGTCAACTTGACCGCTACCGGCCTTGAAGCTGATTTTTTCACTTAAAACCGGCTTCAAACTCTGCGAATCGCGCATCAAGATCATCAATTAATCTGGCTTTGGTTTCGGCGTCCAGAAATGCATATTTAAGACTGTTATAGGTCATTCGCTTAAGATCGTCATATCCGAGACCGAGCTCATGCACACCCTTGATATACTCATGGGTGAGGTCAATGCGTGCAACGCCTTCATCATCTGTCGACAAGGCCATGGGTACGCCGGCTTCGCGGTAAATTTGATATGGGTGCTCATCCCCTTTAACACCGAGGATTTGTTCGCTTGAGGTCAGGTTAACCTCGACCATGATTTCCTGTTCGGCCATGAGTTTAAGCAGGTCTTCATAATCGGTTTCAAAAATAATATCGGTGCCATGCCCGATCCGTTTGGCTTTTGCGGTTTTTATCGCTTCGGTAATATGAAACCGCAATTCTTTCGGATGGACAAGACCAAGCCAGAGCTCACCGGCGTGTAAGGAAATATTGCGCGGACCTAAGGTGTCATACAGAAAGCCTAGCTGTTCCATATGATCCATGTAATCACGCAAGGAGATAAAATCATCTTCCGGTGCAACAAGGTTTGTACCGACCCAGCGCGAATCCTGTTCCATCAAATGCCACCCAAAAATATTATGGGCGTAAACGGCCGATTTCGGCAATGTCCGGACGGGTTGGTTTTGAAACCGTATTTCAACATCGCATCCCGGCTGCGCCTGCTCCGATCCGCAGCCGAGCAACGTATTCACTTTGGCCATGGCGGTGTCAGTGTCTTTGATGGCGCGCGCTACCATGTTCGGGAGTTCTTTTCCGAACTCGCTTTCCATCAATGTATTATAATCGGTCTCTGCATCACCCGTCATCGGCAGGCCTGCGACCATAGGCAGGATGGTTTCAAAGAGTTCCATGGTGTGCAAGAGTTCAAGATAGGCGATATTCTGACGCCCGGCCAGGTTCGCGGTATCTGCAACCATATCGCCAAACCGGGACGGCATCGCCGCCATCGATCCAAAGGTGCGGAAAAACTGGTCATGCCCGCCCCAACCTGCATAAGGCGTAAAGTCGCGCAGCGAGAACCGATCGATCAAATCATTGCGCAAGTTTTGGTCCTTTAATGCATCGCCCGCGACAACAAGCGGGGCTCTACATCCTTCCGACGTTGGGAAACGTATCGCGAGTCCATCTTTGTCGATGCACATATTATCTTCTTCAGCATAGCGAAGCCAGCTTTCCGCATAGACGGCGCCGAACAGATGATTGTGGATATCGCCGCCCTTCGGCATGTCCTGAATAATTACACGCAGTTCCGCTTCATTGCTTTTGGCTTGTTCAAATGCTCCTTCGATTCCTGTAGGCATTGATGGACCAGCGGCTTCACACGCCGCCAAAAAGGAAAGTCCGATAGCTCCCGTCATCAATTGCTTAAACATCCGAAACTCCGTTTTCTTTCCTACGCCGTGCGATCGGCTATCAACACACCCTTACAAAATGCGATCAACGGGCCGTTGCTGTTGATCATTTCGACGCTGCATTGGTTTTGCGTGATGATCATATCCGCATTTTCCTTGGAGGGTATCACGAATTTATCGTGCATGGGCGCAACTTGTTCGGCAAATTGTTTATGGACGCTTTCTTCGGTGCGCCCCCGTTCGACGACGTCACGGGCCAATCGCCGCTCCAGCCTGACTTTTTCAGAGCACTCAACAAAAAAGGATTGGTCGAAGACCGGCCATAAGATTTCCTGGGACAGGATCAATATGCCTTCAATCAGGACAATAGGCTTGGGCTCGACCCGTTCGGTTTTATCCGTTCGCCTGTGCGTGACAAAATCATATGTCGGAATGTCGATAGCTGTCCCGGTTTTTAAGACTTGTAATTGATCGCGCAAAAGCTCCCATTCAAATGCGTTCGGGTGGTCGAAATTTGGCAGCGGATCCCCTTCTGCCGCACCGCCCAGGTCTTTATAGAAATTGTCCTGTCGAATGATGGTACAGACATCATCACCCAGAGCTTTTTGGGTATGATCGGCAAGACGGGTTTTACCGGAACAGCTGCCCCCTGCGATAGCGATGACGCGAACCGACATTGTTTGCTCTCCGAAGGACGGTTACAGAAAATTCCCATTTGCAATTTGAACGATCCAACTTTGGATAAAGTAAAGACCGAACAAAAGTACGATCGGAGATAAGTCCAGCCCGCCCATTGGTGGTATGATTTTCTGAATTGGACGCACGGCGGGTTGAACCAGACGTTCAAGGGCCGAGACAATGCTTCTTGCCGTGGGATTTCTGATATTGATGACGCCGAAGCTGACCAGCCAGCTGGCGATCACCCACGCAAAAATAATAAAAATATAAAGATTGATGATATTAATCAGCAATTCTGCAAGTGCGATGCCCATAAGTTCTCCGTTTTGTCTTATGTAGGCATCCCACCAAGAACGCGCAAGCACTTAGGTAAGAATGCCGTCAATAACGCCGGTCACGCCGTCAATAACAAATTGTGCTGCCAATGCCGCCAACAGGAAACCTAAAACACGCGTCAGCACATTCATGATCGTCTTACCGAGCAGTTTCATCAACAACCCCGCAAGCAGAAAAGCGACAAGAGTCAATACTAATACGGCGCCTAATGCAGCCAATATCGAAGCTTGGTCGCCTATTGTCGGACTTTCAGACATCAACAAAAGTAGCGAAGCGATCGAGCCCGGTCCGGCGATCATCGGAATGCCCATAGGAAACACAGAAATATCTTCCGGGTCTGTTATTTCTTCAAGATAGTCTTCCGCCCTGTTTTCTCGGTTTTCAGTTCGTTTTTCAAAAACCATCTGCAGCGCAATAATGAATAACATAATGCCGCCAGCTATGCGCAACGCATCAAAATCGATGTGCAATGCATGCAAAATATTGTCGCCAAAAAATGCGAAAACGATCAAAATCGCGGCGGCAACAATGACTGATTTGAACGCCATGACCATTTGGTGTTTCCGGCTCGTCCCTTGGGTCAAAGTCGCAAAAATCGGTGCACATCCCGGCGGATCGATGATCACAAACAGAATCGCAAAAGCGGATAAAAATAGCTCTAGGTTAAACATAGAGACGCCTTAACGCGGGAAGAAAATCGACACAAGGGCAATTCGAATAACTATAGGGCTGTGACTGTCACAAAAGCTTCGTAAATCCATCATGAATTTTATAACTCGGATGTTTACGGGGGCTGTGCTTGAGTTGGTCAAGTACAGGAATCACAATTTATTCCGGGGTTAGACATGGATAAAATATATAAGCAGGCTATCAGCCTGGTCGCAGCGCTTGCAGCTTGCTCTTCATTATCGTCAACAGCATTTGCGCAAGATGATTTCACATTTAAATTTGGCGGTCGCATTCAGATCGACCACGCCATCATCGACAGTGATGTCGCCGGGTTGGACTATTCCGACACCGAACTTCGCCGTGCCCGACTGAACGTATCAGGAAATGTCACAAAAGGGTTGAAATACAAAGTCGAGCTCAACACGAATTCCAGTGAACGGGTGAATTTCGAAGACGCTTATTTGGAATGGAAGCCCGATGGTAGCAATTGGAAATTTAAAGCCGGTCAATTCAAAACGCCGAATTCTCTGGATGAGCAAACGTCCTCGCGTTTTATCTCTACCTTGGAACGCGCAGCATTTACGGATGCATTTGAGTTCAATCGTCGTATTGGCGCTTCTGTGAGCACGAGCGGCAGCAATTACACTTTCACAGCTGGCGCATTCGGAGACAATCTGCTCAATTTTAATGATCAACAGAGCACGGCATTTGCGGCACGCGGCACGTTTAATCCTGTTAAAACCGATGACACGCTTGTTCATTTAGGCGCCTCGGTCCGTTACCGGGATCAAAAAGATGACGCAAGCGATCTGCGCTACCGTCAGCGTCCATTTACCCATATTCCGAGCCGTATCATTTCGACGGGCCGTATCGCCCAGTCCGACATGTTCTACGGCGCCGAAGCTGCGGCCATTTACAAAAATCTCTGGGTTTCCGGCGAATACGGTATCACCGATGCCAATTGTGATGCCTGCGCGTCCGATCCGAGCCTCAATGGCGGATATATCGAAGCCGGTGTTTTTCTCAATGGCAAAAAAACCTATAAGGGCGGTAAATTCAACCGGCCCAAGGTCGATTCTTCCCTGACAAATGGCGGCATCGGTGCCATTTCGCTTGTTGCCCGCTATGACACCATCGATCTGGCCGATACATCGGTAAATGGTGGCGATCTCGACAGCAAGATTATCGGTATTGATTGGTGGCCCACCAAAAATACCCGCGTTGGCATCAATTATTTTGACTCGTCTGCCAATTTAGGAACAAGTACCTCTGGACTTGATTCAGACTTTGCGGCCCTGGTTGTTGCCGGCGCGCCTAAAGAAAGCGTCAGCGGTTTTGTCGCACGGGTGCAATACGATTTTTAATCCATTAGCTTAGATATTCACTAAGCGTAGACTGGACCTATCTGTTCGTCAGATAGGTCTTTTTTATTGGCTATTGTCGCTTTCAATATGGGTCTATACTGAAGAAATAACGGAGAATTTTATGCGTATCTTTTTTGTAACAGCGACAGTACTTGCAATTGCTCTTTCCGGGTGTTCATCGGAGGTGTCCCCAAAGACTGAGGCGATTGCTCAAGATCAGTTTTTTGCAAATCTATCAAGCCATTGCGGCAAAGGATATCAGGGAAAACTCGTTAGCACTGACGAAGTAGACGCCGACATGGCAAATTCAATGATGCAGATGAAGGTTGGCCCGTGTTCGGACACAGAAATTCGCATTCCATTTCATGTCGATGATAACCAATCGCGGACATGGGTGATCACCCGGACAGATCAGGGCCTTCGTCTTAAACACCGGCATGGTCATAAAGACGGGACAGAAGACACGGTCAGTCAATATGGCGGCGATACTGCAGCCCCGGGCACGGCATCCCGCCAGGAATTTCCAGTTGATCAATTTTCAATCGATATGTTCAACAAAGAAGGCCTCACAGCTTCAGTGACCAATGTCTGGGCCGTCGGAATCACACCGGATATTTATGCCTATGAGCTGAGACGGGAAAACCGGCATTTTCGCGTCGAGTTTGATTTGAACAACCCGATCGGAAACATACCTGACCCGTGGTGATCAGCGCCCGGTTTTAACAAACCGGCCAACCCGTCGCACGCCTTTTTTAAAGATACGCCAGGGCGCTCCCGCGAGCTTCAAAGCCCGGCGCGCGCGACGCCAGCGCAACCGCCGTTGTGGTTCTGTTTCCGGCACCAGATAGCTGACGAAATCCTCGGCGACCTTCTCCCACGCATAATTTTTAGCATGAGTAGCGGCATTGTCCCGGTTTAACTCAAGACATACCAGACAGGCCTTTTGCAGGTCATCATCGACGACACCTGCTTTGGAACCAGGAATAATATCAATAGGACCATGCACGGGAAAACCGGCGACGGGCGTACCCGTTGCCATTGCCTCGATAATCACCAGACCAAATGTATCGGTCCTGGAAGGAAAGACGAAGACATCTGCATCGGAAAAATATCGCGCCAATTCTTGGTCAAATTTCGCCCCGACAAACTTTACCCGCTCAGATGCGTATTTACGTTTCAACTCCGAGAGTTGCGGCCCTTCGCCCACAATCACTTTACTCCCGGGCAAGTCGAGTTTGAGAAATGCTTCAATATTTTTTTCGACGGCAATGCGACCAACATTGACAAATATCGGGCGCTCAAGCCCCTCATAAACGTCCGGACCAAACTCGTCGCCTTGATTAAAGCGAATGTCCGGTCTGAATTGGGTAAGGTCCACACCCCGGGCCCAGGGCACGAGATTATTAAATTCCTTCTTTTCAAGAAACTCGACCATGGATGGTGTGGTGACCATGACCTGACCACCAGAGTTGTGAAACTCCCGGACAAATTTATAAACCAGTTGGGTCGGAATAAAAGGAAATCTCGCATTCACATATTCGGGAAATTTAGTGTGATAGCTGGTCGTGAACGGCATGCCCCATTTGAGACATAACGCACGGGCGGCCTGACCAAGCGGGCCTTCCGTGGCGATGTGTACGGCGTCCGGACCAAACATGACCAGTCGCCGTTCCACATCTCGTTTGGCAAATAGGGCGATGCGGATTTCTTTATAGGTCGGCAAAGGCAAGGTGAAATATCCGTCCGACGGTGCAATGACTTCGACCACATGACCGGCCTTTTCACACTCCTCAACTGTTTTCGTCAGGGTCCGAACCACACCGTTTACCTGCGGTTTCCAGGCGTCTGTGACCAATAGGATTTTCATGATTTTTCAACTCAGCAATATTTCAGCGCACCATACGCGGGCACTCACCTAAAACAAATTATAATCTGTGAACTTTTCGTGTCAGTTTCTCGGTGTGATCCGCAGCAATTTACCGTTTTCAGGATCGTCGGTCACCAGGAGTATAGACCCATCCGGTGCCGCTCGGACGTCCCTGATACGCGCGTCTAATCCAGTAAACAATGCCTCTTCACCGACTGATTTGCTATTTTCGAGATCAATCCGGCGTACATCCCTAGACATTAACCCTCCAATCAGTGCGTCGCCATTCCAGTCGGGAAACATATTGCCTCGGTAAATGGTCATGCCCGACGGGGCGATTGACGGCACCCAATCATGGACAAAGGGTTCGGTGTTTTCAAATGTTTCAAAAGGCGTGATTTTGGCGCCGTTGTAATCGACGCCTGTCGTCGCCAATGGCCATCCGTAATTTGCACCTGCCTTTATCAGGTTCAACTCATCACCGCCTTTTGGTCCATGTTCATGTGCCCATAACAGGCCCGTTTCACTATCAAAATGTAGGCCCTGCACATTGCGGTGTCCCCAGGAATATATTTCCGGCTTTGCGCCCTCCACGTCCGCGAATGGATTGTCCGCAGGTATCGACCCGTCCGTATTTAAGCGGACAATTTTACCCAAATGCGAATTCTTGTTTTGCGCTTCTTCCCGGTAGGTAAACCCATCTCCCAAAGTCAAAATCAGTGTATTGTCATCCAGGAACACGATGCGCCCGCCGAAATGCGATCCGGTGTCCTTGGTTGGGCTCGCGGTAAATATGACTTGTTGATCGACCAGTTCCGATCCAACAAATCGCGCCTTTAAGAGCTTTGTCGCATTGGCGTTCTTATTCCCGCTTGCATAGGACAGATACACAGTATCGTCACGAACGAAAGTAGATGGCAAAGCGATTTCCAAGAGCCCACCCTGTTGATCGACATGTATATCTTCCGGCAAACCCGCCACGTCACTCACATCGCCATTTTGGTCGATGAACTTCAACCCGCCGGTTTTCTCAGTAACGAAATAAGCGCCATTGCCGACGGCGGCCACGCTCCACGGCGCTTTCAATCCATCAGCAATTGTTTCAACCGTGAAATCGGTGATCGGAAGAACGGGAATGTCGGGCGCAATTTGCGGGTCGGCGCAGGCCACCAATGTCAGCGCAAGCATACCGCAGATTTGCTTTTTCATATTTCCACTCCCGGATTGACCTGGATATTGATGTTAGGGCATGATTATCCCGACAGAAAGAGAAAACATATGGGTAAATTTTTACGACGTCCTCTGGTTTTTATCCTCAGCGTGGTCGTCGCGACCGTGCTTGCGTCAATCTTTTCAACACAATTTGTGATCGGCGATCTCGGGAAAGCCGGGGCACCTGTCGGGTTTGGTGACCGCCTTTCAATGACCGCCTACGATATTGTCAATCTCGGCAAACTCTACGGTATTTTTATTTTCATCGGTCTGTTGATCGCTTTTCTCGCAGCCGGATTGATCTACTGGAAAGCACAAACCAAACGGCCCCTCATATATATCGTCGCCGGCATGATGTGTTTCGTGGTCATGTTGCACCTCATGAAGCTGGTGTTCTTTGGTGTACCTATAATCGCCGGGGCACGATCGATCATTGGCCTGGCTTTTCAGGCCATCGCCGGCGGAATTGCCGGTTATGTATTTGCGCGATTAACAACACCAAAGCCTGGAGCTGCATAATGAGCATAAATTCGCATTGGATAATTGGTTTTGTCTTGGCTCTCACTTTTGCAAGTCCCGTCCAGGCCAAAATCATTAAATCATCGCCGGATCATTTCACCCTCAGGCACGAAGCGGTTTCGAGCTTGACACCCAAACAAATCTGGAAACGCCTAAAATCGCCTGCAAGCTGGTGGCATCCGGACCACACCTATTCGGGATCTGTAAAAAACCTCCGCATTGATCTGCGCCCGGGCGGATTGTGGCGTGAAACCTGGTCAGGAGGCTCTGTGGCACACGGCACCGTACTCTACGTGAAAAAGGGAGAAGTCCTCAGACTCGACGCCCCTTTTGGCCCCTTGCAGGAAATGGCAGTCACCGACATCTGGACGATTACAGTAAAACCCTATGAGGACGGATCAAAAATCATATTTGATGAAATCGCCAATGGCTCGCCCGAAAGCGATTTGGGTAAAATGGCCAAGGCTGTGGATTTCGTCAAAGAAGAAGCCATTCAACGCTTGGCGGCGACAAAACTGCCAAATTAGTCGACGCACAATGCCGGACCGGTTTGGCCGTTTTCAACAAAGGCAAAACATCCAAACGGATTATCCGTGCGCTGACAAACCCCGCTCGCACTTGTTTGGTTCGCACCCGCCAATTCAGCAACGCATTTACCTTGGCACTGCGAGCTGTCCATACATATCTGGCCGCCATCGCTATAGCTGAGCGTACAGCGCTCCGCGCCCAATATGCCCGCACGCTCCACGCGGCCACCACTCGCCAGGCACTGCATGCGCTGTTCATTGGTCAGCGCATATACTGGTCGCTCGGGCCTAATTGGCGGAGACTGCGTTGCGATCACTTCGATCGCTTTATATTGGTCGATGACGGGACCGCCATTGCGGCTTTCACGGATGAGTTTTTTGTCCACTTCCAGTAAGACCAAAACGTTACGTCCCCGGTCATAGAGATAGACCGTGTCCTGGTCGTGGCCGATTTCTTTAAATGTCGACACGCCGCCGGAATTAATAAAATGAGTCCAGACTCCGGATCCGGAGCCCGCCTCTTCAAACCGACCATTCGGATAAACCATCATCGCCAAATTATTCGGGTTTGCATTTACGGGTGCCGGTGGCAGTGGCGGTGGTGTGATAACTGGCGGAGGAGGAGGCGGTGTAACGATTAAGGGTCCGCCGATACGTGGCCCTGCCTCAACCCGGTCAATCCGGTGCAACTGATGAAGGGCCATCCCCGGCCAACTGGCCATGATAATCCGACGTGTTGCATTGAGCTCCAGATCAACAGCGAGCGCGTCTTCACGCAAATACACTGTATCCACATCCCGACGCATTTCACGGAATGTGTAGCGCCGCACCCCATTGTGATCATATTCACCCCATGACCCCGGAGCCGTTAATTCGAAACGACCCCCCGGGAAATGGGCAACCCGCAAGTTTTGCCCGGTCACCGGTGGTGACATTTTCGATTGTGCATAAGCTGGAGTTTGAACAATCGGCAACAAAACTGCCGTCAATGTAAGCATGGCAAATGCCAGAATAAGTTTAGAAAGAATAGAGAATTTCATAAATGACCCCGTGTTGGGCGGATAAGACCCGCTTCGTATATGCCTGTAGAATAACACAGACCGAACCCAGAAAATAGCGCCCAGAAGATGAAAAAACGATCCAGGATTCCCCACAGTTTTTTATCTTAAATATATTCAAATAAACCCGGAAGCCAACATGATCAGGCATGTGATAAACCCGGCGATAGGCACCCAGATTGGCACTGTATAAAAGTCCTCGGTTTTCTTGGTTTCGTTCCTTTTGATTCGGATCAGCGCGAGATTGACGAACGCAAAAACAGTTAGAGCGATCTGTGACGTCATTTCCGCCAGACGTTCAATGGGGAAAAACAAGACCAGAGCCAGTATTATGGCGACGACAGTCGCCGTGGCGACCAGCGGTGTGTTGGTCAACGGGCTGACTTTAGCCAATTGTGCCGGCAATTGATTTTGATTGGCAAGCCCATATAAAACCCGGGACGCCATGATCATCTGGATCAGGACACCGTTCACTGTCGCGATTCCGGCAACAATAATAAATGAATTTTGTATCGCCGGTCCTGCATTCACAAATACAAGCGACAGCGGCGAAGCTGATTTCTGCAAATCGCTCATTGGTACGCTCAAGACGACGACAGATACAACCGCGAGATAGATTGTCGTGGCGATCAATAGCGTCAAAACGATCGACCACGGCATATTGCGACGCGGGTTCTTGGCCTCTTCAGCGACATTGGCCAAGTCCTCAAACCCGATGAATGCGAAAAAAGCGAGCAGTCCAGCCGCAGAAATCCCGGTCCAGGCTTCCATTGTCAGCGGCGGTATCAACTCTGGTACGCCGACCAGTAAATCGGGCTTCAGTTGAAAGGCGAAATAAATAACAAATGCGAGCCCGCCAATCTCGATCAATGTGAGAACGGCCGCAACTGACACGGACTCCAATATCCCCCACGCGGCAGCGAGACCCAGGATCAGGATCAGTACAACGGTTAGAAACATGGGTGGTAGGGAAAGCAATTGCGTGAGATAAGCGCTTGCCCCGATCGAAACAGCGGCCGCCGAGACCACTCCCGAAGCCGCAACCAATAATCCAACCACCAGCGCCAACCATTTTGCCTTGAACCCGTTGCGCACATAGGCAGCTTCGCCCGCACTTATCGGGAAACGGGTGCTGAGCTCGGCATAGCTAAAGCCGGTAAATGATACGACAAGCGCTGCGACCAAAAAAGAGACCGGCGCATATACACCGGCTTCGGCCGCTGTCAGACCCACCAGAACATAAATGCCGGCGCCAACGGTGACACCTAGTCCATAGAGAACCAGTAGCGGCAGAGTGAGCCGACGCTGCAATTTTGCTTTGCTGCTGGTGCTGTCCTTGATGGACATTGCGCATTCCTCTACGTCGCTGTGCCCGCAAATGTAATTTTGAATGCATCTCCGCTTATGACCCCGGTCAATTTATTGCGGAAATAAAAAAACGGGCAAAGTTTCCTCTGCCCGTTTTCTAATCAAGATGTGAAAAACGCTATTCTTCGGCAGGTTTTTCTTTTTCAGCTGGAGCCTCTTCGGCAGGTGCTTCTTCAGCTGGCGTTTCTTCCGCAGCAGCTTCAGGTGCCGCTTCTTCAGCAGCAGGTGCTTCTTCTGCAGAAGCTTCTTCTGCCGGAGCCGCTTCCGCAGCAGCCTTGGCTTCAGCTTCCGCAGCGTCAGCAGCTTCTTTGGCTTCTTTTGCCGCTTGCCTGGCGTCTTCTTCAGCCTGTTTACGGGCTTCCGCTTTTTCTTTTTGAGCTTCGATCAACTCAAGTGCTTTGGCGCCGGGCTTTCCTTTAATGGGGTTATTGCCGTGTTTCCATTCCCACAGGCCAGCCGTGTTCAAGAAACGTGCAACACGCTCAGTTGGACGCGCACCTTTTGCGAGCCATTCTTTGGCTTTTTCAGCATCTAAGATAACTCGGTTTTCGTCAGTTTTCGCGAGCAATGGATTGTAAGATCCAATACGTTCAATGTAACGGCCATCGCGAGGTGCGCGCGAGTCAGCGACGACAACACGGTAGTATGGACGTTTTTTTGCCCCGTGACGGGCCAGTCTGATTTTAAGTGCCATGATGGTTTCCTTTGTTTCTAAAAATCAAAATTTAAAATTACTTTTCCTGCTCTAATTCTTCTTCTTGGGGCCGCCCAAACCGGGAAGTCCGCCACCGCCAAGACCGGGCAAGCCACCGCCACCTAATCCTGGTAATCCTTTTCCGAGACCCGGGAGTCCCTTGGGCAATTTACCGCCCATTTGTTTTTGCATGTCTTCAAGCATTTTCGGATCTACGTCCGGCATTCCACCCGGCATGCCGCCTTTGCCCATTCCGCCCATGCCCTGCATCAAGCCCTTCATGCCGCCCCTGCCAAGTTTTTTCATCATATCAGACATCTGTCTGTGCATTTTCAGAAGCTTGTTGACCTCTTGAGCGCTTGTTCCTGAACCTGCGGCGATCCGTTTCTTACGCGATGCTTTTAACAGATGCGGGTTTTTCCGCTCGTGCGGGGTCATTGACAGGATAATAGCCTGCTGGCGCTTCAAAAGCTTATCATCAATACCGCCGGCGGCATCGAGCTGCTTTTTCATTTTGCCCATGCCGGGCATCATTTTCATCAGGCCGCCCATGCCGCCCATTTTTTGCATTTGGCCAAGTTGTTTGGCGAGGTCGTCCAGATCGAACTTCCCCTTCTCCATCTTCTTGGCCATTTTTTCGGCTTCTTTTTGGTCAATGACCTCAGAAGCCCGCTCCACGAGCGAAACGATATCGCCTTGTCCAAGAATGCGCCCTGCCAGGCGTTCGGCGTCAAACGCTTCCAGGCCCGAAAGCTTTTCACCAGTTCCTAAGAATTTAATCGGAAGGCCGGTAACTGCGCGCATGGACAACGCCGCACCACCGCGACCATCGCCATCAATCCGTGTCAGGACGAGACCTGTCAGCGGCAATTGTGCGTGGAACCGTTTAGCGGTTTCAACCGCATCCTGACCTGTTAAGCTGTCAGCGACCAGGAGTGTTTCAATGGGATTGGTCGCCTTGGCGATTTCAGCCACTTGCGTCATCAACTCTTCATCAATCGTTGTTCGGCCGGCTGTATCGAGGAAGACAACATCGTATCCACCAAGCTTGCCTTGCTCCATGGCCCGGTTGGCAATTTGGATCGGGGTTTCGCTTTTTACAATCGGTAAGAACCCGACGCCCGCTTGTTCAGCTAATATGCCCAATTGTTCCATCGCAGCCGGGCGATTGGTATCAAGAGAAGCCAGCAAGACTTTCTTTTTAAGCTTGGTGCGCAAGTAAAGCGCAAGCTTGCCAGATGTGGTTGTTTTACCAGACCCTTGCAGGCCCGCCATCAATATCGCTGCTGGCGGCCTCGTCGCCAAATTCAGCTGCGATGATGCCGGAGGTTCTTCACCTTCTTCGACTGTGCCGCCAAGCATGTCGACCAGAGCGTCATGGACAATCTTGATAACCTGCTGACCGGGTTTAATCGATTTTACGACCTTCTCGCCAACGGCCTCTTCTCTCACCTTGGACACGAATTCTTTAACGACCGGTAGAGCAACATCAGCTTCAAGCAGAGCGACGCGGATTTCGCGCATAGCCGCACTGACATCCTTTTCAGACAGGGCGCCCCGTCCGGTTAGATTATCAAATACGCCGCCAAGACGGTCTGAGAGAGCTTCAAACATAAATTACTTTCCATATACCACACGCGAAAATGCCCCGATGAGCGATAACGCCGATCAGGGTACCCCGCCATTATCGTCCCTTTCGGGTGTTGCAATGGACAGAGCGCAAACACAGTTGCGCGGGAATGGGCGGCTTATAGGCGCGGAATTAGAGTGTGTCAAACGGTTTTGATATGGATTTCAGGCCCAAAATAACACAATATTAGCATTCCGATCCCACCATAATTGCGGCAATTTATTTTGGCGTGATCGGTCTCGAATTTAACAATTTGTGCGCAATTTTAGTTTAAATTTCGCGAATGATGTCGTCGATTGTATATTTGCTGGACTCATTGTTTTGAATACCTATTGGAAATTAAATCATCCGCCATGATCAGGGAAAATAAATGACTAAAACCGTATACGTTGGAATGAGCGCCGATATCATTCATCCCGGCCATATCAATATTGTCAACGAAGCCGCAAAACTCGGTCAAGTGACAGTTGGCCTTCTTACGGACGCTGCCATCGCCAGCTATAAACGTCTTCCCTATTTGCACTATGAACAACGTAAAATCGTCGTTGAAAATCTCGCAGGCGTACACAATGTCGTTATTCAGGAAACGTTGGATTATCGGCCTAATCTCGAACGATTGAAGCCCGATATCATCGTCCACGGAGACGACTGGAAAACGGGCGTGCAATCCAAAACGCGCCAACAGGTCATTGAAACCATGGCCCAGTGGGGCGGCAAGCTCGTGGAGATCCCCTACACAAAAGGCATTTCTTCAACCCAACTCAATAAAACGTTTAAAGAGCTTGGCACCACGCCGGATCGGCGCCGCAATCAATTGCGCCGCTTGTTGCAGGCCAAAAACCTTGTACGGATCCTGGAAGTGCACAGCCCGCTTGTTGGCCTGATCGTTGAAAACCTTGAGGTCAAAGTTGATGGCAAGCCTCGCAGCTTTGACGGGATGTGGTCAAGTTCGCTGACGGATTCAACGGTTAAAGGCAAACCCGATATTGAAGCCGTGGATATTACGTCGCGAACCAACTCAGTGAATTCCATTTTCGAAGTAACAACCAAACCGATGATTTTTGACGCCGATACCGGCGGCAAAATTGAGCATTTCGAATTCACCGTGAGAACACTTGAGCGTCTAGGGGTTTCTTGCGTTATCATTGAGGATAAGACGGGATTGAAGAAAAACTCTCTCTTCGGGACGGACGTCGCGCAAACCCAGGATGATATAGATGATTTTTGCGCCAAAATTAAAGCCGGCAAGAACGCACAGGTCAGTGATGATTTTATGATCATCGCCCGTTGTGAAAGTCTGATCCTTGAAAAAGGGATGAAGGACGCACTGTCGCGAACCAAAGCCTATTTGGCGGCGGGTGCCGACGGGATTATGATTCATTCGCGCAAACCGGACGGTGCCGAGATTATGGAATATGCTAAACATTATCAGGATTTTGAACTCAAACGGCCATTGGTGGTTGTTCCGTCTTCATTTGATAAAATCACTGAAGATGAATTTGAAAAGGCCGGTGTCAATATAGTAATTTACGCCAATCATATGTTGCGGGCGGCCTATCCCGGTATGGTCGATGCGGCTGAGACCATTCTCAAAAATCAACGCGGTTTTGAGGTTCGCGACAAATGTATGTCGATAAAGGAAATTCTCAACATGATCCCGGGAACCAAATAATGTTGAACGCAGAAGACTATTTAACGGTCCTCCAGGACGGTGGCATTTCATTTTTTTGTGGCGTGCCCGACAGTCTTCTCAAACAAATATGTGCGTGCATAACCGATACACTCAGCGCCAAAGATCATATCATTACGGCTAATGAAGGCGCTGCGGTTGGCCTTGCTATTGGGTACCATCTGGCAACCGGCGAAGTCCCTCTTGTCTATATGCAAAACTCAGGTCTTGGGAATGTGGTCAATCCCTTCATGTCTTTGGCGAGCCCTGAAGTTTATGGCATTCCTGTTGTCATGTTAATCGGATGGCGCGGACGTCCGGGCGTTAAGGACGAACCCCAACACGTGCACCAAGGAAGGGTAACCCAAGCGATGTTAGATAGTATGGATATTCCCTATGTCGTCTTGAGTGACGATATTGATACGGCACGCGAAGATACAAAATCCGCGATTGCCAAAGCCAAAGAAACCAATGGATCTGTGGCTATTCTCGTCAAGAAAGGCACCTTTGATGCCTACAAAATGACACACAACTTCCCGGACTTCCCGCTGGAGCGCGAAGAGGCAATTATCGAAATCGCCAACAGTATTGAAGCTAATGCCGCGGTTGTTTGCACGACCGGAATGCCGTCACGGGAATTGTTTGAACATCGCGCACGCACCGGCGCCCGTCATGAAACGGACTTCCTGACTGTAGGCGGGATGGGTCACGCAAGCCAGATCGCCCTGGGCATGGCCTTGCAGCAATCGAACCGTCCGATCTATTGCATTGATGGCGACGGTGCTGCCCTGATGCATATGGGATCTCTCACAATTTCCGGCACGAATGCGGGCTCCAACTTCACACATTTCATTGTAAATAACGGCGCACACGAATCTGTGGGCGGTCAGCCTACCGTGGGACTGGATATTGATTTTCCCGCGATTGCCAAGGCCAGCGGATATAACCATGCCGTGCGCGTGACAACAGCCGCTGAGATCAAGAGTGAGATCGAAAACGCCCGTACGATTGACGGACCGGTGTTTATCGAAGTTCTGGTAAAGGCCGGACACCGGATCGATATCGGGCGTCCCACGACAACGCCGGCAGAGAACAAAGCTGCTCTGATGGCTTTCCTTAAAAGCTAGGCAAGATGTCCTCACCGCTCAACACATATGGATCGCTGTCTCGGATCCGAAAATGTGTATCGCCCTATTATCCCCGTCATATTCTTCTCGTGACCGGACGCGGCTCCTTTGAAGCGTGCGGTGCCAAAGCGATCTTAGATACCGAACTCGATGACTACCAAGTCACCCGGTTTTATGATTTTGAAATTAACCCCAAACTGGAAGACGCGGTGCACGGCGCGAAACTCGCGATTGAATCCGAGATTGATCTTATCCTTGCCGTTGGTGGCGGCAGCCCGATGGACATCGCCAAATTGATTAAGGCATTTATGCCGGACGTGGAAAATTCAGAAAAGATCGCCAAAGGAAATATTGCGGTTACGCCTTCCTCTATACCCTTGATTACTGTTCCGACCACAGCAGGGTCAGGAAGTGAAGCCACGCATTTTGCTGTCGTCTATATTGGCAAAGATAAATATTCACTGGCCTCTCCTGATCTTTCACCCCAAGCCTATATTCTCGACGGACAGTTACTGCGGTCCGCGTCCCCCTATCAACGGGCTGTCAACGGGTTGGACGCCATGGCGCAGGCTCTTGAGGGCGCATGGGCAGTTAATTCAACTAAAGAAAGCCGTAGACGATCCTATAAAGCGCTCGCACTTTTGGTGAAATCCTTGCCGACCATGGTCAAAAGCGACACGCCGAGTTATCTTCAAAACGTTCTTCTCGCTGCGCATCTGGCCGGGCAAGTGATCAACACGACCAAGACGACCGCGGCACACGCTTTTTCATATGCGTTTTCCAGTTATCATGACGTACCCCATGGACATGCCGTCTGGATGACGCTGCCGGCGATATTTTCAAAGCATTTGACGGCTGAAGATAGCGCCATTCAGGATCCGCGCGGCGCGGCGCACGTCAGAACGGTTTTAGCGAAACTCTCTAAGATTTTAGACATTCCCTCCGCCGATCAGTGTGAAAATAATCTCAAACAATTCATGGCTCAAATTGGTGTTGAACCGGATATGATCAAAATGGGCGCGAACACCCCTAAACAACGCAAATTCCTGTCGCAGCAAGTCAATGCTGAACGATTAGGCAATAACCCGGTTCATCTAACTCCCGAAGATATCGCAAATATTTTCCAGTATAGGTTTGATTGATGTTTAAGCTCTTCAAGCACTTTAAGAATGCATTGCGGTTTACCAATCTTTCAGCGGATGACCGGAGACTGACGTTTTATTCGGAAGGCAAAAATTATTGGCCGCATCTTGGTGGCCTCGTGGAATATATTCTTGAGAACTCGGATCTGAAGGTCAATTTCATCACCTCCGGGGCAGATGATCCGGCCTTCCATCTCAACCATCCCAACCTGTCTGTGTTTAAAATCGATGATGGGCATGTGCGAAACTGGTTGTTTGAAAACATCGAAACCGAATTGTTTATCATGACCATGCCCGATATCGACAAATATCAAGTCAAACGCTCCAAGCATAGTGTTCACTACCTGTATGTTCAACATGCCCTGATGAGCCTGCATATGGTTTACCGCAAAGGGGCATTCGATCACTATGACACTATTTTTTGTTCTGGCCCGCACCATGTGCGCGAAATGCGCGCGATAGAAAAAGCGCATGGTTTGGAGCCAAAAATACTGGTGGAACACGGCTATGCTTGGCTGGATTCCATTATTGCGGAATCCAAATCGCGAAAAGCTTTCAAGAAAGCGAAAGATGCACCTAAGCATATTCTGATCGCCCCGTCCTGGGGACCGGAAGGTGTGATCGAAATCGGCGTCGGCGCGAAATTGGCTGATCATCTTTTAAGCCAAGGCTATCAGGTAACATTGCGCCCTCATCCGGAAACCATCAAGCATGCTAAATCCCAAGTGGACGCGATCGTCAGTTCCCATAAATCCAATCCGTTGTTTTCCTATGAAACCAATGTCGCGGGTCAGGAATCCTTACACAATTCAGATGTAATGATCACAGCCTGGTCCGGCACCGCCTTCGACTACGGGTTTGGCTTGGGTAAACCGGTCGTCTTTATTGACGTACCAAAAAAACTGAACAATCCGGACTACGAAAATGTGCCCCTACCACCGGTCGAAATTTATATTCGTGAAGAATTGGGAACCGTAATATCAGCCGATGAAATCGAATCGCTCGATATCGAAGCGCTCAAGCCGCCAAGCCAAAAAAGTATAGATGCGCATGTGTTTAATTTGGGTCATTCCGATCAGGTCGGTGGGAACTACATCATC
Source organism: Hyphomonadaceae bacterium (assembly GCA_013001295.1). GTDB lineage: Bacteria > Pseudomonadota > Alphaproteobacteria > Caulobacterales > Maricaulaceae > Robiginitomaculum_A. Next base: position 146,766 of record JABDMW010000050.1, read on the forward strand.
AACTGGATAAAACCCGCACAAGAGCGAAAAACCTAGCCATACAACGACAACACTTCGCCATTATACGAATAAGCTGCGTAAGATTAGCGCAACACGCGTATGTTGATGTTGATGTGCTCCAAACTTGATAAGCTCCAAACTTGATAAGCTCCAAGCGTGAGATAAAATTAATACGCTCTAAACGATTGATATTGTTGATTAAAAATGCGATACTACGAAGGTACAGAATATGTACCAATAAAAAGGCGGAAGATGAAACGTTCCCGGGTACTAATGTTTTCGATTATGTTGTCGGTTTTTCTGCCATCGTATTGTCTCGCCAGTTCCGCGGAACTTTCTAGTGAAAACATTTCTGATGCTATTGAAATCACGATGGATCGCACAGAATCAAAAAGCGATATTTGCAAATCGGCGAAACGCAGTATCAGCAATAAGTGCGGTCAAACTTATATTTTTCCAAGAATAACGCAGCATCCCGACAGCTCAGTTTCTGAGAAAATAAATACATTTATCGCGGCCATGGAGTCACCGTCCGTTCGCGGCGTAAAACGCATGGAATCCTGGACGGAAGTTACACTGAATAAAGAAAATATTTTATCTTTATCCTATTCAAGCCAGTTATATGGACAAGTGGCTTCGGCAACTCGATCAGTCCATATCTGCTCAAACTTGGATTTGGTTTCCGGTGATCAAATTGTTTTGGCTCAAATTTTAAAACCGGGATTTCAGAGCAAACTACCGAGGTTAATTTCTGAAAACCTGCAATCAAAATTGAAGTATAAACTCCCCCGTTATGTGCGTAGCTTACTAAGCCAGAAAGGGGCTGATTGGACGCTTAAAACACAACAATCGTTTCTCTTAGACAAACAGGATTTATCCCTGTGTTTTGAACAAGGCGAGCTCAGTGACGAGGCCATAGGGCCAATAATGGTCGCACTTCCATATACTATAATTTCAGGACTCATTGACGAAAATGGTCCGCTAGCATTTGTTCTGGATCGTCCGATCTCAAACACTGAAAACGATCCCGAAAACTTAAATAAAATTGTCGCCGCGCCTCCGCCGCCACCCTCAACGCCTGAATCGCCCGTACCGGAAAAAACCTCCCAAACAGCGGACCGTATTGGATCAATCGACCATTCCTGTATCAAAGGTAATGTAACCCACTCGATCTCTGTGGTCGAATACGACGCGGACAGCCCATTTATCTGCATGGTTGAATATGACAAAACTTACGAGCAGAAAGTATTGTGGCGCTCACGCAAAACCAAATCCTTTTGCCATAGCAATGCTGAAAAACTTGTCAAAAAATATGAGGAACAATGGGGCTATACATGCGGACGCTCCTCAACCCTCCCCGACAACTAGATCAGTGTTTTAGAGACACTTAATCTCTGGATGTAGTCCCATAGCATTGAGATCAGCTGTGATTTCTTTCTCATATATCCGGTTCATGATGATAACCAAATCCGGTTTGATCTCGGGAAGCTCGCTAGGCGGAACAATGCGTTGCCCGGTCACCGGCATATAGTAATTGGCGCGGTGCGGGTTGATGTCCGTTACATATTCGACATCGTCACCCAACCCCAATGTGGTCAGGAAAGAAACTGCCTTCGAGCCAGACCCCCAAAGTAAAACCGATTTGCCTGCGGATTTGGCGTTGCGAACAACGGACTTCCATTTATCGCGGATATCATCGACGCGTTCATCGAATGTCCCAACCAAGTCAACAAGTTGCTCCATATCGTCTTCAACGGCAAGCGGAGGTGATGGTTCACCCGCGGCGGGTTTGGCCTCGATTGTCAGATATTGATCATCATATTCGGTATCCAGCTTGACCACATCAAAACCGCACCGGCGAAACAATCGTCCCAATGAACCGGTCGTGAAATATGCGCAATGCTCGTAATAGATATCTTCAAAGGCAGCGATCTTTAAAATCCGCAGGGCTTCCGGGATCTGGAAAAATACGAGCGTATCCGTTTGATCACCAAGATTAGCACGGACCAAGTTCAAAAACACTTCCGCGTCCGGAATATGCTCAAGTGTCATTTTACAGACGAGCATATCGACGTCTTCCGCGCCGTGCGATTCATGATAGTATTCAGGGATAAGCCGCACGCGTTCCGCGCCTTCGACACCCTCAAGTCGCTCGCTGAGCGCACTTGGATCGATGCCAATCCCAAAGTTTTGGCCTAATTGAGACAAGAGAACAAGAAACTCCCCTTTACCGCAGCCAAGTTCCATAACCTTTTTGCCATGGAGGTTATGACGATCGATCAGGTCTTGTGCGAGTTGCGTATGGAAGCGCGAAAACGTCGGTGAAAACCCTTGTGTCTCCTCATAGCGCCCGGAGTACTCCGTGTTCGCAAGATCGAATTTCGTATTGTAGACGAAGCCGCAGGACTGACAGAACCCAAGAACAATATCTCCGGTTGGGCAGGCGAGTGCTTCTTCACGGCTATCAAATAACAGACAGGAATTTGTCGGCACATTAGGCGCACTATAAAATGGTTTGATATCGGATGATCCGCAACACGGACAATTGTCATTTGTATTGATCTTCGCGGCGCTTTGACTTTCAAGAGGACTATTCATATTCATTGTATCTATCCTTATATAACTCGCGGCGACGGAACCGGGACAATAAATTTCCCCCCGAGTTCTCGGTAATCTGCCTGTTGTTCTAAAATTTCATCAGCAAAATTCCAGGCGAGTATTACAACATAGTCTGGCTTTAGCTCGACCAAAGCTTCTGGAGCTAGAATTGGTAGATGAGCACCAGGCATGAGCTGTCCCTGCTTATGGGTATTGCGGTCAACGACGAAGTCGATGTCTTCGTCAGTTAACCCGCAAAAATTGAGCATGGTCGCCCCTTTGGCCGCGGCCCCATATGCTGCAACCGTATATTTATCTTCTTTCAAATCGCGCACCATGGTCACAAGTGACGATTTGAGCTTGTTTACGCGTGCTGCAAAATCCTGAAAATATTCCGGTTTATCCATCCCGATATCTCGTTCATTTCTAAGAAGGCCAAGAACACTTTCTTTTGGCGCTTCAAAAGGCTCAACGAATAAACGCAATGAACCACCATGGATCGATAATTGTTCAACATGGTTGAGATACAGCCCGTGCCGCTTGAACAAATGGTCCAAGGCAGTGACGGAAAAATAGCATAAATGCTCATGATAAATTGTATCAAATTCGACGTGCTCAATAAGAGGTTTGAGATAGGGCGCTTCGATAACCGCGACCCCATTCGGCTTCAAAATTTGTTTTATTCCAGCTACGAATCCGTTGGTATCCGCTACGTGGGCCAACACATTATTTGCATGAATTACGTCTGCAATTTTCCCGTCTGAAGCGAGTTTATCTGCCAAGTCTTTTGTGAAAAATTCATTTAAAGTTGGCACCCCAATTTCTTCAGCGACCGCTGGTGGGCCATCTGCGGGGTCAATCCCAAGAACCGGGATTCCGGCTTCTACATAATTTTTAAGTAGATACCCGTCATTACTCGCAAGTTCGATTACGAGGCTATCTTTATTGAGTTTTCGATCTTCAATCCTCGCAAGCACGTTCTTTTTGGAGTGCGCCAGCAGCGCCGGCAAAAAAGACGAATAATATGGATATTTGTCGGCAAATAAAACGTTGGGGTCCACGGTTTCCGTAATTTGCACCAAAGAACAGTCACTGCAAAAAGCGACCTTCAACGGAAAAATCGGCTCCGCCTCATCGCGCTTGGCGGGGTCGACAAGCCGGTCGGAAAGCGGTGTTTCCCCGAGATCAAGAAAAACGCCAATATCTTCAGATTTACACGAGCGACATTGTGTCTCGGTGTGTGATGTATGTGCTGTCATTACCGCCCCGGATATTGAGATTTAGGCCGCGACCGTCCGGGCCATTTGCCGAAGATCACTTGTTAATATGTTATCGCTCATCAGCTTTTTGATATGAGCGATACGCTTGTATTTTTCACCTTCAAACTCGTCCAATGTGATGCCGGCTTGCTGGTAAGCTTCGAGCAGCTGCTCGGCCCCGCGGCGACAGGTCCATTGCGGTTTAAAATGATGAAGCTTGCGGGCAATATAGTTGCAGTCGACCCGATAATTGCGAATATCCGGACCCGCATCATTGGCAAATCCCAGTTTGGACCCAGGAACTACATCGCGAACGATTTCTGCAATTTCCCGGATTTGATAATTTTCTGTGGTTTGGCCGACATTAAAAGCTTCCAAATGAACGTCGGTACGTTCTGCTTCCAATACTGCCATATAAGCCCGACAAATGTCCTCAACATGAACTATTGGCCGCCATGGCATTCCATCGCTTTTCAGATGCACTTCTCCCGTTGTATGCGCCCATGCCGTCAGGTTGTTAACAACAAGGTCAAACCTGAGACGCGGCGACACACCATAGGCAGTCGAAGCTCGCAAAAATGTCGGACTGAAGTTTTCATCAGCCAATTTTCCAACAGCGAGTTCAACGTCTACCTTGGAGCGTCCGTAGGGAGTGACCGGGTTAAACTCACCGTCTTCTTTAATAAAATCATTTTTGGATGCACCGTAGTTTGAACAGGATGATGCGAAGACAAACCTTTTTACACCCGCTTGTTTCGCCAGATTTGCAAGTGAAATCGATGCATCGGTATTGATTTGCTGCGTCAATTCCGGTTGATAATCTCCGAGCGGATCGTTCGATAGACCAGCAAGATGGATGACTGCGTCAACGCCTCTTAAACGTTCAACGGCATCATTTTGAGCTACAAAATCCCGAACATCGCCACCGACAAGAGGCAATTCGGTAACATCGCCTAAAAATGTGCAACGTTCAAAAAGATGGCTGTCAAGACCTATTAAATCGTGACCACGCTCCAAAAGCATTGGCGAGAGAACAGTGCCGATATAACCAAGGTGGCCGGTAAGTAGAACTTTCATAATTTAGTCTTTCCAAAGTTTCCAAGGGGGCGCATCGCTCGCCCAATAGTCCAAAAGAATTTGTTTCTCACGCATGGTATCCATGCATTGCCAGAAACTTTTGTGCCGATAGGCCATCAATTGCCCGTCTTTTGCAAGTTTGGTCAGCGGGCCTTGTTCAAACATCTCTTCATTGTGTTCGATGTATTCGTGCACGCCCGGTTCAAGAACGAAAAACGCGCCATTGACCCAGCCTTCGCCGATTTGAGGCTTCTCGCTAAAATCGGTAATCTGGTCGCCGTCCATTTCCAAATGTCCATATCTGGCGGGCGGCCTTACCGCCGTCATCGTGGCTAGTTTTCCGTGAGATTTGTGAAATTCCAGTAATTTATTGATATCGATATCTGCAAGGCCGTCTCCCCAGGTCATCATAAAGGTTTCGTTGCCGAGCCAAGGGGCCAATTTTTTGATCCGGCCACCCGTTCCGGCCGACATGCCCGTCTCAACCAAGTCTACATTCCAATTCGGAAGCCCTGAATCGGAATAGGGTCGGACCTCGCCGCTTCTCGTGTTGATGGTCATTGACCCGGACATTCTATGATATTCCCGGAACCATCGTTTGATATAATCTCCCTTGTAGCCGAGCGCCACACAGAAATCATTGATCCCGTAATGAGCGTATATTTTCATGATATGCCACAGGATCGGCATATCGCCGATCTCTACCATTGGCTTTGGTCTTACTTCGGTTTCTTCCGATAACCTAGACCCCAGCCCCCCAGCCAGAATTCCTACTTTCATTTTTTTACGCCCACCTAAAAATTTAACTTGTTATGCCGTTGATTGTTGTTTTTTTGTACCAAGAGACCTCAATATTTGAGCCGCTCGAGGTGAAATAATCCCTGTTAGTTCCATGATGTATCGCCCCACCTGACGAGGTTTGAAAATATGTGCCGAGAGTTTACGTCTCATTTTCCAGGGCGATACGACATTTTTGTGCCGGCCAGCTATTTCAAACAAATGCCGGGCAAGGTTTAGGTGTTCTGCAGCCGCAACTCGGCTTGAAGTTCCGTTTTGCCATTTACTGCGCGCAACCTTGTCATCAATATTGATCGACCTCTGCATATGCTCGCGATTATAAAATGTGGCTTCATCAACGCGAAGATATTTTCCGAGCGCCGCCATTTCCGCGATTAGGCCACGATCAGATCCATAATAAGGCCTATGAAGGGTTGAGGTTTTGAGCATCGACATGCGAAACAACCCAAAGATCGGGAAACAAGTTCCCGCCAAAGTGATGGCGTCCATAAACCTTTTACTCGGATCTGGATCCATGAGCGAAGGTGTTTCGTGTCCCTCTGCGTCAACCAGATCTCCATCCGTATTAATGCCCGTCGTCGACGCGAACGCTAATGATAAAGTAGGGTCAGATTCCAGATGTTTGACACAGGCTTCCAAAAAGTTTGGACTGATCCGGTCATCATGAGCACACCATTTCATGTATTTCCCGCGCGCCAGATTGAAGCTGACATTATAATTAGCAGCCGCACCAATATTTTTTCCATTGTGCACATATTGAACACGTGGATCCGCCTTTACATACTCTTCAACAATTGCAGCGGTCGCGTCGGTTGACGCGTTGTCCGTAATGATCAATTCAAAATCTTGGAACGTCTGTGCCAGAATCGATTCAATGGCTTCTCGAATAAAGTTCTCGCCATTATACACAGGCATGCCCAGCGTAACAATTGGTTGATTATCTTGCATAATTTATACTCGCGCCCCAGCCCGTCCGAATTTTCAGACAGCCCTTTGAATTAATGGTTTATTTACCATGTGAAAATTTATAACGCAATTGTAATCGCTCTGAAGGTGAGAATTATCACGATCGTTCCCGTATTTTACTTATAATTAAATATGCAATAAAGTGATCTGCAAGTGAGAGCGCGACACAACATGAATCTGCAACAATACCGTTTTAAATTTTTGACGATAACAAAGAACCTGTTCATCGTAATTCTTGGTTTTGGCTTTATTTTGACCGTTATCAATATTTTGGATTTCAACAAAGCCAGACGTATTGAGATGATGAACGGTCCTGAGATCCGACAATTCGTGAATGAGTATAAGGTAGAGCGAGCCTCATTGAGATCGCTCATGGCGGTTGCTAAAAAAACGCTTGAGGTTAACCCACAAGAAATAGACGCCTCTGAAAAAGCGACATCTGCAATACTCAATAAAAAGAAAAACTGTCTCGACTGTTATAACAGGATTGTTTTTTTTGACATCTACAGAAACGAGGACATAACGCCTGTCGGATTACGAGCCTTACATTCTTCCTATGATCTATCTCCATATGGCGCCGAAGACCTTATGAAATGGCGTTTGGAAGTGTCTTCGAAATTCTGGGAGAAGTTTGATGACGATTTGAAAAAATATTCACTTACGCAAATAACTGCACTTTCACAACATCAACAAGGTCGTTTTTGGCTTCGTAATTTTGAAACTGACGTCGAAGAAATAAAAGAACGGGTCGGGAGGTCAACATATTGAAACGCGCTTTTTTTTGAAAATTCAAACAAGCTAATACGCACCCCTCGTTGAAAGTACAGCAGGTACCGTCATCATAATTATTTTCAGATCGGTCCAAATTGAATAGTTGTTTACATACTCGACATCCATCCTGACCCGCTCGGCATACCCGGTATCATTACGCCCACTCACCTGCCAAAGCCCTGTTACGCCAGGTGACACAGAAATATACGCCCTGAAAAACCGGCCATATTTCTTGACTTCAGACTCAACGATCGGTCGCGGGCCAACTAAAGACATCTCACCTTTGAGAATGTTCCAAAGCTGCGGCAGTTCATCGAGACTGGTTTTCCTCAAAAAGCATCCCATCGCAGTAACGCGCGGATCGTTTCGTAGTTTATGATCTTCGTCCCATTCCGCGGCAGCCCGCGGATCTTCGGCTAAAACTTTATTTAAAACTTCATCCGAATTAACGATCATGGTTCTGAATTTCCAACACCGGAAGACCTCACCATTACGCCCAATTCTTTTTTGTTTGAAAATTGCAGGACCACCATCCGCCAATTTTATGCTCGCACATATTACCAGCAATAATGGGGCCAAGATCAAAGACAAAATAAATGCTAGAGTAATGTCAAAAATGCGTTTTAACCGCGATTCATGTTGTACATTTAAATCAATGTCAACGAGTTCCAGACCAGACAACTCTTCTAAAGTCCCATCTTCAAACAAAACTGGAAATTCATTTTGTAAACTCATCGGCGCCCACTAATATTGCAAAAATCAGGGCGCTTAAACCAACGATGCCTGCCAAATAATTGCGCCCCAATTACGACCCATCGTTGTCTCTTCAGTAACACTTTATTAACTTTAATACAACCTACCGATTCATTTTTTTTATTTAAAAACTCCAATATTATGAGGAGTATTTAGAATTTGTTTTTCTCCGGACAGGAGAATCTAACACAAAACTACGCAGTAGTGTTTTTTATATTTTAGTGATCTTTAGGTGTTAACAGGTGAATTCCCACTTCTTTATTAAAATGATCGTTGTTGTGCCGAACTGATATGGTATTGATAGTGCATTCGGGGTGCGGAAGAATGGGCGAAAAGTTAAACTTGATTGTGATCAATGACTCGGCATTGGCCCGGGGCGGCGCGACCGCGCTGGCAATTGAGTCGGCGATCGGAGCGGCGCAAGCAGGATGGAACGTAACTTTTTTTTCCAGAAAAAACGGCACACAGGATCCTCGCTTAAAACAAAATGGAGTCAGACTGCGCGGAGTTGATGGGCAGAAGGTCAGCATCCAATTTCCTGCAAAAGCTTTTGTTTCCGGTCTATGGAATAAGGCTGCGAAACGAGCATTGACCCAATTGATCAACGAACATGATATGACGCGAACGATTATACATGTTCACAATTGGGCACATTTTTTATCTCCATCAATCTTCGATCCCCTCAAACCATTTCAAGCACAGACAATTCTTTCTACCCATGACTTCTTCCTGACCTGCGGAAATGGTGGGCAATTTAACTACCAATCCCGATTGCCCTGCCCTCATATAGGCAACTCACCTCAATGCCTCGCAACGCGATGCGACAAACGCAACTCGCTGCAGAAAGTTTGGCGGGTTTCCAGGCACAAAGCGCGCAAAAGAATTCTACCGGCTCCCGATTTTAAAGGGTGCCTGGCTCTGGTTCACAACAAGCAACGCCCTTTTTTTGAGCGGGCAGGCTTCAAAGCTGAAAATATTGTAGAAATTCGCAATCCAATTTCCCCGCTCACCAATGAGCGCGTATCGGCAGAGAAAAACAATTCGATATTGTTTATCGGACGGCTGGATGTAGAAAAAGGGGCTGATATCGCAGCCAAAGCAGCCGAAATGGCGGGGGCCAAAATAGTATTCGCCGGCGAAGGTCCGCTAAAAGACAAAATTTCCCGATCTTATAAACAAGCAGAGATCATGGGCTTTTGCGATCGCGAAAAGCTCGCGGAGTTGATTAAAGAAGCCAGGCTACTGATCATGCCCAGCTGGCTTGAAACTTTTGGGCTTGCCGCCGTCGAGTCTTTATGGAGTGGCGTTCCCGTTTTAATGAGCCAAAACGCTCTATTATCAGAGGATATCGTAAACCGCGGTGCGGGGGTCAGTATAGATCCAAAAAATATAGAGGCGACCAGTAAAACTATCAGATCGCTAATGGGCGACAATGACCGGATCAAAAGCTTAAGTAAAAACGCCTATTTTCAAAGTGCGGATATCGCGAACACACATAAAAGTTGGAACAGTGCCCATTTAAGACTATATCAAAAAATGTTGCCTGAAACACACAGCAAAGTTGACAAATCCATTTGCCAAACAGCCCTGCTTAATGTTCACTATAGTGCCAATTTGGGTGACGGACTTTTGTCGGATTGCCTCGCATATGGATTGGAACAGGGAGCGGACAATATCGTCAGTTTTCCCGTCGACCTCGCAGGTCGGGAATCGATCACAACATTGGGCGGCTCCAGGCGAGGTGTCGCCCTCAAAACCCTGGCCAAACTTCCTCAATCACTTCGCAGACTGGCGATCTCTCCGATACAAAAATACTATTTAAAAAAACTCTGGCGGCCACATTATCACAAACAGTTTAAAAATGCTGATTGCGTAGTTGTCGGGGGCGGGAATCTCATTGTTGATCACGACTTGAATTTTCCAGTCAAAATCAATGCAGCTTTAAGCGTTGCTAAAAGTTATAATTTACCGATTCATATATACGGTGTCGGTGTTGGAACAAAATTCAGTAAAAAAGCACTCTCGCTTTTTAGATCGGCTTTTCGTGACTGTGATTTGAAGTCCGTGACTGTTCGAGACGAGGCTTCGCGGCTCAGTTGGGAAAAATATTTTGCGCCATATTGCGGGATATCCGCAGAAGTTGTTTTTGACCCCGGCATTATAGCAAAGGATTGCTGGGCAACGCCTATCCGGCCGAATGGCGTTCCGGATCATATTGACTGTGCGATTGGGATCATGAGCCCAAATGAATTGAATTATCACAACGATGGTTCTAAATTCATTGATTTACACAAATGGTATGTGGAGCTCATTTCATCGTTGCAGAAAAAAAACATGAAGATTGTCATATTTTCCAATGGCAGTCCGGAGGATACAAAATATATCCAATCGCATCTGGCGCCCAATTTGGATCAACTCGATGTGTTCATACCAAAAACTCAAAGCGAGCTCAGTGCGCTTCTCGCACATACAGACTTGACCATAGCGTTTCGGCTACATGCCATCATTCCGACAACGTCGTACGGCAATCGAGTTATCGCGCTTGAATGGGATAAGAAAATCAGATCGTTTATGACTCGAATCGGAAAATCCGACCAATGTATTAATATGCGGGAAACGTCCGCATCAACAGTAGCTGAATTAAGCATGAAATTGCTAAGTAAGCCGAAAACGCCGTCGACAGAACACATTATAGCCAAACAGGAAATCGATATGCTGGCTGCAAGGATTTGCAAAGAATTCAATTAACAGGAGTGCGCATGCCCAGGGTAAAAAAACAGGTTCCTTCTCTTCAACTCTCTAACTATGATAAATCTGTGCAGTAAGCTTGAGTGGGGGGCGCATTTTTGATTAAACACTTAGCAACACCAATTCCAAACAAAAAGGAACGATTGAGTCGGTTAGATGGACTGCGGGCCGTCGCGATTATCGGCGTTTTCATTTATCATTTCACCTGGTTCTGGACGTCAGCGGCTCAGGGTCAAAACCTGTTACCATATGATGATGTATTGGCTTTTATTCCCATGGCCGACGTCGGGTATCTGGGCGTATATCTTTTCTTCCTAATTTCCGGTCAAGTTATTCTCATCACCTTGGAGCGGACAAAGAATCCAGTCGACTTTTTCATCAAACGGGTCGCGCGACTTTGGCCGACGCTTATCCTATGCGGCACGCTGACTTTTATTGTGGTCTCCATATTGGGGCCACCCGAACTCCAATCAACGATCCCGGAATATCTTATTAGCTTATTGATCTTGCCGCCGAACAAAATAGCGCCGGTATTCGGAGCGTCTGATTGGCAATGGCTCGACGGTGCCTATTGGTCCCTTTGGGTCGAAGTGAGGTTTTACGCCCTTTTCGGTCTCATATTTTACGTATTTAATAAGTACTGGTTTTACGTTTGGATTCTGTTCAGCGCCTTTTGCTTTATCCTGACAATTCTTGTTCAATTTGCATCTGTGCAGGCACTTGAACCCATCGGATCGATATTAATCTACCAATATCTTCCATTTTTCACATTGGGAATTGCCGCCCAGCTCCGCCACCGGCCGCAATATATTTCCCTTCTCAAATGGGTCATACCGGCATCTTTAATTCACATTATTATTCTTCGATATCCGGTACTGGGTTTCGATTTAGGTATGATTCAACACTGGATTGGCCTAGCATTTATCATTGCGCTCTATGCGATGACGGTAGAAAACACAGTGGGAACAAAATGGCTCGAACCTCTGTCGGGTATCGGACGGGCGTCGTATTCCTTCTACCTGCTACACCAAGTTTTAGGCGTTTCACTTATTGTCGGTATTTCGACGGTTATTGGACCGCAATGGTCTGTGATTATGATCGCGCCGCTATTTCTGCTTTTACTGGTAACGTCATCAATAATTTACGAGAAATACGAGCAGCCAATGAACAGACTTTTTGTAGGTAAATTTGTTCACACACAAAAAGCAATTATGGATCGATAAGGCCACGTGCAATACGCTGCTCGATAGGGCGGCGTGTCCGATCGAGCAATGTCCAGCGCATATATTTTGCCGGTCTTGAGGAAACAGCAATTGCGGCAAACACCATAAACAAAATTCCGGGATCGGCCGTTGTAGCGCTTATAAGCTGGGCAACTGTGAATGTTACAATACTCGCCGCCGCTGCATTATAGAGTCCAAGATCAATTGCAGAATTAAATTCTTTTCTCGGTGCCCGCAGTATTGAGAACAAGAAAGCCCCGTATAGAACGATTCCGACGACGCCAAGGTTTGAGAACAATACGGAAAACAGGCCGTTCGATAATGTGGAGCCGAATCCCGCGCCCAACCCATAGGTTTCAAATCCAACTGCTATGCCCCGTTTTGCCCAAGACCCTCTTTCAAGTGCTGACAGGCTGGTCCCTTTTTGGAAGATCAGCTTGTCAATAAAAGACCAAGCAGTGTCACCAAAATTTGTAAAGAGTAGTATGAATGCAAATCCGACAATCATCAGAGCGCTAACCACTAAGAACCGCAATGCAATGCGCGGATTAATCCGTTTTGATAAATTAAGCCTGCCTGAGCGCCAGACAATAAATGTTCCTGCGGAGGCAAGTGCGACGAAGCCAGTGGACGAGAGCGCCAATACACCCCATAAAAAATTGAGTGCTGCAAGAATAAGAGCTGACCGTTTTCCTGTATCCAAATACCGCATCATCATATACGCAAATAAGACTGCCGAAATGCCGCCCATTGCTGACCCTTCGGTGAAAACGCCGACGATCCGAGTAACGCCTGAAACACCGACATCAACCATAAAGGAGTAACCGGCAGTCTTAAAAATTTGCAAGAAAGCATCGGCGCCGACGAAGTCCAGCGCTCCCATTGTCCCGTTTACCGCTGCTGCCAGAAAAATTGATTTATCGAGAAAATCAGTGCCGTATCGCCGTGACATCCTTGAAGCGAGCAAAAAGACAAAAGCAGAAAGCACCAAATATATCGGTTGGGAAATATTTCCGGAAGACGGCTGCAAAAGTGAAACCGTCGAGTAAAAATACGGCGAAACTCGTTGACCAACAACGCCCGATTGAAGCGAAAACACCCAGACGTCTCCTGCAAAAATTCGGGGCATTAGTTGAGACGTAACCAGTGCGTAAAAGATCAAAATCAATAAGAATATGGCTGCAAGTTCAAATCGGGGGAATTGGTGACGCTTTGGTGATATCAAATGTCTGGCGACCGCCAGAGCAATCATGATTAAAAAAGCTGCATGATAGGCGATAAAACTGAAATCGCCGAAATTTAAAAATGCAAACGCTCCCAATGGAACTAGCGACATCGCCGCTATAAATCCTGCTTGGGGGCTTTTTAATCTGGCCAAAAGAAAAAAAGCAACAAACAGGAAGCCAACAGGGAATATTTGCATTTGTTCCCTCCACTTAGATCATGTTGAATTGATTAGAAATCATTGATCCGCTGCGGAGAAATCCGCCCTCTTATAAGATCAATAATGGCCCGCCAATTCCCAAGTGTGCGGCCTTTGCGGTCTACCCATGGTTCAGGCCGCAACATCTTGACGTGATTGGCGGCAATATTTCGCAAAACAAGTTTCCATGTTTCGTAATTATACATGGTCCCTTTACGCAACAGGTAGACGGGATTTGATATTTGTGAATACCCGAATTTTACGCCGGGCGTGCGTCCGTTCTTTGTGCCCAGATGCACGCCCTGACAATCTGTTACCTGTGCGATCCGACCATACTTCATGGCGAGACGCGAATAGTCCTTGTCTTCAAGCCATGCGTATGCGGGAAGGCTCTCATCAAATCGGACATTGCGTGTAACCTCGCCTGAATAAGCCATATTGCATCCGTAAAGGCTGCAAATATATTCTTCATAAAGAAGGTCCCCACCTTGTCCCGATCCGGGCTCGGGAGCAGATTGTATCAGTGTTCGGGCTCGTTCCTCAGATATACCGGGACCCCAAATTCCGTCTTCAAGAACGGTACCGGTTATCCCGCCTATCCCTTGTTTTTGAAAATGAATTAACGCGTTTTCGATCCAATCGAATGCTGGTCTGAAATCGTCATCAAAATAAAGCGCAATAAAATCGTTGTCAGCGCCATGGATATTCAACACGCGTTCGATGCCAACATTGCGTTGCACAGAGGACCCGATCTTATCGCTGATGATAAATTCAATTCTGGGGTCGACATTTTGCTCATCATGTCCACCTAAATCCGCTTTTTCCGTTCCAATAAATACAATGCGGTCAGGAATGACGGACTGAGACAACAAATTATCGCGAATTAGAGGCACATCGTTCGGACGTCCCTTGGTGGCGATGATCACATAGCATTTAAAGCGTTTGCTCATGACGCCACCGCCAAAGCATTCAAATGTTCGTCCAAATTGGTCTCAATCCCGTGTCTTTCTAGAAGTCTTTTTAGGGCAAGCCGAAATGCACCTTCGCTGAATTTGCCGGCATGCGCGGCCAGGACTTGCGCATCGATTCTGGCCGAAACCTCAGATTCAAATCTTTCAATCGCGGAATTCAATCCAGCCACCGTTTGTTCATGGAATAAAACGCCCGTCTTGCCATCAATAATTGTATCAAGTGCACCACCTCGTCCATAGGCGATAACCGGACGCCCAGAGGCCATAACCTCGACAGGAACGATACCGAAATCCTCTTCACCGGGGAAAATCAACGCCCTACACCGGGCCATATATGCCTTCAAAGTCGAGAAGTCCGTCTTGCCCAGAAATTCTATATTGCTGTTAGCCGTTTTACTGAGTTTAGTTCGAATTTTCTCGGGGCCGCCAATCACAATAAGTTGTTTGCCGTTTTCATTAAAAGCCTCAACCAATAAGTCCGGTTTTTTATACCCGACCAATTCGCCAACCCAGAGATAGTAATCTTCAAGTTGGTCAGGTTGAACAGGTGAAAAATCCTCAACCGAAACAGGTGGAAAAATAATATCGGAATCACGCCGCCAGTATTTCATTATTCGGTTCGCAACATGTGCGGAGTTGGCAATAAATCCATCTACACGGGCAGCGCTTGTTACGTCCCACTTCCGAAGTCCATGCGCCAATAGCGGCATCGCTATTTTTACCGGCAACCCAGCTCCCTTCTTATAAACATGGTATTGATCCCACAAATATCTCATTGGTGAGTGGCAATAGCATAGGTGCAAGGTGTCTGGTGGCACGATAACGCCTTTTGCCGGTCCGGATTCACTTGAGATCACCAAATCGTATCCGGTCAAATCAATAGACTCCAATGCACGTGGCATGAGCGGCAGATAGCTTTGATATAGTTTTTTTGAAAACGGAAGTTTGTCAATGAAAGTTGTTTTTATCGCGTGTTTTTTTAGCGTCTTACTTAAGATATCCTCGTCTCGTACATGGGTATAAATATCGGCCTGCGGAAACATTCGGCAGAGGGCTTCAACCACCTTTTCGCCCCCTCGCATATTCACCAACCAATAATGGATTATGGCAACACGCATTTATCCGACCGTTTCTTTTATTGGGCTTGCATAGTATTTTCCGTATTGCCTGGAATAATAGCTATAGTCTCCTATTCCATATTTACGACGCGTTCGCATATTGACCTGGGTCAGAACCAGTCCAATAATATTTGCATTTACGCTTTGCAGGATGTTGGTCGCTGTTGTAACTGCATCTGCTTTTGTTTTACGCCACCTCGAGGCGATAACGACTGCATCACTTTGGCGGGCGATTTCACGGGTTTCTGTCACCAGAAGAATCGGGGCCGTATCCAATATCACTAAATCATATTTCCGGCGAAGAGCAGTTAATAATTTGCCAAATTCAGGTGTACCGAAAAGGTCTCGGTTGGTGTATTCATTCTCGGAATTAAGGATGTAATCACACTCTGACTTTTTATCCTTCACGATTAAATCTCGCAGGGCCGCATCACCTTTTAAATATTTTATAAGCCCGGCTTTAGGAGCGACTTCAGACAGCTTAGACAATTGTCGCAGTCTTAAATCACAATCAACGATCACGGTTTTTGACCCGGACATTGCCGATAAGCGCCCCAAAGACCTTACGATTGTCGTCTTGCCTTCACCCGGTAACGCCGAGGAAATAGTCACAACTTTAGGCTTCTTATCACTGTCTGAAAGTAGAATGGTTGATCTTAATGTCCGGAAGCTTTCCGCAAACATCGAGAGCGGGTTCTCTGCAATAAAGTCGCCGGGCATTTGAGTTTTTCCCATGAGATTGCGAACGACATTTACCCAGCCATCACCAAGCTTCGGAACAGAGGCAATAAACGGAACCCCGATTTCCCGCTCAACATCCGCGCCTGTCGAAAGTCCATTATCCAGCATTTCCGCAAGAACAACCATTCCAAGACCTGCGGCTACCCCAAGGGCTAAACCAAGCAAAATATTTAAAAGTGTATTTGGCGAACTTTGCGTGCTTGGTATTACAGCCTTCGAAATAATACGAGCGTCAGCATCTGTGATGGTCTCTTGATCATCATTTTCTTTAAACCTCTCCAGAAAGCTCTCATATAGTGATCGGCTGGCCTCTGCGTCACGTTCCAGCTCCCTCAAGCGAACCAATGAACGATTGTTCGAGGACAGCTCGCCGCGCAATCTGTTCAAACCGGATTCAATAGATCGAACTTTTTGCTGCGCAATGCCAACTTCACTTTCAAGATTGGATACAATCCGTTTAATTTCTTGTTGAATTTGCGCCTGCACGTCTGCCGCTTCACGTTCGACCTTCAAAACTTCAGGATGGCGGGGACCGTAACGTGAGGAAAGTTCAGCCCGCTTCCCTGCAACGGTTGATTCCTGAGCGCGCAATGTCTGGATTACAGCTGATGCCAGTACTTCGCCAATCGTATCGGCAGCATCGCCTCTGGCGACTTTGGCTTTCACAGATTCTAGTCGCGCAACCGTTTCATTGTAGTCAGCTGTTTGGATTATCAGCTGCGCGTTCAAATCTGATATTTGCTGTTCTGTCAAAGAAGAGCCTTGCGCACTAAGAAGTCCGGACTGACCGCGGTAAACCTCAACAGCATTCTCAGCCGATCTGACCTCGGCGCGAAGCACAGTTAATCGGTCATTCAACCAGCTATTGGCCCTGGACGTGGCGTCGAATTTCGCATCAAGCTGTTCCAGTAAATAATTCTCGGCAAATGCATTTGCCAGTGAAGCGGCCTTCACCGGATCTTCGCTGGTGAAGCCAATATTAATTACATACGTGCTGCCTTTGCGATATACTGATAGGCGCGATAGTACAG
>JABDMW010000057.1 GCA_013001295.1 Hyphomonadaceae bacterium
ATCCAAGACGAAACATCCAGGCAAGATAGATCAAGATGCCGGCAAATAATATGCCACCCTGCCACATCACCATGGGGTTGCCCAAAATGGCAAGGGAAATGAAAATAATTGTCGCCGCGACACATACAAAGGCGTTTCGCGCAACGCCCGGCATATTGGTCGGAATCGCCATAATAAGTGCAGGCAAACCAAGCGCGAGCAAAATGTTGGCAATGTTCGAACCGACGATATTTCCTGAGGCCAGTTCACTGGCCTCAATGCCGTCAATGACAGCCTGAACAGCTACGACGAGTTCCGGCGCGGATGTGCCGAATGCCACAATGGTCAAGCCGACTATAAGGGCGGGTATGCCCCAATGACGAGCAAGCGCTGCTGCGCCGCGAACCATCAGATCGCCGCCCACAATCAGGATGACTATCCCAAGGGCTAATAGAGCAGAGCTAAGTAACATAGTGAAGAATAGGTCTTAGTCGAACCGTTTAAACTCAAGCAAATTCAAACCACCAAAAAACAAGAAAAACAGCATAAATCCGAATATTGCCGGGTTTAGGCTGAATAGTCCGAAAACGCTCATGCCGCCGCCTGATAGAATAAGACTCATTGGGGTCTCCCATTTCAAAAATCTGCCATCCTATAACTCGCTTTGCTTTAAAGTCCAAGCCTTGTTGCGAGAGCGCGACATTTTTCCTAAGCTGCATGGCAAGAGGAGGATTCATGGCAAAAGTGCTGGGATTAGGCGGCGTATTTTTTCGCTGCGAAGACGTAGATGGCTATCGTAATTGGTGGGCCAAACATATGGGGATTGATGTCAAGGCGTGGGGTGCTTTCCAATGGGAGTCGGATGGAAAGAGTTTTACCATGATGTCACCGTTTCAGAAGGATTCTGATTACTTAGAGCCGTCGAGCGAAAAATTTATGATTAATCTGAGGGTGGATGACGTTAAAACTCTGATCGATCAGGCTAAAGCAGGCGGCGCAAAGATCGTTGGTAAGGTAGAAGACACAGAATACGGTATTTTTGGCTGGTTTATTGATCCAGAAGGGATAAAGATAGAGTTGTGGCAGGAAAGCTGACTCTGCTTGAAGAATTGATTAAGTCTAAGGAGACAGAATGTTTGGAAATATTCCATTTGTAAAAGTAGCTGGACGCGGCATTAAGCAAGTGCTTGGCGTCAAGGAAACCAAAGAAAAGATCGAAAAGGAAATTGACGATTTAGGTCTTGAAAAGGATGGTGTGGAAATTGACGTTGACGCAGACGGCAAGGTCAAAGTCGCCGGTAAGGCATCATCACAGGAAGCCAAAGAGAAAATTTTACTGGCTGTCGGAAATATTTTTGGCGTCGCCGAAGTTAAAGACGACGTGGAAACAGAAGACGAGACAGAAAATTCCCAGCTTCACACAGTCGTCTCGGGTGACACACTTTGGAAAATCGCCAAAAAATATTACGGAAAAGGCTCGCGCTATCCCGAAATATTCGAAGCCAATCGTCCAATGCTAAGTCATCCTGATAAGATTTATGTTGGTCAGGTGTTGCGCATACCGGCCGATAACACAGAGACAAAAACCGCAATGGTATAAGGTCAGTTCGGCGGAAATGCTGAAGACCTTTATATCATTATTATTATGGGCTATCCTTTTTGGGGTAGCCTGCGCTCAGGAAGTAAGTCCTCAAAACTCTTCCGATCGCGCGGTCAATTCGATTGACTACCAAACCCGTCTTTCCAGCAATCAATTGGATGATAGCGGCTTTAGTGCTGGGTCGCCCGTATTTATTCGGATTGTTAAAACTGTCGATGGTTCACTGCGTGACGGCTATCTTGAGCTATTTTTGGAAAACCAAGACGGAGCGTATGGTCTTTATAAATCCTGGCCGATTTGCACTTTTTCAGGAGATTTGGGCCCGAAATTAAAAGAAGGCGATGGTCAGTCGCCTGAAGGATTTTACTTCGTCAGGCCGGGTCAAATGAACCCAAATTCGAGCTATCATTTAAGCTTTAACCTAGGATATCCCAACGCCTATGATCGGGCGTATGGGAGAACGGGAAGCTTTCTTATGGTGCACGGTGATTGCGTCTCTATCGGATGCTACGCAATGACGGATCCGGTGATCGAAGAAATATACTCTGTGATGACCGATGCTTTTGACAATGGGCAGCCATTTATTCGTGTCCATGCTTTTCCGTTTCCCATGACGACCGGAAATCTAGAAAAATACCAGCAAGATCCGAATATAGATTATTGGCGAAATTTGAAAGAGGGCTGGGATTGGTTTGAAACGAGTGGTCAGCCGCCAAATGTAACGGTTTCAGAAAAGAAATATCAATTCTCAGCCCCTGATTAGCCGGTATTACATTGTCCCTCGAGGCTTGAGATCCAATCTTCTATCAATGCTACGCCTTCTTCATGGGAGAGTGACCGGCCAAGCTCAGGCATCATGATCGCTGGATTTGTCGAGGCCATCCGGAAAGTGAAAATAGAATTTTCCGGCTGTCCGGGGATAATGCCATATTTGCGATTGCCTGTTCCAGTACCGGCCGCGATCGGCGTTTTGCAGATGCCCAGATTAGGCCCAAGGACGGTTGTAGGTTCGAGGTGAAGACCGGATGTGTCGGCCGGCCCCACACGGCTGTGGCAGTGTGAGCAATTTATGTCGAGATAGGCCCGCGCCCGATCATTAAGGCCAGCTGACTGGTCGGTCCAATCGACATTTCGAAAAACTGGCTCAGGTGCCGAAACATTAAACAGCGAGCTATCTTGCAAATGCCGAATTTTTGGCCCGATCGGAACGATTTCGCGTGTCGTATTATTTGTGGCATGGCAGCCCGAACATTGATTGGCATCTGGCACCAGATAGGCAAACTCGGATTTCGCGTCGCCCTCGACAAGTGTCAGTTTTTTGATATCGCCTGCGCGTTTCAATTCTGCACGGGTTTGTTGTTCGTTCCAGACATAGGGCAGGGCGTCCCACCCATCGTCGCGGCGCACCAATAGGCGTGTCTCGATCAGGTGCAGCTCAGATATGTTGAGTTTCCCCTCAGACGCCGTCAAAGAGGCTGATAATTTGAGCACTTCATTTTCGCCTGCTCCGGCGGGGTAATAAAAAGTCTTGGATATAATTGTCCCGACAGGAAATTCAATTACATCACCATCCGCGCCGAGCCGGGGCGTCTTTCCCTCCGGAATATGAACGGTACGAAGTTTGTGAGCGTAATCACTGAAAAGCGGTGTAATCAGATCATATTCAAAACTGCCTTTGCCCAGATAGAGCGTGTCCCCATCGCTTTCAACAATGCCCCAATCGGACAGCATAGCCGGATTGGCATCGGCATGAAAATTTGGGGTCGGTGATTTTCCTTGTGAACAGGCGTTTATGAGAAGGACAAGAAAGAAAAGAGGCCAAATCCTCACAGCGCAACTTTGGTTTCGCCCAATTTGGGGAGCTCGCACGTGATTTTTTCGCCGTCCAGAATGGCGGGGTTCTTAAATCCATTCGGCCCATCAGCATTTAAAATCTGAATATCGCCATTTTGGACGCAAATCCGGTGCTCCAGCGTGATCTCGCCATCGACCATTTTCTCGGGGTCAGCAAAGCCATCCCACAAAATGTCCGGGAAAGCCCCGTCTTTGCCAAACATGATCATTTTTAGGCCGCCAAGTTCCAGCCCGTCCGGGCTTTCCCCGCCCCCTGAAAATTTATTTCCGTATATAAAAATGCCTTCGGGAAAAGGATCAAAACTTTCAGCTTTGCTCATGCCGTCATATCCGGTCGAATAGACGCTGGAGATAATCACATTGGCGGTTTTATTGTCGCGAATGTCATTGTCGAAAATTTCGACCTTGTCGTTGGAATTAATGACGACGCCAGAACCAGCTGGTACTGAGGCAACGGGCGTTCCCGCATGGCCAAAATTTTTGGTGTTGTTTTCATAGACTTGATTGTCAAATACGCGTGTCGAATGACCTTCCTGCGGTAGGTTCGGCATATTGAAAACAAGAATACCACCCGTATTATTTGTGGCTATATTCCCAAAGACATCCGCACCGACCGAATTTTCGACTTCGATGCCCGCCACATTATATTCGGCGCGATTATTGCGAACAACAATGTTTTTTGACTGTCCAACATAAATGCCCGCATCGGACGCGCCGATGGCGATGGAGTTTTCAACCAATACATTCTCGCACTGAACAGGATAAATCCCGTACGCGCCATTTTCTGTTTTCGGCCCGCCCGTCCATTCCGTGCGGATTCCGCTGATCTTGATATTTTTGCCCTCATTGACCTTCAGCGCGTCGCCAATGGAATCGACAATGGCGAGGTTTTCAATCGTAAAGTCATTTGCTGTCACAAGAAGGCCTTCTGCCCCCGCCAGCTGATCTTTGAACGATAGAATTGTTTTGTCCTGACCCGCGCCGCGAATTGTGACCCCATCGACTTTAAGCGAAAGGCTGCGTTCAAATGCATAAGTGCCCGCGGGAATTTCAATCACATCACCGGGTTTGGCATCCAGGAACCTTTCCTGAAGGCTTGCCGCGAACTCAGCGGTGGTCGGCGCCAATATTTCTTCAGCCTGCGCCTGTTTGGCGTCTTCGTTAGCGCCGCAAGCAGTTAAAGCCAAAGCTGCAATCCCAATTAGTAAATTATTCCGCATAATGTCCTCCAAGACACAAATATAAGCGAGGGTCGCTATTTCCTGCAACCGAATAATCATTTGTGCGAAGATGGGAGTAAAAACACGGACGCGGCGACGTCATCGAGAGAGAGAAATGATGGTCGCCGCGTCCGCTGCGTGTTCTGTGGACCGGAAAAACCAGCCACCCTGGGGGGATAGGGACGTCACAGAGGGGACGCACGCAAGTTCTGTTA
>JABDMW010000029.1 GCA_013001295.1 Hyphomonadaceae bacterium
CCTTTGGCACCTATAATCAGGCCATCAAAATGGATAATGACGACATTTATTTGTTTTACCGCCATGGAGCACATCGCAGTGATTGGGTCTATCAAAAGTCAGTCGATAACGGACTAACATTTGAAGAGCCAGTCTCATTCCTCAGGTCAAAACGCCGAAATGATAATATTGGTAGTGATAGCTGGTATGCCTCTGTCTCTAAAGGGACGGGAGACGAAATTGTCATAGGGTTTGACTATCACTATTGCTGGGATAGAGAAGCGCCACGCAACAATCGGGGTGGACATTCAACTGAGCGTAAAAACCTATATTTCGTAAAATTTGATACTACGGATAATGTTTGGAGCAATGTCACAGGCGATGAGTTAGTGCTTCCCATCACAAAAGACAACGCGGATGAAAAAGCCTTAGCTGTAGATACGGGTGAGATGTGGACATTCAATGGCATGACGAAAGTCGATGATAACGGAATGCCCCACATCAACGCCTATATTGGCGAAGATATAGGTTGGCAAATTGGCGGGCCTAAACATGCCAGCTACTTTGCGTGGAACGGTGAAGACTGGATAGGCGATGTCAAAAATGGTCTTCCGATTGGCCGCGGGGACTTTTTGGTAGATGGGAAAAATGTTCGATTTCTCCTCAGCGGAATTGATCCCGAAACAGATAAGACCAAGGTGCGATGGTGGGAAAGTGGGAATTCTGGTCTGAACTTTACACCTGGAGAGACCTTGTTGGAATTTGGTGATTTTAAAGTGGCGCTAGGAGAAGAAATACTAACCAGGCCAAAATCATTGAGTAATCTCGACAGCCCCGGTTCGGCCGCAAGTGCCTTCATTCGAAATGCGCATCCTGATGCTCGAATTATTATTGCCGAAAAGCCCGAAGGATCAGAGTGGCGGCGCATGTATCTAGTCGGGGATAAAGGTCCGATAGTCAGATCTAAACTTCAAGACAAGTAGTAGCGTATGGATTTTGCAGCGTTACAGACCGTCGTTTATTAGCTGTGATTGAACATTAGAGGCAATAAATAAGGAAATTCAGTAGAGGGATCGATATCCACCTTCATGATCGGCGCCATATATTCGGCCCAGCGCTGGTTTACCTCATTGTTAGCAAGAAATTTTTGAGTGGCCTGTAAATCATCGGTTTCAAAGTAACCAAATAATTCGAGACCGTGTTTGAATATGTTGTAATTGGTGATTCCAGACTCTTTTAATGCTTTGGTCATTTCGGGCCAAATTTCATCATGTCGTTTCTTGTATTCGTCTTCATACCCAGGTCGAATCGCCAATATCCATGCATATGACGCCATATGTATCTCCATGTAAGAACTCGGTATCATAGCCCGAAACGATCATTTTTGAGCGTTATATTATCGTTGCTATTGTCGTTTGTGTAAAGCTGATTAGTTTTAGTTGTTTTGATGAAGTAGATTGGCGACCCCCTTTTGCTAGCCTATTGCGATGAAAGTAGTGGTATTTTTGCATCATCTCGCACAAAAATTTTTGAAAGTATCCTTTTAAGGCTTTACTAAGCGATCGCTTTATGGATATAAATAATCATAAATAATCAAAAAAGTGCATAAACGTGCATTAATTGGGGGAGCAGCATAGATTTATTTTCGATATGGGAAGTCAAATATCGAAAAAAGTGAAGCTTGGCCTGTTTCCGTAAATCTCGGTTTGCGTACGAGACGAAGGATAAAAAGTTTAGAAGGCTCATTTAAGGGGAAGAACCAATGAAACATCAATTAACTGACATTTTTAAAAACGGGTTGTTCCGTACAACCGCTGGCTTAGCCTTGGGTGTTGCAATGTCAGCCAATGCATTTGCTCAGACGGCCGAAAGGCCCGAGGCCACGACAACAAATAGTAGCGATGAGATTATCGTTACAGGTATCAGGGCGACGACAGAAAATGCGCTTAATAATAAGCGTAGAGCTGATGTCATCTTGGATGGTATCTCAGCCGATGATTTGGGCAACTTTCCCGATCTGAACCTAGGTGAGGCCCTACAACGAATTACCGGTGTTCAAATCGACCGGGAATCTGCTCGTCGCACCGCGACCATTAGTGTTAGAGGTTTGCCGGGAAACTTTACGAAAACGACATTAATGGGGCAGAATATTTCCAATCCGAACCTTCGCGGTTCTAACCCGTTTGGTGTGTTCGATAGCGCTATTTTTAATGGCGTTGATGTTGAAAAATCTTTTACGGCGCAGTCATTATCCGGCGGATTGGCGGCTAATGTTAATTTGAAGCTGAAATCCGCTTTGGATCGCCGAGATGGTTCACTCGTCTTACGGGCAAAAGGTGAATATGAAGAGCTTCCGCAAAAGCTCAACCCTGGCATTTATGCATCAGGCGCAAAACATTTTAATGACGGTAAACTTGGGGTATTTGGAACGGTTTCATACAGTAAGCAAGATTTCCGTAGAGACGCCATTAACTTCACACGTTATGAGAGAAATGCTCGAAATTTAAATGTAGCTGGTGAAACTCACCTTTACGTTGGTGATATCCGGCAATTTGTGGAAGAAAGTATCGGAGATCGTTTGTCTGGGGCAGCTGGTATTGAGTATCAGCCGAATGATAATCTCAGCTTCAGAATAGATGGTCTGTTTTCTCAAAGGAATCTTGATGAAGCCACGCAGGATAATATTCAAATTCAACCGCGCCTATCCGCGTCTCAGATCACATCAGTGAGTGGTCCTGAGCTGGTAGGTAATTTTGATTTTGACAGGAATGGAACAAATGAAGACGTTTTCCTGCATCGTGTTATTGATTTTGAAGACCCACAAGTCGTATGGGGTAACAGAGATGATGAATCCTTAAATGAAACCTATGCCTTGTATCCTCAATTGGACTGGGAAAATGACAAATTCAAAGTAAATATCACGGGTACATATTCTAAATCAGAGAGTGCCACGATCTTTAACCAATTTGATACGCGTATTCTTCAAACAGGCGGCGCGACCTCCACAAGTGGCGCGTCAAATGGCGTAACTGGGACTTTGGATACCGGTGGCGGTGATATTCGTAACTTCGTTTTTGACCTCAATGTTCCGGCTGACACTCTACGCCTGGATGGCGGTGGATATGCTATTACAAGCGGTACGGGTCTATCGGCTATTCGTTTTGAGGATGGTCGTCGCCATCAATTTACTGTGGCTGGATTTGCTCAAGGCGCAGAACGCGACCTTAAAGCGATTAGCGGAGATGTCGAATATAAATTCTCCAAAGGTCCGTTCGTTGGGCTCAAGTTCGGTGGGCGCTACGAAGATGAAGCCGCTGATGTATACAGGTTCGAAAACAGCATCATCGGTCTGAATATCAATAATCTTGATAATAGCGTGATTGTACCCAATGCATCGCTTACCTCCGGGCAAGGGTTTTTTAACGGAACAGCACCGGGTTTTCTTGAAGATCAATTTTTCTCCATCGATAGAGACAGAGCACGCGCACTTTTATTGCCACTTTTGCCGACTGACACGATCTTCCCAAGAAGCATCAGAGCCAGTGACGGCCGCTTATCTAACTTTATAGATTTTGTGGACCTCCCAAACCCGTATACTGAATTTAACCAGTCCCTTCAAAATGCACGAAATGGCAGTGATGCACGGCGTAACTTTGCCATCGATCGAACTTTTACCGCGCAACGAAAAAATACAGAATTGTTCGGGATGGTGAAATATGACTTTAGTGAAAACTATGATACCTTCCCGGTTCGCGGCAATTTCGGACTTCGCTATGTTAATACAGACTTAAGCGGTCTGGCGGAAGGGTTTACGGAACCTGGTGCGGGGAGTTATGAAGAGTTTCTGCCATCTGCAAATATTATTGCAGATTTGAAAGAAGATATTGTTTTTCAGGCCGCATATTATAAAACATTTGAGGCGTTTAACTTAGCTGAGTTTAGGCCTACTGCAGCAACTATATCTCCGGCAATACCTAACCCTTCAGCTACGGATCCAGAGAATAGGGCTGGTACGCTGAGGATTGATGAGTCAAATCTCGGTACAGATCCTCGAAGTTCCGAGGCATTTGATGTTGGTTTGGCGTGGTATAACCGGCCGGGCAGTATTATTGGTATAAACTTTTTCACTAAAGAAGTCATTGATATCGCAAGGCAAAGCACCGGAGGCAGTAATAGCCCATTCTGTAATGCGGGATTTGTTGACCAAGTGCTTGATAACCCCGATGCCGCTGCCCAGATCGGAAGTGCAACACCTTTTATCGACAGTGCAGGGAATTGCCGTCTTGATACTGGAGGACGAATGGGACCACGTCTGAATTTGTCTCAGTTTACGAATACGGATCCAATACGCGTAAACGGTATTGAGTTTCAAGTTACTCAAAATACAGATTTTCTCGACGGTTTCTGGGGCAATTTTGGTGGCACCTTTAATTACACTCGCACGACGTCCGAGAGCGGCGAAGGCTTCGTTTTGCCCCGCGTGTCAAAAAACACCTATAATTTAATTG
Organism: Hyphomonadaceae bacterium; assembly: GCA_013001295.1. Lineage (GTDB taxonomy): Bacteria > Pseudomonadota > Alphaproteobacteria > Caulobacterales > Maricaulaceae > Robiginitomaculum_A. Next base: position 4,488 of record JABDMW010000029.1, read on the forward strand.
GATATTATGAAACCGATAAGTTCTCAGTTCGGTTAGCACAAAACTATCGTTCTGCTTATGATTTGGAAGCGGGTGGCTCGTTCCAAGGTCGAGAGCGTCAGGTCCGGGCACGTTCACAATTGGATTTATCTGCGACATATAACCCTCGTAAGGACCTCCAATTCAAAGTGCAGGCGTTTAACCTTAATAATTCGCTGCGAGAAGAATTTGAAGGTTTTGAAGTTTTGGGGCGTCGTACAGACTATGATGGCCGCACCTACACATTCAGTGTTCAAAAACGATTTTAGATGATTTAAACCCCTTGAAACTTACCCCGCCTTTGGCGGGGTTTTTTAATGGTACAAATCTTCCATCATTTTAATATTATTTATGCTTGGAAATACGTGGTCAGCTACTTGATTTTCCGTCAGACCAATATGGTGAACGAGAGTGCTCATGAACAAACCTTCCAATTGATTGCTCGGGGCTAAGTCACGTTCACTAAAAAGCGCACTTGCAGACAATCCCGGCCAAGTGCCTCTGATTTTTCCGCCCTTGATATTACCACCTGCCATTATCGCTAATCCGCCCGTCCCATGGTCAGTGCCATTGCTGCCGTTTTCGGCGGCCGTTCTACCAAATTCTGATACAATCATTACGACCGTATCTTGCCAAACTGGACCAAGCTCAGATTTTATGAGCGCTAATGAATTTCCAAGCTCACGAAACAATTTACCTAACCGTCGCTCTTGAGCGAAGTGCGTATCCCAACCACCAGACTCAATAACTGCGATGCGCGGCGCATTTTTTTCTTTTAGTATCGAAAGTGCCGCGGTCATTGACAATTCTAACCGGCCATTCCCGAGACGCATGTTCTTCATTGAGTCTGGATCTGTCTCGGTCTCGTAGGCTTGCTTAAAAGCTTTGTGCAATATCGGATCGTTGTCATACAACCCGCTCACCCGGTTCAGAAAATCCTCACCGGCTTCCGGGAGGCGACTGTCAGACCATGTTCGCACATCTGCTTGACCCTGCATGATAAGAGGAAGGGTGGGTCCCAAAGACAAGCCAATACGGTTCGGCGAGGCTCCCATCTGTTGAATGGCGCGGTTCAGCCAACCGGTTTTTTGTTGGTAGGGCGAAGCGCCGCCGCCCTCGAGCATATTCTGTGCTTCAAAATGAGAACGTCTTCTATATTGAGTGCTCACAGCAGGGACAAAGAGGAGTTCTTTTGAACGGTAAAGACTCTGAAAAGCTGTCAAAGCGGGATGCAGGCCAAAACTTCCATCAAGGTCAAGAACACCCTTGTCCGTGCCAGGGAAGCCGAGGCCAAGAGTCGGCCTTAATTTGCGATAATCGCTATCTGCGTAAGGCGCCAAAGCATGGAGTCCATCCATTGCGCCTTTAAGGTTGATGAAGATTAGACGTTTCTTAGTTGGCGCATCAGCAAATGCTAGAGGGGCCATGAAACTCGTCATTGCGCCAAACGCGGATAATGCTGTGAATTCGCGTCTCGATATCATGGCTATCTCCTTTGAAAGGCTGGGCTGGCAAAAATTAGAGCCAAGCCATCTTCCCGACTGGGGGCGCCTTTAATCAATTTTTGAATATCATCGGTGGTGAATGGCGCAATCGTGTTTGCAAACACGTCGAGAGGTTGCGACGATAATGAGCTATATTGACTGATAGCCCGGACCCATTCAATGCGATGTTTAAGCGATTCCGGACTGATCCATTTTTCAGCTTCGTCCGGCCAACCGGCAGGAGAGGGTGCGTGAAAAATATCTTGCCCCATTGTTTTTAGCGCTGGAAATAAAAAACGTCTGGGCGGCAGGGCCGTTAGCCCATCATCGTACAGGGCACGAAGCGTGGATATAACCAATTCCTCCGGCGATTTGACTTTTGTTCCCGTATCATCCCAAGCTTCATCAAGGTCAATGAGCGCGTGTGAAACTTTTGCAAGGTTGCCATTTGTACTTTTGAAAACTCGTTCAATTTTTTCTACGGCCTGTGCTGGTGGATTGTCATTTACAAAATGTCTGACCAGTTTCGTCGCTATGAATTTAGCCGTAGAGGGATGGCGCGAAATATGTTTTAGCGCTTCAATGCCTTGTGCCTGCCCGTTTTGGCGAAACGTTTGACCCAGGAGAATTTGTTCTCCAGGTTCATGAACACGATTGTTGAACATGAAATTTCCCGGAGGTGTTTTTTGCCGTCTCGCATTTTTACGTTTTCTGGCAACAGTCCAACCCGTTATAATCTTTGCGAAATTTGTGACGTCGGCCTGCGTATAGCCACCTTGAGCTCCGATAGTGTGAAGTTCGAGAATTTCCCGCGCAAGGTTTTCATTCAAATCTTTTCCGCGCCTTTTGCCTTGCAAGGAATTGGGTCCAATTGAAGAAATGTTATCAAGATATATGAGCATGCAGGGATGCTGGACGACACTGAGTAACATGTCTTCAAACGGTCCAAATATGTGCGGCCGTATCGCTTCGTTTTCGTAAGCTGGGATTGCCGGGCCTATAATCCCGCGCGTTCGCGACACTGTGAAGTGATTGGACCAAAACATAACCAACCGCTCAGCAAAAGGGTGTTCAGTTTTAATTTGATTTTTTAAACGAGCGCTTAAAGCGCCGTAGAATTGCTTACGTCGTATCTTACGAATATCTTGCTTTTTATCTTCGTCCTTGATGCCGCGACTTAAATACGACTCGAGTAAAATTTGATCGCTTGATGGAAGTTTTGACGGAATCTCAGGCTCAATTTTGGTCGAAGAGATTTGGTCGTGTAGCCATTTCTTTGGATTAGATTGCGCCTTGAGTACATCAAATGAGTTGGCTCCTAAACCGAAACGGTTGGTCGCAATTAACACTCTACTCGGCAGCATTCGCATTATCCCCTGAAGGTTCTGTTATTACTAACGAGCGAGGCGTGAAAATCCTTCGGTAATTCTCGAATTTGTACATTTTTATTTACTTGGGCCTTCCTTACGCGATTTGTTGCGTGTAACATTATTCAATATTGCGCATAATAAATCAATAATGCGCAACGTAATGCAGGTGGATGTCTATGTTTTCTTCAGTCAGATCTGATAAAATCGGACGCCGTCGTGTTTTGACGCTGGGGGCGGCCACAGGTTTGGCTGCATTGACCTCCGCTTGTACCAAGGTATCAATGATCGCGAAATCTGATTCTGGATCGCGACCCAATTTTCTTTTTTTGTCGATTGATGATCTCAATGACTGGGTCGGAGTTCTTGGAACGAACGCCAATGTCAAAACGCCAAACATCGACGCCTTGGCGGGACGTGGAATGCTTTTCACAAATGCCCACGCCCAGGCGCCTATTTGCGCTCCATCACGTGCAAGTTTGATGAGCGGGTTACATCCGCATCAAACCGGTCTTTACGGTCAAATCTCCGACGATAAATTGCGTGGTGCGGTTCGAGCTGTGAGCCCAACACTGTTCCTGACCGAGTATCTTAAAAAAAATGGCTACTATACTGCCGGTCGGGGAAAACTGTTTCATAAAGGTGCTCCGGAAGGCACATTTGATGAGTTTTTTAGAGAGGGTGATTTTGGTCCTAAGCCTCCTCAACGCCTAAAGTGGGAAAGCAATAGAACGCATACAGACTGGGGCCCTTTCCCCGACACGGATGCGGAAATGATTGATTACCAGACGGCGCAGTGGGGGGCGGCGTGGCTGCAGAAAACTCATGACAATCCATTTTTCCTGGGCTTGGGGATGATCCGTCCGCATGTCCCCTGGCATGCGCCGCAAAAATGGTTCGACATGTATCCATTAGAGGACATTGAGCTGCCACCGTGGCTGGAAACAGATATGGATGATATCCCACTCGGCGGAAAGACGCTCACTGCCGTTCCCCAAATGCCCACTCTTGAATGGGCGATTGAAAATAATGAATGGCGCCCAATTTTGCAGGCTTATCTTGCTAGCATTAGTTTTGTCGATCATTGTGTTGGTATTGCTGTCGATGCTTTGAGAGCGTCCACCTATGCCGAAAACACCTACATAATTTTGTTTTCGGATCACGGTTATCACCTCGGTGAGAAAAGCCGCTTCGCCAAAATGTCGCTTTGGGAGCGTTCAACGCGCGTGCCATTGATTATATCCGGCCCGGGCGTAGAGGTCGGGAAAACAAACGCTACCGTCGGTTTGGTCGATCTATATCCTACAATACTCGATTTGGCGGGGCTTCCCGAAAACCTTGAAAATTCAGGCCAGTCGCTGATGCCGTTGCTGCAGTGGAATGCCTCTGAACAAAGATCAATAACAACCGAATATGGAAAAGATAACTTCGCGGTCGTAAATGAGAATTACCGATATATTCGCTACGCTAACGGGGATGAAGAATTCTATGACCTACGTAATGACCCGAACGAATGGACAAATGTCGCAAACGATACCAAATTTGCTGCTGTCAAAAAGCGCCTTGCCAGAGAAATTCCGTCCAAAACAAGAAACTCGATAGAGGTCAAGCCTGGGGCGAGCACAATAAAACAGAAGTAAATATTTATTTGCGACCACGCTGAACTAAGTCTGCAGTTTGTCCTCCCAGAGCCTGGCGTAATCACGGAAACTATCGGACGGGTAGGGCGACACTTCCGAATTAATTTGGTTTTGCGCCTTGGCGTTCCAGCGCGTTATCAGAAAGCACCCTTCCGTCACGCCATTTCCTCGGTTCTGGATCCTCACTTTCCTATTAGGGTTGAGATTAGCAAGAAGCCTGCACAAAACAACATTTGCAGCAAAACTTCCCTCGATGAGAATATCATTTCGTGAATTCGGATTGAGTCTTTTCAAAATATCATTGACCATCAGCGCTGAGTAAATCGTTGCCGCGGCTTTTCCATTGATCTCAAATTTTTCATTTTCAAAAATTATACGCCCCGATGCATTTGGATAGGGGCCAGTTTCCGCGCAAAACGATGGCAGAATGAGGGTCTTTGACTCGATAATCTCATGGACATCTTCGTCGGAAAATGTTGTCGCGATGTCTGTGTTTAAACGTTCGCAGATAAGGCCAAATTCACGGCCTCCCATATAGCGCGCGGTGGCTAAAGGGGAGCCTTCAGCATCAATGTTGACCAACATATCGCGCGCTGGATCCAATGTGCTGACGTCTGCTTGGGAGTCCATAATCACCGACCAGGTGCCAGAGGACACAACAGTAGGCCGACTTTCTTTAGGCGATTTTAAAATAGGGATATATCCCGCATTGCTGTCATGAACGCCCGGGTAAACATGACACTCGCTATTTAGACCAACTTGATCTGCGATTTCTGTTCTAACAGGGCCTAGGGGCTCCCATGCATTCATTAAAGGTGGAAGGGAATTTTCCAATCCCAATTTTTTAAGGAGTGCTGAAGGACAATTGGTTCTGATATCCCATAAATCCGTGTGGCATCCGAGCGATGTGATTTCAGCCCCTAGCTTTCCGGTTAAGCGCCATGCCCAATATTGGGGATACATAAGTAGCGCCGCTTTTTCGCGCACGGATTCTGAGAGGAGTTGGCTTTGCCAATTTAGCTGGCGGCCAAGGTTAAGACCGGCAGGAAAGTCTGGACTTCCGGTTACGTCAAACGCGGGACGTAAAGATTTGTAGTCAGGTATATTGTCGGGATACGCCTCAAATTCATAATCCATAATAGGAAGGAGCAGGTCTTCCGTATCTGGATTGATAAGGGCTGCGGCGGCTCCATGGGTTGCGATACTAATTGAGGAGATGTTGAATTGTGGTGTTAGGCCCGACAGTTCACTTAGAAACCATGACCATGTGTGATCGATATCGTAGCTATCATAGGGTTTCGTTTTTTTGACTCTATTGGAGGTTCGATTTTGGTACAAGCGTGCCCCGGACTCATCAAGCAGGGTTACTTTCACATGCGTTTTCCCAATGTCAAAAATAAGAACTGACTGGTCGTTAGTCTGCATATCCTCGAGCCTTTTCAGTCCCTTATACAACTGAAAATCCGAGATTGAAATTTTCTGTTACTCATAACTTTTATCAAAATTGACCAATAATGCAATAAAATGATTGAATGTGATTGAAACGAACGTTAGGGTACATTTCATTGTACGCTAGTCCATTTGTGCTGGTTGTTGTGGAATTTTCTAAGGGAATGGGAAAGCATATGTCCGCCAAGTTAAAAAATCTCTGGGATGATAAGAAAGCAAGAAAAATGAGTGCGCCCGAGCGATTGAAATATCGTTCGAATTTGCTGGGCTCTGATCTACGTGTCACAAATTTCGGCGGAGGTAACACGTCGGCGAAGCTTCGCCAAAAAGATCCTCTAACCGGTAAAATGGCTGATGTATTGTGGGTTAAAGGATCAGGTGGTGACTTAGGATCGATTAAAATAGATGGATTTTCAACTCTCTATTTAGACAAGCTTCTGGCTCTTGAAGGATTGTATCGGGGGCTGGAGTTTGAAGACGAGATGGTCGGTTATCTGCCCCATTGCACATTTAACTTAAATCCTCGTGCGGCGTCGATTGATACCCCCTTGCACTCTTTCATTCCCCATAAACACGTTGACCATATGCACCCGGACTCGGTTATTGCGATTGCCTGTACGAAAAACTCAAAAGCGCTGACCAAAAAAATATTCAAAGGACGGCTGGGGTGGCTGCCATGGCAACGTCCCGGGTTTGATTTGGGGTTAAAACTTGGTGCAATGGCCAAGGCAAATCCGGAATTGGAAGGTATCGTCCTTGAAGGGCACGGTCTTTTCAGTTGGGCGGATACTTCAAAAAACTGCTATCTGAAAACCTTAGAAATCATTCAATTGGCGGCGGATTGGCTGGCTAAAAATAATAAAAAAGCAGCTTTTGGCGGTGTTAAATACGAAAAATCGCTTTCCTCCTCAGCGCGCCGAGACGTAGCCGGGGCATTGATGCCAATCATTCGCGGAAAGATTACAGGTGACCAAATGAAAATTGGTCATTTCAATGACTCAAAAGAAATTTTGCAATTTGTGAATTCTAAAAACCTAAAACCTCTGGCGGCTCTCGGGACGTCATGCCCCGATCACTTTTTGAGAACCAAAATTCGCCCACTGGTCGTCGATTTCAAACCCACAGCCAAAGACAGGGATAAAGAGCTCGACAAAGTTATTTCAAATCTGGATGACCAACTCGAAGCCTACAGGGAAGATTATCGAGGATACTATGAGCGTTCAAAACACGTAAACAGTCCTGACATCCGTGACCCCAATGCGGTTGTCTATCTTATACCGGGCGTTGGGATGATGACCTTCGCCAAGGATAAAGCGACGGCCAGGATTGCTGGAGAATTTTACGTTAACGCCATCAACGTTATGCGAGAAGCCAATGGCGTCGATAAATATATAGGACTCCCAGAACAAGAAGCCTTCGATATTGAATACTGGTTGCTCGAAGAAGCCAAGTTACAACGCCAACCTAAGCCGAAATCATTGGCAGGCCGAATTGCATTTGTGACTGGCGGGGCCGGTGGCATTGGATCCGAATCCGCTCGCCGGCTTTTACAGGAAGGGGCTTGTGTCATGTTGGCAGACATTGACGCCAAGTCCTTGGAAAAAAAATCAAGCGAGATTGCCCAAGAATTCTCATCAGACGTTATAAGGACAACTGTGTGCGACGTCACTGATGAAAAAAGCGTGGTGGACGCAATATCCGCATGTTCAACTGAATTTGGTGGTATGGACATTTTAGTATCTAATGCTGGCATAGCCAGCTCAGCACCATTGGAAGATACATCGTTGAAATTATGGAACCGGACAATGGATATTCTGTCGACCGGATATTTTTTGGTGTCCCGCGAAGCGTTTAAAGTTATGAAGGCGCAGGATATTGGTGGTAGCGTTGTTTTCGTGGCCAGCAAGAATGCACTTGTCGCCTCACCGGGGGCATCTGCTTACTGCACAGCCAAAGGTGCAGAGGTTCAGCTCTCCCGCGCTGTTGCGCTTGAGGGCGCCCCCTTGGGTATTCGCTGCAACGTCGTGAACCCGGATGCCGTTTTAAAGGGATCGAAGATATGGAATAGCGGTTGGAAGAAAGAGCGTGCAGATGCGTATAAAATGTCAGAGGTCGAGCTCGAAGACATGTATCGTCAGCGCAGCCTTTTGAAACGATCTGTTTTTCCGGAGGATATTGCTGAAGCCGTGTACTTTCTTGCCGCCGATACCTCTTCTAAGTCGACCGGCAATATTATAAATGTTGACGGGGGTCATGCACCGTCGTTTACCCGATAAGCCCACATGTAATATGTGAGAAAGCAGGATTATGATCACGCAGAGTAGACTTGCTGATGCAAATAAAGTGCTTGAAGACGACCTGAAAAGCGATTTTGAGGCATTGGGAGCCCAATTGTCGAGGCGAGGCATTGCAATTGATAGCATTCTCCAAAAAGCTATAGACTTCGAAGTTGCCGTCCCGAGTTGGGGTGCTGGAACTGGGGGGACACGATTTGCTCGTTTCCCCGGAAAATCCGAGCCACGAAATATATTTGAAAAACTTGAGGACTGCTCAGTCATCAATCAACTTGTCCGTATTACCGGCGAGGTATCACCACACTTTCCCTGGGATGTTGTCGACGACATGAAAGAGGTCAAGACTGCAGCTGATAGTCACGGCCTTACATTCGGGCCCGTGAACTCAAACACTTTCCAGGATCAAGTTGGGCAGGCGCATTCATATAAATATGGCAGCCTATCGCATTCTGATAAATCTTCCCGAGACCAAGCTATTGCTCACAACATTGACTGTATAGAATGGGGCAAAATGATCGGATCGGATGTTCTGACAGTTTGGGTTGGAGACGGTAGCAATTTTGCAGGTCAATCGAATTTTACGCGTCAATTCGAACGCTATCTTGCATCTATGGAAGAAATATATAAAGCGCTGCCCGGTGATTGGCGTATGTTCATTGAACACAAAATGTTCGAGCCAAGTTTTTATTCCACGGTTATTCAAGACTGGGGCAGCAACATTTTGGCGGCCCAACATCTAGGTGAGAAGTGTTTTTCACTGGTTGACCTGGGGCATCATGCCCCGAATGTGAATATCGAAATGATCGTCGCCCGGTTAATTCAGTTTGAAAAACTGGCGGGCTTCCATTTTAATGACAGTAAATATGGGGATGACGATTTAGATAGTGGTTCACTACATCCATTCCAGCAATTTTTGATATTTAATGAGTTGATTGATGCAGAGCATCGAGGTGCAAAAAAATTCCAACCTGAATATATGCTCGATCAATCGCACAATATGACAGACCCGATAGAAAGTTTGGCAACGTCCGCCATTGCAGTTCAACGTTCCTATGTGCAGGCGCTGCTCATTAACCGAACTGAACTTGAGACGTATCAAGATGAAAACGATGCCATGATGGCCAGCCAATGTCTAAAGGCAGCTTATCAAACGGATGTCACACCCATCTTGGGTATGGCGAGATTTAAAGCTGGAGGCGCAATCGACCCCGTTGGGTTCTACCGCTCGCTCAATTACAGAGAAGGCTTGGAGTCCAAAAGGCCAGCCAGCGCAAATCCATCATCTGGTATTGTGTAATTTTGTATGTTTCCGGGCCGCCTTTCTGACTGCCTAAATGTTGATGACTATCGTCGGGCGGCGAGGCGCCGGGCTCATAAAATGGTGTTTGATTATATCGACGGTGGTTCCGATGATGAGATCGCGCAATTTGAAAATCATACGGCATTCAATGATTACCGGCTTGCTCACCGTGTCCTGTCAGGTGTTGATACACCCGACATGACAACTACCATAATGGGGCAAAAACTTGAGGTTCCGTTCATCTTGTCACCTGCGGCTGGCAATCGTTTGTTCCATACGGATGGAGAAATAGGTCCTGCTACTGCTGCGGAGGCGGTCGGGACGGCATATTGTCTCTCAACTTTGTCGTCTCGGTCCATTGAAGATATCGGTGCTCTGACAACGGGACCAAAGTGGTTCCAGCTCTATGTCTGGAAAGATCGCGTACTAGTTAAAGAGATGTTAGCGCGCGCCAAATCCGCGGGCTATACAGCCTTGATTTTAACAGTCGATTTTCCGATCACTGGTAATCGGGAGCGCGACCCTCGAAATGGGTTCACAATTCCGCCAAAACTCGGCCTCAAACAAATCTGGCACGCTATGAACGCACCGCTTTGGTCGCTTGATTACCTGACCAAACCCAGTGTCAAATATGCCAACCTGGCCGATGATACGAGTGCCGTAACGCTCAATGATTTCGTCGCGCAACAACTGAGTGCCGATTTTTCTTGGGACGATGCCGAATGGCTACTCGGAGAATGGAACGGCCCGGCGCTCATAAAGGGGATTGCCCGATCAGATGACGCGAAACGTTCTGTGAAAACCGGGTTCAATGCAATCTCGCTTTCCAATCATGGTGGCCGCCAGCTCGATAGCTCTCCCGCGCCCATTCACTGTGTTCAAGCAGTGAGGCAAGCTATCGGCAGTGATGCGGATTTGATTGTTGATGGCGGCATTCGAAGAGGAACGGACGTTTTAAAAGCGCTGGCGCTGGGGGCGGATGCCGTTAGTTTTGCGCGGCCTTATCTTTACGGACTTGCTGCATTTGGCACAAAAGGGGCCGTTCAAGCGGTCCGGCAACTACGCGACGCTGTCGAACGGGATATGATCTTGACCGGGGTCGGCGCACTGGATGAGTTAGATCAAAGCTTTATAATGACTATTAAATAGATCTGCGCCTATGTGTATGGCGTCATTTGACAGTAACGTTAGGAATTTTCTATAGAGTGCTATAGAGGTTCTTCAGATAAAAAAGATTATCGTCGTTGAAAGGCAATACATGGCTGTTTCTGAACAAGGTGAAATCAGTACCGAAGAGGATAAGCTTTATATTCATGAGCGATGGAGCCGTATTATAGAAATGCTGCATGCGACGAAAGTAACATCGGTCGAACAGTTTTCAAATGCATTGGGCGTTTCGCCCGCAACAGTACGGCGGGATCTTAATGAATTGCATTCTGAGGGTCGATTACGGCGCGTTAGAGGCGGTGCCATAATAGCTGCACCTAACGCAGCCAACAGAGATCCTTACTTTGGTTTATCCGGTCAGCTAAACCAAGCCGATACGCTTTCTATTAATATCAAAGAGAAACGCGCTATTGGCGAAAAAGCGGCCGCCATGATTGACGACAACGATTCAATTATAATTGATGGAGGGTCAACCACGGTCTTTATGGCCCAGCACATTCAAGCTGAAAATTTGATGGTGCTGACGACATCAATCCCAATTATGAATTCTCTTTTGGGGCGTCCGAAACTTCGTATTTTGATTGCGGGGGGCGAAGTCTTTCAAGAGCAGGCTCTGGTCTTGGATCCTTACAGTCATGGGATTGTCGAGAAGTTTTCTGCGACTAAATTATTCATAGGCGCGCAGGCTGTTACGGCTCATGGCCTGATGCAAACTGATCCTCTATTGGTTCAAAATGAACAGCAACTTATCGCTCGGGCGGATAAAGTTATTTTGCTTGCAGACAGCTCTAAATTTGAAGCCAAAGCCAGCCTGTCTGTGTGCGGCTTAGACGCCATTGATACCGTCATCACAGATGCGGGAATTTCGAACGAAGCCCGCAGAATGCTCGGCGAGTATGATATAGATATTGTTGTTGTAACTTAGACCCGATAAGCCATTGAAGAACGGTTATTGGTCGGGAATAATAAACAATCAGATGAGATTTACCGAAGAGTGTTTTAGATTCATACTGTTTGCGCCGACCATGAGCGTGATACGTCCGGGTTCGACTTGTAATTCTCCATCCGCATCGTAAAACCCGAAATCATCCGGCCCGAGGGTGAATACCACATCTTGGACTTCGCCTGGCTCTAAGGTAATTTTTTCAAATGCGCGCAATTGCTTTATGGGTCGGGAACGACTGGCAATTTCATCGTGGATGTAGAGTTGAACTACTTCCTTGCCAGCGCGGTCACCCGTATTTTTTATGCTCACGGTCACGTCAAGTTTTCCATCAACGGGCACTTCGTTTGAACCGGGTTGCGGGGCGCCAATTTCGAAACTGGTATAGCTCAATCCATGTCCGAACGGGAATAGTGGTGTGGAGTCTGAAGCAACATAGTTCCGGAAACGGCCTGTCGGTTTTTGATAGTAGAACCCGGGTATCTGACCGACGTTTCGGACCAGAGTGACAGGCAGCTTGCCGCTTGGATTTGTGTCACCAAAAAGAATGCTTGCAATAGCGTGACCACCTTCTTCACCGGGATAGAATGCGTCGAGTATGGCAGGGCATTTTGGGGCAAGGAGCTGCGGAGAGAGCGGGCGCCCGTGGATAAGAATGGCAATGACAGGTTTGCCCAATGCTAACAGGGCCTGGGCAAGTTCGTTTTGGTCTCCAAAAAGGTCGATATCATCCCTGTCACCACGGGAATCCCCCGCGAAATAGGCTTCTCTCGCCGTCGATTCATTGCCGCCAACGGCCAAGATTATTGTGTCGGCACTCTTCGCGGCGGCTACGGCTTCAGCAATCAAACGTCGGTTGTTCTCGTTCGAGGCGAACCGCGCCGTATCGTCAATGTCAGTTTCAATTTCATTTGTGCCTTCTCCGCCAACAGTTACCTCGCAACCGGGGGCGTAGTCCACGCTAATTGACGATTTGGCAGCATATGAACGAATACCTTCAAGCACGCTCACACCGGTAAAGGGTTTTGGCGAATACCCTCCGAGATGGACCGATGCAGCATTTGGCCCCACTACGAGAAGGCGTGTATTTGAATCTGGATTGAGTGGTAAAGTGTTGTTCTCGTTTTTCAAAAGAACGATAGACTCTTCCGCCATCTTTCGTGCAATCTCGCGGTGTTGAGGGCTTCGAGAAATGCGTTCGGCTTCTGTTGGGTTGGCAAATGGCTGATCAAACAGTCCGCATTTGAATTTGGCATATAATACCCGCTGGGCTGCGCGGCGTACAAAACTCTCACTCACTGCACCATCACGCACAAGTTGGGGCAGCATAAGATAAACCCCGTTATTGGCGAGTTCAATATCGACTCCTGCCTTCAGAGCCATAACGGCGGCTGTCGCTTCGGAGTCCGCCACGCCATGGAGACTATAAATACGGCGGATATCATCCCAATCGGATACGACATAGCCGTCGAAGCCCCAATCCTGACGAAGCGTGTCATCCAAAAGTTCAATATCAGCATGGGCTGGAACGCCGTCAATCTCACCATGAGAAGCCATAAGTCCCAGAGCACCTGCTTCCTGGATCGCCGCCCGAAATGGTGGGAAAATAACGTTTTGCATTTCAACGGGGCCGATATGAGAGGGGGCAAAGTTTCGCCCGCCAATTCCCTGGCCATAGCCGGCAAAGTGCTTCACGCTCGTGCTGATCTTATCTGAGGGTAAGTATTCCGAGTTGGGGCCTTGCAAGCCCGTCACGATTGCTTTGGCGGCTGTTGAAATTACGAACGGATCCTCCCCCCAGGTTTCTTCGGACCGTCCCCAGCGCGGATCTGTGCATACATCCAAGTTTGGTGAGAAGCAGGCTTGAGATCCGCGGGCCCGTGCCTCAGCTGCTGTGGCGATGAAGACCTGCTCAACAAGTTTAGGGTTGAAAGCGCAGGCCATTGCAATGGCTTGTGGAAATTGCGTGGCGCCAGTTGCAAGCATTCCGTGAAGGCACTCTTCGAAGATGAAAGCCGGAATCCCAAATCTACTTCGAGCTACGACAGCTTCTTGTAGCTCAATAACCGCTCGTGCATTGTCTGCTGGCCCGGCATCCAGGCTCGCGGAATATACACCGCCAATACCATACTCGAAATAGGGGTGCTTGGATTGAAACCCCTCGGGATCGGCCATTACGTCAGCCGCCCGCGGGCAATTCAATTGCGCAGCGGCTTCGTCGAGTGTCATTTGTGATAAGAGAGCCTTGGCACGTTGCGCTGGGCTGTGTGAGCGATCTCGAAAATCAATTTCAACCGTCGCATTTGTCTCGCTGCTTTGACTGCATGCTGCTCCGGTCAGTACAACGCTGCCAGCAGCAGCCATGTTTCTAAAAAGGTCCCGCCTGTTCATTCTATTTGCTTTCTTTAAGTATTTTTGCCTGCTCGTTTTCTTTTTCGAGGACGGCTGGCATTTGACTGTTTAAAGTGAGGTGGAATGCGTCCATGATGAAGCCATCTTCGCGCATTGAAAACTCTACCGTGTGTTGACCAGCGGAGGGAACATCAATCCATATGCCTCCGATCACGCCGCAATGATCTTCAATGGTTCGTTGCCGGTTATCCCAAAACCACTGGTTTCGTCCCGGGCAGTATTGCATGCGTGCACCGCTTTCCGGCCACTGGCCGTTCAGGCCAACATGTACGC
>JABDMW010000031.1 GCA_013001295.1 Hyphomonadaceae bacterium
CGGGATCCATTTTATATCTCAAAATTACACCGAGATTTGATGGACATAACACTTTGCTTGCAGAGACATTCCAGATGGGCCCCGGCCGTCGCCGGGGTGATCGGAAGGTGAGTAGTCTCGCCACCGCGAACCAGTTCTGGTCTTCCATGTGTTTTGTGATGGATCGGAGGAGCATTATGTCACTCCCTCTACCCGCTCATCCCTCTGACGAGGGGCATCCATTTTATATCTCAAAATTACACCGAGGTTGGATGGGTAAAACACTTCGCTCGCTAAGACATTCCAGATTGGGCCCCGCCTCCGCGGGGGTAAGCGGAATATTGGTGGTGGCGCAACCGCAAACCAGTCCTCCTTGGCCACATGAGTTTTGATGCGGCGGAAAATCATTCAGAAGTCCGTTCAAGATCTGCCATAAGGCGATTTGCCGTATCTATATTGTTCCTCATGCTAGCGAGTAGCGTGTCATGTGACGCCAACTGAAAACGCAATTCCAGCTTGACTTCGTTATTGGCGAACAAGGCATTTACCGCAGCGCGGACAATCTCAGCGGGCACCACTATTTCGCAGCGCTCAGGTAATCTTATGTAATAAGTATTATCCTGATCGAGGATATGCTCGTCGCCGCAGTTTTCTCGAATCGCCCGCTGCACAACATCGCTCATATGCGAGCGGATTGTCTTGCGGTAGTTCACTTGTGTGTTATTTTGCAAAGTTATAAAGCGAGCCAATCCGTTTTCGTAATAGTTGTTGATAGACGAACGAGAGGAGGCGCTGGGTAGCAGACCAATGCGACCGGTTGCCAAAAGCTCATCATAGGTGGCGCGCCGTTGTGTCAGGTTCCACGACTGGCTGGCCTGATAGAGGTCTATCAGAAAATCAACACCAAGGTTTTCCGCAGGTTGCGACCAGGCATCCAGTGCCGATACTGCATGAGCCCGAGCGGTACCGTAGTAGTCGGAGACACGTCCTAAATATCGTATTTCCCAATGAAGATCGGTTTCGATGCGTTCAAGATATTCCTCGGCAATCAGTTTGCCTTTTTTCGCTTCGTTCCAGTTTGTAATTTGAAAAGCAATCAGGATAC
Organism: Hyphomonadaceae bacterium; assembly: GCA_013001295.1. GTDB lineage: Bacteria > Pseudomonadota > Alphaproteobacteria > Caulobacterales > Maricaulaceae > Robiginitomaculum_A. The sequence continues at coordinate 1,085 of JABDMW010000031.1, forward strand.
CGGCAACGACGATGACAAAATCGAGCGCCACAGCGAACCAGTTCTGGTCCTTCACGTGTTTGGTCATGCTCCGAAGTAACATTGTGCGCCCGTATCCCCCTTGTTTTCCAACATAAGGTATTTCGCAAGTGTGTCCAGCGACTTAAACTCGCCTCAAGAAGGACGATTGGGGAAGTTCGATCGGGACCGCGTGTAGACGACGCGTATCAATTCTTATTATGATTTCTTTGCTTGGCTTGTGCTAAACCTTCAGCTTGCCGTGCGTCAGCTTGTCATAATCCTCGACGAGCGAGATGGTAATATCGCCTGGCACATATTGATAATCGTCAATGCGCCGTACGGGCGTTATTTCCGCAGCTGTCCCGACGATAAAACACTCAGAAAATGAGGACAGTTCGTCCGGCCAGATATCGCGTTTGTTGACTTTGATTTTGCGCTTTTTCGCCAGTCCAACAACGGATTTATGGGTGATGCCGTCGAGCAGGATATCATTGGTCGGTGTGTGAAGTTCGCCGTCGCGGATAAAGAAAATGTGTGCGCCGGTACATTCAGCGATCCGTCCTTGATAGTCCAGCATCAGGGCATCATTAAACCCTTTGTTCTCGGCGGCGTGTTTAGACAATGTACAGATCATATACAGACCGGCGCCTTTTGATTTACAAGGGATCGTATCCGGAGCAGGGCGACGCCAGTCAGACATACAAAGGGTAATCCCTTTCATCTTGTCAGCGAAATAATCGCCCCAGGCCCACACGGCAACGGCCAGATGGATTTTATTATTTTGAGCGGCAACGCCCATTTTTTCACTGCCGCGCCACGCGATCGGGCGGACATAGGCCGACCCCAAACCGGATTTCGCGAGCGTATCTTTGCAGGCTTTATCGATTTCTTCGACAGAAAACGGGATGTCATAGCCCATGAGCTTGGCCGAATTGACCAATCGCTGGCTGTGGTCGGTAAGGGCATAAATCTCACCGTCATAGGCCCGATCGCCTTCGAATACGCCTGATCCATAGTGCAAAGAATGGGTGAGAATATGCACCTTGGCGTCCCTCCACGGCACAAATTCACCGTCGACCCATATAAAACCATCCCGATCATGAAAAGGTATGTCTGCCATTTTTACTCTCACCGTTGTGTGCGCGTCCGTGCTTCGGACTTGTGCGAACCAGAATAAGGCGGCATTCTGTATTTTGTTGCACTTAAGTCAACAGGAATTCGGGAAGATCAGGGTATATGACCACAGTAGTTCATGACACCGCCAATAGCGATACGCATTTGTTGGTCGTTGATGATGATGACCGTATTCGTGAACTTCTGAAGAAGTTCCTCGGCAATAGCGGATTTCGTGTGTCGACGGCGGCAAATGCGGTGGAAGCCCGTGGGTTGATGCGGGGGCTCAGTTTTGATCTGTTGGTGCTGGACGTCATGATGCCCGGTGAAAGCGGATTTGAATTGACGAAATCCTTACGGGAAATTGACAGCGTGCCCATTATTTTACTGACAGCAAAGGGGGATGCGGAAGACCGGATTAACGGGTTGAGTCTTGGGGCTGACGATTACCTTCCGAAACCATTTGAGCCTCGTGAATTGGTTCTCCGTATCCAATCTATATTAAAACGCCAATCAACGCGACCACGATCCAATAAACTCCGGTTCGGTGATTGGCAGTTTGATTTGGAGCGCAATGTTTTGACGCAAAATAAAGAACGGGCTCATCTGACAACCGGTGAAGCTGCTTTGTTGACGACACTGGCCCGGCGCGTTGGCTTGCCCGTCAGCCGCGAAGCGTTGGCAAACCAGATCAAAGCGAAAAGCGAACGCGCGGTAGATGTTCAAATCACAAGGCTGCGGCGAAAACTGGAAGAGGATCCGTCGCGTCCGAATTTCCTGATTACCGTGCGCAATAAGGGCTATAGCCTGCAGGCAGAACCGATTGATGGCTAGATCCGGCCGTAACCGAAGCTGGTTGAAGCGGTATTTGCCCAAAAGCCTGTTTGGCCGGGCATTGCTGATCATCATGCTGCCGATTGCGCTGATGCAGATCATCGTCGCCTACATATTTTTTGACGCGCATTGGCAAACCGTGACCGCCAGCCTGTCCAACAGCGTCGCTGCCGATATTTCTGTCGCCGTTAAACTTTATGAGCAAGAACCGGGACCAGACCGTAGCGCGCGTCTCGATGATATGCTCAGGCCCAATATGCAGCTATCCGTGGCTTTGGACGCAAATAAAAACCTGCCTTCCTCGACACGAAATGCTTTTTTCTCCTCGTTGGACAAAACGCTTCGTCGGGCCTTGATGACAAACCTGACCAACGAATTCTGGTTCGATACGACCCGGTACCCCAATCACATTGATATACGGGTGAAGGTGCAAGAGGGTGTTTTGCGGTTCATTGTACCGCGAGAACGGGTCTTTGCTCCCACCGGGTTTATCTTTCTTTTCTGGCTGGTGATGGCGACTGTCTTGCTCAGCTTGGTCAGTATTCTGTTTATTCTCAATCAAGCGCGCCCGATCGTAAAACTGGCGCGGGCGACGGAAGACTTTGGTAAAGGGCGGAGTATCGGAAAATTTAAACCGTCCGGCGCGACGGAAGTCCGGCAGGCCGGGCGCGCATTTTTGCAAATGCGCGATCGTATCTTGCGCCATATTCAACAGCGCACCGCCTTTCTGGCCGGCGTCAGTCACGACCTAAGGACACCTTTAACGCGTCTAAAATTGCACCTCGCATTGAGTGATGATCCGGACACAAAGGCGGCTCAAAAAGATGTTCAGGACATGGAAACGATGTTGGACGGATATCTCGATTTCGCGCGGGGCATATCGCAAGATGAAGTCAAACCTACCGACATGTCTGAATTGTTACGGAAGCTGGTTAAAGACGACGAGGCGCCCCAACCAAAACTTGTGACCGAAACCGATTTGGTTATTCGGGTGCGTCCGATGGATATGAAACGGGCCTTGTCCAACCTCATCAACAATGCCCGGTCTTACGGATCGCAAGTTGAAATTAATGCGCAAAAACAAGATCGTAGACTGATCATCTCAATTGATGATGATGGTCCCGGCATATCTGAGGCTAAGCGCGGTGAAGCGATTAAACCTTTTGTGCGGCTCGATGAATCGCGCAATCAAAACGTAAAGGGTGTCGGGCTCGGACTGTCGATCGCAAGCGATATTATTCAAGCTCATGGCGGCCAGTTGACCTTGGACGATAGTCCGTTGGGCGGATTGCGATGCAAGGTGTCCTTGCCGATTTAACTTACTTTTTTCCGCCGAGTTCTCTGGAACGGTCATAGGCTTTCGTGATGGCATTGCGCATCAATTTCACCAGCCCATCGTCTGCCATCAAGATTTCCAGGGCGGCTTCAGTCGTCCCGCCGGGTGACGTCACAGCTTCACGTAGTGATGCTGCACTTTCAGATGACGCTGCAAGCATTGCGCCTGAACCGATAACTGTTTGTCTCGCGAGCGCTTTAGCAAGATCTTCCGGCAAACCCAACTTGATCCCTGCCGCTTTCATCGCTTCGGCCAGGTAAAATACATAAGCCGGGCCTGATCCGGAAAGGGCTGTGACCATGTCGATCTGACGTTCATTGTCGACGCGGACGACTTCGCCTGCGGCTTTCAATCTCAGCTCCGCCATTTTGACATGTTTGGCGGTTACGTCAGGGCCGGTCATGAAGGCCGTGATGCCTTGACCGATTGCTCCGGGCGTATTGGGCATGCACCGTATGATCGGCCGTGTTGAAAACACGTCAATCAATTCATCAATGCTGATGCCGGCCATGATCGAGACGATCAAAGCGTCTCTCGGCAGAGCTTTGGCCAGATCTGGCCCGACTTTAGCGAATAATTGCGGTTTAATCGCCAATAAACACAGTTGGATGCCACTCGCAGAGCCCCTGGTGAGGCTTTTTGCGAATTTTGTCCCCAGTTTAAATGCGTTTGTCGCGGCTTCACCCGGTGAGGGATCAATGACAAGGATTTGGCTCGGGTCAAGACGAGCGGCTCCTTTCGCAGACAGCCACCCATTAAGTAGGGCCCCGCCCATATGGCCGGCCCCTATGAGAGCGTGCGTCGTTGTCGACAGTTTTTCCTTTGCCATATCGTGATCTAACTTTGTGCAGCAAGGTCGAGGAGAGTGGCGTTCACGGCATCTTCAGGGGATTTACCGGCCCAGACCACATATTGGCATGCCGGATAGCCGCGCTCTCCTGCATCGAGAGCGCCAGCTAGCAATGCCATACCTTGCTCCGTTTGTAGTTTCGCGCCACCGGCCAAATTAATTGAATTTCGGTAGACAAGCGCACTGTCCTTGTCCCAAAAATCAAAGTGTCCGCTGCCGAGCCTCTCATTTAACAATGTGACCAATCTACAAATGTCGTCCGATCTTCCGCCCGGTGTTCGCCCGTCAAACAAGAGGTAAAGATCGACTTGTTCCGTTTCGGACCGCCAAATCAATGAGATATTGTGGTCGCACCACAGACCGTGCATGGAAATGTGCAATTCGTCCGGACCGACCCGGTCAAAATCATAGTGTTCCGCGACTGCGATGCGTTCGAACGTGTTGAGAGGGGACGGTCGTACCGCCTGCATTGATGCTAATGTGGGACTTGGTCGGACACAAATGTCTTCGGAATAACTCATTTCACACCCATATCGATTCTATGCCTCATGTTATCGCACGGACGTTGCTTGGCAATATGTAGTGTAAAATTATCTGTTGATAACTATATGCGGTATATTGGGGATAAATTCGTTGATATTGTTCCAGGGTTTTCAAGTTGCGGGATCCGCGGGTTTTTTTGACGCACAAATGAACCAAGACAGGCCACCAACTCTGGTATAGAAATAGCCCGATTCAAATGAACAGGTCAAAGTGTGCTTGCTGAAATAGGTCAAATCTCGCTGATAGTGGCGCTTCTCATTGCGGTCCTGCAATCCGTAATGCCCATGCTGGGTGCGCAAAAAAATGATCCCCGGCTTATGGCAATCGGTGATCGGGCAGCAACGGCACAATTCCTGTGTGTCGCGACAGCTTTTGCATGCCTAACGGCGGTATTCGTAGGCTCAGATTTTTCGGTCAAACTGGCGGCGCAGCATTCACATTCCCAAAAGCCGCTTTTGTACAAGTTCAGCGGAGTTTGGGGTAATCACGAAGGCTCGATGTTACTCTGGGTGCTAATCCTTAGCGTTTACGGTGCACTGGTGCCGATGTTTGGCAAAAATCTGCCGACCACGCTAAAAGCGCGAGCACTATCCGTCCAAGGCATGATCTCAGTCGGGTTTTTGGCGTTTATCCTGTTCACCTCCAATCCGTTTCTGCGGTTAAATCCAGTGCCTCTTGATGGCCAAGGATTAAATCCGATTTTACAAGATCCCGGCTTGGCGTTTCATCCGCCCTTATTATATCTTGGCTATGTCGGCTTTTCGATGGCCTTCTCTTTTTCCGTCGCAGCGTTAATCGAAGGGCGTGTAGACGCGGTCTGGGCGCGTTGGCTCAGGCCGTGGGTTTTACTGGCCTGGAGTTTCCTGACAGCGGGCATTACACTCGGAAGCGTCTGGGCCTATTATGAGCTCGGATGGGGCGGCTGGTGGATGTGGGACCCCGTAGAGAATGTCTCGTTCCTGCCGTGGCTTGTCGGTACGGCGTTACTGCATTCAATCCTGGTTTTAGGGAAGCGTCATTCAATGGCAAACTGGACGGTTTTGCTGGGCATTACAGCCTTCTCGCTCAGCCTGATCGGTACATTTGTCGTGCGATCAGGCGTGCTGACCAGCGTTCATTCTTTCGCTGTCGACCCGGCACGTGGCGTTTTCATTTTAATCCTCTTGGCATTGGCGACAGGCGGAGCACTCACCCTGTATGCCGTGCGGTCGCACACTTTGCGAACAGGTCCGTCATTTGGCCTGGTTTCAAAAGAGGGCGGTTTGGTTCTTAACAATATCTTGTTGATCGTGGCCACAACCACCGTATTTTTAGGGACGTTTTATCCCCTGTTAGTTGAGGCTTTTTCCGACAGTAAAATCTCCGTTGGCGCGCCGTATTTTGATCAAACATTCGCACCTATCATGTTGTTATTGATAGGATTTATGGGCATAGGCCCCTTATTGTCCTGGCGAACTGACTCCATTATTGCGCATAAAAAACATTTCGTTTTCGCCTGCGTATTAATGGTGATTATCACATCGCTGACATTCTTCTTTGGGAAGTCGATATTGGGGGCACTTTCAATTGCTTTGGCAGCCTATTTGGCATTTGGCACGCTTGTCGCGTTTGGGCGAAAACTCAAATTCGGACAGGTCAGTTTGGCCCAGTCCATGAAACTGCTGCGGCATCAATCTGGCTCCGCCTTCGGATTCTTTTTTGCCCATATGGGAATGGCAATCGCGATGGTCGGGATCACGGCGATGTCAGTCTGGGGAGCGGAAAACGCGGGCGTTTTGAAAATAGGCGAAAGTCTCAAAGTCGCCAGTTATGAATACAAACTCGAAACCATTGACGCCGGGCGTCGCGACAATTTCGAATATCTTCAAGCCGGTGTTGCGGTATCTAAGGACGGCGAGCTTTTATCAACATTGACAACAGAACGCCGATTTTATCCGATCCGCAATATGGTGACATCAGAGGCCGGAATACGCGTTCGTCAGTCGGCTAATCTTTATGTGGGCATAGGCGAGGGCAACCAAAATGACGGGTGGATCATCCGTGCTTATTATCACCCCTATGTATGCTGGATCTGGATCGGAGCGCTATTTATGGCATTTGCAGGCTTTATCTCTCTGGCGGACAGTCGACTTCGGTTCACGGTTCGTGAGCCAGCACCTGCAACCGCAATTCCGAGTGCTGCAGAATGAAGATGAAAACTATTCTACCTCTTGTCTTGTTTGCCGTTCTCGTCGGCTTTTTGGCTTTTGGGCTGACACGGAACCCTGCCACGATTGACTCGGTTTTGATTGATACACCGTTTCCGGAATTCGAACTAACGGACTTGTATGACCCCGATCAAGTCGTCACAAAAGCAGATCTCACCGGCGAGATCGTTTTAGTCAATGTTTTTGGCTCTTGGTGTGTGGCCTGTGTGCAGGAGCACCCAAAATTGGTTGAACTGTCCAACACTGCAAACATAAAAATTGTTGGCGTTGATTGGCGCGATACCCGTGAAAACGGCATGGCCTGGCTAAAAAAATATGGCGATCCATATCACCGGGTCGTATTTGACGCGGACAGCCTTTTGGCGATTGACTTGGGGATCACCGGTGCGCCTGAAAGCTATCTCGTCGATAAACAGGGCGACATTCGTTATAAGCATGTCGGCATAATTACGGACCAGGTGTGGGACGATATTTTGGCCCCGATTGTCGTCCAGCTCAGAACAGAATAATGAAAATTATCCACGCCATATTTATCTTATTTAGTTTATTGGTTTCGGGAAGTGCACTTGCGCAATCAAGTACTGAGGCGGAACTGGAGGCGCGCGCGCGGGAAGTCGGCCAGTCTTTGCGTTGCGTTGTTTGCCAAAATCAATCGATTGAAGAATCAGACGCTGTTCTGGCCGAAGACATGCGCAGACTTGTCCGCAAACGGCTTGAGGCCGGAGATTCGAACGCAGACGTTATCAACTTCATGCAAGACCGATATGGCGATTTCGTATTGCTGAAACCGCCGGTCCAGACCAACACCTATTTATTATGGTTCGGGCCATTCATTTTGCTGTTTGGCATGCTGTTTTGGTTTGTACGAAAAACGAGAAAGAGATCGGAAACTTCTCCTGTTATTCCGCCGCTCGACGATGAAGAAAAACAAAGATTAGAACGATTATTGGGTGATGAGCAATGATTTGGGTTGTTCTCTTACTCGTTATTATCTCGGTTCTAATATATGTGTGCTTGCCATTGTTTGGCTCGAAAGATGCAAATTCGTCATCCGATAGGGGTATGTCCGACTATCGTGAAGAGATCGCCGCGATCGACAAACAGCTTGAGCAAGACAGTGATGAATTGCCCACCTTGTTGGCTGAAAAAGCTGCATTGCAACGAATGATCCTCGCGCAGGCAGATCAAACAGAGTCAAAAACAATGCTGTCTGCGAAATCAATATTTTTGATCATTGCTTTGGTTTTTGGTACGACGTCAGGCCTGCTATATCATCAATTGGGTTCGCCATATCTGGCTGGAAAGCAAATTGCAGACAAATCAGATTTGGATGGATTGCCGCTTGATCAGTTGGTTGTTCGTTTGGAAAAAACTTTAAAAGCCGACCCGGCAAATCCGAATGGCTGGATATTGTACGCAAGAAGTTTGATGACGATGGGGCGTTATGACGACGCTCTGGCGGCATATGATCAGGCACTTTCATTGACCAATAGTGATGAAAAAGTTGTGACTGAACGGACGTCTGCGGTGCGGTATATTGATCAGATAAAAGCTGGTCAGCCCGGACCGACATCAGACGACGTTAAAGCCGCAATGGAACTGAGTGCGAAAGACCGGGCTGCGATGGTTCAGCAAATGGTCGACGGGCTGTCAGCAAAACTGGAGGAAAATCCCAATGATGAAACCGGGTGGATCCGTTTGTTGAAAGCGCGTTACGTGCTGGGGCAGGGCGAAATGGCAGCGCAGGAAATTGAGCGTATGCGCGAAGCTTATGCGGGACAGCCGGAAACTATTGAGAGGATTTTGACCGCAGCCGGACAGGGTATTCCGTAATTGGCTTTTCCAATTTCTCGTCACGCGTCATTTTAACAGCATAGGCGTGGGCTTCGTCATATTGAACGAGTGTTTCTCCGAGCTCAGCAGACTCTGTATGTGAAGTCACTTTATAGCCATCCCATTGGTGCAGATTAAAAACTGGACGCGAACGCACAATCAAATCACGACCATCCTGATTGTCAGCATCAATTTCTTCCAATTCGAGTTTTACTTGCGGCGCGACGGCTTCCGATACGGAAATTGTCGTTCCGGCAAACTTTGTGTAGATATTTCTGTGAATATGGCCGGCAATTATATGAGCGATATTGTCATATTGCGACAGCAAAGAGCGCAGGCGCACGACCCACGGGTCATTTCGTTGGGCAGTGAGCCAGGGAATTCCTGATTCAATTGGGGGGTGGTGCATCGCGATGAGTGTTGGCGTATCTGGCGCTTTATCCAATTCTGATTTCAGCCAGTTTTCACGGCGCGGACAAAAGGCGCCGCCGTGATTGCCTTGATCAAGCGTGTCCAGGGCAATAATTCGCAGTGAACGGTCTTCGATCACATATTGAAGAAAACCGTCATTAAACTCAGCTTGTGGGAAAACCTGTTGGAAAGGCTCCCTTGTATCATGATTGCCCATTAAAAAGTGGATTGGAATGGTAAGATTGGCGAACCTCGACTTAAGCATTTCATACGCCCAGGTCTCGCCGTGCTCAACCAAATCACCGGTCGCCAAAATAAGGTCAGGCTTCTTACGCAATTTGTTGATCGCGTCTAAGACCAATTCAAGGCGTTCTGCATTTTGACAATTCTTTTCGTCCGGCCCCAGATATCCGACGTGGAAATCAGTAATTTGAGCAATAATCATTCTGTGTGCAGCCTTTGATTTTCTCGTTTTTATTGCCTTGAAAATTGGCAACGTGCCAACCCAACTGCCATTGGTATAGCAGGCATTAGATCACTATATCCGTGAAAATAGGCTTAAAGATGACGCGATTATGTGGGAAAAGTCACGCTTTTGGAACAATGACAGTTGAAAAAAGCACCTCCTCATTTTTGAGGAGGTGCTTAAAACGGGTTTTTGTAGGGGAGTGAGGAACGAGAACCCTGGGCATTTTCGTATTGATTGCGCTTTTGCAGTCAAAACGGATCAATGACAAAACGCCCCGGCTGGGGCGTTTTGTTCGCAACAATGTGCCAAAGGGTTAGGCGACGTTTGCGAATTGATTCATGGTGTTCGCATGACCTCCAGCCTTTAGCGCTCGTTCGCCGCCGACCATCTCCTTAAAAGTGTCACCCAGGTCACTTCCGACCTCATGCTGATGTTTGACAGCAGAAACGGAATTACGGATTTCTTCGCGCTGGATGGTGTTGACATATGCCATCATCTTGTCGTCACCGAAATAGCCACGGGATAGATCATCCATGAATTTCGCCGTCATGTGGAAGGTCGGCAATGTGATCAGATTGTGGAAGACGCCGGCCTTGGTTGAAATATCCGTTTGGAAGTTACGGAGACGTTGATCGGTCTCGATTCCCAACTCAGTTTCGTCAAAGCGGGCAGACATAAGTTCGATGCCGTCTGGATATTCGGTTTCGCCGATTTTTCCTGACTCAATCCAGTCTTCCCGGACTTGTTGACGTAAGTTCAAAGTCCAGTTGAACGATGGTGAATTGTTATATGTCAATTTTGCATTGGGAACGACTTCGCGGATTTCGTCGACCATAGACGCGATTCTGGTCACGTTCGGCGTCGCGGTTTCGATCCACAAAAGATCAGCTCCGCCTTCAGTCAGGCTTGCGATGCAGTCTTCGACCACGCGCTGTCGTCCTGTATCTGCACGGAATTTATACAGACCATTCGGAAGGCGGGCAGGCTTCACTAATTTGCCGCCCAACTGGATCGCGACATCGCCATCATCCAATTGGTTAGCGGCCGTAATTTCTTCCGCGTCCAGCCATTTGGTATATTCCGACGCAAGGTCACCAGGTGTTTGTGATACGGGGATTTTTTGGGTCAAGCCGGCACCAAGGGAGTCGGTGCGGGCAACAATGACACCGTCATCCACGCCCAATTCCTCAAAAGCCATACGGACTGCACGGAGTTTTTCAACGAAATCCTCGCGCGGCACTGTGACTTTACCGTCCTGGTGCCCGCATTGCTTCGCGTCCGATACCTGGTTTTCGATTTGAATGCAGCATGCGCCAGCTTCAATCATTTTTTTGGACAGCAAATATGTTGCATGCACATTACCAAACCCAGCGTCGATATCAGCGATAATCGGCACAACATGCGATTCAAAATTGTCAATTTTGGCAATCGTTTCTTGCCGATTGTTCGTGGTTTTCAGTTCTGCGAACAAATCATTGAGCGCGACTTCGTCTGCTTGACGCAGAGACGTGTAAATCTCCTGGATGAGTTCAGGGACAGACGTCTTTTCATGCATGCTTTGGTCCGGCAGATGGCCAAATTGATTGCGCAATCCGGCAATCATCCATCCCGAAAGATACACGTAAACGCCTTTGGTTGTGCCCTTGGCCCGCTTGACCGATTTTATCATTTGCTGCGCGTGAAACCCAGACCAACAGCCAAGACTTTGGGTTGATTGGCGGCTGTCTTGGTCATAAGCGGCCATGTCTGCACGCATGATCTTGGCCATGCCTTTGGCGATATCCAAATGCGTGTTGAACGTATTTTGAATTTTGAGTTGGATCAGATCTTCGATCTGAATGCCGCCGGGCGCAATGCCGTTCGGGTATCGTTGTAAAAGGTCGTTTTCGATTTCTGCATATGTTTTACGAGTTGTCATGATGGTCTCCGGTACTTGGTTTGTTTAGTTAAGAGTTTGAAGCGCGCGGTAAGCGGGCAGGGTCAGGAAGTCGACAAAGTCGACAGACGTGGCCGTTTTCTTGAATATTTCCGAGGCGAGCAGGAAACGTCCCGCTTTAAATTCTTCTTCGCTTGTCCGCGACCGCAATGCGTCCATTTCTTCGTCAAAGATTTGATCGAATAAATCGGATGTCATCTTGGCGATGCTGCCGTCTTCGCGACGAACACTTGCGCCGTGACGCAACCATTGCCAGATTTGCGAGCGTGAAATTTCCGCCGTTGCAGCATCCTCCATCAAATTATGGATTGGCACGGCACCGCGTCCACATAACCAGGCAGCGATGTATTCGATACCGACCGAGATATTGGTCCGAATACCTGCTTCCGTGATATCACCCGTATGCGGGGTTAGCATCGACTCTTCGTCGACCCGCGGGTTTATTTGCTTGCGCAAAATTTGGTGCGGCAAGGGCATGTGTTCGTTGAACACGTCCATTGCAACTGGCACGAGGCCTGGGTGGGCGACCCAAGTACCGTCATGGCCGGCTAAAACTTCGCGTTCCTTATCCGCTTTAACCTTGGCGAATGCCGCGTCGTTTGCAGCTTCGTCACCTTTAACGGGTATTTGCGCCGCCATGCCGCCCATCGCATGCGCGCGGCGCCTGTGGCAGGTTTCGATTAGCTTCAGGCTATATGCACGTAAAAACGCTTTATCCATTCCGACTTGCGCCCGATCGGGGAGGACGAAATCTTTGTGGTTTCTGAGGGTCTTGATATAGCTGAAAATATAATCCCAACGACCACAGTTCAGGCCGGTAATGTGAGACTTCAGTTCGAACAGGATCTCATCCATTTCGAACGCAGCCGGCAGGGTTTCGATCAGAACCGTTGATTTGATCGTGCCATGCGGAATGCCAACGAAGGTCTGTGAAAAGTTGAATACGTCATTCCACAAGCGCGCTTCGCGGTGGTTCTCCATTTTCGGCAAATAATAAAAGGGTCCGGTTTCTTGTTCGGCCAATAATTTCCCATTGTGGAAAATGTGTAGACCGAAATCGAACAGGCTCGCGGACATCGGCCTGCCGTCGACCGTGACATTGTTTTCTTCGAGATGCCAACCGCGCGGACGAACCAGCATGGTCGCAGTTTCAGCATTCAGCGTGTAGTCTTTGCCTTTTGCTTCGTCACTATGCGCGAGCGCATGGCGTGCATAATCGAACATGTTGATCTGGCCTTGCACCATATTGTCAAAAGTTGGCGAGCTGGCATCTTCAAAGTCGGCCATGAACATTTTGGCGCCGCTATTGAGGGCATTGATCATCATTTTCCGATCAACGGGTCCTGTGATTTCGACACGGCGGTCGCGAAGGGCAGCCGGGATTTCTGCGACTTCCCACATGCCGGAGCGAATGTGCGCGGTTTCCGGTAAGAAGCCTGGCATTTCACCATAATCAAATCGACCCTGGCGATCTTGACGATCCTCCAGGAGATTTCTGCGGGTACGTCCAAACCGACGTTCAAGGTCGGCCAGAAATAATAGTGCGTCAGGCGTCAAAACCTTTTCATACTCGGGCTTTGTGTTTCCAACAATTTGAGCGAGGACGCGGTGGCGAGGTGTTTCTTGTGGTTTTATAGGCGCATTCATTTTACAATCCTTACAAATAGATGACTCAATTGAGACTAGCTATAAGGAGGGAAAATCGAATTTCCAGAAATGTCGGGTGCAAAAGTTGAATTTGTAAAGTTAAAACTTGTAAAATTGTAAAACTTGTAAATAATACAGGTATGACAGGCCAAACCATGAAACTACTGGTCGGACCACGGGTGCGCCGGCTTCGACAATCCTTAGGGTTGACCCAGTCGGCAATGGCAAGCCAGCTTTCAATATCGACGAGCTATCTAAACTTGATTGAACGCAATCAAAGGCCAGTAAGCGCCAAGGTCTTGTTGCGCATGGCGGAGACCTATGCCGTCGATATCGCGGATCTTTCACCGGAACGGGACATTCAATTGATATCGGAATTACGCGAAGTCCTGAAGTCTTACAATTACCGGGATCTGGGCGTGACACGCGACGAGATTGAGGACAGCGTCAATGCCAGCCCTGCAATTGTGCAGTCCTTCATTGATTTGCATGGGCGCATGCAAGACCTAACCGTTCGCACATCCCTCAGAGACGATCCGATGGCCGACCGGGAACGGGTTGAGCTTCTTGAGGAGTCGGTGGGTGCGATTGATCTAGTCCGGAAGTTTATTCACGAAAATAACAACTATTTCGACCCGATAGATCGGGCGGCCGAAGCTTTAGCTGATGATTTAAAGCTCGAAGCAACCCGACCGCAAACAGCGTTGACTGATCGATTGGAGAAAAATCACGGAATTCGTGTCCGCATAGTTCCTTCTGATCTATTGCCAGGCAAGCTTAGTCAGTTTGACCCGCACGCCAGCAGACTCGATCTATCCGAACTCATGCCACAGTCCGGCCGTCGTTTCCAAATTGCCTACAGGCTTGGATTGTTGGAGCACGGGGAACTGATAAGCTCGTTGATCCAGAAAGCTGATTTCGGTAGTAAGGAAGCCGATGCCTTATGCCGCGTTAACCTCGCCAACTATTTCGCTGCTGCAGTTGTTATGCCGTACAAAAGGTTTTTGAGCGCGGCCGAGAAACAAAAATATGATGTCGAGTTACTGGCGCGACGCTTCGATACCAGCTATGAGCAGTCCGCCCACAGGCTGACAACCTTGCAAAGGCGAGGGCAGGCCGGCATTCCGTTTTTCTTTGTTCGCGTCGATATGGCGGGTAATGTGTCGAAGCGTTTAAGCAGCGGCCGGTTCCACTTTTCAAGGTTCGGCGGTGCATGCCCGTTGTGGAATATTCATGCTTGTTTCCAAACGCCGGGCGAAAGCATGCCGCAAATTATCGAAATGCCGGATGAGACCCGGTATTTCAGTATCGCCCGGGCTGTCTTGCGCCCGGAAGCGGCGTATGGGCAAGGCGCCCAGATGGTCGCTATTGGGATCGGGTGCGAGCTTAAGCACGCAGATCGTTTAATTTACGCTCAAAATTTGATGCAAAAAGAACCGACTCCAATCGGAGTGAACTGTTATTTGTGTGAAAGACCGAATTGCCGATCTCGTGCTCATGCCCCTATTAACCGCCGCTTGAGCTTTGACGAACGGTCACGCGGCACATCCATTTTTAAATTCTAAAAACATGAGTTTAGACTGTTGCACCCAACCGGCAGTCTGCTTACATAGCGCCTATGGAAACGAAGGCAGAAATATACTCGAGGGTCGGCAAGGAAATTGCGGCCGTCATTGAAGGCGAATCCTCGGCCACAGCACGCTATGCAAGCGTTGCCTGCTTGCTCAATTTGGCATTTGAAGATTTCTTCTGGACGGGGTTCTATATCGTTGATCCGCTAAAACCCAATGAACTTGTCGTTGGCCCCTATCAAGGCACGCTTGGGTGTCTACGCATTCCCTTCGGACGCGGCGTATGCGGGATAACGGCTCAGAAACGAGAGACGGTCATCGTCGATGACGTTCACGCATTTCCCGGACATATCGCGTGTGATAGCCAGACCAATTCGGAGATTGTTGTTCCGGTGTTCAACGAAGTCGGGGAACTGGCTGCGGTTCTTGATGTTGATTCAACAAAACTAAAAAACTTCGACATAATGGACAAAGCTGGACTGGAAGCGATCTGCGAGAACCTGTTGATCGGCGTAAAAACTTAAACCAGATCAATGTCCGTCATTTGAATATTGCCTTTGTGCGATGGGTTCGCCCACTCCGCTTCAATCATCTGTAAGGCATCATCGATTCTATGGACATGATAGATATGCTCTTTCACCCAGGCCGGGCTGAAACCCTTTTCAATTGTGTGCATTAACAAGGTTACCAGAGGCGTCCAATATCCGTCATGGTCCAGAAACACGATTGGTTTTGAGTGCAAATGCAGGCGAAGCCAGGAGATCACCTCGATCGTTTCTTCCAAAGTTCCAATACCGCCCGGTAAAACAATAAAGGCGTCGGATTCTTCATACATTTGATGTTTACGGTCATGCATATTGTCGACAATGCGGTGTTCAATACTTGTCAGCACATCCTCGATTTCAGTCAGGAACTCCGGGATAATGCCAAGAACTTTGCCGCCGGCCTCATGCGCGGCAATCGCGGTCGTTCCCATCAACCCAACACCGCCGCCGCCATAGACCAAGCGGTATTTGCGTTCGGCTAACGCTGTTCCGCATGTTCGAGCAAGATCATAATAATCTTCATCAACGACTTTCGATGCTCCGCAGAAGACGCATATGCTTTTGTTTTGTAACTCGCTTTTTACCTTCGACGTCTCGGTCATTTTTGCTCCGTATGTGCATTGCAATTCAATTGGCCATTGTCAGACGCCTTAGCGAAGGTTAAGTCTGTGCACAGGCCGTGTGATTTAAGTCTTAGCCTATCCAGTTTTTATGACAATGAGGTATAGAATGTTAAAAAACCGTCCCATACTGATGGTTTTAACAGGGATAGTGCTCGCATTTTTGCTGTGGATCGCGGTTTTTGCCTTTCAGGAAAGCAATATTAAGAATGACGAGAGTGTCGAGACGCCGGCAAGCGCAACCAATGCTATTCCCGAAGAATATGCGGTAACGCCTGCCAGCGTTCAAAAAGTCAATGAATCGCCTGAAAAATTTATTGTATCCGGAATCGGTGTTGCCGGTGCCGGCGTGTCGATTTCCGTCGGCGAAAGCGTCGTTGCCAATTCAAAAGTGGACGGCGATGGCGACTGGGTCCTGAGTATCAATCGGAATATACTTTCCGAAAAATCTAAACTTGAAATCCTGATGGCGACCCCAGACGGGCGTCAGGTGCGCTCGGATCAGGAACTGTTTATCATCAATGGATTGGACGATATTGCCCTCGTGATTTTAACTGCGCCCGGCGAGAATTCACGGGTTTTACAAACGCCATTTGAAAAGCTTCCGTCGATTGAGGGCTATGAAATGGAAGCTATCGATTACGATAATTCCGGCGGCGTTATTTTTTCAGGCAAAGCGGCAGCCCCGGCCAAAGTCCGTATCTATGCCAATGAAAACCTGGTTGGCGAAAGCCGGGTTGATCGCAACGGGCGCTGGACCCTTATATTTGGCAGTATTATGCCCTTGGGTGAGTACAATATCAGTGCGGAATTCGTGCCTGATGATGGCGCGGAACCTAAGAAATTGACGTTGCCATTTTCGCGTATTGAACCTCTGTTTGCGGCGGAAGGCAGTCCTAAAATTTATGTTGAAAACGATGATGAGCGCATTCAAGTCGGGCGCGCTTTGTACGGTGGTGGGTATCAGTATACGGCCGTGTACAGCCCCGGGGCGATCGTCGAATAACTCCTATTCGGCCGGCTGAGCACTTACAAGCTCCTCAGTCCTTGGTTTGTCGCTGATCCTTAAAAGCTTTTTGGTATTTTTCATCCAATGTGCAGGCGCTGCCAGCAACACGGGTGTCAAGATCAAGGTCAACAAAGTTGAAAACCCTAAACCGCAGACAATCACGTAGGAAATAGGCGCCCAAATCGCCGATGTATCTGTT
The DNA here is from genome assembly GCA_013001295.1 of Hyphomonadaceae bacterium. Taxonomy (GTDB): domain Bacteria; phylum Pseudomonadota; class Alphaproteobacteria; order Caulobacterales; family Maricaulaceae; genus Robiginitomaculum_A. The sequence continues at coordinate 18,208 of JABDMW010000031.1, forward strand.
CCGCGTGTATTCAAAACCCCGGTAAATAGATCCGCATGGATCGCCAAAACCATCGGCATCAAGCCGACGATCGTTGTGATTGTTGTCAGGAAGACCGGGCGCATCCGTTGTGCAGCTGTTCGAACCGCAGCTTCATGTGAATTGAACCCTTCGGTAATTAGGCGTTGGTAGGTGTCGATCAGCACAATGTTGTTATTCACCACAATACCGGCCAGCGCCAGCACACCCGTTCCGACCAGTATAATGCTGATATATGAGTAGAGCTGCAGACCCAACAAGACACCTGCGATAGAGAAGACCACGGCTGAAAGCGTCAGGATGACGTGCCAGAAGCTGTTAAATTGCCACAGCAAAATAACGGCCATCATGAACAATGTTGATATACCCGCTTTCATGAAAAACTGACCGGCTTCTTTGTTTTCTTCGTCCTGTCCTAAGAATTTAACATTAACGTCGGTTGGAAGGTTGGCTTCTTCTGTGATCCATTTTTTGGTCTCTTCAACAATCTGGTTGACGGCATAGTCTTGACCCGTTTCAGGGTTGATGGATTTCTTAACATTGGCCCGTACTTCATACACCCGCTGTTGGTCTCGACGTGCAATGGAGTCGAGCCGGGGTTTGGGGACCCGTTTGACCATGGCGGACAAAGGAAGTGCCCCATCACGAGTTTGAATGCGCAGATTGTCCAATTTGGCAATGTCACGTTCATCCTTCGGGTATCTAATGCGAATGTCGACTTCTTCGTCTGAGTCGAGTGGGCGGTAAAACCCGACCAGACTGCCTTCGGTGACAAACTGAACGGCGGACCCAATGGTATTGACGTCGAGACCCAATCGTCCCACTTCTGCCCGGTCGATGTCGAGCTGCCATTCAATCCCGGCAAGCGGCAGCGTGTTTTCAACACCGATTAGGCCGTCATTTTCATTAAAATGAGCGGTCGTGATTTGAGCGGCTTTGGTCAGGTTCTCGAGATTGTTGGACGTAAATTCGATTGTGATATCTTTGCCAATGGGCGGTCCCATATCGACGATTTCTGTTTCCGTGATGACACCGGGAATATTAGCAAGCCTTTCATGGATTTCTTCCTCGATCTCTTCCGATATCCGACGGTCTTCGAAGGGAACCAATTCAAGGAATGTACGACCGACCGTGTCGACAGGTGCGTTGACTCCGCGCGTGCCGTTGGCGCCGCTATTGGCGCCGGCACCGGCGATCGTGAACACGGACTCGACGCCTTCCAATCCTTCCAAGCGGGCTTCAACAACTTTTGCCATCTCGTTTTGATTGGTGACGGTTCCATTGCCCTTGCCGCGGGTAAATACATATATTTCATCGCCGCCGGCCGCGGTAAAAAACTCGACTTTATGATCCGTATTTACGAACGAGACGACGATCAGTGATGACAAAGCAACCATGACAGCAAGAACGGTGAGCGGCCAGCGTGCCAATTTGTCAATTGTGCGGGCATAGGTTCCCGTAAAGCCCTTGATGGACATCGGATCGCCCTCAGCAGCAGACAGGGATTTTAAACTGTCTCTGGCTTCTACTTTTCGCGGACCGAATAAAGCGCCGATTGTCGGAAGGAATATGAGTGCCATTAACATCGAAGCGGTTAAGACGTAGACTAAAGTTTTCGGGAAATAAGACATGAACTGACCGGGCAAGGTGTTCCAGAACAATAGTGGCAGGAATGCAGCCAGCGTGGTCGCAGTACTGGTCACAATCGGCCAGAACATGCGTTTACCGGCCAGAAGATATGCTTCCTTGCGCCCCATCCCTTCGGCGAGTTTACGGTCGCCATATTCAATAATCACAATAGCGCTGTCGACGAGAATGCCAACTGACAGAACCATACCGAACATCACCATCATATTGATCGTTGCGCCAAACACATTGAACATAAAGATTGTCATCAAGAAGCTGGCTGGAATGGCGAAACCGACCATGAGGGCAGAGCGCAGGCCGAGCGCAGCGATACAAACAATAACAACGAGGACAATGGCATTGATAATCGCGGACGTCAGCGATTTGATCATTTCAACAATGAAGTCGGTTTGATCTTGTGAGAGTTCAACCTCAACACTGCTGGGCCAGTCCGCCGTTTCTTCGGCAACGATTTTGCGAACATCCGTAATCACGTCGATGATATTTTCGCCATTGCGTTTGGAGACTTCTATTGACACGGAAGGGCGACCTTGGAAGTGCGCGTATGATGTTTTGTCCTTATATGTGCGCCGGACTTCTGCAATATCGCTCATGCGCACAATCGATCCATCCGGGCTGGTGCGCACAACGATATCCGCCAAATCCTTCGCATTTTCGATCAGCCCCGGCATTTTGACGGAAAATTTACCGGACTCTGTCTCCAATGCACCTGCCGTTATCAGGCTGTTATTGCGGGAGATCGCTGCGGCCAATTCGTTAAAGGTCAGTCCATAGCTTTCGATCAGAGCCGGATCGATCACCGCTTCTAGCAAGTCTTCCCGCTCGCCTTGAATGACAGCTTCCAGAATTTTTGGGTTGGATTCGAGAGCGGATCGCATTTCCTTGGCCCGATTTTGTAAATCCCGATCCGGAGCCGTCCCGAATATATTGACAACAATAACCGGCAATGTCGATGTATTGAGTTCTTCGACCAAAGGCTCTTTAGCGTCTTCCGGTAATTCTCCCCGCGCCTTATTAACGGCTTCGAGCACATCATCAACGGCTGTGCTTTGATCAAAGTCTGCATCAAACTCCAAAACAATAACGCCGGTGGACGTATATGCGGTTCCGTCCATTTGTTTGAGCTGATCGAGGGATTTGAGTTCGGTTTCGAGAGGTTTTATGATCAACCGTTCAGCGTCTTCCGGGGAGACGCCCGGCAATGTGACCTGCACCGTGACAAAGGGGATTGCAACATCCGGTTCCGCGTCGAGCGGAATCGTGAACATTGAGAGGAAGCCGCCGACCACAGCGAACACCAAAAACGCCATTGTCATGCGCCATTGGCGTATCGCAAAGTCGACGATACCTGTCATTACTCGGTTCCGCTCACATTTGCATTTTCAGTGGATTGACCTCCGGCGGTATCATAGGTCGCGGCAACCTCTGAGCCTTGGGCCACATAATCTTGTCCGACAACAATTACATCCGCCACGTCGGGAAGCCCGGTCACCCACATCCCGTCTTCGTTTTCGTCAATTGTTGTCGTCGGAGAAAATCTGACGATATTGTTGCGATCCACATACCGGACGCCAATGCGTCCTTGATCGTCCAGTGTCAAAACACGGGACGGGACAAAATGTGAGTTCATTTTACCAGACAGGAGCCTCAGAGACGCTGTTACGCCGGATTTAAGTTCAAATTTCTTGTTGGGGACTTCGACTTCCAGTCTAAAAGTACGGGTCTGTGGATTGGCTTTGGATTCGATAAACCGCACTTTGCCGTCCAACCGTTCGCCGGTCGCCAATTTTATTTCGGCGGGTTGCCCGATTTTTATCGATCCAACCTGCTTTTCCGTGGCTTCACCGACGACAAGCAGGGGGTCAAGATCGACCAAGAGCCCGCACGGCTGACCCGGCATTAAATATTCGCCGATCTCCGCGATCTGTTGATCAAATATTCCAGAAAAGGGCGCGCGCATATTGACATTGCCAAGTTCGATCTCCGCTTGTTTGACCGCCGCTCTTGCGCCGTCAAGTGCAGCCTGCGCGGACAAGGCTTGGGTTTCAGAGCGAAACCCTTTGTCGACCAATGTGCGGGCCGCATTATAGTCCAGTTCCGCAGATTTCAGATTGGCGCGGGCCTGATCAAGTTGTGCCTGACGCGCATCGACGTCCTGTTGGCACAGGAGAGTGCCACGATTGACAATGCGCCCTTCTTTGACCGGTGTTCTAACGACCAATCCAGCCGTTTCGGCTTTGACCGAAACTTCGCGAACCGCTTCGGTCCTGCCATGTAAATTCAAATAACTGTCATGTTGCTCGGTTGAAACGCGCCTGACAACGACCGATGGCAATTGGTTCTCAGATGAATTTACAACCGAATTCGACGCCCCATTATCGCCATTCGATCTGATTTCGGTTCCATATACGAACCACAACAGGATCACGATCGAAAGGGAAATTGCGATTGCATATGCGGGTTTAAGTTTCATAGGATAACTATCCATCGTATTTGTCAAAGCGCAACGCGGCGTTTAGTCGTCATACCGTAATTATTTGGCCTTCTTGCGCAAGTTAAACATCGATAAATCCGGTCTACACATTTGCTGTGTGTTCATTCAATATTGAATGAGGCAAAAATCAGGTAGGTGATTGATTTAAAATAAGGCTGGAAAACCCGACTTGAATCACTAAACTCTCATAAATAATACGCGTGAATCGTAGAGGGGGATCACTTGCAGGATATTCTGGAACAGCTCGAACACCGCCGCGCACAGGCAAGACTTGGTGGCGGTCAAAAACGCATCGACGCGCAACATGCCAAAGGCAAGCTCACCGCCCGCGAACGCATCGAACTTCTCCTTGATCCAGACAGTTTCGAAGAATTCGATATGTTTGTCACCCATCGGTGCACGGACTTCGAAATGGGAGACACCAAATCTCCTGGCGATGGAGTCATCACAGGTTGGGGCACGATTAATGGTCGCAAGACCTTTTTGTTCGCCCAGGATTTCACCGTTTTTGGCGGTTCATTATCCGAATCCCATGCCCGCAAAATTTGTAAAATTCAGGAAATGGCGATCAAGCAAGGAGCCCCAATCATCGGTCTTAACGACTCCGGTGGTGCCCGTATTCAAGAAGGTGTGTCCGCACTCGCTGGATATACCGACGTCTTTCAAAACAACATTCTAGCGTCAGGTGTGATCCCGCAAATATCCGTCATCATGGGGCCAAGCGCTGGCGGCGCCGTTTATTCTCCGGCCCTCACGGATTTTATCTTCATGGTCCGCGATACCTCCTACATGTTCTTGACCGGTCCAGATGTTCTAAAAACGGTCACCAATGAAGTGGTGACGGCTGAGGAACTTGGAGGGGCCAAGACCCACACATCCAAATCTTCCGTGGCAGACGGGGCATTTGACAATGATATGGAGGCGTTGGCAGAAATCCGGCGCCTTTTTGATTTTCTACCCCTCAGCAATAAAGAAAAGCCACCGGTTCGGAAGGTGTTTGATAAGCCTGACCGGCTCGATATGTCGCTCGATACACTTGTCCCTGAAAACCCGAATATCCCGTATGACATGCATGAGCTGATCACCAAGGTTGCGGACGAGGGCGATTTTTATGAAATTCAGGCCGACTTCGCCAAGAACATTCTTACAGGCTTCATCCGTCTCGAAGGTCGCACAGTCGGCGTCGTCGGCAATCAGCCCATGGTGTTAGCGGGCTGTATCGACAGTGATGCTTCGCGCAAAGCGGCCCGGTTTGTCCGGTTTTGTGACGCCTTCTCAATCCCGCTGCTCACATTGGTCGATGTTCCGGGCTTTTTGCCGGGCACATCCCAGGAATTTGGCGGCGTCATCAAACATGGAGCCAAGCTGCTCTACGCTTTTGGGGAAGCCACAGTGCCCAAAGTCACCGTCATCACCCGTAAAGCCTATGGCGGTGCCTATTGCGTGATGTCGCCGAAACATTTGCGCGGCGATATCAATTATGCGTGGCCAACGGCCCAGATCGCTGTGATGGGCGCGAAAGGGGCTGTGGAAATCCTGCACCGCAAGGACCTCGACAAGCCGGACGTCATCGCTCAAAAAACGGCGGAATATGAAGAAATGTTCCTGTCGCCATTTAGGGCCGCTGAGCTTGGCTATATCGATGAAGTGATTATGCCCCATTCAACCCGTCGCCGCGTCTGCCGTGCCTTCGCACTCCTCAAAGACAAGGACCTCCAAAATCCTTGGAAAAAACACGATAATCTGCCGCTTTAGAGTCACAATATGATCAAGAAAATACTCATAGCAAACCGGGGCGAGATTGCTTGCCGTGTGATTAAGACGGCCCGGAAAATGGGCATCAAGACGGTGGCCGTGTATTCGGATGCGGATAAAAATGCGCTCCACGTTGAGATGGCCGACGAGGCCATTCATATCGGCCCGCCGCCGGCCAACCAGTCCTACATTGTCATTGATAAAATCCTGGATGCCATAAAAGAAAGCGGCGCCGACGCCGTACATCCCGGTTATGGTTTCTTGAGTGAAAACAGTGAGTTCGCCAAAGCTCTTAAGAAAATGAAAGTGGCGTTTATTGGCCCGAACCCGGGCGCGATCGAAGCCATGGGCGATAAAATTACCTCGAAAAAACTCGCGGCCGAGGCCGGCGTATCGACCGTTCCCGGCCATATGGGATTAATTGAAGACGCGGACGAGGCGGCTAAAATCGCCAAGAAAGTCGGCTATCCTGTGATGATCAAGGCGTCAGCCGGCGGCGGCGGTAAAGGCATGCGCATTGCCTACAATGACGAGGAAGCCCGGGAAGGGTTTCAGTCGTCTAAAAACGAGGCGGCCGCGTCATTCGGCGATGATCGGATATTCATTGAAAAGTTTATCGAGCAGCCCCGCCATATCGAAATTCAGGTGCTGGGCGACAAACACGGCAATGTCATCTATCTGGGCGAGCGGGAATGCTCGATCCAACGCCGTAACCAGAAAGTCATTGAAGAAGCCCCGAGCTCATTCCTGGACGAAAAAACCCGTAAAGCCATGGGCGAAGAATCCGTCGCCCTGTCCAAAGCCGTGGATTATGACAGCGCCGGCACGGTCGAATTTATTGTCGACAAGGACAAGAACTTCTATTTCCTTGAAATGAACACAAGATTGCAGGTCGAGCATCCGGTGACGGAAATGATCACCGGCGTTGACCTGGTCGAACAAATGATCCGTTCGGCAGACGGTGAAAAACTCAATCTCAAACAAAAAGATATCAAATTGAACGGTTGGGCCATGGAAAGCCGGATTTACGCCGAAGATCCTTACCGGAATTTCTTGCCGTCGATTGGCCGTCTGACCCGCTACAGACCGCCTGCGGAGGGCACAACCCCTGATGGCGCTATTGTGCGCAATGATACCGGCGTCTATGAAGGCGGCGAAATATCTATGTATTATGACCCGATGATTGCCAAATTGTGCACATGGGGCAAAGACCGCATGGAAGCAATCAAGGCCATGCGGGCGGCACTCGATACATTCGAAATCAAGGCCATCGGTCATAACATCCCGTTTCTGGCAACGGTTATGGAACATGGCCGGTTCGAGCGCGGAGACATCACAACCGCCTATATCGCGGAAGAATTTCCGGATGGATTTCAAGGAGCCGACCTAAACCCGGGCTATGCCCGGAAAATCGCCTGTATTTGCGCTTTGATGCATGAGAAAAACGCTGTCCGAAATGCGGCTGTTTCAGGAATTTTGGACGGCCATGAACGCAAAATCGGATCCGAATGGGTGATCGAGGTCGGTGAAAAAAATTACGAAGTGAAAACCGAAAAGACCGATGGTGTAAGCCTGGTCACAAGCACAGATGAAACAGATAAGGCAGCGATTGAGCTGGAAATTTCCCACGGATGGAACCCGGGCGACCAAACGGTCAGAGCATTGGTCGACAATAAGCTATTCAACTTCACGGTGATGCCAATCCCCGAAGGCTATGCTGTACAGTATCGCGGCGCTGATGTTGACGTGAAAATCCGAAGGCCGGCGGCGGCGAAACTCGCCGCCATCATGCCGGAAAAAGTCATTGCCGATACCAGTCAGTATTTGCTTTGCCCGATGCCTGGCGTGATCGTGTCCATCCTTGTCGAAGTGGGTGAGGAGGTTCAGGACGGTCAGGCACTGGCCGTGGTCGAAGCCATGAAAATGGAAAACACACTGCGGGCTGAGAAAAAGGCGGTCATCAAACGGATCGATGCTGCTCCCGGTGATAATTTGGCTGTCGATGAAGTCATCATGGAATTTGAAGCTTAAATTTTGAGCGTAAGCCACTTTAGATAGAGACAAGTTTTAGAGATCATCGACTTGAGCTCCTATACGGTTTAATACGAACCTGTATTCGAATCTAAAAGGCCGGTCATGCTCAGATTTTTAGTTCTATTTTTCACCTGTTTTACGACCATATTATGCGCCAACTTCTATGCCGATGCTCAAGAAGCCGTTGCCCGCAAAGCCGACCGGCCGCGCATCGGCTTGGTGCTGGGTGGTGGCGGGGCCCGCGGGCTCAGCCATGTCGGTGTGATCAAGGTTCTTGAAGACAATCAAATTCCCATTGATGTCATTGCCGGGACGAGTATGGGCGCAATCGTTGGGTCGCTATATGCTTCCGGGTACAGTGCGGACGAAATCGAAAACATTGCGCGTGAACTCGACTGGAGCGATGTCTTTAATGACAATACGGCGCGACGCCGGGAAACGTTTAGACGCAAATCGGATGATTTCGGGTTTCTGACCGACTACAAGGTGACGTTTCGAAATGGCAATATCGTTCTGCCCGAGGGCATTATTCAAGGGCAAAACCTGTTCCTTGAATTGTCACGGCTTCTCGCAACCACCCGTTCTGTCGGCAAATTTGCCGATCTTCCTATTCCATTCAAGCTCGTGGCCACAGACCTTGAAACCGGGAACGCGGTGGTGATGGAGGACGGCGATCTGGCGACAGCCGTTTTTGCCTCCATGGCCATACCGGGATTTGTACCGCCAGTTGAACGCGAAGGGCGGAGGCTTCTGGACGGGGGACTCGTTAACAATGTTCCAGTCGATCTGGCCCGCCAATTGGGCGCGGATATCGTGATTGTCGTCAATGTCGGCGGCGATCCGAAGCCTGCCAGCGAAATTACCAATTTTATCGATGTCCTCCGGCAAACCCAGGTTTTGCTGACGCAGAACAATACCAATTTTCAAATCTCGACCATGGGATCGGAAGACATCTTGATCCTGCCGGAACTGGAAGGGTTGAGCATCGCCAGTTTTAACAAAGCTGCGGTGTTGATTGATCGGGGCAAGGAAGCCGCAAATCTTCGGGTCAACAATTTGCTTAAATACCGGTTAGATGATGTGAAATGGGCGCAGCACCTGTTCGAACGCCTATCCGTTCCCCAGGTCTCTCCTGTGATTGACCGGGTTGAGGTCGCGCAGGATTCCAATCTGTCCAATTCGGTCTTGCGCGCCGGCCTCAGCATTAAGTCCAATGAGCCGTTTGATGCCGATCGTCTCAATCGTGATATTGACCGTTTATACGCCCTCGGGGTGTTTTCCCGCATCACGTATAAAATTATCGAGGAAGGGGATGAAACCGTCCTGAGGGTTTCGGCAAAGACCAAAGACAGTAGCGACGGGTATTTTCGTATAGGGGTTTCCGTCGATTCAAATCTGGAAAACGAATCGAGCTTCAAGCTCGGCGTCAGTTACACCAAGCCGCAAATCAACCGATATGGCGGGGAGTGGCGCTCCGAAGTGATCATTGGCGATACGTTGGAAGCCTCAACGGAATTATACCAACCTTTGGGGAAATCTCAGCGGTTTTTCGTCAACCCGTCTTTGCTAGTCAACCGTGACAAGCAGGATTTCTTCGATATTGACGATCGCCGTCGCGGCGAGCTTAAGTCGCTGTTTTATGGCGCGAGTTTGCAAGGCGGCTTGCTCATCGGCCGTTGGGGCGAGCTTCGAGCCGGACTAACACGGGTGGAAGGTGAACTCAGTTTTACAGATGAATCGCTCAGAGACGCCAATTTGGATATCAGTGACGCCAGTGCGCTAGTTCAGTTTTCCGTCGATACGCTTGATACCTTGTCCTTCCCGACCAGCGGCAGCCTGCTGGTGGCACGTTATGAATATCATGATGAATTTTTAGGTGGGAATACTGAATTTAACGCTGCGAGCGTTCAAGCCTTTAAACCAACAACATTTAACCGTCATACGATCGGGTTAGGGGCTCGCTTGTCCGGTTCAGATGGCCGCGACGCCAACGTCATCGGAACATCAGATCTTGGCGGTTTTCTATCGTTGTCCGGATTCAGTGAGGATGAACTGTCAGGCCAATATGCGGCGATGGCGCTCGCCACTTATTATTACAGGCTCAACCGTAAATCGACTTTGTTTGATGCGCCGATTTACTTGGGAGGTTCGCTCGAGGTCGGGAATGTCTATCAGGATTTTGATGATATCGGGTTTGATGATGCGGTTTATGCCGGAAGCTTGTTTGCGGGCTTGAAATCACCTATCGGGCCTGTATTTATCGGAATTGGGACCAATGATGAAGGCAGTACATCCCTGTACTTTTCTATTGGTAGTTTCTTCTAGGGTTTTTCAAAAGCCTGGGTTAAGTTGCCGCCTGCAAACGGGAGGACGTCTTGAAAATCGCATTGTATGTTTTGTTAGGATTGGTGGTATTTGTGCTGGTTAGTTTTTACATTTTAGGAAAAAAATCGCAAAACGGGTCTGCCCCCGGTTTGGCAGATAACAAATTGGCGGAGTGCTCCTCCAAGCCCAATTGTGTCTCCAGTGAAGCCCGCACGCCTGATGCTAAAAAAGTTGCACCTTTCAAAGCGAGCCAATGGGATGCCCTCAAAGGTGCCGTCAAAGCGAATGGTGGCGTCATCACGAACGAACAGGAAAACTATTTTTCCGCCGAGTTCTCATCTTCAATTTTCAAGTTTGTCGATGACTTTGAAGCCCGTCGCAATGATGAATTTGTCCATGTCCGCTCGGCATCGCGTGTCGGGTATAGTGATCGCGGCGTCAATAAGAAGCGTATAGAGGTTTTACGTAACGCCATATCCTAAAAAAGGGCCGCCTCATGACACAGAAAATTGATCATGCCAAAGTCAAATCTTTGGTCTCAGAACTCCTCACAGCCTTGGGCGAAGACCCGAACCGGGAAGGCCTGAAAGAAACGCCGCGCCGGATCGCCAATTTCTGGCAGGAGTTCATCGAGTACGACGCCGGAAAACTGGACACGACCTTTGCGGCGGTCAAACACAATCAAATGGTGTGTGTGACCGGGATGAAAGTCTGGTCCATGTGTGAACATCATATGCTGCCATTCTGGTGCGATGTTTCGATCGCATATATCGCCGATGACAAAGTGCTCGGCCTGTCGAAATTTGCCCGTATCGCCCACAAACATGCCCATAAATTGACGCTGCAAGAGCAACTCGTGTCCGACATATCCGAAGAAGTGCGCGAAATAATAGGGACAGAAGACGTCGCTGTTCTGGCAAAGGGCGAGCATTTGTGCATGACCATGCGCGGTATCCAGACGCCGCACCGCATGATCTCCAGTGCGCTTGACGGCAAATTCCATGAAACAGCGCAACGTCTTGAATTCTTCAACCTCGTGAACAGTCAATAGTCTATGCAATTTTCAAAACGCCAGTTCATCATGTCCACAAGCGCAGCCTTTGCGGGGGCAGGATTGGTGTCTTGCACGCCGAAAGTCGAAATTTCGGCTTCGGAACCAGCCCTGAAATCGATGGCGGGGAATGCCGTCAATATTACCGCCGCCGAGCATCAAACCCGGGTTGAGAAAGCCCAGCGCCTGATGCAGGAACAGGGCATCGGCGCGTTGTTGCTCGAAGCCGGCGCAAGCCTGCAGTATTTCACAGGCATTCAATGGTGGCGTTCCGAGCGCTTAACCGCCGCGATCATCCCTGCTGAAGGTGATCTGGCGATCGTTACACCGCATTTCGAAGAGCCCAGTATCCGCGAGAGCTTGATGGTGGGCGATGATGTGCGGGTCTGGAACGAACACGAAAGCCCGCATACATTGGTCGCCGGGATCTTGAATGATCGCGGTGTAACAGGCGGCAAAGTCGCGATTGAAGACACAGTGCGTTTCTTTGCGGTCAATGGTTTGCGACAAGCCGCCCCGCAATATGAGATCGTCTCGGGCGGACCGATTGTCTGGGGCTGCCGGATGATTAAATCACCGGCAGAGTTGGCTTTGATGCAAACCGCGAATGACATAACCATGGCGGCCTATCGGCATACAATTCCCAAAGTTGAAGTGGGTATGACCCAAGGCGATATCAGCAACATCATGTCGAACGCGACACGGCAACTGGGCGCAGGGGTACAATTTTCCATGGCTTTGATCGGCGAAAGCAGCGCCTATCCGCACGGCTCAAATAAGCCTAAATCCGTTCATGAAGGGGATATTGTCCTGATGGATTGTGGCGCGAACGTATTCGGCTATGAGTCTGATATTTCACGTACTTTTGTCGTAAGCGAGCCCACAAAACGCCAGCGCGAAGTCTGGAACCTGGTACGTGACGGGCAGGCGCTGGCCTTTGAAACCGCGCAGAACGGTACGCCAACCGGTGTGATAGATGACACCGTACGCGCACTTTACGAAAGCAAAGGCTTTGGTCCGGATTATCAAACACCGGGCCTGCCGCACAGGCTCGGTCACGGCATTGGTCTTGAAGGACATGAAGAGGTCAATTTCGTGCGCGGCGAGACAACACCGCTTGCGCCGGGCATGTGTCTCTCCAATGAGCCGGGGCTTTATATTTACGGTGAGTTCGGTGTCCGACTTGAGGACTGTCTGTATATGACCGAGGCCGGCCCAAAATATTTCAGCACCCCACCGACAAGCCTCGATAATCCGATTGGGTAAGCCCACTTTCCCAGATGGCCTGAGAATTACACACCACCGAAGCATAAATGGAAGTTATTCGAAACATGTCGACATGAGTCTGGTCTTAGCTGGTTCGAGCGCGGTTTTACCTCTTAGTTTCTACTGAATTATCGTCGGGGGGCATTGATCATTTTTTCAGTTCTTAACGGCGGGCAGGTCCCGCCGTTTTGATTTGTTGATTCCCCGAACAGTGTCAAAACTCCTTGAAAAATCATGCATTGCAAATTAACACCTTGTGAAATTGTCACAAGTAAGATGAAGTTATGCGCCCCGTAATATTTAAAATCTTCTTGGGCCTGGCGGTAATATTGTGCGCGATTTGCGTGCCTGCAATCGCACAAGTGTCCAGTTCCACCCACGCCTATAGCTGGCTGTCGTCTTATGACAGTAATCAGTCGATTGAGAACCGTATCGCACCTCCGGCCGGGTATGAGAGAACGGCATGCGCCAGCGGGTCATTTTGTGATTGGCTGCGGAATTTACAGCTCAAACAACCTGGCAGCCCGGTCCTGCACTATGACGGAACGATAAAACATGGTGCGGCGAGCCATGCCGTGATTGATATCGATACGGGAAAGAAAGACCTGCAACAGTGTGCAGACGCGGTGATGCGGCTCAAGGCCGAATATCACTACGGGCAGCAGGAATTCAACCGTATCCACTTTAATTTTACCAGCGGCCACAAAGTTTCGTTCAATGATTGGCGCCGCGGGAAAAAGCCGATTGTCAGCGGCAATAAAGTCAAATTTTCAGGTGCCAATTCGAAGACTGACAATAGCTACGGCAATTTCAAAAAATATATGACGATCATCTTTTCCTACGCTGGAACTCTGTCGCTCAGCAAGGAAATGAAATCCGTCGATATCGCCGATATCCGTGTTGGTGATGTCTTTGTCTGGGGCGGGAGCCCCGGTCACGCGGTTTTGGTGATTGACGTCGCCAAAAATGACGCCGGACAGAAAATGTTCATGCTGGCGCAAAGCTATATGCCGGCCCAGGATATGCACATCCTGACCAACCCGTTCCACCCCGGTGAAGGCCCCTGGTATAGCGCCGAGTTCGAAAACGAACTGTTCACGCCGGAATGGCGCTTTGTAAAAGCCGATCTTAAACGGTTTTAATCAATAGACGGCTGAACCCTATTTCCTCTCCCGCTGGGAGAGGTCCGCGCGCCGGTAGGCGCTGCGGGGTGAGGGGAAGTTGATTCCGGAGATCGCGGTGGGAGAGAGGATTGTCAAAATATCCCCTCACCCGCAATTCGCTCCGCTCATGCGACCTCTCCCCCGAGGAGAGGCAATGCTACGCGCCCTGGCTTCGGCGTTGATCGATAAAGATCAGAATAGATTGATCGCCGTCAAAAAATTATTTCTCGCGTCGTTATCAATCTGCACATGCAGAAAAATAAAAATCATTTGCTGGAAAACGAGAACCGAGTCGCTTTGAAGAAATTGCGTCGCGACACGAAATTGTCGGCAGTCAGTGCAAGCTCTGCAAAGTATGATGGCTTTTTAGGTCAGGATCGGGCGAAAGCAGCGGCTGAATTGGCTGCCAATATCGATGATAAAGGGTTCAACCTATTCGTGGCGGCGCCGAGGGCGACCCCCGTTTTACCGGCATTGAATTCGCTTTTGGAACAATTCTCAGCTGATCGTCCGACACCTGATGATTGGGCCTATGTGTTTAACTTTGCCAGCCCGCATTCTCCGAAAGCGTTGAGGTTTCCGGCCGGCAAAGCGAAGGTGTTCCGCGCTTCCGTTCGTGACATGATTCAAGACCTTATGGCGGCTATCCCGGCAGCGTTCGAGAAGCCGGACATTCAAAACCAGCGGCAAGCGTTGAAAGAAACGTTTAAGCAAAAGCAGGAAGACGCTTTCGAAAAACTCGGCGAAGATGCACGCGAGCGCGGTGTTGCAATTATGCGCACGCCCATGGGATTTTCCCTCGTGCCTATGCGCGACGATAAAGTGCTGGGTTCGGATGTCGTGAAAATGCTTTCCTCGGACAAACAAAAAGAGATTGAAGTCAACATAAAGCAAACTGAAAAAGAATTGCAGACTTTGGTGGAAACCGTCCCCAAATGGGAGCGGGAATTGCGCGACGGTTTACGCCGGTTGGAGCGTGAGACTGTCGAAGCCGCCATCACACAGTCAATCGAGGTCGCGAAGCGAGAGTTATGTGAATTTGCAGAGGCCTGTTCACACCTCGATGCCATTCGCCGTGACTTAGTTGATAATGTCGCCCTGTTTGTGCACTATCAGGAATTACAAGAAATATTACAGACCCAAAGTTCCGGTGATGACATTTCGTTGGGTCCGTTTGATCGCTATGATGTAAACGTTCTCGTCGACAATTCTGCGAAAAAAGTAGGTGCCCCTGTAATCGAGGAAAGCCATCCGACCTTAGCACATCTCGTTGGTCGCGTTGAGCACAGGGCCGAAGCCGGCGTTCTGACGACCAATTTTAAACTTATAAAACCCGGTGCGCTGCATTTGGCAAATGGTGGGTTTCTAATTCTGAATGCAAGCCGACTGCTCAGCGAACCGATGAGTTGGTTCGCGCTCAAGCGGGCGCTTCAGACCGGGTGTATCAAAACCGAAAGTTTGGCTGAAGCGTTGAACTTGACGTCAACGATCACATTGGAGCCCACACCTATACCTTTGTCGATTAAAATCATTATCGTTGGCAACCCGATCATTTATCACATGCTGACGGTTTATGATCCGGAATTTTCCGAGTTTTTCAAACTGTTGGCTGATTTTGAACATGACATCGACCGCTCACCTGAAAGCGAAGACGTTTACGGGCAATCTCTGATGGGGCTTGCTAAAGCCAAAGGTCTGTTAGCATTGAACAAGTCCGCCTGCGAAGCTCTCTTGGAAGAATCCGCCCGCATTGCAGGGGACGCGGGAAAGCTGTCCCTTGCGATAGACCAACTTCAGGATCTCATGGTTGAAGCCAATCACAGAGCGTTGGCTCAGCGCCGCAAGAAGATAGATGCAGCGGATATCAAAGACACAATTGAAGCCAGGGATCACCGACAGGGCCGTATTCGCGACCGACTGCATGATTATATGATGCGCGGTGTTTCATTGATCGAAACCGAAGGAGAAACCGTCGGCCAGATCAACGGTCTTAGCGTCTATCAGTTTGGAAGCTATGCATTTGGGAAGCCGAACCGTATCACGGCGCGCACGAGACCGGGGCCGGGTAAGGTGATTGATATTGAAAGAGAAGCGCGTCTCGGCGGACCCATCCACTCAAAAGGTGTTTTAATTTTGACCGGGTATCTGAGCGGACATTACGTCCCCAATAAACCGCTATCACTGTTGGCCAGTGTCGTTCTTGAGCAATCATATGGCGGCGTTGAGGGAGACAGTGCATCATTGGCGGAACTCATTGCCTTGCTGTCTTCGCTTTCTGATCAACCGATCCGTCAGTCCTTTGCTGTCACCGGTGCTGTCAATCAGCACGGAGATGTCCAGGCGATCGGAGGAGCGAACCAAAAAATTGAGGGGTTCTTTGACTTGTGCGCAGCGCGCGGTCTGACCGGTGAACAGGGCGTCATCATACCGGCGAGTAATGTTCAGCATTTAATGTTACGGGCAGATGTCGTCGCTGCGTGTAAGTCCGGCGACTTTCACATATTTGCGGTTGAGAGTTTGGATGAAGCGTTGGAGCTTTTGTTGGGTCAAAGTGCATCCGATATACATGGCGCTGTTGAGAAAAAACTCCGTCAGTACGCGGCCGTATTTGAAAAGTCGCCGCAACGGCTGGATGACCAACCTGCAGAAAGACTGCCCGAGAAAGATATTGCGGACGTTCCTCCGGACGGTCCACCAGCCGACCCCCCCGCTGATCCGCCCACCGATCCCCCGCAAAAGCGCGTCTAACATGAACACGGTCAAATCAAAGTTTAACTATACGATTATCAGTTTCGAGAGCACGACAGATAGTCCTGCCAATCCATTCGTGCAGTCCTTTGTTCAAAAGTTCGCTGCTGAATGCATAACCTTAATCGTTGACCGACCTGATGATGAACGTGCTGTATTAGAGAATAAACCGGTCAAAAGATCAGAGATTTGGCGGAGCCGCATTGCGGAAGAAATCCGTAGCAGGGGTATAAATATGCAACTTCAATGGTTAGCTTTTGAAGATGCCATTAAGCTAATGCAGACAGCTCCGAAAACGAATGTCAGTTTGATTTTACAACCTCACCATCCGTTGGACAGACAATCGCCTGGTTTTCGCCGCCTCAGCCACGCCGCCGAGCGCGCACACGGCGCGACAATATATTTTCCTGAGGAAATACGCGCGGCAGGCAATGTCATTTTGTTGGCGGGCCAGGAATTCAACGAAGATACGCTGTCTTTTGCGCAAACCCTGTCATCCCAAAGCAAACTGGATTTGGAATTCGCTCAAGACGTCAATAATCTGAAATCTTTGGCGGCGAAGCTTCTTTCCATGCCATCTCCGATAAGGCCGGTACTGGCCCTGGTAGATCAGCTCAGCCTGAACGCGCGGCCAACAGAGTTAATGAAAATAGCGGCGGTGACCGGCGTGGCTATGCTGTCATACAGGCAAGGCGGCGTGTGACAGCTGACCTCAAACTGCTTAAAATTACGCCGCGCCCTGGCTCAAACGCTGATTGACCACATCCAGCACTGCCAGTACGGCCTCAGGGATATTTGTCCCGGGCGGGAACACGGCTTTTGCGCCCATGTCCTTGAGCGTTTCCATATCTTCCGGCGGGATAACGCCGCCGACAATGATCATTATGTCCGAGCGGTCTTGTTCCGCCAGAGCGTCGCGCAATGATGGAACTAAAGACAAGTGACCTGCAGCGAGAGATGAGGCGGCGATGACATCGACATCTTCTGCGATGCCCATGGCCGCACTTTCTTCCGGCGTCTGGAAAAGGGGACCGATCACCACGTCAAAGCCAATATCTTTAAACCCGGTGGCGACGACTTTCTGGCCACGGTCATGACCGTCCTGTCCCATTTTGGCGATCAGGATTTTCGGTTTTCTACCTTCCAATTCCACAAACGCATCGATTCGGCGGATCGCTTCTTTGAGCGCAGGGTTGTTTTCATCCCAAGCGTCTTTGTAGACTCCTGTAACACCGTCGGGTTTCGCATCGTGCCTTGTGTAGACTTTGGCGAGCGCCTCGCTGATTTCGCCGACGGTGGCTTTGGCGCGAGCGGCGTCGACGGCGAGCGTCAGCAAATTGCCGTCGCCACGATCAGCTGCATTTGTGAGGGCGTTGAGGCAGGACTCGACCTCTGCTGAATTTCTGTCCTTCTTCAGCTGTTCCAATCGGGCGATTTGGCCGTTGCGCACGGCGTCATTGTCGACCTTGAGGAGCGGGATGTCGTCTTTGTCAGAACTGAGATATTTATTGACGCCGACAACGGTTTGCGCGCCGCTATCGATCAGACCTTGGGTTCGGGCGGCGGATTCTTCAATACGGAGTTTTGGGATGCCTTTGTCGAGCGCAGCGGCCATGCCACCGAGATTGTCAATTTCCTCGATATGGGCCATGGCTTTGACGGCCAGATCGTGGGTGAGGCGTTCAACAAAATTAGAGCCGCCCCAAGGATCGGCGCACACCGTGTGTCCACCTTCACCTTGCAAGAAAACCTGGGTATTGCGGGCGATCCGGGCCGAGAAATCAGTCGGAAGCGCGATGGCTTCATCGAGCGAGTTTGTGTGCAGGGATTGGGTGTGACCATCCACGGCCGCCATGGCCTCGATACTTGTGCGCCCGACATTGTTAAACACATCCTGCGCGGTCAGCGACCAGCCGGATGTTTGACAATGGGTCCGCAGCATTGATGATTTCGGGTTTTTCGGGTTAAACGGTGCCATCAGATTGGCCCAGAGCAGGCGGGCCGCCCGAAGTTTCGCCACTTCCATGAAGTAATTCATGCCAATGGCCCAGAAGAATGACAGGCGCGGTGCGAAAGTATCGATATCCATGCCGCTGGCAATACCGGTTTTCACATATTCAACCCCGTCCGCCAGCGTATAGCCGAGTTCGAGGTCGGCGCTCGCCCCGGCTTCTTGCATATGATAGCCGGAGATTGATATGGAATTGAACTTCGGCATGAATTTGGCTGTATGAGCGAAAATGTCGGCAACAATTCGCATGCTGGGCTTGGGCGGGTAGATATAGGTGTTGCGCACCATGAACTCTTTTAAGATGTCATTCTGGATGGTGCCGGCGAGCTGTTCCTGTTTCACACCCTGTTCTTCGGCCGCCGCAATATACAGGGCCAGGATTGGCAGCACCGCGCCGTTCATGGTCATTGAGACTGACATTTTATCCAGCGGGATCTGATCAAACAGGACGCGCATATCGTAAATGCTGTCGATGGCGACACCGGCCATGCCAACATCGCCGCGCACGCGCGGATGATCGCTGTCATAACCGCGGTGGGTGGCCAGATCGAAGGCGACCGACAGGCCTTTTTGCCCGGCGGCCAAATTGCGGCGGTAGAAAGCATTGCTGTCTTCAGCGGTTGAAAAACCCGCATATTGGCGGATCGTCCAGGGACGCTGCACATACATGGTCGGGTAGGGACCGCGGACATACGGCGTTATCCCTGGATAGCCATTGGTGAAGTCGAGATCTTTGCTGTCTTTTTGCGAATAGGATTGCTTGATCCTTATGCCTTCGGGTGTGTCCCATGGAAGCGCCAGATTAAGTTTTGGCTCGGCATCGACGGTTGCAAAAGGAATTTTTGTGAAATCAGGATGGCTCATGACGCGCCTCCTTTAGTTTCCGCACAGTCGGCCAAATTGACCTTCTCGATCCGCGTCGGAGTGCCGAACTTCGGTGCTAATTGCCCGTTTTCGGCCTGTTCTACGGCTTCCGAGAAATCACGGGTTTCAATGATATCACCTTTGCGCTCTTTCAGTTTAGGGGGGCGCTGGACTTCGGCTTTGCGCACATCCGGTTTGACAAATTGATTGACGCCGATCAGTTGTTTCTGGCCTGAGGCGATTTTGTCGGCCCGTTCATCCCGGACCTGATTGAGTTCAGTGACAAACCAGTGTTTGGCTTCAGCGGATTTCCAGCCACCATGGGCTTCAATGTCCTGAAATATTTCCCAGGCCCGTTTCGCCAGCTCATGTGTCAGGGCCTCGTGCATGAAACTGCCGTGGGCCGGGTCATCGACATATCCCAAATGACTTTCTTCCATCATCAGGTTTTGAATATTGCGCGAAATACGCCGCGCGAAATTGGTCGGCAGTCCCAAGGCATAGGTAAAGGGCAGGATTGTGATCGAGTCTGCGCCGCCGCAGACAGCCCCGAAGCAGGCGGAGTTGAGGCGCAGCAAATTCGACCACGGATCTTGTTTGGCCATCATGCGTTCGGAACTGATGACGTTGAGTGTACAGGCGCGACCCGGTTCAGTCGCCCCGTAACTTTCTGCCATTTTCGCCCATAAGAGACGCGCGGCCCGTAATTTGGTGATATTCTGGTGCGTGTCCTGATCTGCGGCCAGGTAAACATCCATGAGAGACAGTGATGTCTCAATGTCAAAACCGCCATCCATCAGGAGCCGGATATAATGATTGCCCAAGGCCAACATGAATGCGAGCTCTTGCGCAGGGCTGCCGCCCGCTTCATGGGCAAAGCGGGCATTGACGCTGAGTGCTTTCCAGTGCGGGGCAGCACTGCTGACCCATTTCGCCAAACTCAAGACTTGTTCGTTTTCGTCGCCCACCGGCGCATATCCGAGCGACATATTGACCTTATCAAGGTTTTTCGCGCCTTTAAAATAGGCGGCGAGCAGCGCTGCGGTTTCGAAGTTGCGATCAGACGGGATGATAGCCGTAGAGATCAGGTCCGTATGCACACCGGCAAGAACGCGTTCCACATCGGTCCTGGACCGAAGGTCAATACCAAATGGACTCTCATGCCCGGGATCAAGCACGATAGTGTCGGCACCCCCGGTCAAATCCTTTAGGATTTCTTCATTGGCACGTTTGATATCCGGATTATTGATATGGGTCCCAATTTGCCACGAGTTGCCGAGCGGTGGATGATTTCGACGAATGAAATTTGTCTGGGTGCCAGAATCCTTGGTAAATAATGGCCCGAGCTCAATCCCATCTTCAGAGCGGTTGACCAGCGTATCGTCAAAGTCAGCACCTTTGATGAACTTCTCGGTGAGGTCGCGCCAATCCTGTTCGGTAGTTTCCAAAAATTCAGCGGCAAAATGTCGTATATTATCTGTCATACTTTGCAATTTAACCATTACTCCGCTAATGCCCACGAATATTTGATCTATATCTAGATATTTTTTACGCAAATCCCTATTTACATCGTGCGTGTTCTATATATAGAACGATCGGAATTCAAGGAATCCTCATGGCTGGCAAAAATCCAAACGCTCCCACAGAAGAAACGGTTCTTGCCGTAAAGCACTACACCGACAAGACGTTTTCATTCAGCCTGACACGGCCCGCAAGTTTCCGGTTCCGGTCAGGTGAATTTATTATGTTGGGTTTGATGGGCGAGAAAAAACCGATACTGCGGGCATATTCGATCGCCAGCCCGTCTTGGGACGAGAAACTCGATTTCTATTCGATCAAAGTTCAGGATGGTCCACTGACTTCTAAACTTCAAAAGATCAAAATCGGCGATAAGGTGCTTTTGGGCAAGAAACCGGTCGGGACTTTGGTATTGGATGCACTTTTACCCGGCAAACGCTTGTTTATGTTTTCCACAGGGACCGGAATAGCACCCTTTGCCAGCCTGATCAAAGATCCGGACGTGTATGAAAATTTCGATGAAGTTATTTTAACCAATACCTGCCGTGAGGCCGGGGAGTTGGCCTATGGAAAAGAACTCGTGGACTCTGTCCGCAATGACCCGCTGGTCGGCGAAATGGTCGGCGATAAATTGAAATTTATCACCAGCACCACGCGGGATGACTATCCGGTCAAAGGCCGGATTACGACATTGATCGAGACTGGCGAGTTGTTTGATTTGATTGAAGGCGAGCCGCTGAACCCGGAAACGGATCGGGTTATGATTTGCGGATCCATGGATATGACGCTAGATACCAAAGCACTGATGGAAAAAGCGGGACTCCAAGAAGGTTCGAATTCAAACCCAGCCGATTTCGTAATTGAAAAGGCGTTCGTGGGCTAATTATTGTCGCCAAAATCACCGAGTGACAGCAGCGAGACCCGAATGCCAAAGCCGTCGGTCTGACCGATAATCCCCAGACCGTTGTCTTTTTTCTCATACATCAGTTCAATGCGTGTACAATCGTCATCATAAATCAGTGAGAGTGCTTGACGGCGTGTAATATCCTGGTCGATGTCGCGGTTGACGGTATAGCGCGTGCTCCAGTTGTCGATTAGTCTAACGCCCAGAGATCCCGAGATTTCTTGTGTCGGAATATTGAAGTCTTCCGCAAATGGGCTGTCAGGGTCTACCGCCGGCGGGGCTATGGCGCTATCGACTTTGTAATATCTAACATAGGTATTAAATCGACTGTCGCGATAACTGAAATTCGTATCTAGCCGTCTGAATTTATTGTCATCCTCGTCGTAACGCACTCGTGTCGTTGTTGCGAACCTTGGTCCTAGCTTTAGTTCAAATTGACCAACAAGGTCTGATTTGTCTTCTTGAAGTCCGGAGTTGAGTTCAAAAGCCAGATTGTCGGAACCGCTGTAATAGCTTTGACCCAGGAAGAGAGAGGCGCCACTTGATGTCCCCCAATTGGCTCCGATCGACGCGCCTACATCTGCCCGAAAGCCTTCTTGCCAAATGTCGTATCCCGTAGATTTATTGGAGCTCCAGAGCAGGGCATGATCAAGGTCAACATCAAGCCCGTCCTGAGCTAGCTCGGCCATATCGCCGGTTCCGTTCAATGCGAGAAAGTTCTCGCGTTTCCCATCTCCGAAATTTTGTGTGATTTGAACGCGCGGTTCCAGTATCCAATTGACGTTTTTTCCCGGTTTTAAAAATGGCCAGCGGATATCAACACCGACTTGCCCGATGGTTCTTGAAAAATCGAAAGATTCTGCGCCCTCAGCCTCAAGTTGGAAAAAGTCAAAACGGCCTTGCGCGAACGGTTTGACTTCGATACCTGCCGGCGCAATCCAGTTTTTTTGCCAGTTCAATCCGCCCGTACCGCGAACATATTCCGTGGCTGAGTCGCCGCCGCCCAAGACTTGCCCGGATTCGCGGGTCAAATACGTGGTGTCCGCAAACAGTTTTAACCGACCCCCTGCAATGGGATCCGAAAAGTATTTGGTGAGTTCAATTTTCGGGGCAACGACAGGCAGCGAGCTGTCGTTCTCGCGGCTGACAATAATTTGATTGGGATTATCGATAAATTGCCCGGGATTGTTTGGGTCGGCAATCTGGCCTTCTCGAACCGAGGTCCTCAGGCTGACAAATCCAAAAGCGCTGGTGCTGAGACGGAAGTCATCGCCTTGTCCAACCGCGAAAATCTGTTGCATGAGGCGACGGCTGTCTGCTTGATACAGACCGAATTCGGGTTGATTTTCTTCCAAATCATAACGGTCAAGATAATTATCATCAGTTGCATAGCCAGCCTGGAACCCCCAATTCCAGTTGTCGCTGATATCAAAGGCCCCGGTTGCAAATATATGCGATCTCAGTTTTTCAGATCTCAGACTTTCTTCTGGATTTGTGAATACAGCGGTATCTAGGAAATTATCGCCATCATTGTCGAAGAAGTTTCCATATGTGATGCTCCCGTCCAAATTGATTTCACCTGAAAAGAATTTCTTGCGAAATTGCGCTTCAAGCAATGGATTGACGCCTTGATATATATGAGGCGTTAGCGTGAGTTCTGAATAGGGAGAAAGCGCGAAATAATAAGGGGCCTGAAAATTAAGGCCTTTGTTCCCGGAATGCCCCGCGAACGGTATTAGCCATCCGCTTTGGCGTCCCGCTGTCGGATCCGGATGGGCCAGAAACGGCGTGTATAAGAGAGGTATTCCTTTGAATTCAAAAACTGCGTCGCGGTAAGAAATACTCTTGTTTTTAGGGTTTTGTTTTACTTTGCGGGCTTTAAGGCGCCATGTCGGTTTTTTGACCTTCCCGTCTTCCTTGCAAGCTTCGCAAGCGGTATAATAAGCATTGTAAAGTTCGACGCCTTCTTCATTATCACGCACCGCTAAGGCGCCGGCCAATTGTCCACCAGTAGGGAAGCGCGCCGTAAAATTAGCGGCTGTCCCAGCTTCCAATTCATCAGAAAGTTCCAGTTTGTCAGCGTATTGTGTGGATCCGTCCGCATTGATCAACGCGACATTCCCGGTCGCGATAACTTGACCTGTATTGGTATTGTAAACGACTCTATCTGCACGCAAGGATTTGTCTTGATATCTTCCTTCGACTTGACCTTTCGCAGTAAGAATTCCGTTATTCGGGTCATTGTCTAATTCATCGGCTTCCAGATAGATAATATCCGGATCTCGAAATGGACTGTCTTCAGCGAGATTCAGTTCTTCGTCAGATTTGACGAAGTCAACCTGAGCAGATGCGTTGACCGCGGGCAGTGTCGATACAGCGAGAGCTGTGAAAACCAGAAGAGGGGTTGTTATTTTTGAAGCGCGACTAATGATTATTCCTACCCACCCGGTTGATGCATGGAATCGCATCTTTATGTTTTCATTGTCCGAGTGCATAGCGTGGTCTGATGTAGTCGTCTATGGTGATTGATGTGTTTTTTTGGTGTTTTTGTATGAAAATTTGGAGAGGTATTTCTGCGAATTTCTGTTCAGGAGCGGGACGGGTAACCGGCCCAGCGTTTGACCTGTTTCATAACCAGGGAAGACTGAATACCTGAAACATGGGGCAGAGCTGCTATTATTCGCCGGTATATACGTTCATACTCTCGTGTGTTTTCGGCAGCGACTTTTAAGAGGTAATCAGCACTTCCGGTCATCAAATAGCATTCCAGGATTTGCGGGCGTGCTTGTACCGCAGCTTCGAATGCCGCAAGAACTTGTTCCGACTGACTTTCGAGGCTGACTTCGACATAAAATGCGATGTGGTAGCCGAGCTTATCGCCGTTAATTTGGGCCTTATAGCCTTCAATGACACTATTTTTTTCAAGAATACCAATTCTGCGATGGCAAGCAGAAGGCGATAAGCCAATTTTTTCTGCAATATCTGCAATCGGTTGCCGGCAATCGATTTGCAGCATGCTGATAATTTTTTGATCGATTTGGTCTAAAGCCATAATATTTCCAGTATTATCTCTAAAATTTCGAATATTATTCAACAATGACGCTTAAAAATCAATTATTATCGGAGATGCTCCAGCCTATCCTCTGATAATTGTCGTACCGAACAAACGATTATATAACGGAGCTTTAAATGCTGATTGGGGTCCCAAAAGAGATTAAAAATCATGAATACCGGGTCGGATTAACACCGGAGAGCGTCGCAGAGCTGGTTGCTGCTAAACAAAAAGTGATTGTAGAAACGAAGGCTGGTCTTGGGATTGGTGCAACCGACGCGGATTATCGTGCCGCCGGTGCCAAAATTTCCAAATCAGCAAAAGCAATCTTTGATAAGGCCGACATGATCGTCAAAGTCAAAGAACCTCAACCGAATGAGTGCGCGATGCTGCGGCCAGGTCAGATTCTCTATACATACTTGCATTTGGCACCTGACCCACAACAAACCAAAGCCCTATTGAAATCTGGCGCTATTTGTATCGCATATGAAACGGTTACAAATGACGAACATGAATTGCCGCTTCTTAAACCCATGAGCCAAGTTGCCGGGCGACTAGCTGTTCAGGCCGGTGCAGTGGCATTGCAAAAGGAACATGAAGGTCGGGGTGTTCTGCTTGGTGGTGTACCGGGCGTGGCACCGGGAAAGGTTGTCATTATAGGCGGCGGTGTTGTTGGTTTCAATGCAGCGCAAATGGCTGTCGGGTTGCAAGCGGACGTGACCATTCTGGATCGCAATCCAGACGTCATGGAAGATCTGTCAAATCATTTTGGCGCGAGTGCCCGCGTTATTCGCTCGACACCTTCTGTTTTGGCTGAGTTGGTCAAAACTGCGGACCTGGTTGTTGGTGCGGTCTTAATTCCCGGTGCGGCTGCCCCAAAGTTAATCACGAAAAAAATGCTGAAAACGATGCAGCCAGGTGCTGTATTGGTTGACGTCGCGATCGACCAAGGCGGATGTTTTGAGACATCGAAACCAACGACCCATGCCGATCCAACATATATTGTTGATGAGATTGTCCACTATTGCGTTGCTAATATGCCTGGCGCGGTGGCTCGCACGTCGACCTACGCGTTGAACGCGGTTACGCTGACCCATGCCAAAGCGATCGCCAAAAAAGGCTGGAAACAGGCATTGATCGATAACCCACATCTTAAAAACGGTTTAAATGTCGCGGAAGGCAAACTGACCTATGAAGCGGTCGGTGAAGCTTTGAAAATCAAGCATGTCGACCCAGATACGCTTCTCGGGTAATAGACTTAATTCAAAACGAGAAATTTTTGCGACATCAAAATCCGAATGATTTTCTTCGTTCTCACCGCCATATACGCGATTGTCGGTCATTAACACACTAGGCAAGCCAACACTGTGTGGTTAATGATAGGATTCAAGCCGGAATCAACTGGCCATAGAATGTCTGCAATATGTCTGGTCGCGTTTTATTAGTTAAAATGTTCATATTACTGGGTTTGTGCCTTGTTTGCATCAATGTGACGTCCAATCCCGCTTGGTCACAAACGCCGGCAACGGAAACTGATATCGAAATTCCCAAACCTTTCACTGAAAATTTCATTCAGTCCGAGATCGAAAAAATTCAGAACAAAAGCGATTTAACAGAAGAAGCGAAAAGCGGACTAACGGACGTATACGACGCTGCGTTGAAACGATTGCTGGAAGGTGAAGAAGAAAATATCAATGCCGCCAATTTTAAAAGCAAACGGGAGTTCGCGCCGCAGGAAATAGCGGAACTTGAAAATCGCATTCAATCGATCCGCGATCAATTAAATGACCCCGGATGGAATCCATTGGCTGATTATCAAGATCTGACGCTGGAACAGCTGGAAGTTCAATTGGCGGAGAAGGTCGCTGAAGCGACAAACTTGCGCAACGCAAAAGCCGTTGACGAAAATTTGCGATCAACGCTCGCCCAGCGACCGGGTTTGGCCCGTACGGAATTGGCTGACGCGCGGGAAAGGGTTGGGCAATTGACAACCCAATTGGCCGCCGCAAAAACCGAGGGTCTGACGGATTTGGAACGGGCAAGTAATCTTCGGGTACAGGCAACCTTATTTGCGTTACAACACAAAGTCAGGTCGCTGGAACAGGAACTCGCATCCAACCAACCGCAACTCAATGTCGTCGATAAACGACTGACACTGCGCGATGTTCAAATTTTACAAACTGAAGATATTGTCAGGGAGTTGCAAATCGCGACCGGGTCTGCGCGCACTATGAACGCGGAGCAACAATTAATTGATGCTGAACAGGCGTTGGAAAACGTCGAGGGTCGACACCCTTATGTTCGCCAATACGCACAGGAAAATATAGATTTATTGACCAAACTCCGGGAATTGGTGGAGGGGCAGGAAAACATTCCGGCAAGTGAAGCTCGAATTCGGACGGAATTGGCGCGTGTTCGTGCCGACGAGATTGTGACGCAGCAAATTATCGCAAATAATACGGCGTCCCGTAGCTATGGAGTTCACCTCAGACAGCTACGGCAGAAACAACCGCCGTTGAATGCTATTCGGACAAATATTACTGAGCGGAGCAAAAAGCTGGAAGACGCGCTCTTCCAACGCATCGTCAATCAGGAGGCCCTCCAGGCGTTCTATGCAGAGTCCGTAAGTTTCAATAATGATTTTACCCAGTTTGAAGCCGAGCGGCGCAAGAACAGCGAAGCACCTGTTGTTTTTCAGGAAGTCACACCTCAAGACATTGAGGCTATTCGCACTCTGAGAGATTTTCGAAGGGATTATCTCAATGAACTGGCATCCTTCTCCGCTCAACATGCAGCAAAATTGGAAGAGGTAAATGCGCTCGAAAAAAACCTCCTGACCCAATTGCGCGAACTATGTGAGTTACTAGACGGACGCCTGTTATGGTTGCCCAGCACTGAAGCAATCGGGTTTGATTGGCCGGGAAAATTGGTGACCGGATTCGTACAAAGTTTTACGCCAACAAACGCCGGTTTGGCTTGGCGATCTGTAGAACGCGGCTTTAGAAATAATTACTTCGTCGCGCTGATCGCGATCGTTCTGGCCGGCGTATTCGTGGTCATCCGCGAACGTCTGGAAAAAATCGTTAGCTCAATGAGTAAAAGGGTGGGGAGGGTTCAACAGGATTCCTATATTTTGACACCTGTGGCAATACTTGATGGCTTGCTCAAGGTCGCGCCTTGGGCACTCGTTCCGTTGGCATTGGCACTCATCGTATGGGGTGGTTCGCGAGGCGATGATATATCAATAGGGCTAACCAAATACCTTTTTGCTCTTTCCGCGCTCATAATGCTGTTTCTCACGATACGTGAATGGAGCCGAAAAAACGCCTTGTTCGACCTTCATTTCAGGGTCGATACGGAACTTCGTCACCGGATCATCCGGCACGTTCCGTGGTTCGTCGTGGTTCAAGCCATTGGATTGGCGTTAATTGGATTAACGCGGGGTAATTTTGACTATGATTCCGGGCAGGCTGCTGTCGGTGTTCTTGGATTTCTTTTTCTCTCCCTGTCGATTGCGATGATGGCGATCAAACTTTACTGGTCACGCCCCAATGTGAAGCGCGGAAATTTTACAGAACATGACGGTATTTATGTACGTAATGAGAAATGGTTTTTTGCGCTCGCTCTTATTCTACCCGTGGCCACTGCGATTATGGCGTGTGTCGGGTACTACGAATCAGCTCGACTACTTCTTATGCGTCTGTTCCTCTCATTTTGCGTTCTGATGCTGGCTTATGTCATTCACGGATTTATGAAACGAAGTGTCGTCATCGCCCAACGACGGTTGGCACTGGAACAAGCCAAAAAACGACGTGACCAGGCGCTCAAAGCACGGACTGAAAAGGCCGCTGCGGAAGAGCGCGGCGAAGTGGTCATGCCAAAACTTGATTATGAACAAATTGATCTGGAAACGATCAACCGCCAGTCGAGCCAACTCGTCAATATTTCGGTCGTCTTGGCCGCCGCCGCCGCGCTCTGGGGACTTTGGGCAAGTCTGGTGCCCGCGCTATCGATTCTCAATGATGTTGAGTTGCCGTTCGGGAATTATGATATATTGGGACCGGACGGCGAAAACATTCATCATTCTTTCACTCTTTGGAATTTGGTGCAGGCGATTGCCATCGGATTTATCACGTGGCTAGCTGGACGAAATCTACCAGGATTCCTGGATGTCTTTATACTGAAACGCCTAAAGTTTCAGCAAAGTACGCGGTTCGCGATTACAACTGTCGTCGGATATATCATCTTTATTGTTGGCGCACTCATCGTATTCGATGTCATGGGTATTCAGTGGTCTAAACTGCAATGGATTGTGGCAGCACTCGGTGTTGGTATTGGTTTCGGCTTACAAGAAATTATTGCGAACTTTATATCCGGTTTGATTATCCTGTTTGAACGCCCGGTCAGGATCGGTGATTATGTCTCGATCGGCGAAAACAGCGGGACCGTTACGCGCATTCAAATCCGTGCGACGACATTGATTGATCTCGATAATAAAGAAATTCTCATTCCGAACAAAGCGCTGGTCACAGAACGGGTAACCAACTGGACGCTTACGAACCCGGTTACACGTTTGAAGATCGACGTCGGCGTAGCATATGGATCAGATACCGAGCTAACACACAAAACAATATTAGAAACCGTGAAGGCGAATAAGAACGTATTATCAAATCCCGAACCGACGGTGCTGTTCCTTGGCTTTGGTGACAGCTCGCTCGACTTCCAAATCAGAGTGTTTCTCCGCGATTTTGCGCAGCGATTTATGGTCAGCCATGAACTTCATATGGCCATTGATCAGGCTCTTCGCGAAGTCGACATCGAAATTCCGTTCCCGCAACGTGACTTGCATATCAAAAACCCTGATATGAAAATCGTTCAGGAAAAGAAACCGAAGCCCCGTAAAAAGCCAGGCCCGAAACCGAAGACGGCTTAAGCGAAGGCCTGCAGGCCGGTAATTGCGCGTCCGAGAATAAGCGCATGCACATCATGGGTGCCTTCATAGGTATTCACGGCTTCCAGATTCATGGCATGGCGGATGACGTGATATTCGTCTGACACCCCATTGCCGCCGTGCATGTCGCGGGCCATGCGTGCGATATCCAAAGCTTTGCCGCAATTGTTGCGTTTAATCAGCGAAATCGCTTGGATTCCGAGCTTACCTGCATCCATTAACCGGCCTGCTTGCAGGGCGGCATGAAGGCCAAGCGTAATTTCGGTTTGCATGTCCGCCAATTTCTTCTGCACCAATTGGGTCGCCGCGAGGGGGCGGTTAAATTGTTTTCGATCAAGTGTATACTGTCGGGCCGCATGCCAACAAAATTCGGCCGCGCCCATACTACCCCACGCAATACCGTAGCGCGCTTTGTTGAGGCAGGAGAACGGGCCTTTCAGGCCTTTAATCTCTGGGAATTTGTTTTCTTTCGGAACGAAGACGTCCTCCATGACGATTTCGCCCGTTATAGACGCGCGCAGCGAGAATTTGCCTTCAATCTTGGGGGTAGTCAGGCCTTTCATTCCTTTTTCAAGAATAAATCCGCGAATGTCGCCATCATCGTCTTTCGCCCAAACGACGAAGACGTCGGCAGCGGGAGAGTTGGTGATCCACATTTTGGATCCGTTGAGCACATAACCGCCATCTGCTTTTTTGGCTCTTGTTTTCATACCGCCCGGGTCGGATCCGGCGTCCGGTTCTGTCAGTCCAAAACAACCGACAAATTCACCACTGGCCAATTTAGGTAAAAACTTTTGCTTTTGATCTTCAGTTCCGAATTCGTGAATGGGATGCATAACCAATGAAGATTGAACTGACATGGCGGATCGATAACCGCTATCAACGCGTTCGACCTCTCGGGCAATTAATCCGTAACAGACATAATTGACACCTGCACAATCATAGCCGTCGATGGTCGAGCCGAGCAGGCCTTGTTCGCCCATTTCAGTGAAGATGTCGCGGTCAAATGTTTCATGACGATTGGCCTCGAGAATACGCGGCATCAATTTGTTCTGGCAATAGGCACGTGCCGATTCCATGACTATCCGCTCGTCTTCACTCAATGAATCTTCAAGATTTAAGGGGTCTTCCCAGTTAAACGGTGCGTAGCTGCTCATCACACTTCCTTATCTACGTTTCGAGCCGGAATGTATCGGTTTAAAAAAACGCTGCAAGCCCTAGTTTGCGACAATCACCGTTTTTAAATTGGTGAATTCGAGCATGCCGGCCTTAGCCATTTCACGGCCATAGCCAGACCGTTTGACGCCGCCAAACGGCAAGCGAATATCTGACGAAGCATAGCGGTTGACGAATGTCGATCCCGCCTCGATCTTGCCGACGCAAAGATCAATTTCGGTTGGGTCGTGCGAAAATAATACGGACGACAAACCGAAGGGTGTATCGTTGGCTAGGTCTATAGCTGTATCAATGCCAGCGACTTTGCAAAACATGGCGACAGGTGCAAAAATTTCTTTGTCGTAAACCCACATACCGGGGTCGATATTTTCCAGTATGCCGGGGACGATATAAAAACCCTGCTCCGGGATGGTTTGAATGCTTTCCGTAAATTCAGCGCCTTGTGAAACTGCATTTCTGATCATGAGTTGAGCATCTTTCAACGCTTGATCCGACACCAAAGGACCCAAATCAGTATCAGGGTTGAGCGGATCTCCAATATTTAATTTATGAAGCTCTTTCAGATATTTAGCCCGGAATTCATCATAGATATGTTCGTGAACAATGATGCGTTTGGCGGCAATACAGGATTGTCCATTATTGCGCGTGCGACTGATGATGGCGGCTTCGACAGCCGCGTCGATATCAGCACTTGGCATGACGATAAACGGATCAGATCCACCGAGCTCCAATACTGTTTTCTTGATTTGCTCACCACATTTAGCGGCGACAGCTGACCCGGCGGCTTCTGAGCCGGTTAAACTCACGGCTTTAATACGTGGATCGGCAAGAAGTGGCTCCACCTGTTGGCTCTCGATTTGCAATGATAAAAAACAACCCTGTTCGAACCCTGAATCTTTAAATAATTCTTCAAGCTTTATTGCGCATTGGGGTACATTAGAGGCGTGCTTGAGAAGTATTGTATTGCCTGCCAACAAGGCAGGTATCGCTACCCGGATCACTTGCCAAAATGGAAAATTCCAAGGCATAATCAAAAGTACTGGTCCCAACGGCAAAGGCGATGTTAAAGCACGCTTGTACTCAGTATCGAGCACGTCATCTGCCAAATATTCCGGGGCCTTGTCGGCACTATAACGACAGTATTGGACGCATTTATCGATCTCTGCTTCAGCCGCAGTCAGTGTTTTGCCCATTTCCAGAACCATCAAGCGGGCGATAATAGTCTTTTGTTTTTCTAATGTGTCGGCGAATTTTTCCACGAGAGACATACGGTCCGGCAATATTTGGCCGCGCCAAGCCGTATAAGAGCGTCGCGACTGATTGATTGCTACTTCGATTTGCAGATCATCAAATGGCTCAAATGTTTTGAGAACCTCACCAGTTGCAGGGTTGATCGATTGGATAGGCATAACAGTTCCTGTGTCGCCAATTCCGTGTAGACGCTTTGGGCGATAAGAAAAGCCAAGAAATAATAATCGCCATAAATTGACTCAGTATTTGATCTTGGTCGATGCAGTCCATAAAATGCTTTTGAGGAGACTGATATGAGCGACGATAGTATTTTTGAAGTGCCAGAGGAATTCCTCAAAAACACCAATTGTGATGTACAAAAATACGAGACAATGTACGCGCAGTCTGTCGATGATCCGGAGGCATTTTGGGCCGAGCAAGGCAAACGGTTGGACTGGATAAAACCTTATTCAAAAATCAAAAATACATCCTTTGAAAAAGACGAGTTGCACATAAGTTGGTTCGAAGATGGCGCCTTGAACGTCAGTGCCAATTGTATTGATCGTCATCTTAAGACGCGAGGAGATCAAACGGCCATTATTTTCGAAGGCGATGAGCCAACCGATAGCCAACATATTACCTACCGCGATCTTCACGCACATGTTTGCCGGTTCGCAAATATTCTCAAAAAACACGGTGTTCAAAAAGGTGATCGCGTCACCATATACATGCCCATGATACCGGAGGCTGCTTATGCGATGCTAGCTTGTGCGCGCATCGGCGCGATCCACAGTGTGGTTTTTGGCGGCTTTTCGCCGCAAGCCCTGGCGGGGCGCATAACCGGCTGCCAATCGCCTTTTATCATCACAGCAGACGAAGGCGTGCGCGGCGGCAAGAAAATTCCGCTTAAGGCCAATGTAGATGCGGCGTTGAAGCTGTCTTCAAAAGTCAAATCAGTCATCATGATTACACGCACCGGTGCTGATGTCCCGATGGTGGAGGGGCGCGATTTCCGTTACGAAGATGAATTAAAAACGGTCGACGCTGACTGCCCACCTGAACCCATGAATGCCGAGGATCCGTTATTCATTTTGTATACATCGGGTTCAACAGGGCAACCAAAAGGTCTGGTTCATACTAGCGGCGGGTATTTGACGTGGGCATCAATGACCCATGAGTATATTTTCGACCTTAAAGAGGGTGACGTATATTGGTGTTCCGCTGATGTCGGGTGGGTCACAGGACATAGCTATATTGTTTATGGTCCGCTTGCCAACGGTACGACGACGGTCATGTTTGAAGGCGTGCCGACCTATCCGGATGCCTCGCGGTTCTGGCAAGTTGTCGACAAACACCAGGTCAATTCGTTTTATACGGCTCCGACAGCAATCCGCGCCTTAATGCGCGAAGGCGACGGGCCAGTCAACGCGACCTCTCGAAAATCATTACGAATATTGGGGTCGGTAGGGGAGCCTATCAATCCGGAAGCCTGGTTGTGGTATCACAATGTGGTTGGCGACGGGCGGTGCCCCATCGTCGATACCTGGTGGCAAACGGAAACCGGAGGCGCAATGATCACGCCGCTCCCCGGTGCTATCCCATTGAAGCCGGGGTCGGCAACCAAGCCGTTTTTCACGGTACAACCGCAACTCGTTGATGGTGAGGGTGTTGAGTTGACCGGAGCAACAGAAGGCAATCTGTGCATAATTGACAGCTGGCCCGGACAAGCGCGAACCATATATGGCGACCAGGAACGGTTTTACGACACATATTTTTCGACCTTTCCGGGCAAATATTTTACCGGCGATGGGTGCCGGCGCGACGAAGACGGGTATTACTGGATTACAGGCCGCGTTGACGATGTCATCAATATCTCCGGTCACCGCATGGGAACGGCTGAAGTTGAAAGTGCACTCGTGGCCCACGAGGCTGTTGCCGAATCGGCTGTCGTGGGAATGCCGCACGACATCAAAGGGCAGGGCATTTATGTCTATGTTATCTTAAAAGCCGGCGAAAAAGCTTCGGACGAACTTCACAAAGGTCTGGTCCAACAGATTCGCAATGAAATCGGGCCGATCGCGTCGCCAGATTTCATTCAATTCTGTCCGGGTCTTCCAAAAACCCGTTCTGGAAAGATTATGCGCCGCATCTTACGCAAAATCGCTGAAAATAGTTTCGATAATCTTGGTGATACCTCTACGTTGGCAGAGCCGGAAATAGTAGATATGCTCATAGATGGGCGCCAAAATAGATAATTTTTGCGTCAATGGACGGGTTTAAGGTGATTTTGTCCCTTATTCGGGGCTTGTGACTTTTTTGACACAGTATGCGACTTTTTTCATATTAAACGAAGCAATTCCTGTCATTGCACGACAAACCGCATTATAGGTGCATGCAGTCTATTCAAAAATAACTAATACTCTTACCGATCAGGGGAAATTTATGATTACCAAAAAACTTGGATATCTTGCGTCAACTGCAATTGTCGCAACAATGGCGTTTTCTGGAAGCGCTTTCGCGCAATCAGGCGGCGATGAAATTATCGTGACAGCGACAAAGCGTGAAACCACGCTGCAAGCGACACCCGTAGCGGTTTCTGTAACTGGCGAAGAAACAATTGAAAAAGCCCGCATTCTGGATTTGAATGATTTGCAATCAATCGTTCCATCTTTGCGCGTTAACCAGCTGCAAAGTTCGCAAAATACAAACTTCGTTATTCGTGGCTTCGGTAACGGTGCCAACAACGCTGGTATCGAGCCGTCCGTTGGTGTTTTTATCGACGGTGTTTACCGCTCGCGTTCAGCGGCCCGGATTGGCGATCTGCCAAAATTGAGCCGAATTGAGGTTCTACGTGGTCCACAAAGTACATTGTTTGGTAAAAACGCATCGGCCGGTGTTGTCAGCATCGTGACGGCAAAGCCATCATTTGACGGCGAGGGATACGTTGAAGCTGGATACGGTAACTATAACAATATTACCGGTAAAGCTTATGTCTCCAATGCGCTATCTGACAATGTCGCCTTTAGCCTTGGTGGCGGGTTCAATTTGCGAGACGGCTATGTCGAAAGCGCAGTTGGTCTTGATGAGCTCAATGATCGGAACCGTTACAATATCCGGGGACAATTGTTGGTAGAACCATCCGATTCGACATCGATCCGGATTATTGCTGATTATTCAACTGCGAGTGAAAACTGCTGTGCGGTCACAAACTACCAAAATGAAGGCGCATTTGCTGCGATTTCGGCGCTTGGCGGACAGGTCGCAGACGCAAATGATCCATTCGCTTTGGTGGCGTATCAGAACTTTGACGCTGTGAACGAACTCGACGATTGGGGCACATCGCTGCACATCGATCATGACTTCGGTGCAGTTGCACTAACATCGATCACTTCATACAGAAATAATAAGAGTTTCTTCGATACAGATGCCGACTACGGTACACTCGATTTGCTGGCGTCAGTTTACAGTGACTCTGATATCGACACATTTACGCAAGAGCTTCGCTTGGCGTCGACTGGATCGAACACGGTCGATTGGATGGTTGGCGGGTATTATTTCACCGAAGATGTGCAACAAGACGCCGGACTCCGCTATGGTTCTGACCTTGCTAATTACCTTGATCTGCTTGCGGGTGGTCCAGGAACCTTGGCAACTTTTGAAGGTTTGTACGGATTTGCGCCGGGTTCATTCTTTAGCGATACAACGCGTATGAATGAAATGTTTACTCAGGACAATACGGCTTGGTCAGCTTTTGGTACAGTAGACTTCCATGTCTCGGATCGTCTCACGCTTACTGGTGGTCTGAACTATACCAATGATTCAAAATCAACCTCTGGAATTACCGATAATAACGACGCATTCTCAAACCTCGATTTGACGAACCAATTGACCGTCTTTGGTGCACCTTTACCAACTGTATTGTTTGGTCAGGCATTTACAGCCAATACCGGATTGGCTCCAACTCCGACTAACATTGCATTTATTGAAAGTGTCGCACCAGGAACATCAGCGGCTATTCAAGCTGGTGTTAACGCGGGTATTCTCGGTCTGGAAGGTCTTCAGTTCCAGCCGCAATTCCTCGCATTCCCGAACGCGGTCGAGTCTGCTGAAACCGATGATGACAAGCTGACATGGAATGTTCGTGCAGCGTATGAAGTCAGTGACAACATCAATGTATACGCGAGTGCGTCAACCGGTTTCAAATCGTCTTCGTGGAACTTGTCACGTGACTCCCGTCCATTCGCATCTGATGCGGGCGCTTTGGCTGCTGCCGGATTGCTTCCCAACAATTACGTTCCAGCAACAGGCCGGAATTTTGGGACACGGTTTGCGGGTCCGGAAGAAGCTACAGTTTATGAGTTGGGCTTAAAAGCGAAGTTCTCTCGTGGTGCATTTAATGTCGCGATCTTTGATCAGACAATTGAAGGCTTCCAGTCCAATACATTCCTTGGCACCGGATTTGTTCTGGCTAATGCAGGTGAGCAATCAACGAAAGGTATCGAGCTTGATGCGACATACACTCCGG
This sequence comes from Hyphomonadaceae bacterium, assembly GCA_013001295.1. GTDB lineage: Bacteria > Pseudomonadota > Alphaproteobacteria > Caulobacterales > Maricaulaceae > Robiginitomaculum_A. The sequence goes on from JABDMW010000031.1 coordinate 54,940, forward strand.
TTGATCCACTGACGCTGACATTCGCGGCGACATTCCTGGATCCGATCTATGACTCATTCGTAGGCGGTCCTGGACCAAATGGTACTGTAGCCGATCTATCCGGTGAAAAACCGGCTGGTATTCCAACCACGTCATTGTCGACATCTGCCACTTACACGCATGATTTCGACAACGGAATGACTGGCTTTGTTCGCGGTGACTGGCAGTATGAAAGCGAAGTTCAGAGTAACGAAGCTATTTCTACGCTAACTGGTGCAGAAGATGCTTTCCGGACAGTCAGCACAGTCAATGCAGCGACAGGCCTCACTCTGGAAAACGGCTTCAGCGTTCAACTATGGGCGCGGAACCTGTTTAATGATGAATATATAACAACAGTATTCCCGGGTGTTGCCCAAGCCGGCATCATCAATGGTTATAGAAATGCACCACGCACTTACGGTGTTAATGTCCGTAAAGAGTGGTAGTTTGACCATCTAATTTGAATTTAATCCCCGCCTCGCGCGGGGATTTTTTTTGGCTAAGCAATTGTTGAAACGGCTGATTTTGCCCAAATGACAAAAGTATTCATGACTTCATCACGTTCAGATTTGGGCTCGTTCAAGGCCTCATGTCGCCCATTCTTTCGGATTAAGGTCTTCAAATTAGCAATTCCAGCCGCTTTCAACCTCTTATCCATATCGAGAATTGCCTTGCCTTTTTCCACCGACGGATCTTGATCGCCGGCAAGTAAAAATACAGGCATATCTTTCGGGACATTCTCCAGTCCAATATCATTTGCACCAAATTCAATCCCTTCTGCTATGTCGAGCCACATGCTGTTGGATGGGCGCCATCCACAATCAGGATCGTCCTCATATGTTTTTGCTTCCGCGAGATCTTTCGTAAGCCAGTCAGCCGTGGTCTGATTGGGCCTAAAAGCCTTATTGTAGGCCTCAAACGAGAATTTCGAAGCGATACTCGGCGTTTTGGGACCTTTAAATTTGTTCTCAAGCTTCAACACAAGTTTGAGAATCTGCAATAGCGGCGATTTGCTCAAGCCCGCATTCCATACGGCGACGCCGTCAAGCGTTTCTGGAAATCTCAAGAGATAGTTATAAGCGAGCATACCGCCCATTGAATGACCGAACATCAGGATGGGTAGTTTCGGGTGCGCTTTGCGGATTTCACCATTCACGAACTGTATATCCGCTAAAACGGTATTCCATCCATCCGTTTCAGCAAATACGCCTTGAGACGCATCGGGAGCAATTGTAGCTCCGTGTCCACGGTGATCATGCGCATAGACTTCAAATCCTTCTTTGCTCAATGCTTCTGCGAACCGGGCATATCGGCCCGCGTGTTCGGCTAAACCGTGATTGATATGAACGACTCCGATGGGACGGGCATCGGCTTTTCTGTGATAAACAGCCAGCGATGCGCCTGTTGGGCTTTCCCATGCTTCTATTGTCGTGAATAGCCCGTTCAGTCTAGTGTTCTGTTGTCTCATTTCATCTTCTCATTCACTGAAAGCTGTTAATCGACTGTAAAGGGCTAGAGGTCAAAATCAATATCAGGGTTGATTCTGACGGGATGACGAATTTGTCATGAAAAATGTGCACATAAATACAGTTGAGCGCTTGTTTTTTTTGAGGGACTTTCCCTATAACAGAATCAACATTGAATCAGAGCCGGGGAG
>JABDMW010000008.1 GCA_013001295.1 Hyphomonadaceae bacterium
CACTTTGCCCACATATAATTGTTTACGGGGCAGACATTATTCTGGATTTACCTGTTAAACTGTCCTATCGGCGGCGTAAAGCGTTTGGACGCATTAGATAAGTGATTTATAAGGCCGCGTATGACCGAAAACATATCATTGGGGTGGGAAGAATGGGTGTCCTTGCCGAAATTAGGCCTGCCAGCAATTAAAGCCAAGGTCGATACAGGTGCCCGTACATCAGCATTGCACGCGGTTGCAGTCGAACCATTTGGGAGTGAACGGAATCCCCAGGTCAGGTTCATCATGCACCCAAATCCGGACGATCCTCACATTGAGGTGGTCTGTTCGGCAAAGGTGATTGGACGGCGCATGGTTGTTAGCTCTAACGGGGAAAGTGAATCCCGGTTTGTGATCGAAAGTCCGCTCTCCATAAATGGTCAAACTTGGCCAATCAACATTACCCTGACAAACCGTGAAACGATGGGCTATCGCATGCTCCTCGGTCGCTCATCAATTACGGACAACATGCACATTGTCCCCTCGTCGTCGTTTCTACAGCCGGAACTCAGTTTCGATGTCTACAAAAAGAAAAGCCGTAAGAATAAACCGCTGCGGCCATTGCGGATCGGTATTCTGACTCAAGAACCGCACAATTACTCAAACCGGCAAATGATTAAGGCGGCGGAAGCGCGCGGCCATGTCATCGAATGCATTGAAACGAGCCGGTGTTACATGGCGATCAACAATCATGCGCCAGCCGTGCATTATGACGGCAAGGCCTTGCCGCGATTTGATGCAATAATACCTCGTATCGGAACCAAAATGACCTTTTACGGCATGGCCGTCGTGCGTCAGTTTGAAATGATGGGCGTATATTGCTTAAATTCTGCTTCTGCGATCGGAGCATCACGGGACAAACTTCTCGCACATCAAATTCTGGCGCAAAACAATTTGGGCATGCCAAACACCGCATTCGCCATGTCCTCACGTGATACAAAAGGCATTATTGAACTGGCGGGTGGATCACCGGTTGTCGTTAAACTTCTGTCCAGCACTCAAGGCAAAGGAGTCGTCCTTGCTGAAACAAAAAAGGCTGCTGAATCGCTTGTGGACGCGTTTCGGGGACTGGATGCTCACTTCCTCGTTCAGGATTTCGTCAAAGAAGCCAGCGGAACAGATATCAGATGTTTTGTTGTGGACGGCAAAGTCGTGGGCTCCATCAAACGATCCGCCCAACCAGGCGAATTTCGCTCAAACCTGCATCAAGGAGGCAACGCGGAAAAAGTGAAAATCACGTCAGAGGAACGCAAAGCTGCTGTGAAAGCGGTTAAGATTCTCAAACTCAATGTGGCGGGCGTCGACATGTTACGCAGTGATACTGGCCCGAAAATTCTCGAAGTAAATTCTTCACCCGGCTTGCAAGGAATTGAACGGGCGACCAAAAAAGATATCGCCTCAATTATCATTCAATCCATTGAAGCCAATGTACGCTCCGTGATATACGTCTAGGCTGAATGGCGGAAACAACACACCATCAAGCCCTCAAACAGGCCTTAAAAGCGAGCCAATCCTGGTGGGACGGTATGGGCGTGGACGTGCCGCCGGCACCGCCAACATCTCCGAAAGCGCTGAAAAAACAGCCGCAATTTGCGCGAAAACCGGCGCCTGCTACAAAAATCACGCCCCCTGCTGAACCAGAATTATCGGATCGATTGGTCAAGGCCGAAGCGATTGCTAAAGCCGCGCCGACTTTGGACGCTTTAAAGCAGGCGCTCGAAGATTTTGACGCCGGCGTTTTAAGCGACCATGCCCAAAAAATGGTGTTTGCACGTGGCAACCCCCAAGCCGATATTATGGCGATTGGAGAAGCGCCGGGGCGTCAGGAAGACGAAACCGGACTTCCCTTTGTTGGCGAGGCCGGGAAACTGCTCGATAAAATGTTTGCAGCGATCAAACTTGGTGCGAGCAATCTCTACATCACAAATGTCTGCAACTGGCGCCCGCCTGGAAACCGCAATCCAAGTGAAGAGGAACTAGCACTTTGTCAGCCTTTTATCCGCAGACATATTGAGCTCGTCGCACCCAAAATCGTCATTATCGTCGGCGGTGTGTCCCTGCAGGCATTAACCGGAAAAACCGGAATCATGAAGACGCGCGGGCAATGGCAAGACTTAAAAATTGGAAACAACGAGTTCCCCGCTATGCCGCTTTATCACCCGGCTTTTCTC
>JABDMW010000055.1 GCA_013001295.1 Hyphomonadaceae bacterium
AAAATGGTGGGCGATACTGGGATTGAACCAGTGACCCCTACAATGTCAATGTAGTGCTCTCCCGCTGAGCTAATCGCCCGCACCATTTTCATAAAACCCAGATGGGTTTATCAGAGACGCGGATATACGCCAATTCAGACCGTCCGCGCAAGCCTATATATGAGAAAAATTAAGGACTTAAACTCTAGGCCGCGATCAGCTTGTCAACTTCGGTGACCAACTGGCGTAAATGGACGGGTTTAGACAAAACTGTCGCTGATTCCGCAGTTTCTGGATCTTGCTTTGCGACGGCCGCAAACCCGGTGATAAACATGATTTTTATACCGGGTGATAAGTCCTCAGCCCGTTTGGCCAGCTCAACACCGTCAATACCCGGCATCATAATATCGGTGAGCAGGAGATCAAAAGCCCCGTCCGCGAACTTCAAGGCGCGGAGCGCCCGTTCACCGTCAGCGCACGCGATCACATGATGCCCGGCTTTCTCAAGCGCTTTCTCGAAAAAACGACGCATGGCGTCATCATCTTCCGCATATAAAATCGTGGCCATCACTCCCCCTCAATTATTATTGGGTAGTCTATAGTAAATACCCGTGTTTGTGGTCTAATATGACACAATAAACCAAATATGGTGATTGATGTGCATAATTCCCGCCAATTGTCATACAGGCCGAGACTTAAGGAATAGTGTGCATGTGGTTGCTAAATGGAAAAAATAACGGGTTTTCCAACGCACGGCGGGAAAATCGCACAATCAAGGCCTTGGGCAGTGCCGTAAAACTGAAATCGCAGAAGATGCAGGCCGCGCCTCTGGTTTTGGCGTCGCCCCATTCAGGCCGCCATTATCCCGATTCGTTTCTTGCGATGTCACGGCTTTCACTTGATCAGCTTCGGATGGGGGAAGACGCTTTTATTGATCAACTTATTGAGCCTCTGAGCCGATTTGGTATCCCGACATTGGCAGCGGAATTTCCACGGAGTTTCGTGGATGTAAATAGAAGCCCGGAGGAACTTCCCCCGGAATATGCGGCCAAAACCAAAATTGGCCAAAAACCGGTGAGTTCGCGAGCGCGCGCGGGTCTTGGTGTTGTGCCGAGCAAAATCGCGCAGAATATGGAGATTTACAAACACCCCTTGACCTATTTACAGGCCAGATCGCGCATTGAACGGTTTTACAAACCCTATCATGCACAATTGACCCAATTGCTGGAACAAGCGCATCGGCAGTTTGGGCGAGCCGTGCTGATTGATTGCCATTCCATGCCCGGACGGGGACCATCAGGGGAAAAACGTGCTGATATTATTCTGGGCGACCGGTTTGGGAAAAGCTGCCGCGCTGATTTAACAACCCATCTGGAGCAGGTTTTTACGTCACATGGATACTCAGTGACTCGCAACCATCCCTATGCCGGGGGCTATGTCACCCATCATTATGGTAATCCAGATCTCAACATTGATGCGATCCAAATCGAGATTAATAAGGACCTTTATCTCAATCCCGTGACCATGGAAACCCATTCGGGCATGAAGAAATTGGCCGCAAATTTTGAAAAAGCCATTTTACAAGTGCTCGAACCCCTATTGCCCGCCGCCAATATCGCCGCGCAGTAACTCAGCAAAGAAAAAGGCCGCTAAAAGCGGCCTGAAGTTTGAGGGGGGAGGAGTACACATCTCGTGTACACCCTGCATATGGGGGTATTTTCTCTGCACACAAGAGATATGACTGATTTGTAATAAACAATGCCATTGTCCTGATTTGGCACATTTCTTAAGGAAAATGCTTAATTGGCGCGCATTTTACGCCCAAAACGAGCCAAGTTCCCCAATTACTCGCGTTTTTTCTTCGCTTTTTAGGCGAACAACCCCTGCACTAACTGGCACGCCTTTTGCTCTCCTCTCAAGCGAGTTTAATTTTTCACGCCATGGGGCAATAAAATCACAAGGGTAAAACATGACAAACGCAATTGATCTTCACGTAGGCAAGCATCTTCGTCGTCGACGCCGTTTGCTTGGGTTGACCCAACAAGCTCTGGCAGAGCAGGTCGGCATTCGTTTTCAGCAAATTCAGAAATATGAGTGTGGCGCCAACCGGGTCAGCGCCAGCCGTTTGTTTGAGCTCTCGGAAGCCTTGAGCGTTCCGGTTCAGCATTTCTATGAAGGCCTGTCAGAGCACGACCCTGTTTCAGGTACACCGGACGAAACCGCTTTGGCACCAGACATTCTGTCCAAGAAAGAAACAATGGATTTGGTTCGAGCGTATTACAGCATGGGCGAAACACCGCGCAAACATTTGCTTGATTTGGCCAAGTCTTTGGAAGCTACTGCGGAAGCAGAAGCCAAAGCCGCAGTTCATTCCCGAACTGAGACCCGTATATAACACCTAAACCGGTGGCGCGTCTAATATGGCCGTGCTAAAGCAGGGTCATGATCAAACCATCCCTTTCCGAGCTTGAAGCACGGCTTGACGGCGTGCAAGTGGCTGCCGACATGGCCGCCAGCTTGACACTGGACGCGTTTAAAAACGCACCGGTCGCTGAGAACAAGGGCGGCGGTTCGATGTTTGATCCTGTGACGGCAACCGACCGGGACGCAGAGCAGTTGATTCGGTCCTTTATTCAAAAAACCTTCGGGGCAGACGGTATTGTCGGTGAAGAATTTGCCGATACGCAAGGTTCAAGTGGTTGGACATGGTGTGTTGATCCCATCGATGGGACCCGCGCCTTTGTCGCCGGTGTGCCGGTTTGGAGTACCTTAATCGGTATTTTTTATGACGGCGAACCTGTCATTGGATTGATTGATCACCCGGCTATGGCTGAACGTTATTTGGGAGCAAAAGGTAAAGCCTGGAAGCAAGAACCGGGCGGAACATCAGCATTAAAAACGCGAACATGCGCGCGACTGGATGACGTTATCCTGTCCTGTACTGAACCCATGGCAATGTTCGATGAGGCTCAACTCAGTGCCTATGAAAAAATCCGCCAGACCGCCCGTTTTTCCAGACTTGGACTAGACGCATATAGTTACGCATTGACGGCCAGTGGCAGCATTGATCTGGTGATTGAAGCCCAACTCAAGCCGTATGACATCGCCGCTTTGATCCCGATTATCGAAGGCGCTGGCGGAAAGATCACGGACTGGCAAGGCGGACGCGCCCATGACATCGGTAAAGAAGGAGGTGCGGTTGTCTGCGCGGGTGACCCGGACTTATTAGATCATGTTTATCCGGTCTTGCATGGTTAGTTCGCTGTTTGGTGATCGGGCAAGACTGAAAGCCAACAGATTAGCTAAGAATGGATAACGGGTTTTAAAGCCGTTACAGTGCGTGTTTTTCCAAAAATGCATCAAATCCTGCCCAAAATTGATCACGGTATTTATCTTGTTCGATCAAAATTTCATGCAATGCGCCGGGTATATTGAGATAATCAGCCCCTGCTTCCTCCGCAAATTTCTCGATAGAAGAGGGCACGACAATTGGGTCGGCGCCGGCTGCGACCATTAGAGTCGGGATTTTCAAATGCCTTGCGTTATCATTGACAAATTTCATGGCCTTCATCGCCGCACAAATCCAGCCATAGGTTGGCGGACCCAATCTCAGCCTTTTGTGATTTTCAAAATAGGTTGCCCACAGCTGATACCGATTGGGGTCGGACGTTAATTTGTTAATTTTAAACGAAACCGGCAATCCGCTGCGCTGGTTTTGAAATGGCAAGTTCTTTTTGGACATGCCCAACCAGGACAAAAGTTTCAATGCGTATGGCATGATTGGTGTATCAAGATCATGAACGGCAAGCATGGGCGCGCTCAAGACGCACGCTGCCGGATTAAGGCTTCCACCGAGGATTGATTGAAGGGCGATAATCCCGCCCATAGAGTGCCCGGCAACGATATGAGGTCGCGGCAAATCATTTTTGAAAACTTTGGCCGCAAAGGCAAAATCATCGACATAGTCATCGAATGTCTCGACATAGCTTTTGATCGGGTCGTCCAAAATCCGTTCGGACAGCCCCTGCCCTCTGGGATCGAGGATCAATACCGCAAATCCGCGCTCAATCAAATCCTCTGTAAATTCAAAATACTTTTCAATGAATTCAGTTCGGCCGGGCGAAAAAATTATACTGCCGCGCGCCTCTTGGCGATTAGCAGGAGCGATCATTGCCCGCAGACGAATTTCGCCATTATGAATGTAGTGAAAACGAGCACCGGGCGGCAGATCCAATCCTTCCAGACGGATAACGTCACCCGGTGAAATATCGTTTGTCATGTGTTCGAATTCACCCGCGGTGATTTACATGCTGCTGAAGAGTTTTTGCAATCCCATTGCAACAGACATATCGCCTGCGACTTTGAGTTTGCCTGACATGAAAGCCATCATCGGATCCAGGTCACCGCCAGCCAGTGCGATAAAATCGTCTTTGCTTACGCTGATCGTACAATCTGCCTCTGCATCTTCGCCGCTGACTTCTGTACCAGAGGCGTGGACGCAACCATCATCGCCAAAATCAAATTTCACAGATTTGTCGAGACCGCCCGCTGCCGTTACAGCGGCTTGCATTTTCGCAATAATATCTTCGTTCGTCATTTTGTACTCCTGAATATGAACTTAGGTGTATATGGGGTTCTCAGCCCCATAAATCCAGTATTTTATCCGCTGGGAACTGCCCTATTGAACCGGCTTTCTAAATTTAAGGGTATAGCGGTCAGATTCGCCAATCGCCAAATATTTGGCCGCATCAAAATCAGCCGCACCTTCCTCGTCTTCTTTCGGAGTGCGACTGGAGGGTGGCAAAGTCCATACACCGTACGGATGATCAGCCGAGTCTTTTGCATTTGCATTGATTTCGCTGGCTTCAACAAACTCAAATCCCGCTTCCTTTGCCAAGGCTTTGGTGTAGCTGACTTGGACATAACCCGAGCCGGCTTTCGGATCCTGCTCCATGGATTCAGGCAAACGGTGTTCAACAATCCCTAAAATTCCGCCTGGTTTTAAGGCGGCATAGAATTCAGCAAAGGCCTTATCGGCATAATTAGTGCGCATCCAGCTGTGTACATTTCTAAATGAAAGTACCAGATCAACATCACCCGCACCAAGTGGTGGAGAGTCTGGCCCCAGGAACCGTTGCTCTACGTCTCCGTAGATTTCAGCGTCAGAGAACTTGTCCAAAAAACGTTGATTACTGGCCGCGTATCGTTCCCCGAGGGCAGGATCAAACCCGGCCGCAATATATGTGCCGCCAGTTTTGGCGGCGTAGGGCGCGAGTATATTGGTATACCAACCCCCGCCTGGGAATATTTCCAAAACGGTTTGACCAGGCTCCAAGCCAAAAAACTCCAACGTTTCCTTAGGGTTACGAAAGACGTCGCGTGCTTTTTGTTCTCCGCGCCATTCGCCTGCAAGAACCGCATCCAAGGGTGCAATTTCGGCGACTATTTCCATCACGGTTTCCGTTGTTTTTTCAGCTTCAGTTTCAACCTTTGACCCGCATGCGGATAAAGTCAAAATCGCTGCGCTGCCGATCAGTAATGTCGATGTGATAATTTTCATTCCAGGCTCCTCAAATATTTTGCGCAGAGTACGAAATACTCCAGTTTTTGCAAGGAAATGCCGCGAAAAACCCGCCCGATCTGACGAAAACGTGCCGGGTCTTGAAACCAAAATTTAAAATTCCCATATCTACCGTTGGAGGCGCCACAACGGGTCTCCACCCGCGAAATGCCAATATCGGGTTTCGCTTAATGTTAAACACATTGCTTAGAAAAGGATGTACCATGATTAATTACGATTTTACCCCCTTAAGCCGTTCATTTATTGGCTTTGACCGGATGGCCGATTTGATCGACAATGCCTCAAAATTGGGCACGACCAACGCTTATCCGCCGTATAATATCGCCCAGACAGGCGAAAACGACTATTTAATCGAATTGGCTGTAGCCGGATTTGCCGAAAGCGATTTATCGCTGGAAACACATGAAAATGTACTGACAGTCGTCGGCACCAAAGCCGCCAATGAAGATAAAGGTGAATACCTGCATCGCGGCATCGCGGAGCGCGGTTTCGAACGTCGGTTCCAACTCGCTGATCATGTCTTGGTCAAAGGCGCAAGCCTTGAAAACGGCCTCTTGCGGATTGAACTGGTCCGGGAACTTCCCGAAGCCATGAAGCCACGCAAGATTGAAATTGGCGGATCGAATGACGAAAAGTTAATTTCTCAGAAACCTTCCGGTAAACGGAAAGCTGCTTAAATACAATCTATGGCGTTGAGAATTTTCCCTCCCCCCTAGGGAATACAATCCGCTAATAGACGCGGCGTCCTGCACACTCCCTCCCCCTGCAGGGCGCCGCACTTTGTTTTAAGGTTACTGTTTTTGGGTGACCGCTTCGACGGCTTCCATAACCCGCAACAGATTTCCACCCCAGATTTTAGAGATCTCGGCGTCGCTATACCCACGCTTGATTAATTCGGCCGTGACATTTTGTGTCTCTGACGCATCCTGCCAGCCATCAATGCCGCCGCCGCCATCAAAGTCCGACGCAATGCCGACATGATCGATGCCAGCGATTTTCACTGCATGATCAACATGATCAACGAAATCTGCAACGGTCGCGCGCGGTTCAATATCGTAAACCCCCTCCAACCTGGCTTCATATTCAGCTTCTTGCGCATCCGTCATCGCTGAGCGGGCCTCAGACGTTTCCAAACCGAGCTCAACGCGAACCTTATCCCTGAAAGCTTCCTGTTCTGGTGTCAGGACTTTGACATAGCTTCCCAATGCCACCATTTGCGCAACCCCACCAACGTCCTTGATTTTACGCAGTTGCTCATCATCCAAGTTGCGCGCTGTGTCCGCAATGGCTTTGACTCCAGAGTGGCTCGCAATGATCGGCGTTCTGGATAGATCAGCCGCCTGCATCATGGTTTCTTTGCCCGCATGGGATACGTCGACCATGATCCCGTGACGATTAAGCTGGTTGATCAATTCTTTTCCCATGCCTGACAAACCGTTATGTAGAGGGCCATCATCCCGGTCAGGATGCGGGTTAGAACTGTCGCCGAATTGATTGTGACCGAAATGAGTAATACCCATATAGCGCACACCCCGTTTGGCCCATGTTTGTACGGAGTCAATTGTTGGTCCGAGCGGAAACGCATTTTCCATACCAACCAATGCAACCAGGTTTCCGTCCTTGGTTGCCTTTCGTACCTGCTCTGCGGTTGTGGCAAAGACGATACGATCTTCATACGCTTTCGCCATTTGGTGAATGGCTTTGATCCGTGTTTCGGCAATTTCTCCAGCCTTGGCGTAACCTTCGTCCGTTAGCTCGCCTTGAGGCGTATAGACGATAAAAAAGGCCGCATCCAAACCGCCCTTTTCCATTTTCCCCAGATCCACCTGATACTCATTGGCCACACCCGGATCGACCTCGGTCATAAAAGTTAGAGGAATATCCACATGTGTATCGAGCGTGAGGACATTTGCGTGCAGTTTTTGAACCTGTTCATCAGTTATATCCGCTTTATCTACGCAGGCCGCGAGAGAAAGGGTGAGCGCAATCGCAGCAATGCCACTGGATTTGAGTTTAAAGTATGAAGTCATGAAATTTCCCCTATTTTCCGGCGAAGGTAGATCAGATTCGCAACGCCCGCCAATAAAAAAGGGCCGCCCGAAAGCGACCCTTTAATTTATTCAATCATCAATAGCTTACGCGCCGGCTTCCTCAGCTGCGGCAGCTTCTGCAATCTCCTCCGGGAGATCTTCAATCGCAGGAGCCGCTGCTGCACGTTCTTCGAGCAGCTTCTTGTCTTTGTCATTGGCGAGTTTTTGATATCCGCGCAATTTACCACCGGTACCAGCCGGGATCAGACGACCGACAATCACGTTTTCTTTCAAACCTTCAAGCATGTCTTCTTTACCATTAACAGACGCATCCGTCAGAACGCGCGTTGTTTCCTGGAACGATGCAGCCGAGATAAATGAGCGCGTTTGAAGCGACGCTTTAGTGATACCGAGCAAGACAGGTTTACCAACGGCAGGTGTCTTGGACTTATCACGTTCAAGCATTGCCGCATTGACTTCAGCGAACTCGATACGGTCAAGCTGCTCACCACGCAGCAGTGTTGTATCACCCGGATCGGTAACTTCGACCTTTTGCAACATCTGGCGCACAATCACTTCGATATGCTTGTCGTTGATTGGCACGCCTTGCAGACGGTAAACCGCTTGCACTTCGTCAACAAGATATTCAGCCAGAGCTTCAACACCGAGGATTTCAAGAATATCGTGCGGTGCTGGATTACCGTCGATCAGATAGTCACCTTTATTGACGTAATCGCCTTCGCGAACTGTCATGTGCTTACCTTTTGCGATCAGGAACTCAACCGGCTCTTGATTTTCATCATCCGGTGTAATTTGAACTTTACGCTTGTTTTTATAGTCGCGTGTAAATTCAATCTTACCACTGATGTCGGCAATTTTGGCATCGTCTTTTGGACGACGGGCTTCGAACAATTCGGCCACCCGTGGCAGACCACCGGTGATATCGCGCTGCGTCGCACCACCTTTGGCGATACGGGCAATCACGTCACCGGCTTTCACCTTGTCGCCGTCATTGACAGACAGGATCGCGCCAACCGCAAGCATGTAAGATGCAATGTTTCCATTTGCAGTTTTGACAGGCTCGCCGTTTGCGTCCTGAACAACCGCCATTGGCTGTAAATCGCCGGCTTTGGAAGATGAACGCCAATCGACGATCACTTTCGATGTAATACCGGTTTCTTCGTCAGTTTCCTCTTTAACAGAAACACCTTCAAGCATATCGATGAGTTTGATCTCACCGCCAACTTCTGTGATGATCGGTTCCGCATAAGGATCCCATTCCGCAATCCGGTCGCCGCGGGCGATTTTTGCACCCTCTTCCACCGAAACGCGTGTCCCGTAGGTTACTTTGTGAGTTTCCAGCTCTTTGCCATCCTTACTGTGGATCGCAATTTGCATATTCCGGCCCATAACAATGAAGTTACCGGCACGGTCTTTCACCACATTACCATTTATGTAGACGACTTTACCTTCGTTTGAACTTTCAACGACGGATTTGTCAGACACAGACGCAGTACCTCCAATATGGAAAGTCCGCATAGTCAGCTGGGTACCCGGCTCACCAATGGATTGCGCCGCGATAACGCCGACTGCTTCACCCATATTGACTTTGGTTCCGCGGGCCAGATCACGCCCATAACAGGTCGCGCAAATGCCGGTTGTGGTTTCACACGTCAAAGCAGAACGAACACGGGTCTCCTGCAATCCGCATTCATCGATTTCCAGTGCAAGGTCCTCATCAATATATGTATTGGCAGGGAACATGACATCGCCGGTGCGCGGATCACGAATGTCTTCCGCACATGTCCGGCCAAGCATACGCTCACCCAGAGACACGACAACCTCACCACCATCAACAACAGGTGCCAGTTTGATACCTTCTGATGTGCCACAGTCCTGTTCATTGACGATACAGTCTTGGGCCACGTCGACGAGACGACGTGTCAAATATCCTGAGTTCGCGGTTTTCAACGCCGTATCCGCAAGACCTTTACGGGCCCCATGGGTCGAGTTGAAGTATTCGAGAACCGACAGGCCTTCTTTAAAGTTGGAAATAATCGGTGTTTCGATGATCTCACCCGATGGTTTAGCCATCAGACCGCGCATACCGGCCAATTGTTTCATCTGGTTCTTGGAACCCCGAGCCCCAGAATCGGCCATCATAAAGATCGAATTGATCATCTTACGTGGCTTCGCAGCCTCATCCATCATGGCGTCCGCCACTTTGTCCGTACACTTCGACCAGGCATCAACAACTTTGTTGTATTTCTCGCCTTTGGTGATCAAACCATCAGCATATTGTTGTTCGAAATCGGAAACGAGGGCTTGCGTATCGCCAACGAGGGTTTTCTTTGCATCAGGGATGATCATATCATCCTTACCAAAGGAAATACCGGCATTACAGGCTTCTTTAAAGCCAAGACCCATAACCTTATCGCAAAAGATAACCGTCGCTTTTTGACCGCTGTGGCGGTAGACGACGTCGATCAATTTCCCGATGGCCTTTTTGGTCATCGGCTGGTTGATCAATTCGTATGAAATCTTTTCGTGCTTGGGTAGATACTCCGCGATCATCAGACGTCCCGGCGTAGTTTCCGCGACCTCTTTCGTGATCGTGCCGTCCTCATGGACAACGTTAAACCGACCTTTGATCTTCGAATGTACAGTAACCTGTCCATCGTCCAAAGCAGCTTCGAGCTCGGCCATATCCGCAAATGCGCGGCCTTCACCCTTTTCGCCGTCAACGGCAAGAGACATGTAGTACAGTCCCAAAACGATATCCTGAGACGGCACAATGATCGGCTTACCATTGGCAGGTGACAGGATGTTGTTCGTTGACATCATCAAGACACGCGCTTCCAGCTGCGATTCAATTGAAAGCGGCACGTGAACCGCCATTTGGTCACCGTCAAAGTCAGCGTTAAACGCCGCACAGACAAGCGGGTGCAAACGGATCGCTTTACCCTCTGTCAACACGGGTTCAAACGCCTGGATACCCAGTCTGTGAAGTGTTGGCGCCCGGTTTAAAAGAACCGGATGCTCACGGATCACTTCATCAAGAATATCCCAAACTTCCGGGCGTTGCTTTTCAACGATCTTCTTTGATTGTTTGACCGTGCCGGAAATACCTTTGGCGTCAAGACGCGCATAGATAAATGGTTTGAACAATTCCAATGCCATTTTCTTGGGCAGACCACATTGATGTAACATCAGCTCAGGTCCAACCACGATCACAGAACGACCGGAATAGTCGACCCGTTTCCCGAGAAGGTTCTGACGGAAACGACCCTGCTTACCCTTAAGCATGTCAGACATGGATTTCAGCGGACGCTTGTTAGCGCCTGTAATCACGCGGCCACGACGGCCATTGTCAAACAAGGCATCGACAGACTCTTGCAACATACGCTTTTCGTTCCGGACAATGATGTCCGGTGCGCGCAATTCGATCAAGCGCTTCAAACGGTTGTTTCTGTTGATCACACGACGGTACAAATCGTTCAGGTCTGATGTGGCAAACCGGCCACCGTCCAGTGGAACCAGCGGACGAAGCTCAGGCGGGATAACCGGAACCACGGTCAGGATCATCCATTCCGGACGGTTACCTGAAGTGATAAAGGCTTCCAGCAATTTCAAACGCTTCTGGAACTTTTTGAGTTTTAACTCGGATCCGGTTTCAGACATGTCAAAACGCACGCGCTCGACTTCAGCTTCCAGATCCAAATTCATCAACATTTCACGAACGGCTTCCGCGCCAATAGCGGCCGTAAAGCTGTCTTCACCAAACTCGGTTTGTGCGTCCAGATATTCTTCTTCGGTTAGCAATTGACGCTCAGCGAGTGAGGTCAAGCCCGGCTCGGTGACTACGAAGCTTTCAAAATACAGAATACGCTCAACTTGCTTTAAAGCCAGATCGAGCATGGTCGCAATCCGCGACGGCAGTGATTTCAAGAACCAGATATGCGCAACAGGAGCTGCAAGTTCGATATGGCCCATGCGTTCACGACGCACACGAGTCACTGTGACTTCAACGCCACATTTTTCACAAACCACACCTTTGTACTTCATGCGCTTGTATTTGCCGCACAGACATTCATAATCTTTGGTCGGGCCAAAGATCCGCGCACAGAACAAACCGTCTTTTTCAGGTTTAAACGTCCGGTAGTTGATGGTTTCCGGCTTACGGATTTCGCCAAATGACCAGGAATGGATTTTCTCAGGGCTGGCCAGAGAAATGCGGATCCGGTCAAAGCTTGGACCTTCAGCAGCGGGGTTGAAAATGTTCATGACCTCTTGGTTCATGATTTTCTCCTTTTTGTTGGCGGATGAAATATTCATCCGCCGTCGTGAATTTTTATCGGCGCTTAGCCGTTGGACAACTCTATGTTCAGACCCAGAGAACGGATCTCTTTAATCAGAACGTTAAAGCTTTCCGGGATACCGGCTTCAAATGCGTCATCGCCGCGCACAATGCTTTCATAGACTTTCGTCCGTCCGGCCACATCATCAGATTTGACCGTGAGCATTTCTTGCAAGGTATACGCCGCACCGTAAGCTTCCAAAGCCCAGACTTCCATTTCCCCGAAGCGCTGACCACCGAATTGAGCCTTACCACCCAATGGTTGCTGCGTAACGAGCGAGTATGGACCGATTGAACGGGCGTGAATTTTGTCATCCACCAAGTGATGCAGTTTCAGCAAATACTTATAGCCGACAGTAACCGGACGCGTGAATTTTTCACCCGTGCGACCGTCAACCAAGCGTTCTTGACCGGAACTGGTCAGACCTGCTTTTTCCAGCATCTCAACAATGTCACCTTCATGAGCACCGTCAAACACTGGTGTTGCAATCGGCACACCTGCTTTCAGGTTTCCAGCGAGTTCGGTAAGCTCATCGTTCTTCTTGGGAAGATCAATACCTTCATACGTGGATTCCAATTGCATTTTCAGCGGTTTCATGTCCCCGCTTGCGCGGTAAGCTTCCAAAGCATCGTCGATCATTTTACCGGTACCTGCACAAGCCCATCCCAAATGGGTTTCAAGGATCTGTCCGACATTCATTCGCGATGGAACCCCAAGCGGGTTCAGCACGATATCAACGGCTGTACCGTCGCTCAGGTAAGGCATATCCTCAATCGGATTGATTTTTGAAATCACACCTTTGTTTCCGTGACGTCCGGCCATTTTATCACCAGGCTGAAGCTTACGCTTCACGGCAACAAAGACTTTAACCATCTTCATCACACCTGGTGGCAATTCGTCACCACGTTGTAATTTATCGACTTTATCCTCAAAACGAGCATCAAGTTTGGCTTTCGATGTATCGTACTGGGTTTTCAGGGCTTCGAGCTCACCAATGGTTTTCTCGTCGTCCACACCAATACGCCACCAGTCAGACCTCGGCACTTCGGAAAGGTTTTCTTCGGTCACAGGGCCTTTTTTGTAGCCGCGCGGGCCGGAAACAGCCTTCTTACCCAGAAGAATCTTCTGAACATTGTTGTAGATATTACGCTCGAGAATTGAGAGCTCGTCGTCCCGGTCCTTGCCGAGAGCTTCGATCTCTTCACGCTCGATTTGTTGCGCACGTTCGTCTTTATCAACACCGTGACGGTTAAACACACGCACTTCAACAACTGTTCCTGATGCGCCCGGAGGAAGCTTCAAGCTTGTGTCGCGAACATCTGAGGCTTTCTCACCAAAGATCGCACGCAGAAGCTTTTCTTCCGGTGTCATCGGGCTTTCACCTTTTGGCGTGACTTTACCGACAAGGATGTCACCGGCATGAACTTCCGCACCAACCGCAACAATCCCGGCCTCATCCAAATTGCGCAGCGCTTCTTCGCCGACATTTGGAATATCGCGGGTGATCTCTTCAGGGCCGAGCTTGGTATCGCGGGCCATAACAGAGAACTCTTCCAGGTGAAGCGATGTGTAGACATCATCACGCACGATACGCTCTGAAATCAGGATCGAATCCTCATAGTTAAATCCGTTCCAGGGCATAAAGGCCACGAGAACGTTTTTACCCAGAGCCAGCTCGCCCAAATTGGTCGAAGGTCCGTCAGCAATAATATCGCCGGCTTTCACTTCGTCACCGACTTTCACCAAAGGTGTCTGGTTGATACAGGTACTTTGGTTGGAGCGCTGGAACTTCAACAAGTTGTAAATATCAACACCGGACTTGGTCAGGTCAGTTTCGCGGCTCGCGCGGATAACCACACGTTTTGCATCAACCTGCTCAACCACACCGTCGCGCTTGGCTGCGACTGTCGCACCGGAATCCAGAGCCACAACAGACTCCATACCGGTGCCCACAAGCGGAGCTTCTGATTTCAACAATGGCACCGCCTGACGCATCATATTCGATCCCATCAAGGCACGGTTCGCATCATCGTTTTCCAGGAATGGAATAAGAGCGGCCGCAACAGAAACGAGCTGTTTCGGAGAAACGTCAATAAAGTCAACACTGTCACGTTCGACCAAGGTCACCTCGCCGTTCACACGACAGGTAATGAAATCGCCTTGGAGGACGTTTTTATCGTCAACTTCCGCATTGGCCTGCGCAATTTTATAGCGGGCTTCTTCCATAGCAGAAATATAAACAACTTCGTCGGTCAATTTACCCTTGACGATGCGGCGGTACGGGCTTTCGATAAAGCCATACTTATTAATACGCGCATGTGTTGCCAATGAGTTGATCAATCCAATATTTGGACCCTCAGGCGTTTCAATCGGACAGATACGACCATAATGGGTTGGGTGAACATCACGCACTTCAAAACCGGCACGTTCACGCGTCAAGCCACCCGGCCCAAGCGCAGAAAGACGACGTTTATGGGTAATTTCAGACAATGGATTTGTCTGGTCCATAAATTGTGACAATTGTGATGATCCAAAGAACTCACGCACAACTGCAGCTGCAGGTTTTGCGTTGATAAGATCGTGCGGCATCACTGTTTCGATATCGACAGACGTCATGCGCTCTTTGATGGCACGTTCCATACGAAGCAAACCGATTCGGTATTGGTTTTGCATCAATTCACCAACAGAACGAACGCGGCGATTGCCGAGATTATCAATATCATCAGTTGAGCCGATACCGTCTTTCAATTTCACAAGCGTATCCACAACAGCCAGTAAGTCTTCGTTGCGAAGAATGCGGATTTCATCGCTGCATTCCTGATCAAGGCGCATGTTCATTTTTACGCGGCCAACAGCCGAGAGATCATAGCGCTCTTCTTCAAAGAACAGGCTCTGGAACAGAGCTTCCGCGGTTTCAGGTGTTGGCGGCTCACCAGGACGCATGACGCGGTAGATATCAACCAAAGCGCTATCACGGCTTTCGTTTTTATCCGCTGCCAATGTGTTGCGAATGAACGGGCCGACATTGATATGATCAATGTTGAGGACCGAGATATCTTTAATACCCGCCTCATTCATCTCTTCGATGATTTCCAACGTCAGCTCGTCACCGGCCTCGGCGTAGATCTCGCCCGTTTTGACATTAACAATGTCTTCCGCAGCGTACCGCTCGGCCAATTCTTCATCCAGGATAAGGACTGTCTTCAATCCTTCATCCGCGAGTTTCTTGGCACCGCGTTTGGTCAGTTTACGTCCAGCCGGCGCAACAGATTCGCCCGTTTTCGCATCAATAAGATCACGGGTCAGTTTCGCGCCGCGATAGTTCTCAGGATTGAACTTCAGGTTCCAGCCGTCCTTTGCCTTATTGCGGGTGTACTGGACACTCTCGTAATAGTGCTCGAGAATTTCTTCCTTACTCATGCCCAGGGCATACAGAACAGTCGTTGCAGGCAATTTCCGGCGACGGTCGATACGGGCATAGAGAATGTCTTTGGCGTCAAATTCGAAATCGAGCCATGAACCGCGGTACGGGATAATCCGTGCAGAGTGCAAAATTTTGCCGGATGAATGGCTTTTGCCATTGTCATGGTCAAAGAATACACCGGGAGAGCGGTGCATTTGCGAAACGATCACACGCTCTGTACCATTGACAATGAACGTGCCTTTTTCAGTCATCAACGGCATGTCGCCCATATAGACTTCCTGCTCTTTGATGTCTTTGACAGAGCGGGCGCCTGTATCATCATCGATTTCAAATACGATCAAACGCATTTTAACCTTGAGGGGCGCTGCGTACGTGATGTCGCGCTGCTGACATTCCTCTTCGTCAAATTTTGGTGGATCGAATGTAAATGAAACATATTCCAATACAGCCCGTTCCGAGAAATCGCGAACAGGGAATACGGATCTGAACACACCGTTCAGTCCATTATCACCACGTTCTTCGTGAGGAACATCCATTTGCAGAAACTGATTATAAGAACTTTTTTGAACTTCAATCAGGTTTGGCATGCGAACCACTTCCGGGATTCGGCCAAAGCTTTTGCGAATACGTTTTTTGCCAGTAAATGTGAGCGACATTAAAGACACCTTTGCTCTAATTCAGACGGGTGAATGCCCGCCTTTGAAAATTCTTTGGAAGCATTTATCCTGACTCCAACAGCCCACCTTTAGACATGGTGAAATGTGTGTCCGGCGCGCGCGAACGCGCGCCGGAACCTGTACTATTTAAGCTCGACAGTCGCGCCAGCTGCTTCCAGCTTGCCCTTGATGTCTTCGGCTTCGTCTTTGGATACACCTTCCTTAACGGCTTTAGGTGCGCCTTCGACCAGATCTTTAGCTTCTTTGAGGCCAAGACCGGTGATTCCGCGGACTTCTTTAATGACGTTGATTTTCTTTTCGCCGAATGACGCAAGAATGACGTCAAATTCGTCTTTAGCTTCGGCTGCACCGCCAGCGTCGCCGCCGCCGGCTGGACCAGCAACAGCAACAGCTGCAGCGGCCTTGATGCCGTTTTCTTCAAGAATATCGTTGAGTTCTTTTGCTTCCAAGATGGTCAATTCCATCAAAGATTTAGCAAGTTTAGCTACATCAGCCATTTTCTACTTCCTTTAGTTTAGTTTCAGTTCGAGTGTCGCGGGTCCGACTTTAAGCTGCAGCCTGCTCTTGAATTACGCCAATAGCGCCAGCAAGCTGGCTACCAGGTGCATTCAAACGCTGACCAATCTGAGAAGCCTGGCCAAGCAACCTTGCGGCTGCCATACCAATGAGTTCGTCACGTGACGGTAGTTTCGACAATGTCTCAATACCAGAAACGTCAAAGACCTCTTCTCCCATGACGCCACCAAGAATATTGAAATTATCATTATCCTTCGCGAATGCCACGGCCACTTTCGGCGCACTGATCATATCTTCGGCAAATGCGATTGCGACAGGACCTTTAAAGAGGTCAGCCACACCGCTACCGGGTTTATCCTTCAGTGCGATTTTAGCGAGACGGTTTTTCACAACTTTGACCGTTGCACCAACTTCACGAAGTTGATTACGCAGGTCAGTCATATCCGCAACTGTCATGCCTGAGTATTCAGCCATGACAACGGATCCAGAACTGTCAAAAACGCCTTCCAGCATTTTTACCATTTCCTTCTTTTCATTACGATCCATTGCGGTCTCCCTGTTACGGCAACCCCCCATGGGTCACCTCCAGTTTGCGCTGAAACCGCCCCCTTGAATGGGACAACACCAGCGCGGTCTTCTGTCCCAGGGCTCGAACCGAACAGCCGACATTGTCGGTAAATCCGGTTTTACGCTCTGTCTCACATTGGCAAAATTAAGCGTGGCATATGCCGCGCACCTATGATCTCGGACAGTGCAAAAACATCTCACATGAAATGTTCCTGCATTGGTAAAGGCATTGCTGCCTTCACCAAATTCTTAAGATGCCGTCGCTTCCGACGTATCTATTTTAACGCCAGGGCCCATTGTCGAGCTCAGCGTTACACGTTTCATATATGTGCCTTTGGCACCTGATGGCTTGGCCTTCATAATGTCACCCAAAAGAGCGGCGACATTTTCCTGCAATGCAGCTTCAGAGAAACTTGCCTTGCCAACACCGACATGGACGATACCGGCTTTTTCTGCACGGAATTCAACCGCGCCGCCTTTAGCGTCAGAAACAGCCTTAGCCACATCCGGCGTCACCGTACCCACGCGCGGGTTTGGCATCATACCTTTTGGACCCAGGATTTTACCCAGACGACCCACAAGTGGCATCATGTCCGGTGTCGCGATCACGCGATCAAAATCCATTTCACCGGCTTGAACTTTCGCCGCCAAATCGTCTGCACCGACAATATCAGCGCCTGCTTTTTTTGCTTCTTCCGCTTTCGCGTCCTTTGCAAATACGGCAACGCGAACTGAACGCCCTGTGCCATTTGGCAGGTTACACACGCCGCGAACCATTTGGTCAGCGTGGCGTGGGTCTACACCCAGATTAATCGCGAGTTCGATAGTTTCATCAAATTTGGCTTTTGCGCTGCCTTTAACCAGGCCGACCGCGTCTTTAATTGTGTAAAGTGTTTCACGTTCAACCGTGCTGCGCGCTGCAGCCATTCTTTTACTTTGCTTCGCCATGATTTACTCCGTCACCTCATAGCCCATTGACCGGGCTGAGCCTTCAATAATCTTGGTCGCCTGATCGAGATCATTGGCGCTCAAGTCGACGAATTTCAGTTCAGCGATTTCGCGGCATTGCGCGCGCGTCACTGTTCCACCAACGATCCGGCTTGGCTCGGTTGACCCTTTAGCCTGACCGGCCATCTTCTTAAGATAATAAGAAGCCGGGGGTGTTTTGATTTCGAACGTAAAGGATTTGTCCGCATAAACCGTGATAATAGTTGGAATTGGAATACTTTTTTCCATTTCCCCGGTTTTCGCATTAAATGCTTTGGTAAATTCCATAATGTTGACGCCGCGCTGGCCAAGGGCCGGCCCGAGCGGTGGTGACGGGTTGGCAGTGCCCGCCGGGACCATCAATTTGATGTATCCTTCAATCTTCTTCGCCATGTTTCCACTCCTGTGACACGCCAAACACCATGTTCAGCGTAAGTTGTGTGCCCGTGGTCCGGTTGCGCGAATGGTCTTTCCGCACACCTCCCACAGACGATTTACACTCTAGGTCTGTTTCTCGACCTGAGAGTATTCGAGTTCAACCGGGGTCGCCCGGCCGAAAATATTGATCGCGACTTTGAGACGCGCATGTTCTTCATCGATGTCTTCGACAACACCATTAAAGGATTGGAAGTGACCATCGATCACTTTGACGGTCTCGCCAATTTCGAAAATAATTGTTGGACGCGGCGCGTCTTCAGATTCAGCGATTTGACCAACAATCCGCTGTACTTCTGCCTCAGAAACCGGGCTTGGCTTATTCAGTGAGCCTAAGAAACCTGTCACCTTGGGTGTGTTTTTCACCAAATGATAGGCCTCGTCCGTCAAATCCATTTTAACCAGCACATAGCCGGGGAAATACTTACGTTCGCTTTCAACCTTGCGGCCACGGCGAATTTCCACAACCTGCTCGGTCGGCACGAGAATTTCCTCAAACAAATGGGACAACCCTTTTGTTTCAGCCTCGGAAAGAAGGCTTTCCTTGACGCGCTTTTCGAAATTCGAATGCGCCTGGACGATATACCATTTAGCCGCCACTCTGTTTAACCTCCAGTTCCAGGACCAGAATTGGACCCGATACCTAATAATAATTGTGTGCCGTTTGCTGTTAGCCAGTCGACAAAGAAAAAGAAGATACCAAACATCACCATGACAATCAGAACCATAACGGTCGTAATCATAGTCTCACGAGGCGTCGGCCAGACAACCTTACGGCCCTCTTGGCGTACCTGAGCTACGTATTTAACCGGTCCGACTTTTGCCTTATCGTCTGCCATTCTACTCTTTCTTCATCCGCTTATTTCAAACGGTAATTCTTCGATGTCGCCGCTTTTGCCAGAACGCCCAAAACGCGGAAGGAAAAACCCGTGTCTTTCCTAACCGCGCTTTGAAATTCGGTTTAAATGGCAGAGGTGGAGAGACTCGAACTCACGACCCTCGGTTTTGGAGACCGATGCTCTACCAACTGAGCTACACCTCTATAATCAATGGAGCCGCCAATTGACGGCCCCGAACTCCTTACTCAATAATTTTTGAGACAACGCCGGCACCAACTGTGCGGCCACCTTCACGGATCGCGAAGCGAAGCTTCTCTTCCATGGCGATCGGCACGATCAGCTCGACATTAACTTCAACATTGTCACCCGGCATCACCATCTCTGTACCTGCATTCAAGGTCACAACACCTGTCACATCAGTCGTACGGAAGTAGAACTGCGGACGGTAATTGGTGAAGAACGGTGTATGACGTCCGCCCTCTTCCTTGGTCAGGATATAGGCTTCGCCAACAAACTTCTTGTGCGGGTTAACTGAACCAGGCTTACAAAGAACCTGACCACGCTCAACTTTTTCACGGTCAATACCACGGATCAAAGCGCCGATATTGTCGCCCGCTTCTCCGCGGTCGAGCAATTTACGGAACATTTCAACACCCGTACATGTGGTCTTCTGTGTATCCTTGATACCAACGATCTCAATCTCGTCGCCAACATTAACAACACCACGCTCAACACGGCCTGTTACAACAGTACCCCGACCTGAGATTGAGAATACATCCTCAATCGGCATCAGGAACGGCTGGTCAACAGCGCGCTCTGGCTGTGGAATATACTCATCAACAGCTGCCATCAGCTTTCTGATGCTTTCTTCACCAATTTCTGGGTTATTGCCTTCCATCGCCGCCAAAGCAGAACCTGCAATCACAGGAATGTCGTCGCCCGGGAAATCATATGATGACAGAAGCTCACGAACTTCCATCTCAACAAGCTCCAAAAGCTCCTCATCATCAACCTGGTCAACCTTGTTCAGGTAAACAACAAGCGCCGGAACACCAACCTGACGCGCAAGCAAGATGTGCTCACGTGTTTGTGGCATTGGGCCGTCAGCTGCATTCACAACCAAAATCGCACCGTCCATTTGCGCCGCACCGGTGATCATGTTCTTCACATAGTCAGCGTGTCCCGGGCAATCCACGTGCGCATAGTGACGTGCATCTGTTTCATACTCAACGTGAGCCGTAGAAATCGTAATCCCACGGGCCTTTTCCTCAGGCGCGCCATCAATCTGGTCATAAGCCTGGAAATCACCGAAATATTTCGTGATCGCTGCCGTTAGTGTCGTCTTGCCATGGTCAACGTGACCAATCGTGCCGATATTCGCATGAGGCTTGGTACGTTCAAACTTCTCTTTTGCCATTTTACTCACTCTTTAGTTATGGCCACCTTCATGGATCTTGGCCGGTTAAGCTCTCTATCAGAGCCAAAGTTAAACTCATATGGTGCCCAAACTTAAAACCGCAAGATCGCTATTGATCCTTAGTGGCCTAAAATTTGGAGCGGGTAGCGGGAATCGAACCCGCATATTCAGCTTGGAAGGCTGCTGCACTACCATTGTGCTATACCCGCCTCTATTTTGAAGTTCTAAATGGTGGAGAGGGTTGGATTCGAACCAACGTACTCAATGAGATCAGATTTACAGTCTGACGCCTTTAACCACTCGGCCACCTCTCCTCTTTTAGTCTTCAAAAAAAAGCCGCCGCCTTGCCGCTCGCAAAACCGCGCCTAAAATAATGTCTCCTCAAAACAAAAAACACTCTGCAAATGGAAAAGCTATGGTATAGCCGAACCACACAGAGAGTTGATCTGTCAAACTGGAGGCGGAATATAGAGATGGCAGAGCAAACACGCAATAGCAGATTTTCGAAAAAAAGCACTAAAAACACAAATAATTCAGACGATTCGACCGCAAAAGGCAGGAGTCGCCCGAATCCCGGTTCAAAGTCTTTGAAAACACGCAATATGAGGCCGACAAAAAGCCGCGGAACCAAGAGCCATACGGAAATCTCGGCACCGCGATCGACAAAATCCAAGAATCGCGGCTCAAAACCCGGCCACGGATTGGGAAATCAGGTGATTTGGGGTCAGCATGCCGCCATCGCGGCACTCGAAAACCCGAAAAGAACCATTCATCACGTCTATGCCTCTCCGAAAACGGCAGCTCGATTGAAAATTGAAAGCTTAGCCGCTCAGAAAAAGGCAAAACTGGACATTCTGGACCCATCGGAGCTCGACCGCCTGCTCCCGGACGGGACATCGCATCAGGGTTTAGCGGTTTCGTGCGCGCCTTTGCCGCAAACCTTTCTCGATGAAATCACAAGCCCGGCGAAAGGCCTCATTCTCGTCCTTGATCAAATCACCGATCCGCACAATGTCGGGGCGATGTTTCGTCTGGCCAAAGCCTTCAATGCCAAGGCCGTCATCATGCAATCCCGCCACGCGCCGCCCCTGTTCGGCGCCACGGCCAAAGTCGCTGTTGGCACGCTCGAAACCGTTCCCACGGTTCTGGTCACCAATATCGCCAATACGCTACTTTCCTTGCAAAACGCAGGATGGCGGGTCACGGGCTTGGCTGGCGAAGCCAATATAAGTCTGGAGCAGGCCTTTCAGAGATCAGACGCAGAGGTGGTTGTTATGGGCGCTGAAGGCCCGGGACTGCGCCCAAGGGTGCGGGATTGTTGTGACCAACTCGCCAAAATTCCCATGCCCGGCGGGGCGGAAAGCCTCAATGTATCAACGGCCGCGGCCATTGCCCTGTATGAGGCCGTGCGCAATCTAGCTTAATACTGGACCTTATCCTTCGCCGCCGCCAAAACGCTCGACCCACGCTGCCACCTGATCATCTTCGATTTTGGTGAACAATACGTCAGGCGCTTTGATCTCCATGCCGCGCGGGAGAGCGTCAAGAATATCGCTCACGCAAGCCTTCCAATCCTCTCGGTCGAATTTCCAGGTCCGGTTTTTCTCGGGAACGCCAATGGCGTCGAGGATTTTAGCCGCTGCATCGGGGATGATCGGCTGGGCCAGAATGCCGAACAAAGCCACCAGATTGAGCCCAACACGTGTGCCGATCGCCGCCTGATCCACATTGGTTTTATAGTGGGTCCAGGGCGCGGCCTGGGTCAAATATTCATTGCCCGCCGCCCAGATCGCCCGCGTCTCTGCCGCTGCTTTGCGGAACTGCATTTTTTCATAGTATTCCATCAAAGCCGGCAAGCGTGTGGCGAGCTCATCGACGATCCAGTCTTCCGCCTCGCCCCATTCGCCGCCGTCCGGAAGCTTGCCGTCAAACTTGCCCACCGTATATTTGGTGATCCGGTTAACAAAATTCCCCAGCACATTGGCCAGGTCGGAATTCACCCGTCCCTGGAAGTCCTCGAGCGTAAACGGCGCGTCGCTGCCCTCCGGCGCATTGGCGGTGAGAACCCAGCGCCAGTAATCGGAAGGCGCCAACTCGATCGCCTGATCCATGAAGATGCCGCGATTATTGCTGGTTGAAAACTTTCCGTCATACCAGGTGACCCAGTTAAACGCTTTGATCTTGTCGACCAGGGTCCATGGCTCGCCGGATCCGATGATGGTTGTCGGGAATGACAGGGCGTGAAAGGCGACATTATCCTTGCCCATAAATTCGACATAGGTGACGTCTTCCGCCCCTTTGTCTTTGCGCCACCAGCGCTCCCAGTTCTCGTTATTAGCTTCGGCCCAATCCTGGGTGGCGGCGATATATTCGATCGGCGCGTCAAACCAGACATAAAACACTTTGTTTTCAAATCCGGGCCGCGGCTTGCCGTCTTTCATTACCGGAATACCCCAATCGAGATCGCGCGTAATGGCGCGGTCCTGCAAGCCCTCATCCAGCCACTTATAGGAGATCGATTTGGCGAGGCTCGGCCACTCGGTTGAGCTGTCAATCCAGGCCCGAAGCCGGTCGGCCATGTCTGACTGTTTCAGGTAGAGATGATTTGTGTCGCGGATCTCTACGTCTTTAGAGCCGGAAACCGCCGAATACGGATCGATCAGATCCACCGGATCAAGGAGCCGGTCGCAATTATCACATTGATCGCCGCGCGCGGCTTCATAGCCGCAATTCGGGCACGTCCCCTCCACATACCGGTCGGGCAAATAGCGCCCGTCCGCATGCGAATAGACTTGTTTGGAAACGCGCTCATCGATCAATCCATTGGCCTCGAGGACTTCGGCGAAATGCTGGGTCAGCTTGTGATTACTGGGCGCTGACGAGCGGCCAAAATAATCAAAAGACAGCTTGAAATCAGCACCGGATTGCGCCTGCACCTCATGCATTTTATCGCAGTAGTCCTCGACTTTCAGCCCTTCTTTAGCGGCGGCCAGCTCTGCCGGCGTACCGTGTTCATCGGTTGCACAAATGTACAAAACCTCATGCCCCATTAACCGCATGGCACGGGCATAGACGTCCGCCGGCAACATGGATCCGGCCAGATTGCCAAGGTGCTTGACCCCATTGATATAGGGCAAGGCGGAAGTGATCAGAATACGGGCCATAAGTCTCTCAGATAGTGTCTTGATGCGTTCCTAAAGCTTTCAAGAATTCTTGCAAGTTTTATGTCCGAATTGTCTGTTCCTGCGTTTTGTGCTAAGCGACGGGGCAGAGCCTTAAGGCCGCATTTAAAAAGGGGAGGCACATATGCCCAAAATTTTCGGAACCAATATACTTATCATTCTGCTCGCAGCATTTTTGTTTTTCATGCTCGGCTGGCTTTGGTATGGCGGCATATTCAGCGAAAAATGGATGGCATTATCCGGCATGACCGAAGAAATTGCCGCGGAAACAATGACAAGATCCATGGCTGTCGGGTGCCTGTTATCGCTTCTCCAGGCATTGGGACTGGCTGGAATTATGAGCATGAAATCCGAAGGCGGTTTGACTAAAGGCCTGAAAGTCGGCGGTCTCTCCTGGTTGTTTTTCGCCCTGCCGGTTGCGGCTTATGCATGGAACTATGAAAATTCGCCCATGGAACTTTTAAAAATTGACGCTGGGTACTTGCTGGTTGGCTATCTTGTTATGGGGGCGGTTTACGGCCTGTTGCGTAAAGCCGGCTGATACCCATCAGGCTAAACCGCATTGAACAAGAGAAGACGACGGTGACCCCGTCGTCTTTTTGCTGCTTTTTTCTGTAAATTAGGCAAATTCGGGTCTTGCATTTATTTTAAGACCGCAGTAACACCCCTCCGCTAAGACATGCGTCTTACGCCCCTATAGCTCAGCTGGTAGAGCACCTGATTTGTAATCAGGGGGTCCGCGGTTCAAGTCCGTGTGGGGGCACCATTTTCCAAATAAAGCGACACGATCTAAGCAAGTTGGGCATTTCGCGCAAAAGGCAAAACGGGGCAGAGATGTCTGTTTGTCAGCATAAAATGCGATAATTCCACACAAAATTGGCAATCTGTTTAACTGCTCGAGT
>JABDMW010000010.1 GCA_013001295.1 Hyphomonadaceae bacterium
GATGTTTTCACCGTTTATGACGACATGTCTGGCATTGATTTCAAAAACAATGTTTTAGGATCGATGGATCCGCCCGATTTCACGACCGGTTTCACGCGAGAGAGTGTTGAGCTCGAACGCGCAGATAACGGGTTGATGTATCCGAAAGGCGATAGCGCAGTTGGCGTTTCTCGCGATTTGAAAGTTACAACTAAAGATATGACGGGCGTGTCCTGGTTTCCCAAAACCGAGCCCGTAATTCCATTTGCGTCTGGTAAAACCATCAGTGTTGAGCCGGGCGGCAATTCCCTTTTTTCTGCTGTACAATCGGCGGAAGCTGGCGACGTCATAGCTCTGCGCCCCGGATCATACGTCGTCAGCAAATTTTTGAAGCTTGATAAGCCGCTGACATTCAAGGGTGAGGGGAATGTCAATTTGACATTTGAGCGCTCAACCATGTTTGAAATTCTGAATGGCGGAAGCTTGCAGTTGATCAATCTGAATGTGACAGGCGCGGATAGCCCGGATTATGCCGGTAATTCCGTGATCAGAACCAGCCCGTATTCAATGCTTAAAAACTACCGTCTCGAAATCATCGACAGCACGTTTTCCGATTTGGATACTAATCATTCTTTCAATGTGATTTCAGCTGCCAAGGGCACGTTCGCTGACAATATTTTGATCGAAAATTCTGAATTTTCCGATGTTACCGGTGCTGTTGTCATGCTCGATAAAGAGATCGATGACTATGGCATTTACAATGCGGAATATCTGACAATATCAGGCTCAAGTTTCAAAAACATTGGCGGAGACATTGTGGATTATTATCGCGGTGGACGCGACGAAAGTACATTCGGGCCACACTTCAACATGACAAATTCCAAAGTGAGTAATGTGGGTGGGGATAAACGCAATAAATCTGAATCATCGCTTTATCTGCACGGCGTGCAGGTCACTGATATTTCGGATAATGTATTTGAGGACAGTAAACCGTTTCTGGTGAACCATACTGTGGGAGAACCCAAGACAAAGATAACCAAAAACGAATTCAAAAACACGCCCGGCCCTAAAGTATTTGAGCTCAATAGTGGTCTTGAAAATACGGCGGTAATTTCAGACAACAAAGGACTGAATCCATGAGGCGGGCGCTGACTACCCTCTTGTCTACGGTCGTGTTTGGAGGTGCCATGACAGCTTGCCAAAGCCAGACGAGTACACAAGCGCCTACGTCGACATCTGTAAAATCAGTTGAAATGACTGGCTTTGACAAAACCATGCACAACGCCAAAAAGCGTATAAATGCGCAGATGGATTTGCCTGTTAACGTCCCGGTCCCCAAAGATGCAGGCGGTGGCTATACCCACGAAAAACACAAAGACAATGCCAAGCTGATGTATGATGCCGGGCAGTTGTATACATTGTCGGGCGAACAAAAATATGCCGACTACGCGGCGAAAGTCATGCTGGCCTATGCGGACGTTTATCCGGACTGGGGTTTGCATCCTGAGCAAAAAGAACAAGATCCAGGGCGCATGTTCTGGCAAAACCTCAACGAAAGTTGGTGGTTGGTACATGTCTCTCAAAGCTACGGAGCAATCAAAGAGACTTTGTCTCAAGAACAGCGCGATAAAATAGAAACGGACCTTCTCCGTAATGTTGCAGATTTTCTCTCAGATGGATCACCAACAACCTTCAACAAAATTCATAACCACGGAACATGGGCAACCGCAGCCGTTGGCCTGACAGGGTATGCAATTGGCGATGATGATTATGTGCAACAAGCCCTGCTAGGGCTCGATAAGTCAGGTGAGGCGGGCTTCCTCAAGCAAATGGACAAACTGTTTTCGCCGGACGGGTATTATAATGAAGGCCCATATTATCAACGTTATGCCCTCATGCCATTTGTGGTCTTCGGCCAAGCGGTTCAAAAAAACAATCCGGAGCAAAAAATATTCGAGAAACGCGACGGCATCCTAAAGAAAGCCATCTACACGACCATTCAACAAAGTTATGGCGGGCTGTTTTTCCCCATAAATGACGCGATTAAAGACAAAGGAATTGCCACCACCGAGCTGCTGCATGGTGTCGCGATTGCGTACGACCTCACCGGCGACAAAGGACTGCTGTCAATCGCGGAGGCTCAAGGGAAATACGTGCTGACGTCGGAAAGTCGTAAATTGTCCGAAGATCTCGCTGCCGGTAAAGCCACGCCATTTGATTATAAATCCATGCGTTTACGCGACGGAGAAAACGGAACCGAAGGCGGGCTGGATATTTTGCGCGCTTCGGCTGATCCAAATGATTTGACGGTTGTTGCGAAAAACACGTCCCAGGGTCTGGGTCACGGTCATTTTGACAAACTGGGATTGCTGGTTTTTGATGCAGGCCACGAAGTCATTCGCGATTACGCCGCAGCCCGGTTTTTAAACGTGGAAGCCAAATACGGCGGACATTACCTGCCGGAAAATAATTTATATGCTAAACAAACCGTGGCCCACAATGCGCTCGTTGTAGATGAAACAAGTCATTTTCTGGGAAGTACCCAAACCGGGAATAAACATGCCCCTGAACTCGGACCCTTCGTAGTCAGTGATGAGATGACGGCGACGTCCGCCGACATTGATACCGCATATGATGATGTAGGGTTGAGCCGTACTGTTGCCGTTGTGAATGCCGACGCGTTTCCAAAACCAATTGTCATTGATCTTGTAGAAGCGCATGCCGACGCGTCACATCTCTATGATTTGCCATTTCATTACAACGGGCATTTAGTGGAAACTAATTTTGAGGTCCAGGCCAATCCGGTGAGCCGGACCCCACTTGGGGCTGCCAATGGATATGAATATCTGTGGCGGGCAGCAGAGGCGAAGCCGGAGGATGGATTCTCGCAAATTACCTGGCTTCTCGATCGGCGCTTTTATACCGTGTCTACGTCCGTACCGGAAAATACTTCAGTGGTGTTTGCACAAACCGGCGCCAACGATCCAAATTTCAATCTCCGCAATGAATCCGCGTTCATTCTGAGAGCTCAGAAAACAGACGGCGTGACCTATGCCTCGGTCATTGAACCGCACGGTGAATACAACCCAATTGTTGAATATACACTCGAAAGCCACAGCCGCGTGAAGTCGGTCTCGCACTTTGAAAATGGTCCAGAAGATTTCGTTCTCATAGAGACGAAAGACGGCCAGTCTGTGGGTCTTGGAATGTCCAGCGATCCCGACACCGCAAAAGAGCATACCGTAACGGTTAATGGTAAGGCGTTGAGCTGGACCGGCCCCTATCATTTATTCCAATCTGAAAGCGGGGGATTGTAAATATGAGTATTCTCAATCAAACGGGTCGGCAGAATTTAAAAAAAGCGGGGACGAATACTTACTTCGATCTGCGTTCATTGTCGCACAATAATATTATAAAAAAGCAATAGGGGGAACGGCTCATGTTAAAGGGTAAACTCAGATGGGTTGTTGTAACCCTCGTCGCGCTGGCAACGGTGATTAATTATATTGATCGTCAAACGATCACAGTATTATGGCCGCAACATATGGCTCCGGATCTCTTTCCAGATATGGATGCTGACGGACATAAATCAATTTTAGGGCTCGTATCTGCAGTCTTTATTTTATCCTACGCGGCGGGACAGGCAATATTTGGTAAAATCTTTGACTGGCTTGGAACGCGTGTTGGATTTGTACTTTCCATCGGTTTCTGGTCACTTGCGACGGCCTTGCATGCATTTGCACAAGGCGTTTTGAGCCTCAGCATATTCCGTGTCTTATTGGGTGTCTCCGAGGCCGGTAACTGGCCGGGCGCTGCCAAAGCCAACGCGGAATGGTTCCCCACAAAGGAACGCGCACTGGCGCAAGGTATATTCAATTCGGGCGCCGCGATTGGCGGTATTGTCTCGATCCCCTTACTTGCCTATTTGGCCATTTATCTCGACTGGAAGATCATCTTTTTACTCGTTGCCGGACTCGGCGCTCTTTGGCTTGTTCCGTGGCTTGTCATCGTCAAGGCTCCGCCAAAATATCACTCGTGGATTACTGATGAGGAACGTGAATATATTCTCAGTGGCCAAATCAATGAAGATCTGGACGCCGACGGTAATCCTGATGGAGGTTATAATCCATCTACAGGCGAACTCCTGTCGCGCAAGCAAAGTTGGGGAGTGATTACCGCTTCGGCCGCAATCGATCCGATCTGGTGGCTGTTTATTGTCTGGATCCCTACCTATTTGTTTGAAGTCCATGGCTTTAATATCAAAGACCTTGCTGTATCGGGCTGGCTTCCGTATGTCGGCGCAATGTTTGGTGCGTGGTTCGGCGGCTTGTTGGCGCAATACCTTCTTGGCAAAGGATGGACGGTAAATAAAACACGAAAATTCACGATCACGCTTGGGTGTCTAATAATGCTACCTTCGCTACTCTTAATGTCTGTGGCTTCAACAGCCGTTTTCGCAATTACGTTGATGTTTATCATTCTGTTTGGTTTTCAAACGGCGATTGGGAATGTGCAAACTCTGCCGGCAGATTTTTACGGCGGTAAAACGGTGGGAACCTTGTCGGGCTTCGCTGGTATGGCGGCAAAGCTAACGGCCTTTGCGCTAACTCTCTTTGTACCGGTTCTGACAGCCGGCGCGAATTACACACCGGTCTTTATCCTCGGCGCTGGGTTGGCTTTATTAGCCATAGCAGCTGTATGGTTTATGTGCGGTCATATTCAACCACTTAAACCCCGTGCAGCAAAAGCTGCTTAAATTTAAACTTTGGTACAAAAATGTACCGACGCATGAAGGAGTTAGTTAATGTCTAAACCAGTTATAGGTTTCATCGGTCTCGGACTTATGGGCGGCAATATGGTCGAAAACCTGCAAAAAAGAGGGTTTGAAGTCATTGTCATGGATTTGAACAAGGACGCGGTCGCGAAGGTGATCGCACGCGGTAATGCCAAGGAGGCCAAGTCGCCTAAGGAACTTGCCGAAGCCAGTGATATCGTAGAGCTTTGCCTCACGACGTCGGCAGTCGTTGAAAAAATTGTCTATGGCGATGATGGAATATTGGCCGGTATCAAACCGGGGTCCGTTCTTATCGATTTCGGCACCTCTATTCCAGCCTCCACCAAAAAAATTGGAGCGGATCTTGCCAAGAAAGGTGCCGGCATGATCGACGCACCCCTTGGGAGAACCCCGGCTCATGCCAAAGATGGTCTTTTGAATATAATGGCCGCCGGTGACAAAGAGGTTTTTGAAAAGTACAAACCAATGCTTTTGGAGCAGGGCGAAAATGTATTCTATCTTGGCGCACTTGGTGCGGGTCATACCACCAAGCTGATTAATAACTTTATGGGCATGACAACGGTAACGGCCATGTCACAAGCATTTGCCGCCGCTGAACTTGCGGGCGTCGATCGTCAGCAGCTTTACGATATTATGTCGAGTGGCCCGTCCAACTCACCGTTTATGAAGTTTTGCAAAAACTACGCCGTAGACGGGGTCAGCGATTTAGGCTTTTCGATTAACAATGCCAATAAAGATCTGGGCTATTTTGTTCAAATGATGTCGGATCTAGGCTCACGTTCCTTGGTCGCTGAGAGTACATCCACAAATCTACAGGCCGCCGTTGATGCAGGCTTGGGCGACGGAAATGTTCCAGAAATTTTTGACTATTTCGTGAAGCTAAAGAAGTAATAAATTGGCAATGTGATTCACGACTTAATTGGGAGAGGAGAACAACACTATGGCGGACGTAAAAGGAAAAGTGGCTATTGTCACGGGCGGGTCGCGCGATATCGGGCGCTCGTGTTCGATAAAGCTGGCCGGGGCAGGCGCAAAAGTTGTAGTGAACTATCACAGCAATAAATCTGCCGGTGAGGAAACTGTGGCCACGATTGAAAAAGCGGGCGGAA
The DNA here is from genome assembly GCA_013001295.1 of Hyphomonadaceae bacterium. Classification (GTDB taxonomy): domain Bacteria; phylum Pseudomonadota; class Alphaproteobacteria; order Caulobacterales; family Maricaulaceae; genus Robiginitomaculum_A. The sequence continues at coordinate 5,884 of JABDMW010000010.1, forward strand.
CCGCCATTCTCGTGAAAGGCGATATGACGAAGAAGGCAGATGTTGATGCCCTCGTTGATGAAACCCGCAAGGCCTTTGGCGATGATATCCATATCCTGGTCAACAATGTTGGCGGGTTGGTCGCGCGCAAGAAAATCAACGAGATGGATGAAGACTTCTTCAATCATGTTATGACCCTCAATGTAAATTCCACATTTCTGGCAACCCAGGCGGTTGTACCGCATATGCCGGCTGGTAGCGCAATTGTTAATCTGGCGTCGCTTGCGGGCCGTGACGGCGGGGGTCCCGGTTCCTCGGCTTATTCGACATCAAAAGGCGCAATTATTACATTCACGCGTAGTATGGCCAAAGAATTGGGCCCGGATGGTATTCGCGTGAACTCATTGTGTCCGGGCATGATAGACACAACTTTTCACGATACGTTCTCGACCGACGCGGCGCGGCGAAACGTGGAAGCGACCGTGCCGCTTCGTCGCCAGGGTCACCCGGATGATTGTGCCGACACTGTTCTTTATCTTGCATCAGACGCATCATCATATATCACGGGCGCCAATATCGACATTAACGGCGGTATGTTCTTTTCATAGGATAATTTATGTCAGACTCTCTATTTTCAATACTACGTGGAGCGCCGGTTGTTCCTTTGGTTCAATCCGATGACCCGGAAGAAGCGGTCGCTATTTCAAAAGCCTTGCTTGCGGGCGGGCTTAATGTTTTGGAGGTTGTTCTTCGTACCGACAAAGCATTTGAATGTTTGGAGGCCGTTGCGAAAGCTTATCCGGCCGCGCATGTCGGTGCGGGGACGGTATTAAATGCCGAGCAAGCGCGGAAAGCCATAGACCACGGGGCAACATTTATCGTCTCTCCCGGGTTGGACGACGGCGTTGTCAACGTCGCCAAAGAAAATAAAATGCACGTACTCCCGGGCATCGCCACAGCGACCGAATTGCAGCGCGCCTGGAATATGGGATTGCGCGCAGTCAAGTGCTTTCCGGCCGGCGTTGTTGGCGGCCCAAAAATGATCAAGGCGCTGTCATCAGCATTTCGCGATATGGAATTTATGCCGACAGGTGGCGTCAACCCGAACACTCTGGCTGATTATTTAGCCGTGCCATCGGTATTGGCGTGTGGGGGCAGTTGGTTGACTCCGAAAGACGCGATTGCGAGCGGGGATTTTGGCAAAATTACCGAATTGGCAAAAGAGGCATTGGTAATTGCTTCAAAAGCCTAATTACTAACGACGACAATTTATAGGAATATCATGACTAAATTTTTGACATTTGGCGAGATCATGCTGCGCTTGCGAACACCCGGATTTGAAAGATTTTTCCAGAGTCCGCAGTTTGAGGCAACATTCGGCGGCGGCGAAGCTAATGTGGCTGTATCGCTTTCCAACTATGGGTTTGATGCAGCATTCGTATCTGCATTGCCAGACAATGATATCGGTCAGAATGCCGTCAACTCTCTACGTGGCCTAGGTGTCGATACGAACCTGATTGCACGTCAGGGCGATCGCGTCGGGATATATTTCCTGGAAACAGGTGCCAATCAACGCCCGTCGAAAGTCATCTATGACCGCGCTAATTCATCGATCAGTCAATGTAAGCCGGGAGATTTTGACTGGCCCAAAATCTTTAAAGGCGCGAAATGGTTACACATAACCGGCATCACACCAGCCCTATCGCAAAATTGCGCAGATTTATCGCTGGAATGTGTGAAGGCGGCTCAAAAAGCCGGCGTGACAGTTTCGTGTGATTTCAATTTCCGGGGCAAGCTTTGGAAATATGGAAAAACAGCGCCCGAAGTCATGCGGGAGCTGGTGAAATATGTCGATGTCGGAATTGCCAATGAAGAAGATTGCCAGAAGTCATTGGATATTTCTGTCGATGTTGATGTTGAGAGCGGCGAGCTGGATACTTCTAAGTACGAGGCTTTATCTCAGAAGGTTCTGGATATTTACCCAAACATGTCAACGATCGCGATTACGCTCCGGGAAAGCATCAACGCAAACCGCAATGGTTGGTCCGCCTGTATGCGTGACCGAAAAAACGGGTTTCTCCTGTCCAAGCACTATGATCTCACCGACATCGTTGACCGAGTCGGCGGCGGGGACAGTTTTGCCTCAGCGTTCATTGCCGGGTACAATCTCTATGAAGACCGCCAGCAGTCACTTGAATTCGCCGTGGCAGGATCAGCTCTCAAGCATTCGATTTTAGGAGACTACAACCGTGTTAGCCGATCTGAGGTTGAAGCGCTAATGGGCGGCGATGGATCCGGGCGTGTGCAGCGATAGTTAGTCGCTCACTCGCTTTCTAAAAATTTTGCCATTTCTGTAGCCGTATCCAACATGCGGTTCGAGAAGCCCCATTCATTATCATACCAGGCAAAAACCCGGACGAGATGATTGTCATTGACGTAAGTCTGATCTGCTACAAATGATGAAGAGTGTGCATCATGGTTCATATCTGATGAAACCAGTTTTTCATCAACAAAACCAAGGACGCCGCTATAACTGTCCTTACTTGCTATCGAAAACTTTTCTGTGACATCGCCGACATTGGCCGGCCTTTCAGTCAGGACAGTTAAATCAATGGCAGACACATTGGGAAGGGGAACACGGACCGCGGTGCCGTCCAATCGACCTTGCATGTCCGGAATAACTTTCCCGATTGCTTTCGCCGCACCGGTTGTTGTCGGGATCATTGATATGGCGGCCGCCCGGCTCCGGTAAGGATCCCGGTGAGAGGCGTCCAATAAGCGCTGATCACCGGTATAAGCGTGTATAGTGGTCATGAACCCGCTTTTAATGCCGTAAGTTTTGTGAAGCGTGTCGATCAGCGGGGCCAACGCGTTGGTGGTACAGGACGCATTGGAGATGATATGGTCGTCTCTCGTTATCTCTGTATGATTAACACCATATACAATGGTTTTGGTTTCGTCTTTGGCCGGGGCTGATATTAATACCCGTTTTGCACCAGCGAGTATATGTTTGCCCGAGAGATCCTGGGTGAGAAAAAAGCCTGTACATTCCAACACAATATCAACCCGTAATTTGCTCCAAGGCAGGACCTCCGGATCGCGTTCGGAAAAAACCGGAATGTCTTGTCCATTGACGGATATATAATTTTCGCCTTTTTCGATAGTGCCCGGGAACCGGCCGTGAACGCTGTCATATTTTAGGAGATGTGCAAGCCGGTCGGCATCAGCCAGATCATTGATAGCCACGATTTCTAGATCGTATTGATCACTCTCGACCAGGGCTCGAAGAACGAGTCGACCAATACGCCCAAAGCCATTGATTGCTATTCGTATCGACATATGTTTTCCTATAATTGGTATTACCAAAATAATTAATTGGTATTACCAAAATAATTAATTGGTATTTTAAAAGGTATAGTAAAACGTTTATAATTGGTTTGAATTGTGTGCAAGCAGTTATTTGTGCTGAACAGATAGGTTTGGCGCTCAATTGAGTGAAACCGGACGTGGATTGTCGATGCTGGTCATGAAATTGGCGGTCAGAGACAGTCGCTGAATGTTAGTCGAGCCTTACTTGAAGTCAGGCTTTCTTTTTTCAAGAAACGCTTTGTAGCCTTCCTGGAAATCACGACTTGAGAAACCTGAGAGGAACCAGGCTTCGCTTTCAATTGTTTCGGTGCGTTGACCGTTTGAATGAGCCGCAAACATTTTCTTGGTTGTTTTGGCGGATTGGGTGGAGAGGCTCGCAATGTTAAGAGCATATTCCAGGACTGTGTTTTCCAGATCGTCAACAGGGCACAGTCGGTTAATCAGCCCCATGTCCAGAGCTTCCGCCACCAACACCAGTCGCGCAGAAAAAAGCATATCCTTGGCATGGGGCACGCCCACAGTCTCAATCAGTCGTTGGACATCCGAGAACGGATAAACCAGCCCGAGCTTATTGGGTGTGATGGCAAATTTTGAAGTTGTGTCCGCAAAGCGTAAGTCGCAGCAAAGCGCCAATCCGCAGCCACCCCCGACGCAGGCCCCGCGAACGAGTCCGATCACCGGGAAGGGGAACTCTGCTAAGGCTTTAAACCCGGCCGCAATATCATCCGAAATTTTTCGTGCCGATTCCTCGGTCGCATACAGTGTTTCAAATTCGGAGATATCAGCACCGGACGCGAAATGATCCCCATCGCCGCGCACGATCAAGACCTTGATCCCCTTCGTCTCTTCCGCAGTTTTTAAAATGCCGGGCAGGCCCGCCCACATTGCAGCATTGAGCGCATTGCGGCGCTTGGGCTGCGAGAGGACCAATTCACCGACATGGTCATTGATCATTTTGAATTTCAGATTTTCGCTCATGATTTCGTTTACGTGTCTTCAGCGAAATCATCAAGCGATACAGGCCCGATTATTTAGGCCAACAAAGTTTTTAGATTGAGAAAATGCAAACCACTAACTTGACGATTGGTCATGGTCTTGGTCAGGTGCTTTGAAAAGAAATGCCGGTGAATCAATTTATTAAAAACGCCAGAATAACAATTACGCTGGATTCAAATTCACTGTCGCGCACTGAGAAAGCCCATGCTTTTTTCGCCTATGAAATATGGTTTCCACCATGCAATGCTGACAGGGACAGCTACATTGAGCCAAAATGCGGTGAGCATCAAAGTGTAGAACAACTCTGTCGAAATAATCTTTTGTTGTACATAGGCGATATCAAAAACAACGAACGCCAATTCAGCGCGCCCAAGCATACCAAATCCGATCATAAGACTGTCCGGCCAAGGAAAGTGACCCGTATATCGAGCAGCGATAGCTGCCGAGCTTATCTGTGCCAGCAAAATTGCAATAACGAGGCAGAAGACCTGCGGCAGAACGGAAACCAAGAGGTCCCAATCGAAAATAATCTTAGTGCCAAGGGCAACGAAGAATACGGGTCCAATCCAGGAAAACGCAACATTGTCAACAATACCGCGAATACGTTCAAATTCTTGATTGGGGGTGCTGCCGGTAAGGTCAAAATATTCTCCTTTTAAAATCAGACCGGCCATATAAGCACCAACAGCCGGATGAAACCCAAGAACATGGGCGAGCAATCCCATCAGAAGCGCAAACAACAAAATAGCCAGAACTGCATGGTCTCCGGAATCGAATGTGACAAACTGTTTTGCGCCCCACCGGTCCATGACCCGAAGCCCTTTTGCAATCCCGGAGATTTCGTGGGGAAGCACCCATTTGGCAAGGAGGACGACGAAGGCAAAGAACGCGATAGCTTTACCGACGATCCAGCTGATATCGATTAATGTGGGGGCTGTGCTTCCGGCCGCAATCGGGATTAGAATGGCGACAAGCGCCAGTGATGCAACGTCATCCAGAATTGCGGAAGTCATGATTCCCGTCGCCGCATCACTGCGTTCCAGCCCTTCGCTTTTGAGCGAAACCATTGTCAAGGAAACAGCGGTAGCCGTCATGGCAAGACCCGAGATCAGGGCCATATTGAAGCTGCCCCAGAAAGCATAAATAATTGAAAAAGCCGCGAGAAACGGCGCCAGCGCACCAAAAAAAGCAATGCCCCAGCTTCGTTTAATGCCCGTTATAAAACGCGTCATGTTTTCTTCAAAACCAAGCGCAAACATAATCAGGATAATACCGACCTCTGCGAACCCGCGAATGAACTCGTCATCTTCCCGGGGCAGTAAATTGAAATTGACGAAAAGACAGCCGATCGCCAGATAAAATAAAACCGGCGTTAGCCGGGTTTTTCGTGCCAGAATAGCGGCGATGAACACACCGATCCAAATCAGCGCCAAGTATTCAAGAGAATGCATGCCGTTTTCCCCTCGCTACGATGTCGATTGAATTTCTCAGACGTTGATGTCGTTAACGGTTACGATTTGGTATATCATTTCGTCGCCGTCAGCCTCTTTGATCGAGATATATTCGCCGGGAACAAAAGGTTCAGATTGAAAATTATACCCGCGATCATCCGCATTTTCATCGCCGCGGATGTCGTAGTGGAATGCCCAACTGCCTCCTTGTTTGTGGATGAGGTGGCCCAATTGATGTTCTTCATTGCCCCAAAACCTGACAACACGGCAGGCATCCCGATTGTCGCGCCAGCCTTGGGCATCAAGGTGGTGAGTGTCGTCTAACGGTGCAATGATTTCATATCCGTGCTTGGAGCTTCCGTTTGGGAAGGATTCATTGCGGGCCATTTCCATGCGTATTTTTTTCATTTTTTCCTCGTCAATTGGACATCAAGACCGGACCGGTCATCTTTTTTAAGGTCCGCGCAGTCACGCCGCCCAGAATATTTTCGCGAAGGCGCGAATGGCCATAGGCGCCGATCACGAGTAGATCAGCTGATTCTGCTCGCTCAAGTAATGCGGATCCAACACGTTTGCGGGTTTTAATAACTTCTGTTGATACGGAAATATCATGGCGGTTCAGTGCTGCGGCCAATTCTGTTCCCGGTAGTTCATCCCTGATCTCCATCTCCTTACGCGGGTTGATACAAACGATATTTGTTTGATCCGCGAGTTGGAGGATCGGGATCGCGTCGAACGCAGCACGCGCAGCTTCGCGCGATCCATCCCATCCGATTACCGCTTGCTTAACCCTAAAGTCTTTCGTGTCGGTACCGGGAATGACGAGGACCGGCCTGCCGCTTTCTTGCAAGACACGTGCGCAAAGCTCGACGTCCACACCTTCCTGAACTGTGTTCCGCGTTAGATTGCTGATCAAAATCATATCGGCTTCGCGGCCATGTTCGACAATGGCGTGACTGATAAAATACCCTTCAGAATTTACCTGGCGCCATTCTCCATTCAGGTTGTTTTTCCGCACAAAGTCTTGAAATTTTTGTTCAACTTCGGAAGCTCTGGACTTAAAAAAGTTGGTTCGGTCAACGTATTGAATCCCGCTTCCATACCCGTAAGGTGCGGAATAGATGATAACCGATGGGATCACATACAACCCAATCACATGGCTATTGTGCCGTTGCGCAACCGCGCCCGCAGCCGCAAGAGTACTATCCAAAAAATCGAGATTATTGAGGGATACGAGAATGGTTTTTAACATGTGCTTTCTTTCAAATCAGTTTGACAAAAGGATGGGCCGGTCCATGTGGTGCAATACATATTCCGTTGCACCGCCTAAAATACGTTCGCGTAGCCTTGAGTGCCCATAAGCGCCCATGACAAGTAAGTCCGCCTTTTGATCGCGAGCGTAATTGATAAGGGCCAAGCCCGGTTTTGACCGATTGTTCAAACCAGTCGCCGTGACTTTGACATCATGCCTAGCGAGCGCAGCGCCTAATTCCGCCCCTGGTAATTTCTGGCCCTTTCCGAGTGTCTTTTCTGGGTTTACCCATGTGAGGTGAACATCGTCTGCGAGTTTCAAAAGGGGCAGGCTATCAAATGCGGCGCGGCATGCTTCCCGCGAGGCATTCCATCCGACCACGATCTTGTCGAGTTTGCACTCAAGCCCATCTTCCGACGGTACCACCAATACGGGACGACCAGCGCTTAATATAATATCTGCCGATAAATGAATATCGGTATTCGATTTGGATTTATCAGGAAAATCCTGCGATATCATAATGAGATCGCACTCGCGCCCGTGATCAACGACTCCTTTAGTAATATCAGACGTTAACATGCGCTGTTGGCGCCACTCAAAATTTATTCCATCCCGTTTCATTCGATCTTCAAATTTTGAGCGGACGGACTCCGCTTGTTCCTCGTAAATTTTCTGAATGCGGTCATCCATCGGAACGTAAGCGCCGGGATAGGCCAACACCGATATAGAGGGGCCTGGAATAGGGTAGTATCCGATTACATGTGCCTGAGTTTTGCTTGCGACAAAGGCGGCAAAATTGATCACGTTTTCGACTTGATCAAGGTGGGCAAGTGAAACCAAAATTGTCGTCATTGGCTATTCCTTTCTTTAAGTTCAATTGAGGATGGGCCAATTTCATCTGACAAATTTGACTGCCATCAAAAATTTTGCCTAAAAAAACCGGCTTTTGAAAAGCCGGTAAGTTGAGGGAAGTTCTGTCTACAACGTCACCGGTTCCTATTGTTTGTTGTGCACCGGAAAGAAGAAGGGGAGGGACTTTCCGTAACTGAAAACAATCGGAACCAGCGTCGTCGTTTGCGCCCTTACGACGCAGATTTTATTTCGATTTTCTGCGGTGTGCTTTCAACCTGAGCAGGTTTAGGAATGCTCAAATGCAAGACGCCTTTTTCATAATTGGCTTCGATGTCGTCTGCTGCGACTTCAAATGGCAACGCAATTGATCGTTCATATACGCCGTAGCTCCGTTCAGAAACACGATGTTTGGCCTTGCGACGCGTATTGGATTGTTCGCGTTCGCCGCGAATTTTTAACATTGAATTTTCAATCGTTACGTCAATGTCTTTCATGTCCATGCCTGGCAATTCCGTTGTAATTTCAATTGAGTCATCGGTTTCGTCAAGATCCGTTGCGGGGATTTTAAACTCTGGAAAATCTGTTTGCCCATTCAGGCTAAACCGGTGATTAAATTGGTTGAAAATTTCATCGACCTCCTGACGCAAGCTTTGTAAGGGGGCAAATAGACTGGTATGATCGCCAAAAATTGAGTCACTTCCGAAAGCGCCGACAGGTCTGGATTTGTCCTTAACGCTAATATCGGTCTTGTTTTTTTTCTTTTCTTTTAACTTTGTTTTCATGGTGCTCTCCATTGGGGGGTTGCAAAGAGGCAGATTCGGAGGAATCCGCATGACCAGATCTATAGAGAAATTTTTGAATAAAATTGACCTTAGTCAGTTTTGACGGGCGTTGTTGAATTATCGAATAAAAAAAGAACATACACAGCGCACAAACACTAGATTTTTTCAGCGTAGTTTGGGGCGGGGTAGCTGCACATGACGAATATTATTTCATTTCCGCGAACCGTTTTTATCATTGAAGTGCAGGATGCGCTTTCGCAATCTTTGAAATCCCTGCTGGAGTCGCATGAACGCGTCGTTCGAATATTCAGTCAAGCGCAGGAATTTTGGACTGAAAACATACACCGTGATCAAGATATAGTGCTGTTAAATTTTGAGCATCGCAAAACGTCAGGCTTCGAATTTTTAAATCGACTTTTAAATGCGAAAAGGCGTCCTCAAATCGTCATCACATCCCCGCGCGATTTGATTTTTAATGATACGGATGCTTTTTGTGGCGGACGGGTTACTATGCTTTTCCATCCGGTTACACCAAAAAGATTGGTCGAAACAATCCAGAGCTTATAAATAAGTAATCCTATTGTCGGTCAGACCTTATAGGTCACGACCATGGTGCTCGGCCTTGATGTGTCCGAGAGTAAACTTAGAGCGGCTTGTCCTCTGAATGTAGAATGCGCGCGGCGTCTCCTTCAGGGTCTTCATATTGGTCATTTCTTATTGTCCAAAAAAAGCCGGCGAGACCAATCAGGCCGAGCACAATTGCAATCGGGATCAACCATAAAAGAGAATTCATGTTGTTGGCCTCCGCTCAGGTTTAGTAACGCGCATGCGTAGCGCGTTCAAAGTCACAAGCAAGGATGAAAGCGACATGGCAATTGCGGCGATCAATGGATTTACAAAACCAAAAACGGCCAGCGGGACGGCGAGAATGTTATATACGACGGCCAGTCCCAAGTTTTCTTTGACACGCTGTTGCGCTTTTTGGGCGACTTCGAGGACGACAGGCAAGCCTTCTAGATCGTCGCCTAACAAGATGATATCCGAACTCGCCCGCGTCACCATAGCGGCTGTTGCGGGTGAAGCGGACGCCGTTGCCGCTGCGAGCGCCGGCGCATCATTTATACCATCACCAACCATCATCGGGAAAAGCCCCTGTTCCTGCAATTGACCGAGCCGGGCTAATTTATCTTTTGGACTGACTTCACCGGCCCATTTTTGAATACCAAGATCTTGCGCGACAGTGCGGGCCATTTCAACTGTATCACCGCTCAGGAGTTCCAACTCATATCCTCGATCTTTTAATTGTTCGATCACGTGCAGGCTGTCGCCGCGGATACGGTCCTTAAATTCAAACATCACCGGTTTCCGTGTGCCGATTTTGAGCCACGCCATATTGCGCATATCGTTTTCCCTCTTGACGCCACACCAAGATCCAGATCCAAATTTTACAGATTTTCCGTCTATGATAGCCTGGAGACCTTTCCCGGGAATTTCCTTGATATCTTTTGCCAGCGGTCCTTTGCCGGCGGCGCGGGCAACAGCACGGGCTTTCGGGTGCGTCGAGGCCCGCGCTAGTTTTGCAGCACTTTCAAGTTGGTCTTTTGAAATGTCTTTTCCATTCGCTAGAGCGAGGCGTCCCAATGTTAATGTACCCGTTTTATCAAAAATGATATTATCTATTTTGGCCAACCGTTCCAACGCGTCACCGGACCGGATTAAAACACCTTTTTTAAACAATCGCCCTGCAGCGACAATCTGGACAGCTGGTACGGCCAAACCAAGCGCACATGGGCAGGTAATAATCAGGACTGCAATGGCATTGATCATTGCCGTTCGTATCTCGCCGCCAACCATAAGCCAGCCCAGAAAAGTAAGCAGCGCTAAACTATGGACAATTGGGACATAGGCTTTGGCGGCCTTGTCAGCGATTTTTACATACCGGCTCTTTTTTTGTTCGCCCGCTTCGACCATTTTGCTGATTTCGGACAGAAACGAATCCTCGCTCACAGCCAGGGCTTCGATTTGAAGCGGCGCCCCTATATTGATCATACCTGAGTATACTTTATCGCCCGGTTTGGCATGCTGCGGCAGGGCTTCACCTGTTGCAATGCTGGCGTCGACTTCTGAAATTCCTTGTTTGATTTGCCCATCGACAGGTACATTTTCACCAGCTGCAATCAACAGCAAATCACCCGGTTTAACTTGCGAAGTTCGAACGGATTTAATACTTCCGTCGGGCAGAATTAAATTGGCAGAATGCGCTTGCATGGCCGCTAAGCGTTGTGCGCTTTCGCCGGTTCGCAGGCGCAACCGCATATCCAGATACCGGCCGATCAAAAGTAGAAAGCACAACATCACGGCAGCATCGAAATAAGTATCGGGATTTTTATTGATCGTTTCGTATAAGCTGAGTGCGCAGGCGAGTATCAGCGCCAGGGAAATCGGCACATCCATATTCGTTGTTCGATTTTTCAACGCCTGCCAGGCGGACGCGAAAAATACGCGCCCGGAATAGGCGACGACCGGAATGGCAATAAGTGCAGAAATCCAATGCATTAATGTTTGCTGGCTATCCGTCATTTCACCGCTGCTGGCCCAGACGCCTACAGATAACAACATGATATTTGCGCTGGCAAAACCGGCGACTGCCATGGCTTTCAAAAGCTTTGATAATTGTTTTTTAGTGCCAAGCGGTTGCAACTCGATGTCGAACGGTTGCGTTCCATATCCGAGACTGCTTAACAAATTGGCGATTTGATCAGCTTTGTTTTTAGCTCCCGTCCAATGAATGGTTAATCGAAGGGTCGAAAGGTTCATGCGAGCGAATTGAACGCCGTCAAGTGCTGAAATATTGCGTTCGATCTTGGCGACGCATCCAGCGCAGTGCACACCGCTGACCATCAGGTTCAAGCTATGCGTTCCATCCGCACGGGTTTGAACGAAATCGATATAATTAATAGATCGTGATGCACCAGATGACTGGCGCGCTAAATCAAGTCCGGTGTCTTGCCCACTCGGGCAACCCATATCATTTTCAATTATTGAAGCCATAACTCATTGCGAGTTGAAAACTCAAACCCTTCATTGGTGTTGGCTCTGATGACGAGCGTGCGTTGGCCAAATACAGGTTTGTCTATTTTCGCCAGATAGGTGCCGTCGCCCCGCTCGATAAATTCCAAGGATAAATCTTCTGACGTGTCTGTTGGATGCCTTAGTTTTCCCTCCAGATTGAGTGCTGAAACAAGCGTATTGGATCCGTCGCGAATTTGTATTCGAACCTGCTCAGTCGAATAGTCGAGCGCAGCTGTCCATCCGGCCGCTTTTTGCGCTGCCCGTTCTTCGAGCGTGTCATTATAGTGCAGGCCTTGAAGATAGGATTTTTTGGTATCTTCACCGCGAAAACTGGTAATTGATTTGGCAATCATGAAGGCATTGGCGGCAACGATAACAGCGAAAAAGCCCAACACCATGAACAAGACTTGCTTACCCGTAAGGGATTTCGATATTTTTTCGCCTGTGCTCATTTCTCGGTCTTTCCAGTGATGAACAGGGACGGTGTCAACACTTTCTCATTGGTTTGCGTATCTTCCAGCACGAAATTGAATCCTTCTCGAACCTGAAGTCCCGACACATCCTCCAACGCCACATAAACTTTATAATCAATTGTTTGATTGGCGGGGACGCTGATCGTTTGCGGATTATCCTGTCCGACAATACGCAAGACTGGATTTTGGAACTTGTCGAGGGTCAAATCGAGTGTGCGCACTTGTGGCGTCTTATTGAGGACTTTGATTTGATACCCGTTGCGTATCGAGCCATCGGAAAGTTCGACAAAATTGGGGATACGATCGCGTTGTACATTCATATCAAGTGTCGACCGATTGAGTAGCCCGAAAAGCATAAAGCTGCCGACAGCCGCAAATAAAATAGCGTAAATGACAGTTCGTGCCCGGATCAGCTCGAATTTTTCTTTCGCGCCTTTTTGGCGCCGCTCAATATTGGCGTCCGTGTCATAGGCGATCAACCCGCGCGGACGATCGATTTTATCCATTATCTCGTTACACGCATCTATACACAACGCACATCCGATACATTCGAGCTGCAACCCGTCCCGAATATCGATACCGGTCGGGCAAACGGCAACACACTGTCGGCAATCAATACAATCGCCGCGGCCTTCCCATGTGGCGTTTTTCTTATGTGCGCCGCGCGGTTCGCCGCGGTCATACCGATATGTGACGTTCAAGGCCTTGTCGTCGATCATGGCGGCCTGAATGCGCGGCCATGGGCACATATAAGTACATACTTGTTCGCGCATATATCCGGCGAGCGTATAGGTCGTAAATGTGAGCAAGCCCATGAATACATAGGATGTAATCGGGGCATGCCCAATTAAAAAATCACGAAAAATGGTTGGCGCGTCATGAAAGTATAAGATCCAGGCACCACCTGTGGCAGCCGCGACTAAAATCCAAACGATATGTTTCGCGGTCTTGCGCCAAATTTTATTAAAGTCCCACTTGGCGCGATCGAGTTTAATCCGCGCATTGCGGTCGCCTTCGAAAAAACGCTCGATTGCGATGAATAAATCCGTCCAAATCGTCTGCGGGCAGGCATACCCACACCAGACCCGGCCAAACAAAGCGGTGACGAGAAATAATCCGAGCGCAGCCAGTATGAGGAGGCCTGTGATATAATACACTTCCTGTGGCCAAATTTCGATAAAGAAGAAATAGAACCGTGCGTTTTCAAAATCGACGAGAACCGCCTGACTGGGGGCATCAGGTCCGCGGTCCCAGCGAATCCACGGGATAAAATAATAAATGCCCAACAGGATAAACAGGGCAGCCCATTTTAATTTGCGAAAATTTCCATGCGCCAATTTCGCGTAAATTTGTTTGCGTTTTGCGTACAGGCTTTGCGGCGTTGACGGACTGACCGCAACGGCTTTTGACCGGTCAATACCGGGCGCAGCCTGGACCTGATTATCGTTGGTTTGTATCATGGCTCCTCAGCAGCCTACTGTGTCGGCGCATCCGATTTCTCGCCACCGCCCAATGAATGAACATAGTATGCGAGAGAATTGACCATATCGGGCGAGAGGCGTTCTTTCCAATGCGGCATGACGCCGGCGCGACCATTTGTCAGGGTTTCAACGATTGTGGCCCGGTCGCCGCCGTATAACCATTCATTATCTGACAAATCAGGTGCGCCCTGCAATCGATCGCCTTTTCCGTCCATCCCATGACAAGATGCGCACTGTTCCTGGTAGAGTGTCGACACGCGTGCAATAGCCGAGGCATCTGCTTCACGACCGGAAAGACTAACGACGTATTCTGTTAAATCACTAATCTCTTCGCGCGTGAGTAATTCATCACGACCATAGGCTTGCATCAGTGAAACGCGCGTGTCTTCATGCAAAGCGCGAATACCGTAATTCAAAGTTTGACGTATGTCCTCATAGCTTCCGCCCCATAACCAGATATCATCATTGAGATTGGGATATCCCGGCAGACCCTGTCCATTTGTTCCGTGACACGTCGCACAATTGTCGCCAAATGCCGATTCTCCCGCAGCCAATGCGTAACGGAGTAAATCTTCGTCGCCTTCAATTGTTTCAATATCAGCACTGAGCATTTTATTGGCATAGACAGCGCGCTGGTCGGTCAATTTATATAGCTCTTCAACAACTTCAACGCGGTCGGATTTTCCCAACACACCTTTTGAATAGCTGTCAATTCCAGGAAGCGCAGGCATTAAAATGGCATAAATTATGGCAAAAACAATCGACGCATAAAATATCCATAACCACCACCGCGGCATGGGTGTGTTCAGTTCTTCGATCCCGTCCCATTCGTGGCCCGTGACCTCGGTTCCCGATTGTTCGTCTATACGCTTTTCACTCATCGGATTCTCCGTTTTTATTATCAGAGATCAGGCTTTCATCTGAGATTGGTCTTTCAGACGCTTTCTTGAATTTTTCGCGATTACCGGGCCAAAATACGTATAAGAGAACAGCCATGAAGAACGCGAAGAAAAAAACGGTCCCGCCTATCTTCACCCAGTGTGCGATTGTGCCGTATTCCATACTTACCTCTGATTCTCGTTGGTCTCGGCTTCATATTCCGAAAAGTCGACGAGCGTACCGAGTATTTGCAAATACGCGACCAAAGCGTCCATCTCGGTTAAATTATCCGGATCGCCATCAAATTCTCGCATGACGGCTTTCGGATAACGCTCGATAAACCCATCGGCGTCATCCGCGAATTCATCGAGTTGTGTTTTCATGTCTGAAGCCGCTTTCTCAATCATTTCATCTGTATAGGGGACGCCGAGTTTCTGGTTGGCTTTCAAGTGCATTGCAATCCGGTCTGTCGGCAATTTCGTCTCAGACAGAAATTTGTATGGGGGCATGACCGACGCTGGAACAAGGGCCTGCGGGTTTTCGAGATGCAAGACATGCCATTCGTCCGAATACTTGCCGCCAACCCGTGCCAGATCCGGTCCGGTGCGTTTCGATCCCCATTGGAATGGCCGGTCATACATGCTTTCAGCAGCCAAAGAATAGTGTCCGTAGCGCTCGACCTCATCGCGTAAAGGCCGGATCATTTGCGAATGACACGTATAGCATCCTTCGCGAACATAAATGTCCCGTCCAGCCAGTTCTAACGGCGAATAGGGCCGCATGCCTTCGACCTCTTCGATGGTACTGTCGATGTAAAATAGCGGGGCAATCTCGACCATCCCGCCAATCGAAACGACGCCTAATATGCCGACCAGAAGGGCAAAGGAGCGTTTTTCCATAAATGTATGTAGTTTGGACATTTCTTGCTCCTATACCGTTGCCAGGGTGGGCGTGTCAGGAAGGTCCTCCGCTGGCACCACTTGGTCGAGCGGTACGGCATTGCCTCGACCTTTGATGGTCATCCACAAATTAAACGACATCAACATGCTACCCAAAAGGAACAGCCCGCCACCCAGCGCCCGGATAATGTAGGCCAGATGCTTCATTTCTACCGTCTCGATGAAGGAATGCTCCAAGAAGCCGAGTTCATTGTATTTGCGCCACATCAGGCCTTCACCAATACCCGCGCCCCACATCGCTGTGATGTAAAAAAGAATACCGATGGTCGCGAGCCAGAAATGCCACTCGACCAAACGTGTCGAATAAAGATCTTTGCGCTTCCACAGCCATGGAACCATGCAGTACAAGGCACCGAAGCTGATCAATCCATTCCACCCGAGTGCCCCGGAATGCACATGCCCGACGGTCCACTCTGTATAATGGGACAGGGCATTGACATACCGGATCGACATAAGCGGGCCTTCGAATGTCGCCATTCCGTAAAATGCGACGGAAACAACAAGGAAACGGAGAACGGGATCGGTTCGCAGTTTGTCAAATGCACCCGCAAGCGTCATCAGGCCATTGATCATACCACCCCAGCTTGGCATTAAGAGCATGACCGAGAACACCATACCCAATGTCTGCGTCCACTGTGGTAAGGCGGTATAATGCAAATGATGCGGACCTGCCCAGATGTAAATGAAGATCACGGTCCAAAAGTGTACAATCGAGAGCTTGTAAGACCATATGGGTCGATTGGCCCGTTTGGGGATGAAATAATACATCATGGCAAGAAAGCCGGTGGTCAGGAAAAAACCGACAGCATTGTGTCCATACCACCACTGGGTCATAGCGTCTTGGACACCACTAAATGCGGAGTAGGATTTCGCGCCCAATAAGCTGACCGGCATGGCCAGATTATTGACGATGTGCAGCATCGCGATGGTCACGATGAACGATAGGAAGAACCAGTTGGCCACATAAATGTGCGGTTCTTTCCGCTTTACCAGTGTCATCATAAAGACACCGAGATATGCGACCCAAACAATGGTAAGCCAAATATCCACATACCATTCCGGTTCGGCATATTCCTTAGACGCCGTTATTCCCAATAAATAACCCGTTGCCGCAAGGACGATGAAAAGTTGGTAGCCCCAAAAGACGAACCAAGGCCAAATACCGCCTGCCAATCGGGTTCGGCAGGTACGCTGGACGATATAAAACGACGAGGCGATCAGCATATTGCCACCGAAAGCAAAGACGACGCCTGATGTGTGGAGGGGGCGTAATCGACCAAAGCCCATCCAGGGCAATTCTGCAAAATAAAAAGTCTCGGGGAAGGCCAGTTGCAATGCGATAACCAGGCCGACCAACATGCCGACCATGCCCCAAAACGCGGTGGCAATGACGCCCGCTTTAATCACATTGTCATCATATTCGGTGGAGTCGAATTTAAACCGGTTGTCGAAGACCCCGAAAACCAGTGCGGCAAGGCCTAAAGCGAATCCGCCCATCATCATGAAAGCATGCGGTTCCATTGTTGGATCGCCACCACGTGCCGCGGCCATTAAAGCCCACAAAAATCCGAGGATGAGTATCACTCCAATCGGAAATACTGCGTCATGCGCGTTTGGCAACGACATGGACCTTGATTGAGCCATAATCCCCTCCTTTTGAGTCGTACTTATAAGTCGACCTTAGGCGATTTTTGACCAAGGTCAATTTTCTGTCATACTAAATCCGGTTTGTTACGGTGATCTGTAACATGATAATCCGTGATCGCTTTCTCGACACGATTCCTTTATCGGAAATTCATTATTCGCTCGCTTAACTTAATCCTATTTGCTTAACTATTGACATGACTCACGATGATGCACAGGTCGAGCTCGAAGCCGTTCTCAATACAATTGTCGATGGCGTAATCATCATCAATGATAGGGGCGTCATGCAATTGTTTAACCCGGCATGCGAAAAAATGTTCGGGTATAAGCCAGATGAAGTCATTGGAAAAAACGTTAAAACATTGATGCCCGACCCATACACGACTGAGCATGACGGTTATATTCAAAATTATCTCAATACCAAAACAAGAAAAATTATTGGAATTGGCCGCGAGGTCAGGGGGCGTCGTCAGGACGGCACGACATTTCCCATGCATCTGTCTGTCGGTGAAGCCAAAATCGCGACGCGGACTATATTTGTTGGCATCATCCACGATTTAACGCGACGGCAAGAGGAGAGCGAAAAGTTCGAAAATTTGCAGCAAAAACATTTTCATCTATCGCGCGTCTCGGCCATGAATGAAATGGGATCTGCGATCGCCCATGAACTCAACCAGCCGATGACTGCGACGATAAATTATCTGGAAGCCGGGAAAGTCATGCTTGACCAGAACAACGCTTTAGACGTTGAAAAACTCAAATCGGTGATGGACAGGGCAGTTGATCAAACCAAACGAGCATCGGAAATCATTTCCCGCATGCGCAGCTTTATTCGAACCGGCGACCTGGATAAGAAACCTGTGGAATTAGAGATCTGTCTGAAGACGGCCGTTGAACTGGCACTCATGCCTTTTAAAACAGTTGGAATTAAGTGTACCTATGACATCAGCAGAGACATTCCGGAAATTTATGTAAACTCTATCCAAATTCAGCAAGTCGTTGTAAATTTGGTAAAAAATGCCTGCGAAGCCATGCTGGAAAGCGACACAAAAGAACTGCATATATCCGCCAAACGTCACGATGACAGCGCTTTTGTAGAGATTGGTGTGGCTGATTCCGGACAGGGCATAGATCAAGAACAACAAGAGCATTTATTCACGCCATTTACGTCAAGCAAGAAAGACGGGATGGGGATCGGGTTGTCGATCAGTGAATCGATAATCAGCAATCATGGCGGGCGAATTTGGGCAGACATTAATGAACCGCTAGGCACGCGGTTTTGTTTCACTCTGCCGATTTCGACAGGTGATGATTAGATGAGCCGTATCAATCACAATATTTGTATCGTTGACGATGATCCTGCCGTTCTTGACTCCCTGACATTAATGTTGGAAACCATTGGGTGCACGGTCACATCGTTTCCCGACGGGACCAGCTTTCTCAATTCCGATCTTAAAAATTTTCGCGGTTGCGTCTTGCTGGACGTGCGAATGCCTGGAAAGGACGGCATGTCCGTTTTGCGAGAAGCTCTTGCGATCAATCCGCTGTTACAAGTCGTTATGATTAGCGGCCATGGCGATATTGCGATGGCGGTTAAGGCACTAAAGGACGGTGCTCAAGACTTTATCGAGAAACCATTTAAAGCTGATATCATCATTCCCGCACTGGATCGGGCATGCGAAAAATTGACGGCGGAACGTTCTGATAAAGCTTTTGAAGTGGAAGCCAAAGAAAACCTGGCCCGGCTCACTGAGCGAGAGTTGCAGGTTCTGGAAAGGCTTGTCGATGGGAAGCCGAACAAAATTGTGGCTTTTGAGCTCAGTATATCTATCCGTACAGTCGAAACGCATCGCGCGCGTATTCTTCAAAAGACCAGGGCAAATTCAATTGCGGAACTCGTCAAAATGAAAATCGCTGCTGATGGACATGGATAAATATAAGTCTATTTCAAGTCCGTAGTTTTACGTACGTACATTACCGATCTACTCCGAAACGATACGCACGCTATCTTGTTGTCATTGGATAAGGAGATTGGAAATGCAGCATCAAGTCGTCGAGAACTTCACACCTACTTTCGTGCCGCCCATCACAAAAACGCCAACGCATTTGGGACGGATACATCCTGAAAAAACCCCATTGTTTCATCAAGGAGATCCAAGCAAATATTTTTACAAAGTCAGAAGCGGCGTCGTCATGACGTATCGGCTTTTGAAAGATAGTCAGCGTCAAATCACCGGATTTTGTACGGCGGGCGATTTTTTGGGCATGACGTCTGATGGTATTCAGCATGATACAGCGATTACCGTCACAACGTGTAATATTGTCAGATTAACAAGAGCAGAAATACAAGCCGACAAAGAGTTACAACAAGAGCTTTTTACGAAGACCTGCCTGCAATTGGAAGAAGCTCAGGATATGATGATGACGCTAACGAAAAAGTCGGCGTCAGAGAAAGTTGCAGCCTTTTTGGTCATGTTGGCGAACCGGCAAAAATCCGAAACAAATGAAGCCGATATTCGCCTCCCGATGTCACGTCAGGATATAGCAGATTTTCTCGGCATGAGTATTGAAACAGTCAGCCGCCGACTAACGGCGCTGAAAAGCAAGCAAGTGATTGGCCTTCCGAGCCGTCATATTGTTCATATTTTTAATATGGGGGCACTCAAAAAACTGGCAGGAGCCAGGTCTTAGCGGGGGCCGTTATGAAGATAAAAGTATTATCCGCATTGGTTCTTGCGCTCGCGTTCTCAGGGTGTGCGACACTTCCACTCTATATTAAAGCAGCAGAAAATGGCGGCTATGGCTACGCTGAACAAAAAATAGAAAACAACCGATACCGCGTGACATTTAACGGCAACTCCTCGACGTCACGGCAGGAAGTCGAGAATTTTCTTCTTTACCGGGCCGCCGAATTAACAGTTGAGAGCGGCAATGATTATTTCACCATGCTCGAAAATGATACAGATGAGCACAAGTCATATTCGGTTCAATCCAGATTTCCTAGATATGGTCGTCGTGCGTATTTTTTAGGTCCTCGAGAGTATTATTATAACTACCCGTATTATTCCTATGGATTTGATTGGGGGCCCGAATATGAACGGACTGTCCACGAATTTACCCGCTACTCTGCCGAGGCCTATATTATCGTTGGCAGCGGTCAAAAACCGGTGAATGATCCGAATGCTTTTGACGCCCGTGATGTTTTGCGCAATCTTGATCCGATCGTGGCAAAGGAAAAGGCCTGAGTTGATTAAATACTCTATCAAGTGATGACGCTCACACCCAAGAAAAACACACAGGAAATTTGGCAAGAGGATTTGCCAATATCTAAATTTGACGCCCACAAATACGACCGCGGTCATGCCGTCATTTTTGCAGCGCCGGAATTGACCGGTGCGACACGATTGGCGGCCAGTGCCTGTTCGCGCATAGGTGCCGGCCTGACAACCGTTTTAGCTCCCGTTCGGGCCGATATTTATCGAACGGCACTCCCTGCAGATATCATGGTGCGCGAAACGATGACGTCGCTGTCCTCAAAAATAGCCGTTACTCTCGGCGGTCCTGGCGGCCTCCTGGTCGAACACCGCGACGCAATTCTCGATAATGTTTTGAAGTCCAATCGAGTTTTTGATGCAGGCGCAATTCCCGTAAAATCCGATTTTTATTATTTGGATGAAAGCTGTGTTTTGACACCGCACGAAGGAGAATTCGCGAAAGTCTTTCCAAGATTGTCCGGTCCCTTAATCAACAAGGCCGCCATGGCCGCTCAGGAATCTGGTGCCATTGTTGTCTTAAAAGGGCCGCGGACCCATATTGCTCATCCGGACGGTCGAATTGTTGTGAACGAACATGCCAGTCCGTACCTTGCCACGGCGGGAACCGGCGACGTTCTGGCTGGTATGATCGCCGGGTTGATTGCGCAAGGCATGCCCAACTTCGAAGCGTGTTGCGCCGCAGTTTGGATTCACGGCGAAGCGGCAAGGCGGTTTGGTCCGGGCCTGATTGCAAGTGATATTCCGGACATCATCCCTCAAATACTTGCCGATTTATTGAAAAAATAACATCGTATTGTTGCTTTGATCAGTCGAACGCGGAATCCTATGCGCTAAATTCTGTGTAAAAATTTCAAAGTTCAATTGTCACAAAAACAATTATGCTTTGAGCGCGGTACGGAAATTAATGAATTCCATTATATTTTGCAGATTGATAACGCCGACCAGTTGATTGTTTTTTTGCACGGCAATCAAATTCGGTTGATGGCTTATCAGCATATCGAACGCTTTTTCGAGCGGTGCATCGCTGGCGCATTGTGCGATTTCGCGCCGGGCATAGTCGTTGACAGGTGCCAATTCACCTTGTTCCTTTAATCCCCGTAACAAGTCGATTTGGGTTAATATGCCGACCGGTTTGCCATGGTCGATAACCGGAAAGTCAGTTTGGGTGCCTGCCAGCGTTAGTTGAATGGCCTGCCTGAGCGTATCATGAGGGGACAGCGTCGAAAATTCTGTCAGCATGGCCTGTTTTGCAGTTTGTCCCGAAAGCATGGCTTTCAGGGTGACCATGCCCGATTCAGACGCTGCACCGAACCACACGAAAGCGGCAATAATGACAAGAAGTGGATTATAGAGAAGACCTAGCAAGCCAAAGAACAGCGCCAAGGTCTGTCCGGCCCTAGCCGCGATTTCTGTTGCTTTATCCCTCGGCATTCGAAACGACAATAAAGCTCTGAATACTCGTCCACCATCCATGGGGAATGCCGGCAGCAAATTGAAAATTACAAGCGAAATATTGACCATCATCAGTGCTGCAATCGAAAAACCGTTTTCCAATTTTAGCTGCTCTATATTGACCGGAATATCGTTGAGCATGATCCATATCCATAGCCCAAATGCGATGACAACATTGACGGCGGGGCCTGCGAGCGCGACGATGATTTCTTGTTTTGGGTCTTCGGGAAGTGTCTCAAATGTGGCCACGCCGCCGATGGGCAATAAGGTAATATGGCGTGTTTTATAGCCAAACCGCCGAGCGGTCAGCGCATGACCAAATTCATGCAAAACCACGCAGGCAAAAAGCGTTATGACGAAGCTGATGCCCGAAATCACCGCCTGCCAGCTTTGTCCGATATTCCAGAAGACAATGCCGATCCACACCAGGAAAATCAAAAAAGTTGCATGGATATAAATATCTATCCCGGCAACCCTCAACAGCTTCCACGACCATTTCACGTTCAACCGTCCAATCGTTGATTTTCAGGCCGCCACATAGCCGCCGTCTACGGGCAAGTGGACTCCTGTGACGAATGAGGCCTCGGGTGAACAAAGCCAGACAATAGCTGCAGCGGTTTCTTCGGGTTCACCTATCCGGCCCATAGGATGGAGTGGATCCATCATTTGCCGCGAATTTTGGGCGCCATCAGTAGCTTGATCAGCAACCGAGTCCAGCATGTCGGTATTGATCCCGCCGGGGCAAATCGAGTTTACGCGGATCCCGTCCTTGGCGTATTCAAGAGCGCCGTTCTTGGTCAGGCCGTTCACCGCATGCTTTGAAGCAACATAAGCTGCCAATCCCGGAAAACCGATAAGACCGGCAATGGAGGCCAGATTGACAATCGCACCGCCGTTGGTTTTCAGCATGGCATCGATTTCCGCGCGCATACAGTAGAATACGCCCTTGATATTGACGTCGACAATACGGTCAAAATTATCATCGTCCTGCTCTACCAGATTAGCCATACTTCCCAATATGCCGGCATTGTTTACGGCGCAGTCCAATCGGCCATATGTCGCGATCGTTTTGGCAATAAGGTTTTCAACGTCTGCTTTTTTCGAAACGTCGGCGCGGATGAAAATAGCGTCACCACGCGATTTCCGGATTTGTGATGCGGTTTCTTCCCCGTCTTTCCTATTTACATCCGAAACAACAACTTTCGCGCCTTCAGCCGCAAACTTCAATGCCGTTTGCCGCCCGATACCGGCACCGGATCCGGTAACCATGGCAATTTTTCGGTCTACAAGTCCCATCGCGGCAACCTTTCTTTCCGAAAAGTTACCTTCAGGCCTATTTGCTGAATTGACGACTATCAATTTTGCACAGAATCAGATCTCAGGATTTCAGTTTTGGAGCATTTCGCACAGTATCAGCAGCTCAATCGCAATTTTCGACGCATCGGAAAGACCTGAACCATCGATCGTCAAGTCTGTAGTATTTCTTAAGTGGCTTCCCGAACTTATGAGGCTCGCGACAAACGATAATTCTGGTCGCCTATACATGTAGGGAGCAAGCTGGAAATTTGACCGTGATCAAAATTTATAACGAAGAATCAGATATCCAGATCATGTTGTAACAAGGAGTAGACTTATAGGCACAACATCCCAGCTAATCCAAGCTGATTAATTCGAGACAAGAGTCGATAGGAATACGGTGAATGGTTGCGACGGGGCCCGGATCGGATTGGCGTGAGCGCGTTGAGTTTACTTTACGTGGATCGTATTTCCTCCGGGCTTTCTGTACTGCTAGTCTCATGGCGAGAAATCCGCATGAATGGATATATATCTAACGATGACATTGTTGCGGTCTTATACGATTTCGCGGAGTTATTGGAGATCGATGGAGCCGACCCGTTTCGCGTACAGGCTTATCGGGCAGCGGCGGCGACTGTCACCAATCTCCCGAAGCAGGCTGCGGAAATTGTCGGCAACGATGGGGATTTAACCCGTTTACCCAATATTGGAACTGAAATCGCCCGCAATATCGTCGAAATAATCCGAACCGGTGAGATGGCAGAGCTTGAGGAACTCGAGCATTCCATGCCCGTGCATCTTGTTGAACTGGCGCGCATTCCCGGATTGGGGGCAAAACGCGTCAAAGCGATCGTCAAAAATATCGATGTGTTCTCACCGGGCAGAATTTATCAAGCCGCCTGTTCCGGCAAACTGGCAGAAATTCCAGGCATCGGAGAAAAGACTCAAGCTTCGATCAAGCAACACTTTGCGCCAAATTGAGCCGTACACTGTGGGGAACCGGGAAGAAGAGCGCTTGATGATCTAAAGTCCGTTATCGTAGAGTATACTGTCGCTACCAGCCGGTAATCGGACGATGGTCCCGTCCTCACTGACCGTTATTTTACTGGCGAATTCATCCGCTGCACCTTTAACAAACATCGGAATTAACGCATCATTCGGAAGCATTGGCACAATATGATACAAGACCAGCGCTTTCGCCCCGGCGGCTTCAGCGGTTTTCGCCGCGTCAACGGGTGATGTATGATAGTCTCGGATATCATACATGATCTTGGCCATTCGCTTGGCGCCATTGTTTTCGGCGCCGGCCTGCATGGTTTTGACCATGTCCATGTTCAACGCTTCATGAAAAAGTACATCGACACCTTTTGAAGCCTCTGCGACATTTGGGTCATAGGCGGTGTCGCCGGAAATGGCGATGGACCGGTCTTTGTAATCAATGCGGTAGCCAAAGGCGGGGGAAACCGGTTCGTGATTGACTTTAAAGGCGGTGATTTTGATATCTCCGTCGATCAACACAAGCTGACTATCAGCGGTGAAGTCAATTTCATTTGCGGTCGCCCCAAATCCGGATGGATTGGCAATGTCAGTGCCGTGGTGCGCCGTGCGATATGTACTATCGATCCGGTAGGCCGCATTAAAACCATCCACTACTTTTGTCGTTCCGACCGGTCCGGAAACGGGTGTAGGTGTTGACCGATTGCCGTTTATCCATGTCCCCAATAGCATTTCGCCGAGTCCGTCTAAATGATCGGAATGAAGATGGGTCAGGAATATCTGTTCGGTTCGACCGGTTGGAAATCCCATTGGACCGAGATTGCGGGACCCGCCGGATCCCGCGTCAAAAACAAAAGCCTGATTGCCTGCCAAGACGCCGATACAGGGACCGCTTCTTTTAGGGTCGGGCAGAGGCGAACCCGCACCGCATATATAGACGTGCAACCCGTCTTCGAGATTTACAGTTCTGTCGACGCCCAGATTTTGCGACACCATTTTGGCAAAACCTTTTTCAACCAGTTTCGGTTTGGCGATTTGGAGACCAACAAATAAAACTGCAATTAGCGCTATGCCAACAGTTAGAAATTTTTTCACGATTTACTCTCCAATTTTTGCAAGGCGTGTTCCACAACCCAGAGCCGGTCCTGTCCCCAGGTAACGGTATCACCAACTCGAAAACTGGGCACGCCCCAGATTCCATGCTCCATCATTTCTTTTTGGTTGGCCTCGGCTTCCGCGCGCCAATCATTATTGCCTAATACATCTTTAGCTTCGTTCCAGACAAGCCCGGCACGCTCGACAATTTTTCGAAGACCTTTGGGGCGTCCAGCGTCTATCCCTTCCGACCAGACAGCTTTCAGCCAGTTTTGAACATATTCGTAATCACGGCCTTGGGCTCGGGCCCACGGAATTAAAGAATATCCGAGTTCTACGGGCTTGCCGACGGGATCCAGAACTTTCCCAAAAGGAACCCCCAAACGCCGGGCTTCCCGTGCCGTATCGAGGGGAATATACTTTTTCTTGGCCGGCGGTACTGGCAGCCCGCGCATGACCATAGGAAGCACAAATCGGAGCCTTAAATCTGCGCTATACGCATCAGCCAGTTTCTTAACGCGGTCCGGTACAATGGCCGTGTAGGGGGAGCGAAATGACAGATACCAATGCAGTTCGGCGCCCGTATTGCCCCGACCCGTGGGAACAATTGGCGGCGTATATATTGCTGTGTCAGCGGCGCCCGTACGTTCTAATCCAAGGTCGGCGAGCCGGATTTCCAGATAGTGCAACCGATCCAGGCCCCAATACCATTCGCCGCCATAATAAAGCATGCCACCAAGATAGTGGCCTAATTCTTCCCGCCGCGCGTCGGCGACGGATGTATTTTCCGCAGGTGCATTGTCTTGGATTTGAAAATCTATACGGGCCTTCTTGGCCAAGCGCATGGCATCCATTTTGGCGTAGTCTTTGAGTTTTTCACGTTCCGGGGCGGCACCGTCATCGGGAGGACTCACCAAATGGATTGCGAGATTAACATCGTATTTATTTTGAAAATCCGGCAAAACTTTTTCAAGTAGTTGTGAATACGGATCTGTGGGATCGTGAAAAAATTCCACGAGATGATCAGCCCCGGCCTTCATGCGAGTCCGTTCAAACTGCGCCCGTTGTTTGTCCAGGCGTTTTTTTGACAACATACGCTGCGCGAGCTTTGGAACGATGAAAGACTTTACACTCATACTTTGTCTTAGTGTGTATGAGAAAAAATGTCTTTATTTTATATCGGACAATTTTTCGGTCCGAGGGGAATTGGTTCCTATTTGACGAGAAAGACCGTTTCTTCAATATATGCGATCTGTTGATCGTTGTTAAAAACTGTCGCTTCAACCGCATGTTCGCCGCGCTTGACCGGCCAGACATATTTACTGCCTTTTGCTTTTACTTTTTCACCATTGATTTCCCAGATCACGTGATCATTTTCTGAAATCCCCTGGATATGGAATTCCATAGCCTGGGAATCAGCCGGCACACGTGGGTCGTAAGCCACATGCAGTCCATTAACCGGAAGTCGCAGCCGGATCGGTATGGACGTGTTGTACGCGACGCTGTCCGCTTGGCCTATGGAACCGTTCACGAACCATTCTGAATATTTTGCACACGTTTCTGGGTTGGCTTGTTCCGATCCTTTGCAGATATCCCGTTTCACCAATTTTGCATGAACGGGCAGAGGGCGGGTTTCCTGGTGTTTATTCAGCTCCGAGAAGACACTTCTCAGCAACAGGGCTGGTCCCACCGAACCGGTCAGACCATCAGTTGGTTGTTGATCAAGATTGCCCATCCATACGCCGACAGTATACCGGTAATTAAACCCGACGGCCCAGCTATCGCGGTAATCACTCGACGTGCCAGTTTTAACTGCGGTCTGCACGGGGAAATTTAAAACGCTATAGGCGCCAAATTCCAATTCCCGGGCTTTCGGGTCTGACAGGATTAGCCCGAGCAAAGAAGCCAGTTCCGGGGCCATCACTCTGGTCGCGTCGGCATTGCCGTCGGCTTCCAAAAACGGTGTTAAGGGTTGGTGCACGCCACCATTAGCGATCGCAGCATAGGCTTCGACCAATTCTAGAAGTGTGACGTCGCCGTTTCCGAGTGCAATCCCGTCGCCGTAAAAGATGGGATGATTGGACAGGCCTCTAAACCCAAATTTATGCAATCGATCCAGATAGGCTTCCGCCCCGACAAATTGCAGGGCTTTCAAAGCTGGAATATTTAAAGAATTTCCAAGCGCCTGCCGCAAGGTGACATCGCCGTAAAATGTGCGGCTGTAGTTTTTATAGGCATGCAGTCCGTGTCCGACAGATTCCACCAAGGGCGCGTCTTCTATGATTGTCGCTGCCGTCCATCCTTTCTCCAGTGCCAACGCATAGAGAAATGGTTTTAAGGCTGAGCCCGGTTGTCTTGGAGTTGTCACTGCGTCGAAATATTTGCCCGGCGTATCCGTGCTATTCTTTCCCGCGACCACCCAGGCCAGAATTTCGCCGTTTGTGTGATCGATAGCCAGGACTGCCCCATTGTGCACATTCTTGTTTCTTAAATGCGCGAGACGTTCATCGAGCAGGGTCTGTACGCGGTTTTGCAAATTCGCATTGAGCGTCGTTTTGATTTTTGGCCATCCCGCATTTGGGGCTTGCTGATGGGATTTGACATGGCCGACAAATTCACTTGCTGCCACGGATAGACGCGGGGATCGCAAATCCAGAGGTTCTGCCAAGAGAGAGGCCTTTTGCTTTTCCGTCAGAACATCGTGGCGAACCAGATTGCTGGCTAATCTTTCGATACCGCCTTCGACTTTCTTCGTGTCTTTCCATAAATCCATGCGGCTTGGTGCTCGCACCAAGACGATGAGGGCCAACATTTCTTTCTGGCTTAATGTGTCCAGATCCCGGTCAAAATAATAGTGCGCGGCCTGGGCAATGCCGCGACGATTAGCGGTGTAAGGAACCTGATTGAGATAAAATTCAAGGATTTCATTCTTAGAAAAATTTTGCTCGAGGCGACCTGCTTCAAATCCCTCTATCCATCGCGCACCAATCGTTCGTCGTCTGGGGCGTAACATGCGCACGCATTGCTCGGTAATTGTGCTGGCGCCGCGCACGGACCTCAGCGCCAACACATTTGACTTTAAGGCTGCCAGACGGGCCAGCCAGTCCGGGCCATTGTGAGCGTAGAAGCGCTTGTCTTCGGAAATGACGATGGCGTGTTTCAGAAAGTCCGGTATTTCATATAAGGATCTGATATCATGAACATTCCATTTGTTCTGGTAGGTGACGTTTAGCGGATCTCCAGCACGATCCAGAACCTGTACAAATTGGCTCGAGCGTAAAACCTTGTTAAAGGAATCGGGCGCGGCCTGGATATTTTTAACCGTATATATGCCCAGAAATATGCAAAAGGCGGCTGCACAGATGACGCCGGAAAGGGCAAGTTTTATGACAATACTTCGGATCATTATTCTGTTGTGTCTGCACTCACTTTCAAAATCCCGGGCAAGCCTTTTCCGTAAATATCCGGATCGTACATTTCCTCACTGTGGACCGGCATTTTGGTAAATTCACCTTCAGCAATCGCTTGCGCTGTATAAGACAGGATATAATTGCCGGCCGGGAGATAGTCGGAATAAAACCGCGCTGCGTCATGACGCAATTCCTTGTGATAGAAACTCCACCGTGAAACACTGTAGTGAGCCCAGTCATCGAACTGGAACCACCAGGATCCGCCGGAGGCTTTAAACTCACCTTTATCCGCATCAACTGATGAGCTGGTCGCGAGATCGCGATTGATGGGTTCCAATCCACCCGGGATCGGATCATCTACGACAACGAAGTTGCGCGCCGTCGGCAAGGAGACGAAAATATCAACGCGCACCAATTCACCACGCTTGATCTCAGCAGGGTTTTTGAGCAATTCCCATTTGTCATTGCGTTCGACATGGTATTCCTTGCGGATATCAATGCCAGCATTGGCGCGTTCGGCGCTGTCATCCAGCGGCGCATAGCTCATGCGTGTAGCATGATAGAGGCGGCCAGTGCCAAACCGTTCAACCTGAACCGTTTGTTTTTGACCGACCACAGAAGGGGTGATCTCCCGGCTGATGGTGACGGCTTCATCCGTCAGAGCTGCAAATGACGTCCTTCCGATTTCGCTGTCGTCGATCGCTACACGAACCTGCAAATTAGGTGCCTGGTTTTCATACTTGCGCGCATAATCAACCAGACCGTTCATGCAAAAGACATTTTCCTGTGTATTTTCCCAATGATCCCGTTTGCCTCTGGATTGTGTGATAGTACGCACCAGTTTGAACGGGATGTCGCCAACCATTGCGACGTCGCCCGGCATTCCTGATTGTTCAGTAAAGGATGACAAGATAGCGCAATTGGCACGCAGCGGCGTCGCCAATATCCGGGAATAGCTGTCATCCAGGGTCTCATTAAAGGAGAACTTCCCGCCTGACTGCACGGAGCTTGCCAGGATACGACTTGAAACTTCCGTTACAATTTCTCCCGCGCCGTCGATTTTCAAAGCGGCTTGCAAATAGTGAGCCTGGCCGAATAAATCCATATATTGAACATCATCACGGTAACGCTGCAGGTCGCTGAGTTTGATTTTATCGTGTTCAGCCAAGGCGGCCAAAGCCACAGCCCGAACGGACGAGGACATGCCGCGGGAATAAAAAGTGGGAACCAGATCCTTGCGCAGCAGGCGGTCCAGATAAGCATGCAATTTGGCTTCAACTGGTGCAGGCACGTTATTGCCGCTATCGCGCAGCCAATTGAACGACAGGGCCGTATACGCACTTAAATACGGACTGACATATTTGTCCTGCGCAATGAAATAGACCATGCCGCCATTGGGCGCTTGGTAATTGGCAGCCTGGTCCAGGGCTTGTTGGGGAAGCTTTTCACTGGCCGCCCAGGTTAAATCCTCCGGCATATAGTCTTCGAGATTTTGGTAATGCGACGCCATCACGGCTTGCGATAATTTTGCCTCCCAGCCGGCATAGTCATAATCGCGCATATAGCGGAAAGCGCCGTCGATATTTCCGATCACAGACGGCGAAAGGACAACCGATACATCGCCCACATCCGGATGAATCCGGTCCGGGAACAAAAGCGATTCCGTGGCGAGACTTTCTGTCGTTGAACCGTAATTGGCGGCTGTATCCAATGAACGCCGCTTGTTGACGGTTAAGGTGTGTTCCATACCGTCGCCGTCGACCGCATCATTGGCTCGAACTTCGAACTGGATATGACCGGCGCGTATGGCCCGGCTTTGCGGTACCAAACCCGCCGCCATGGGCATGTAGACAGTTTCGCGTTTATAGGGCGGTAAGTCCACGATTTTCGAATAAGAACATACGGTGTCTTTGGTATTGTCATTGGCGGCCCGGCAAGCTTGTCCCGCTTTCAATGTCCCGGATGCAAGCACTTCCACATTTATTTTGCGCGGCTGATCAGTGCGGTTCATGACGCTAAATCCGGCCTTGAATGTGTCACCCTCGGTTACCTGATTGGGCATGACCGGTCTGACCTCGGTCGGGCGGTTGACCTTAAATTTGCCTTGACCCAATCCCATACGGTCACTGGGCGTGACTGCAAAGGCCAGGACCCGCCAACCCGTCAAATTGTCGGGGATTTCAAAACTGATTTCCGCGTCGCCATCGGCGTTGGGAATGATGGACGGGTTCCAATAGCTGACATATTTAAACAAGGACCGCATACTGATATCAGCTCCACCATCACCGCCCGCATTCGCACCTTTCTTTTCAAATCTTTGGCGACCGATCAGGCGCGTCAGCAGGCTGAAATTACGAAGGTCGAGGCCGTCCAATTTATAAAAACCTTTATAAGGGTCAAAATAATTGGCGCCGCCTTGCACAAGATCCAGAACCGCCTCATCAAGCACAACGACGGCCAGTTCTATGCTTTCCGTTTTGTCTTTGGTTTTCGGTTCGGCGTGGAGACTAATCTTGACCGTATCGCGTGGCCGATATACATCCTGATCGGCTTTTGCCGTGACGAGCATTTGCTTATACGGGTCGTTGACAGGAACTTCGACATACCCGGTTTTAAACGTGGGCTTACCTAGATCGACCTCGCCTTGTTTTGGCAATGGGGCTGCCACGCGCGGCGAGACGACAGTGACCGAGAAATAAAATCCGGGCATGAAGTCTTTCTCAATGTCAAACTCAATCACCGGCGTGCTGCCATCCAGTATCTGCACCCAGGATTTCAGGGCGCCATATCGTTCGACCGTGACCAGCGCTTGGGCGCCGGGGTAGGGGTTTTTGACCAGATAGCGGGCCGTATCGCCAATGGCATATTCCGTTGCTTCCGGGATAATTTGCAACGAATTGTCATTGGGTTGTTCCCAAACCACTTGACCCTTGCCGACAACCCAGGCCCAGGATGACGTCGTGTGCGCGGTGCCTTTTGTATCTTTGATCGTCGCCACCATCCGGTAGCTTCCGGGCTTCTCCGGTGTAAACTCGCAGTTGGAAATTTCGGGCTTAGACGCCCCAGAACAATTGCCCGCGTCCACCCATTCATTGACATATTCGGTGATATAAGCGTTGCCGGCACCTTTGACCTTGGATGACTTGGTCTCCTGGCGTTCAATTTTAATGTCCACTTTCGTACCGGCGACCGGCGAACCGCTAGGATCGACCACGATATATTGGAGACGGGATAATTCGTCTTGTTCGTAGACCCATTTGGTTTGCTTCAACCCCACAAGTCGGTCGACAGCCAGGAAATCAGCGCTGGAAGAAGATGCAATAAATTTACCGCGATCATCGCGCACCGCACTTTCAACGTTCAGCCTCCCAAAGACAATGTTTTGCTTTTCAAGCTTGAATTTGTGTGTGGCTTTTCCTTGATCATCGATCGCATCGATTTTTTGAAACACCCGATTGCTGCGACTTCCATTATAGCTGTCAAATGTGAAACCTGTGGCGACCGGATGATCGGAACTAAAATATGATTGTTGCAAATTGGCGGTGACTCTCAGTTCCGCATCGGTATAAGCACCGCCGGAATGCAGGCTGGCTTGGCTGGATATTTCCACCTCATCTCCGGGGTGGAATACATCGCCGTTCAAATCGTTTGAAACCTTGAACGGCGAAGGGGTGAAATCACTGACTAGAACCCGCATGGGCTGCCAGGAATGGTCCTTAGTGAAAGAGGCGCTCAGGCGAAACTGGTACCAGCCAACCGGGGCGTTTTCCGGCACCTTAAATTCACCATAATAACTGCCGAAGTTGGACAGAACGATGTCTTTGACTTCCTTAGCGGTCTTCCCTGTCGGGTCAACGATTTCCAATTTATAGGATCTGCGCGGTGCCGGGATATAGGTCTCATTGTCCTGATCGCGGACATAAAATTTATACTGGATTGTACTGCCGGCGCGGTAGACGCCTTGCGCTGTCGTACCCCAGCTATGGATATGGCCATATTCGCGTTGCGTATTCTCCCAGATCGAGGCGTTGGACACGCGGTAGGTATTGATCTCGAACCGGCGCTCCAGGGGCATCAAGGCCATTTTGTCACCTTTATCGACCCGAATAAACAACCGGTCGCAATTGTCCTGGTTGCGGCTATCGCACCAGCTTGCCAGATCAAGTTTGGGATCAAGCTCTTTGGTGCCTTTTAGGCGCGCCAGACCCGATGCGTCTGTGACCGCAGTTTGTGTGATTTTAGGGTCGGCGGATAGGGCGCTGATCTTGTCCGTATAAATTTTGACTTGCGCGCCTTCGACCGGTTCCCCTGTTGCCAGGTCAGTCACCCAGACCAATGTATTGTAGTGGCCGATTTTTGTGTGGATTTGGTACGGGGACACCACAGCAAACAATACACGTTCGCTCCAGTATTTTTCAATATGGGGATCGGTCGCAATTTGCCCGTAAACCGCCCCATTAGCGCCGTCCAGCATGTCGCGGACGCGCATGGGAATGCCGAACTGTACGTCTTCGACCTTATCGTCTGCCAGGACGCTGATAGTCTGGTTGCCGGTCGCACCATCTTTTGTCAGTTTTCGATATCCGAAACGAACCTCATCCAGATTGGTGACATAGAGTGGCACGTCCGAATCGACATTGTCTTCCAGCACGCCGGTTTTGTGGACCAGTTCAAAATTTGGCGGGCGGTGATCGGTGTAAAATGTCAGGTCAATCGGCGCGTCCAGAATCCGGCCAAACGCGTCCTCAAGCGCCGTCATCTGTTCGGGTTTGCGGAGGATCTTATCTTTAAGGCTGCGCGTCGGTTTCGTGGTTTTCAGCGCATATTCTTCAAAAGCCTGCAACAGTTCCGGCAACCAGATTTGATAGGGCTGGTCTTTTTGATGAGGGCGGCGGAGCTTGTCAAAATCCCGCTGGTTTTCCCATGGATCATAATCAGTGCGGTCCCCGGCGAGGTCCGGATCAAACACGACATTTGACTTGATTTGTGATTTCTGTACTGGGGTTGAGAAGGACAGGCGAACCGGTTGCATTGGATTGCACCTGCCAACAGTTTCGTTGTTTTCAGGCGTAATCAGGATGGTTTGGTTGGCATTGGTCGTGCAGGCTACGCCTAGAAATTTGAAGTCCGCGAAAGTATCAAAATTGACAACGGACCGATCTTCAACACCGGTTTGTGCGCCCCGTGCTGAAACCAGTCCGGGCTCGATCCAAAGGTCAATATTGGAGTCCAGAGGCAGTTCGCTTTTCGGTGAAACCAGCCAGATACGCCGGGCTTCTTCACCGCCGACTTTGCGCGGGTCATCATCGCTTTTTCGGGTTGTTTCCGACCCCGGTCCAAAGTCCAGCACATAGCTTTCGCCGGGGGCATAGATAAATCGTGGCGATTGACGATCGTCTGGGTCGATTTCGACATCGCTCATTATCCATTCAGGCTGTTCACTGCCTGTGCGGGATTTAATCCTGAACTTCAAGAGCCGTTCGACGGAGGATTTGCTGACCGATTGGTTGAAGGTCACCCGGATGATCGGGGAGCCGGGGC
Organism: Hyphomonadaceae bacterium; assembly: GCA_013001295.1. Lineage (GTDB taxonomy): Bacteria > Pseudomonadota > Alphaproteobacteria > Caulobacterales > Maricaulaceae > Robiginitomaculum_A. The sequence continues at coordinate 40,138 of JABDMW010000010.1, forward strand.
CCTGCCAATTGTCAAACCAGGCATAGCGAACTTGCGGTCGCTGGGTGATGAACCGGTGCACAAAAGTCTCGGACAATGTGGCACCGTCCTCAGCGATAATGCCGGGATCGACCGCCAACACGTATTCGGTTGCCTGTTGCAACTCATTGGCTTCATCCAGTTGGCAGGCCAGGGCGCTGGTATTGATCCATCGCCATTGGCAAGCAAGATCCGGCACGATTTTAATGGGAATTTCAGCATCGCTGCGTTCCATACGTCCAATGGGCACAATCGCACGGTTAAACTGAAAGACGATTTGTCGTGTGCCGGATACATCTTCGCCTGTAGGTACGACACGTGTTATTTTGACATCTTTTTGCCCGGCTTCGAGCCCGGGACCCGGTACGATTTCCGGTTCGAATGTCTCCACGGTTTGAACGGGAAGCGGGGGCGTAATAACGGCGGCGTCTTTGTCATTTTGACTAAACAGGTAATAAGCGAGCGCCAGCCCGGCAAGAAGCAAAAGACCTAGGACCAAAACCAGTTTATTTAATTTCATAAATCACCCCCGAGTAAACCATACACAAAAGCCTATGATTCGAATGTGGTAAAATTAAAATCATTTTATGGTGAAATAAAGTTTTCACGTGGCGTTGACTCAAACGGGCATATGAGAGAGGTTCCTTATCGATAAACAGATAATCTCAAGAGAACCCCAACATGACAAAATCACTCAATACCTTTCTCATCGGCCTATTGGCCACCACGGCTCTGGTCGCTTGCAATCCGGGCACGAAATCCACAACAGAACCGGCACCCGTCGAAACAAGTTACACCGAAGCGGACATCGCCGAAGAAACCAAGCAGCTCAACGCCTGGTTCGAAGAGCAGTTTGAAACCGAGCTGGCATTCAGCCCGATCCAGCAAACATTTTTAGGCCGTAAAACCAATCTGGATAAAATCGATGATTTATCGATTGCGGCAGAAGACGAGCAAATGGCGTGGAAGCGCGCCAGCGTCGCGGAAATGAAGAAGAAGTTTGATTACGATAAATTATCGGACGACGGCAAGGTGTCCTGGGACATCTGGGTGCAGCAATTGGACAGCGCTGAAGCTGCGCTCAAATTTCGTACAAACGGCTATGTGTTTGACCAGATGCGCGCAGTTCATACCTTCGGCCCGCAGCTTTTGATCGCGGTTCATCCGGTTGAGGATGCAGCAGGTATGGACGCCTATGTGTCACGGATCAGCGGTTTTGCCCGCGCCCTCGATCAGTTGTTGGAACGGTCCAAGGAAAATGCAGCGACGGGTGTACGTCCTCCGAAGTTTGCGTTTGAAAGTGTGATCGATTCTGCTGGTAAAATCATCACAGGTGCACCGTTTGATGATGGCGAAGACAGTGCGATCTGGGCGGATGCACAGTCTAAAATCAAAACCCTATTGGACGCCGAAAAAATCGATCAGGAAAAAGCGGATGCATTGACCGCCGCTGCAAAAACGGCCCTTATCAATGATTGGAAGCCGGCCTATGAGCGGCTGATCGCCTGGCAAAAAGAAGACATCGTCAATGCCGATGAAGTTGCAAAAGGTGTGGGGGCATTGCCGAATGGTGAAGCCTATTACAATGAACGCTTGGCCAATCAGACGACGACGGACCTGACGGCGGATGAAATTCACAAGATCGGATTGGAAGAAGTGGCGCGTTTGCGCTCAGAAATGATTGCGATCAAAGATCAGGTTGGATTTGAAGGTGAATTGGTCGAGTTCTTTGCGGAACTGCGCGACAATAAAGACAATGAGCTCTATTATTTCCCCAATACCGATGAAGGCCGCCAAGCCTATATTGATGAAGCCACAGCGGCGATAGACAACCTGAAAAGCGAGCTGCCGAAATTTTTTGGTATTCTCCCGAAAGCCGATCTGGAAGTAAAACGCGTGGAAGCATTCCGTGAACAAAACGGTGCCGCACAACATTACCGCGGCGGCACGCCGGACGGGTCTCGCCCCGGTGTGTATTACGCGCATTTGTCAGACATGAAAGCTATGCCGAAGCGTGAACTGGAAGTGATCGCCTACCATGAAGGTCTGCCGGGGCATCATATGCAAATCTCGATCCAGCAAGAACTTGAAAGCGTGCCGACTTTTAGAACCCAGGCTGGATTTACGGCCTACTCTGAAGGATGGGGACTTTATTCTGAATGGTTGGCCACCGAAATGGACGGGACCTATGATGATCCGTATTCCGAGTTCGGACGTTTGGGCTCAGAGATCTGGCGCGCTATTCGCCTCGTCGTTGACACAGGCCTGCATTCTAAAGGCTGGACCGAAGATCAAGCGGTTGAGTATTTCCAGCAAAACTCCGCGATTACCGATGCGCAGGCCCGCTCGGAGGTGCGCCGCTATCTGGTCATTCCGGGGCAAGCCACGAGCTATAAAATTGGGATGCTGAAAATTCAGGAATTACGACGCGACGCGGAAGCTGAACTCGGAGACAATTTCGATATCCGGGGTTTCCATGACGTTATTCTCGGCGGTGGCGCAATGCCGTTGTCCGTATTAGAGCGCCGTGTCGATCAATGGGTTGAAAGCGTCAAAGCAGGATAATCAACGAGAGCCCGGCTACAAGCCGGGCTTTTTCATTTGGACGAAAACATCGGGGGAGTGATGTCGTCAAATACGGTCGTATTGCTGACCCTGATCGGGTACAAATTGCTCTTGCTCGGCATCGGGTTCTGGGCGTCAAAACGGGTTAAATCCGAAGCTGATTTCTTTATTGCCGGCAAGGGCGAGGGCCAGGGCCTGGGCGCATGGACGGCTGGCTTGTCGTATGCGGCCTCGACGAGTTCCGCCTGGGTGTTGTTGGGGTATACCGGTCTCGTGTTTTCAAAGGGATTGGTGGCGCTGTGGCTCATTCCCGGAATCTTTAGCGGCTATGTGCTGACCTGGCTGGTCATGGGGCCGCGCCTTAACGCGGAGACAGAAGAGCGCGGGCATCTGACGATCGTTGACTTCATCACCGGCGATGTCGGTGAAAAATGGCGCCGGATTATCGGCATTGTTTGTGCGCTGATGATCCTGTTTTGCTTTGTGTTCTATATCTCCTCCCAGTTCCAGGCGGCCGGCAATGCGCTCACGTCCGTATTCGGGATTAACAGCACTGAAGCGATTTTGCTCGGCGCGACCATTATCGTGATTTATTGCTTGCTTGGCGGGTTTTGGGCCGCGAGCATCACGGATGCTTTGCAGGCTGCGGTCATGCTACTCGCGTGCGTGCTTGTACCGGTCATGGCGGTCGTCAATGCGGGCGGGTTCGGCAATATCATGTCCGCCCTGCAGGCGGATCAGGCGCCTGCGTATTTCAGTTTGACGGGCGGAGTGACCGGTATGGTCGGGACGGGCGTTGCCCTTGGCCTCCTGGGCACGGGCCTCGGCGCGCTCGGACAGCCGCAACTGCTTAATCGGATCATGGCTACAAAGGATGCCAAGACCCGCCGCCAAGGCGCAGCCATCACCATAGGCTGGGGCATGATTATTTATACGGGCCTGACCTTGCTCGCGCTCACTGCCAAATCACTTGCGCTGGATGTCGACGGGGAGCATTTGTTCTTCGAAGCGGCGGAAGCGTTCCTGCCGGCGGTCTTGGCCGGTGTTGTGATTGCTGCTGTGTTGTCTGCTGTCATGTCGACGGTCGATAGCCTTTTGCTCGCTGCGGCCTCGGCGGTATCCCATGATATGGGGCTCGAATATAACAGCCCGAAAAAGGCGCTTCTGTTCGGGCGGATTGCCATGGTTGGTGTTGCGGTTCTGGCCGTTCTCCTGACCTTATATTTGCCCAAGGATATTTTCAGCCGCGTGCTGTTTTCCTGGGTGGCGCTGGGGGCCGCCTTTGGACCAACCATCCTGACCCGCTGTCTTGGTTGGCACGTTAAAGGCGGGTTTGTGCTCACGGCGATCGTCGCTGGGTTCGCGATTGCGGTCTATAGCGCCAACCAGTCCAGTGTCAGCGCGGATATGTTTGAGAAATGGGTGTCCTGGATTGTCGGGATGCTGATCTTGTTTGCAGGACGCCGTCGCGCTTAAGCCTGCGTCAGGACTTTCGACACGGCGGTTTTCCAGTCGGCAAGCAAGGGATCACGTTCAGCCTTGCCCATCTTCGGATCAAAATGCGATTGCTGCTGCCACTGAGCGGCAAGGTCTTCGAGAGTATCATATAGGCCCGCTTGCAGGCCGACCAGATAAGCCGCGCCCAATGCCGTGGTTTCCAGCACTTTCGGCCGGTCGACGGGGAGGTCGAGAATGTCCGACAGGAATTGCACCAGCCAGTCATTATGCACCATGCCGCCATCGACCCGAAGCTCGGTCGGCTTCACCCCATCCTCGGCCATGGCCGCGAATAGATCATGGGTCTGGTAGCACACGCTCTCGAGCGCCGCGCGCACGAAATCCGCCCGTCCGGTGGCGCGGGTGATCCCAAAGATAGCGCCGCGCGCATCCGGGTCCCAATAGGGGGCGCCGAGCCCGGTAAAGGCCGGCACCAGATACAGCCCGTTATTGGAGCCCAGGCTTTTGGCCATGCCTTCGGTCTCGGTGGCGTTCTTGATGATTTTAAGCTCATCGCGCAGCCATTGAATGGCCGCACCCGCAACAAAGATTGAACCTTCCAGCGCATAGGTGGTTTTACCACCAATGCGGTAAGCCACGGTGGAGAGCAACCGGTTCTCGGATGTGATGCAGTCCTCGCCGGTATTGAGAATAACGAAACACCCGGTGCCGTAGGTGCTCTTGATCATTCCCTTTTCAAAACAACATTGGCCGATGGTCGCCGCTTGCTGATCTCCGGCTACGCCAAGGATCGGCAGGCTTTCACCGAGCAGGTTGGGGACGGTGTCGCCGAAATGCGCTGCACAATCCAGGACCTTGGGCAGGACGGCTTTTGGCACATCAAACAGAGTACAGAGCTCTGCGTCCCAATCCTGCGAATGGATATTAAACAGATTGGTGCGGCTGGCATTGGTGGCGTCGGTCACGTGCGACGCGCCGCCGGTCAGGCGGTAGATCAAATAGCTGTCGACCGTACCAAAGGCGAGATTGCCCCCCGCCGCCAAAGCGCGGGCTCCGTCCACATGATCGAGGATCCAGGCGGCTTTGGTGGCGCTGAAATACGGGTCCAACAACAACCCGGTTTTGGCGGCCACATCCGCCTCATCAATTTTGGTTTTTAAGGTGCGGCAAATCTCAGCCGTGCGCCGGTCCTGCCAGACAATCGCGTTGTAAATGCATTTTCCGGTCGCCCGGTCCCAGACCAATGTAGTCTCGCGTTGATTTGTAATGCCGATCCCGGCAATGGACAAGCCGTCTGCTTTCGCATGGGCATAGGCGTCTTTCAGGGTCGAGAGCGTCGTCTCCCAAATCTCGTCCGGGTCATGCTCGACCCAGCCATCCGCTGGATAAATCTGGGTAAACTCCTGCTGCGCCGTAAACAAGATCGTTCCGTCCGGTGAAAACACCAAAGTCCTCGTACTCGTCGTGCCTTGGTCTATGGCTAGAATGGCTGTTTTGTCTGTAGATGCGCTCACATGTTTCCCCTGCGTGTTTGCCAATTTTTATGACGGAATTTCAGAGTCGCGTCAAACTACCCACAATTCACCCAACATCCCCCGATAAAACTCCCCATGATCCCCCGCATGATTGTCCATGCCCGGCTTGGTCAGGCACCCTCTTGGTTTCACATAGCTGTCGATCCGGCGCACCGGGTTTTCGTGCCATTGGATGTTGAAGGCGGCGAGCTTGGGGAAGAAATAAAGGCTTGAATAGGGCAAATGGTCATGGATCCACCAGGCGAGCGCCGGCCAGTCGCCGGTGCGCTCATAATAGGGGATGAAGCTGTTTACGACCACGGTCGCAGTGGCGCCCATATAGCCGTCCTTGTCGCGCACGTCCCAGATATGATCGCTTTAATTGGTTTCATTGCGCCCGCAGCTCAGGTTGTTTTCATTGCCAAAACCGTTGACGCTCGGGCTGCGATAGGCCGAGCGCACACTGATGCGTCCGAACTGATCTTGCAGCGGTTCGAGCAATTCTTCACACAGTTTGCGCCCTGCTTTTACGGCGAGATCCGGATTGTCAGGGATATTGGGCATGCCATGAAAATTGGCGATCTCCGAATACAGCATGTCGCGCATGAAAAACGATTTCGACAACCGTGCCCGCCCGAGCGCTTCCAAAGATTTCACCGATGCCGGTTTTCTCATTTTTCTGTATAAGCTACCGGAGCTTCTTAGAAATCTATGTCGACGTCTTTGGTGTTGGCTTTGATGCCCAATTGATGGTTTTTGATGTCGCGGACATCATCGCTGAGACGGAAAAACAGCAAGTAAATCTCACACAAAAAGCGCCAGAATACGATCCCGACAACGGCACCGACCAATGCCGCAATAGAGGTTCCAATGCCTTGGGAAAATCCACTAATGAATCCGAGAACTCCAAACAGGATAATTCCCGCCAGTCCGACAAAATACAGAACCTTGATCAGTTGCGTTCCGATCAGTTTATCAAATTTTAGAAAATAGTTTAGCATGCGCCCCTCCTCTTGGTTGAGCGGGAGCATATCAGAAACGTGTATCTCTCACAAGGCAAGTGCGAACGCAAAGGTTTGGTTACCAACCACCCCCGCCGCCACCGCCTCCGCCTCCGCCAGAGAATCCACCTCCGCCTCCGCCTGACGAACCGGACGATTGTGGTGCGGCGCTGGTAACGCCGGAGCTGATATTGTTAACAACGGAGCCAAGCCCTCGGCTGATATTGCCAGAATTGAAATGGCCGGTTGACCAATGGGGGGCATAGGTTTCGGCCTCGGTAGGAAGCACCGACTGAAAATATTTCGACCAGGGCTTTTCAACACCGAGCGCGATGGCATAGGGCAGAAAACGTTCATAGCGTTCGACGGTCATCGGCGGCGGGGCCTCACTGCCGACTTTAACAGCGTTCATTTGCAGTTTTTCGGCTTTTTCAAGATACAGTTTAAACCCTTCGATTTCGGCAGATACGGCCTGGCCTTTTTTTGTCGGCGCGGGCAGGAGGAAGAAGAACAAAATATTAGTAATAATCAGAGCACCCAGAATGTAAAAATAGATCGGCTTCCATGGACCGAAGGTCGATATAGCGGCGGCGATTAAAGCCGCGATACTGATAATGGCGCCGACGACCATATATCCTACATTCCAGCGCTGATAGTCTTTGGAATAGCGTTTGCCGACATCTTTCACAAACTTTTCACGTGCGCCGTTGAACCGGGTATGGGTTTTGCCAGCCAGAGTGAGTGTTCTATTTTGCCCGGGAAACATGCGGTGTAAAAGCAGGGATTGTTCCTGTGGCAATTTCGGGGCAGGGCCGTCGTCGATCATCGAAAATTTTGTTTTCTTTTTTGCGGAGTCAATTTCAATCATGTTTTTAATCCCGAGATCGACAAGCGAGGCGACCAATGCCCGGTTTTTTGAAAACCCTTTGTAGTGAATATGACTGACGGCCGCAGGTGAATAGCCTTCCGGGGCTTGATAGCGTGGAAATACCGGTAGCTTGCCCGGATCGCGACCGACTTTATTCCAGGCGCGGTAATAATAGCCAAGAATCCCAAACAGCGTTAGGGACAGGACCATCATAACCCCGTTTTTCACCCACCATATAAACCGGTTTTGCGACGCGGACGGCGGATTGATAACGCCCTTATCAAATTTAAGCGACACGGTAATGCCTTCACGTCGCGCGAGCGGTCGGGTGGTTGTAAATACATGCGAATCACCGATCCGACGATGGATGTAATCGGACCCATTGGCGCCACGATGTCCGGTGTATGCATTTATATCTGCGCCGGATATTGGTTCCGGAAACCGGACTTCAACTTTGGCTTTTTCAATCGGGAAATCCCAATAGGTACCAGTAGCATTCCAATAGACTTCGTCAGTGGTTTCCTCGCGGCGGATTTGATTTTTGGCTTTGTACTTTATTTCGTAGACATGAGGGCCGTGCGGGATAAATCGATCAGCATTGCCAATCCGAATACGCAGAGCATTGTTTTCTTTCGATGTCTCGTACTTTTCCTTATTGCCATTGCGCGTGACCGATTGCACATCGAATTTTTGCGGAATTTTGTAAACGCCGTCCTGCAAATAACGAGGGATATCGCGAAAGATACCCCGTCTGATTTTTTGACCCTCGGCAGTAACGGCGATGGTTTCGGTGACGATAAAATCGCCGTTTTTCTGAACGTCGATCGAAACGTCAAACGATGTTATTTTTTCTGCAGCGAACGCAGAAACAGATAGCAGGCATGTCAGCAGCGTAACAAGCAGCGCTCTTAACATCATGCATTGTCTCCAAAGGCAATATCGGGTAGGGCGCCGTCGCTACCCTCCAGTTCAAAATAATCTACTGTATGAAAATTGAACGCGCCCGCTACCAAATTGGCCGGAAAGCTTTCGACCTTTGTATTCAATTCGCGTGTTGCGCCATTGAAAAACCGGCGCGCCATTTCGATTTTGTCTTCGGTTTCGGAGAGTTCGTTCTGCAAATCCAGAAAGTTTTGGTTGGCTTTGAGTTCCGGGTAATCTTCGGCCACGGCGAGCAGGCGGGAAATCGGTCGGGCAAGGGCGCCCTCGGCCGCTTGACGGGCTTTGATATCGTTCCCGGCATCAATCGATTGACTTCGTTTTTTCGTAATGTCCGAAAACAATTGCTTTTCGTGCTTGGCATAACCTTTGACGGTTTTAACCAATTGTGGAATTAAATCGGTTCGGCGCTTTAATTGGACATCGATATCGGACCACCCATTTCGCACCATCTGCCGTAAATTCACCAACTGGTTGAATAAGATGACGACAGCGACGATCAAAATGACCGCGACCACCAATAAAATGCTTAAGAAATTCATTTGCGTCCCTCCGTCTTAAATATAGGAACTATTCACGAGATTGCAAATAACCCCCATAAAATAAGGGGTTTTTGATGTGAGCACAATCTGATTTCATGACGATATTCGGGAGTCGGCCTCTAATAACTCGAAATACAACTTTAACACATTATTTTCGTTCTGCTGATATCCGAAAAGCCAGGGCGAATGATTGTGGGAACTTTCAGTGACGGTTAGCGATAAACTTCTTCGGTTCGAGGAATTTCTAAGGTTTAGCGAGTTGCGCGTAGCCAATGACATTATCCGTGCACGCGCCGTCTATTTAATTGGATTGGCTTTCGTCCTGACGCAAATCATAAACATTGCCATGATGAGTCATACTTACGGGCAATGGACATTCGATCATTGGGTGTCGATTGCAGCGGTAAGCGTGATCATTTTGTTCGTTTTTTCGTTGCGGTATTGCAAGAATTTTAAATTGTTCGCTGGACTGTATTCGCTTTTGCTAATTGCCGGGATTGCGGCATCTGCTGTCCCTGAATTCACGGGCGTCAATTCAGCTCTAATGCCTTTGTTAGTGCTCGGCTGCTTTGTGAACGGATTTATCAATGGGTGGAAGTCCGTATCGGTCTATGGGGTCGCTGCCACCATTTTCGTTTGGTTTCTGTACCGTGTTAGTCTTTCTGCACCCGCTAACGCATTGTTCGCCGCTGAAATTTACGCTGCTGCAAACTATCAACGTGCCGTCCAGATGACGCTGGCTCTGTTTCTGTCAACCTTGGTTGCGGCCTGGATTAGCTACCATATGCACCGGGCATTTACCTATCTGGAAACCAGTATGTGGCACGCGCGAAAAGCGGATCGCTCCAAATCGCAGTTCTTGGCGAATATGAGTCATGAGCTCCGGACGCCGCTCAACGGCATTATTGGTATGAGTGGCCTCCTTTTAAAAACCAATCTGAATCCAAAGCAGCGACAATATAGCGAGATCGTAAATAGCAGCAGTGTCAGTCTGGTTGGGATCATAAATGACGTGCTGGATATCTCAAAGCTCGATGCCAACAAACTCGTCATCAAAGCAGAAGAATTCGATTTTTATAAAATGATCAATGGGCTGATAAATCTGCATCGACCGGCGGCTGTGAAGAAGGGGCTGGCCTTTGGTTTGTCCTTCCGCGAAACATTGCCCCATCATTTCGTTGGAGATGTCGGGCGACTTAAACAAATCATCAATAATCTAATCGGGAACGCCATCAAGTTTACGGACAGGGGTTCCGTTTATATTTATGTGGACGGACGAATGGAAAACCAAACAGATATGATGTTGTGCGTCGCCGTTCAGGACACAGGTGTTGGTCTCAATGAAAACGATCAGAAAAAAATCTTCGGTCGATTTGAGCAGGTAGATAACCGGCTGTCGCGCCAGAACACCGGAACGGGTTTGGGCTTGACGATTTGCAAAGAGTTTATTGAGTTTATGGGAGGATCCTTAAACGTGATTAGTGAAATTGATAAAGGTTCCACGTTTTATTTTAATTTGAAGCTGCCAATCGCAAAACGGTCCCATAAAAGTGTGGATATACAAAACTCGGTTACGAATTCTGCTATCGCTTAAGTCGTTCGATAATTTTAAAAATTGCGCAGGAAAAACCTAAAGTTATCCATAGATAAAGCCTATTTACACTATAGGAAAAATCGATTTTACCTATGGCAGTTAACGCGCTATACAAGCGCTCTTTTAATGATTCCAACAACCCAGATAGGATAGATAATATGAGTAACGGTAAGTGCCCTGTTATGCACGGCGAAAACAAGCACAAAGCAACAGGTTCAACCGCGAACCAGCATTGGTGGCCTGAACAACTTAATTTACAAATGCTTCATCAAAATTCTGCTGAAGCTAATCCGATGGGCAAGCGTTTTAATTACGCTAAAGAATTTTCTAAAATCAATCTTGATAAGTTGCAAAAAGAGCTGGAAGAGTTGATGACGACGTCTCAAGACTGGTGGCCGGCAGACTACGGACATTACGGACCTCTATTTATTCGCATGGCTTGGCACAGTGCCGGGACATACCGGGTGCAAGATGGTCGTGGCGGTGCCAACACCGGGACCCAGCGTTTTGCCCCTTTGAATAGCTGGCCGGATAACGGCAATCTTGACAAGGCGCGCCGTCTGTTATGGCCGATCAAGCAAAAATACGGCAAGAAGCTATCCTGGGCCGACCTCATGATTTTTGCGGGTAATGCTGCGTTGGAGTCGATGGGTTTCAAAACATACGGATTTTCCGGTGGACGGGAAGACGTCTGGGAACCGGAGCAGGATATATATTGGGGACCGGAAACGGAGTGGCTCGGTGATGAGCGCTATTCCGGCAAACGCGACCTGGAGGAAACTCTGAGTGCCGTGCAAATGGGTCTCATCTATGTAAACCCGGAAGGGCCAAACGGTAATCCCGATCCGTTGAAGTCAGCGGTCGATATTCGTGAAACTTTCGCCCGCATGGCAATGGACGACGAAGAAACTGTGGCGTTGACTGCAGGTGGCCACACATTCGGTAAAGCGCACGGTGCTGCGGATCCGGATAAATATGTAGGTCGCGAACCAGAAGGCGCGACAATGGAAGAGCAGGGCCTGGGCTGGAAACAGTCTTACGGTAAAGGTCGTGCAAGCGATATGACCACGTCAGGGATTGAAGGTCCCTGGACAGCGAACCCGACCAAATGGGACAATGGTTATTTTGATGTCTTGTTGGGCAATGAGTGGGAACTCACCAAGAGCCCGGCTGGCGCTAATCAATGGACACCAACCAAAGCCTCGAAGGCTGCCATGGCGCCGGATGCCAGTGATCCGTCCAAACACGTTCCTTTGATGATGACAACCGCGGACATGGCCATGAAAATGGATCCAAAATACCGGAAAATTTCCAAGCGGTTCCATAAGAACCCAAAAGAGTTCCAAAAAGCATTCGCCAAGGCATGGTTTAAACTTACACACCGCGATATGGGGCCTGTCTCTCGTTATGTCGGGTCACAAGTGCCGAATAAGGAATTGATCTGGCAGGATCCAGTCCCGGCGCTTAATCACAAAGTTATTGGTGAAAGAGATATTGCGTCGTTGAAGAAAAAAATTCTGGCGTCCGGCTTGTCGATTTCACAATTGGTCAATACGGCCTGGGCGTCCGCTTCGACTTTCCGCGGATCAGACATGCGCGGCGGTGCCAATGGTGCCCGAATTCGATTGGCGCCACAGAAGGATTGGGATGTCAACAACCCGAAAGAGCTGGCCAAGGTTCTGCGCACTTTGAAGAAGGTACAAAAAAGTTTCGGGAAAACCGTTTCACTTGCCGACATGATCGTTCTGGGTGGATGTGCAGCCGTAGAGCAAGCGGCAAAAGACGCCGGTCACAAAGTGACAGTGCCGTTTACACCGGGACGGACTGACGCGACACAAGCGAAAACGGAAGTTGATTCATTTGCGTATCTTGAGCCTAAAACAGATGGTTTTAGAAATTATCTGGGTAAAAAACCGGTCCGGAAAGCCGAGGACACTCTCGTTGATCGGGCGCAATTGTTGACGCTCACTGCGCCGGAAATGACGGTGTTGGTAGGCGGTCTTCGTGTTCTCGGTGCCAATGCGCATGGATCCGAGCATGGTGTCTTGACAGACCGTATCGGTCAGCTGAGCAATGATTTCTTTGTCAACTTACTGGACATGAACACTGAGTGGAAATCGTCAAACAAATCGGAAACACTGTTTAAAGGTCGTGACCGCAGTACAGGTAAAGTAAAATGGACAGGCACACGTAATGACCTCGTGTTTGGATCCAATTCAATCCTTCGCGCCCTGGCTGAAGTTTACGCCTGTGATGATGCTGAGAAAGCTTTCGTCAAGGATTTTGTCGCGGCCTGGGACAAAGTGATGAACCTCGATCGGTTTGATCTCGCCTAGTTTCTAAGGCCAATAACAAATGCGAAAGGCGGCGTCCCGACATATTGGGGCGCCGTCTTTTTATGTTTCAATGGACATCGCGACGGCTTCCCGATAAGGCGAACGTCAGAATTATCAACAGGTCCATTAGGATATGTCCGACCGGTACGCAGCATTTCGTCATTCCTCATTTTCGCGTTATTTTACGGCGCGTTTTTTAACAGCGTTTGCGACTCAAATTTTATCGGTCGCTGTTGGATATGAAATTTACGATGTAACCGGAAACCCGATTTGGCTCGGATGGATCGGATTGGTGCAATTTCTTCCAGCACTTCTGCTCGTTGTCATTACAGGCTTCGCGTCAGACAAGTTCGGGCGGCGACTGGTCATGGGCTTGGGTATTTTACTTGAGATGCTATGCGTTTTTGGTGTTATTGGTTTGGCGTTGACCGGGAATTTCAGACCGATCCCAGTGCTAATTGTCCTAACATTGTTTGGCATAGCGCGCGCGTTCATGTCGCCTGCATCAGCTTCGCTTGTTGTTAATGTCGTGCCAAAAGATGATTTCGCCAACGCCGTTGGCTGGGTAACCTCATCCTGGCAAATTGCGTCAGTTGTCGGGCCTGCTGTGGGCGGCGTTCTCCATTTACTTTCCGCCAGCCTCGCCTTTGCCGTTTCCGGCATAGCCTTTGCGTGCGCTGCCTTTCTCATTTTCTCTATCCCCAAACCAAAGCAAATTCTTTCTAAAGAACCGACAAATCTGAAAACATTAATCGGTGGCTTTCGTTATATTTGGCAGGAGAAAATAGTCTTGGGCGCAATTTCACTTGATCTTTTTGCCGTCTTATTGGCGGGAGCAGTCGCTCTTATGCCGGTCTATGCCAAAGATATTTTGGAAGTTGGGCAAGTTGGCAACGGGTTATTGCGCGCCGCGCCCGGAATTGGGGCGATTGCTATGGCTGTCTGGCTGGTGTCATTTCCAATCAAGGATCACGCTGGGAAAATATTGTTTGTCAGCGTCGCATTATTCGGGTTGGCGACAGCTGTGTTCGGTGTGTCGAAACTGGCGTGGTTCTCGATACTTGTTCTCATGCTTGTGGGTGCTTTTGACATGGTTTCAGTTTATATCCGCGAGGTGCTGTTACAGCTCTGGACGCCAGACCATGTCCGGGGCCGGGTCAATGCCGTTAATTCCATATTCCTGGGGGCATCGAATGAACTTGGCGAATTCCGCGCCGGATTTATGGCTGCCGCGTACGGAACAGTATTTACAGTGGTCGCAGGCGGGGTCGCAGCGATTGGTGTTGCGGGACTTTGGACTCAGCTGTTTCCCCGGTTATACAAGACCAACAGTTTAGACGGTCCAGATCATCTGGATTAGCAAGCACGAAGGAAATTTGCGATGAGCGATAATATTGATCAAGCTACACAAGACAAATTGGATGCCGCCGTTATGCGCCGGTTAATAGCTCACCTAGATGACCGTAAAAATGTCCAGAATATTGATTTGATGATCTTAGCGGATTTTTGCCGGAATTGTCTCGGAAAATGGTATAAAAATGCGGCCGATGATTTGGGCGTCGACATGAGTGATGAAGCCGCGAAAGAACGTATATATGGTATGCCATATACAGAATGGAAAAAGCAGCATCAATTGCCGGCCTCGCAAGAACAGCTTGATAAACTGGACGAGAAGAAATCCCAAAAATAGGGAAAATCAAGGATTAATCGCCTTAAAACCGGCTGTTTTACCGCTTAATACTGCAAAAATTGGCCGGAAAATGCCATTGGTTGATTAATATTTTAAATTTAGCATTGCGTATTAGCTATAAATGCCTACAAAGAGGCGAGTCTTTGGGAAGGGGCTTGGGTGATAATAGGCGCGAAGGATCAACCATGCAAAGTTCCCACAATATCCAGCAGGCGAATGTCGCCCGTGCAAGTGGCTTATTGAAAGCAATTTCCAATAAAACAAGACTATCGATTGTCTGTCTTTTGGCCGAAAACGAAATGTCTGTGGGCGAGTTATTGGATGTTATTCCTCTTTCGCAATCAGCCATGTCGCAACATTTGGCCCTGCTAAGACGGGGAAAAATTGTCAAAACCAGACGTCAGGCGCAATCCATTATTTATTCGCTTTCCAGTTCCGAAGCAAAAACAATTGTTGCAACGGTCCACAAACTTTTTTGCGACGATGAGAATTAGATACAATTTTACGGATTGTCACACGGAGTTCTTCCGACGATAATCCTCTGCATCAAGTCAGAATTGAGATTGTTAATGGCGGAGCTAAAACTCAACACGATAGTTGAAGACGTATTGCGTCTTCTCCTATATGTTGTCGCCGCTGATAAAAAAATATATCAAAATGAAATCGACGGGTTTTTAAAAGCGACAACGGACTTGTGTTTGGCAGACACGGACGGGAATGCACTCCCCCGATCCTGGTTGTTTGATTGGTTCTTGCAAAATTATCAGGCGGTAAAAACAGATACCGAAAATTCGGATTTCAGTACGAATCTTGTCCATCATTTTATCAGATTGCGGACATGGCCAGACAAAAAGCGGCTGCTGAGCATATTGTGCAATATAGCAGTCGCAGATGGAGACTATCATCTGAATGAAAAGGTCCTTGTGGCATTAGCGGCTGCATACTGGGAAGAAAAAGCACCCGAATTGTGATATCACGATTAGCTTTTTAGGTTGAATGACGGCGCGTCATTCTATATGCATCAAGTTTCATATTGCCCGCCATTGGTTAGCGTGTGCAACCCGTTTGCCAATCCCAAAGATCCAAGGAGATCATTATGAGAGAAGCCGTCATCGTATCAACCGCAAGAACTCCGATTGGACGTGCCTACCGCGGTGCTTTTAATGCCACACCATCTCCCACATTAGCCGGACACGCTATTGATGAAGCTGTCAAGCGGGCTGGAATTGATGGGGCAGAGGTTGAAGACGTCACGATTGGCGCAGCTATGCAACAAGGCGTTCAGATCACGGTGGCTCGAAACGCGGTTTTGGCTTCAAATTTGCCGGTTACTGTTTCAGCCCAAAGTATCGATCGTCAGTGTTCGTCCGGCATGATGGCGATCGGAATGGCTGCAAAACAAATCATTGTGGACAATCAACAAATTGCCATCGGCGGGGGCGTCGAAAGCATATCAATGGTCCAGACCGGTGAAATGTTCCGTGGCACAGATCCAAACGTGATCGCCAAACATCCAAATGCTTATATTCAAATGATTGATACGGCTGAAATTGTTGCCAAGAAATACGGCGTATCACGCGAATCCATGGACGAATATGCGCTGCAAAGCCAGCAACGCACCCATGCCGCTCAAGAAGCCGGTAAATTTGATGATGAGATCGTGCCATTGGCGTCGACCATGATGGTCAAAAACAAAGAGACGGGTGAGATTTCCAAGCAGGATGTCACATTGGAAAAAGACGAAGGCAATCGTCCGGGTACGACACTTGAAGGTCTTTCCGGTCTTGGAGCTGTCCGAGGCGAAGGCTTCACTATTACAGCAGGGAATGCCAGCCAGTTATCCGACGGTGCATCTGCCAGCGTTCTGATGGAAGCCAAAGAAGCCGAAAAACGCGGCCTTGAACCGCTCGGGATTTATCGCGGTATGGCCGTGGCGGGGCTAGAGCCGGAAGAAATGGGCATTGGCCCGGTGTTCGCTGTGCCAAAGCTCTTGAAAGCCAATGGCTTAAAAATGGATGATATCGATCTGTGGGAGCTCAATGAAGCCTTTGCAGTACAAGTGATCTATTGCCGTGACCAACTCGGAATTCCAAATGAGATCATGAATGTGAATGGCGGCGCGATTTCTGTCGGGCATCCCTACGGCATGAGCGGGGCGCGTATGGTCGCGCACGCCTTGATTGAAGGAAAACGTCGGGGCGCAAAATATGTTGTAAGCACAATGTGTGTTGGCGGTGGTATGGGTGCCGCCGGTCTTTTTGAGGTAGCGTAATGAGTAAAGTCGATTTTGAGAACCGCGTCGCGATTATTACAGGCGCGGGTGCAGGTCTGGGTAAAAGCCACGCACTGGCACTGGCTGCACGCGGTGTTAAGGTAGTCGTAAATGATTTGGGCGGTTCTGTGTCCGGTGAGGGCGGTTCAAAGTCCGTGGCTGAGCAGGTTGTTGACGAAATTGAAGCGGCTGGTGGTGAAGCCATGGCCAATGGTGCCGATGTCACCAAATTGGATCAAGTTGAGACCATGGTCGCGGCAGCAATTGATCGGTGGGGGCATGTCGATATCCTGATCAATAATGCAGGCATTCTCCGCGATAAGAGCTTCTCGAAAATGGAGATGAAAGATTTCGAGCTTGTTTTGGACGTTCATCTGGTTGGGTCAGCAAATTGTACAAAAGCGGTTTGGAATCACATGAAAGAGCGGGGTTATGGCCGGATCGTGATGACGACATCTTCTTCCGGTAATTACGGTAATTTTGGTCAAACCAATTATGGGGCTGCTAAAACCGGTGTTATCGGCTTAATGAACACGCTATGCCTGGAAGGCGCGAAGTACGACATACGGGTTAATGCACTGTCTCCGACCGCTGCCACACGTATGACAGAAGGACTGATGCCGGAAGAAGCTTTGGCGTTGTTAACGGTCGAAAGCGTTACGGCGGGGCTGGTCTATTTGGTATGCGATGATGCGCCCAACCGGTTAATCCTGTGCGCAGGCGCAGGCGGTTTTGCAGCAACAAAAGTTTACGAGACCAAAGGTATTCATCTCAATCCGGATCAACAATCGCCCGAAAATGTGGCAAAACTGATCGACAAGATCACCGATCCAGAAGGCCAGGAAGAATATACAAATGGCGGCCAACAAACGATGAAATTTGTGACGCAAGCTTCGGCAGGAGTAAATACATGGGACATCTAGACGATTTTCGCGCAGAAACTCGGGCATGGCTTGAGGAAAACTGTCCAGAGTCTATGCGCACGCCTTTTTCTAATGATGGGGATGCTTGTTGGGGCGGGCGGAATTGGACATTTGCCAGTGACGATCAGAAAATCTGGCTCGAACGGTGTGTCGCCAAAGGCTATACCGCACCGACTTGGGACGAAAAATACGGAGGCGCCGGACTAGACCGAGCTCAGGAGCGTATTCTCCGGCAAGAAATGAAGCGGATTAACGCGAGATTACCATTGTCCAGCTTTGGCATCTGGATGCTCGGGCCGGCCTTATTGAAATTCGGGTCCGAAGAACAAAAACTAAAATATTTACCGCCAATTACACGCGGAGAAATTCGCTGGTGCCAAGGCTATTCAGAACCGGCTGCCGGATCTGACCTCGCATCACTCGCAACAAAAGCTGAAGACAAAGGTGATCATTTCCTGGTCAATGGCCAGAAAGTCTGGACATCCTACGCAGATAAGGCCGACTGGATTTTCTGTCTCGTGCGCACCGATAATTCCGGCACCAAACACCAGGGCATTAGTTTTGTGTTGTTTGATATGGAAAGTGAAGGCGTTGAAGCGCGCCCAATTAAACTGATCTCCGGTCGGTCCCCGTTCTGTGAGACGTTCTTTGAAAATGTCAAAGTCCCGAAAGAAAACCTGGTTGGAGAATTGGGGCAGGGATGGACGATTGCTAAATATCTCCTCACCCATGAACGCGAAATGATCGGCGAAATGGAAGCGCCACGCCCGCTTTCTGAAGTGGCTGCGCAAACCATGGGGTTGGTTGATGGCAAATTACCAGACTCATTGCTCAGAGGTAAAATTGCGGAGGCCGAGATCGATGATTGGGCCTTCAAAATGACCATGGGCCGCCTGCTTTCAGAAGCCAAAGCCGGAATGAGCCTGGGCGCGAAATCTTCGATGTTGAAATATTACGGAACTGAGCTGAATAAGCGCCGGTTGGAACTGATGATGGATGCAGCAGGTCAAGACGGACTTGAATGGGAAAGCGACCGCAGCAATGACGGTCAATTGGCGCGGTCATGGCTGCGAACCAAAGGCAACTCAATTGAAGGTGGCACGTCCGAAGTTCAATTAAATATTATTTCCAAACATATTCTACAATTGCCGGGGGCTTAAAATGGGTTTGGTTCTTAATGAAGATGAAGTCATGTTGCGCGAAAGCGCCGAAGGCTTTTTTGCCGATAAAGCACCGGTAACCGAATTGCGTAAATTGCGTGATGGAAATGACGAAACCGGGTTTTCGCGTGAGCTCTGGAAAGAAATGGCGGATATGGGTTTTGCCGGTATTCTTGTGCCGGAAGAACACGGCGGCGTCGATATGGGCTATATGGCGGCCGGACTTGTTGCGGAGCAAATGGGTCGTAATTTAACCGCCTCTCCATTCCTGTCGACAGCCATATTGGCGGCGACGGCTTTACGCAATTCCGGCACGCCGGAGCAGCAGGCTGCGTGGCTTCCGAAAATCGCCGCCGGTGATGTCATTATGGCGTTGGCACTTGACGAGGGCGGGAAACACAATCCACGAGGCACAACCGTAACCGCCAAGCCATCCGGCAACGGATTTAAAATTTCAGGCCATAAAGCCATGGTTGTTGATGGCCATGTGGCAGACGCTTTGATCGTTGCAGCCCGTACATCCGGAGAGCCAGGTGATGCGGACGGGATTAGCCTGTTTATCGTCGATCCAAAATCCAAAGGTGTCGACGTGGAACGCACGATTATGGTCGATAGCCGTAATGCAGCCCGCGTCGATTTTGACGAAGTGGAGGTTGCCGGTGATGCCTTGTTAGGATCGCTTGATGAAGGCATGGATGCACTCGGTACTGTTTTAAACGCGGGCCGCGCCGCAGTCGCGGCGGAATTGCTGGGTACGAGCGATCAAGCCTTTCAAATCACGGTCGATTATCTCAAAGAACGCAAACAATTCGGCAAGATAATTGGCGAATTTCAAGCGCTTCAGCACAGAGCGTCGCACCTGTATTCAGAAATGGAATTGTGCCGGTCAGCGGTTTTGGCGGCACTAACGGCAATGGACGCGAACGACAAAAACACCAGTCTTTATTGCGCAATGGCCAAAGCCAAACTGGGGTCGGTTGCCAAACTTGCCGGTGTGGAAGGTGTACAGATGCACGGCGGCGTTGGCATGACGGATGAATACGACATCGGATTATATTTGAAACGTATTCGCGTGGCGCAAGAACTATTTGGAGATGCGCACTACCATATGGATCAAATTGCGAGCGCAATGAACTACTAAATAAAAAAGGAGAGCGATATGAATATGGTGAAACCGGCAGATTTGCCAAATATGGTCGGAACTGAAGTTGGGCTAAGCGACTGGGTTGCTCTCGAACAAGAGCGGATCAATACGTTCGCGGATGTTACCGAAGATCACCAGTTTATTCATATCAATGAAGAGGCTGCAAAAATGACACCATTTGGCGGAACGATTGCCCATGGCTTTCTCACGCTGTCCATGTTGTCGAAATTCTCTGAGCAAGCCGGTATCGTATTGGAAGGTGTGAAAATGGGCGTAAACTACGGGTTTGATAAGGTCCGGTTTATCAATCCCGTGCCTTCCGGTTCAAAAGTCCGGGGGCGCTTTGTGTTGAAAGACGCGGTCGAGAAAAACCCCGGACAGTTCTTGCTGACTTATGGCGTTACAGTCGAGATCGATGGCGTGGATAAGCCGGCACTTGTCGCGGACTGGATGGGGATGCAAGTCGTTTAATGAGCGACGTTTCTCAAAAAGATCTCGATGAATTTGCACAAGAGGCGGATGCCTGGTTTGCAGAAAACACACCGGGCGAACAAGACTTCATGTTGCCACTTACCTTTATGGAAGTGGGCACAGATCAACAATTCGATTTTTTACGCGATTGGCAGCGCAGTGTTTACGAAGCGGGCTATCTGGGTGCAGCCTGGCCCAAAGCATATGGCGGCGGCGGGCTAACCCAAGCTCATCAAGATTTAGCAACTGCTGCGATGCGCAAGTATCGCGGTCCTATCATTCTAAATGCCATTGGGACAGGCTGGACGGGGCCTTTGCTCCTCGATATCGGTACAGAAGAGCATAAAAAGAAGTATTTGAAGGGTATCCTTTCCGCAGAAGACATTTGGTGTCAGGGCTTCTCAGAGCCGGACAATGGCTCCGATCTTGGCAATGCGCAATTGCGTGCGGTGCGCGACGGCGACGAATATGTGCTCAATGGCAGTAAAATCTGGACCACGAACGGGCATTACGCCAAATATATGATCTTGCTTGCACGCACCAATCCAGACGCCCCTAACAAATATGCGGGTCTAAGTTTCATGTTATGTCCGATGACTGTTCCTGGCATTGAAACCGTCAAGATCAGGAAACTGACCGGTGAGCATGGCTTCACCCAGACATTCTTCACCGACGCACGCATTCCCGCAGACGGGTTGATGGGCAAAGAGGGTGAAGGCTGGAATGTCGCAATGTTGACGCTCCAATACGAACGCAATGCTAAAGGCGGTCAGGCCGGCGGCTATGTCATAACCGAAACCGATCCATTGGAAATTTTGGATCTCGCTCGAAAGACGAAAAGCGCTGGTAAACCCGTGCTTGATGACCCTGTCGTGCGCGATCAAATGATGGATTTTATCATTGAGACGCAGGCACTAAATATGGGCCGACAAAGGGCCAAACTGCCGCCGCTCAATCAGGATCGGCCAATGGCTCTGCCCCTGATGTCCAAGCTCATGCACACCGAATATGCAAGACGCATCAATGAATTCGCTATCGGGTTACAAGGTGCGAATGGTGCTTATTATATCAACGAACCCAATGCGGTCGACGCGGGGTACTGGCACCGATCATATCTCAATGCATTCTCCGCGACTATTGGCGGCGGCACATCACAAATCCAACGTAATATCGTTGGCGAGCATGTGCTAGGCCTACCGAAAACGAGATAGGCCATGACGGATATCACACAAAATTTCGGGCAAATGGGCGTCAGTGAGGAACAGGTTGACCTCCTTGATGTCGCGACAAATTTCTGCCGTGAAAGATCACCCGTAGATAAAGTTCGTACCCTAATGACTGACGAATTGGGGTTTGACTCTGATATTTGGAAAGAGATCGGCGATCTCGGTTGGTGTGCCATAGCAATTCCGGAGCAGTATGACGGTGTCGGCCTGAGCATGGCTGAAGTTGTGCCTGTCATGGAACAAATGGGACGTAATTTGATGGCTGGCCCGTTTATGAGTTCGACGCTTGCGGCGCAAGCTTTACTTGCCGGCGGAACTGAATCCCAAAAATCAGAACTCCTGCCAAAAATTGCCGCGGGCGCTGTAGCGAGTTTGGCTCTCAATGAAAAGAGCGGTGACTGGAATCTTGAGCATATAGCGGCCAAAGCGACAAAAGATGGTAATTTATACAAGCTTACCGGTATGAAAACACTTGTTCAGGACTTACCCAGTGCCGAGTTCGCTCTTGTTAGTGTTCTCATTGAGGGCAAACCCGGATTGGTAATCGTGAACGTTAGCGATATTTCCGAGGCCGCCATTCGTCGGGAAAACCTGATCGATGAAACCAAGCGGGCATATGAATTCAATTTGGATGGTCTCACCGTTGCGGCAGACGCCATCCTCGATATGAATAAAGCAACAACCTGTTTTGCGCATATCCATCTCTGTGCAAATCTGTTGAGCGCGGCCGAACTCTGTGGCGGTACACAGGCCACGATTGACTACACGATTGAATATTTGAACACGCGTAAGCAATTTGGCAAACTGATCGGCAGCTATCAAGCCTTGAAACACACGACGGTCGATGCAGCCGTTGACTATGAAAAAGCCCGCTCACTTCTGTACAGCGCCGCTTTTAGTTTCAACGAACAGGGCAGGGGCGAAATTGCCACACGTATGGCCAAAGCCCAAGCCGTTACCGCTATGTCATTTGCGGCAGACCGCGCCATTCAATTTCACGGTGGATTTGGATTTACTTATGATTGCGATGCTCAATTGTATCGCCGTCGCGCCATATTCAATGCGTCACAATACGGTGATGCGCGCTATCACAAGCGAAAACTCGCCGAATTGTTATTCTAGAAAGCGGGCAGCCTACAAAATCACTAAAGCCTGATCCGAATAGATTTTAATATCATCCGGGAACAAGTAGTAATGGAATCCCATAAGATCGGCAGACGGGAGCGCCGTATTACCGTCAAACACACCGCTTTCCAGCATGGTGTTATCCGTCACAAGATGTACAAGTTCTTCCGCAAATCCTTTAAGCACAACCGTGTTGTCCTGATCAGGGACCAGGCTGTTTAAGTGAAGGACAGTCCCGTCGATATCGCCGATATCCGCTGGAGCGGATTCGGCTTCAAATTGCGGAGCTGACATTTCAAATGGAAAAGCGATGGTCTCGACGCCGATAATATCAGTGTCGTCTGCATTTTCTGTTTCGTTTTCATTCCCTGGTGTGACCATGTCACAATCTCTCTGTCATTTTGAACGTTTGCGGTTTGTTGTTTTTATCCGGCAAACGCTTGAGTGGTTTTTGCGAAGCCTAGCCCTGGCTCGCCAATAAGTTAGACGAACAATCACAATTATTTACGGATCTCTCGTCGACGATTCCCTTTTTCGTGTACCCAAGTGCGATACCGCATTGGACTTTTGTATACCCAGCCAGATTATAGCCCGGGCCTGTAGTCCCTTGAACAGCAGGATCATTATATTTTGCGGCGGCCGCGTTCATACGCGACTCAAGTTCGCCGCCAAGTGCTTTAATGTCTGCAGTGGCAAGGGTGGTACGCGAACGACCGTCACAAACTGGCGTAGTGTCCTCCGTATAGGTCCGCACCGGAGTTGGGACAACGGGCGGTGGAGGTGGTGGCGGGGCTGCTACCAGTTGCACTAAACCTGTAACCGAAGTGGTCACGCGTCTGTTCAGGCGTTCGCGTTCTGTTGTAGAGACGGCCAAATCGTATTCACCACGACTGACAACGCTCTGCATTTGGGCGGGGCTTACACCATTATCGAACAAAAACTGTTGAACAGCATTTGCACGGCGCATAGCCAAATCATCATTGTATTCATTGGTTCCGACTGCGTCAGTATGACCGGCGAGGTTCACTTTGGCGTCGGGGTTTTGTAACAGCCAACTGGATTGTTGTTGTAAAATTGCGGCCATGTCCGGCGTAATATTGTCTTTGTCAAAATCGAAATAGACAATAGTTGGCGTATTAGCTTCCAAACTCGACTGCAATTGTACAGAGATATCCTGCACATTTGCTTGAGCAAAGGCAGGGGCGCTGATTGCGGCACCTGCTATGGTTAATATGGCTGCTGCTGTGAATAGTCTTTTCATTGTTGCGCTCCCTTAAATTTAAATTACTGCGATGCTGTTTGCGACGGCCAGAATATGGAAATCATCCAAGCCTTGAAGTGTTTGACCCTGGTCGATGCCGTTTGGAATAAGGCCGTCCGACCCACCAAGCTGGAATGTTCCGAGATTGATACCCATTGTGATATCAGCGCCTGCGTCGACATTGATAGCTTCAATATTATCTGCTGCAAGACTAGCGTCCGCGGCAATTCCCGGCATTTGAGCCAAAAGATCATCAAGCTCAGTGTCCGCAAAGAACTG
Organism: Hyphomonadaceae bacterium; assembly: GCA_013001295.1. Taxonomy (GTDB): domain Bacteria; phylum Pseudomonadota; class Alphaproteobacteria; order Caulobacterales; family Maricaulaceae; genus Robiginitomaculum_A. Next base: position 64,524 of record JABDMW010000010.1, read on the forward strand.
ATTGGCCATATCAAGGTCCGGCATGCCAAACCCGGCTTCGAACGTTGCTGGTGCGAGGTCTGTACCACCCATTTCAGGTGCCGAAATCGACTCCATACTTGTTTGCATGCCTTCAAAGGCTGAGCCAAGCAGATCGGCTGTTCCCAGATCTTCTCCGGTGAACGGTGAAGCGGACGACAAGGAAGAAGCGTCAAACCCGGCTTCCTGGCCTGTCATCATGTCATCCAAACCGTTGACGGTCTCGAATGCCATTTCGATCATATTGTCGAAATCACCGGCCGCGAAGTCGCTCGCAATGCCACCAAAATCATTGGCTTCGAAAGATGGCTGCAGCGCTTCGAAAATATTCTCGAACACATTGGCTTCAGTTGCCATGGCCATACCGCCCAAGAGAACAGCCATACCATTAAAGCCAGAGTTCATCGATCCGCGCGCCATAGAACCCGCGTCAAATCCGAAATCATCAACCATATCATTGGCCGCGATGAATAAGGCACTCATATCGTTGGACATTTCCGGCGCAGTGAATTTTGGCATTACCGGGGCGCCACTGGTCAGTGTCACGTCAATCATTGAAGTAATACTGTCGCCATCGGCGTCAGTCGCATCGACATCAAGATTGAAATTGACATCACCACCTTCGATTTCCGTGCGGAGTTCGAAATTTCTAATCGAGAACCCATCTCCGCCATCGATATTTGGTGCCTCGCCGTGATTTTCGATCTCGATCCGGTTAAATCCATCGGCAGATGAAACCTCGACGATATCACCTGATTCGAGATTGTTTACGACATAATCTCCATTGCTATCCGTTGAAACAACAATACCGTCTGTTGATGGTGTACCACCGATCAAATCCAACACCTCGCCATTCACACGAATTTCCGTGATCGTGTCTTGTGACGCGTTGTCGTCAGACAAATTATTGGAATGATCCGTAGGTGATCCGCTACCAGCTGGTGCAGGATCATCGTCATCGGCATCAAACACACGAATGACGGCATCGGTTGAACCGGTATTGCCGACGTCCGCGATCGTAAATGTGAACCCATTGGCATTGAAATGCGCATCATATTCATATTCATTGTTATTGAAATTCGATCCCTGAACTGATCCGTTCAGGACAAAATCGATACGAATTCCTTCACCGTCATCAGTACCGGCACCTTGATTATTCACACTGACATCGGAACTGTCTGTGTTAACGGTCGCGGGCTGGGTCTGATCACCGTTTTCGTATGCCGAGAACAATAGATCCTGGCTATCCCCATTGTCGTTTTCTGGACCATCGGTCATCTGGAAACGAGGATTACCGGCCTGGGTGAATCCAAGACCCGTAAAGTTAACAGCTGCACCATTATCGATGGTGTCAAACCACTCGATTGTATAATCGTCAGTATCGACATTAAGCGTTGCAGTAAATACGGTTTGCCCATCAGCAGTTGCCGTCAGAACATTCGTTCCATACCCGGATAATGTGATTGGATTGCCACCTGAAGTCAGCGCCTGTGTCGCACCGTTATCAATCGATCCGGTCAGTGGATCGCCATCAGTTCCATTGATAAACGTCGCGCTACCCGGAAGATCAGCACCTAAATCGAGATTTAAATCGCCGGTGTCCGTTCCCGTTCCGTCATTTTCTGTCGTCGTCGCAACAGGCGCATACGCCGTAGGGACATCGTCATCAATTGACAGATTCAGATTGACCGTGGCCATCGAGCCGTCGGAGTCAGTAATCGTAACTTGAACAACCGCACCATCCGTTGAAGTTCCTGGTGCATGATCATATGCCGTGTTTTGCGTGAAAGTATAGGCACCAGTCGTTTCGTTGATTTCGACCATCCATGACCCATCGTCTGCGGCGATCGTTGTTACACCTGCCGCTGACGTCGTCATCGCCGTACCTAAACCACCGTCATAAGATGTCGAGAAACTCGAGACCGTATTGGCGCCATCTACGCCAAAATCAAAGCTTAAGCTTCCGCCCGTTGATTGCGGTGTAAATGCATCGGTATTTGACCCTGTTATACTGTCATCACCCGGTACATCTGATGTCATCGCGCTCGCACTGGTCGCTGAAGGGCCAAATGCATCGCCTTCGAACGTGATCGTCAATGTCGCCGGGTCGGTATCGCCGTCTGCATCAGTTAAGTCATAAGTGAAGACGTCGGTTGATCCCTCAGGGACACTTGTATTGGCAAATGGCGTATATGTATAAGTGCCATCGGCGTTCAGAGCCAACGTACCATATGTGCCAGTCGCGGAACTCGTGAGCGATACAAAACTATCAGTTCCGAAAGTGCCTTCATCCGCGCCAACATCATCATTTGTCATCACCGTGCCCATGATAGCGCCGCCGCCCTCTTGAGCCATATCGGCGTCGTCATTGGCAATTGGACCATCATCGGCAAAACTTATATTGCCGCCGAGATCAATGGTCTCACTATCGGTAACAGCGTCCCCATCTGAGTCGGTAATTGTTGCTGAGGCCGTTAATTCGACCAAGCCGTTGGCGAGCGTCTCGACTTGTGTGTCGTAATCCGGATTCGGACCGCCTGCTGAATGATCAATGGCTTCGAATTGACTTAATGTGACCTGCCCAGTGCCGTCAACCGCGATCGAGAATACGGCCTCGGTTACGGCGTCAGCCGCATTAGCGGTCGTTGAACCATAAATAACGCCCGCAACAGTGAATAAATTGACGGCAACTCCACCGCTTGTCATGCCAGAGGTGGCGCCTTCAGCTACTGCCAAGTTCAATGCGTAAGCCAAATCAGTTGTGGTGCCTGCGCCGTCCGCCCCGTAGGAGGAGCTATCGATGGCAAAAACACCACCGAAATCTGCAACTGAGACATCTGTATCTGTTCCAGATTCTGTATCCGCATCTTGTGTCAGGAGCGTAGTGGTTGCTTCATCTGTCGCGACAACGTCGATCGTTGGACTGTCATCATTAATGTTAACAATAATACGTTCAACGACTGAGTCTCCATCACCATCTGTCACCGTGATGTTGAAGAATATTCCAATCAGGTCTTCGTAAGACGTTTCAAGACCATTTCCTGGATTCAAATCATCGGTTAAAGGATGATCCAATTGTTCGATCAATGTGAACGTATAGAGTCCCGTGACTGGGTTTACTTCAAGTGTAAATACGTCGGTAACCGTCAAACCATCATCAGTTGATGCCGTGAAGATATTGGTCGCGTTATCCCAATTATATTCAAGAGCCAGTCCATTGGATGTCAATTCGGCAATGGCAGGCGCGCCAGGGATTCCGGCTGTACCGAAGAGATCAATTTCGACAATGATTTCATTCGTGCCTTCGCCGTCCGAACCAAAGTCTATCGTCGCTGTATCGGAGTCAGATGCGCCGCCTGCGGTATCCCCGAAGCCAACAGGCATATCCATATTTCCATCAGCGATAAAGTCTTCATCAACTGTCAATGCATTCGGTATGCTGACAGCCGGACCGTCATCATCGAATGTAATTTGGCTGCCGACATTGACGGCATCAGAAGTATCTGTATCGCCGTCTCCATCGGTGACCGTGACGATGACTGACAATGAGCCGGCATCCAATGAGACCGTCTCGTCGTAATCGGATCCAGTATTCGTACCGTCGTGTGCTGTTGGATGGTTTAAAGACAAGTATTGTTCGACGTTCACAATGCCGGAGTCGCCATTGATTTCAATGGCAAAAGCCGCTTGTCCGTCATACGTTCCGCCGGAAACCTGCCCTACGATTACGCTACCGTCACCGTTGACGTCGACAAGATTAATTGCAGATCCGTCAGTTGTTGTCAGTCCGGAAACTGCATTTGTTACGGACAATGCAAATGTTGTTGCTGCATCGGCATCCACGCCTTGCGGACCATCTGCACCAAATAAAGCGGTAACATCAACCAAGGCATCGGCGCTGGACCCTGATGTAATCGCGCCAGTCCCGGCCACATCCGGGTCATCCCCAATAACAATACCATTTGTGTCGATTGTTGCGGCAGTACTTGTGGCACCCGCGCCTGCATCGGTATCACCTTCGTCCAGTGCAACACCTTCGTTGGTGTCTGCCACCGCTGTGACCGACGGGCCGTCATCCTCAAAACTGATATTGTCACCAATGTCGATGGTTTCACTATCAGTTGCTGCATCGCCATCATTGTCCGTAATTATCGCGGATGCTGTAAGCTCAACAAGCCCGCTCGCTAGACCGATTGATTGTGTGTCGTAATTGCTGGACGCACTGTCGGTAGGCAAGTGATCTATTTCCTCAAACTGCGATAGGGTAACTTCGCCCGCACCATCGACTGCAATCGAGAATACCGCTTCGGTGACCGCATCAGCTGCATTGGCTGTTGTCGAGCCGTAGATCACGCCGCCGATGTTAAATAAGTTTATGACATCACCGTCGCTTGTTAGTCCTGAATCAGTACCGTCAGCGACCGCTAAGCTCAATACATAGTTTAGTGCAGTTGTGGTGCCAGGTCCGTCAGCACCATATGCAGAGCTGTCAATAGAGAACACAGTCGAGAAATCACCAGTGGATGTATCGGTTCCTGGATCTGTATCAGCGTCCTGGGTTATCAAAGCGATCGTGCCTTCACCGGTAGCGATCACATCGATATTTGGACTATCGTCGTCGATAATGACAAAGAAGCTATCTGATGCTGTGTCTCCGTCCGCATCGGTAATTGTGGCAATAAATTGAATGCTGAACAAATCTTCGTATGCTGTGTCAGGTCCATTATTCATCAGATCGGCGTCGGTATAGACATGATCAATTTGCTGGAACAATTCGAATTGATAATTTCCAGTATTTGGATCAATGGTCAGCTCAAACACAGGGTCATTTACATCAGTTGTATATCCTGTAAGGACATTTGTTCCTGCGTCCCAAATCGTCAATACATCATCGCCGCCAGAGGTCAGATCTGCGGGAGGTAAACCGCCTGCGCCGGAGGGACCTGTCAGTCCGACAACGACATCGAGTGTACCCGGGCCATCAGCACCGAAATTTATCGTGGCGGTTGTTGAATCTGTGGCACCGCCAGCAGCATCACCCGGGCCGACAGGTATATCCATATTCCCGCCAGTTATGAAATCTTCGTCAACGATCAAATTGTTAGTAAACTGAATAGATGGACCGTCATCATAGAAGACGATTTGATCCCCAATTGCTGCGCTTGCCGTATCGCTGTCGCCGTCCGCATCCGTGATGGTTGCAGAAGCCGTGATCAATCCAGTCAGATCTAACGTATCATTGTGTTCGCCCGCTGTATCGTCACCATCGATATTGTGTTCAAGCGCAACATTTTGCGTCACCGTGACCGTACCATCGGTGTTGATGACAACCGAAAATGCCGTATCCGCACCGCCATTAAAAGTACCGGTGATAGTTGTAGCATCGGTTTGAACCAATGTGATTGGCAGATCACCATCTGCTGTGACCAGAGCTGTCGCGCCGGCGCCCGTAAGGGCATAAGTCAGTGAACCCGCGCCGTCCGAGCCATAGTCTTCTGTGTCGAGATTAATTACCGCGTCAGCACTTGTGACCATAATCGGGCCGCTGGCGAAATCTTCCCCAGCAGTCGTTTCGTCAAGCATTGTTTCTACGCCACTGGCACTAACTTCGACATTCGGCCCATCATCTTCAATAGAGAACACACCTGTGCCCAAATCTATCGTCGCTGTGTCGCTGTCGCCATCGCGGTCAGTAACCGTTTGTGAAATAGTCAGAATATTTGCTGCAATTGAAAGAGCAGATGTGTCATCATCATCCGTAGTTGTGGCATGGAATACGTTTTCGCTTTGGGAGAAAGTAACTTCGCCAAATGTTGCGCTGTTTGGATCATTATCCACAGAAATTGTGAAATAAGTTGTCCCGCTGGCGCTGCCAATAATTTCCCCGCCGACCAGATTAAGAACGATCTCACTACCGGCCGCTCCGTTTACACCAAGCGTAAACAGTCCGGAAGCCACATCATTGCCGACGAGACCAAGTGTGTAGCTGACCGACCCTTCGCCATCTGCGCCATAATCTATTGTTGTTCCGAAATTGTCAGCGAAATCAGCTGATACCGTTGCAATCCCAACCGGATCGCTATCGCCATCTGTTTCTGTTCCAACAGGGCTTTCGTCCAACACTAGTGTATCTAATGCGGCACCGCTGAGCGTGGCATCCGGTGCATCATCTTCGAAGTTCAGAGCGCCAGTAAGGTCGAGTGTTGCTGTATCGGTGTCGCCGTCGCGGTCAGTAATGCGCGCTGTCAGTGTAATCAGATCGCTGCCTGTTAAGCCTGTAAATTGATCAGGCCCGGTGTCAGGAGAGTGTTCGATGGCTCTGATCTGATCGAGCTCGACCACACCATTGGCATCAACGGAAACAGTGAATACAGGACCGCCCGATGCACTATAACCCTCGACTTCGCCCGATCCATTGATCCTCAAGAGTACTACTTCACCGGTTTCAATATCAACCAGTCCGCTATCTGCATCAAGAACTGAGATGCTGAGGCCGTATGTGATGTCACCAGCACCGTCTGCGCCGAAGCTCGACGTAAATGCGCCGGACAGGTCCGCCGTTGCGTCGATCATAAGATCGGTTTCGTCAACAATCAGATTCGCACTCGTCGGGGTCGCAGTAATGCTTGGTGCGTCATCTTCAAACGTCAATGCACCAGCAAGATCGATTGTGTCTGTTGCAGTATCGCCGTCGCCGTCTGTTGCCGTGGCGCTCAGTGTAATCAAATCGTCCGCACTCAAGCCGGTTGCTTGATCTGGACCCGTGTTCGGATCGTGTTCGACAGCACGGATCTGGTCCAGTTCTACCACACCATTGCCGTCAACCGATACGGTGAAGACCACATCATCACTTGTTGCGGTGTAGCCTTCAACTTCGCCTGAACCATTGATGCGCAGCAGCACGGCTTCATCAGTGGCAACGTCTACGAGACCGGAATCGACACCATCGGCTGAGATATCTAAAGCAAAGGTCGTTGAACCTGCGCCGTCCGCGCCGTAATTGACAGCAAACGCACCGGATAAATCAGCCGTAGCGTCGGTCGTCAGGTCTGTTTCATCAACAATCAACTCGGCCATTGTTGGTGTCGCGGTAACTGTTGGACCATCATCAGCGAACTGGATATTGCCGCCCAGATCAAGCGTGAGCGTCTCAGATGCTGAATCACCGTCACGGTCAGTAATTGTTGCGGTTCCTTCCAATGAGACAAGGCCTTCAGCCAGAACTTCCAACTGAGTATCGTAATTTGAGTCAACGCCCGGTAGATCATGATCGATCTCGGCAAACTGGGTCAGTGTCACTTCGCCAGTTGTTGCGTTTGTTGCGATTGAGAAGATCGTGTTGCCAGCGGTGACCGAACCGGCACCTGCGGCTGTCGAACCGATGACTTCACCACCGATTAAATACAGATTGATCGCGTCGCCGTCGCTGCTTAGGCCGGAGACGGCATTATCGACGCTTAGGGAATATGCCCATACGGTCGTTCCCGCACCGTCAGACCCGTAGCTCGAGCTGTCGATGGCAAAGGCACCGCCGAAGTCTGCTGTTGATGTATCCATATCAAATGCAGCACCAATTGTTTCGGCATCCTGAGTCGTCAGCAAGACGGAATCGTTATCCGCAACCGAGGCATCAATAGTGGGACCATCGTCTTCAAAAGCGATGATACCGCCCAGATCAACAGACGCTGTGTCAACATCGCCGTCACCATCTGTTACCTGGACTTCAAGTTCTACAAATCCAGCTCCGAGGATTTCAGGGCTGCCCGCTTCATCGGAATCCAGCGGATCATCGTGCTCAAGAGCGCGCAATTGCGTGACAGTCATGTCACCATTGGCAGCCACTTCAACGGTAAAGACAAGTTCGTTGGTTGTATCGGAACGCCCTTCGACTATGCCTGCATTATCTACAAGGACAATGCTTTCACCGGTTGAAACATCAACAAGCCCAGTGTCAACTGCAGACGTTATGTTCAGTGAATATACTGTGCTGTCTGTCGTTGCTGCGCCATCGGCACCAAAGACCGATGTGTCCGTGAACAGACTAGCAGCAACAACCGTAACTTGACCCAACCCTTCGGCATTGCCCTCAATTTCACCCGCGTTCTCACCGAGACTTTCATCGACGATGATTGAAGCTCCTTCGACAAGATTGAGTTCCGCAATCGGTGCATCATCCAACACGGTAATATCGATAATTCCGGCATCTGTAGGTGTGCTCGTGCTGGTATCGCCATCATTATCAGACACGCGTACAGCAAAACTGTCAGTGTCATTTCCAGATAGTGGATCGTCAGCATCGCTGATCCCATCGCCATCATTTGGATCAAAATCCGGATGATCGAGGTTGGTGTTGAGTGTATAGCTGTAGCTGTAATTGCCAGCGCCGTCAGACGTCACAGACAGAATGCCATCGTCACCGTTTACAGTGATAGGAGTGCCGACGGTTGCTGCGGTTACATCAATCCATGTTCCGGTTGCGTCTTGAATTTCAACCTGCGTAAGCGAGTCTGCACCGGTATCGATTGTCATCACACCAGATGCATCAGTTTCGCTATTTGTCGCGGAATCTGTACCATTGGCCAAACCATCTTCGTTGACGGTTAAATCGGTAACCGTGACAGTTGGCTCGCTATCGCCTGCAACCGAAATCGTAATAGTTGCCGTGGCTGCGTCGCCGTCCCCATCAAGAATAGTGTAATTAAAGCTCGTATCACCTTCAAATCCCGGCGTCGGCGTAAAGGTAAATGTACCGTCGCCATTGTATACAACGGTCCCTGCTGTTCCGGTATCGTTAAAGGAGACATCGTTGACCAGATCGACCCCGTCTGCGCCTTCCATGATATTGTCTTTAATGTCGATATCGACTGGCAGGTCTTCAGCGGCCATTGCCGAGTCATTTGTTGCCAGAGGAATATCGTCGTCAATCGTGAGCGCAAATGTACCGTCGACGGTTGAACCATCTGAGTCTTCGACTTGGTATCCTAAACTAAAAAACAAGTTATCTTCAAAGGCCGGGTCCGAGGTGCCCAAATGTTCGATCGATGCAAGAAGCTCAACCTGATAAGTGCCAGCAACATCGTCCGTTAGGGTCAATGTAAATACATCTTGTGAGCCATCGTTGGCCGTTATGACTTGGTCACCGTTCAAATCGAGACTGACAGTGTAGGTATAGTCCACACCGTTTACCGTTTGTGCACCGTCCAGAAGTGTGATGGACCCGGAACCGTCAACACCATAATCGTGGGTCAGTATTCCGCTCAGATCTTCTGGATTGTCATCGCCTGGCGCACTATCTATATTGCCGCCCATAAGGTCATCTTCGTCCGCCAAGGCTGTCGTTGTTCCAGCCGTCGGGACATTGTTATCGCCTGCGAAAGTAAGCTCAATTGTCGCTGTATCTGTATCACCATCGGCGTCTGTTAAAGTGTAGGTGAATGTATCTACAGAGCCGGCATCAACACTTGCATTTGGTGTGTAAGTATAAGACCCGTCAGCATTGAGCACCAATGTCCCGTGGGTTCCAACACCATTGCCAACCAAAGTGGTCGTGCTGTCTATTCCGACGGTGCCGTGATCCGCACCAATATCGTCATTGTCCAGAACATTGCCCATGCTGACATTGGCAGCGCCTTCCGTGGCGCCATCTGTGTCGTTATTGGCAACAGGAACATCGTCATTGATCGTAAGATTGATGTCGACTGAAATCGGTGATCCATCACTGTCGGTGATGTTGACGGAAACAACGCCGGCGTCGGAATCCGCACCTAAATCATGAGCATAAGCGGTATTTTGCGTAAATGTATATTCGCCGGTTGTCTCATCGATGACCAAAGTCCAGGACCCGTCGTCCGCTGCAATCGTCGTTTCGCCAGCAGCAGATGTTGTTGTTGCGGCACCCAGGCCACCATCATAGTTGGTGCCGAACGTGCCAGCACCGTCGAGACCAAAGTCAATATTTAAGTCACCTGAATCTGAAACAGGAACAAAAGCATCCGCATTGGATCCATCCGTATTGTCATCACCACTGACGTCTGAGAGAGTTGATGCATCAGCTGTGGCCGTCGGGACATTATTATCGCCTGCAAACATAAACTCGAGTGTCGCGGTATCCGTGTCGCCATCTGCGTCTGTTAAAGTGTACGTAAATGTATCAGTAGAGCCCGCGTCGACACTTGCATTTGGTGTGTAAGTATAAGATCCGTCAGCATTGAGCACCAAAGTCCCGTAAGTTCCGATACCATCGCCGACCAATGTGGTTGTGCTGTCAGTTCCGACCGTACCGTGATCCGCGCCAATATCGTCATTGTCCAGAACATTGCCCATGCTTACATTGGCAGCGCCTTCCGTGGCGCCATCTGTGTCGTTATTGGCAACAGGTACATCGTCGCCAATTGACAGGAACAAAGGCACTTCACTGGTTGAGCCGTCGCTGTCCGTAATAGTGATTGTCAGTGTGGCATCGTCGCTGTTTGCACCCAATTCGTGAGCATATGGCCCTGTTTGGGTAAATGTATAATCGCCAGAGGCTTCATTAATTGTGATATTCCATGAGCCATCATCAGCGGCGAGGGTTGTTACACCCGCATTTGATGTCGCCGTTGCGGGGCCTAGATTGCCGTCATAGGCGAGCGTGAAGCTGTCCGTAGCGGCGGGACCGTCGAGTCCAAAATCAAAATTCAGAGACCCGCTCGTGTCTTGAGGCACGAACGCGTCCGCATTGGAGCCGTCTGTGTTATCGTCTCCAGCGACGTCAGAAAGAGCCGCTTCATTACCCATCGCGACCGGCGCGTTATTGTCGCCGGTAAACGAAATGGTCAAGGTCGCTGTGGCCGTATCGCCATCGGCGTCTGTTACGGTGTAGTCAAAACTATCTGTCGAACCGGCGGGAACACTGGCATTTGGCGTATAGGAATAAGTGCCGTCCGCATTGAGCGTTAATGTACCATATGTCCCAACAGCCGGGCTATCGAGAGAAGCAACACTGTCTGTCCCTACGGTCCCATGGTCGGCACCAATATCGTCATTAATGAGGACATCGCCGACAACTGCAGGACCGCCTTCTGTCGCACCATCTGTGTCATTATTGGCAACAGGTACATCGTCATTTATCGCGAGATTGATATCGACCGAAATTGGTGAACCGTCGCTGTCTGTGATTGTAACTGTGACGATGCCAGAGTCGGAGTCCGCAGCCAAATCATGATCATAGGCAGTGTTTTGCGTAAATGTATATTCGCCAGTTGTCTCATCAATGACCAAAGTCCAGGACCCGTCATCGGCGGCAATTGTGGTAGACCCTGCAGCTGATACTGTGGTCGCTGTTCCCAGACCACCATCATAGTTCGTACCGAACGTGCCAGCACCGTCGAGGCCGAAGTCAAAATTTAAGTCACCTGTGTCTGAAACAGGAACAAAAGCGTCGGCATTCGAACCATCCGTATTGTCATCACCACCGAGATCAGAGAGAGTTGACGCGTCCGTTGTGGCCGTCGGAACGTTATTGTCACCCTCGAATGTAATGGTGAGCGTGGCGGTCGCAACGTCGCCGTCTGCATCGGTCAGAGTATAGTCGAAACTGTCCACGGAACCCGCTGGTACACTGGCATTTGGCGTATAGACGTACGTGCCGTCTGCATTCAGTGTTAAAGTGCCGAATGTCCCAACAGCCGGGCTGTCGAGCGAAACAACACTATCTGTGCCGACAATGCCGTCATCAGCGCCAATCGTATCATTATCGAGCACATTACCGGTTGCGTCGGCACCGCCTTCGGTTGCCGTATTGCTGTCGTTTTCAGCACTGGGTGAATCATCTAAGACATCAATCGTCAGGGTGTCTGAAACCACATCGCCGTCCGAGTCTGTAACCTCGACATTAAAGTCTTCTACAACCGCACCATTTGCGTGGTCTGTCGTATTATCCGTCAACTCGTAAGAATAAGTATAGTCGCCATTGGTTTCGGTAACAGTCAAAACGCCATATGTGCCATTCACCGTTCCGCCACTGGTTACATCAATGCCATCGATGACCAATGTACCTACACTATCATTGCCTGTATCAATAAAGATGCCACCCGTCGTTGTTTCGTCGGTGCTTACAGCATCGGATCCAGATACAAGGGCGCTTTCGTCCACGCTGCCTGAATCGGATTCCAATACAGGTGCGCTATCGGCTTCCAATGTAATTGTTGCCGTTGCGATAGATGTATCGCCGTCAGCGTCGGTGATTTCATACTCAAAAGTAACAGACCCTTCTTCACCGGGTTCTGGCGTATAGGTGAAAGTGCCATCGCCATTGTCGACTAAATCGCCGTTTCCACTCAGCGTTCCTGGTACAACCGCCACACCGGAGTCGGTATCAACGCCATCTGCGCCTTCGACGTCATTGGCAAATACATCAACGGTAACCGGGTTGTTTTCGCCCATTTGACCTGCACTGTCATCATTGGCAGTTGGAACATCGTCAGCAATGTTCACAACAAGCGAGTCGGAAGCTGAATCCCCGTCAGAATCTGTAACCACGACATTAAAGTCTTCACTTACATTACCAGCGGCATGGTCTGCTGTGCTGTCGGCCAACTCATAGGACCACGTGTATGCGCCATTTGTTTCTGTAACGGTTAAAACGCCGTAAGTCCCCGTGACAGTGCCGCCATTGGTGACGTCGACGTCATCGATTACAAGCGTTTCAAGCGAGTCATTTCCGGTATCGATCGTAAAGTCACCGCTTGTGGATTCCGCATCGCTTGATGCATTTGAGCCATCTGATAAAGCGGCTTCGTCAACTATTGATGCTTCAGGATTTACAACAATCGTCGGCTCGCTATCGGGTTCCAATGTAATTGTGACTGTTGCAGTTGAGGTATCGCCGTCGCCGTCTGTGATGATATAGTCGAAAGTGACGTCACCTTCTTCTCCCGGGCCGGGGTCATAGGTAAATGTCCCATCGCCATTGTCAGTTACTGTCCCCGTTCCGCTCAGGGAGCCGACAACAAGTTCAACGCCTGTATCCGCGTCCACGCCGTCAGCGCCGGGCGTGTCATCTTCGAAAACGTCGATTGTGACGGCTGTATCTTCTGGAACAGATCCGCCGTCATCATCAACAGCTGTCGGGCCGTCATCGATAATTTCAATAACCAATGTGTCAGCAACTGAGGCGCCCGTACCATCCGTTAAAACAACGTCAAAATCATCGGTAATCCCTTCCGATGTTCCTGACGACCCCGCATTGGGGTGATCAACAACCTCGGTTAAATCATATTCGTAATCATAGTTACCATCAGGTGTCACCGTAATGATCAGGATACCGTAATCGCCTTCGACAGTTCCACCATTCGTGACGTCTACGCCGTTGATGACCAATGTTGCTGAGCCGGAAGTGCCAGTATCGACCAGGATCTCACCTGTCGTGATTATGCCATCTGGATCTGGATTTGACCCGACATCCAAGGCCGGCTCCGCGACTGTGCCGGTATCGGGGACGATTTCTAGGCTGGCTTCTTCGTCAGCGAACGGCGCTAACTCTTCTTCCTCCGGGATTGTGAAGAGTAAGGCGGTCGGCGGTAAGAGGTCTGTAATGTCTATATTTGGCCCGATATCGCCAAGTTCAAATGGTTGAGCGGATCCGCCGCCGCTCAGCGGAGCAGGGGCAGCTTCTGGTTCAATTTCTTCAACTTCGCCCTGTGCAATATCGGCGGGGATGGCAACGCCATCTATAATAATAAACCCGTCTTCCACAGTAGCATTTTCGTCAAGAACAACATTGACCGCGCCAGGATCAATTGTCGCGCCATCGGTTGCTTCAACTTGTGCAAACAAAACGACGTCGAGTGCAGTGTCGTTTTGTGTTGGCAAGAGGCCCAATTCGGCATTGATTAGATTTTCGGTAGTTTCGACTGAAAAAAACTTTTTCATGTGCGCCCCATATAGTCGGGCGAATGCAGCCCGCAAATTTAGTTAATAATGTATAAATATAAGGATTTTGGGCAAAACCGAAACAACGTCGTCCAGTGCGTATACATATCATTGTATGGGCTTTCTGCATTTTTAGCGTTAACGCAGGCCTTTTTCGTCCTGTTATGGGCCATATAAGCGTCAACATGGTTACGAAATTGTATCTGAGAAAATCGGCAAAGAATCAGGCCGTTTTCACTTTCTTAACCGTACAATTTGAGACGCTGTTAGGGCTAGTTTTTCACGGTATCTGAAGCCTCTTTACCTAGATTTCGCCTCAGAGGTGAATTATGGTTTGGGGATCAAAAACGTCCGTAAATGCGGATGTTTCTGCATATCAACGTGGAAATAAAAAGGCTCGGGTTCTTGGCTCTGTTGGTCTGGGTGTCGTGCTGGCTTTTTGTATGCCGGGACAGATTACGGACGCTAAATATACGGCTGAGTTCAACAGCGCAGCGAGGCCTATTCCAGAGCAAATTTTGACAGCCGCACCGACCGCTGTTGCGCACGTGGAGTTACGAAAGGCGATCGACCTACAAAGGCAGGAATTGCCCACTGTCAAGACGCCTGATCAAACGACCAAATCCGAGTTGGTTTCGCTAATAGTAACGCCTGACAATCAAAAACCGGTACAATTGGCTTCATTGGACTTGGACATACCGCAAATGACAAAGCCGCGCGATTTTATTCCGCAAGCCAAGCCAGCGCCAAAAGCAATTTCAAAACCGGGCCGAACGACGCCGACATTACAGAAAAAATTGTTTGGATCTGTCGAACTTCGGTTTGATGATGAACGCAAAATCAAGGCGTGGTCGAGCGTATATGATCGATTTTTATCTGATGTTACGAACTTGAAATCCTGCCTTGCGGGTCCATGTGCGGATCCGGCATTGGCAAGTTGGGCGCAAGAACTTCGACCGCTTCAGAATTTGTCGAAAATACAGAAGATCACAGCCGTCAATAATCTTGCAAATCGCCGGGCCTATGCGGATGACCGGCGCAATTACGGGAGAAGTGATTATTGGGCCAGCCCAGCCGAATTCCTGGCAAATGGTGGCGATTGTGAAGATTATGCGATTTTGAAATTTGCGAGCCTTTTGGCGCTCGGTGTCCAAGATCAAGATATGCGGCTGGTTGTCGGACGACTGGCAAATGGTACGCCGCATGCGTTTCTAGCGACCAATGTTGGTTCTCAAGAATATATTCTCGACAATCGGAAAACGCAGGTTTATTTGACTCAAAACCGCAAAGATTATGTTCCAAAATACTCGATGAACTTGTCAAACCGTTGGTCACATGTGATGCCAATGCCCGCCAAGAAGGCTTAATATTCAACCTCAAAGCCCAATGTTATTTGAAAATACCAAGTAGAGCGTTGTTCCAATTGCAATGGCAGGACCATAAGGGATTCGAATTCTTCGTATGCTTTGATATCGGTCGGCAAAGGTTGGGGTTTCTCCGTTTGTATGTGCGGATGACGCCATCTTATACATGGCAACGCCAGTACTGATGAGCAAGCCCGTAATCGCGATACAAAAAACGAGTCCCAGTAATCCAAGTGGAAAAACCCAAATTCCCAGGGCGGCGAACAGTTTAACATCACCACCACCCATCAGTTTCAACACAAATAGGAGAAATCCAAGTGCAAAGGCGATTGCCATAGAGAGCAAATGCCACGGAAAATACGCGAAATTTATGCCCACCCATAGGGATTTGATGACGAACAAACCAATGACTGCATACGAAAAAAAATGCGGGATGGTGAATGTTTTTACGTCATAGATCGCCGCAGCAATCAAGACGATGATGAGGATTAGAGTGACGAGTGCGGGAGCGTTATAAAACCCACTATGAAAGAGCAGACTTGGCAATTTCCAAATTCTTTTCGGCTTGAGGGTAATATGAAGGGCTTGTCGCAATTGCTTTTTTTAAGAACTGAATAGCATCCCGAACATCGCCGTCGTCGAGTTTGATGACACCGAGATTGTTATAAAGTTGGGCTTTTTCAGTGTCAGTCGTTCCGCCGAGCGCCCGGCTCATTTCTCCATTGAGAGCGAGCGCGGTTCGGAAGTTTAAATCTGAAACTGATTTACCGCCGGGCAAAGCTTGCACGTTCTCAAATGCGATGATGGCTTCTTGCAGTCTTTTTTGACGCAAATAGGACAATCCCAAATTGTTATTTAATGTTGTATTATGTTGTGCAACGGCTATGCCCGCTTTGAAAGCCTGCTCCGCCAGCCTCCAGGATTCTGACATGTCATAAATGACGCCCAATCCATTCCAGGAACGCCATAAATTACTATCTAAAGCCACGGCTTCATTCAGCTGTATTTGAGCTTCCTGTGGCTTGTTCTGTGCGAGCAATGTGAGGCCGAGTCCTTGATTGACAAGTGCCGACGGCGCCGTATTCGCTAATTGGCTGAATCCGGATTTTGCTTTTTCCAAATGGCCTTGACCGAGATTGCCATAGGCGAGCCACAGTTGTGCTTCTGGATCATCAGGCACCAAGTTCAGCGCCAAAGTCGCGTGCTTAACCGCTGATTTGTGTAAGCCTTTGGTCTCGTCGGCCATTGCGCGGTTCACCAAAGACGCATGCATTTCAGCTTTTTGGTCTGCTGGAAGTTTTTTTGCGTCGAGCAATTGTTCGAGTGAGATATCCGCATATTTCTCATCATGCTTTTTCAGCGAAGTGCCTGCGCATCCTGTTAATAAGGCGGCCATGATCATTGATACGGAGATGCCGTTGAGCGTTTTCATCCTTGGTCCTTTAATCCCGTGCGGGTTGGACTTATAACACCCGCATAATTTTGACGATGACAGGAACCATAATAATACAAAAAAGTGTTGGAAAGATGAATAACACCAAGGGAACGGACATCTTGGCGGGCAGGGCATTTGCCTTTTCCTCAGCTTTCAGCATCCGGTCGCGACGCATGTCATCCGCGGCTGCTTTGAGAGCCCGGGTCAGGCTGGTACCCAATTGATCCGACTGAATGATCATGGTCGTTATTGACGTGACTTCAGGCAGGTCGACACGGATCGCTAGGTTTTTCAAGGCTTCCGATCTTTTCCTTCCCGCCTGGAATTCCAGTGTCGCAATTTCGAATTGTTCGCTGACTACAGGATGCACATCCCGCAATTCGCGTGCGACATTTTTCATGGCCGCCGGGAATGACAGTCCTGATTCAAGACAAATCAATAACATGTCCATCGCATCGGGCAGACCTTCACTGAATTTCAGCTTCCGTTCCTGGATGCGTGAAATAATATAAAGTAGGGGAAAGAAGTATCCGATAGCGGCTGCCACCGTAACAAACGCAATCGATTTTGCCGCGTCGGGTGTAAAGGGACCTACAACCAAAAACGCGGCTGTTGCAGATGCCAAGATAATCGATAACGTCAAGCGTGAGGCGTAAAACACAGTTTGAGCTGACGGGTTATAAAAACCGGCTGTTTGCATCAGGTTTGCGCGTTTGCTGCTGGTCTCCTCATCATCATTTGCAATTTTGTCCTGAAAAGGTTTAAGCATTTTCAGAATTTTGTTTTCAGGGTCGTCCTTGCGGATAGACGTTGTCACGCCCACACCTGTTTCTGTCGTCTGCAATCGATCAAGTGCAGTGTCGCGTGCACCGACCAAAAGATAGAAAGAGAAAAGAACCAATAAAACCGTTCCTAAAGCTCCGACGTATATAAGAATATCAATCATTTAAAACCCCATTAAATCCGGATATTTACCATTTTCCAGATCGTGTACATACCCAATAGATAAAACACGACGGGGATGCTCATTCCAATGATAAATGCGGGGTCACCCATATACTCCGTATAATATGTGGGGTTTAACGAACTAATGAGCAACAGCATGGCAAACGGAAGAATGCCCACGACCAAGGCCGTAAACCGTCCTTCTGACGACAAAGCCCAAACTTTTTTACGCATTGCCCGACGTTCTCTGATCACTGATGATAAATTGTTGAGAACACCAACCAAATTACCACCTGTTTCACGTTGCACTTCGAGTGCTGAATTGAAAAACATCAAATCGCCGTTGGGAAACCGTTTGGCGATATTGTCCAACGCGACACTTCTTTCCAACCCGTAATTGATTTCGTCCATAGCAAGCCCGAATTCGGTCCCAATGGGATCAGGCATTTCTTTCGAAACCATCTCCAATGCAACGGCCGCTGGATGTCCGGCTTGTAAACCTCGGCTGATTAAATCAATCGCTGGAACCAATTGTTCACCAAATAGTTTCTTTCGGGCAGCAGCTTTTGCGAAAACGACGACATAGGGAATTCCAACTCCCAGGACCAAAGCGGTGGGTAAAGAGAGGATGAAACCCGTCTCTCGACGGAAGAAGAAAAAAGAAAAAATCGCGGCTGTCAAAATGCCAGCAATGGCGAAAAAACCCAATAACGTTAAGTTCATACCGGACGACCATAACAATTTTTGCAATTTGTCGAAAACCGAATCGGAAGCCGCATTCTTTTTTCGACGGGTACGGTTTTCCAACAAGCTCAACCCGATTTGTTGATCACCCGTTTTATCGATCAACTTCATGCGTTTGTTAGCTGATTTTTCGTCCTGCGTGGTCGAGGAAATCAGAAAATACAATCCCTCGACAAGGAGAATCACTGCAAGGAATATAATTGCATAAACGACATAGGTAAAATTGGAGCCCATCAATCTCTCCTACAACGTAAATGCTTCAGGGATATCAATTCCATTGGCATTGAATATATCAAAGAACTCCGGTCTTACGCCTGTTTGAACGAAGTCACCGTGGACTTTGCCTTCCATATCGATATGCGATTGCGTAAAGCGGAAAATCTCCTGCATGGTGACGACATCGCCTTCCATGCCCGTAATCTCTTGCACGGAAACGACGCGACGTGAACCGTCCGCGAAACGTTTAATCTGGATAATGACGTCCAAGGCACTGGCGATTTGGCCGCGAACTGACTTTGCCGGCAAATCCATACCTGCCATACCGATCATTTGTTCAACCCGAGAAAGGGCGTCACGACATGTATTGGCGTGAACAGTGGTAATCGAGCCATCATGGCCTGTGTTCATGGCCTGAAGCATATCAAAGGCTTCACCGCCCCGGATCTCACCCAGAATAATTCGATCTGGCCGCATACGCAGTGCGTTTTTAACCAGGATTCTTTGGTTGACCTCGCCTGCACCTTCAATATTTGGTGGCCGGGTTTCCATGCGGACAACGTGGCGCTGTTGCAATTGCAATTCCGCGGCATCCTCAATGGTTACAATCCGTTCGGTATCGCCAATAGCCCGCGACATTGCGTTGAGAAGGGTCGTTTTACCGGTACCGGTACCGCCGGAAACCAGAATATTGAGGCGGCAGGCGACGACGCCGCGTAGGATGGCGGCGCACCCTTCGGTCATAGAGCCGATCTCGATCAATTTTTCCAAGTCGAATGGTATTTTTGAGAACTTCCGAATAGAAATCGACGCACCGTCCAAAGTGATTGGCGGAATAACAGCATTTACACGAGATCCATCGGGGAGACGGGCGTCAACAAGCGGCGTGGATTCATCAATCCGCCGTCCGACCCCCACAACAATCCGGTCAATAATTCGCAGCAAATGCTCATCGTCTTTAAATTTGACGTTTGTTTCTTCCAAGACGCCGCGGCGTTCAACAAAAACCTCGGATGGACTGTTCACCAGAATATCTGAAATAGTCGGGTCTTCGAGCAGTGGCTCCAGAGGACCAAAGCCCATGAGTTCGTGAATGATTTCTGTGGATAGGCGGTTTTTTTCCTCCCGGTTTAGCGACTCTTTTTCCTCTTTTAAGAGTTCAGCCAGAATATTGTCGATTTCCCGTTTCAGCTGCGGACGTTCAATCTTGTCCAACGCAGCCAGATTGATCTCATTGATAATTTTTTGATGCAACCGAACCTTCAGATCCAGATATTCCTTAGAAAAATCCGCTGTCGCTTGATCCACATAAAAAGACAGCGCGTCGGCTTCTTTATCCCTTTTCGTAGCCTTTTTTTTGGCTTTCTTGTCAAATGAACCGATTTCATCGACCTCGACCTGTTCAGCCGCGTCCGGAGCTACGCCGTCTTTTTCAAAAAATGAGAATTTCATAATCTTACCCCGTTACCTGCTCTTCATAAAAATCACCGTCGGCTTTAGCGCTCGGGGCAGAACTACGCTGCAAGCTATTCAAATGATTAATAATGACGTCTTTGCCGCTAACAATATCTTTAAGCGATACTGAATTCGAAGAAACCTCTGCAAGAAGCATGCCACGGTCCCGTGCGCTATTATTCGTTTTGTGGTCTTCGCGAACTTGGATCAGCGGGCGTTCGGTGATTTTCTTGATTTGTGCGATTCGATCACTGTGAACCAGGCCTTTGGCAACGTGATTAACCGCCAAAACTGTTTTGTTCCGGTCGATTTTCAAATGATCAAGCCCGATAAGAATTTTCTGGGTGTTGTGCACGTGCTCAACATTCGGTTTCAAAACGGGAATAATCACGTCTGACTGATCAAGAATTGCATGAGTCCAGCTTGTCCACGCCTGCGGAATATCAATGATGATATAGTCAAATAATGATCGACTGATATCCAGAATTTGCTCGAAAAAATCACTGCTAAACGCCGTAAAGGGGACGATTTCGTCCGGGCTCGCCAAAACTTTCAGTCCGGATTTATGTGACCGGAGTGAGGAGGCTAATAAAGAGGAATCGAGACGGTCTTCTGCGCGGCGTGCATCGAGGATGCTGGACCGACCTTCCACACTCATTCCCAAGGCCACTGTACCAAATTGAACATCGAAATCCAGGATTGCGACGCGAGGAACATTTTCAGACACTAGTTTTTTCCAAGATTTTTTACCGCTGGCACCTGAAATCAAGGCATGAGCGAAATTGGTGGCCAATGTCGTTGAACCCGCACCGCCGCCGCACTTCATAAATGTTATCACTTTACCCTTTACCTGAAGGCCGGTGTTTTGTTTGGCGAGTAGGGATCCGAAAGCGGATTCTAAAGATATCAGGAAGTCAGAGCGATCCAGCGGCAATGTCAGTACATCATTGACGCCCGCTTTGAACATAGCGCGCGTGGTCGCCGGCGTCGCGTTTTTAGCCAGAACGATCAAAAACCCGCTTTGTGAAACATATTCGCATAATTGGTTGATGATCGGTGAGCTTTTAGGGTTGGTAAGATCAGCCTCGATGATAACGACATCTGCACTTCCATTGACCAATTCTTGAGCATCGCCGAGCGTGTCTTTGGTTTGCTTGATGCTTGTCGCAACCTTCGGCAGTTGACCAACGACAGATTTGACCTCATCATGCGCCTGGTCACTCTCCAGAATGGCAATGAGTGAGTTACTCTTGCCTTTCATGTCACTTTTTGAAAACATTCTATGCCCCTTCGCCGATGTCTTCGCCAATGACAGTTGTTTGCACATTGCTAATATTAAATGCAGTTCCGATATCGCTACCTTGCCATCTCATGAGTTGGCCTAAAACGACGTAGCTATACTGTATGTTTCTGAGTTCAACCGTGATCGCAGGCACGGGTTTTCCCCGCCCGATATAACCCAGGCCGGTACCTTCATAGGTTATCCAGATATTCTCGTCTTCGATGAACGGAAAGACTGCTTTCATTTGATCGCGGATTGGCAGAAAATTTGCCTGACTACAATCCGACGTCTCAGCCCCTGT
The DNA here is from genome assembly GCA_013001295.1 of Hyphomonadaceae bacterium. Classification (GTDB taxonomy): domain Bacteria; phylum Pseudomonadota; class Alphaproteobacteria; order Caulobacterales; family Maricaulaceae; genus Robiginitomaculum_A. The sequence goes on from JABDMW010000010.1 coordinate 86,195, forward strand.
ATACTGACAGACAACTTTGTCATAACTGACACCTGTCAATAATGAACAGTCGGTACCCGCATTAACGGATGGCAAGCTTCCCGATGTCACGCATTCATTGAGGTTTTTCGCTACCGGGGGCCGTGTCGCCGCATAGCGAGCGGCCGCTTGAGTAGCCTTTTGTGCCCCGTTAACCTGATAAAAAATGTATCCACCTTCAACGATGCCAAAAGTCGTGAACAACAAAAAGCCGAGGAGGAGCGAGAATTCGACGAGCGTCGATCCGCTTTTATCTCTGCAAGTTTGTATGATTTGTTTTTTCATCATGCGCTAGCCCCCAATATACAATTCTGTGTGGGACGCTCTGACTGTGACCCCGTCCGGGTCAATAAATTTAAACAAACCAAGTTCATCATAGGTGAAGGTTGTACTGACAGTTACACGGGGGATAACACCGGTTCCAGCAGGTCCTCTAAATTGAGTGATGTTGGTCGTTCCGTCTCTTGTGTTATCAGCACAACTGACGACAACTGTTATATCATTGTGATTGTTCCAGTTTGGGAGAATATGCGACGCAGTGGCCGCTCCCGAACCTTGCTCCAGAAAGCCTCGTTGGGCCAAATCTTTCGCGTCCGCCAATTCATCGGCGTCGGGCCAGTTTGGTCCCGGGCAAAGATTGGTCGTGTCAAGGCGCGCCAGGTATCGGCTGGCAGCCGTAACGCCCTTACTGGCGACGTGAAATTGTTGGAATACTCGTCCATATTCGACGGCACCGACCATCAGACCGGTCAGGGGAAGCAACAGCAAGCTCAGCTCAATCAAAGCCGCACCGCTGGCGTCTTTGATTAAACTGTTAACTGAAAATTCCGCCCCGTGCTTCTTCACCGGTAAATCTCCACATACTCTTTCAGCGATCCGTCATTTGTCCCAATTTCCTCATAGTCAACGACTTCCAAATAAACGTCATAAGCGTTGGCGCTGTCTATGGGTTGTGTGAGAAACGCCCGCATATAGGCGATTGGCGGAACGTTATCCACATTTCCCTGGACACCTTCAGCTATGCAATTCATCACGGCAAAACGAACCATGCGGCGGTCGGTTTCGATATCAAAGGGCGCCGTTTGAGCTGGCGCGCTGGTTGAACATTGGGGATAGCCTTCTTCCGGCGCGATTTGAGGCGGGGTCGCTGACGCGTCTGACGTCGCTGCGCCAGGAATTTTATTGTTATCGATTTCCCATTTATAAATCTCAAATCGTGAAACGGCGTCTGAATTGTTGGCGCAGGTTAGCCCGTCAGCGTTTGGACCCAATGCTGTCGGATCGTCAGGGTGATTAATAGTCCAATAATCCAGGCAGTCCCATTCGCCGGATCCGAACCGGTCTTCATCATCCAATTTTTGGTCATCATCGATTGGGAACCCTGAAGTGGTCGGTGGTGTATTTGGATCAACTTCCAATACACATGGATCGCCGGCTGAAGTCTGGACCCAGCCCTTTGTCACATTTTGAGCCGGCGGAAAATCCACTCTGGGATCCGACATCCCCATTCCCATTCCCGATGGAGGAGAGAAATGCGGATTTTCGTAAATATCAAACCGCGTATTTAATGCGTTGCGGGTTGAAGTCACCTGTCCGGTCCGAACGTTTAGTCCGGTAGAGTAACATTGGTCATTGGCTTCTACCTTAGCCAGGAATTCGGCGATATCGCCGGCACCTGTTCCGCCACTCGGCGGGTCCAGATATCCGAAATTACCGGGTGCCCATTGTGATCCCATCCCTGCTGATTTCACCCGGATCAGTTTTCCAACCCAGTCTTGATAATCAAAATCCTGGTTTCCATCTTCCACTTCTCCTGGATTACAAATCGCAAATTGTGTCAATTTGCACGTCGAAGAATCCTGGCCGGCAATAGCAACAGCCGTATAGTTTTTGGACATCACGACGCCCAATACAGGTAACAACAAATTATCGTGAGTAAGAATTTCCGTTGTTGCTTCAGCAAAGAATGCTTCTTGTGGATCTGTCGTGTAGTCACTAGAGGCAATTGGTGTGTCATCGCTTGCCGGCAAATCTTCCAAGAAGCGCAATGTTACCTGTACGTTAGGTGTCGAATCGGCTTCGTCGGAAAATTGCTGAGAATTGGCGGCGAGTGCGGTGGCCGCGGTTTCCGCAGCTGCTGTGGCACGTGTAATAGAATTAACGGATCCATCCAATTGCCGCGCCGCTGCCAGTGCTGCCGCATCAGCGGCCGCTTGCGCCTGGGTGTGGGCGACAGAAAGCCGCGACATGTCGATTGCAACCCCAGCCATTCCTATAAGCAATGCCATCATAAGAGACACATAAACCAGTGCCGCGCCTTTAATGTCTTTACCTATTTTGGTCTCGCTGAATCTCCTCAACATGATTTCCTTGCTCCAATCTTTAATTAGCCGCCTGGGCCAAAGCCTCCGGAAACTTCCGTTTCTTTGACACGGTCATCCAAATACCTTTGAATCGCAGCGGCGCTCATCTGTGGGTGCAGCACAGGAGCACCCGGTACAGCTGCCGTGGAGACAACTTGTTTACTGTTTGCCTGATCTACGGCAGCGCGGTTGGCATCGCCGACATTTGCCATCGGTGTTGTGGCACAAGCTGACATTGTCGCTGCTGCCAGAAGACCTGCGATAAATATTTTTTTGTTTTTCATCATCTTCTCCTATTCGACAATATAGCCTACAGAACCATCCATGGTTCCTTGCTCAGAGGCCGCGAGTTTCGCTGTGGTGTTCGACGCATTATAGCCTGTCGAGTTTGCGCCCGGCCCCTCAACCTCGCCATTGATAAAGATTTCCGACTCAGATGGCATGACAAGATTGTCGGTCGGGAGAGTATAGTCTGATCCTTCGTGTGGTTCAACTATATAAGGCGTAACAATGATCACAAGTTCAGATTTGCGTTTTTGATAATCGGAACTTCGGGCCAATGCACCAATGATCGGAATGTTTCCAAACCAAGGAATCTGAGCGACATTGTCTTCAAATGTTTCTTGCAATAGCCCAGCGATTGCGAAGCTTTGCCCATTTTTCAACTCAATAGTCGTTTTTGCCCGTCGCGTGACCAGGGCGGGAATAACAAAGCCATTGGCTTGGATTCCATTGGCGGGGTCAAGTACGCTGACTTCAGGTGCGATAACCAAGCTAATGGTATCACCAATAATCGTTGGTGTGTAAGCCAGCTTGACGCCAAATTCTTTAAATTGAATCCGCACAGTTCTGTCCGATGCTCCGTCTTCTGCGATGACGACGGAACCACCTGACGGGATTGGAAATTCGCCGCCGGCAAGGAAATTGGCTGTCTCACCAGAAACCGCAACCAGTGTCGGTTCAGCCAAAGTCGATAATACACCTTTTTCTTCCAACGCATCGAAGAACATATTCATGTTGACTTCACCAAGTTGGAATTGAGCTGATCCAGCTGCGAATGATGATGGATTAAGGACGCCGGATAAAAACGAAAGCGTTTCGGCGCCATTGTTGAAAAACGCGTTGGTCGACAAACCCAGTGCCTTGGACGTGCTTCTTTGAACCTCAGCGATTTTAACCCGCAACATAACCTGTTGTGATTTAGGCGAGGCGATTATGTTTAAAACTTTACCCGGAGCTATTTGCTCAGCCATGCGTACGGCAGTTGCTGCAACTGATGGGTCAGAGACCTGTCCGCCTAAAATGATGGAATCACCGTTAGAACGCACTTCGATTCTTTCGTTTGGCGCGACTTGGTATAAGCGCTGTTTCAGTCCTGCCAAATCATGTGAAACATTTAAATCAAATACACCGAGTAAATTTTGTTCTTTTCCAAACAAAGTCAGGGACGTTGTCCCTTTATTTTTTCCCAGGACGTAAATGCTCTGGTCCGTCATCGGGATGAGGTCGGCAATCGACGGGTCTGCGAGCATTGTATGACCGACAGCCGTATCGAATTGGAGAACCCGGGATTTTCCGCTTGCCATGTCGATGCTGCCAGAAACTGGGCCCGCGTATGAGACGAGACTGATCCGATCGTTTAAAGATGGATCGGCAATCGTAGTCACCTGAGCAGAAGATATGCTCGCGTTACATCCGATTATTAAAGCGGCAGTCGCCACTGTTTTTTTTAGTGCTGCAATCATAAGGCCCCGCATTCATGCTTTTGTTATACGTTGATAGTCGTTCTCTTGATATTTTTACTGGCTTGGTGAGCCGCTTAATTCTTTGGCTTTGTTTTCTTCCAGGACTTCCTCGACCAAAACTTTCTCAGTGCTTTCTTTTAGCGCCCGTGTCACTTTCATGTCGCCATACGGTGATTTCTTTGGTTCAACCTTGGCAACGGGTCTATAGACGCGCTTGCCTGTGCTCGTTGATTTTTTGACTGATGTTCCTTTGGAAGGCTTCAAGTCGCGAACATAAATAGACTTGGAATTTACTAGCTCTATTTCTTCTTCCGGACTGATCCGGCGTAGGATCAGGCTGAGCTTACCCGTGCCTGAAGCTAGCGCAAGCTTTTGTGCATCTTCAGGTTTAACTTCAAGCGAAGCTGTTGAACCGACAATCGCGCCGCCCTGATTCTCATCTGACAATTGGTCAATCGCGAGAACGCGCACATCTTGAAGAATAATATTGTTCATATCCTTCTTCGTGTATTCGTTTTTGAATGTGAGTAATACGTCTACCCGGTCACCTGGGAGAATAAAGCCTGACACACTGGATGCCACGTTAATACGGATCGCTGTTGCGCGATATCCTTCTTCGATGACTTGGGAAAGGCTGGCTCGCGAACCAAACCCTGAGATTTGCTCCTTCTTGATCGGTTCATTTCTGCCAATCGAACGCAACACAACCCGGCGTTCCGCGCCAATGATATCGGAAATGTTTTCAAACGACCCTTCAGGCCGTATATCAGCAGGCCAGGATACGACCCGCAAACGTTCAGCTGTCAATTCGTCGCCGAATTTCAGCGGGACCGTGGATACAACAACCGTTGCCAATTCCGTTTCCGGTTGTTCAACCGCTACGACCGTTGGTTCGGCCGCCCTTTGATTTTGAATGATGTTCCGCGTGAAGTAGACCGTCAGTGTCCCCAGAACAAGAGCCAAAACCAACATAATGATTGAAATATTGCGCATGATTATTCGGGTTTTTTACCCGCCCCTTGAATTGCGTGGTGTAGGCTGGACACAAAATGCCCAACCTACATTTAGTTTCTTGTCAGCTCTTAAGGAGCTGCACCAGTTGCTGAGTTCAGTGCAGACCACCAGTTGACAACCTTATTGCCCATAAGGCCGATAATCAGAACAACCGCAGCTGAAATAAGACCGATCAAGAGTGAGTACTCGATCAAAGACGCGCCTTCGACGTTCTTCTTAAGGTCGGCAATAGCTGTTTGAGTTTTTACGAAAAGTTTTAACATGTATATCTCCATTAGGATGTTAATGTGAGACATTCCTTGATATCAGAGTTTGCTATACTGTAGAGCGCGCCCCGCCTCATGAAATATCAGGCCGTGTAAGCCTACCCTTAACTAAATATTAATCTTCTGGGGAATCAAGCATTAAATTCAGTTTAACTATATATCTACATATTTGAATATGCGGGTGCGCCGAATTTCCATGATTTGTTAACCATGGCCACTCGGAAATGACCGGTTTTGGAACGAAAAATCAATAAATATCAATAAAAGGGGTAAGGTAAATGAAAGGTGTTGGTCGGGTGTTTAGTGCTGACAGAATTATTAATTCGTAATCCGGTCCTTCACATTCATCATTCGTTCGGAGACAACAAACAGGCCAACCAGCAAAGTGATCGGCAGGCCAATCATTGGAGCGAACACTTCGATGAACTCAGATGGAAAATTGCGAACAATCGCCAAAACAGCGAGGCCGACCCCGGTTAACATAGCGGTCGCCATAGATAGCGCGAACGTCCTCCAGGCAATGCTCCAGAAGAACAATACATACGCGATAATAAATTTTACAGCTTTCGTCATAGTCTCGTTCGTATCATTTCAGCCTTACTATCAAGTTAAGAAGTAATGTGTTTTTTTAAAGATGCTGGCGGCAAATATTACGTGATCAACTCGTTTCATTTTATTTGATTGAGCGCTTAATAGGCTGTGAATGGTATTTTAAACAACGTAGCAAAACTGTATTGGTGAATGACATAATATGTACACCTGCAGGGTTGAGGTAAAATATTCCAACAAAAGCCCATTTCGAGCAAAATTAACCATGTTACAGCGGTTTGGTAATATTTTTTCTTTCAAATATTGACAAACTGTTAACGCTGCTGTAACAGACATAGGTCGCGAATGGGCGCGATGGCTGTATCTTTTTTAGATACCAAAATGGGGCTAAGACTATGAATGGGGCTATGAATCGGGGCACTCCGTCTGCATGGAGTAAGTTAAAAGCAATCGCTTTTACGACAACTTTTTTGTGTACAAGCGCGACAACTGTGTCGGCAATGGATCTCAAAACCGCACTTGAGATTACTTTACACACGAATCCGGAAATTGCTGAATCAGCGGCCAATAGGCGCGCGATTGACTTTGAATATGAGCAGGCAAAACGTCTGAGTAATCCGTCTATTATTTTCGAAGGCCGGGCAGGGCCGGAGTGGGTCGACAGTCGAACAACCCGCCTTCTCGGTAATGATGAGGATGTTTTGTGGGGGCGTCAGGCCTCGATTACGATGCAGCAAAACCTGTATGATTTCGGACGTAATGAGTCCGAGCGAGATCGCCAGGCGTCACGGGTTGATGCCGCGGCGCATCGGGTCTGGGAAAGATCCGAACTCGTCAGCCTCGATGTTGTCCAATCCTATTTCGATATTTTACGTTTGCGGGAGATACTAAATTTTGCCGACGAAAACGTATTGTTCCACGAGAACAAAGTCAGTGAAATTTCGAGAAGCGTGTCCGGCGGTGTTCAAAGTGAAGCGGACGCCCAACAATCACGTGAACGACTGAGCGCAGCAATAGTCTCTCGAAACGAAAGCGAAGAAGCGATGGAAATCGCTGAAAGCACGTTTATGCGCATTGTCGGTCGCGGAATTGGTCGCGCCACATTGCCGCCGTCTGTAGCGGCCAGCCTGCCGGTTTCATTAGATGATGCTTTGCGCCAAGCCCGCACAAGCAATCCGACATTGCACATTGCACGCGGTGATCTGTCAACCGCACGCGCGGAATACAGAAAAGCCAAAGCGGATAATAAACCGAGCCTATCTCTTGAGGTTGCAGGTCGCGCTGGTGAAGATATCGGTGGATTTCGCGATACGACCAATGATGTCAGAGCCCAGCTTGTATTCCGGCATGAATTCCGCGGCGGTATTAAATCGTCTGCCGTTCAAGAACATTTGAACTGGGTCGATGAGCAACGTCAGAAACTCCTGCGTTTGGAACGCAGTGTGGACGGTTTGGTTAGAGAGGCGTGGGCGACACGCAGTAAGACCAGCCAACGTAAATTGGAATTACGCAAACAGGTAGATGAGGGCACACGGTTGCTTGATTCTTATGAGCGCGAATTCGGAGCCGGCCGCAGGACACTTCTTGATATTTTGGACGCGAAAGCGAGCCTATTCCAGGCCAAAACTTCTCTAACAACTGCTGAACACGCCGATATTTATGCACAATACCGGTTGCTCGCCAGTACCGGACGCCTGCTGGAAGTCATGGACTTGGATCCAAGACGGGAGGCAAATGCGAACCTGAGAGCCGTCGAAGGTGTTGAAGAAACGCCTGAGGCTGATGCAGAATCACGGCGCTACCCCAAGCATTATGAAAAGACGATGGGGGGATCGAATACGTGGTCGCCTACGATTGCCGGCATCAGCAAAATCGACGACGAAAGCTTGAAAACGATCGAAATTCAACCCGTAACAAGGCAATGGGCATCACGTCCAGGTGAAGTGCCAAAGCCACCGCGTACTTTGTTAGTGGATCGTAAGGATTTGCCGCCAGAAACCAAACCTGCGCCTTCGCGTGCGAAATCTGTCGAAAAGCCAGCGGTGTCTGTGAAAGCAGCGCCGATAGTTGAAGAAAAGGCGGTAGCGTTTGCCGATGTCGAAATGCCATCGCAAGCAGCGAAGGTTGTTGTTGATCAAATTAACAAAGTACCGGCCAGTGCGTCGCGGGCTGTAACGGAAATTGTTGTAGCACCACCCGTACAAGCGACACCTGCCAAGTTGGCACCAGAGATAGAGACAAAAATCGCCGAAGCGCCAACTCCAATGGTGCCTGAAACGACGACGCCGCGAGTTTATGGTGACATCGGAACCGTTCCACTTGTTTCCGTCGTGTCGGCTGCTAATCCTGTTCAACAGCCTATGGCTGTAGTTGAGGCTGAAGTTTCTACTGAGGCGCCGGTGACTGAGCCAGCCCCGATGTTGATGGCTGAGACGGTCACGGTATCTCAAGAACCGGTCATGGGACTGACAGGTGCAGAAAAAACACAAGCTGTCCTTAACGACGCTCCCCTGTTTGAAGAGCCGAATTCGGTTGCTGAAGACGATAGCTTGCCAATCGGTGTACCTGTTGAAGTTGTCAATGTGGAGAAATTCACCGAGCTAAAGAAAATGGAAGGTGCGCGCATTTATTGGGACATGGGCGCGGTTCTACACAATGAGAAACTGTATTTGTTGAAATAATTAACAAGATTTCAACATCGGCAAAGTATACGTCATCGTCAAAATAGGGGCTTTATTTTGACAACCAATATACTGAAATCAGCAGGTCAATCTGCTAAGGGCGCTCAGGTGACGCCATCAGGAGCTGGTACCGAACAGGTGCCTGCCAATAGCGATGGAAGCAGTACTGATGTGCCCGACGGTACCGATGCTTTATTGGGCTGCTTGTTAAATGTCGCTCGTCATCATGGCCATCCGATTTCTGAAGGTGCCGCTCTATCCGGCTTACCGTTAAAAGATGGATATTTAACGCCAGGCACGCTGCACAGAGCAGCCCGTCGTGCAGGGCTTGTATCCAATGTGTTCAAGAAATCCTTGAATGCGCTGCCGGAATTTATGTTTCCGTGCATTCTGTTGCTAAATGATCGCAGCTCTTGTGTGGTCTATAAACGCGTTGGTGAAAAATATCATATTTACAGCTCTGATGCCGGCGGGGATACGTTCGAGATTGACGAAGCGGCATTGAAGGATTCCTACACGGGCACCGCGATATCGTTAAAGCCAATCCCCGTTCATGAAACCCAGCGCGTATCAGGTGAAAAACCGCATTCCGGGCACTGGTTCTGGGGGGTCATTAAAAGTCTTGTTCCTGACTATATGCAGGTGGTTTTAGCTTCATTTTTGGTGAATTCGCTAGCGATCGCCGCACCTCTTTTCATGCTCAACGTATATGATCGTGTTCTACCGAATTCCGCATTTTCAACACTATGGGTCCTTGCTATCGGTATGGGCCTTGTTATGGCTTTCGAATTGGTATTCCGCATGCTCCGGGGCGCTATTATTGACAATGCCGGACGCCGGGCTGACGTGAAGTTGGCAAGCCGAATTTTTGACCACGTCATGCGGATCAGATTGCGGGAAAAGCCCGCCGCTTCAGGTGCTTTTGCCAATCGTTTGCGCGAGTTTGAGACCGTCCGTGAATTTTTCTCGTCTGCGTCACTTTTAGCCATTGTGGACGTGCTTTTCATTGCGCTGTTCTTGAACGTTATCTACCTGGTTGGCGGCCCCATGGTTATTATTCCTGCCGTCGCCGTAATTGTTGTTTTGATTACCGGAATTGTGGTTCAGCCATTCATGATGAAAACGGTACGTTCGGTCCAAGACGAAGCCGCCCAGAAACATTCTCTCTTGATTGAGTCGATCACCGGATTAGAAACCATTAAATCCCTGAATGCAGAGGGCAACTTACTGAAACAATGGGAAGGAATTGTCGATACGACCGCACGTTCAACCGAAAAAATGCGGTTTTTCTCGATGAACGTAATCAATTTTACAATGATTGTTCAGCAATTCGTATCTGTCGCAATCGTTGTTTATGGCGTTTACCTTTTTGATGAAGGACTTGTCAGTATGGGCGCAATCATTGCGACCGTTTTGTTGGCGGCCCGTGCCGTCGGACCATTAGGGCTTGTTGCGAGTACACTGGCCAGGTTTCAACAATCCGTCGTCGCTTTGAAAAATTTAAACATGATTATGGATACGGGATACGAAAACGATACTGCAAACCTGCAGATTTCCCGCCCGATTACAAAAGGCGATATCGAGTTTCGCGATGTCAGCTTTACATATCCGGAAACCCAAGCGCCGGCTCTGCAAAATGTTAGCTTTCATATTAAGTCAGGCGACAAAGTCGGCATCATTGGCAAGGTCGGCGCTGGTAAATCGACTCTGGCCCAGCTGATTGCGAGCCTGTACGAGCCGTCTGAAGGTTCGATTATGATCGACGGCATGAATGTGTCGCAACTTCACACCGCCGACGTCCGCACGGCAATGGGGATCATCTTGCAAGATGTCGTCTTGTTCCGCGGAACAGCGCGGGAAAATATAGCATTCGGTCGGCCCGGCGCCACTGATGAAGAAATCATCAGAGCTGCTGAGTTGAGTGGCGCTGCCGACTTTATCAACACGCATCCTATGGGATTTGGGATGCCGGTTGGCGAGCGCGGACAATTTTTATCTGGTGGCCAACGCCAATTTATTGCGCTTGCCAGAGCGCTTCTCAATGATCCTCCGATCTTGTTGATGGATGAACCGACTTGCGCCATGGACAACACATCTGAGGCTTTGTTTATGCAAAGATTGGCAAAAGCGGCCAAAGACAAAACCGTTATATTGTCAACCCACCGTCAAAGTCTTTTGAATATTGTCGATAAGCTCATGCTGATGGACAATGGGCGCGTCATCGCTTTCGGCCCGAAGGAGGAAGTGCTCAACTATATCCGGAATATGGTCTCGCAAACGTCCAAGTCTGCGACACAGCCAAAGGCGGCCAAAATTAAGACAATGCCAAAAGTAGTGGAAAGCGGAGGCGCCCAATGAGCCGCCGCGTTTGGGAGCATCAGGACTTCAATGACGATCTCTTGATCGATCGAGATGCGAAACGCTCGCGTTGGTCCTGGATCTTCTTGATTTTCGCACTTGCATTGTTTGTCACGGCGATTTTCTGGGCGAAATATGCTGAATTGGAAGAGGTTACGCGCGGCGAGGGGCGCATCATCCCGTCCGGTAAAATTCAAATCGTTCAAAGCCTCGAAGGGGGCATTGTTGAGTCGATAGACGTGGTAGTCGGTCAACCCGTGTCGAAAGGAGATATTCTTCTCACTATCGACGATACAACGTTTTCCGCTAGCTTGGGCGAATTGGAGGCGCGTCGCAACGCTTTAAACGGTAAGATTGCTCGCCTCGAGGCGGAAATGGCAGGGCGCAGCCGTGTCGAATATAGTGATGAACTCAAAGCGGCGGCGCCCAATGTAATTGCCAGCGAAAATCGGTTGTTCGCCCTGCGCCGATCAAATTTTGCCAACAATAATCAAGTGCTGCGGTCGCGCAAAGAACAACGCGAGCAGGAAAAACAAGAACTGAATTCGAATCTGAATAATCTGCAAAATCAGTTGCAAATTGCCCGTGATGACCTTGCACTTAACGAGAAAATTTCTGATATCGTGCCGCAAAGTGAGCTTCTCAAATTGCGCAAAGAAGTTAGCCGACTTTCGGGCGAGGTTGAAACAACGCGTAGTTCTATCCGCAGGGCTGAAGCGGCGGTAAGAGAAGCGTCAAGTCTGCTGTCTACAGAACGATCGACATTTCGTCAGGAAGCGCAGGCCGAACTGACGGAAGCGCGCGCAGATCTAAGTGTATTATTGGCCGGGTCTAAAGCCGCAGGCGACCGGGTTGATCGTGCTGATGTGCGATCTCCGGTGGATGGGGTCATCAATGAGATACACGTCAATACGCTAGGCGGGGTTATTCAACCTGGTAAGGACTTGGTGGAGATCGTTCCGGTCGGCGAGAAGTTGTTGGTCGAAGCGCGCATTCGCCCACAAGACATTGCATTCTTGTCGACGAACCAGTTGGCACGGGTGAAAATCACAGCTTATGACTATTCGATTTACGGTGGTCTGAATGGCTCGGTCGTTAGAATTGGCGCCGACAGCGTCACCGACGAAGTGACGGGAGAAACCTATTTCCCAATCGATATCAGAGCCGATGCGAGCGAATTTAAGAAAGATAATGAAAAACTTCCGGTAACGCCCGGAATGGTGGCAAGCGTGGACATAATCACAGGGCACAAAAGTGTTTTACAATACCTTTTGAAGCCTGTGAACAAAGCGCGTTATGAGGGGCTAAGAGAAAGATGAGTACACAAACGGGGCAGGTCGAGGCAGACACGACGGTCACAGCATTTGATACGCTAACGCCGAGAATAATTCAGTTTCAAGGGAAGCGGTCTTGTATCCGCCTTGAGGATGTTTACTGGAATATTCTCGAGGATGCAGCTCGCGAAAAAAAGCTTAAATTCAATGAGCTTGTCCATTCCTATTACCATGACCCACGAGGCGAACGGAATAAGACGGCATTTTTGCGGTGTCAGGCTGTCGAATGGCTTTCGGGTCAAGTTGAAGCCGCCCATGAACAATTACACTTAAAAAATTCTGAATTGCACTCGATTTTAAAAGTGACAGTCCAGCCCGCTTTCGTGTTTTCAAAAATGCAAAGTGTGTCCCGCCATAATCAAGGTTTTCATGACTGGATTAAAGAACACATTGGTGCCCGGGCCGGCGCGATGGACCAAAGCAAATTACGTGTCAGTTTCCGACGGTCTTATACGGCTTTAATGGACCTTCTTGACGAAAATAACGGGTCGATTTTGAACGAACAGGTGACCATTCTCATGCCTGGATACGTTTTTCCGATCCGGATAAATTTGGTCAAATTGGATAGCAGCAATGATCAAGATCAGCTGTTTCTCGGCATAATCAATCCTGGTGAATAATCGCCCCCTAATCGATATCCTGAGACTCCAGAAAGCCCTGTGCTTGAAGATAATCGACAATTTGTTCAGCTGCTTGTTCTGCTGACAACTTAACCGTATCGACGACGATCTCTGGTTTTTTAGGCGGTTGATAATCGCTGTCTATTCCTGTGAAATTTTTGATCTCGCCCCGGCGCGCTTTGGCATAGAGCCCTTTTACGTCCCGTTTTTCAGCAACCGCCAATGGTGTATTAACATAAACTTCGATAAATTCATGCGCGTCAACCATGCGGCGGGCCATCCGCCGTTCGGCGCGGAACGGCGAAATAAATGCGCACAGGACGAATAGGCCGGCATCAACCATGAGTTTCGCAGACTCGCCGACACGACGGATATTTTCGACGCGGTCCGCATCTGTAAAGCCCAAATCTTTATTGAGGCCGTGTCGTACATTGTCGCCATCCAGCGTGTAGGTGTGGCGCCCCATATCAAATAGCTTCTTTTCGACCAAATTGGCGATCGTCGATTTTCCGGAACCCGAAAGACCTGTGAACCAAAGAACAGCCGGTTTTTGATTTTTTTGTTCCGCGCGTTCCGTCTTGCCAATTTCAAGGTCTTGCCACACAACATTTGAGGCGCGCCTTAGGGAGAAATTCAACATGCCGATACCAACCGTTGCATTAGTTTGGCGGTCGATAAGAATGAAACTTCCCGTATGTTTGTTAAGATCGTAAGGATCGAAAACAACCGGTTGGCCTAACGAAATGTTGCAGATGCCGACTTCATTCAGCGCAAGCGTTTTTGCGGCCTGTGCGCTAAAATCATTGACATCAACACGATGTCGCAGCGTTGTAATGCTTGCCGGAACTGTCTTGTTTCCTGTTTTCAACAAGTAGCCGCGTCCCGGGAAAAGCTTTTTTTCAGCCATCCATAAAATTTGGGCTTGAAACTGATCTGATTGTTCCGCGGGGTTGTCGGTACTACAAATGAAATCGCCTCGGGAAATGTCGATTTCATCGTCCAAAGTGAGCGTTATCGCCTGGTCTTCGACGGCGCGGTCAAGCTCTCCGTCCATTGTAACAATGGCTTTAACTTTTGATCTTTTTCCGGAGGGGATGACGATGATTTCATCACCGGGTGCGATTTTGCCAGAGGCTATCGTTCCTGAAAACCCCCTAAAGTTTAGGTTTGGTCGATTGACCCATTGAACCGGAAGCCGGAAGCTTTTCAACGGTGTATCCCGGGTCACATCGACATTTTCTAAATGATCCAGAAGACACGGGCCATGATACCACGGCATCTGACTCGACCTGGATGAAACATTATCCCCGTCAAGGGCGGACATGGGAATGGGGGTAATATTTGCAAATCCAAGGTCATTTGCGAAAATTTGGAAGTCATCAACGATCTTATCATAGGCAAATTGGGAATACCCGATCAGATCCATTTTATTAATCGCGACAATCACATGTTTTATTCCGAGCATTGAGGCAATAAAACTGTGGCGTTTGGTTTGAACCTGCACCCCTTTACGCGCGTCAATCAATAAAATTGCCAAGTCGGCCGTCGACGCACCGGTCGCCATATTGCGGGTGTACTGCTCATGGCCGGGCGTATCGGCGACAATAAATTTGCGCTTATCTGTAGAAAAAAAGCGGTACGCAACATCAATCGTGATCCCTTGCTCTCTTTCGGCGGCGAGGCCGTCGACGAGCAGGGCCAAATCAGGTTTTTCCCCGGTCGTTCCAGATTTTTTGCTGTCGGTTTCAACCCGTTCTAACTGATCCTCATAGATTAATTTGCTGTCATATAAGAGGCGTCCAATCAGAGTGGATTTGCCATCGTCGACGCTACCGCATGTCAGAAACCGCAAAAAGCTCTTGTTTTCATGGGCGTTGAGATATCCAACAATATCGGTCGCGATCAGTTCATCTTTGTGGGACATTTTAGAAATATCCTTCTTGTTTTTTATCTTCCATACTGGCGCCGGCATCGCTGTCGATCGTCCGCCCCTGACGTTCGGAAGTTGTCGTCAGCAATATCTCCTGAATTATGTCCGGCAAAGTATTGGCGGTACTTTCGACGGCACCTGTCAGCGGGTAGCAACCGAGCGTTCTAAAACGCACGCTTTTGTTAGTGGCCTTTTGAGCATGTTTTTCGGGCATACGATCATCGTCTTTTAAGATCAAAGTGCCATCAATCTCGGCGACAGGCCGGGGTTTAGAGTAATAGAGGTCGGGTATCTCAATTTTTTCTTTGTAGATGTATTGCCAGATGTCGAGTTCCGTCCAATTCGAGAGCGGAAACACGCGCATGCTTTCGCCCTTTGCGACGCGAGTATTGTAAATATTCCAGAGCTCGGGGCGTTGGTTTTTCGGGTCCCAACGGTGTTGCTCGGTGCGGAAAGAAAAAATCCGTTCTTTCGCGCGGGACTTTTCTTCATCTCGCCGCGCGCCTCCAAAGGCCGCATCAAAGCCGTATTTGTCGAGCGCTTTTTTCAACGCTTGTGTCTTCATGATATCGGTATGCACAGCCGACCCATGCGTGAACGGACCAACTTTTTCTTCAAGGCCTTCCGGGTTTTTATACACAAGCAATTCAAGTCCCAACTCTTTGGCGCGCCGGTCTCGAAATGCGATCATTTCTTTGAATTTCCAATCCGTGTCGACATGCAAAAGTGGAAAAGGCGGCGGAGAAGGATAAAACGCTTTCATCGCCAGATGCAGCATGACAGAACTGTCTTTGCCGACACTGTACAGCATGACCGGTTTCTGGCACTGCGAAGCCACTTCACGCATAATATGGATGCTTTCAGCTTCAAGCCGTTCCAGATGGGTCAGCTCGGAATCAGAAAGATCGGCAGGGTCAGTCAGTCCGTATTTTGCTTCAAGATTTTGAAGTTCCGCGAAAGCCGACGCTAAGGTTTTTTCCGTGCATTGGCCGCCTTGTTGTAAGCGGGCGATGCCTTTGCCATCATTTAAAAGCTTTCTGGATATAGTGGATAGTGATTGTCCGGTTGCCTTAGATATGGACTCAGCACGCGATACAAGTTCTGCAATCTGGCTCATAAAAATATGGGATAATTCCCACCTCTCTAGATATATGAGCCGTATTTGAAGGCAAAAATTTCGTTTGTCAAGATAAGTGTGGGATTTATCCCACGATATTCAAGGCGTCTTTAATGGGAGCAGAATCGTGCATTCCATACACTGCGATTGGGTTGGGTTCGGTGTTGTTAGGATTTTAGTGATGCAAAAAATAAAAGAGCCCAACGCCGAATTTGGTGTTGTGCTCTTTTTAGTATCGCGCCCCGATACTGTATATTCTGTATACGATGTGGCGCGCCTCAATACTACGGTAGCCATACCTATTTTTCGCGAATTTATACCTATTTTTCACGTGAAAAGCGTGTATTATCCAGAATATCGGCATTCATTTGACCTGAATTGTCAAATCATTGCTTATTTTACGGGGTATCGCTTGGGTGAGTCGACATTAGTTGAACGGGAAGTCCCGTTGCAAAAATTGCGCGGATTAGCGGATCAAGCCCGACTTGGCCGTGGTACTGTCGCCTTGCTCGGCGGAGAGGCCGGGATCGGCAAGACAACCCTCCTCAATGCATTTCAGGATTCCATGCAGGGCTCATTTCGCATAATCCGTGGTGGCTGCGATCCGTTGTTCACACCCAGAACTTTCGGAGCCATCCATGATATGGCTAACGCATTGGGACCCGATGTTGCTCAGATGCTCAGTAGCAATACGCAGACCGCGACTTTGTTTCCAACAATTCTCACTTCATTACAAGAGACGCGCCGACCTACGATATTGATCTGCGAGGATGTACATTGGGCGGACAATGCAACATTGGATCTATTAAAGTTTATCGGGCGGCGCATTCAGTTCATCCCTTGCTTGATGATTTTGAGTTTCCGCAGCGACGAGATTAATGCGTCCCACCCACTGACCCAGGTGATTGGCGATTTACCGAGTTCTCCGACACGGCGTATCGAGCTAGAGCGGCTATCCCTCCCAGGTATTGGAAAACTCGCAGAGTCGTCAGCATACCGTGCAGAGGACTTATACCAAATTACCGCTGGAAATCCGTTTTTCGTTACGGAACTCCTGGCCGCTTACGACGGCAGCGAGACCCGTTTGCCGGCTTCAATTACGGATGCCGTCGCGTCAAGACTTAGCCATCTCAGTCAGAATGAACGCCAGTTTCTTGACCAAATTTGCGTGATTCCGGGTACTATTTCGCCATCCATGCAAAATGCTCTCTTTACGGCGGACCAGGAAAGGCTTGCGAAATCCTGCGTCGATCAAAACGTTTTAATCGAAGATGAAAATGGGAACCTACGGTTTCGGCACGAGCTTGCGCGGTTGGCAACATTGTCCCGACAATCCGCCCAGGGGCAAAAGAAGCGTCACGCTGAAATCATGCAGGTATTGATGAAAATGGAAGACGCGGCAACTTTGGATCAAATCGTGCATCACGCGGCCGGGGCTTTAGACGGTAAATCAGTCTTAAAATATGCGCCAAAAGCAGCAAAAATGGCAGCGGCTTCCGGAGCGCACAGGGAGGCGGTTTCCCATTATGCGGCGGCCTTGAAATTTATCGATATTGCCAGCCCTGAAACGGCAGCTCAATTATATGAAGATTGGGCATATGAGGCCGGACTATCTCTGCATATTGACGACAGTGTTCTGGAGGCGCGACGCCATGCCGTCATATTGTGGCGGGCGCAGGGGCGAATGGACAAAGTTGCAGAAAATTTGAGGTGGCTTTCCCGCCTGCACTGGTACCGAGGTGAAGCAGCCGACGCGGACAGATATCTGGAGCAGGCGATAGCTGTCTTGGAAGACATGCCGCCGTCTATTCAACGTGCGATGGCCTACAGCTTGCGGTCTCAATTGTGCATGTTGAATGACAAGATGGAGGCGTCAATTGAATGGGGAAATCGAGCGCTCGAACTGGAACAGGATTTTAAAGATGTATCTGTTAGGATTCATGCCCTGAACAATATCGGGACATCCAAAGTCTTCAGGGGCGATCAGGCGGGTGTCGATTTATTGCTCGAAAGCCTGGAACTTTCATTAGCCAATGATCTGCACGAGGACGCGGCGCGTGTTTACACAAATTTGGGTGAATACGGCGTTGTGTTTCGTGAATTCGACCTGGCCGAACGCATTCTAACTGAGGGCGTCGCCTTTGATATCGAACATGATCTAGACAGCTGGACCCATTATTTGCAAGGTAGACTTGCGCTTTTACGCATGAAGCAGGGACGACTCAGAGATGCGGAAGCCATCGCAAAGGGGGTTCTTGGAATTCAGCGCCTCACTTTGCTCATGCGTCTCCCCGCATTACAGGTCTTAGCGAAAACCCAAATGCGTCTTGGCAATGAAGGCGCGCCAGCGTTGATACAGCAATCTCTGAATGATGCGCTTGCAACCGGTGAATTACAGCATATTGTACCGGCGCGCTTAACACTGATTGAAGCGGCTTGGTTAGACGACAATTCGCGAGATGCCATAGAGCAAATAGAGCAATTGCTGGCATTGGATAACTCGGAGCGACATGCATGGGATTTAGGTGAAGTCGCGATTTGGTCACATCGTTTCCAGCGAAATATGCGACATGATTTGGGCGATGGAATGCCAAGGCCCTACAAGTTAGAGCTGGCTGGTGACATTTTTGCAGCAGCAGACGCTTGGGAACAGTTAGGATCGCCGTATTCCAGCGCCGTCGCTCTTATGCAAACGCTGGGCCCACAGCAAGAACAGGCGTTCAAACGAGCCTTAAAAATATTGTCGAAATTGGAAGCAAAAGCAGCGATCAAGAAGCTTGATAAAATTGCCAAATCTGCGGGCATCGATCTTAAAATTCCAAAGAGCCGACGGGGGCCCTATAAAGCGTCCCGCAATCATCCGCTCGGTCTGACGGCGCGCGAACAGGAAATATTGCGCTTAATGGTCAGTGGCAGCACCAATCGGGAAATTTCTGAAACCTTGTCCCGGTCCCAAAGAACCGTTGAGCACCACGTCTCGTCAATTCTGGCAAAGTTGAATGCGAAGAACCGGATGGCAGCGATGCTCCGCATACAGGACGAACCCTGGTTGTTGCCTAAAGAAGTCTAATTAGGACCTCCAAATTTTTACTTGCTTCAATTTTCTTATCGTTTATCAATAAGTATATGAGTGTTGATTCAAAAAAAGCCTGCAGACCCGGTGATGTCTTGTGCGTGTCTGTTTACGGGGGTGTCCTACATGAGGGCATCGTCACCGACACAGGCACAATAATTTCAAAC
This sequence comes from Hyphomonadaceae bacterium, assembly GCA_013001295.1. Classification (GTDB taxonomy): domain Bacteria; phylum Pseudomonadota; class Alphaproteobacteria; order Caulobacterales; family Maricaulaceae; genus Robiginitomaculum_A. The sequence continues at coordinate 105,430 of JABDMW010000010.1, forward strand.
TCCCGCCGCAATGGTTGCGTCATGGAGGAAAGTGTCCGCGATTTCGCAGGCCTCAATAGAATTACCAACCTGGGTCGATTATCTACTCTTGATCCGTATGTCGCTATTTACCGGGCCCGTGAAAGATTAGGGCGACCTTACCAACCGGTTCGCTACAATTGCCAACATTTTGTTCGTGATTGTTACCAGATCAGACCAAAAAGCGCGCAGCGGGATATCGCTGTTGGAGCTTTAGGTGTGTTGGCTCTTTTTGCAATCTTTTAATTACGTTAAGTTCGCGTTTTTACTGGATAATTTCTGTAATTTCACCTAATTTATATATCTGCAAAATAAATATTGGGTGTGGCCAACATCAATAGGGTGAGGGCGACGATGAAACGGATAGTAATGTTAATCAGTCTCGCAATAATCGCGGGAGTGGGCTTTGTGTTCTCTGGTCAATTGCCAACGCAGCGCACGACACAGTCGTTGTTGCCTGAAACAAGTTTAAGAGCAAACCAGTCAACAACACCAATGCAATTCCTGCAAGACCGCGTGATGGCGTTTGGCAAAGCGTGTGCGAAATGGGGCGTCGGAAGTCGGCAAGCCTATGCCCATGCCACGGAACTGGCCAAGGCGGACTTTACGTCTACTCCGCTAACGGCCGGCGAAATCAAGGAAATGAAAACCGAATTCGCTGAGACCATGATCGCGAAAGGGGAAATGGATGAAGCGATAAGTGTTTTACGTGATGTCGTCGCCATGGACCGAATGGAGCGTGAAACCATAGCCCAAACAGGGGCTGTCGTCCGTCTCGGGCAACACTCTGAAATGCGAAGAACCCATGCGGCCCGGCATGCGAAATTGGGCGAGTTACTAATTGAATCGGAACAATACGAAGAAGCCTTACAAAATTTTTCCGACGAAACTGTATTGCTGGAGCGCGTGTACGGGACTGATCATCCAGGGCTCGTATTTGCAGTTCAGGACAAAATTTATGCAGCCGAACAAGTGCGAAATGCCGGCGCTGAAATTGGAAGTTTGCACTGTGAAAAACAGCGTCTGAAAACAATGCAGGAAAATGCTTTGCGGTTGGAGTTTGCGGATGATGAAGACATAACAGCGATTGAGCCGGAACCCGCTGACATCGAACCGCCATCCAACTGTCCAGAACCAGCGGTTTTTGCGCCGATGCGCGACTATGAAACCATCAAAGTCTTTTACGGCACAAATCGCAAACCCAATAATCCTAAAAAATCTAAAAAGCTATATGGCAGTCGTATGGGAAAACTCAGCGTTGGAACCGTGGATGTAACGACTGAACCGGATGACCTTGTGGGCGCATTTCCGGCCGCCGGTGCTATCGAGCTCACCGGGGACGAGGATTATTTCGTGTTTAAGAACCCAGTACAAACGGTGTCGAAGAATAAATTTTCATCTGAGCTCTCGAACTGGATAAGTAAGTCGGAAAATCCAAAGAAGGCAGCCTTTGTTTATATACATGGCCACAATGTGCAATTTGATGGAGCGTCGCGCCGGGCAGCCCAACTGGCGCTGAGCCTGGATATGCGCAATGGTGCCATCATGTATTCATGGCCATCAGGTCAAAGAATGACCCTGTATGCGAAAAGCCAGATCAATGCGCGCCGTTCTGCAAAGTATTTGACTGAATTTTTGGAATTGGTGTTATCCGCTGAAGGTGTAGATGAATTGCATCTCATCGCCCATTCAATGGGCAATGATATCCTCACACGCGCCCTCAATAAACTTGAATTAGAAGGGTATAGTGCAGAGCGACGCCCATTTGGCCAAATCATCTGGGCGTCTCCCGATGTTGCGTCGGTTGACTTCGCCAAATTTACGACGGCATATAAATCCAGGAACATAGCGGACGGTATGACATTATATGCGTCCAGCAAGGACAGGGCTCTGTGTATTTCAAACTGGTTGTCGGATATGAAACGGGCCGGTCAGTCGCCACCACTCGCCAATGTCGCAGGGGTCGTGCCGACAGTAGACACGACCAATGCATACAGAGAATCCACGGATTTGATCGCACATTCAGATTACGCTGACGGCGCAATAGACGACATCAAAGCCCTGTTTTGGCTAAAACTGAATCCAGATAAACGCTGTTTTTTAGGCAATAACCTGGTGGATAATGTAGCCTATTGGGCGGCCGGGAACGGTACTTGTAGCGAAGAGGCATTTCGAAGCGCCTTATCCATTATACGGGCTCGGGAATACGCGCAAATGAATACCCAATTCGACGTACAGCAAAAACTGGATGAGATCAGGATTCATGTGGATCCAGCTGACTGGGAGGTCGCTGAATTTCTGGCGGAAGAACTGAATGAAAGCTTACAGTAAGATAATCGTAAAAACACGATAATTAAATATCGGGGGCCGTGTGAAATTTTTGAAAACGTGTTTAAACAGTCTGTGGGGATTGATCAGTTTTCCATTTACTGGCTGGAAAAACTTAGTGTTTTTCCTTTTGTCGCTTCCCGCAGTATTTGCGCTATTCTTGTTAGGCGTATTTTTATCAGGCGGTGCCAATCCATTTTTGTATCAAACGGAAAAGGACCGGGACGGTCCAGCGCGTGTTCATGAAACCGATATTGTATATTTGGAACAAGGTTGGGATTTTGCCTATCGCCAAAAATATTATTTCACCGCTCAAGGTTCCCACATCATACCTCTAGACATGGCGCTGGCTCTGGAAAGCCCGAGCTCTGAACAACTGATTTTCGGCGCCGACGGCACTGCGGTTAATAAATTTGGTTACTTACCTTATCCGTCTACAGACCAGAATAATGACAATATGGAGCTAGGGCTGAACCCTATGGGACTACCGGTTGGGTTCGTTGAAGATATCGACCGTAAAGGGAATTCCATGTTGGGAATTAATTGCGCCGGTTGCCACGCCAGCAATATGAAGATTGCGGACCGAACGGTTCGCATTGATGGCGGCGCAGCGCTTGGAGATTTTATGGGCCTTGTCGGCGAAATTGACACGGCCTTGATCGTTACAATGAATAATCCGGAAAAAAGAGCTAGATATGCCGTGCGCCGCGGCATCGAACTCGACGAAGCATATGCGGAATTGGAAGTTGCGTCGGTAGAACGCCAGGCCTGGCAAAGAAGAAACCGAACTGAATTTCCGCATGGGTATTCAAGGGTTGATGCATTCGGAATCATTTTTAATCAAGTGGTCGCACGCGATATGCATTTGGACACGCGTGGCCGGCATGGTAATGTTCAGACGCCCAAAGCACCAGCCAGCTACCCGGTGCTTTGGGACACCCCTTTTATGGGGCGCGTGCAATGGTCGGGCGGATCCAATAATCTTATCGGAACGGATCCACTGGCGCGCAATATAGGCCAAGTCTTAGGTGTATTTGGCGGCGTTGAAGTTACGGTGCAAAACTCGCTGCCGGGATACTGTTCGACACCAAAACGCAAAAATCTCGAACTTTACAACTTTTGGCTACAAACCTTGAAGTCGCCAAAATGGGACGACCCGGCCCTTAAAGGAATATTGCCGGATCTCGATCCCGAACTCGTTACCCGCGGTGAATTAATTTATAACGGCAAAGTTCCCGGCGATGAACGACGGGGAACAGAAGCGTGCTCAAGTTGTCACGGGGTGATTTCTGATGCATGGCGCAACAAAGAGCGCGAGGATAAACAAGTTTGTGATGTCCCGATTAGTATGGTCTCTCACGACACAGTAAAAACCGACAGGGAACTCGTAGATACGGCGCGGCGACAAGGGGCGTTGACCGGTTTGCTGGCAGGGCAAAAATCGCAAATCAAAAGTGGAGAAACGCTGCGCGCGCGGGAGAGCTATATGCTGGTATTGGCCGAAGTCATCAAGGGCAGTTTTGCCGGTGCTTATTTATCGGCTTCGTGTGACGGCGATGTATCGCCCGCAAATTTGATCGCAACCGCAAATACATTCGGATATTTCGCCAAAAAAGCAAAACAGGATAAGAAACAAAAAGAGGCGGACAAGCAGAAACAAAGCCGGGCCTTGACCAGTGGTGGTTTCGCTCTGTCACCGGAAGACATTGAAAGATCCCGTACCCATTTAACGGATGCTCGGGACATTCTGAATTATGCCGAAGATCACGTAGATATACCGGATGCCAGTGTTGAGCTGGCGCGCGCGAATGAAATGCTGGCATTGTCAAATTTGGAGCGTGCGTATAACAACCAAGGTATCGCCCAACACATTGCCGGTGTGGAACCGGAAAACCCGCAATTGTTCAGGCTTGACTTTGAGACGGCTCAAACCAACCTCGCGCGTGCAAAAGAAATTATCGCGAGACAAAATCCTGAAGATGGATTTTCGGCGACTGCCGGTTTCCTTGATGCAGCAAATCTTAAAACAGCCGAATTAAATTTCCAACAGGCGCAAGACAATATGACGCCTAAGCCAGCAACGAAAAGTATGGAGTGTCGACCGACAGATATATACAGCTCATTTGCTTACAAAGCTCGGCCGTTGAATGGCATCTGGGCGTCGGCGCCTTATCTGCATAATGGATCTGTTCCGACGCTCTATGATATACTTTTGCCGCCGGCAGATTTAAAAGGAAATTGCCGTACTGATGAATGTCGACCATCTCAATTTTATGTCGGTTCTACACAATTTGATCCGGTAAAAATAGGTTTTGAAACAGAAAAAACACCCAATAGTTCGCTACTGGATACCACGCTGCCAGGGAATAGAAATAGCGGGCATTTATTCAGGCAAGATTTAAGCCATGAGGACCGGATGGCTTTAATTGAATATCTAAAATCGCTTTAGCGACATTTAAATGCTGTTTCCGCGCCAGTTGGATTATTATCTACTGGTAGGCATTTGTCTGGCCATCCATATATTTTCCAATAGTCCAACATACCGTAACTTTGCGCAAATTCAGGAAAATCGGGATGAGCGCGAAGTTCGATACTTCGCGGTGCACTGTCCCAAATGCTCATCAAAGCGACTGTGTTGCCGCGTGCTTGGCTGACATTCCGGAAAAATTCTTCGTATACGCCATGGCGGGCCAGTGCCCCGGCCAAAACACCTTCGACTTCGACGATGTCAGACTTTAGCGACGCTTCGAGCAAAGCCACCACATACTTTCGGGCCTCCTGATCGTCTTTAAAATAGGCGCGTGCGCTCGTATCCCACAGGGCTTTCGATCCAAATTCTGGAGAAAGTTGCGGGCCAAGTTCTCGGTGTAAATTCATCATCTGCCGAACGGCTTCGTCGCCGTCTCCACGGGAGTACGCGTTCCAAGCTAACGTGTCGTATGCAATATAGTATCCCAGGTCTACTGCTTGATTGGCAAGCTGGGTAGATATGTCAAACTCATCATTGTTACGCTTCGCAACGGCGAGATAGGCTTTATAACTCCCTCGGGCTGGCTCGAGCAAAACCGCTTTTTCTAAATACTCGGCAGCTTTTTTCGATTGTCCCATCATCGCCGTGACCAGTCCAATATTTCCGAGAGCGTAGGCATTGTTTGGATCCAGATCCAAAGCCCGCTTAAAGTATTTCATTGCCTCCAACTGGTCACCTTGTATGGACTTGATGCTGCCAAGTACGGCATAGGGATAAGCAATCGTTGGATTCAAATTTATCGCCTTTTGGCTGGCGTCCCGTGCGCGTTTTACATGTATCTCAGCGTCTAGCGATGAAACATTTGCGGGTGCCATTAAGGAGGCTTGACCCAGTTGCGCCCAAGCTTCTGCAAAATTTGGATCGATAGCGACAGCATTTTCCAGTAATTTCAATGATGTCAGGATGTCTTCTTCCTTGATACTGGTGTGATAGAGGTCGCGCCCTCTTAAAAACAAATCATAACTGGCGGCATTGTCAGTCAAGGTTTCAGCCAGACGCTCACCCTCCATGAGTATTTCCAGTTTTTTTGCGATGGACTGGGCGATTTGTTCTTGCAAATCAAATACGTCCTCTAAGGTGCCATTGAAGTTTTCCTTCCAGATAACAATGCTGTCTTTGGACAATTCTGCAGAAATCCGGACTTTATTGCCTTGTTTGCGGACAGTGCCATCTAACACATGTGAAACCCGCAAGGCATTACTGATCTCGTCGAGCGTTTCGGATGAATTTCTAAAGGAGAAAGACGACGTTCGCCCCGCGACACGTAACCCGTTAATTCGGGCCAAAGCGTTAAGGATTTCCTCTGCTATGCCGTCCGAAAAGTATCGTTGATCGCCAATTTCGCTCAAATCTTCGAATGGCAAAACCGCGATGGATTTTTCAGATATGAGTGTATTGGCATTCGCCATGTTTTGAGCAACCGGTAAGGATTGTGCAGATTGGTCGCTCACGTTTTTTTGGGGAAAAAGTCGATCAGCAATAATAAGACCCCCAACCATCATGAGCCCGATAATAATTGCATACTCAAGCCGTCGCCCCGTCACGGCCCGAATACTTTCTTCAGCAGAAACAGTTTCGGTTCTTTTGACGCCTTGCGGGGTCAACTCAAACGCCCAAGCGAACAACATAGATAACGGGAAGCCAACTATGATCGCCAACGCAAAAAAACTATCAACCCAATCCGGGAGTTTGAGCGCGGGCGTAATGACGGCGACCACTTGCATGATCAGCCACCCGACAATTGTGTACACACCTGCTACGCGAAAAACGTTCCGACGTCTAAGTTCAGCAAAAAAGTTATTCAACTCGTACCCCGTGTCTTTACATAAGCTTGATTAGCATAGTGTCCAATAAAAGTCTTGAAATATCAGGTTTTTCTTAGATAGAAACGAAAGCCGGGCCGGGACGAGTTTCACAATCGAAACCATCAAGATTAGTTCAGAGAATTCTCGCCACATCAATCGCTGGTCCTTGTTTCATTCTTTCCATTGAAAATGTTGAACTGACATCGGACAAATGCGGTACACTTTTGATCAACCGTTGATAGACATTGTCATAATGTTCAATGTCATGAACAACGACCCTCAATAGATAATCAACATCTCCTGTCATTCTGTGGCAGGCGATAATCTCGGGAATATTTCGCACGGCCCGTCGAAAGGCGGCAAGCCAATCGCTTGTATGTTGATCTGTGCGAATAGTCACAAATGCTGTGACACCCAAGCCGATTTTAGCAGGGTCGACCAGAGCCACACGCTTGCGAATAACGCCATTGTCCTCCAGGCGTTTAATGCGCCGCCAACACGGATTATTGGACAGGCCTACCGCTTCCGCGATCTCCTTGATCGGGCGCGTACAATCATCCTGTATGATTCCAAGAATTTTTCTATCAATGGTATCAAGTTCTACATATTGCTTCATAATGTTATTATTATACTATATAAATGCGGAAATACAGGGTAATTTGGGATATCTTGACGAGTTCATTAGGATAACTTGCTTACAAACCAACAGTTGGGGACACCATGAACCAGTTCGCAAAAGTCTTTACTGAACATCCTGCTTCTGTCGGGGAAACCTATTTTCAGCACTTTCGACACTCGATGAGTTTTTCCATCCGCATGATCACTGGCGGGTTTGCCTGCATGGCGCATGCCTTTTTTCCGTTTCTGTGTGTTAGAACGGGCAGTACGCAAATTAGAAGCCTGCACGATAAAATGGTTGTGAACAGGGATAAACTTACACCGTGCGAGCAACCAGCCAGGGATGTGCATACCTTTATTCCCGAATATTATATTTGATTTACGCGACGCTTGGCCCGGTTTGCAGGGCCTGCCAAATGCCGGCAAGTGACACAAAGTCGAGGCTTTCATCCGGATCGCGGTCATTGTTGAGATCAGCCGGCGAATTGCGTGTGATAATTATGCCGATAGGCAATCCACTTTGAGTATCGATGACGGCGCCACCGGACATTCCCGTCACGACAGGTTCATCGGGCTGCAATATATGCGCAATCCAGGTGTCCGGTTGGCCCGGCCTTTCCATGTAGACTTGCGCATGTCTTTCAGCAGGATGGGCGGAACCCGCCGGGTATCCGATACATTTAATCCTTTGACCGGAAGCCGGCGCTGATGGTTTATCATCGGGAAGTGTGCATCCAATTAGAGCTGCGTCCAATCCCACCGGCCATTTATCAATGATCCCGTCCGCAAAAGGCGGTAATAAACCTTTCGCCTCATCGAGGACATGGGCGGCAGTTATCCACCCGCTCCAGGCGTTAAAAAATGATCCGTAGGTTTGAAAACCCGCCTCGTTATAAAAGTGTCGACGCACGAAGCCGGTTTCAATGCTTTCGACAGGCCTTGATATCAAAGGCGGTGGCGCACCCTGTGGCACAGGTTGATCATCTGGTCTTTTGCCAAAAATACGTCTGAGAAAATCAAGAGACAGAACCATAGGAGGAATCACTTTACCGATTACATGATTGAGCCCTATGATAGGAATATCCCTAGAAAAGGAAAGAAGATGCGTAAACTTGCCTTGATACCACTCAGCTGTGTGTTGGTCGTAAGTACAGCCTGTGCAAAGGATAACACGTCCCATAGGTCGACGGCTAAGCCGAAAGAAGTCCACGCGACGGCGCGCCATGACGATAATCCGCGTCCGTTCGATTTGTCCCGCGACGCTATGGCGGATGTCGATGCTGCGCTTAGCACTGCTGGCGAGAAGGGGACGAAGGCTTTGATCATTATGGGGGCCAATTGGTGCCATGACAGTCGCGGATTTGCAGGACGCATGCAGCAACCGGAATTTATAACGCTGATCGCCAGCGAATATGAGTTGGTTTATGTCAGTGCGGGCGATAAGCCACGACAGAATG
>JABDMW010000030.1 GCA_013001295.1 Hyphomonadaceae bacterium
TACTGAGGGGGAAATTCTGCCCTTCCAGCAAGGTGCTGCCGAGACGATCTGGAGCTTTCTTTCCAATCTCACAATGACCCATTCTATGGGATTGCACGATTCATTGTCCTACAACATGCCGAGTTGGACCGTTAGCGTGGAGTTCTGGGCCTATTTTGTCTTTATCGGCATGATGATGTTTCTGAGACCGAAAAAACTGTGGCATTTCATGGTGATAGCGGCATTAATTGGTGTAAATTATTGGGTCTTGTCTCGGTTAAAACCTGATATGGACTTCCATTACGACCTTGGTTTCTGGCGTTGTTTGGGCGGTTTTTACACTGGCGTGATTGCAGCTTACGGCTATCGATGTATCAAACCTTATGTGGACAAACTCAAACAAAACGTCGCCGACAAGCCTTTCCTTTGGGGGGCAACAGTGTTTGAAGCGATTGTCCTTTCGATCATGACCTGTTTTGTCATCTTCTTTCCAGGCAAAGCTCAGTTCTTCATCGCACCGGTCGCCTTGATTTTCGTCTTGGGGTTTGCGTTTGATATTGGGCTGATCTCCAGGATCATGAGCACACGGCCCATGCGCTATATCGCCAAAATATCCTACTCCATCTATATGGTACACGTCCTGATCTCGATAATTTTCGCCGTCTTTGCCGAGAAGGCACTGCCGGTTTTATTAGGGCCGTTGTGGAATGCAACACTATATCCCGGCGATTTATTGCTGATACCGTATCTGATGATCGTTCTGATTAGCGCCCATTTCACCTACCATTTCGTCGAAGTGCCGGGTAGCAAAGCGATCCAAAAATATGATTTCAGCGCTAAATTTCGAAAGTATTTCGGTCGGCCAGCGATCAGCAAGGCTTGAACCGGTGCTTAAATAGCGGTAACGCAAGCCATGTCTAAAAAAACACATTCCGAAAGATACGAAAATCTCGACTTATTGGGTGGAGATTCACCAATTCCAGCATCGCCGGATCAAGCCAAGCTTGAACGGGTCGCAAATCCTGTCACAAATGAGGACTATCTGATCCGGTTTGTTTGTCCGGAGTTCACATCCTTGTGTCCCGTGACCGGTCAGCCTGATTTCGCTCATTTGGTCATTGATTATGCGCCGGGTCAATGGATTGTGGAGTCCAAATCTTTGAAACTGTTCATGACCTCGTTTCGCAATCATGGCGATTTCCACGAAGCCTGTACGGTCGGAATCGGCCAACGCCTGGTCAAAGAGATTGCGCCCAAATGGTTGCGGATCGGCGGCTATTGGTATCCCAGAGGCGGTATCCCGATTGATGTATTTTACCAAAACGGCAATCAGCCTGAAGGATTATGGGTGCCGGAACAAGGCGTTGCCCCGTATCGCGGGCGCGGTTAACCCACCGGATAAACTAACAGATAAAAATCACAAACATTTCACTTGGTATCCGGACAGATCGTCCCTATCTTGCAGTGAATGCTCAATTGCAGCGTGATCGGAGAGCGTCATGGCACAGATAAAAATTGCACGAAGCGGTAGCCCAGACGTCGAAGTTTGGGAGACATTGCAAAAAGAAGCGGCGTCACTGGCGCAAAAAGAAAAAGCGCTTTCTTCGCTCTTGCATACGAAAATACTGGTGCAGGAAACGTTCTGCCGGGCCTTGGCCGGTCATTTGGCTGAATCACTTTCGACAGCAGATTTGCCCGCATTGCATCTCAGCAAGACAATTATGTCGGTGTACGAGGAAAACCCGGACGCTGTGGAAGCGGCCGCCCGAGACTTGATTGCTGTCTATGACCGTGATCCGGCCTGTAAAACTTTCATCCAGGCCTTCCTGTATTTCAAAGGTTTCCTGGCATTGCAGACTCACAGAATTGCCCATGCTTTGTACAAAGACGGCCGAGAATTGCTTGCTTTTCATTTGCAAAGCCGGTCCTCAGAATTGTATGGCGTCGATATAAACCCTGCCGCTCGTATCGGGTCCGGCATCATGTTTGATCATGCCACCGGCATCGTGATCGGGGAAACGGCCGTCGTTGGCGATGATTGTTCAATCCTTCACGGCGTCACGCTCGGCGGGACCGGCAAGGAAAGCGAAGACCGACATCCCAAAATCGGGGAGCGTGTCATGATCGGCGCAGGTGCGAAAATTCTCGGCAATATCAAAATTGGCGATATGGCCCGTATTGCGGCCGGCTCGGTGGTTCTCAAGGACGTTCCATCCAAATGCACGGTGGCTGGTGTTCCGGCTAAAGCCGTCGGCGGGCCTTGTTGCGATAATCCTGCAGGCGCCATGTCACAGACATTTGACGACAATTCGAAATAGAATATTTAAACCCCAAATTTATCTCTGGAGACATTCATGACATTAGAACAAATCGCGCAGGTTCAAGCTTACCTGCAAAAACGTCTGGGCACGCAAAACCTCACGATAAAACCGCGCAAAGTCGCAGACAGCGTGGAAGTCTATCTTAACGACGAGATATTAGGGCTTTTGTATATTGATGATGAAGACAAAAACGATATTTCCTATGATCTGAACATCTCTATTTTGCAACAAGATATCGACGAAGCCTAAACATGGCGCGGTTCGAACTCGACGGCGTGGCGCCAACGCTGGCAGATGATGACAGTGTCTGGATTGCGCCCAATGCGTCGGTTATCGGCGATGTTCATCTGGCGAGTAAATCCTCCGTCTGGTTTGGGGTTGTTATTCGCTGTGACAATGAGCCAATTCACATCGGTGCACGCTCCAATGTGCAGGATAATTCGGTGCTGCATTCCGACCCAGGCATGCCTTTGAAAATCGGTGAGGGCGTTACGGTTGGTCACAAAGCCATGTTGCACGGGTGCACTATTGGCAATAATTCATTGATCGGCATTGGTGCAACGGTTCTTAATGGCGCCGTGATTGGCGAGAATTGCATTGTCGGTGCGCATGCTCTGATTACAGAAGGTAAAGTCATTCCCGATAATTCTCTGGTCGTCGGCGCACCCGGCCGGGTCATGAAAACCCTGGGCGATCATGAAGTTGCCATGTTAAATGGCAGTGCCGAGGTGTATGTGCAAAATGCCAAACGCTTTCGGGCCGGACTTAAGAAAGTCTCTGACGGGGCCTAATCTGAAACTGCTCTTTTCAGGAGACTTCCGAGCAATTACCTGTCGGGACCAGAGCGGTTCCTTTATTGTTAAAGACCGTCAATTCGCTGTCGGTAATTTTTGCAAATCCACCTTTGATTTCTTCGGTGTTTGACCAAGCACTGTGTTTCGAGTCTGTATCAAGCGCGACAATAATCATGCCGTCAGACGGCAGTTCTTTTATATTTAATATGAGGGTTTGAGATCCATCTCTGACAGCCGGTGTTTGTGCAAGGAAGTCACCGCCGCTTAAGATGCGCAACGACTGGGACTGATTGAGACCGGGTGGGCCCGGAAAGGTATCAAACACGAGCGTCCCAACGGATGTTGTCATATTGATCTCGACTTCAACATCGGTGAGCGGACAGCCGTTTAAATTGGTAATCGAAAAGCCGTCATTATATTCAGCGTGAAATTGAACCTCCACATCCGCGACAGCAGGAGAGGCGAGCAGTAATAACAGAGTTGATATAACGATCCGTTTCACAAATCCTCATTCTTGAATTTTCCAATTCCCACCGAGAATAGCATACATCGCATTTTCAATCTAACTTTTTTCAAAATCGTGGACTCTGTGTGTTTGTTGTAGAACCTAGGATAATTAAAGCTTTCCTGCTACCCGCTCATCCCCACGGAGGTGGGGATCCATTTTAGAGATTAAAGATATACCGAGAATTGATGGAAGCAACACTTCACAAGCGGGGAGATTCCAGATGGATCCCCCTCTCCAGGGGGATGAGCGGAAAGTGGAGGTGCCCACAGCAAACCAGTTCTGGTCTTTCACGTGTTATGTGAGGGAGCGGAGCAACATCAGGCCTACCCGCCAATCCGATTGTCCCGGCGACGGCCGGGATCCATTTTAGATGTTAATGTATCACCCGTGTTTGATGGATCAAACACTTTACAAGCCGAGATATTCCAGGTGGACTCCGTTCGACTACCACGCGTTTCAGTGAAACGCTCGAGTGATCGGGAGGACGGTTGTGTCGGCATTGCGAACCAATTCTGGTTTTTGGCGTGTTTTTAGAGTGAGCGCAGGAGCATTATAAAATTTCCAGCTAACTGTCATTACCGCCCTTATCGCGGTAACCCAACTCTGAGCCTGCCCGCATCTTTTTTGGCGACGGAAAACATCCGAATTGGATTGCTGGCCGGGGCGCCGGACTAATAAACCCGGCAATGACGAAAAGAAGGTTGTGATTTGATTTGGATCAGGCCAGCATTATTTTTCCTCGAAGGGATTGGTCTGTTCGCTTGCCCCGACAAGAACATAATCAGCGCGAGGGCAACTTTTATCAAAAACCCGTTCCGCTTTCAAACGATAAACAAGGCACTTGCCCCAGCGTGTTAGATCATCCGTTTCTTTTTGAAAGGTACGCAAGCGATTCATGTTGGCCACGAACTCAGACTTTAACTGACCATTGGATTTATAGAATACGTCCTCATTATCAATATGTCCCGGCAAAACTCGGTTTTCGACAAATGTCGCGTACCGCGTATATTTCCGACCAATGCCGTCGAGCTCTGAATAGAAGAACGTTAAATCGAAAAGTGTAACCGGATCAAACAGCTCGGTGAGTGACATTTGCTCAAAAACAGCCCAGGTGTCGGGTGCAGTATCAGACCCGGATATAAGGAAGTAAAACGGGTCTGGCTGTTCGCCCTTCGCATACGCCTCCTCCCAACTTGATAAACCTGCGTTAATCTCGGTAGTGAATTCGCTCTGAACGTTAATGCTGTCGATCAAATTTGTGATGAGGGCATCAGTTATGAGTTCGCGGTTTTTGGCGTCTTCCCGCGCCTCATTCCAATTGGTGATCTGGAACGCAATGAGGATACCCGTCACGACAATGAAAAAGTCGAGAAAAACTGCGAACCAGTTCTGGTCTTTCACGTGTTTGGTGAGGGAGCGGAGCAGCATTAATTAACTCCTCCTACCCGCTCATCCCCACGGAGGTGGGGATCCATTTTTAATGTCAAAGTATCTTCGAGCGATAATATGGATAACACTTTGCATGCCGAGATATTCCAGGTGGACCCCGGCCTCCGCCGGGGCAATCGGGGGGGTGCCTTTATTATGGCGAACCAGTTCTGGTCTTTCACGTGTTTGGAAATTCTACGAAATAACAATGTGCGCCCTCATGCCCTTTGTTTTTCAACATAAGGTTTTTCGCAATTGTGTCCAGCAAATCAACTTACATAGTCTTGTGATACCGGCCGCGTTGGATGTCTTCGGCGAAGGCACGGAAAACAGCTCGGTATTTACCCCTGATCATCCTGCCAAAGATCACGGATACGGTGATCAAGGTCGGCGCCGATATTGAACCAGGCCGGTTTGTTGTTGTGGCTGTCGAGTAGAAACAGCCGATCCTGGCTATCGAGAGTTTGGCTCAGCGCATTACGCAATTGTTCAACAGAGGCTTCGCTTTTTAACAGCCAAACGGTGTTGCCGACCCGCTCCGCCTGACCAAATTTTTGCAGGGCGTGCAAAAAGCCCATTGTGCCTTCGGAGTTGATTTCGGCCATGACAAGGAAAACGCGGGGTGCGCCGGCGCTTGCTGATACGCTGACCGGCGTGTGCGCCGGCTGCTGTGCAGGCTGCGGGGTTTGCGTTGTATGTGGCGATGGCGTTGGTCGAGGCGAGGGTATCGCCGGAATCGCGTGATAGGATTGATTTTGCGTAGCTCCAACAGCGATTTTTTGTTGGCCCGACCAGAACCCGAACGCTTCAAAGGCGCCCGCACTAAAAAATCCGGAATTTATGTCATTTGTAATCAGGGAATTGGCATTCACGCGACCTTCCAGAACAAATGCCTGCATTTGTTCGTCCGTATACGGGCCGTAATTTTGATTCTGGACTTGAACAAACCAGTTCATCGACAACAATCACCATTCCTTATTGTTTGATCATGTTTGTTTCTCGTTTGCTGATTCTAGGCAAGTAAAATTTAATGCGGGATTTGCTTGTTCAATTGCGCTTGGGGACCTACATATCAAAAATGAACAACCGACGCCCGTCTTCCCGCGAACCTATGTTGAATATAAGCGAGCCAGCTCCCTTGGTCTTGGCGGTGATTTTGGTGTTGTGTCATGCGGGGTTTCTTATTGCGCCTGATGCGCTCCAACAAACCATCCGGATGGCGACTGCATTGGTTGCGCAAGATGGACAATTGTTTTTTGACGGACGCCCATTGGGCAATTATGCACCGCTTCTGACCCATACTTTGGCGCATGCAGATTGGACACACGTCTTGATGAATGCAGCGTTTATTTTTATTTTCGGCGTTTTGACGATCAAAGCGACCAAAAATGCGCATAATCCAATACTGGGGCGGATCAAACGCGGTCCGTTCGTATTTTTGCTGATTTTTCTGTTCGGTGCGCTTCTGGGTGGCTTGGCGCAATGGGCGCTTTGGATTCTCATAAATGGATCTGCATATTCGATAGGTGCGTCCACTGGAGGCGCAGCCCTTTTTGCCTGTGCGGGCTGGGCGCTCGGCGGAAAAGAACGTATGCTCGGCTTTATTGCCATCATGATGGCCATCGACGCATTTATCATATTTTCAGGTGGCTCTTCAAGCGGATTACATAACCCGGCCTGGGCCGGTCATTTTGGCGGGTTTATGGCAGGGGCAATTTTGGCGCCCAAACTCCTGATACCGGGTGGAGCCAGTTCCAGCCGCATGTTTTGATTGCTGTCATTTTGGACTAGCCGAAGGGTTTTGAGGGTTGCGTTTCCGGCACCGTTAATTCGAATGTCGATCTCACTGTCTGGATGCAATTCCTTCGACAGGCTTAGAGCCGGCCTTTGGGCCAAAGTTTCAAAATCATACCTGACGTCCAGACTGTCGCGGGCAATATCCATGATCTGACCTTTGAGGAACAAGCAAGTGTTCAATCTACATCCGGGTTCGGGCAGGCTCTTGGAAATAGCGTATGGGTACCAGATGTTTTGAGGGCCCGGGCTCATGAAGACGTACACGGTATCGTTGACGATAAAAACATTTTCACCGCTCAATTGCGATGTTGATATCCGGTTGAGCGGGGTCGAGAGCTGATAGTTCGGCACCAGCCCCGTCCGGTCATCCGTGATGGTTTGAACAGGCAGCGTGAGCTGCGTCCCTGTGGTCAATCGATAGTATTGTGTTGCCGTGGCCAATACCGGAAAAACCAGGACAAGCGCAGCTGCAAGCAGGAAGGGCGTGACGGGCACGATTTTCCGCCTAACTGTTCGGGACATAATCGAGATATCTCGGTGGTGTTGATTTGAGTTTATACTGGGCGAAAAGCCCCAGGAATAGCAACGAGAACAAACAGCTATAGCCGAAAGCATATACGTGCTCCGGCTGCTTAAGGAGTTGCGGAACAACGAGATAAAGTTCAGCAACGAGTGTTGCGATGCCCATCAAAATCATCACGGGTACACCCCGACGCGCGCCATTAACAGTCATCCCGATACAGGCCGCAGTCATAATGCCGCCGATTGCGAGCGATATGAATTGGGTCGGAGAAGTGGCGATATAAGCGATCGATCCAAAAAGGAAATCAGGATTGATGAGGAAAACTGAAAGGAGAAGTGCGAGCGCGGTGAGTGCGATGGTTTCCACGGGGCTTTGGTTTCCGGACCGTGACCGGACTAGGCCTGTTAAAAAGATTGTACTCACCAATCCCGCACATATCACCGTGGTTATCATCGAATAGAAAAGATGACTTTCTCTGAGTATTGGCTCCGGTGTCGCAACGACTTCACCCCAAATATATTGCAGGGCAAGCGCTGACATGGCGGTGAGACCCCATGCGATATTTGTATGCATAAGCCCTGTTGATTTTCGTCGATCTTGAAGCGATTTTCCCAGACGGTTGTAGCTCAATCCACCGAGAACCAGAATGCCGGCCGCCTGTTCCATCGACAGGTAGGACGTATCCGTGAGCCCGATCAACATATTTCCCACCCAGGCCGTACCGGCCAATACCAATATGAACAGGGACAAGCGCGACTTAAGTCGGGAGGTCACTAAAAGTTGGGCTAGTAAAATTGTCGGGATGATCCAGGTCAGTTCAGGGTTGTTTCGCCCAATCTGGGTAAGCGCCAACCAGGTAGCAAACATCTTGGTCGACAAAATAAGCGGTAATTTTTCCCGGGTCAGCGCGCTCAAAGTCAGAGTGATTGCCATGCCCAGGACGAGCGACAACTCTGTAGAGATGCGCATGTTGAACTCGACCAGCAGCGTATACGCGATCAGGGCAAAACTGGCGAGCACGCCCAACATGCCCGACATCCTCAAAAAAGAACGGCATTGGGTTTTGTTGGCATATAAGAGGTATAGACTTGCCCAGCCAAACAGGACCGAGATACCTATTTTATAAAGTGGAACACCGATATCGCGGTAGATAAAGAACAATGCACAAGCGCTTGCGAGCCATATCAGCAAGGCGCCTATGTTCAGGGATTGCGCAGGAAGTTTATCGCGCTTTTGAGCGGATCTTTCGACATGCGCCAATTGAGTCTGCGGTGCTTGTTTGAGTGTTCGTATTTTTACCGGATAAGTTGGGTTCGAAACGAAAGAGTTTCCGGCACGCATACGCCGTTTACGCCGTGGGGTAGGTATTTTCTCATTGTCGTTTGCGAAATTTCGATTCCCGTTCATGCGCACACCCTATGTCGGGCGCTTTTAATTAAAACGGTTTTCGCCTGAAAGGGGCAGAGAATTTTAGGTGTGCACGATAAAAGTCACAACTGAGCTATTCTTCCTGCTCTGATGACGGGAGTTGACTTAACACTTCAATGACAGATTGAATAAGCGGGATTTCATATTGCATGGCGCGGTAGCCCCGTTCGATCAATTCCTCTGCTTTAGTGAATTCGGTCATGCCGATATGGCCAATCCTGGGGGCAATAAATACATCCGGCGGATCGCCCGCCAATCTCGAGCGGGAAATCCGATCCATGACAATATTCAACGTTCCCATCATGACGGACCCCAGTCGCGGTTTGCCTTTTTCTTTGGTGTCGCCCATGAGGCTTTTGAGCAGCAATCTGTCCGGCCGCAATTTATTGAGCGATTGCCCCGCCAATGCAAAGGGATCGGCGCTGTCTTCATCATCATCGTCAAATTCCATTTCGTGGGAACTACCGATCGGGCCGAAAGCATCACCATTTAGGCTGACGGCAATGACGATGTGGGCACCGAGTGCACGACAAGTTGATACAGGCACCGGGTTGACCAGGGCCCCGTCAATCATATGTCGTCCGTCGATCTCAATGGGTTCGAACGCGCCGGGCAGGGCGTAAGAAGCGCGCAGCGCCGGCACCAGCGGGCCTTTTTGCAACCAGACTTCATACCCCGTGCGCAGATCGCAAGCGACGGCGGCAAATTTACGGTCAAGATCTTCGATCTGGATGTCGCCCATATAATGATTGAGAACTTTGGCCAGGCGTTCGCCGCGCATTAAGCCGGCACCGCCCCAGCGAATATCCATATAACTCATCATCCGGCGCTTATTGAGGGACCGGGCCCAGTTTTCGATCGTATCAAGTTGGCCGGACAAATAAGAGGCTCCTACGAGGGCGCCAATCGAGGTGCCTGCAACGATATCTGGAAGGATGCCGGCTTCTGTGAGCGCTCTTATCGCGCCAATATGGGCCCATCCCCGCGCGACGCCGCCGCCAAGCGCCAAGCCGATAGGCGGATGTTTGGCGGTGCGTTTATGATAAGTTTCATGCACGCTGGAGTCGGTTCCCAGTCTCATTCTTTCTTTTAGTCAGGAATAGGGGAGATGGGCAAGTTCCTTTCCCAACCTGTGCTTGTCAAAAGAATGGTTTCCACGTAATTTTTTGAGGTGAATTTATGTCGCAGTCCGAATCGTTAAGATTTTCATTGAAAAACGCGTGTTTTCATGTATAAATCACGGTTCGGCATAAATATGGAAACTGTTTTTTGATCGATACATGATCGAAATCGGGTCTTTATTTCGCCTCCGCGCAAATTAATGCAGTAACACCTGGCTTTTTCTTTAAAAGGTGTTTGACAGTTTGTTTTGATGTGCGTATAGGGAGCGTCTTGTTCGCAACGGGCCACGTTTTATTGGTTTGGTTTGTGAATTTCGGGGCTCTATCGGAGCCTTTTTTTGAGG
Organism: Hyphomonadaceae bacterium; assembly: GCA_013001295.1. Lineage (GTDB taxonomy): Bacteria > Pseudomonadota > Alphaproteobacteria > Caulobacterales > Maricaulaceae > Robiginitomaculum_A. The sequence continues at coordinate 10,244 of JABDMW010000030.1, forward strand.
GCTGAAATATTTTGGTGTTTCGGTTCTTTTTTGTTGTTTGACATTGTGAATATGGAAAGAGAGACGCAGGCGGCTTTTGGCTGTGCGAACAGACTTGATCTGTTCAATTAGTTACTGACTGTTTTGACGTTTCTTTATTTTTGTTATGAAATCGCTTGATGCCTTTTAGGTATTGAGGGATCTCGACAATTTTTTGAACGCAATATTGCAAGCG
>JABDMW010000044.1 GCA_013001295.1 Hyphomonadaceae bacterium
CCCTTGGTCAAAAGCCATGGATTGTAGCTCATTTTCTCTATGTTTTCGCGTTGCTGTTCCGCGTCGAGGACGGTGTCGATCGTCAATATTCCCATTGCGACTCTCATCCGGTGCAAGGGCCAAGGGCGCGTCGGATCGTCCATATCGTCTCCGTTTTCGCCAATCGTCATCATCAGTGAAAACCGCGCTGTGCCTTGCCCGCTCAAGCGATCACGCAATTCTGCGTCCAGATAATCATCAACCGGGGTCTTGGCCGGGTCTGTGTTCAAAACGCCTTCGATGGGTTGCCAGGTAAACCGGACCCATCTGCGGACATTATCCGGAGCGGTAACAATGAAAGTGTGCACGGCGTGGTAGGAAGCGCGGGCATAGCTGACCGGTGCGCCGATCGTCGCTGCCGTCATCACCGCGAGTTGCGAATAGCTGTGTTTGTTTGCAAAATCTTTCGCACCATCATCAGGGCTGATTTTTTCGCCCGGGTAGGGATTGCGCTTGGGCAGGGTGAGCGCCAGATAGTTTTTGATTTTCTGCCATGGCGATTCCGCACTGTATGGTTTCGGAAAAGCGGCGATGGCAAAATCGAGAAAGGTTTCGCCGTCAGGGGTAAAAAACTCCGGCAATGTCATGGTGATCAAATCGGTATCGCTTCCGTCATCCAGGTGGAACCGGGTGGCCATGCCGCGCACATCCGACCAGCCATCTGTGCGCGTGGCGCTGCCCGAGGCGTTGGAATACCGCACGGTGACCGGAATGCGCCCGCCCTGAAAATGTTCGGCGATACAATAATTGCGCGCGATTGGGGTGGCTTCAAACGAACCCGTGACCCCAATGCCCAGGGAGTGCACCGGTCGCAATTTCGGATTGCCATCCGGACGGTGTAAGATTTTTACCAGTTCTTCAGCAAGTTTGGTATCGCTCATACTAAGCGACTCCCAACCGGCTTGTTTGGTTCTTGAAATGTATGTCCATCGCGCCCGTTACCCGGGAAATCTCTTCACCCAAGACATACCTGAGCATTCTGTTTCCCTAATGTTAACCTAGATTATTCCGGGCCGGCACGCAAGGTGAATGCGATTTGCCGTGCAGGAAATGTTGATACATCCTCTTGGTTGTATCGCTTGTGGGCAATGAATCAGGTTCGAGTTTGAATATCCAGGGCCGTTAATACAAGGCGCCGTCAATGGGTTTGATTTCGTCCGGGAGCTTGGTTTCGCCCAGAACATAGGCCCGTAAGTCCCTCTCGATTTTCCGGTTTAAGTAATCTGTCGGTACGACATTTCGATTATCTATCCAGGGCATGTCCATATAACTGCCAATCCCTTCAATCATTGAGAATATCCAGCCAATTAACACGACAAGCGGAATCGCATAATATCCCGAGTTTTCATTGGCCGGCAAAGACAGGGATAAAAGCACAACCAGCAACCAGACAAACAGGTTGGTGAAATATGAATAATGGGTGGGAAACGGCGTTTGCTTCAAATCCTCCGCCTCGGTCTGGATGCGCACAATTTCTCTTTGCACCTCGGTGAACTCTTCCAGTTCTTCTCCGGTAATTGCTTTTTCATTTTCCAGGAAAGCGAGGATCTCGGCTTGCAGGAACAAGGTTTTGAGCGCCGGATTGTGCGCGGCTTTAATGCGCTTGAGGTCGGGTTTGGAAAGCAGTGGCTTTATATGTTCGTTTTTAAACGGGTCTTTGTCTTTCAATTGATCGCCGACAATCCAGCAATAAGCGATGGCCCGCTTGATTAGCCGGTCCAGATACGCTTCGAGCGGCCCGGGCGTCGCGACATTGTCGTCAATAAAATGTCGTTGTTTGATGCGGTGGATCAAAAGACCCATCATGCGCACATTTGAAATCAAATCGCCGTATAAATCCTTGCCCCGAAACCACCGGACATAAGCGGAGTTGGTTCGAAACCCTAAAAAGATTGAGATGGCTGTACCCAGGATCAGGGGCGTCGTAATGCCGATTGTCAATTCTTTGAGATCAAAATGAACGATCGGGATAACAATCGCAGATGATAATAGGGCCATCAATAAAATACGTTTCCATATGATGGGTATAAGCCGTCTGAATTTTATATGTTTATCAAGTATCATGCGCGCCCGATCTTACTGATGCCCGCCATGGGCCACCAGCCAATCTCTTTGTTCTTATCAAAATGAACTTATGGCCTTTGTCAAAATTTACAATTGAATTTTCTGACTGCGTTGGTCCGATCTCGTCCGGACGATTGATCTGCTGATTTTGCGGCCGTAGGAAATTGGGTTAAATTCCGAACAGATCGTCACAACTCGAGCAGTTAAACAGATTGCCAATTTTGTGTGGAATTATCGCATTTTATGCTGACAAACAGACATCTCTGCCCCGTTTTGCCTTTTGCGCGAAATGCCCAACTTGCTTAGATCGTGTCGCTTTA
>JABDMW010000047.1 GCA_013001295.1 Hyphomonadaceae bacterium
ATAGCGACCTTGCATTTGAATAAAAAAGTCAAATTCATTCCCAATGAAAACAAGAAAAGCGATGACAGTCCGGACTTCTTTGTCAAAGCGGGGAAGAGCGATTTTGGCGCGGCGTGGAAAGAAACCAAAAAGGGCGAAGAGCCTTTGGATTATCTCAGCGTCAAGCTGGACTGCCCGACTTTGGCCGAGCCGATCAACGCAGCCTTGTTTGATCGTGACGGCGGCGCTGACCTCGTTTGGTCTCGGCCTAAACTAAAAAATAATAACTAAAGATTTTTCCGGGGCGCATTTACGTGCGCCCCATTTGTAATTTCCGAAAGCTAAATCATGTCAGAGGCCTTTTAAAAACCCAATGATGTTCGGAATCTGACGGTCAACGCCCAGGAAATAGCACATTGGGAAAAATCGTCTAATTTATTTTATAACTTTCCAAAGAGGTGACCATCATGTCTCAAACTGAAGTTGATAGCCCATATTTAACTACAGCCGAAGCGGCTCTATTTTTGAGATTAAAAGAGCGTACATTAAACAATATGAGATGGCGGGGCGAGGGTCCTCATTATAGAAAGCATGGCGGTCGGGTCATCTATCACAAACGTGACTTGGAGGGGTGGTCTCGCGAAAATGATTTCGGAGAAGGTCCAAGTTATGATCTTGACGAGGCAGTCAAAAGTGCCCCATTTCCAACAAATCGAAGAGTTCGAAAAAACAACAAATTCGCGTAAACTGACACTCACTGTAAAATTCAACAAAAGAGAAAATGGCGATCCCGGCGCGATTCGAACGCGCGACCTTCTGCTTCGGAGGCAGATACTCTATCCAGCTGAGCTACGGGATCGTGATGATTAGATTTATGGAAAGTCGATGACAATTGAAAGCAGAAAATCGTTTATTCGACCGTAGTTTTCGCACTTGATTAAACCCAAGTTCAAGACACAGACCCTGTGAATTCCTGAATTATTCACCCGCAAAACCATTCTTCGGTGGTACCTATGTGGTACCTTTAGAAATAATTGTCTTCGGCTTTCTAATTAATTTCGCTTTATCTCCTTGTTACTATTCAATTATTTTTAAATTTCTCCTTGACTGACCTTTCGCTTCGGAGGGCAGCGCTCTATCCAGCTGAGCTACGGGTGCCAAGGAGGGGTGTGTAACCTAAGGCTTTGCCAAGTGCAATCATCTCGTTTATGAAAATGCATTATTTTATGACATGCTGCAATTGGTGGACCTCAGAACGAAAATGATCAAGAACTGGACAAAAATACGTCGTTATATCGGCGCGGTATGCGCCGCCGCGCTATTGTCGTCGTGCAGCCAGGGGGCGAGCGTCGATGAACGCGTTGCCGATGCGCGAAAACGAAATGACGGGCCTGCTATATGGAAGATAACGGATCCAGACAGTACGCTTTATCTGTTTGGTACGGTGCATCTCTTGCCCGACGGTGTGGACTGGCAGCGTAATGATATGAGGGCGGCTTTCGACGAAGTCGGCACGGTTTATTTCGAAACACCGGATGATGCCAAAGCAAATCTGGAAGCGACGATGTTGCAGCAGCAATACGGTCTGTATGACAGTGGTGAATATCTTACCGATTATCTCGACAATAGCGCGCTGAATGCGCTCACAGCGGCTATTCATAATGTGAAATTGCGACCGGAAGTGATCGCCTCTTTCAAGCCCTGGCTGGCCGCGGATATTCTCTCGCTCGCAGCGGCAGAAGAGGCCGGCTTTAAAGCGGAAAACTCTGCAGATACCGTGCTCAGGGCCCGGGCGGAAGACGATGGCAAAGTCATTAAATACCTGGATGATATGCGAACCTATATCGAAGCGGTCGCGTTGCAACCGGATTTCGTCCAGATCGAAGCTTTGGAAGGAACGATCAGGGATTTTAACAATATCGGCAACGATATCAAAACGGTGAACAATGCCTGGATAGTCGGCAATACGGACATGCTGGATGCGAAATTGATCAGCGTGGTGCGTGAAAAATCACCTGAGATGTACAAAGTCTTGTTCGCGAATCGAAATGCCAAATGGGCCAGGACACTTGACCAGTTTATGATGGGCGATAGCAATGCTATGGCCGTCGTCGGGATCGGACACCTTCTCGGCGATGATGGTCTCCCGATCCAATTTCGTGAACTGGGTTATGATGTCGAACGAGTGCGCCGTTTTGACCTTCCCAACAAGTAGAAAAAACGTCATAAGGTACAAAAAAGGAAAATCCATGCGTAAACTTTTATCCGCTTCATTTTTATCCCTGGCACTCCTGTCGTGCGCGCCGTCATCAGATGAGGCAAATGCCAAATCTGATCCGGTAAAAACAGTAGAAAATGTCGAAAAAGTTGAACAAAAATCAGCTGATCCGGCCCTTTGGGTTGTCCGTGATGATGATACAGTGGTTTATTTGTTCGGGACCGTCCATGTTTTGAAGCCGGACATGGAATGGCAGACCGAGAAGTTCAAGAATGCGTTCAATAAGGCGGATGTGATTTACCAGGAAGCGGATCTCAGCCCTGAGATACAGCAGGCTGTTGGCGCGGTTCTGCCAGGGCTGGCATTTTATTCGGACGGGCGCACCTTACGCGATGTTCTCGACGATGCTGACGAAAAAGAGGTTAAAGAGGCCGCTGACATTGTCGGACTGGATATGTTGGCAGTTGACCGAATGAAACCATGGTTTGCAGCGATTGGGTTGACACAAATGCAAATGGTCAAAGCAGGATACCAGGCCGATAAAGGCGTGGAGATGGTCATCACCGAGCAGGCTAAGCTCGAAGATAAACCCCTACGGTTTTTGGAAACGGCGGAATGGCAACTGCGTATGATGGCGGGCCTTCCCGAAGAAAGTCAGGTTGAATTTTTAGTCGCGGGTGCGGAAGCAATTGAGGACAGTCCGGAAATGTTGGACGAACTGGTCGAAGACTGGTTCACAGGAGATGTTGACGGCATTGCAGATTTGATGTCAGACGAAGATGCCATGGGCGATGAAATCGTCTATGACGCTATGTTGACCAAACGCAACCGCAATTGGACACGTGAAATCCAGAAACTGATGGATGCGGAAGAGGGGACATTTCTCTTTGCCGTCGGTGCGGCGCATTTAGCGGGTGAGGATAGCGTGATCAACATGCTGCGAGATCAGGGCGAAACTGTCGTCCGTCAATAATTACGGCGTCTCATCGCGGTCATATGTGAGGGCCATAAAGACGTCCTCGAGATCCGGCTGTTCGGTGCGTAAGTCTGCAATTGAAATTTTCGACGCTTTGACCTTAGCCAACAAATCGGAAAATGAGGTCTGTTGCGTGCGGTAGGATATCGCGACCGTGCCATCTTCACGAATTGCGCAATCGAGATCTTTCAAGCCGGCCGGGATTGTTTTTCTTGCCCGCGTCGGCGTGATCACCAGGGTTTTTTGATCCAACCGGTTTAACAAGGTCGACTTGTTTTCATTGGCGGTGATTTCGCCGTTATGAATAATTGCGATCTGATCACACAGGCTTTCGGCTTCCTCCAGATAATGAGTCGTGAGGATGATCGTTGTTCCTTTGGAATGTAGATCTTCAACATAATGCCAGAGTTGGCGGCGGAGCTCGATGTCCACACCGGCCGTTGGCTCATCCAGGATAAGGACAGGGGGATTGTGAACGAGCGCCTTACCAATCAATAGCCGTCGTTTCATGCCGCCCGATAAGGAGCGAACATAGGCATTTCGTTTGTCGGCCAGTCCCAGGGCTGCGAGAATTTCGTCGGAACGGCGCTCGGATTTCGGGACACCGTAATACCCGGCCTGATTTTCCAGTGATTGCCAAGGCGTAAAATACACATCCATGGAAATTTCCTGGGGAACGACACCGATCGAAGCGCGCGCCTGTCGCGTTTGCGTTTCAATATCGTAGCCGCATATTTTAACAGATCCACTACTTTTTGTGACCAGACCGGCGATAATGTTGATCAGCGTTGATTTCCCCGCGCCGTTCGGGCCCAGCAGGCCAAATATTGATCCGCGGGGAACCGTGAGATCAACTCCTTTAAGCGCCAGTTTGGCATCCGCCTTCTTCGTCGCCCGGTAAGTTTTTGTCAGATCTTTGATTTCGATTGCAGGTGCATTTTCCATATTTTTGTTTGTCATCCTGTTGCAGCCGATTGACCTTGGATAGGTCCTGTCATAGATAGGCATTAAGCGCGTGCGAACCAACACACAAGTCGATTCTAACGCATTTTATTTTGAATGAGATTGAATATGGCCGAAAACAATAAAAAGCCAGCCGGACCAGAGGTAGTAGAGACGACGGACCACCGGGTTTCCTGTGATGGTGGCGGTGGCGCATTAGGTCATCCGAAAGTCTATATGGAAATGGCTCAGGACGACTCCGTACAATGTAAGTACTGCGATCGCGTTTTTGTTCTCAAAAAATAAGATGGCAATATAAGCCATCGCAATTTTTGCTTGTTTGTGATATTGGTGCCGGAATGGAAGCTTTCGGGGCTTAGGTATGAAGTCTACTCTTATTCTGACTGTCGCAGCATTGGGATTCGTCGCTTGTTCACCCTCCGGCCCACCGCAAACCAACCAATCACAAACCGGTACAGCAACACCCCCAATCGAACGGATGGCGCTCGACACCTATTCGGATGGTCAAAAACAGGTTTTGGAAGCGTTTGGCTGGACATTTGACCCGACAAAAATTTCTACGGCACCGCTCAAAGAGGGGTTTGCTGTTATCTTTGGTGAAGGCGGTAATATACTTGTCTCCGTTGGCGATGACGGCGTCTTACTGGTCGATGATCAAATGCCGGAAATGCATGAGGCGTTGCTTGCTGAAATCAGAAAACTCGGCGGGAAGAAGGTCGATAAAGTCGTTAACACACATTGGCATTTTGATCATGCTGAAGGCAATCGAGCCTTTGGCGAATTAGGCGCGGAAATTATCGCGCAAAAAAACTCGACCGAATATATGAAATCGGCACACGATATCAATCTTGTGCAAATCGTCTATCCGCAGCAAGCCTATCCTGAGGCCGCAATCCCGACTTTATCCTTCAAAGACGCTTACGAATTCAACATGAACGGCAATGATATTGCGCTATATAATTTTGGTCCGGCCCATACGACAGGCGATGCCATTGTTCATTTTAAGACCACAAATATTGTGCATATGGGCGATGTTGGGAACTTTTCCGGCATGGTTTTTATCGACGCCGGTAATGGCGGATCCATTGACGGGGCGATAAAAACAATACGTAAGACATTGGAGCTTATCGATGATCAAACGGTTGTCGTGCCAGGACATGGTCCGATTAAGGACAAAGCGGCGCTGACAGCTTATGTAACGAGCTTAGAAACCGTGCGGGCCCGGATTGCCGAGCAAATGACGAAAGGTTTAAACCTTGAAGAAATTCAGGCGCTCAACCTCGCAGAAGAATTTTTTGGCAGTAATGGCCCGCTCCTGATCGACCGGGCCTACACCAGTTTGAACTAAGCGATCTTGCCGTGACAGTGCTTGAATTTCTTACCTGATCCGCAGGGACAATCGGCATTGCGTGAAACGCGGCCGGCTGCGGCCTCATAAGCCGCGATATCAAAGTCGGGATTGCCGGCTTGCGGGATCGGAGACTCGGGAACACCGCCGCCCAAGAGCATATCTTGAGGTGATCGGGCCCGACGAGGAGCAGCGTCACTAAACGCAGCCGGATCAAAATCCTTATAATCGTCAGGATTGAATGCTGGTTCCGGCTCGGGTTCACGTGCCTGAATTTGCAAATTCATCAACAATTTTGTCACGCCTTCGCGTAAATCAGTCAACAGATTATCAAACAGGGTGAAAGCCTCACTTTTATATTCATTGAGGGGGTCACGTTGTCCGTAAGATCTCCATCCGACAGCGGATTTCAAATGATCCAGTTGCTGCAAATGTTCACGCCAATTGTTGTCGATCACCTGTAACAGGACTTGTTTTTCGACGTTTTGCATTTGCGCGCGTTCAATCGGTGCAGTTTTTTGCTCGAAAGCATTGTCAGCATATTCTTTCAACCGCTCAAGCATTTCCTCGTCGGCAATACCTTCTTCTGCCGCCCATTCCGCCAATGGCGGCGCAATGCCGAGCAATTCTGCTGTCCGGGCTTGTAAGCCATCTATATCCCATTGTTCTGCATAGGCTTTACGCGGGACGTGGATTCCGATCAGATCTTCACACACTTGATGACGCATATCCTCGATCACATCACTGACATCGTCGTCCGTCATGAAGTCCAAACGTTGTTCGAAGATCGTTTTACGCTGATCATTCATCACGTCGTCATATTTCAGGAGGTTTTTCCGGATATCGAAGTTCCGGGTTTCAACGCGGACCTGGGCGCGCTCAACAGCCTTGCTCATAAATTTATTGGTCAGGCTTTCACCTTCTTCCCAGCCGAGCTTGCCCATCATGTTTTTCAGGCGATCACCGCCGAAAATCCGCATAAGGTCATCTTCAGTCGAGATATAGAATTTGGAGCGACCCGGATCACCTTGGCGGCCTGTCCGACCGCGAAGCTGATTGTCAATACGTCGGCTTTCGTGCCGTTCGGTGCCCAAAACGTAAAGCCCGCCGGCTGTCAAAGCCTGTTGCTTTAAATCGTTGATTTCTTCCTGAATTTTTTCTGTTCTTTTGGCAAGCTGTGCATCGGTCTCGTTTTCCGGTGCTTCTTGTTCGATCCGCATTTCCAGATTGCCACCAAGTTGAATATCGGTACCGCGACCTGCCATATTGGTCGCAATGGTAATTGCGCCCGGGACACCGGCCTGGGCAATAATCGTCGCTTCCTGATCATGGTAACGGGCGTTTAAGACTTTATGTTCGATTCCCTGTTCTTTGAGGAACATGGAGAGAGCTTCCGACTTTTCGATGGAAACTGTACCGACAAGCATGGGTTGGCCTTTGGCTTGGCAAGCTTTGATTTCCTCAACGATCGCGCCAAATTTTTCACGCTCTGTCCGATAGATTACATCTTCATCGTCAATACGTTGAATTGGCCGGTTTGTCGGAATTTCAAGAACGTTGAGTTTATAAATATCATGGAACTCGCTGGCTTCCGTGACCGCTGTACCCGTCATCCCGGACAGCTTGTCATACAGCCTGAAGTAATTCTGGAACGTGACCGACGCCAGCGTGACGTTCTCCGATTGAATATCAACCTTCTCACGGGCTTCAATTGCCTGATGCAGACCTTCTGAGAGACGGCGTCCATCCATCATCCGCCCTGTAAATTCATCGATTAAAACAACTTGATTGTCTTTGACGATATAGTCCTTGTCGCGCACATAAAGTTTATGCGCTTTGAGGGCCTGATTTATGTGATGGACAATCGTGACGTTTTCAACGTCATAAAGACCTTCGCCCTCTAATAGATTGCGTTCGCGCAAGATATCTTCGATCTGCTCGGTCCCTTTTTCATTAAAGACGGCCGTCCGGGCTTTCTCATCAACGTCATACCCGTCTTCATCAATCAGGGGGATCAAGGTATCGATCAGCTTGTAATAGTCAGAGCGGTCATCCGTTGGGCCCGAAATAATCAACGGGGTTCGGGCCTCATCGATCAAAATTGAGTCTATTTCATCGATAATGGCATAGAAGTGACCGCGTTGCGCCATTTCCGGAACCGAATACTTCATATTGTCGCGTAAATAGTCGAAGCCGAATTCGTTGTTGGTTCCGTAGGTCACGTCGCAGGCATAGGCAGCTTGGCGCTGTTGATCCGTGAGTCCGTGAATAACGCAACCCGTGGTCAATCCCATAAACGCGTACACTTTGCCCATCCATTCCGCGTCACGGCTGGCCAGATAATCATTCACCGTTACGACGTGTACGCCTTTACCGGCAAGCGCGTTTAGATAAACGGCCAAAGTGGCCACAAGCGTTTTACCCTCACCGGTGCGCATTTCTGCGATCTCACCGCGATGCAGCGTGATACCACCTATCAACTGCACATCATAATGACGCTGTCCAAGGCTGCGTTTCGCGCCTTCGCGGACGGCTGCAAAAGCTTCGGGGAGCAAGTCGTCAAGGGTTTCGCCATCTTTAAACCGTTGTTTGAACTCGACAGTTTTGAGTTTGATTTGATCATCTGTCAGCTTTTCGAACTCAGACTCAATTTCGTTGATTTGGGCCACGAGCGGGCGCATTTTCTTGAGCTTGCGGTCGTTTTCGGTTCCGAAAACTTTTTTGGCGATATTTAACATATTGCGTCCTATATTTACCAAGGAAGGGCATCAACGCTTTTGAGCTGGATTTCCGGCAAAACAATGCTTTTTGGTGACTTAAGGACGCTGATCGACTAAGTCAATGAGAGCCATGCATATAAGCGGTCACAATCTCGGTATTTCGGGTTTTTTAAGGAGTTTGGAAGATGCGAACGTTCAACAATCCGGAACGATCACTTATCATGTTCAGCCTGACACTTTGTCTGACATTCGGGGGGTGTACGCAAGACGTACCGTCACCCAATGATTCAACTATAAATACCGATGTTGTCAGAATGGGTGATGATATTGTCGCCACCATCGACGGAACGAACATTTACCAGTCCGACGTTCAAAACGCTGCATTGGCCAAGGGATTGATTGATCCTGAAACCTCTATAACACCTCAAGATCCCGTCTTTCGCAGGCAGCTTGATGAACTTATTGATCGCCGATTGTTGGCCTTGGAAGCTTTGCGATTGTCTCTTGATCAGAATGATGAGACACGCCGACGTCTGGCCGCTTCCCGCGAGTTGATTTTGAGCAATATTGTCGTTGAAAACCTTCTGAAGGAAAAAGTAACGGACGAAAGCCTCAAGCGCATGTATGATGAGCAATCTGCGCTCCGCACCGACATGAAACAAGTTCGGGCCCGTCATATTCTGGTAGATAGTGCCGAAAAAGCCAAAGAAGTATACGATTTGCTTGCGAATGGTGGTGATTTTTCAACGTTGGCCAAACAAATCTCAATCGATAATTCGACACGCGATTTAGGCGGAGATCTCAGTTATTTCACAAAAGCATCGATGGATGCGGAGATTGCGGACACGGCATTTGCCTTAAAAAAAGGCGAGATATCCAAACCATTTAAAACCGACCGTGGTTGGCATGTCCTCGAGGTCGTTGCGATGCGGGCAACACCGCAACCTGCTTTTGCGGATATAAAACCCGAAATCAAAAGCTTTATGACCTATGATGAAATCGGGAAAAAACTAAAATCACTTCGGTCTGAGAGCCAGATTGATCTCAACTTTGAAGAAGAAATGCCGGAGACACAAGATGGACCTTAACGTTTCACCCCTTGCCCCCAAAGCCTTTCCGGCGATTCCGGATATTGACGGGTTGGAGATGTGGGTCGGCGAGGCCGGCATCAAATACAAAAATCGTCCGGATGTATGGCTGGTCAAACTTAGAGGTGGATCGCGGATCGCTGGAGTGTTCACCAAATCCAAGACACCGGGTGCCCCGGTTATATGGTCCAAAAACGTGTTGAGTTCTCATAAAAACGGCATCCCATACAACGATGGCTGCGGGATTTTGGTCAATTCAGGAAATGCCAATGTTCACACAGGAGTCGGCGGACATAGGACGGTGGAAAAAAGTGCGAGCCTAGTTGCCGATTTGGCTGATCTGTCCGCAGACAGCGTTTATATTGCGTCCACAGGTGTCATAGGTGAACCCCTTGATATAACACCGATAAAAGACACCATTTCAGCCGCGGATTTCTTTCATAAAACAGCGACTTGGGAACAAGCTGCGCAGGCAATATCAACCACTGACACTTATCTCAAAGGGGCAATGGCGATCACTGAAATCGACGGTAAAACAGTGAACATATCGGGGATTGCCAAGGGGTCAGGAATGATTGCCCCGGATATGGCAACGATGCTTGGGTTTATTTTCACCGATGCGAATATTTCACAATCGGTATTGCAGGAATTGTTGGAAGAGCTTTGCGAGACCAGTTTTAACGCAATTACCGTCGATAGTGATACCTCGACAAGTGATACAGTCTTGTTGGCGGCGACGGCACAAGCTGACCATTCAGAGATTACAAATATAAATAGTCCTAACTTGGCCACATTTAAACAGGCCTTATCTTCAGTAATGATGAATTTGGCCCATCAGGTAGTGAAAGACGGCGAAGGCGCGCAGAAATTCATAAAAGTCGACGTTTCGGGTGCAGAAAATAATAAGTCCGCCAAAGTTATTGCCATGGGTATTGCGAATTCACCGCTTGTTAAGACTGCAATTGCCGGTGAAGACGCCAACTGGGGACGAGTTGTTATGGCGATTGGAAAGACAGGCGAGCCAATAGATCTTGATCGGTTGGAAATTGCGTTTGGTCCACATATTGTTGCAAAAAGCGGTGCCAGATCAGTGGTTTATGATGAATCTCAAGTATCTGATTACATTAGAGAAAATGAAATCGAAATTTGCGTAAACGTCGGTCTGGGGCAAGGGAAATTTACGGTTTGGACCTGTGATTTGACCCACGGTTATATCGATATTAACGCTGATTACCGAACATAGAAAAAACGACAATTTCCTAACAGTACATTAATCATACCGGGTTACATTATGAGCTTAATATTATTGGTCGCGGCCTGCGCATTAATTGATGCTGATGGTAGGATATTAATGAGTAAAAGACCGGAAAATAAATCTTACGGGGGCTTATGGGAATTCCCCGGAGGTAAAATTGAAGACGGAGAATCGCCAGAGCAAACGTTGAGACGGGAATTGTGGGAAGAGCTGGGTGTCGAACCTTGTGAGCAGTGCTTTCAGGTTTTTTCATTCGCATCGCATCGTTACGAAGACTTTCATTTGCTTATGCCGCTTTTTCTGTGTCGACAATGGGACGGGATACCCCGTCCAAAGGAAGGACAAGAGATACGGTGGGTATACCCCAATCGTATTAGGGAAATGGATCTGGTGCCTGCGGATATTCCTCTGGCCCAGGAAATTGGGGATCGTTTGAAGCAAGGCAAACGATTTGAGGCTTGAAATGAAAAAATTAAAGAATTTTAGCCGGACTTTTTGGCAAGACGAGAGCGGTGCTACCGCCATCGAATATGCTTTGATAGCCGCATTAGTTGGTATTTCAATTATTGCAGGGGCTTCTTCGATAGGTAAGAACACCAATTCACTTTGGAATGGCGTAGCGAATGCCGTTGAGCAAGCTTAGGCCTCGATAAACCTAAGATTTGATCATCTACACCTTATGTTCCTTGACGCCCAAGGCGTCTGACAATCTCGATTTGGCTGAACCGGGCTTTAAGGGTTTTTGCTGGCCGGGGTGCGGAGCCCACCCTGTAAGCCATAAAATATCGAAGTTAACGTCAAGCTTGCCGTCCTCATTTTTGTGATCGCGCGCGTATATTTCTTCCAGGTTTTTGAACAAGCATTTTGTCGCGCCGATTTTCATTCGGTCAATCAGCGCGTTGCGTTCGCCCATTCGCCCTAAGTCGTTATACAGGCTGGACAACGATGTGTAACTTACTTGCACCAAATCTCGATCGATTACAGGCATTGCAAATCCGGCTTTTTGTAATAAATTTGCGGCCTGTTGTAGCTCAATCATTGGCGAAATTCGCGGGCTGGCATGCCCAAGGCTTAAGTCTTCTGCCTCGTAAAGCGCATATCGCAATCGCCGCAACGTTTCCCCACCGAATAGAGCGCAGATAAAAAGTCCGTCCGGCCGTAACAGCCGTTTCACATCCATCAATACCTGTGGAATTTTATTGACGCCATGCAAAGTCAATCCTGAAAAAATAAAATCGAAACTTTTGTCCGCAAATGGCAAGGCTTCTTCGTCACAAATCAGATCAAGTCCGTGGCTCAGATTTGAATGATCAGCTTTTACAACATGCCCCAGTTTATCACCGTTTTCTTCGGTTATCAGATCGGAAATTTCAGCATTTCCCAATAATAGGCTGGCACTGAAAGATCTGTTTACATCTTTGACGCGTTCAACGGCATCCAGAGCGGCCCGTTGGTACAAAAAGGCGTCACGTGGCTGCTTCGCCCCTCGTGCACGCCGCACACGTATCAAGCGTCGGTCAAAGAGGGCAGGGGGAGTTTTACCGGCATCCATAATCATGATATGGTCTGAAAATGTTGGGAAAACAATTGGAACTTTGGACTGTTGCACAAAACTTAGTTCGGGTCGTCTTGCCAAATCATTCCTTGTTGACTGGAAAACCCGAACAGACTGAGTCTGTCACGCTTTGGGAAACGCTCGAATTTTTGGACGCGCCCTGTTGTGATGCTTGTGGATTTCCTTTTGAGTTTGATGTCGGCGAAAACGTTTTGTGCGGCAGATGTGAAGGCAAGCGACCGGCCTTTGACCGAGCCCGTTCAGCGATCCGTTATACGGAACAATCGCGCAAATTGGTTCTGGATTTCAAACACGGTGGGCGAACTGATGGTCTCGAATTTTTTGCTGCTCAGATGCACCGTGCCGGACGGGACCTCTTGCATGACGCGCACATCTTAATGCCGGTGCCTTTGCATAAAAAGCGACTAAGGCAACGCAAGTTCAATCAAGCCGCGCTGCTTGCCCGAGCCTTATCAAAACTGTCCGGCCTTCCCTATGAAACCAATACGATCCTGCGGGCAAAGAATACGCCGACTCAAGGTGGACAATCCTATCTTGGACGCAAACGAAATGTGTCTGGTGCATTTGTCATTCCCGAGGATAAAAGAAAGCTGATTGGGAACGCCCGAATCGTTTTGATTGACGATGTGCAAACCACTGGATCTACATTGGAAGCCTGCGCCAAAGTCTTGAAAAAATATGGCGCTCAACAAGTCGATAGCCTCTCGCTGATGCGGGTTGTCAGACCTGAACCCGTATAGATTTTGCCGCGTATTCCTGCATGTGTACCACTTGCCAGATCAATACAAAAGCTTACATAGAGTGTGATGAAAGCTGCTAAGGAAATTTGATGAAGCCGGTTACAATTTATACACGCCCTATGTGCCCGTATTGCTGGCGCGCAACCGCGTTATTGAAGAAAAAAAATGTGAATTTTGAAGAAATCAATGCCGGGTTTGACGCGAAACTTCGCGCGGAAATGATTCAGCGCGCCAATGGCAGTTCGACATATCCGCAAATTTTTATTGGCGAAGATCATATCGGTGGATGCGATGAAATGCTGGTTCTGGAACGTGACGGTAAACTTGATGGAATGTTGGCGGGCTAATGCGGGCAGCCTGTATACAGCTCTGCTCTACCGATGATCGCCAGGCCAATTTGGCAGCAAGTGAAAATCTCATCCGGGCCGCCCATGATAAAGGCGCGAAATTTATTGCAACGCCTGAAAACACATCACTGATCGAGAACAGCAAAAGTCGGCTGTTTGAAGTTGTCACCCCGGAAGAAAACAGCATTGAAGTTGCGTTTTTTTCGTCGCTCGCCAAAGAGTTACGCGTCAATTTATTGATCGGGGGGATGCCGATCAAGATCAGTGACAGCAAGGCTGCCAACCGGAGTTTTATATTTGGCAAGGATGGTCAAATTAAAGCGCGTTACGACAAAATGCACATGTTCGATGTGCAGATCAACGAAGAGGAAACATGGCTCGAATCCGCAACCTATCAAGCCGGATTAAAGCCAACACTTGTTGATGTTGGCGAATTTAAACTGGGCATGACGATTTGCTATGATCTTCGCTTCGCTGACCTTTACAAATATTATGCAATGAACGGTGCCAATATTATAAGCGTGCCGTCCGCTTTTACCCGGCCGACCGGAAAGGCGCATTGGAAAAGCTTGTTGCGGGCACGCGCCATTGAAACTTCCTCTTACGTCATCGCACCGGCTCAGGGCGGCGAGCACAACAAGTCGCGCTCAACCTGGGGGCATAGCCTGATTATTTCGCCCTGGGGTAAGGTGGTGGCTTCGATTGATCATGATCAACCTGGATATTGTGTGGCTGATCTGTCCATGGCGGAAGTTCAAAAAACACGCGCGCAAATTCCGGCCTGGAATCAGCTAACGACATTACCGGAGTGACGTCCTGTGATTAAATACGCGCTTAAATGTAAAGATGATCATATATTTGATGTCTGGTTTGACCGGGGATCCGATTATGACAAACAAAGGAAGCGCGGCTTGGTCGAATGCCCTGTGTGTGGCAGCAAAAAAATAGAAAAGGCACCGATGGCCCCGAACGTTAAACGATCAAAGCCAGATGGTCTTGATAAAATTGCCGACAAGATCCGCGATGAAATTGAAAATAATTGCGATGATGTCGGTACGGAGTTTGCCGAAGAGGCCCGCGCTATTCATTACGGCGAAAAACCGGAGCGTGGAATTTACGGAAGTGCGACGCCGGATCAGGCCAAGGATTTGATTGACGAGGGCGTTAAGGTTGTCCCTTTGCCCGACGGGATCGCACCAAAGCCCAAGAAAAAAATCAACTAAAACCAATGGTTGCCGATTTTCAAATTATTGGTGGTGGACTCATGGGGTTGTCCACCGCCTACGCGCTGCAAAAGCGGGGCGCGAGCGTGCGCATCATCGAAGCGCGAGAGGGCGTGGGACTGGAAACCAGTTACGCCAATGCGGGGATGTTGCACGCGTTTAACGCGGCGCCCTGGAACAGACCGGGCGTGACCCGGCAATTGCTTAGCTCCTTGCTGGATCCATCTTCCGCTATGAAACTCCGGGCCAATGCATTTCCGTCCATTTTTAAATGGGGGATAGAGTTTATCGCTGCATCCCGGCCCGAACCGCACTGGCATGCTACGAAAAATAACTACGCCCTGGCAGATACCAGTATCAAATATGCAGATGCATGGTGCGCTGAATTAAATATGCAAATCGATACCAGCAAAAACGGCCTGCTGAATATTGCCAGAAGCGAACGGGAATTCGCCGCCGCTCGAAAACTAACGGAAAAACTTGAGCCCATTGGGTTTCAGGTCCACGCCTTAAACGTCGCCGAAACAGTCGCTAAGGAACCGGCACTGGCGCCGATTGCAGATCAGTTGGTGGGCTCGTTTTACTACCCGGATGATTATAGCGCCGATGCTTTCAAGTTTTGCAAGGCATTGGAAAAGGCCCTTATTGATAATGAATGTGAAATTATAACCGGCTCGAAGGCCAGCGGCTTCTTGCGTGAGTATGGCACGGTGATTGGTGTCAAAACCGAGGCTGAATCCTACCAAGCACAAACCACGATTGTTGCAGCGGGGGCACGCACTGCGAACTTAGTTCGCCCGCTTGGATTAAAATTAGCGCTTCGTCCGGTTAAAGGATATTCCCTGACCTTTCAAAATCTTCCAGGACCCGTTCTTCCGGTGATCGACGATAATTTGCATGCTGCTGTAACACCGCTCGGAAACAGACTGCGGGTCGCCGGCACGGCAGAATTTACCGGGTTTAACCCGTCATTGCCCCGTCACCGTTTAGCGCCGTTATTGGGCATGCTGCAGAGCATATATCCTGAGCATTCCCAAGGATTGACATTGGATGATGCTACACCCTGGTGCGGGTTTCGGCCAATGAGCGCGGACGGATTGCCCTTTATCGGCGCCACTAAAATAAAAGGATTGGCCGTTAATTCGGGTCAGGGTCATATGGGGTGGACATTGTGTGCGGGATCGGCCGAATTATTGGCGGATTTACTGCTTTCAAATCAAACAACGATTGAGGCAACAGCTTTTGACCCGATGCGATAGACGTGCGTATTTTACACGGTCTTCCAATTTTCCATTATTTGTGCTAAAAAACTTTATCGGGGCACGGCATTTGGAAAATATTTCCAGATAAGGCGCCTCTGTTTTTGTTGAATGAGGCGCATATGAAAATATCCTGTATTTTTGTGGTCACCATGATCGGAATATCTGTTTCTATGCCTGCCAATGCCGCAAGTTGGGGGCCGGTTGAAAAGGGAGCATGTGAGGGCACGACCGGAAAACGGATATATTCAGCAAAGCTCAAACGCAATTTCGGAGATGATCCCGCCGCAAGTCTTTGCCCGCGACTTCATAAAACTGTTGCCGGAAAAAGCCGGGTGCCGGATAAGTGCGAGAAAAAAGGGATAACCGGGTATGAGGGGATTTGGCTTGTCCCTGATGATACATGCGCGAAAAAATCCGCAGCCCAAAAAACGTCACTGCCCGTCCGCCGGAAGGCATCCTGAATCAATTTTCGTCAAGAATTGAAAATTTCCTGTACGGCGCGGTAGGCTTGCGTGATCGCCGTGTTGGTGTCGGCGCCAGCACCGGCATCGGAATTGGCGATATGGATATTGCCAAAGGGCTGGCGTCCAATGACCCATGGGTATTGGTCTTTGCTTTCCCAATCCGGCTCCCAAATTAAATCAGGATTGTAGGCATACCCATGCGGCCAGCGATTAACGGTGATGGCACTGATGTCTTTTTCTGCATCAAAGCCTGTGCTTGCCAGTGCCTGATTAAGCTGGGTTTTGACATGGCCTTCAAACTCTTCAAATGTTGTCGTCAGTATACGCATCCGACCTTCCCGCCACTGGTCCGGGCCTCGCGTATCAGGGATCCAGGGCACGTGACACATATGCAAAATCATCGGGTCGTCCGGGGTTTCGGATTGGGTATAGCCGCCGATCGAAACAGGGTAAGCCAGTTCGACCTGTTTGAAGAACCCACCGGGATAATATACAAAATCCGTCTCCAGCTCTGCAAACGGCTTCCAATTTGGTATCAGGACTTTGGTATAGACCAACGGCACTTTCACATTGTAGGCGAGACCCGTTTTTTGCGCTTCCGGCAGGGAAGGGCATATATAGGGAATGGCAGAATTGTAGCAAGCTAACACACACTTACTTGCTTGGACCGTGTGGGTCTTTCCCTTCCGGACATAGGTGACAATTGCTGACCGTTCATCTTTAGTATTAGCGACATCCACGACCGTGCTGTTCAGGCGAATATTGGTGTTTTGCCCTTTGGCATCAATGTTTGTGTAGTTCACTTTTGCAGTGACCACATCTTCCATGGATGACCCTGGCACCGCGCCGGGGATCATGGAACGGACAAGCAGTCGCGCGACGGAAGCATTGCCGTCCGGGAAGTGAAAAATATAGGGCTCGTCATTGCGGTGCCCGGTGCGCGGCAAGGTCGCTGTAACGCCAGGCATACCGCCATCATAATTCTGGATGAGCGTCGTTGGAATTTCATCGATCCCGACGCACCAGAAACTCATGCCCCAACGCTTATAGATATTGATGACCTGCTCATCGACTTTGGCATAGTTGCGCAGGAAATTCTCATAGCTTGTTTTGCGCAGGATTTCGTACTTTTCATCAAATGTCAGACCGGGCATATAGTCTTTATTTTCGGTTTGCACGCGGACAAAATCGGCGCGTGCCTTGTCGCTCATCGGCATGTCGGCTGCAAATTCTGCCCAGTAGCGACTACCATAGCCGCGCACCAGTTTTTCTTCACCAAACGTTTCTTTATCGAACAAAATGCTCTTGGACAGGTTGAACCGGTCCCAGAACTCTTGATCAAAATAGTCGTAAAACCGATCCATTTTGACGCCGATCTTATCAAGCAGGTCTCGTGCCTCTTGTGTGTAATGGGACGGGGTATCGATCGCTTCCGTGCCGCCATAGCCGATCCGGGTTTCACCATTGATAGAGAATTCATTGCGTTTGGCGTGTCCGCCAAAATCGTCATGATTATCCAGGATGAGGATTTTCGCATCCGGGTGTTTTTCCCGGTACAAATAGGCGGCTGACAGACCACTGATCCCCGCGCCAACCACGACCAGATCATATTCGGCCTCAATCGGTTGAGCATCAAATTCTTCGCCGGCGACCCGGGCGTGCATGGTCTCCCATGATCCGTCATGACTGCCCCGCATACCTGTCTTTGCGGGTGGATAATAGGCCCCAGATAAACCAAACTCATACGGATCAACTCCGCAGGCTTTTAAAAGCGGTGCGGTCAGCGCCGCGCCAATGGCGATTTGTGTGCCGCCAATAAAATCCCGTCGCGTGATTTTGTTTTTCATGTCATTTCCCGTGTAACTAAAGCCTATCAGAATTGATAGGCTTGTCACGTCAAGTGAAAGAAAGGAAAATCGTGGTTCACAACAGCCGGGTCAACCAAAAGGGGATGCGCCCTGATTTTCAGTTAAATTCGCGGGCAGTGACCGGAGATTACGTCATTAAAAGGCGACCGCCCCACCAAAATTGGCAACGTCTGAATTACGCACAATAATTGGCAATCGCACGGCCGAACAATTAGTTAGTCGTAGTTATTGTCCCTGTCATTCATTTGGCAGATTTCGTTTGCTTAGAAGCCAATATGCATCGAAATCGGACAATATCAGGTAAAACACATGTTCACCTTAAAGTTTATTGACCGGGGTCAATTCTGAAACCATTTACTACATTACTTTAGAAAAATATTAACTATGACCTGAATGTAATGACGGAGAAAACAATGTATAGATTATTCTTGAACAAACATGCAGTCACGTGCGCAGCTATTGTGGCTATGTCCTGTAGCACCGCTGGCCTGTCCAGTGCTCAAGATCAAAATGACGCCATGCAAGAGGTCGAGGAATCAACGCTGATAGCAGTAGATGAGATCATTGTTGAAGCGCCAATCCGGCACCGCAAGGAACAGTCATTGGCTTCACCCACGACAAAGGTTGAAATTATTCAATTAACGCGTCGTGTAAGCTTTGCAGATCTCGATCTTACCAAGGCTGAAGATGTTAAAACACTGAAATTGCGTATTGAAAGAATCGCAAAAGATTCATGTAGAAAGCTTTCTAAATTGTACCCCCTTAGTACATCAAGAGTGACAGAGCGGAAACGCTGTGCGAAAGCGGCGATCAAAGAATCTGAAAAACATCTAGATGTAGCTATAGAAGAAGCAAAATAAGCATCGATTTTGCATTTTACTAATTCATCCCCGTTTCGACTTTAAGCGTATTTGCGCTACCCTGGTCACCCGAATTCAAAATGTCACTGCGAACTCAGATACATGCCCCATTTACCGACTGAATTCACATGCGACTCGTGCTTGCGCGGACCGACAATCCGCCCTAAACGATGAGCAAATCACAGGTTGGGGATTACCATGCATATTCGCTTTCTCATTGGAATTTTAGCGCCTGTCTTTCTGGGGATCGCATCGATCGGAGCGAACGCCGAAGATGCGGATCGAATCGCTTGGCAATCCACGGAAACGTCCATCTCATTCATTGGTAGCGCAGTGAGGTCGGATATGGCCGGTGTACCTTTGGATCTGGAATTGATGACCTCATCTCATGACGATGCGGTTGGTAAGGTTGGGTTTATTTGTATGAACGGGTCCTTCAAGGCGGCAATCGCGACCAAAGATACAGACTTGAAAACGGCCATGCGGCATATCTGGCGTCGCGATCATGTGATCCGGGGCGTTAAACCCAGAATGACAATTAACGGCAAATCCTCGGCCCGCTCCGTTTGGACAAAATCCAACAGGCTGGGCGTGGCTTTACCACAGGCGAAAAGAGCATCGGCCCAGCTCTACAATGCGGTGATCCGTCAAGACGAAGTATATGCCCAAATGTCCGGCATGAAAAAGACCAGGCTGATATTACCACCGGGCGATGATACATTTGCTAAATTCGGCGCGAAATGCGGCATGGGCGTCAACGCCAATTCCTAACGGTATGTGCGCTTTTTGAAAGTGGTGGTGGGAGAGAGACTTAAACTCTCGACCTCAGGTTAATGGGTCCCGTGTTGTAAACAGTTTTAGCGAGTTTCGCTAATCCGGCTTTCAATTGCATTTTTTGTCTATTAGTGGTATACTAAAGTATTCGCTGCAACACCCCTTAGGATCGGTTGTGGCATGTAAAACTCTAAATCACAGAAGCCGAGACCAAGGTAAAGCAGATACACTTGATCCTCTGGTATGGTCAGAGATTGCACTGAATTCTAAAAATGAAACCGAGACGATTACAAAACTATTGAATATTTTAGCATCATTGGGTTTTGATATTGATGCATTTTATTTTCGGTCAGCGCTAGATCACGAACAAAATTCCGTAAATATTTATGGAGAACTTGGTTTTGCTAATGGGATCGGGTTTTCAAGCCATGATCGCAAACAAGATATTTTTGCGGCTATTCAGTTTCACGATAAAAATAATTCCGATTCTTGCGAAAAACCGTATAACTCCAAAACCCTGCGCTCAATTCATTTAACAACGGCATATATTGCGGAGGTCTTCCGTGTAAGAGAAATGGTGCGATCTGAAGAGCGCCCAAAACTATCAGTTCGTGAAGAAGAATGCTTAACCTGGTCTGCCATTGGGTATTCGACAAAGAAAATCGCTGATGTGCTTAATCTGGCGGACTCGACGGTGAATGAGTATATAAACAGCGCGATGCACAAATTAAACGCATCGACGAGAACCCAGGCTTGCGCTCGCGCCTTTCTTTTAAAACTTATTTCTCCTTAAATTTACTGCTCATTCCTTTACCGGGCGCTGTTGCCGGATCCCTCAATTCTGAGGGATTGAGACTCAACTCGCGAAAAAATAGCATAAAGCGGCTGTACCGCTCATTGGTGCGGTATAACTTTTATCAAAAGGAGAAAGTACAAATGGGGCGCAATATATTGAAAATTTTATATGCAGTCGCGTTAATGTCGATATCGACAAGCGCGCATGCAGACGAAGTGAGTTCTGGAAATGGCGTGACGCCGAACGTAAGTACGTCAAATGTTTGGACGTTTCCAGAAAATGTGCCCGGGACAGTTGGAATTTCACGACTATTTCGGGATAAACAGAGTGTAAGCTTTGAAATGACAACGGCAGGGTTGGCACCGGACGCGATTTATACAGTTTGGTGGGTGATTTTTAATGACCCAAACGCTTGCGATGGCATTAGCTTTCAGCTTGCCAGTAGCCAGTTATGCGACGAGAACGATTTGTTTAATCCGGCAACGCATCCGGGTTTGATTTGGGCGGATGGCTTCCAAGCCTCAGCTGCTGGAACGGGGTCATTTTCCGCAACGCTGCTTGAAAATGATACAACTGGCGACCAGCCATTTGCTTCTTTTGGATTGGATAACAGTTTGTTAAATGCCGCCAAAGCCGAAGTTCATGTGGTGCTTAGAAGTCACGGCGCCCCCGGAATAGGCGGCGTAGATATCGTAACACAATTGACCAATTATGATATTGGTTGCTCAATCTGTGTGGACACACATTTTGCGGCGCACCCTAAAAAATAGAATAAGTGGTGGTGGGAGAGAGACTTGAACTCTCGACCTCAGGATTATGAGTCCTGCGCTCTAACCAGCTGAGCTACCCCACCATGATTGCGCCTATGGGCAAGGGCGTTCCTATAGGGGATATTTCCCCGCTTGCCAAACGAAAAAATCGCAGAAACTCAGGTTGAGTGCAGTGGACGGCCCAGGGCGGCAAAACCGGCTTCCATGATCGCCTCTGACATTGTCGGATGAGCGTGAATAGTTCCCGCTAAATCCTCGGCGCGGGCGCCCATTTCAATGGCCAAAATCATTTCACCGGACAACTCTGATATATGTTTGCCCACGGCCTGAATACCGACGATGCGCCCATTTTCTTTGAGTGAGAGGACGCGGACAAAGCCGCCGCCGTCTGCCGTCCCTGTCGTCAGGGCCCGACCATTTGCCGCCCAGCGGAACTTGCCTTCATCGACTGGCAAGCCTTGTTCTTTGACATGTTCCGGTGTCAAACCGACAGAGATGATTTCCGGATCGGTAAAACAGACCGCAGGAACGGCATTGGGGTTAAATGTGCGTTTGTGACCGGCAAGAATTTCCGCGACCATTTCGCCCTGTGCACTGGCCTTGTGCGCCAGCATCGGTTCGCCTACTAGATCACCAATGGCATAGACGCCGCGCATGGCGGTCTGGCATTTATCGTCGATTTTGATGAACGGACCATCCATATCGATCGCCATGTTTTCCAGGCCCCAGCCTTTCGTGCAGGGTTTTCGCCCAACCGTCACCAGGATTTTATCGGCGACTAAAGACGCCTTTTTTCCGTCTTTATCTGTATAATTGAGTGTGTTTTTACCGGCTTTGCTCGTGACAGAATTTGCGAAGGCTTTGGTGTGTGTGGTCACTTTATGGTCACGCAACCATTTAGCGACAGGCGCCGTCAGTTGTTTGTCAAATCCCGGCAAGATGCGTGCGTCGGCTTCGATGAATGTGACTTCTGCGCCCAATTTACGATAGGCGATGCCGAGTTCCATGCCGATATATCCAGCCCCGATGACGGCGAGATGTTTGGGCACTTCAGTGAGATCCAGAGCTTCGGTCGAGGAAATCACCGGACCGCCAAAGAGAAGGCCCGGCAATTCGACAGACGTCGAACCATTGGCCAGGATGACGTTCGTGGCCTTGATTTTAACGGGGCCGTCACTGGTATCGACAACACAGGATTTGGCATTGGTAAATGTCGCCCATCCTTTAATGGAACGGACATTCGCATGTTTGAGCAGTCCGGTGACGCCGTCGCTGAGTTTGTCGGTGATGCCGTCTTTCCAGGCTATGGTTTGTGCAAAGTCTAGGGTCGGTTTTCCGGCTTTAATCCCGAGCTCGGATGTGCCACTGGCATTAACGCCCGCTTGTTCAAACTTCTCAGCTGCCTCGATTAAGGCTTTAGATGGAATGCAGCCCCTGATCAAACAGGTTCCACCCATCCGGTCTTTTTCGACGATAATGGTATCAAGGCCCAATTGTCCGGCGCGGATCGCCGCAACATATCCGCCGGGACCGGAGCCCACGACCAGGACATCACATTTTAACGTATCTGGCATGATTTAATCCATAAACAGGGTTGCGGGGTGCTCGAGCAAGCCTTTGATATAAATGATCATCTCGGCGGCGTGGAACCCGTCAACCCAGCGGTGATCAAAGCTCGACGAAATATTCATCATTTTGCGCACCACGACTTGGCCGTTTTGCACGACAGGCGTCTCGACGATTTTGTTGGGACCAATAATCGCGACTTCGGGACGGTTGATCACAGGCGTCGTGACAACGCCACCAAGCGGGCCGAGGGACGTCAATGTAATTGAACCGCCCTGCAGCTCTTCAGGTTTGATTTTTCCGGATTTCGCGGCTTCAGCGAGGCGGGCGACTTCAGCGGCTGCTTGCCAGACATCCAAGGCTTCGGCGTGATGGACGACAGGGACCATCAATCCATTCTTGGTCTGCGCGGCCATGCCCATATGCACGCCGTGGTGTTGGGTCACGATGCCAGCCTCGTCGTCATATGTCGCGTTGCATTGCGGCCATAATAACGTCGCTTTGCAGATGGCGCGCATAAAGAAAGGGATCAATGTCAGCTTGGGTTGATGCTCTTCTCTGTTTGCATTCAAATGCGCACGCAATGCTTCCAATTCCGTCATATCCACAGCTTCGACATAAGAGAAATGCGGAATGCGACGCTTGGCTTCCTGCATGCGTTGGGAGATGACTCGGCGCATGCCAACGACGTTGATGTCTGTCGAGCCGACACGTTTTAGATTTCCGGAGGAACCGGATTTTTTTTGCGGGCCGCCGTTTAAAAACGCTTCCAAATCTTCATGAGTAATCTGTCCGGCTTTCCCGCTCGGGATAATGAGGAAAAGATCAATGTCCGCATCCAATGCTGCCTTGCGGACAGCGGGCGATGCCAAGGGTTTTGCACTCGGAGTTATCGTTGGCACAGGCGCCGGCTTTGGAGCAGGTGTTGGCTTTTCTGTTTTAGCCGGTTTTGGTTCCGGTGCTGGTTCAGGCGCAGGTTTTGGCTCGGCTTTCGGCTCTTCATGCTGAACAGGCGCATCGCCGTCCATTTCAAACACAACAAGGTCTGAGCCGATCGCCAAGATCTCACCTTCCGCGCACCCGAGCGTCGTGACAACGCCGCTGACCGGCGCAGTGAGCTCCACGGTGGCTTTATCGGTCATGGCATCGGCAACCGGATCGTCTTCCGCGACCTTGTCGCCAACTTTGACGTGCCAGGCGGTAATTTCCGCCTCAACAACACCTTCGCCGATATCGGGCATTTTAAACTTATATTCGGCCATTTAACCCTCCATGACCCGGCGGATACCTTCGCTGACCCGTTCAAGGCCCGGGAAATATTCCCATTCGAGCGCGTGCGGGTAGGGCGTGTCCCAGCCGGTCACCCGCACTATAGGCGTTTCCAGCGAATAGAAACAGTGCTCTTGAACTTCGGCGATCAACTCTGCGCCAAACCCCGATGTCCGGGTTGCTTCGTGCAAGACCAGACACCGCCCGGTTTTCTTGACGGATTTTACAATGGCATCAAGATCAAGTGGGAGAAGCGAACGAAGATCAAGTATATCGGCACTCACACCTGTTGCCGCGGCGGCAGCTTCCGCCACCCAGACCATGGTGCCATAGCTCAGGATTGTTAGGTCGCTGCCTTCTTGAAACAAGCGGGCTTTTTCAAAGTCGATGGTATAGTGGCCTTCCGGGACTTCACCCAGATCGTGTTTCGCCCAACTCACCGCTGGTTTGTGGGGGTCGCCGTCAAATGGACCATTGTAGAGACGTTTGGGCTCCAAAAACAGCACAGGGTCATTGTCTTCAATTGCCTTGATTAACAGCCCTTTGGCGTCATAGGGATTGGACGGAATAATCGTTTTAATACCAGAAATATGAGTGAATAAAGCTTCCGGGCTTTGCGAATGGGTTTGCCCACCATGAATCCCGCCGCCAACGGGTGTGCGGATGGTGAGCGGCGCCGTAAATTCGCCAGCCGAACGGTAGCGCAGCCGAGCGGCTTCGGAACAAATCTGGTCATAGCCCGGGTAAATATAATCGGCGAATTGGATTTCAGCGACAGGCCTTAATCCGTAAGCCGCCATGCCTACGGCTGCCCCAATAATGCCGCCTTCTGCAATCGGTGTATCAAACACACGGTGCAGACCGTGTTTTTCCTGCAAGCCGGCTGTACAACGAAATACGCCACCGAAATAGCCAACGTCTTCGCCGAAAACAAGAACGTCGGGATCCTGACTCATTTTCACATCAATCGCATCGCGGATTGCTTCAATCATATTCATGCGTGCCATGGTTAGACTCCGAATTCTTGCCGCTGGCGGCGCAAGTGTGACGGTGTTTCTTCAAATACCTCTTCAAACATGGTCGCAGGGTTGATATTGGACGGCGTCGCGAGCGTGCCGAGGGCTTCAGCTTCCTTGTAAGTTTCGCGCACAAAAACCTTCAGCTCATCAATTAAGGCCTCGTGCCGCTTTTCATCCCATTCGCCAAGCTTGATCAAATGGTCTGTCAAGCGACCGATTGGGTCTCCAAAGGGCCATGCATCAGGCTCTGATCGCGGACGATATTTAGTCGGATCGTCCGAGGTAGAGTGTCCTTCTTTTCGATAGGTGAAAAACTCGACCACGGTCGCCCCTCCGCCACGCCTGGCCCGCTCAGCAGCCCACTGCATAGCGGCGTAAACGGCTAGGAAATCATTACCATCAACGCGCAATGAGGCGAGGCCCCAACTTAACCCGCGTGAGGCAAAGGATTTACTCTGACCGGCCGCTATGCCCTGGAATGAAGAAATGGCCCATTGGTTATTGACAACATTAAGGATGACAGGTGCGCGATAAGTCGATGCAAAGTTGAGCGCGTAATGGAAATCGCCCTCGGCTGACGCCCCTTCGCCGGTAAAAGCAATCGCGATGTCATCATTTCCACGATAAGCGCATGCCATGCCCCAGCCCACAGCTTGAATCATTTGCGTGCCCAAATTGCCCGATACTGAAAAGAACCCTTTTTCACGTACAGAATACAGTACCGGGATTGACCGCCCTTCCAACGGGTCGCCCGCATTGGACAAACATTGGCACATCAGCTTTTTCAGCTCCCATCCCCGGGCCATCAATATGCCTTGCTGTCGATAAGTCGGGAACACCATGTCGGTTGGGCGCACCGCCATGGCGGTCGCGACCGCGACGGCCTCTTCGCCAGTGCTTTTCATATAAAAAGAAAGCTTGCCTTGGCGTTGCATTGAAAACATCCGGTCATCGACCAACCGGGTCAAAAGCATGTGGCGCAAACCTTCACGCAATGTGTCCGCGTTCAAATTCGGGTTCCAATCCCCGGTTGCTTCACCGTCGAGTTTCAGAACGCGGACCAAACCTGTAGCTTGTGGTTCCGTGTCATAGGCATCGACCATTGGATCCGGCCTGGAAGGGCTGTGTTCAGCAGGAACGACAATATGAGAAAAGTCGGGTTTGTCGCCCGGGCGGAAAGGCGGCTCCGGGACATAAAGCTTGGAAACATTGCTGCGTTTAGTCATATCAATTCCATTCCGCTCGCTTTGATTGGCTCAGCATGGTTAATTTGTTCTATTCTTGGGTATTTTGAAAAAATATTACCCGCTAAAACGGCATTTAAGTTTGCAAATATTGCAAAAATCGCTATAGAGATGGCATATTATGCCAATAATGATGCGGAGTATAGAATATTATGTCTGAAAATATCGACAATATCGACGCAAAAATCTTGCACGAAATCCAACAAGACGCGGCGCTTTCTGTCGCGGATATTGCAGATCGGGTAGGATTGTCCTCTTCTCCGTGTTGGCGGCGCATCAAACGCATGGAAGAACTGGGAATCATTGAAAATCGGGTTACCCGCCTGTCCCGCAAGAAGCTTGGGCTTGATTTTGAGGTTTTTGTCGCCGTAAAGCTGGCCCTGCCCAATAAGGAAAATATGGAGAAGTTTGAAAAAGCGATCCATAACATGCCGGAAGTCGTGCAGTGCGCCGTTGTCACCGGAGCTGTAGATTTCATGCTTCGGATTGTCACCAAGGATATGCATACCTATGACAGTTTTCTACGTGAAACGCTTTTGTCGATGTCATTGGTGTCCGATGTCCAATCCCGCATCGTGATCCGGCAGGCAAAAGACACAACAGCATTGCCGCTCAACCTTATCAGCAATGCTGTACCATCCCGCTAATTCTTCGAAATTAAGGCTGCCCTAACCAAATTATGATACCTCAACCGCTCAAATAATGGTGGGTAAAGGGTCGTTTTTTCGTGGCACTCTCAGTTGAAATAAAAAAGCCTGATCAATTATCGGGGGCTGAAGAGGCACTTTGGGCTGATTTCCGTGGTGCGAACCCTGCGCTATACAGCCCTTATTTTCATCTCGGATATACACAATTACTGGGGAAGCTGCGTAATGATGCGCATGTCTTAATTGTGTCTCGCGACGGGGTATCACGGGCATTTCTCCCGTTTCAGGCCAGTTTCAACAGCAATGGAAAAGTTGGATTTGCGCGCCCCATTGGCGCGCCCATGACGGATTATCATGGCTTTATTTGTGCGCCGGACACTGAATTTGACGTGCTTGAGGCATTTAAACTGGCAGGTTTCGGGGCCTTTCATTTCGCTGCCATTGTTGAGCAAAAAGGATTGCTGGATAGGTATGCAAAAAACCAGTCTGCCTGCACGATGGCTGATTTGACAGCTGGTGCGTCAGCATGGCGTGACGCTCGGGATTCCAGCTACCGTCGCCATTTAAAAAGCCATCGGCGCCGGGTGCGGAAGGCTGAAGAATTGGGGGAACGCCGGTTCGAATTTAAGTCAGATGATCAAGATGTTTTTGATCAATTGATCAACTGGAAAAAACAGAAGTTTGTCGAAACTGGAAAATATGACGTCCTCTCGGCAGATTGGACGATGTCTTTATTGGATGCCTTATGGACACAGACACCAACCGACGGTTTGTGTGCCGAAATGCATGCGATGTATTTCGGTGATCAATTGGCCGCGGTGGATTTTGGCCTTACAGACGGCAACACGTTTCACAGCTGGATGGTAGGATATAATAATGATTTCCAGCACTTGTCACCGGGCATTCAGTTGCTTGAAGCCCTTATTGATCAGGCTGAGGTTTTCGGGTATGCGCGCATTGATTTGGGCGAGGGCATCGACGGTTATAAGCGCCATTATGCCAGCGAACCCATACAGGTGAGTTCAGGCTTTATTGCTGCAACAGGGCCGGCTGCGGCCTTAAGTAAAATATACGGCGCCGCAGAAACGTTTGGCGAGAAAAAACTAGGCGGGTTGGGACGGTTGCCCGGCAAAGCCCGCCGTCGCTACGCACAAATCAGGGCTTGCGAACCCCGGTTTGGCGGTCGGGCCAAAGCCATGTTCGAAGCCGTCGCCAATCTGGGCAAATAAAAAACCCGCAAATCAGAGACTTGCGGGTTTCCTCGTTTTAGTGCTGATTTAATTACCAAATTTTGACGCGCTGCTCTGGCGGAAGATACAACGCATCGCCCGGTTGAATATCAAACGCATCATACCAGGCGTCGAAATTTCTTACGATGCCGTTGGCCCGATATTCACCAGGGCTATGCGGATCTGTTTTAACCCGGTTGCGTAAAGCCTCCTCACGGAATTTGCGTTGCCAGATTTGCGCATATGAAAGGAAGAATCTTTGATCGCCTGTAAGGCCGTCAATGACAGGCGCGTCTTTGCCGTTCAATGACTTTTTGTATGCGGCATAGGCCATGGTCAAACCTGTCAGATCTCCGATATTTTCACCGAGCGTCAGCTTACCGTTGACGTTTAAGCCCGGAAGCGGTTCAAACTCATTGAACTGACCGACAAGAGAATCCGAACGTTCCTTGAAGGCTGCCAGATCTGCGTCCGACCACCAATTGCGTTGTTCGCCATTGCCGTCAGACTTACTGCCCTGGTCGTCAAATCCGTGGCCCATTTCGTGACCGATCACTGCCCCGATTCCACCGTAGTTGACGGCCGGGTCCGCATTTGGATCAAAAAACGGTGCCTGTAAAATCGCTGCCGGGAACACAATCTCGTTCAAAGCCGGGTTGTAATAGGCATTGACCGTTTGCGGGTTCATGAACCATTTGGATTTGTCTATCGGCCCGCCGAGATCGGAAATCATATCATTCCATTCCCATTGATTTGCCGATTTTACAGTCCCAATCAGATCATTGCGGTCGACTTTAAGGCTTGAATAATCCGTCCATACATCCGGATATCCGATCTTAGGAACGAACTTCGCCAATTTGTCCTGTGCTTCGACTTTGGTGTCCGCGCCCATCCACTCCAATCTATCAATACCGTCCTTGAATGCACTGCGCAGGTTTTCAACGAGTTCATCCATTTTGCGTTTTGAGTCCGGTGGGAAGTGACGCTTAACATAGACTTGACCAATGGCCTCACCAAGAGTGCCGCTGACTTGACTGACGCCGCGTTTCCAACGATCACGCTGTTGCTCGGTCCCGCGCAAGGCTTTCCCGTAAAACGCAAAATTGGCTTCGTCGATTGCTTTCGGCAAGTGCGCAGCTTTTCCGCTGAGATAATGGATGGTCATATAGTCTTTGAGGACATTCAAATTTGTCTCGCCAAACGTCTTGGTCAAGCCTTGAATGGCGTCGTTTTCACGCACAACGAAGACGTCCTGATCACCAATACCGGCTTCGTCCATCATGGCTTGCCAATCAAACCCCTGAGCGTATTTCACTAGCTCGGCTTTGGTCATTTTATTATAAGTGAGGTCGCGGTCACGTCGTTTTTCCGGAGTCCAATGAGCTGTTGCCATCTTGGTTTCAAAATCCATGACGGATTGGGCGCGTACATCAATATTATCGGCACCAGACGCGGACAACATCGCTTTCAAAAACGTCATATAGTCTTCGCGCAAGCCAACGGATTTGTCGTCATCGTCGAGATAATAACTCCGGTTGGGCATTCCCAATCCGGACTGTGTGATATAAAAAATATAGTTTGAGGTGTCTTTTGAATCGATATTGACCCACCCGCCAACAGGCGCTTCAAGGCCCATAGAGGGGTTGCCCATCATAGCGGAAACTGCAGAGTGACTGTCCAGTGAAGCGATAGCTTCGAGATCGGTTTTTACCGGATCCAGACCTTTCTTTTCGATCTTATCCGTGTCCATGAAAGCTGCATACAAATCGCCGATTTTCTGTTCAGATGAATCGGCCTTGGCATCCATTTTGGCCATCTCCTGAATAATGGCTTTGACCTGTTCTTCTGATCTGTCGGCCAGTTTGGTGAATGCACCGTAATTGGATTTGTCTGCAGGTATTTCCGTATTCTTCATCCATGTTCCGCTGACATATTTGAAGAAGTTGTCGCCAGGTTTAACGCTGGTATCCATGCCCGCTATGTCGACACCAAAACTCCCCAGCTCCGGTTTAGCCTCAGTTTTCACTTCAGCGGTTTTCGTTACGGGTTCAGCAAAAGCTTCACCAGTTTTTTCACTGGGCGCGCATGCGGACAGACCTGCTGCAAAAGTCAGTGCCAATAAACTCGGCACAATCAGTTTCTTCATAGACAT
This sequence comes from Hyphomonadaceae bacterium, assembly GCA_013001295.1. GTDB lineage: Bacteria > Pseudomonadota > Alphaproteobacteria > Caulobacterales > Maricaulaceae > Robiginitomaculum_A. Next base: position 30,354 of record JABDMW010000047.1, read on the forward strand.
TTTATCTCCCATACAAGTTATCTATTTTGTTGTTATTCGGCGGGGGCAGGGTTGGCATCAGTCACGACGTCGGTCTTCTTCAGACCGTCTGCCTCAAAATCTTCAAGAGCAACGGCGAGGTCAGGATCATAATGTGATCCCAATTTCGGTTGCGGTATGCCGGTCCACATACGCTTAGTAAATCTGGATATATCGACGCCAATTCCGTACATCGCCGGTACCAGCATCAGTGTCAGGAAGAAATCGAACAAGACACCGAACGCAAGAGCAACGACCATTGGTTTTAGAAACTCGGCTTGTGACGAGGTTTCAAACAGAATGGGCGTAATCCCGACAAATGTAGTCACGGATGTCAGTAAAATGGGTCGGAATCTGGCGACGCAGGAATCGAGCATCGCCTGATAGGCGCCAATGCCTTTTGCTCGCAATCGATTGACGTAATCGAGCAAGACCAAATTGTCATTAATAGCAACACCTGAGGCGGCGAAAAACCCGAAAAGGGACATCATACCAAAGGGGACGCCTGTCACAATATTACCAAAAATCATGCCCACAAGTGCAAATGGAATGGCGATCATTATTAGTAAGGGTTGTGCATAGGACCTAAATGCGATCGCCAGTAAACCATACATGACAAACAAAATAACGATCATAGATATTTTAAGTTCTGCGACGAAGTTGGTTTCGATCATATCATCGCCGACGATGACACGGCTCACGCCAGGATGACGCAATTCCCATTGCGGGAAAAAGACTTCGTCAATTTCCTTACGGATTTTTGCGGATTCGCTTTGTTCGCCGCGTACCCGCGCACCGACATATTCAATCCGTTTGCGGTCCCGACGTCTAACCTGACCAATGCCGTCTTCAAAGCTGACATCGGCAACAGAATAAAGCGGAACCTCGACCCCATTGGCAGCGCGAATACGCAAATTTTTCAAGCTTTCAATCGATTCTCGGGCGGCTTCCGGATAACGAACCATGACCCGAACATCTTCACCGTTGCGTGGCAATCTTTGAACCTCACGTCCATAAAATGCTTCGCGAACTTGGCGGGATACATCGGACAGTTTAATGCCCAGCGTTTCTGCGCCCGGCTTCATCTCAAAGCGCAGTTCTTTCGCGGACGATTCCAGACTGTCCCACGTTCGTATGACGGATGAATATCCCTCGATTTCAGTTTTTAGATCTAGGAGCGCCACTTTTAGTTTTGCAGTATCTGCAGACGTAATGCCGTATCGTACGCCGCGATCTTCGCCGCCGCCGCCTTCAGAAAAACCGTAACTGACACGGTAGGCGTCCGGAATCGGTCCGACATACTCCTCCAGTTTTTCGGCAATCTCTTTTGTTGACACATGACGTCGTTTGTTACCGTCAATCAATCCCAAAAACCCTTGTACCCCTCTGCGTTCCGTTATCGTTCCTGGCGTCGCGAACAATGGTTCATCAATACCGAAGTCTTCCTTTGTATTGTCATTGAGTTTTTTGATACCTGCATCAACCTGAAGCCGGACCTGTTCACGACGTTCGAAGGTGGTGCCTTCAGGAAAACGGGCATTAAAGGCAATCATGTCTCCTTCCACTTCGGGAATAAATGCAGTTGGCGCCACACCCGACCGGAGCAATCCAATGGACATGAAGAATAAACCAATGAACACGGCGAGCGTTACATATCTGAACTTAATCAGAGTTGCGACAATCGGCCGGAATGTGGTTTTGGCAAATGTCACTAAAGTTTGCGCGATACTGTTTTGAAGTTTCATCAAAGGGCTGAGCTTATCGTGTTCGATCGGTTTCAAGTGCCGCAAATGAGCTGGCAGAATAAAGAATGCTTCGATCAGTGAGAAAATCAGAACAGCGATAACAACCAGACTGATCTGCCCTAAAATCGCCTGGAGGGGCCCCGTCATGAACAGGAATGGCGTAAACATCAGGATCGTTGTAATCACCGCAAAAAACACCGGCTTCACAACCATATTAGCACCACTGATCGCGCCATTGGCGCCTGATATTCCGTTTTCGGAATGAAAGTGAGCAGACTCACCAACCACAATCGCGTCATCAACAACAATCCCGATAACAAGTAAGAATGCAAACAACGAGATCATATTGAGAGAAATTCCAATATGTGGAGCGATTGCAATCGCGCCTGCGAAAGCGGCGGAAATGCCGATGGTCACCCAGATCGCGACAGCTGGTCTCAGGAATAAGAGCAGTATTGCCAATACCAGAATAAGTCCTTGAAGGGCATTGCTCCCAATCAGGTTTAGCCGGCTGTCGACCATGGTTGAGCCGTCAAACCAGATTGAAAATGTAAGGTCAGGCGGCAGCTTCTCATTGATCTCTTTTTCATATTTTCGAATGGCTTCACCGGCCTTTGTGATGTTCATTTCGTCAGGCGATAAAACCTGGAAGATAGCTGTGTTTTCGCCTTTGAATTGGGCGTTGAACTTGTCTGTCTCAAATCTGTCAATCACGTTGGCGATGTCTTTGACCCGTATAGTGCCACCTGACGACGTTTGGCGGACAATTATTTCTTCAAATTCAGCTTTTGAATTTGCCAAAGATCGGGCGCGCAATTGGAGATTTCCGCCGGTGGTTTCAACCGTGCCGGCAGATAGATTTACAGATGAGCGAGAAATAGCATTGGCAACCTGAGAAAATGTAAGGTCGTATTGGCGTAATTTGTCCTCGGCGATTTCAATCGTCACCTGTTCGGGTACTTTTGATATCTGTCGTGTCAGCTGCAATCCTGTCAACCTCGTTATTTCGAGACGAAGATCAGTAGCTGCACGTTGCAAGGCGAGGCGGTCTACGTTTCCGTGCAGAGCGAGGTACATAATATCCATGCGGGCATCCCACCGAAAAACCTCCGGTCTGAAGGCGTCTGGCGGCAGATTTCGGATAGTATCGACACGGGCTTTAACTTCATCCAGGGTTTTCTCATAATCAATCCCCAGTTTCGTTCTGATATTGACCGTTCCTGATCCTTCATTGGCACGACCTTCAATATAGTCGATACCGTCGAGACCATCGACGGCTTCTTCGATCCTGACAATTAGTTGTTCTTCGACATCTCGAGGCGAGGCGCCCGGCCATGAAACACTTACCGACATACCGTTAATTGTCGTCTGCGGGATAAATTCCCGTTCAAGCGAGACATATCCAAAAATACCAGAGACAAACATTGTCACCATCATGAGGTTAGCGGCGACGGGGTTTCTTACAAACCAGGCAATTATCGATTTCATGACCTATCCTTTAAATAGCTCTATTCGTTGGTAGTACTCGCTGCTGCGTCAGCGTTCTCTTCGATTTTCTTGTCTTTGTCTTCGCCCTCGTTCTTTTTACCTTTGCGTTTCTTCTTGCCGGGATTGTTTTTCGCTTCGTCTTCAGCTTTTTCCTTGGCAATTAGCCAATCCGGTTTCGGCGGATCAACATAAACAATGGTCGGGTCGTTGATATCAACGATTTTTAAAGGGCCGCCGAACCGAGATTCTTCGACCGGAGAAAGGATGATCATTTCTCCCGTCGATACCCCTTCGGTAATAAACGCGTAGTCCATGGTTGTATCTAAAACCGTAGCAGTTCGGGCCTCAGCTGTACCGTCTTCATTCCCGACATAAACCTTGTTTTCTGGCCGTAGTCCGTCGCGTGATATGACGACAACATCTTCGAATCGATATCCTTCAACTTCTGCGTCGACATACAACCCTGGCGCCAATGGGACGCCATTTTGAGAGGCTCCTTCGCCGTAGGGGTCGAAGACTTCGGCGATGGCGAACAATGCCCGTGTTTGTGTGTCATATGTACTGTCAGTCCGCATTATTTTTCCGGACCAGTTCTGTACTACTCCGCCAATTGTCGCCGACAGATTGACGTCTGGCGCGGATTCCCGATCCTTGGCGACATAGGCAATCGGGAGGTCAATCTTGGACAAATCATTGTCCGTGAACGGGAGACGTACTTCGATTATATTATTTGAAAAAATTCGACCCAATCTTGAGCCTGGACTTACGTACTGTCCGATGTCGGCAACTTTTTCGCGCACGCGTCCGGAAAAAGGCGCGCGTACATTTGTGCGGTTGAGCTGCAGTTTGGCATTTTCAAGATCAGCTTGAGCGGATTGTAAACCGGCTTGTGCTTCCAGCATCTGAGGCTTACGCAGGGTTAAATCTGAAGCAGGACCTGTGCCAAGTTCGGCCCAGTCTTTGCGGGCAATGTCACTTTCAGCATTTTCACGAACCAAGACCTGCTGGGCACGGGCAACAGCCGCTTCCGCTCTGACAACGGCAACCTGATAATTGGATTGGTCAATCCGGAAGAGGATATCGCCTTTATTGAAGATGCCTCCGCTGATGAACTTTGGAGACACGAAGGTGATTTTCCCAGCCACTTCAGGCACCAGGTCGATTTCGGTTCTGGGCCGGGCTTCCCCTTGAGTGGTGACAAGAAGCTGCACATCTTCTTGTGTCGCATATTCTGCCAGCACAGCCAATGGATTGTATGGCCGTCTCTTCTCCTCGGGCTTTTTATTCAGCGCAATGATGATTTGGGTAATGACCACAAATCCGACGACGATCAGAATTGGCACGAGGATAACAAGGAACTTTCGTAATTTGCTTCCCGATTTCGCTGATGTCACACCGACATTTCTGCTGTCCATTTTTATACCTCTCATACCGTCCCAACGGCAATAAGCGCCAAAAGATGACGCTCTTTCAGATGTTAAGCAAGCATTTCCAGTTCACAATCCGGTAATCAACCGGAAAGCTTACAGTCCTGCCAACCTTGGTTTCGGCAATTTCTCTCTCGCCAATTCTTCTCCGTAGACGCCACCGCCGAGCGCAAGATGCAATCTGACACGATTTGCCAACCGTTCCTTGCGGGCGCTGATCAACTGACCTTCCGAAGATATTCTTCGGCTTTGTGCGTCCAATAATTGTAATATACTTGCCAAGCCTTCGCTGAACCTTAGCTCAAGTCGTTCTTCAGCCTTTTGAGCCTCCTCAAGGGCAATTTCAAGAGCATCTTCCCGTTCGCGCAGCCGGTCTTCGGCGTCGAGGGCGTCCTCAACCTCTCGGTAGGCGGTAAGCGCCGTATCCGCATAAGACTCCAATTGTTGGTTTAAGACCGCTTCATTGCGCGCGACTTCAGCCCTTAAAGCACCGCCTTCGAACAACGGCGCGGTTAAACCACCGGCAATCGAGGCTATAAGGTTATCGAGACTGAACAGGCGTTGGATTGAGCCGCCGTTCGAATTTACACCCCCATCAAGTGTCAGGCGCGGTAAGAGGTTCTTTTGCGATATGTCGACGCGAAGACCGGCCGCTTGCATTCTGCGCTCGGCAGCCAAAAGATCTGGCCGGCGCAGAAAAATTTCACCAGGTGATCCTGCGCCCGTCAAAGGGGGCAATGGTGGCAATTCATTTTGAGCTTGCAAGGCATCAGCAGGGTAGCGGCGCAATATTGTTTCGAGTGATCGGGCTGTTGAAGATTCGTTCTGGCGCCGCAAAGCTAATGTGGCCTCGGCATTGGCCAATGCCGACCTAGCCAGTCTGAAATCAGAAGAGCCTGATACACCACCGTCAAACCGGCGTTTGGTCAATCGCAATGCACGTTCTTGTGTTTGGACATTACGTTCTGCCAGATCGGTCAATAGCCGGGCTTCTGTCAGGTTGAACCAGGTTTGCGCGGTCAGGCCGGCGATCGCCAATCGTGTTCCTGCATAATCTGCATTGCTGGCTTCAGCTTCAATATCGCCTGCATTCGCCGTGTCGCGTATGCGTCCCCACATATCGACTTCCCAACTGACTGACCCGCCCAGGCCGAAGCTTGACCGGCTCGGAATGTTGTCTTCTGCAATCTCGGTCCGGCTTGCATTGGAACTTGCACCGATGCGCGGATAAAGCCCCGATCGTGAGGATTTGGCCCCGGCTTCGGCAGCCGCCAATCGTGCTGCGGCCAAGCGTACATCCGTGTTCGCTCGCATGGCTTCTTGGATCAGATTCAATAATACGGGATCATTAAAGTCCGCGACCCAGTCCGTCGACGGCAGTCGATCTGGAGCAGGTTCTACCCAATCAACTTGACCTGTATCAGCGTTTTGTGGCGCGGCAGGGATTTCAACACTTGGTGATGTTGCTTCAGGATTTATATTACCCAGACCTGTGGTCGCGCAAGCTGATAGCCCCAGTGCGCTGACGGAAAACAATAATGTTGCGGTCATTGATCGCATGTATTCGCTCCTCTCGAACCATAAATACGATCTACATAGCGAAAGTCAATCATTAATTATTGAAAAACGATAAATCGTGCAAACGCGCATTTATTTTGTTATAGCGGCCAGAAATGGATTAAAATTTCCAATATTTGTTTATTCGCAATAAAAAAAGCCCCGGATCACCGGGGCTTCAAAATCGTATTCTGTTAGGCGCTTATCGAAGGGCTCGATATTTGCGTTGTCCCAGAGCTTTGGCCGGCTGACCCCGTCGGCGCGCTGGCTGATAGGCAAGCTGTGAATGGGCTTTGCAGTAGGGATCTGCTTTATCTGTTCCGCGCCCGCAAAACCGGAATTCCGATGTTGATGGATCGCCGATCGGCCATTTGCACATATGTTCTGTAATGGTCAGAATGGTTGCATATTTTCCATCGGGCAATTGCTTGGCTTCCAACGGGATGGGCGCTGGTGCCGGCGGTGCCCGTCTTGGCATCCGCGGCGCGGCTGGCGTCGCGGCGCGGGTTCGGGTCGCAGCGGGACGTGGTGCACGTTTAACAGGCCGCGATGGTTTTGCCCGTCCGGACAGCCCGAGCCGGTGAACCTTTCCAATCACCGCGTTTCGGGTAACGCCACCCAATTGCTTGGCAATCTGACTGGCACTTAAGCCTTCCGCCCAAAGTTTTGAAAGAATTTCTACTCTATCTTCTGTCCAAGCCATATAGATCCCCCTTGGCTAAAAAAATGATGCAAACACTACATGTAGTGTTTGCCATCTAAAAATGATGCGGGATTTGGCCCGCTTTCACAACATATCGTACTTATATAAACTGAAGATACAAGATAGAGGATCAATCTATCCACAGTTTTCTATATATTGTGTCGATATTTTTGCCGAGCTGTGATTTTTATGTAACAAATTGCGCTCTTATTCAGCTTGGCGAAGTGGTTTTGCCGTGGTAGAGGCGGATACTTGCAAAGGTGATTTGACATGAGTTCGCAAGGACAATCCAAAGGATTGATGATGGAAGGATTGGCCCCCAGCCAAACGCGGGAATTCGGCCCCGTTAATTGGCTTGGGCTCTGGACTCTGTACAAAAAAGAAGTGATGCGCTTTATGCGCGTTGGGCCGCAAACACTGTTGGCGCCTGTTGTTTCGAACGTCCTTTATATGACGGTGTTTGTCTTTGCATTTGCAGAAAACAGTTCAGGCGGATCTGCTGAGTTTATCCGGTTTTTAGCGCCTGGACTGGTGATGCTGGGCATCCTCAATAATTCTGCTGCGAATGCGTCATCGTCGATTATGACCGGAAAACTTATGGGCAGTATCGTTGATGTATTGATGCCGCCGCTTTCCTATGCCGAATTGGCGATCGGATATATCGGGGGCGCGATCACACGCGGGATCGTCGTTGCATTGGCAACGATCATCGCCTTATCATTTTTCACGCCTCTCATTCCGGTGCATTTATGGGCAGTTTTGTATTTCGGTCTGTCCGCTGCTGCCGCGATGAGCATGATTGGCGTCTTGTCCGGCATTTGGGCGGAAAAGTTTGATCAACTCGCAGTCGTCAATCAATTCATCATTCTGCCCATGAGCTTTTTATCAGGCACATTTTATCATATCAGTTCACTGCCTGACATTTGGCAAAAAATATCATATGCCAACCCGCTGTTTTATTTCATCGACGGGTTTAGATTCGGATTTCTGGGCGAAGCGGATAGCAATATCACAATCGGTATCGTGATGGCCGCCATCATCAACATAATTCTCTTCATCATCTGCCTGAAAGTTTTAAAATCAGGTTGGCGTCTCAAAGCTTAGTTCAAGGAAACCTCATGGCTGCTAATGATCATCTCTATAATTGTTACTCACCGCCGGAAATGGAATTCGTCCGCGGTGAGGGTGCTTATTTGTATACCGAGGATGGTGATAAATATCTCGATTTTATCGCCGGTATTGCGGTCAATGGGTTGGGACACGGTCATCCTGCCATGGTCAAAGCCGTCAAAGAACAAGCTGAAAAATTGTGGCATCTCTCGAATATGTTCCGCACAAAAGGACAATACACGCTTTCGGAAAAATACTGTGCGGCGACATTTGCTGACAAAGTATTTTTTACAAACTCGGGTGCTGAAGCGGTCGAGTGCGCAATCAAAACCGCGCGTCGTTGCCAATTTGTAGAGGGGCATGAAGACCGCTTTGAAATTCTGACTTTGCAAGGCGCCTTTCACGGGCGAACCATGGCGACGATCAACGCGGGCGGCAATCCAAAATATCTGGAAGGGTTCGGGCCGGCCATGCCTGGATTTACCAGCCTTCCATTTGGGGATCTCGAAATTATTAAGGAATCGATCAGTGATAAAACCGCTGCGATCCTTCTCGAGCCAGTTCAAGGCGAAGGCGGTGTTCGTGCGCTTGATACGAAATTTCTCAAAGACGTTCGCGACCTGTGTGATGAGCACGGACTCCTCCTTATTTACGATGAAGTTCAGTGCGGCGCGGGACGCACAGGCAAACTTTTTGCGCATCAATGGGCAAATGGGAACGCTGACCCGGATATCATGGCGGTCGCCAAAGGAATGGGTGGTGGGTTCCCGATGGGCGCTTGTCTTGCCACGGAGCGTGCTGCTGCGGGCATGGTTGTGGGTACCCATGGATCGACTTATGGCGGCAACCCGATGGCGATGGCTGCGGCCAACGCTGCGTTTGACGAACTGACCAAGCCGGAGCTCATGGATAATGTCAATAAAATGAGCAATTTCCTCATGCAACAGTTTGAAGGCCTGAAACAGGCGCATCCCGAAGTCGTCGAAGACGTCCGGGGCAAAGGACTGCTTTGCGGCATGAAGCTAAAGAAAAAAGCCCTCGACGTTCGTAATCTGGCCAGAACGCATAATCTACTCGTGGGAAATGCTGGCGACAACGTCTTGCGCATGGCTCCACCATTGATCATTTCCGAAGATCATGTCCGTGAAGCTATTGCCATTTTGGATCAAGTGTTCACGGAAGCCAAAGCAATGGATGATTTTGATGGCTAGGCATTTCTTAAGTCTCGCAGACATTCCGGCATCCGAGTTGCGTGCTGTCTTGGATGAGGCGCATCGCCGCAAGAAAGCCCGTGTGGGCTTTGCCAAAGGAAGACCGGATCAGGATACGCCGTTAAAAGATCATGTGTTGGCAATGTTGTTCGAGAAAAGCTCCACGCGGACGCGCTTTTCATTTGATATTGCCATGAAGCAACTTGGGGGATCGAATATCACAGCAACATCCTCCGATATGCAGCTTGGCCGTGGTGAAACGATCGAGGATACTGCCAAGGTATTGTCGCGTTTTGTGGATGGAATAATGCTCAGAGCCAATAGCCATGATGACTTGATTGCCTTGGCTCAAAACTCAAAAATTCCGGTTATCAACGGTCTGACGGATTATAATCACCCGTGCCAAATCATGGCCGATTTACAAACGTTGGAAGAAAAAGGACGCACGCTTAAGGACCTGCGCCTTACATGGGTCGGGGATGGCAATAATGTCGCGATAAGTTTCATCAATGCCGCGTCTAAGTTTGGGTACGAACTCCGCTTATCTTGTCCCGATGGCTACAAGCCTAGCGGACAGGATATGGAACGGGCCCGGGCCAGCGGCGGTAATGTCAAATTGGTAGATGACCCCGTGACAGCTTGCGCGCAATCAGATGTTGTCATCGCCGATACCTGGGTGTCCATGGGCGATACGGATGCGGAACAAAAAATGAAAGACCTTGAGGCGCATCAAGTGAATGATGCGCTGATGTCAAAGGCCGACAAAGATGCCTTGTTTTTGCATTGCTTACCGGCACATCGCGGTGAAGAAGTAAGTGCCAGTGTGATCGACGGGCCCGCCTCCGTGGTCTTTGATGAAGCTGAAAACCGGTTACACGCTCAAAAGGCGATTTTGAAATGGTGTTTCGAGGCTTAAGCGGGCCTTGAAATGCCGACGGCAGTCCCCACATGCGTCTCTCACACAGAGAGTAAGAAATGAAAACTGAAGAGATAAATGTCGATGTCAACTTGCCGATGGTCGACGACAATGTTGCCGCCGTACAAATCGGCGATGGATCGGTACGCGGTCGGATTATCCGTATGGGGCCTGCGCTCGATACGGCTCTGGGCCAAAACAGATATCCCGTACCGGTCGCGCGCTTGTTGGGCGAGGCGGTTTTGATCAGTGGGCTTGTCGCTCGAAGCTTGAAATTTGATGGCAAACTTCTGGTACAAGCGACCGGCACGAATGAAGGTGCCGTTTCAATGATCGTTGCTGAATCTACGACCGACGGTCATGTCAGGGCTTATGCGCGTTACGACCAAGACAGCCTAGACCGGATTACAGCGGTGGATACTGTGCCCGGCGCGGACATGCTTATGAGCGGCGGTGAAAGTGGTGGGACTTTTGCAATGACAATTGACCAAGGCCCGGACATGGACCGATACCAGGGCTTGGCTGCTATTGAAGGGCAGTCGCTGGCCGCATGCGCGGAACATTATTTTCGTCAAAGTGAGCAAATTCCAACGCGGTTACAGCTTGCAGTTGGGCAATTGTTGATGCCCGGCCAGGAGGCTGGATGGCGGGGCGGTGGCCTTATGGTGCAGCGGATCGCCGGAGATCGAGCGCGAAGTGAAACAGAAGACGCCTGGGATTTGAGCAGAGCCGTGATGTCGACGGTATCTGACGAAGAGCTGTTGGATCCTGATTTGGCAACCGATCACTTATTGTATCGACTCTTTCATGAAATGGGTGTTCAGCGTGCCAATCCAGATCAGATACTCGCGCGATGTTCCTGCTCACGTGACAGGTTGCATGAAACGCTTGTTACATTTGATCGCAAGGATCGTGAAGACATGTTGCAAGACGGTAATGTGACAGCCAATTGTGAGTTTTGTGCGACCGATTACATTTTCACAAAAGAAGACCTGGGTCTTTAGGCGCGCCAGAATGACGGCGTAAGCAAAACCAACGCCGTGACGATTTCGAGACGCCCGATCAACATGCCCATCATCAACACCCATTTGGCACTATCCGGGAGCGATTGGTAATTTCCAGTTGGCCCAATGATGTTGCCAAGGCCAGGGCCAACATTGGCAATAGAACTGGCGGCGCCGGACCAGGCGGTTATTGAATCAAGTCCAATGAGGGACAATAAGATCGCGCTGACCGCGAAGCACGTCATAAATAGAAAAAAGAAGCCCATCACGGAAAAGACAACGGCTTCGGGCAATGGTTTTCCGCCGTAGCGCATGGGAGCCACGGCGTGCTGTCGGGGCATTTTAAACAGGTATGCACGTAGAGCTTCAAAAGCGACCTGATATCTGAAGATTTTAATCGAACATGCGGTTGAGCCTGCACAGCCACCGACAAACATGAACGCAAAAAATGCCGCGACGGCGAACGGGCCCCACGCGTTGTAATCGGTAGTCGCATAACCAGTCCCGGTGACAATCGAGATGACATTAAAAGCAGTGAGGCGTACGGCGTTACTTCCGGTGTGTATTGAGTTTATCCACAAATAGCACGTCATCACGGTGATAAACAAAACAATGACGAGCAGGAATGCCCGCATTTGCGGATCAAACAAGGCGGGGCGGATATTGCCGCGTACCGCGAGAAGATAAATCCCAAACGGCAAGGCGCCAGCCAGCATAAACGCGATTCCCACCAGATCCGCACCGTCGTCCATAAAACCGCCGAGTGACGCGTCTGATGTCGAGTATCCGCCTGTCGCGATGGTTGTCATGGCGTGCGCAATTGCGTCAAACCCGTTCATTCCCACAGCCATGTAACAGATGGCACACAGAACAGTCAGTCCCAAATAAATCAAACCAATTGCCTTGGCCAATTCGGCGGCATTGGGCAGGATTTTATCGCCCATATCGGAGCTTTCCAACCGAAACAACTGCATGCCGCCCACATTCAACATCGGGAGGATTGCCATGGCTGTGACGATAATCCCGACACCGCCAATCCATTGCAGGATAGAACGCCAAAGCAAAACGCCTTTCGGCGCATCGTCCAGGCCAGTCATCACTGTCGAGCCGGTTGTTGTGATCCCGGACACGGCTTCAAATAAGGAATCAGTTATACCAAGCCCGATGGATGACAGTAAAAGTGGGAAGGCGGCAAAAATTGACATGCCGACCCAGGAAACGGTGGTGAGCAGGAACGCGCCGCGTGCCCGGAAACGAGCGTTCGGAGCGTAATTGGTCAAAGTCATCACGCCACCAAATAATGTTGTGACAAACCCCGCCACGCCAAACGCTTGCCAACTTACATCGCGATAGGCGAGGTCAACAAACATAGGAATAAACATGATGACACCGAGGGCGGCAATCATCATGCCTGTGACATAGAGGACGGGACGTAAATCCGGCATGTGTTTTGATTTAGCCTAAACGCGGCGAAGTGCAAGGGGCACTGTTGTGGTGGTTGCCTTAATTGATTGTGCGATGATCAAAGGGGCTGTCGAGTGAAAAGGCAGGGATGTCGACATCAAAGCGTTCGCCCTGCTTGTTTTCAACCTGATAAGTTCCGAGCATAATGCCAGACGGAGCCGAGAGCGGCGCACCTGATGTATAGCGGAATGTTTCTCCAGGTTTTAGGACGGGTTTTTCACCCACCACGCCATCACCACGAACTTCCTGTACCTGACCATCGCGATCAGCGATTCGCCAGAACCGTTCCATAACTTGAAGGTCTTCGCTGCCCTTATTTTCAATCTCAACAGTATACGCCCAGATGTAACGATCATCAGCAGGTGATGATTGGTCGGCCAGAAAATCCGGCTCAACGCGGACAACGACATTGCGAGTTGTTTGTTCGTACATATTATTATCCACCCTCAATCCTCGTATCCGAGAGATTTTATTTATTCCCGATACCCTGATAACCGACAATTTAAAGCGCGCAAGCGAATAAACCAGTAGGGCGAGCGAATTGTGTTAATTTCCACCCCTCTATGGGGTTGTTAGTGAATTGAAAAAACACAGTTGTTTACCACTCTCGCACTCTGTTAGAGAAGGACGATGGAAAAAGAATCGCAAACACAATCAGGTATTTTGCCAAAACAGGAAATTGATCAATTGATCGTTTCGGAAAATATCAATGCTGATACACCGATCGAGTCCGGACAAATTCAACCTGCATCCCTCGATTTGCGTTTGGGGCACATTGCCTATCGTTTGCGGGCAAGTTTTCTTCCTGGTGCGAAGCGAAAAATTTCGGATTGCTTAACCGACGATCTGGTTATGCATAAAATAGATTTGAGCAAAGGCGCAGTTTTGGAGACCGGGTGTGTGTATCTCGTTCCGTTGCAGGAGAGTTTAAACTTACCAGAGCATTTATCTGCGCGGGCTAATCCTAAAAGTTCGACCGGGCGATTGGATGTATTTACGCGCGTAATTTCCGATGGGGCGGAACAGTTTGAGTCCATTGAGAGCGGCTATACCGGGCCTCTCTATGTGGAAATCGCACCCCGGACGTTCTCCGTATTGGCACGGCCGGGCGATAAGCTGGTCCAGATCAGATTCAGGCGGGGCCCCCAAAATGTATTGAGTACACAAACCGTCAGTATTGATTTAAATGCCAGCGATAGTGACGGGATTGTCGGCTGGCGCGCGCGGCGCCACAGCGGTTTGGTGGATTTGATGAAGATCGCCGGGCATCGCGCCAATGATTATTGGCAACCGGTCCGGGCTCCAGAGGGTTGGATCATTTTGGATCCGGACGAGTTTTATATTTTGGCGTCAAATGAAGCTGTTCAAATTCCAATTGACCAGGCGGCTGAAATGGCACCGATCGCACCGGAAATCGGAGAGTTTCGCGCCCACTATGCCGGTTTTTTTGACCCCGGGTTCGGCTTAAGGGAGGCGGGCGGTGCCGGATCGCGCGCGGTTTTGGAAGTGCGGGGACGGGACGTCCCGTTCATGTTGCGCCATGGGCAAGCGGTCGCCAAGCTGGAGTTTGAACCGTTAAGCGAAACGCCTGACCATCTCTACGGAACTCATGGTTCGCATTACCAGGCTCAGGGCCTGAGACTTTCAAAACATTTCAAGCTTTAATCCAGTTTGGTTGCAATTATGACTTGCAACAGTATTCCCTATTCGCCTAGTTTTCAAAGAAAATAACTGGGGGATTTATGCGTTTTCTTTCTGTCATGGCAATTGGCTTTTTCTTAAACTTTGCAGTTTCGCTGGCGGTCGCCAAACCCGTACCGGCTGAACACTATGCCCGAATGCCAGCGGTCTATGATGCTACAATTTCGCCAGACGGAAATTTTCTTGCAACCATTGTTGACAATAATGGTGAGTATATTTTGCGCGTTTTCAATTTGGGGAATCCGGCCGATAATACGCTCCGAGCGTCAGGTCTGGGTAAGGGGGTCCAAGTTAAAACAATCATGTGGGCGAACAATGATCAAATTTTGATACGGACACGTCAAACCCGAAACCAGGGCGACATAATTTACAACACTGGCCATTTGTATGTTGTGGACAAAAACGTAGAGGATGTGACCCCGGTCTTGAAAGCGAAAAACCAACAGGGGGGTGCAAGCCGATTTAATAAACAACGGACCGTCAGACAATTCAATGATGATGTCATTGATTACCTTCCCGATGATCCGGACCATATTTTGATGTCATTTGGTCTTGAAGACCAACTCGCTCCAGACGTTTACAAAGTAAATATAAAAAACCTGAGCCAGAAAAAAATAAAAAACGGTGCGCCTAATATTCAAAACTGGATCACGGATTTGCACGGTGAAGTTCGTGTGAGTAAGGGGCAGGTAGATGTCAGTGGTGAATATCATTTGGCGATCCGCGATGCCAATGGCGATACGTGGCGCAGCATCGCAGATTATCCCGGGCTTGATAGTAATACGAATATCGTCGGGTTTATGGAAGACCCCAACCATATGATTGTTGCGTCCAGAAACGGAAAAGACACATTGGGTCTTTATATTTACGACCTGGCTCAAAAGCGTCAAACACGAAAACTCCTTCACAATGACCAGTACGATGTCAGCGACATCATAATGAGCCCGGATGGGAAAAAAGTCGTCGGTGCAAAATATGTGGGCGATGTGGGTGAGCGTGTCTTCTTTGATCCGGTTTATAAGAGCCGATTTGATAAAATCGAAGCAAAGTTGCCGGATTATCAGATCAATATTCTGGACCAAACGCCGGACGGCAAAAAAGTAATCTTCAAAGCCAGCACACCCAGCGTACCTGGGATTTTGTACGCTTATAATTCAGCAACCGGCAAGTTAGACAATTTGGGTTACGATTATCCGGAAATTTCAAAAACCCTGCAAGGTGATATCACGAAAGTCAAATATTCGGCACGCGATGGATTTAAAATTACAGGGTATCTGACGACGCCTCCGGCGATTGCAGACGGTATGCCATTTAAAAATCAACCGTTTGTTATCTTGCCTCATGGTGGGCCGTATGCGCGCGACGCTCAATCCTTTGATTACTTCGCTCAGTACTTTTCTTCTCGTGGATACTCTGTCTTACAGATGAATTTCCGTGGGTCTTCAGGATTGGGATTAGCGCATCAACAAGCCGGTCGTAAAAATTGGGAAGTGATGCAAGAGGATATTGAAGACGGTGCTCGTTGGTTGGCGAGCAAGGGATATGCAGATCCAAAACGCATCTGTATCGCCGGTTGGTCGTTTGGTGGATATGCGGCGCTGATGGGTGCGATTAAAAACCCGGACTTATATGCCTGCGCAATTAGTGTCGCGGGCGTTACCGATCTGTTTGATTTAATAAATGATCGCAAAAAATATGTCTTGGGTAGGCACGTGGCGAAATCTTCAATTATTAGCGGGTTTAAAAATTCGGACGCTATTAAAGAAAATTCACCGGTCAAGCGCGCTGACGAATTGACAGTACCGGTTTTACTGGCGCACGGAACAATGGACGTCACTGTGCATTACGACCAATTTACGCGGATGAAAAACGCCTTGGGTAAAAGCAAAGCTAAAAAAACATATGTGGTTCTAAAAGATGGAAACCATGGACTAACTTCCACGGCACATCGCACCAAATTGTTGACAGCAATGGATAAATTTCTGTTGGCTAATCTAGGGGAAAGTGCTGCCGCACCTTAGGCCGAACAACTCGCACCGCCGAGCACGCAAAATTTTGCACAATGGGGGTGGTTGAGTTTTACGGGGTTTCGCGCGCCTGCAAGTGTTGGCCCCAACTCAAATTGATCGTCGTCCCAAAGCAGGGTGCATGCCAAAACGCTAGCCTTATGTGCACCTTTGCGTCTGACAACCATCCGTGAGTTGCTACACATCATGGCGTTAGGCGATACATCAAGAATGTCCCAGCATGCGGTCGCTATTTCCGGAACATCAACTTTTTCGTCCATTTCTGGAAACAAAATTGTTTCGCCCTTATCGTAAGCATCGATTTGCCAGTTCTCAGATTTGATTAATTGCGCATAACCAGCCCGAGCAGCTTCGTCTGATTCCGCGAACATAGCCCGTCCAGCAATATTGAGCTTAAACCCGTTGTCGGACAGCCAACGCATACCGGTCATCGCGATATCAAAACTGCCAACGCCGCGTTCTCTGTCGTGTTCTGCGGCGGAAAAATGATCGAGACTAACCCGTAATGTCATTTTGCCTGCGTATTTTTGATTGAGCTCCAACAGGCCTTTTTGCACCCGAGGCCGCATCATTGGTTTCATGGCATTAGTCAGAACCAAAAGTTCATGCCCGCGCTTCAGGGCCATTTCACTTAATTCAATAATATATGGGTTGAGATATGGCTCTCCACCGGTAAACGCGATTTCAACCTCACTATACTCCAAGGTCTCGATTTCATCGAGATAGGGCGCCATATCTGCCGGCGTCAAATAGACGAAATGATCTGCAGTCGGCGAACTGGCGATATAGCAATTGGCGCACTCAATATTGCAAAGCGATCCCGTATTAAACCAAAGTGTTTTCAGACCGGTGAATTGTACGCTGGCGCGTTCTTCCCCTTTGGCGGTTACGTCCGGGTCTTGAAATTTGGCCGGATCCAATAAGGGGAGATACGGGGAACGGGAGGGTTCGTTTAGAATATTCATGAAATCTCATTAGACGATAAACCACTCACTGTCATACACAATTGTGTGAAGTATTATGGAAAGTTTATTTGATATAATGACAAGTATACTTGACATAACGTTCTTGTGCGGTTATGTAAAGGAAAGTTGACATATTTGGAGCGAAAACATGTCCGAGAAGACTATTCACCAAACCTATAAGAAACACATGGTCGTGGCCATGTTGATTTATATTGTGGGCGCTGTCAGTGTTGCCTATCTGCGTAAAAAAACCGGAACAAGCGTCCCGGTCCTTGCCATCATTGCTTTAATATCCGGTGCCGGCGTCGTCATGTGGATCTGGGCTCATGCCAGATATATCGGCGGCCTTGATGAGTTTATTCAAAAATTACATTTCCATGCTGTCTTGATCAGCACAGGTATATTGTTGGCCATCACAACATTTTTCGGCGTGCTCGAAGAATTCGTCAAATCACCAGATATCCCGGTCTTACCAGTTATGTACCTGGTACCTCTGTTTTGTTTTATCTACGCGCCGGTTCTCTACATTATTGGGCGCCGAAATGGTGTCAAAGGCCTGTGTCTATGAAAAACAGGTTAAAAGTTTTACGGGCGGAGCGCGATTGGTCTCAGGCCGCATTGGGAAAAAAACTGGATGTGTCCAGGCAAACCATCAATGCGCTGGAAACCGGAAAATACGATCCGTCTCTACCGCTTGCTTTTAAAATCGCCCGACTGTTCGGCATGCAAATCGAAGAAGTTTTCGATGATGGCGAAAGCAGCACAAAATCATTACATTAGAACCAAAGGAGAAGGACATGAAAAACACTAGAAAAAAAGATATACGGAAAACGGCAATCATTCTGGGAGGTGCAATAATTGCAGCTGCCTGGCTCATTGCGGGACAGGAATTTTTATCACAGCGTGGTATCAACGGAAAAATCAATGATTTGCTCGTTTGGATGCCTGCAATGATCGTCTTTTTTGGGTGTATCGCGGGCGACAAAAGAACGCTCGCGTGCGAGGCCCGCGCATTTCGGCGGCTAATAGGTCGGTAGAGAGCGTTTAGATTAGGTTGATCAGGAAGGCGCCCGCATAGACCAACGCCATCCACATTGCCGTATTGAGTGCGGCGGCTGCGCTCAGACTAAGATACACTGTTGGAGCTTTTTTGACTTGCCCTGGTTTGAACGTCATCAAAATGAGACCGAATAAAGAACACAAAAAGACACCAATCCAAAACACGTAGTTTTGGCTTCCCTTTTGAGCGGCTACACATTCCGGAGTATCATCAAGGCATCCTGCATTGGTGATTGGATCGGGAAAGGCCATAAAAATAAATGTGCAAAAAAGCACCAGTAATAGCGCAAACGCCAATATCCTGGGTGAGAAGACGAGTTTTGGTTTGACTTGATTATTCTGCACGTTTTTCTCAACTTTGGTGTTAACTGTTGATCGCATTTCGCGTTCGAACAGCGCCCCCCAAGCGCATCCTATTACGTGACATATGAACCTAACATTACTAAAGAATTTTTAAGATAAAAAGAGAAATTTTTAATTATATTCTCTGCTTTAATGATCTTTAGCGTATCTGCTTGAAATCTTTAGATTATCAATCGAAACGGGGCTTCATGTATGCA
The DNA here is from genome assembly GCA_013001295.1 of Hyphomonadaceae bacterium. Lineage (GTDB taxonomy): Bacteria > Pseudomonadota > Alphaproteobacteria > Caulobacterales > Maricaulaceae > Robiginitomaculum_A. The sequence goes on from JABDMW010000047.1 coordinate 49,309, forward strand.
TGAAACCCCAATTTAATTTCGATGAAAACGGAATTATTTGACCGCGATATATATCTGGTTACGGCCTCTTTGTACGGTCAATGCAACCGCTTTTCGTTTGCCCGCAATCTTTGATTTGAAATCGTCAAGATCGATAATTTCCTTGTTATTGACGGCACGAATGATATCGCCTTTGCGCAATCCTGCATCAAAGGCGTCAGATCCCCTTTTAACATTTGTAATCAAAACGCCATCATCACCACCGCGCGGGTCCATATTTGCGGGGATATCACTAAATGTGGCACCATCGAAGGCTTCGTACCGGGATGGTTCGACATCCGTGTCTTCATCATCATCGGCGTAAACCACCTCATCTTCCGGTGCCTTTTCCACCTTGATTTTAGTCGTATATTTCTTGCCGTCGCGGATATAGGAAATGTCAGCGTTGCGACCGCGTTCGACATAGCCAACCGCATTGCGAATATCATCGCTGTCCAGAATTGGTTTGCCGTTAAATTCGACAATGACATCGCCCTCACGAATACCGGCTTCTTCTGCCGGGCTATCCTCAACGACCTGGCTGACTAAAGCGCCATCTTGTGAATCCAAACCCATTGCGGTCATTAGCTCTGGAGTGATGTTTTGTATGGTCACACCAATTCTGCCGCGCCGGACTTCGCCATATGCGATCAGCTGATCCATTACGCCTGTGACCATGTTAGTTGGAACGGCAAACCCGATCCCGTTTGACCCACCTGAACGTGATAATATTGCCGCATTAATCCCGATCAATTCACCTTTTGAATTGATCAGCGCTCCGCCGGAATTGCCCCGGTTGATTGCCGCATCTGTTTGAATGAAGTTCTGATATTTGTCGGGTGCGTTCGTGGAACGATCGAGGGCGCTGACGATCCCCGAGGTGACCGTCTGGCCAATGCCGAAAGGATTGCCGATCGCTATGACGAAATCGCCGACTTTTGTCCGGTCAGAATTTGCCATCGGAATATCTGTAAGATTGTTCAAATCGATTTTGAGGAGAGCGATGTCAATTCCTGGATCAGACCCGATTAGCTCGGCTTCGGCGGTCCGTCGATCCTTCAAAGTCACCGTAATTTTGTCGGCCTTATCGACGACATGATGGTTGGTCAGGACATACCCTTTACCGGCATTGATAATAACACCCGAACCCGCACTTTGCGTCGTTCGTTCGTTGCTTTCGTCCTCTTCGTTGTCGCGTTCGCCAAAGCCCGGGATACGATCACCGAAAAAACGCTCGAAAAACTCATCATCGGCAAACGGGGTTTGTGGCAGTTTTACCGTGCTTGAAACCGAAATATTGACAACGGCGGGCGTTGTTTTTTCCAACAATGGCGCCATTGTGAGGACGCCTCGCGATGGGTCCACGACCATGGCTTGCCCGGATTTCGATTTTCCGCTGAATACCGGCCAGTTGGACTGGGCTGTAGCGGCAGGGGCCGCAACTAAGGCTGTACCAAATACAGCGCTGATTAATAAGGTCTTGCGCTTCATAAATTTCTCCTGATCGCACTGACGTAAAGACGAACAGAATTTATGTAATGGCACAGGTCCTTGCTTCAAGGATTATGTACAGATTCTTACCAAGTTTTAAGAGTGATTACCCGACGCGGCGAATCCCGTACTTAATCGGTCACCGCATTGCTGACATCATTCCAAGTATTGCCGGTATGACCCCCGACAACCGCAATTGCACTGACAACAACGATCGAAAGTGTTGAAATCACCAAAGCATATTCGACGGCCGTTGCACCGCTTTTATCATGCCAATATTTATTCAGAGTCGTGAGGATTTTCATTGTATATCCATAAGTTGCGCCCGGACTCAGCCCACATCGTTTCGCCCAATTCCAAGATGGTTCGGTCATAAGTGAATATGGTAAAAAAATGCTGAATAATTGATTGTTCTAACTCAACTTGTATGTTTCTTGAACGCTCGGATAGTCGAATGCGATATAAAATTTAGACGCAATACTGGCCAGCGAGCGCTGTGTATTTGCTTTTACGCTTTCCAGAAAGGGGCGTCTAAGACCCATTGCCGTTCTTGGTCACTCATGTCCGGATTGAGAAAATCAACGAGGAGTATAACCCGTGACTGGTCGCTATCGTTGACAGCTTGATGATTATAGGACGAGTCAAATACCAATGCTTTTCCGGCCTGCCAATTGCGTTGCATATTGGCCACTTCCATGTACCCTGATGGTGGAATTATCAGTCCAAAATGCATGGTCAGGAACAAGTTGCCGTAATCACGATGCGGCGTAATCACGCCGCCCGGCTCCAAGATCGAAAACATAGCGTCTCGGAAAATTGGGTATCCCGGTATTTTTTTTAACAATGAAGCCGTGACCGGGCATGCCGCGAGATTTTCTTGGTTCTCCTCGCGGTTAGCGACGAGGCTGACTTTCTTCCAGGATTCGGTGTTTAAACCCTGATAGCCGTAATTCTCAATATCATCACCAAGGTTTGACATGATTGCTGTTGCTTCCGCCAGGATATCATCGAACGAATCTTCAAATTCTGCAATCCATTCCAGCTCTTCGCTTTCGTACCATGGCTTGGATGTCAGGCCGGCAAAATAAAAACCTTTAGGTTCCGGGCGGGCAAAAGTGCTACCTATTCCTTTCTCCGCATTTATCGAGGCGCGGATGCGCGACAAACCTTCACTTTCCGTATTGGAAACACTTGATTCAAAAAGCCGCATATTTTTTTTAAGCGTGAGAATTCGTTTTACTCCTAGTAGCGTTAAAAACGAAGAAGCCGCGAGCGGAATTCCAGTGGTCAGCACCACGGCGAGGGACGGGATAATTGGGTTATATGTACTGGTAAAACTTTCATCCCCCGACTTTACAACTGCCAATAAGGACCAAATACATGCAAGAAACGCCACGCCGATTGCGGCGTAGAGCGGTATGATCATCCATTTGCTCACGCGATCGACCGCAATGATACTCCACCACTCTTCAGTGAATTTAATCAATAATGTCCAGATCATCAAAAAGACAAGCGCACTCGCAAAGGCAATAAGGAACACACCAAAAATGGACGAATAGCGGGATTGGCTAGATTCAAAATTAGGGAACCAAAAAATGAAAAGTCCAACGCCCAATACAACAAACAGCATGAGGGCCTGCGTAATCAGTACGCCAACAAAACTGCGCATGCCTTTTAAATCGCCCAATTTGCCCCCAATGATCAACTATTCCTAGCAATGATTTTGCACCAGTAGCGGCCGTTTTACAATTATAATATTTCTGGTATTCCCGCATTTGACGAACGGCTTGATTGGCTTAAGTTGAACACATGGAAAAAACTCAAGATTTCAAATTCAAATGCACTCCAAGCGGTCAGGCGTGTGGGGTGGTTATTACCAACATTGATTTAACCGCTAATCTTTCCAAGGAAACCATTTTTGAAATCAGAAAAGCCTGGCTTGAGCATCATGTCTTGGTTTTCCCCGATCAAAAAATCAGCGATGCTGATCTAGAGCGGTTTTCATTGTATTTCGGCCCGTTCGGTGATGATACATTTTTCGGGCCCATAGACGGACATCCCCACATCGCAGCCGTGCAAAGAAATGCCGATGAAACCACGCCCATATTTGCCGGAACCTGGCACACCGATTGGAGTTTTCAAAAAAGCCCGCCTGCGGCAACCTGTCTGTATGGGATCAAGATCCCACCACATGGTGGGGATACCCATTTTGCCAATCAACACAAAGCCTATGAGGAAATGCCAGCGGAACTAAAAGCGCGAGTCGAAAACCTGATTGCCATCCATTCTGCTGAGCTCGCCTACGCTCCAGAAGGCGCGTATGGAGAGGATGATCAAAAAGGCGGCCGGAGCATGGATATCCGACCATCAGAAGAGGCGCACCTAAGGCAATCGCATCCCTTTGTGCGCAATCATCCGGAAACTGGAAAACCCGCGCTCTACAGCACGCTTGGCTACATCATTGGATTTGAAGGTATGGAGCAGGCAGAAGCGCTGCCCTTATTGATGGAGCTGATGGAATATCAAGGTTCGGACCCATTTGTATACCGTCACAATTGGCAGCCCAATATGCTCGTCATGTGGGATAACCGCAGCGTTTTACACAAAGCGACGGGCGGGTATGAAGGTTATGATCGGCTGTTGCACCGCACGACAATTGGCGAACGCGTTTAACAGACCTTATTTTTTGCAAGGAAGTCCGTTTTTGCGTTTGCAAATATAAACGGGCGGTGTCGGACGTTCAACATAGCGAATACAAGCACCATTGGCATCGGCTGTCGTGTCTGGAGGGCAGGGATTGTTCTTGTAGACGATTTGCGGCGGGAGCTCTTTGATCACTTCTTTCTCAACTTCGACCTCGACCTGTTTTTCGTTGGTGATGATGTGATGAACGGGAACGACATAATATCCACAGCATACGCCGCCTTGGGCACTTCCTTGTTCCCAGCCATATCCGTATTCGTGATACTCACTGCCGCCATAGCGGGAGCTGCCGGTGCTATGCGCTGAGCAGGCTGCCAAGCCGACAACACTGATTAATGCCGTGAGTGTAAGACGTGCGGTGAATGATTTAACCATGGGTAGCCCCCGTATTAATAACTTTGCACGGGACTTTCCCATTAAGGGGTTAAAGATTGGCTAACTATAATTTAAATTCCGGGAAATGATAAAAACGCCGATTGTTTTCAAAACAACGGAAGAAGAGCTATATATGACCCATCATAAAATCATAAGAACTCCGTTTTTCTTTCCATACATTTATATCAGGACTTTATGCCAGATGCCGGTCAGAATATCTTCGCAGCAATAATGCTGTTTTTAGCAGATAGGAGAATTAGCCATGGTTCGTGCTATCAAGATATTTATAGCTACATCAGCTGTTATGGCGATTGCAAGTGGAGCGTCAGCGGCGGATGGCACAACACGGGTTGAATTTAGATATAACAATTTAAATCCAGTTGAAGAAACGTACGCCAATTTCCAGGCCACAGCTGAGCATGCGTGTTTATTGGATGTGCGGGACAGCAAGAACGTATCCAAATTTCGCAAAAATCAGTTCATGCGAAAATGTCCGCGAAAGTTAATCGGCTTGGCCGTTCGCAAAACAAACGATGAACTGCTGATACAGTTTCATAAAGACCGGCGCAAAAACCGCAGGCACCAAACAATTATCGCGAGCAATTTACCAGATCAAAGTTCACGCGATTTTTAGTGAATGGAAAATTAGAACCGGCCACCGGTTTCAAAACCAAATAGGTTGACCAGGTGCACCAAAAGCATGAAGCCGGTGGCCAAACAGCCCATCGCGATAATAATCCAGGGCACCATGCGCGGCTTAACGGAGTTGTTCTCGCGCATGTGAAGCTTCCAGCTTAACAGCCCCAGACCGAGACAAATGGCCAGACCGGATACTGTCAAATAGAAGTCCGTATTGAACTCCGGCATGGATCAATCATCATCCATTTTGAGCGCGGCAATAAAGGCTTCTTGCGGGATTTCAACGCGGCCGAACTGACGCATGCGTTTTTTACCCTTTTTCTGCTTATCCAGCAGCTTTCGTTTCCGCGATGCGTCACCGCCGTAACATTTTGCCGTAACGTCCTTCCGCATAGCCGCTATCGTTTCCCGGGCGATGACCTTGCCGCCGATGGCAGCCTGAATTGGAATTTTGAATAGATGGCGCGGAATGAGGTCTTTCAGCCGTTCGCACATTTGTCGTCCCCGGCTTTCCGCGCGCGATCTATGAACAAGCATTGAAAGCGCATCGACCGGATCACCATTGACTAAAATGCTCATTTTGACGAGGTCGCCTTGTTGCACACCGATCGGTTGGTAATCAAAGCTGGCATAGCCTTTCGAGATTGATTTCAACCGGTCATAGAAATCGAACACGACTTCATTGAGCGGCAGCTCATAGACGAGCATGGCGCGTGAACCGACATAGCTCAGTTCTTTCTGCACGCCACGGCGGTCCTGACAGAGTTTTATAATGCCGCCCAGATAATCGTCCGGTGACATGATAGTTGCCGTTATCCACGGCTCGTGAATTTCTTCGATTTTCATCACGTCAGGCATGTCGGCAGGATTGTGCAGGAATTGCTCGCTGCCGTCTTTGAGTTTGAGCGTATAGACAACCGACGGTGCCGTGGTGATCAGATCAAGATCGAATTCGCGTTCCAATCGTTCCTGAATGATCTCCAAATGCAACAGGCCCAGGAATCCACACCGAAATCCAAAGCCAAGCGCGGCGCTGGTTTCCATCTCATAGGAAAAGCTGGCATCGTTTAGACGCAAGCGCCCAACGGCGGCGCGTAGGTCTTCAAAATCGGCGGCATCGATAGGGAATATGCCGCAAAATACGACCGGCTGTACCGGTTTAAATCCGGGCAGGCTTTCCGCGCACGGTGATTTATCGTCCGTAATCGTGTCACCAACCGCCGCGTCCGCCACTTCTTTGATACTGGCAGTGAGAAAGCCGACTTCGCCGGGCCCAATGCTTTTCATGTCCTCCGGTTTTGGACGAAACACACCGACCTTATCAACGGTATAGGTCGAGCCATTGTTCATCATGCGGATGCGCTGGCCTTTTTTGATTTCGCCGTCGACGACTCGGAAAAGAACCACAACACCCATATAGGTGTCGTACCAGGCATCGACCAACAACGCCTTCAATGGCTCATTGATATCGCCTTCGGAGGGTGCAGGCAGGCGAGTGACGATCGCTTCCAACACTTCCTTGATGCCAATGCCGGATTTTGCTGACGCTTCGATGGCTTCCGAGGCATCAATGCCGATAACATTTTCAATCTGTTCTTTCACCCGCTCCGGTTCGGCGGCCGGCAGATCGATTTTATTGAGGACAGGGACAATTTCATGGTCATGCTCAATCGCTTGGTAAACATTGGCAAGCGTTTGGGCCTCGACCCCTTGCGAGGCATCGACAACCAGCAGCGATCCTTCGCAAGCTGAAAGCGAACGGGACACTTCATAGGCGAAATCAACATGCCCCGGCGTGTCCATCAGGTTCAAGACATAGGTCTCACCATCATCGGCGATGTAATCAAGACGCACGGTTTGCGCTTTAATGGTAATGCCGCGCTCACGCTCAATATCCATATTGTCGAGCACCTGCTCGCTCATTTCGCGTTCCGCCAGTCCGCCCGTTGTCTGAATCAGACGATCTGCCAGCGTCGATTTGCCGTGGTCAATATGGGCGACAATTGAAAAATTGCGGATATTTGAAAGTGGAGTAGCCATGGCGACTATCTATAGGATTGGGCGACGGGTGCAAGCCCTGTCTTCATCGCTATATTTTGGAAAACCCTGGTGCATATTCAACTTTTCCGGTCTTGTCTTTTAAACAATCTTTTTCGAGTTCTTTGGCCATGAAATTAGGCCCGGCAAAGGGTGACGTGAAGGGGGCCGCAAGTTCCGGACTGAACCCAAAACGCGGATAGTATTCAGCATGTCCCAAAAGAAACACAGCCTGAATGTCCATATTGCGAGCGATGTCTAAAGCGGCGTTGATCAGTTTCGAACCAATGCCTCGTTTTTGCAGATCGGGCCGAACTGCGACGGGCCCCAACCCCATTGTGCGCACGGGGCCTTGCATCGGTGACAGAGCTATATGGCCGACGATTTCGCCGTCATTTTCCGCGACAAGTGAAACTGTGAGGTCGCCGTCACCACGTAAAATGTCGACAAGCCGGGCTTCCATATCCGTCTCAAAGGCTGCTGCCTCAACTTGGAAAATGGCGGAAATATCATCCGGGCGTTCAGTTCTAATAATCATTCAAATCTCAATAAACAGGGAGATTCTTTAGCAGAGAATGACCAAAACTTAACGAAAAATATGCCATATTTTCGCCTTTCATTAACCATACGCTTTCATGGTGTTGCAAACAAAGCCTTCAACGGGAGATCACCATGCCGCGGATGAGAAAACTCAATAAAATGCCAAAAGCCATCGCCATGTTAAGCTTGGCCGTCACCCTGGGGCTTGCCGGATGTGCGACCACGGACGCCAACCCGACCCGGTCGTCAGACGCAAGAGACGCGCAAAAGGTCAATACGACGCCGGGCGGCGAGTATAATGAAAATGAATTGGTCTCGGCCGTTTCAACCCATCTCGGGGTTACTTCTGAAAGTGCCGGTAGTATGATCGAGCGCCTGTTCCGCTCCCAAGGTCGCCCCGTCGGCTATATCACTGGTGAAGAAGCCAGCGCAGCGATTGTCGGCGGGCTCCGCTACGGCAAAGGCACATTGTGGATGAAAAATGGCACATCGCAGAAAGTATACTGGCAAGGCCCAAGTATCGGGTTTGACTGGGGTGCGAACGGCTCGAAAGTTTTCACGCTCGTCTATGATTTGCAAAATCCCGACTATATTTACCGTCGCTATCCCGGTGTTGATGGATCGGCGTTTTTGGTCGCTGGCATGGCCGCCAACTATCAACGTGCAGACGGCGTGACACTCGCCCCGATCCGAACAGGCGTCGGCCTGCGTCTCGGCGCCAATGTCGGGTATTTGTCTTACTCCCGCAAACGCAAGATCTTACCGTTTTAACTAGCCTCTGAGCTCGCCACCAGCCTTCTTAGCTTGGGCGATAATCTTGGCGGAAACCGCTTCGATGTCCTTGTCGGTCAATGTTTCTAACTTTGGGGATAAGGTCACGTCAATGGCGAGAGACTTATGCCCGTCCTCAACGCCTTTGCCCTGATACACATCGAACAGAGACACGTCTGAAATCAACACCTTGTCCGCGCCTTTGACGGCTTTGATCAATTTATCTGCTGGCGTGTCATCGCTGACGATGAATGCGAAATCCCGGTGTACCGGCATGAGGTCGGAAATCACCAAGGCGCCTTTGGCTTTAGTGGCTTTCTTTCGGCCCGCTGGCACAGCGTCCGGCCAGACTTCGAAAGCACACACGCGGCCTTCAATGCCGAGTTGTTTTAAGACACCCGGGTGAATTTCACCAAAGTCCGCGAGGATATTTTTTGGCCCCATTTGCAAACGGGCCGAACGACCGGGATGCCAATATGATCCTGTCGGCCTGCCAACTTGCAGCGTGTCGACTTTCGCACCCATGGCCGCAAGTGCAGCGAGGGCATCGGCTTTGGCTGAAAAAGCGTCCGGCTGAGAATTGCCCTGCCAATGGCGCTGGGTTTCAATGCGGCGAATGCCGGCAATCGACGGGCTTTGACCGTCTGTTTCCGGGGTCTGATAAGTCGGGCCTGCTTCAAACAAAGCTGCGCCCGGATATCCTTTATCAGCGCTGCGTTGGCTAGCCAGCAACAGATGGATCAGCGCGCTTGGACGCATGCAATCGAGATCAGAGGAAATCGGATTGTCGAGCAAAAGATCATCTGAGCCGCCGTCAAAAAGTTTCGCATGATCTGCGGAACAGAAAGACCAGGTGATGGCTTCGAATAGTCCCTGATTAGCTAGGGCACGCCGGGCTGCCCGTTGCTTGTTTTGGAGCGCAGTGGCCAATGGCTCACGGCGTCCGGGGACTGGCGGCAGGCTTTTGGCTTCCATATTGTGCAGGCCGTAAATGCGTGCGATTTCTTCGACCAAGTCAGCCCCTTGGGTGCAATCGCGGCGATGGCTCGGCACGGTAACCGTCCAGCCGGATTTGGTCACGGACACGCTAAAACCGAGCGTATCGAGGATGCGCATCATTTCATTGTCGGTCATATACAGACCGGTCAGCCGCTCGGTGAGGGCCGGATCAAATTCGATTGGCGCAGGATCAGCCGGGATTTCACCGGCAATAATAATATCTGAGGCTTCACCGCCGCAAAGATCAAGAACCATTTGCGTGGCCAGTTCAATGCCGCCTTTGACAAAGCCCGTATCTACACCGCGTTCGAACCGGTATTTGGCGTCAGACTGAATGCCGGTGTCACGTCCTGTGCGTCGTGTGCGCATCGGATCGAAATAAGCACATTCGATCAGAATATCGGTCGTATCTTTTTGGCAACCGGAATAGGTTCCGCCCATCACGCCACCCAATCCAAGCACGCGGGCATCATCGGCGATCACACACATTTCTTCTGAGCATTTATATTCTTTGTCGTCGAGGGCTTCGAAGGTCTCACCCTTGCCCAGGCGCGCGCGCACCGTGCCGGTCAGTTTTGACAAATCGTAAAAATGCAACGGGCGGGCACGGTCATAGCTGATCAAATTGGTAATATCGACGAGCACACTGATCGGACGCAGGCCAATGGCCTTCAATCGCGTTTGTAGCCATTCCGGTGACGGACCGTTTTTGACACCGTGGATGACACGGCCGGCAAAAACCGGGCAGGCATCCGGTGCATCGATTTCAATATTTATCGGGCAGGGAAATGATCCTTTGACGGGCGCGGGGGTTTTTGTAATCCAGTCCCCTAATCCGGTGGCCGCCAGATCACGGGCGATATTGTCCACGCCCAGCCAGTCGGGCCGGTTAGGAGTCACTTCAAAATCAATGACAGGGTCACTGAGATCAAGGGCATCGGCTATTGGCGTCCCGAGTTCAAGGGCATTATCCAGATCCATAATCCCGTCATGATCATCACCCATTTCAAGCTCTTTGGATGAACACATCATGCCTGAACTTTCGATGCCGCGAATTTTGCGCGGTTTCTTGTCGAGACTGAAATCAAGACCGGGGATATAGGCGCCAAGCGGCGCATAGGCCACGGTCATGCCGGCGCGGGCATTCGGTGCCCCGCACACGATTTGCTTCATCCCGTCTTTGGTTTCAACTTGACAGACTTTCAGCTTGTCGGCGTCTGGATGTTTTTCCGCCGATTTCACTTTGGCAATCGAAAACGCCGCCAGTTTCTCAGCAGGGTTTTCGACCTCTTCGACCTCGAGTCCGGCAAGGGTCATGGCTTCGACAACTTCGTCGATATTCGCGTCCGTATCTAAATGCTCTTTGAGCCAGGAGAGTGTGAATTTCATAATCTTGTCCTAGCTCAATCCAGTGGCCAGATTGGCTTGTAGTAACGGTGAGAATCCATAGTGAGACAGCCAGCGGCCATCGGCTGCGAACATGTCGCGCAGATCGGGCATGCCGTATTTGAGCATAGCGAGGCGGTCGACACCCATACCAAAAGCGAAGCCCTGATATTCGTCCGGATCGAGGCCGCAATTGACCAACACATTCGGGTGCACCATGCCGCAGCCGAGAATTTCCATCCAGTTGTCGCCTTGGCCAATGCGAATTTCATCCCCGACGCGTTCATAGCGGACATCCATTTCCGCGCTTGGTTCCGTGAACGGGAAATGATGGGGACGGAAACGGGTTTCCACATCGGTTTCAAAAAACGCTGAAACAAAATCCATGAGGCAGCCTTTGAGGTGTCCCATATGGGTTGTCTTATCGATGACCAGGCCTTCGACTTGGTGGAACATCGGTGTATGGGTCTGATCTGAATCACACCGATAAGTCCGGCCCGGCACGATAATGCGGATCGGCGGTTTCTGGCTCATCATCGTGCGAATTTGCACGGGGCTTGTATGAGTGCGGAGCACCATTTTATTGCCATCTGCATCCGGCTTGAGGAAAAACGTATCGTGCATATCCCGCGCGGGATGCCCGGGCGGGAAATTGAGCGCCGTGAAATTGTGAAAGTCGTCTTCAATGTCCGGGCCTTCCGCAACCGCAAATCCCATATCGGCAAAGATCACGGCCATTTCTTCCATGACCTGCATCACGGGATGCAATGAGCCGACACTGGCATCGACGGGCAGCGACATGTCCAAAGTTTCGCTAGCGAGCGCCGCGTTCAGCGCATCAGCTTCCAGAACCGATTTGCGAGCTTCAACTAAGTCAGCCAATTCGTTCTTAAGACCGTTCAGCGCCGGGCCCATGACCTTTTTTTCTTCCGGGCTCATTTGACCGAGCGTGCGCATTTGCAAGCTGACTTCACCTTTTTTGCCGAGGGCGGCCACGCGCACATCGTCAAGCGCCTGAAGACTGTCTGCAGAATCGATCTGCTCGGCGTATTTGGTTTTTAAAGCGGTTAAATCAGACATTTTGGATTCCGTTTGTGTGCGCCTGTTTTGGCAAGAGCTTTCCATGGGGTCAATATCAAAGGCTAAAATGCAAAACGGCCCCTCGTTGTGCGAAGGGCCGTTTTCTAAATCGTGTTCGCTATTGCTTTAAGCGATTGCAGACTTGGCCTTTTCAATAAGGCTTTTAAACGCAGCCGGCTCGCTTGTCGCAAGGTCAGACAACATTTTACGGTCGACTTCGATACCGGCTTTTGTCAGGCCGTGAATGAATTTTCCATAGGTCAGGCCGTGCTCGCGGGCAGCAGCATTGATACGTTGGATCCAGATCGCGCGGAATTGGCGCTTTTTCAGCTTACGACCGATATAGGCGTACTGACCGGCTTTCTCGACGGCCTGATTGGCGATACGGAAGGTGTTCTTACGGCGGCCACGGTAACCTTTGGCTGCATCGATAACTTTTTTATGACGGGCGTGTTTTGTGACGCCTCTTGAAACGCGGGACATAGTTTACTCCAAACTGTCTTGAATAGTGCCGGAACTAGCCGTTCGGCATGAATTTTTTACGGATACGACGGGCATCGCACTCATTAAGCACTGTTGTTCCGCGCTTGTTGCGGATCTGCTTGTTGGTGCGCTTGATCATACCGTGTTGTTTTCCGGATTGGCCAGCTTTCACTTTGCCAGACGCCGTCAGCTTGAAGCGCTTTTTCGCGCTACTCTTGGTCTTCATTTTTGGCATTTCGTTCTCCATTAATACGGGATAAGTCCCGGAACTTCAGAATTGTCAGGCATGCCTTTAGCCCAAACAATTGCTTCCCCGATCAAGAGGAAAGAGGCTTATAGCTTGTAAAAGAGATAAATCAAGCGCTGAATCGAGCTTAATCCAGTCCTTTTGCAGCCCGCACAGAAGGCCGTTTCAGGCCCAATTCTTCAAACGGATTGGGCTTGGTATCGTCCTTGTCAAAGTGAAAAGCCAGGCTCATTTGAAAACTACGCGCGATCCGGTTAGCCGTTTGATCAAACAGCGCCTGCTTTCGCTCTGGCAGGGTTTTCGCACCGGCAGCCTTAAAAAGAGTAAGCCACCGAGTGAAATGAGCGGGCGTAATTTCGGGCAGACCGACATGTTTTGCCATGGGATTGCCCATATACCGTCCAGTTTTAAGAAAGATATTTGACCAAAACCCGTTGATCTTTTCGATGTGTTCGTTCCAGACCTGATCATCGGTGCCAATCTTGCCATTGAAAACCGGACCCAGCAGGTCGTCTTTACGCACAGTTGCGTAAAACACTTTGGTCAGCCGCGCGATGTCGTCCTCTGTGATCGGTTCCAATGTCATATGATCCTACCTAACGGAGCAGGCAGGGGAAATCCAGCAGCGGCACTGCGGCAGATTCGCGATTTTGGAGGGGTTATTTCGGTGCCAGTACCATGGTCATCAAGCGACCTTCGGTTTTTGGTTCAAATTCGACCTTGGTGGTTTCCTCAAAATCGTCTTTGACGCGTTGAAGCAAGTCAGTACCCCGATCCATATGGGCCATTTCGCGACCGCGGAAACGGATCGTCACCTTCACTTTATCGCCACGATCAAAGAATTTGGTCATCGCGCGGGTCTTAACTAAATAATCATGCGTGTCGATATTGGGCCGCATCTTGATTTCTTTGACCTCTTGGGTCTTTTGGCGTTTTTTATTGGCAGCCTTTTTCTTTTGGGCTTCAAACCGCATTTTACCGTAATCGAGAATTTTACACACCGGAAGATTGGGATCCGGCGCCACTTCGACCAAATCAAGACCGGCCGCGCGTGCGGCAGAAATTGCTTCGTCTATCGTGACGGCACCTCGTTTTTCACCGGTTTCTGTAATGAGAAGGACTTTGGGCGATGTAATATCATCGTTGATGCGCGGGCCTTTCTTTGAAGGGGGCGCTGCGAGTGGTCTACGGGCTATGCTGGTTCTCCATAATTGTTAATCCAAAATGCGCCGAAACTCGGCGCATCCGGAATATGGCGGCTCATTTGTTGATTTTCAAGCTTTGTTATTGGGATTTTTCAAAGTTTTCTCGATCGTGATTTATTTGTCACGTCGGTCGTTTAATGCCTTTTCATAGACTTTCAAGGTCGCTTTTTGCAACGTAGCGGCCGAAAATTCACGTCCGATCCGCGTTCGGGCTTTTTTCCCCATTTGTTTGCGTTCGCGGGCAGAAATCGCGAAAACAGAGGCGATGCCATTGGCGAGCGCTTCCCCGTCACCCGGCGTGACCAAAAAACCGGTTTCGCCGTTAATCACGGTTTCTGTCGATCCACCATGATTGCTGGCGACGACCAGTTTTTCCATGGCTTGCGCTTCGGCGCTGACCCGGCCGAAGGCTTCCGGGTCGGTGGATGCAGAAATGACTATATCGGCGGCTGCATAGGCGGCAGGCATGTCCTTTGTGTGCGAGGCAATGCGCACATGGTCAGATAGTTCAAGCGTGTCGATTTTAGTTTCAAGTTCCGTGATATAGTCTTCGCGTCCCTGAGCATCCCCGAGCAAAACCAGATCGGATTCTATGCCGTTATCTTTGAGGTTGGCGATGGCATCCAGCGCCACTAATTGACCTTTCCAGCGCGTCAGCCGCCCCGGCAACAGGACGACCGGGCGTTTACCGGATACTGCCCAAGCTTTCAGCATGGTTTCGCGATCGGCACGTTTGACTTTGACGGGATCGAACACTTTCATTTCAACACCGCGCGGGATGACGACAATTTTATCCGGGTCTGTCCCGTGCTCCTGGATAATGTGGTTTTTGGTGAAATTTGAATTGGCGATGACGACTTCGCCCTTAGCCATGATCGCATTGTAGCGGCGTTTCAGGCCGGTCTTGGCGTTATAAATGCCGTGATATGTGGTGATAAAAGGAATACCAACGGCATCCGCTGCCGCCTTGGCTGCCCATGCCGGCGCGCGGGATCGGGCGTGAACAAGCTCGATTTTGTGCTCCCTGATCAGTTTAATCAAAGCCTTTGTGTTTCTACGCAGGGAAAGTGGGTTTTTTGACGCAAGCTTAAGACGGTGCAATATCCCGCCCGCTTTTTCGAGCTCATCTTCCATGCGTCCGCCTTCGCAGGCCACATGCGCCGTGTGCCCTTTTTTGGTGAGCGCTTGCGCGATCTCGATCGTCGTGCGTTCGACTCCGCCGGCGTTTAATTCTGGGACGACTTGAAGAATGTTCATAGGAGCGTGATAATGACCGAATCTCTAATTTGGAAATCACATATCATGACAGAACCGTGCACGCCTCTTTTTTTATCATCCCCGGCCTTCGCAGGTGTGGATAATAATCAGATTGCCTATAAAACGAACACAGGTCGCGGCGAGAAAAAATCACCGGGCTTGATCTGGTGTGGTGGCCTGAAATCGGACATGGAAGGCTCGAAAGCCACAGCCCTGCACGATTGGGCGGCCGATGAAGGCCGTGCCTATGTCCGGTTTGATTATTTTGGGCATGGGGCGTCAACCGGGCGGTTCCGTGACGGTACGGTTTCGAGGTGGGCCGCGGATACGATCCAAGTGATTGATGAACTCACTGAAGGGCCACAGATCTTGATCGGGTCTAGCATGGGGGGGTGGACCAGCCTTTTGGCGGCGTTGGCGCGTCCTGATCGTATCAGGGGATTACTCTTGATCGCGCCTGCACCGGATTTCAGTGAAAAACTGATGTGGGCTGGATTTGACGAGACCATCCGCAAGACGATTATGGACGAGGGCATTTACTACCAACCGTCAGACTATGATGAACCGTATGAGATCAGTCGTGAAATGATCCTCGACGGGCGCAACAACCAGATACTGGACGCCCCGATCAAATTCGTCGGCCCGGTGCGTATCTTGCAGGGGATGAATGATACATCGGTTCCGCCAGCCCATGCGCAGAAAGTTTTCGAAATGACAACTTCGGATGACATCGAGATGACACTGGTGAAAAATGGCGATCACAGCCTATCCGAACCATATGATCTTGACCGGCTCATCCGCACGGCCAAGGAATTGTGCCGCCTAGTTTAGCGAATCAAAGACTATTTTGACTTTGCGCGTTTTGATTTTGCAGCCCCCTTCTTCGATCACGAATTCGTCATGATAATCGCCGATAATTTCGCGGGACGGCGCACTGGGCTTGCCGCCTTTGGGGCCTGTGAAAATGTGAAACCGTGTGTTCCCGCTTAACCCGGCTTCGCTATCTATGATGCGAATATCGGTCATATTGTGACGCCAAACACTGGCAGTATTGGCCGCCTTGTGGCGGGCGATCAGTGCATCCCGCCCCTGGGTGACATTGGGCCCGAGGTGGAATTCTCCGTCCACCGTAAACAGATCGGCATATGCTTCAGCAGGTCCTTCATCCCTCAACGGGCCGTAATCTTTTACGGTTTTCGCACATAAGTCTACAAATGGCGTTCTCGATTCAGTGGAGCAAGCTGACAGCATTAACAGCAATGATAAATATGCTAATCTCATGCGTTTTCCTCCCCTTCCAGGATTGATACCAGACCTTCACGGTAACTGGGATATTGCGGATACCAATCCAAATCCCGTTTGATCCGCGCATTGGATGTACGGCGCGCTTCCCTATAAAAACTTCGTGCCATGTCGCTGAGGTCCGCTTCGTCAAATGGAACTTCGCGAACCGCGCGTTCGCGCAACAGCGTCGCTGCGAATTGTAAAACATCTTGCGGTGGGCACGGATCATCATCTGCCAAATTATAAATCGCATGCGGGGCAGGCGCATTGATCGAGGCCGCAATGGCTGTTGCGATATCGTGGACGTGGATCCGGTTGGAAATATGACCTTTCTTAATCACCGCCTTGGCTTTCCCCGACCGGATTCGGTCGAACGCGCTGCGCGCGGGACCATAAATACCGGCAATGCGAAAGATATGCACGGGAAGACCGCTTTCGACCCAATCAAGCTCAGCGATGACGCGGGCCTTGCCGCGATTGGTGCTGGGATGCAGCAGTTCCTCTTCAAACACCCATTTTCCTTGCCGGTCACCATAGACGCTGGTTGCCGATAAATACCCGGCCCATTCAATATTGGGCAAAAGTTTTGACCAATTCTTGCCAAATTGACTTTGCATTGATGAGATAAACGGATCGCCTGATTGGCTGGGAGGAATGGAGGAGATGATATGTGTCGTACGGCTGAGAATCCGGCGTAATTCATCGGTGATCTTGCCTTGGTACAGCAATGGATGAACACCCTTAGCGGCCATTTCGGAGAAATTATCGGGGTTTCGTGTTGTGCCTAGAACTTCAAAACCATCAGATCTTAAAGAAGGGGCGATAGCCCGAGCCGTGTAACCACACCCGAGCAGGACGCAAATCCGGCTGTTTTCTGACTGTAATTTAACGCGTCCAACCATTGCGCTTTAAAAATCCCCCCGATACATACGCAACATGAAAACCATTCTTTCATTCAGCGCCTTGTGTCTCATGGTCAGTGGATTGCCTGCCCTTGCAGATGAAGTCAATAAGACGGCGCCCGATTTCGAAGCCCGTCATAAAGTCTGTCTGGAAAAAATCGCTGATGACGCCGAATTGGCCTACGAAGACGCGATGATCTGGCAGGATGAAGGCGGCGGGCGCCGGGCCCGCCATTGTGTTGCCATGACATTGTTTGCGCTCGGTCATGCCGATGAAGCGGCGTTCCGGTTGGATAAACTGGCCAAGTCCCCGGATGGCGGCAGTCCGGAAATGCGTGTAGGTTATTATGTCGAAGCCGCGGATATGTGGATCAATGCCGAGCTTCCGCGCAAGGCCTATGATTCAGCCACTGAGGGACTGAAAATCATCAAAACCGATGTAAATCTACGCATAGCCCGTGCCCGCGCCTACGCCGCAATGGGACGCTGGGACTATGCCGAGATCGATCTGACCAACGCTTTGGGATATGAGCCGGACAATCCGCGGGCTCTGCGCTACCGCGCCGATGCCCGCAAACGACAAAACAAACTGGCTTTAGCGAAGGCCGATATTGATCGCGCGCTGATTTATGATGGACAGAATGTCGATACGCTTTTGGTGCGCGGCGAAATCAATGAAGCCATGCGCTTGGCAGAGCTCGAAAAAAACAACGGTTCAGACGCCGCCAAGACGCCGTAACGCCCATTCGGCTGCATCCTTGACCACCGGGTCCGCTTCGTCGAGATGCGGCTCAATCACTGACTTTAATTTTGAATCATTTGAGTTCCCGATCGCGTAAAGGACATTCCTGATAAATTGATTGCGTCCAATCCGCTTAACCGGAGAGCCCGCAAATTTCTGACGAAAAGCCTGGTCATCCAGTGAGGCCAAGTCGCGCAGATCAGGAGCGTTTAATTCTTCGCGGGCTTTAAGCTTTATGTCAGATGCCATGGACGCAAATTTATTCCACGGGCAAACGGCCAAACAATCATCACAGCCGTAAATCCGGTTGCCGAGTTTTTCGCGTAAATGTTCGTCGACAGGGTCTTTATGCTCGATGGTCAAATAAGAAATGCATAGCCTGGCATCCAGTTTGTATGGTGCCGGGAAGGCATTGGTTGGACAGATGTCGAGACAGGACGTGCAGGAGCCACAATGATCGATCTCCGCCGGTGTGGTTTCCAAATGTGCCGCGCTCAGGATCACCCCCAAAAATAACCACGAACCGAATTCACGGCTCACCAAATTGGTATGTTTCCCTTGCCAGCCAACACCGGCTTTTTCGGCCAATGGTTTTTCCATCAGCGGGGCCGTATCGACAAAAACTTTGACGTCTTCACCCGAGTCGCGCGCAATCAAGCCCGCCAGTTCCTTAAGCTTGCCTTTGATCAGATCATGATAATCTTTGTTACGTGCATAAACCGAAATGGTAGCCTTTTCGCCTTGGTCGAGAGTAAACAGTGGATCGGTCTCGGGACCATAATTATATCCCAGAACAAGGGCTGATTTTGCTTCGGGCCAAAGCCGGTTCGGATGGCTGCGCCGATCTGCCGTTTCGGCCATCCAATGCATCGATCCATGACGCGATTTGCTGATAAATTCTTTTAGCCAATCTCTTTGTCGGTCATCGATTGTTGATAGATCGACGATTCCATAGCTGGCAAACCCAAGGGAATTTATCCGTTTGGTGACCGATTTAGAAAGCTTTGCCATGGATTAAAAATCAAGATCGGCGTAATGGCGCGGCGGACGCAACCCTGGGACAATGTCAGCGAGCAATGGACGGAAGGATGGCCGCGATTTCAGCTTTTGGTACCAGTTTTTCAAACCATCCCATTTGTCCCAATTCACTTCGTCTAGATAGTCGAGACAGGAGAGATGCGCACCAGCTGCCAGATCTGCCAAGCTGAGACTTGATCCGGCAATCCAGTCACGGGTTTCCAAGAGCCAGCTGAGATATTCGAAATGGAATTTCATATGCTCGCGGCCGACCCGCAGGACAGCCGGGTCCGGCGCGCCTGTGCCCGAAAAACTTTTCTCTATCCGTTCAGAGAGGATATAGGCATTCACATCGCCTGCAAATTTCACATCGAACCATTGAGCCATGCGGCGTACTTCGGCACGTTCCTGGGGTGTGTTTGGCATAAGCGGATAGCGTGATCCCTGATCGTCGGCGACAAATTCACAAATGGCGCGCGCCGTGCTGATAACCGTTTTTCCGGTGTTGGTATCTTCTGTCAGGCAGGGTGGAACGCCTTCGGTACACAGGCGTAGGAAGTCTTCTTCAGGTGCCCACGGCGTCACCTGCACCAGTTTGAACTTCAGCTTTTTTTCAGCCAAGGCCAGACGCGCCTGACGCGAATCCGGGTCTAATGGCCAATGATAAAGTGTCCGCATACCTGACGTTTAAATCCAATTGGAAAAGAAGTTCTTAAAGACCATCCACGCCGAGGCTGCAAGTCATAAGTGCAAGCAATTAGTGTTCGTGCGGACTCGATTGATGAAATATCGCGTTACCGTGAAAATGATCACACCCGGCTGGATGCGGATGGATCAGAATGTCGGCCGCCGGATAGGCTTCCATCATGCGCTTTTCAGCTGCAACGATAATTTCATGAGCTTCATTCAGCGTTAAATCATCGTCCAGATCCACCTGCATTTGAATATGTACATGTGGACCGGATGCCCGCGTACGCAGGTTGTGGATTCTATTGATACGTTTGTCTTGTAAGGCCAGCTCGCGCACGAGTTCACGTTCGCGGTCGGGAAGCTCCTGATCCATCAATTGGTTCCACGCAAGCCGCGCGACATTGAAGGCCGTATAGAAAAGCCAGAGCGCGATACCGATGCCAACCAAGGCATCTGCACGGATAAACGACGTATAGGTTGAGAGCAATATGCCGGCGATCACGGCAATATTGGCTGACATATCGGCGATATAATGCGCCCGATCACCACGCACGGCGAGCGATCCTGTAGATTTTATCGCCCATGTTTGCGCAATTAACAGCCACGCCGTGAGCAGGATGGCAAAGACCATCACCGCGATCGCATATCCGCTTTGCTCAATTGCATGCGGGGTTTCGACCCGCGTTGCTGCTTCTTCCAGCAGGTGTACTGCAGCCAGGATGATAATACAGACCTGTAAAACGGCCGAAAATCCTTCGGCTTTGCCTCGACCGAACCGATAGGTTTGATCCGGAGGACGGGCTGCATACCGCACGGCGAAATATGTCGATAAGCCGGCGATGAGATCGAGACTTGAATGAACCAACGACGACAAGATGCCGATTGAGCCGGATTCGCGAAAGACGATTAATTTGGCGAGGATCAGGATGATCCCCACGCTAATCGAGAATACGGTGATTTGCCGCGTAATCCGGGAGGATTCAGTTGCGGGCAAGCGCCCGGGGCGACCGCTCCGATAAGGAACCGTTCCGGGTGTGCGCTTGTCTGCGGATTTGTCAGTCGATTTTACCAATGACTGTCCTTTTAAAAATTTTGTGCGTTGTTATAGCATTACTTTGTGAAGGTATAGCAAAATTGTAAGCCGAGAAAATTTGACTTGCTTTAAGCGGCAGTTATGAAGGGTCACAATATTGGGTTGGAGAGTTGTGTGAACATTATCAAAACACTTATCAGCTTTGCCGTTATTGTTTACGGCTTGGCAGGGTGCGCGCCGGAAACTGCAGAACAAGTTGCCGATAATACGATAGATCAAAATGAAGTGATCTCAAAAAAAATAGAAAAGATCGACGAAAACCAGGTGCCTCATGCGCAGCTTGGTGACAATGTAACACCGCTTGCCTATCGCTTGGATTTAGAAATGGACCCAAGACAGGACGACTTCAACGGCTTCGTCAATATCGACGTGATGATCAAAGAACCAACCAAGAAAATCTGGTTGCACGGCAAAAACATGACGGTCACCAATGCGAAGGCTTTGTTGAGCGATGCGACTGAAATTAAGGCTGAATATGTTCAAGTTGATCCTGCGGAAGCGCCCTCGGGCATAGCTTCGCTCAACTTTGAGACTGAAGTCGGGCCTGGAAAAGTGGTTCTCATTATCCCCTACTTTAAACCTTACAATACAGCGCTGAATTCGGCCTATAAAGTCGAACGAAAAAACGGCAACACAACCGATAATTATATTGTGACTCAGTTTGAAGCCATAGGCGCCCGTGAAGCATTCCCAAGTTTTGATGAGCCGCGCTTCAAAGTACCATTTAGCCTTTCTATTTCGGCGCCCAGCGAAGACTTTGTCTATGCCAATACACCGGTCGTCTCAACGTCGAAAAGAGGCGATGGCTGGACGCGACATGTGTTTAAAAAAACGCGCCCATTGCCAACCTATCTAATCGCTTACGGTGTCGGACCTTGGGACGTGGTGGAATTTGATCCGTTAGCCCCAACCGATGTGCGAGACCGTGAGATACCGTTGCGGGGTATTGCAGCACGGGGTGAAGGAAAGCGATTTCAATATGCGCTTAAAAATACGGCAGGTATCCTGGAAGCATTGGAAACTTATTTTGGTATACCCTATCCCTATGAAAAACTCGATTTGATCGCTGCGCCGGAATATGCGTTTGGCGCGATGGAAAACCCTGGAGCGATTGTTTACACAGAATATCTGCTTTTGATGAATGAGCAATCGTCACTCAATCAAAAACGTCTGTATGCTCGTGTCCACGGCCACGAATTGGCCCATCAATGGTTTGGCGATCTTGTCACGCCGGTCTGGTGGGAAGACATCTGGCTCAACGAAGCCTTCGCCACCTGGATGGGCAACAAAGCTGTTGATATCTGGCGGCCGGATGGAAGTTTTGATCGTATTACGTTGAATGCCGCACTGGGGGCTATGGGTCTCGACTCATTGGCGAGTACGCGCAAAGTGCGCGAGCCGCTCGAGCGAACAGAAAACGTTATGGATCAATTTGACAGTATTACCTACCGAAAAGGCGGTGGTGTGTTGTCGATGATTGAGAATTATCTGGGCGAGGAACGCTTCCAAAAAGGAGTGCGTCTGCATATGGAAAGATTTGCCGACGACGTTGCTACAGGCGATGATTTTTTCCAATCTCTCGCTGACGGCGCCGGTGATGCCAAAGTTGTTCCGGCCCTTAAAAGCTTCGTGGATCAACCTGGACTCCCGTTGGTGAGTGCCGAACTTAATTGCAAAAATGAAACTTCCACATTGGAATTGTCGCAAAGCCGGTATGCACCATTAGGGTCGACCGTTGAACAAACACAAACCTGGCAGATCCCGGTTTGTGCCGGATACAAGGTCGGCCAAGACATCAAAAAGTCTTGCTCATTGCTCGAGAAGAAAAACCAAACACTTGAACTGGACGGCGAATCTTGCCCGGCTTGGATAACCGCCAATGCGGACGGGGCTGGATATTATCGTTTCTCACTCGATAGCGAGGGGTGGAGCAAGCTGATTGCTAATATCGACGATTTAAACCCACGTGAAGTTTTAACTGTGATTGATAGTCTAAAAGCCGCTTTCAGTGCCGGAAAAGTGGAAGCAAGTGTCTATCTTAAAGGCCTGGAAGCCTTTGCGCGTCATAAAGAATATGATGTTGCCAGCAGAGCCGGATCCGGTATTTCGAGCATGCACTCAACCTTATTGCCAAAATCAGCCCGCAAAGATTTGGCAAGATATACGCGAGATTTATACGCTGAGCGATACGAAAAACTCAAAGACGCTGACACAGTTGAAGCCGATCTCTTGGCGCCAACATTGGCCAGCAGACTTGTTTATTACGGGAATGACGAGGAACTTGCCGCAGAATTTGCACGCAAAGGCGCCGAATATTTAGGATTGGACGGCGATGCTGACAAAAAGGCATTATCATCCAAAGTGCGGACATTAGGCCTTGCACAGGTTTTCGAAAAGCGTCCTGAAGACAGTCTTCCGGCCTTGATGGATTTATTAAAAAATGGATCGCCAGCTGAAAAAAGCAGTGCATTATCGGCGATCGGTTCGATCGAAGATCCGGAAGTCGCAACTATGTTACGAGCTCAGGTATTGTCCGACAAAGATGCGTTTACCAATCGGCAGGCAAGTGGTGTCATCGCGGGATTGATGGGCAATGAAGGCACGAAGGATGAAACTTGGGTGTGGTTGAAAACAAATTTCGATGCGTTTGTTGAGGACCGCGTGCTTGATGTTCGAAAAGGCGGCACGCCCGGATATGCACGCGGGTTTTGTTCCAAAGAAAAAGCAAAAGAAGTCGAAGCGTTTTTCGAAGAAAAAGCAGCCCTAGTTCCGGGATATGAACGGCGTCTCGCGCAAACCTTGGAAAGTATCAATTTGTGTGCGGCGTTGAAAAAAGAAAAATCAACGGAACTCGTAGAGGCACTGGCGGCGCGTTAGGCGGTCCGCGACGTCCAATCAGCCAATCTCGGTTCTGTGTTGCGATTGATCAGGTGCCAAATCGCATAAGATGCCAATATGGTCGCGGGAAATGACACAAAAAACAATCCAAGCGGCGAAACTCCGGGAAAGTTAAGCAACATGATCTGTGCCATCGGCCAGTTGATCACATAAAGACCTAGCGACAGGTCCGGGGCCTTTTTCAACCAGTTTGGAACGGTTCTCGAGGATGTTATTCCGTAATATGCGAGATACGCCAGCGCCAAAGTCGCCGTTACCTCAATTAAGGGCGTCCAGGGAAGAAAGAAATATTCCACAAGTGTTGCACACAAAAGGATAACCGGTATGCGGAGACTATGGCTCAGTTTCTCACGGTAGGCAAAGGCACACATGCCCATTAAATAGAACATGCCCAAGCGAGATGCCGTGACCGCGAAATCCAGGATCGTCTCGTACCCGCGTATCTGACGGTCGACCAGCGCCACATAAAGACTGGTTACCAGAACCGTATATAGAAGAAGGTGCAACCGGTTTTTAAGCCCGCTAATCACCCACAGACCAGCGGTAGCCAAAAAGGCGATCATGCCCCATCTGAATGTCCATAACCCGCCCTGAATAATACACATATAGAGAGCGTTATCGAGCAGCCCCGGCGTCAAGGCGTCGGGTTCGATACAACTGACAACCCGCAAGAAATAGGATAGATGCTGTGAGACACGTGATGTGCCTGGTTCGGGTGGTTGTCCGAATAAAGGAAACAACACCATCGGTACAAATGCTGCAAAGATGATTAGGATCGGTATATTTCTGAAGAAGCGGGACCCTAGAAATTTCAGCGCCGAGCCATGGCGGGTCAAACTCTTCATCGCCAACCATCCGGATATCATGAAGATGAGCGCAATCCCGTACCAACTCGGATCATATCCGAACATGCGCAAATATTCCGCATTGGCAGGACCAACCGGCATGGTTGAAGCATACCCAAACGCAATCAGTGTGATGATTGCCATGCGTAGCGGCCCGAGCCATGGGTAAATTCTTAGATCTTGCAAACTACTGGCCCCATAAATTCACATTTGCGCCCAAAAACGGACGAAAACAGACTTTAGCTATCAAATTAACAGTCAAAAGTTTAAAAAATACTCATCAGAAACAAATGTTTAATCGCATTGCTAATCTTCTGGTAAGCCCGTCCGATTAAGTCTAAGCAGGACGTGTGCAAATGAAGGCGCTATCATGACTTGGCTCCATTTACTGATCCTGGCAATCGTACAGGGGCTAACGGAATTTCTTCCGGTTTCCAGCTCCGCACACCTGATCCTTCCCGCGCAAATTTTGAACTGGCCGGACCAAGGTCCGTTGATCGATCTGATGGCGCATCTAGGATCTTTAGGAGCTGTGCTTATATATTACAGACGCGATGTCAGACGTATGCTCTGTGGCGGTGTTGATCTGCTGAGCTTTGATCAGGCACGTCAATCAAGTGAACGGGCTCGTCTGACGAGCTATATCCTTATCGCCACGCCCCCCGCGCTCCTGGCGGGGTTAGCCATGAATGCAATTGGATGGGATGAGGCCATCCGATCGCCGGCAATCATCGCTTGGACAATGATTATTTTCGGAATCATACTCTGGCTGGCAGATGTGTTTGGTAAAAAAGTCAAAACGATTGAAGGGATGAATTGGAAAGCGGCGTTTCTTATTGGCCTCGCTCAAATCATCGCTTTCATACCGGGGACGTCGCGGTCGGGCATTACCATGACGGCGGCACGGGCGTTGGGGTATACGCGAACCGAGTCGGCCCGTTTTTCGATGTTGATGGCGATCCCGATTATTGGCGCGGGCGGCTGTTTCGCATTCATCAAGCTTTTACGGAGCGGCGGCGGCAATGCCAGTTGGATGGACGGATTGGTCGTTGCAGGCCTGTCCCTGATCGCTGCGTATTTCGCTATTTATGTTTTTATGCGCCTGATCGAAAAGATCAGTTTCCTGCCGTTCATGATTTACCGGGTGGCCCTTGGGGTAATCCTGTTATGGTGGATTGCCCAAGGTGGCACTGCGTAGCGAATGTTAGTCCGATGCCGCTTGGTGGAACTGACCGTATTTTTTGAATTTTTCCAAATGGGCCGGCATAATCGCTTCAATGGTTTTAGCCTTTATTCCCAGTTCAGCGAGGCCGGGCATATCAGGTGACACGACATTGTCAGATTTAAGGCTGGTCACCTGATCTCGAGTAAGAACCGGTTTGACAAATGGCAAAAAGCCAGTGAATTCACCGATGGCGCCAACGATATTTGCTGCAAACCAGGGCAGGGGAACAAGCAGCCGTTTTTTGTCGATCGTTGCCAACATGAATTCCAGCAATTCTTTGAATGTATAGCTTGTGGGGCCGCCCAGTTCGAATGTTGTACCCTTGCTGCCATTATCGACCGAGGTTGCGATCGCTTTGGCGACATCTCCAACATAAACGGGTTGAAAACGGGTATGTCCACCGCCGACGAGAGGCAGGACCGGAGCAAAACTGCTCATTTGAGCAAACCGTCCAAAAAAGCCATCGTCTTCGCCAAATATAATAGACGGGCGCATGATATCAGCTGTGGCGACATGTTCGCGCAAAACGTTTTCACCTGCGGTTTTGGATTTTGCTGACTCACTCATTGCATTTTCGCCCGCACCTAGAGCGGAAACGTAAACAAAATTGGCAATGCCGCGCTCTTTCGCAGCCTCCGCAATATTTCGCACACCTTGCACATGGACGGACTCAAATGTCTGGCGTCCTTCTTTGTGCAAAATCCCGACAAGATTGATCACGGCATCAGCCCCGTCCAAAGCCCGCGCCACCGAGAGTTTGTAGCGAATATTTGCTTGCACAAGCTGGATTTGGCCAACAGCGCCAATCACGCGCAGATCCTGAGCGGTATGCGGACGCCTAACAGCGGCACGAATACGCCATCCCTGTTTGACAAGTTCACGGACCACGAAGCGTCCTAGAAACCCGTCTGCCCCGAATACCGTAATTAAGCCTTTTGCCATGATTTCATCCATGTTGTGAATAAGCGCTTTCGACTTACGACGAAATTTCAACCCTGTCCATAATTAGCAGTCGATTTTGATGATAAAATCGACTCTACGATTGACCCAACAGCTCGCCTGTCGTAAATGCCTTCTTCGCTCCCTGCCCAGGTGGCGGAATTGGTAGACGCGCTGGCTTCAGGTGCCAGTGGCCGCAAGGCCGTGGAAGTTCGAGTCTTCTCCTGGGCACCAGCGGTTCTCAAAACCGGTATCTCTCCATATCGTTCAATGCGGCAGTGTAGAACGTAAAATTCCGTTTTACATGTCAATTTGAAAGAAACGCGTCGCGCGAAAGTACAATATTTCATCGACGCGCAAAAATTTTGCGCTCAACGTGATTTTAGGCTTTCCAAAACTTCCGCAATAGTCTTAAGAAATACTGTGACTAAAAAATCTAAAAAAACCAAAATCGCCAAATCAGGATTTGAGAAAATCCTAGTGGCCAATCGCGGTGAAATTGCCATCCGTATTTTGCGGGCTGCGAATGAGCTCGGCAAAAAAACAGTCGCGGTTTACGCCGAAGAGGACCGTCTGGGCCTTCACCGTTTCAAAGCAGACGAAGCTTTCCTTATTGGACAAGGGCTTGGCCCGATCAAAGCCTATCTTTCGATTGAAGAAATCATCCGTGTTGCGAAAGATTGCGGCGCGGATGCCATACATCCCGGGTATGGGCTACTTTCGGAGAATCCAGATTTTGTCGATGCATGTGACGCGGCGGGGATCGTCTTTATCGGTCCGAAAGCGGCGACAATGCGATTGCTCGGCGACAAGGCTTCAGCCCGAAATGTTGCAATCGCAGCCGACGTTCCTGTGGTTCCAGCAACCGATGTCTTGGGTGACGACATGGATGACGTTCGGGCGCAGGCGGCCAAAATCGGATATCCATTAATGCTCAAAGCAAGTTGGGGCGGCGGTGGTCGCGGCATGCGCCCAATTTATAATGAAGACGAGCTTGAGCAGAAAGTCCTTGAAGGACGTCGGGAAGCCGAATCGGCATTTGGCAATGGCGAAGGTTTCCTCGAAAAGTTGATTGAACAGGCCCGCCATGTCGAGGTTCAAATTTTGGGCGACTCACATGGAGATATTTATCATCTTTGGGAGCGCGATTGTTCGGTGCAGCGCAGAAATCAAAAAGTTGTTGAACGGGCGCCGGCACCGTACCTGACCCAAAAACAGCGCGAAGATTTATGCGCACAAGCGAAAAAGCTCTGCGCACATGTATCCTATCAAAATGCGGGCACCGTCGAATTTCTGATGGATATGACCGATGAGAAATTCTACTTCATTGAAGTCAATCCCCGGGTTCAAGTTGAGCATACGGTCACGGAAGAAGTAACAGGCATTGATATTGTTCGCGCGCAAATTTTGATCGCGGAAGGCAAGCCGATTGCTGAGGCAACTTTGACGAAATCTCAAGAGGATGTCGTCTTAAATGGCCACGCTTTGCAATGCCGGGTGACAACAGAAGATCCTCTGAACAATTTCATTCCCGATTACGGACGCATCACGGCCTACCGGTCCGCCAATGGAATGGGGATCAGGCTCGACGGCGGCACGGCATATTCGGGCGCGGTTATCACCCGTCACTATGATAGTTTGCTGGTGAAAGTGACGGCTTGGGCGCCGACACCGGAACTTGCAATATCACGACTCGACCGATCACTTCGTGAATTTCGGATTCGCGGGGTGAATACCAATATTGCGTTCGTCGAAAACCTGTTGAAGCACCCGAAGTTTTTGGACAATAGTTATACAACAAAATTTATCGATAATTCGCCTGAGCTGTTCAAATTTGAGCGTCGCAAAAACCGGGCCAATAAAATCCTCAACTATATAGCCGATATTACGGTCAACGGGCATCCGCAGGCGAAGGGAACGACACGACCAAGCGTGAAGCTGTCGGCCGTGCCACCGCTACTGAACGCTGACGAACCGCCGGCCGGAACCAAAACTCTTCTTGAAACCAAAGGACCGGAGGCCGTTGCCCGGTTTATGCTGGACCAGAAAAAAGTCCTGATTACCGATACGACCATGCGCGACGGCCATCAGTCCTTATTGGCAACACGCATGCGCTCGATTGATATGATCAATGTCGCGCGCAGTTATGCCCACAATTTGCCGGATTTATTTTCAATGGAATGCTGGGGTGGCGCGACCTTCGATGTCGCTTATCGCTTTTTGCAGGAAGACCCGTGGCACCGCCTCCGCGAATTGAGGCAGTTAATGCCCAACATTCTTACGCAGATGCTGCTACGCGCTTCTAATGGTGTGGGATACACAAATTATCCTGATAATGTCGTGCAAAGTTTTGTCGCCCAGGCTGCCAAAAGCGGTGTCGATGTTTTTCGGGTCTTTGACAGTCTCAATTGGGTCGAAAATATGCGGGTAGCGATCGATGCGGTTCTAGCTTCGGGGCGAGTATGCGAAGGAACGGTTTGCTATACTGGCGATATTCTCAATCCCGACCGCTCAAAATACGATCTTGATTATTTCGTGAATATGGGCCGTGATCTCAAATCAGCGGGTGTACATGTACTGGGATTAAAAGACATGGCGGGGCTCCTAAAGCCAGCGTCGGCCCGCGTGCTTGTCAAAGCGCTGAAAGATGAGACGGGATTGCCCGTGCATTTCCATACACATGATACAAGCGGCGCATCGGCTGCAACGGTATTGGCTGCCTGTGATGCTGGTGCCGACGCAGTAGATGCAGCGATGGATGCATTTTCCGGTGCAACATCTCAGCCATGCCTGGGGTCAATCGTCGAAGCCTTGCGCCATACGCCACGAGACACGGGGCTTGATATCGAGGCGATCCGCGAGATTTCGCACTATTGGCAAGCGGTTCGGGAAAACTACAGTGTCTTCGAAGCCGGCGTTTCGTCTCCGGCCTCAGAAGTTTATCTGCACGAAATGCCCGGCGGCCAATTTACAAATCTACGCGCGCAGGCGGCCAGTCTGGGTCTTGCTGAACGTTGGCCTGAAATTGCGCGGACTTATGCCGACGTCAATCAGATGTTTGGCGATATTGTTAAAGTTACACCGTCCTCCAAGGTTGTTGGGGACATGGCATTGATGATGGTCACGCAAAATTTAAGCCGGGCCGATGTTGAAGATCCCGATAAGGACATCGCGTTTCCGGCTTCGGCGATAAATATGATGCGGGGAGATCTCGGGCAACCACCGGGCGGCTGGCCAAAAGCCATCCAAAAGAAAATACTAAAAGATGAAAAGCCTTATACCGAACGTCCAGGGAAGAGATTGGCATCCGTAGATTTAGAGAAAACGCGCGATGATTTATCCAAAGAACTCAATAACTACCCGGTATCTGACGAGGATTTAAACGGATATCTGATGTATCCGAAAGTTTTCCTCGATTATATGGGGCGCCGGCGTGATTATGGCCCTGTGTGGGCTCTGTCGACGCCCGTTTTCTTTTACGGCATGGAGATCGGCGAAGGTATTTCCGTTGAAATTGATAAAGGTAAAACGCTGGAAATTCTGCTACTCGCCGTCAGCGAAACCGGCGAAGACGGAAATGCAAAAGTGTTTTTTGAACTGAATGGTCAGCCGCGAACAATACGCGTACCTGATCGATCAGTGCAAAACCTGGCACCGCGCAGACCAAAAGCGGAAGACGGAAATTCTTCTCATGTGGGCTCGCCCATGCCGGGCCATATTGGAACCGTTTCGGTTACGTTAGGGGATAAAGTTGAAGCTGGCGATGTCCTGTTGACGATAGAAGCGATGAAAATGGAAACGTCTATCCATGCCGATCACAGCGGTACGGTCAAAAAAGTTCATGTTGAACCGGGTGCAAGTGTTGATGCGAAAGATTTACTCATCGAGATTGAAACTTGATCTCTAGGGATGCATGATATTTTTACAATTGCCCGGAATTGATCGTCGAAAGCAAAGATTGTAGACGCCGTCTTTAGGTGTTATGTCGACCACCAGTAATTGTTCTGGGGTTTATTCGCGTATAAAAACTGGTTCAGTTCATCCGGGAGAAAAAAATGAGTATTCATTTTCACAAAAAAGACTTGCCAGCGGGTGTGGATTTTGGAACGTCTGTTGCCGTTGATACGGAGACGCAGGGACTGTCGATGGTGCGCGATAAACTCTGTCTTGTTCAACTCTCTGCTGGTGATGGCGATGCGCACATTGTGCAAATGGACCGCCAATCATATGATTGTCCAAATTTAAAAGCTTTGCTCGGGAATACAGATGTAGAAAAAATTTTCCATTTCGCCCGGTTTGATGTTGCAGTTTTAAAACGCGATTTAAACGTGGATATGAGCCCGATATTTTGCACTAAGATAGCATCCGCTTTAGTGCGGACGTACACGGACGCTCATGGTCTAAAAAACCTTTGCAAAGAATTGTTGAATATTGACCTCTCCAAACAACAACAAAGTTCGGATTGGGCCAATGAATCTCTGACGGATGCGCAGTTGGAATATGCTGCGTCAGATGTTCTTTATCTCCATCAATTACAACGAATACTGACTGCCAGACTAATGAGAGAATCCAGGTTTGAAATTGCAAAAGCGTGTTTTGAGTTCTTGCCAACCCGGGCATCCTTGGATCTCAACGGTTGGCAAGACGTAGATATATTTTCGCACAGTTTCCGGTAATGCCGGTCTTGGATTCTGAATTTTTGGTAATCAAAAACCTGCATTGAGGTGTCGCGTCTCCATGCGTAATCGGTTAAGACGGTACAAATAAGCGAAAATAAAAGCCTTTATGTCAACAACCAGCGTAAATGATAAGCCCAATGGTGATGGCCATGCGCTCCAATACTGGGAGCCGCGGCGCGCATTGACGCTGGATGCGGCGCGGCGGCACTCAATATTTGTACGCCGGGCCCGGTATTTGCTGCTCGGATTCGCGTTGCTGCTTGTTGCCATGTTGATTTGGTATTTTATCAATGCACCTAAACCGATGACACCCACAGGCAATGCAGAAGAAAACGTCAAAATGATCAACCCGGTATATAAAGGCCGGACGTCCGACAGCTTGCCGTACAGAATAAATGCGGACGAAGCGGTCCGTTACTTCGCGCGGCCGGATGAGGTGAATTTGTCAAACCCTGTTTTAAATTTTTTGCGAGAAGAAGGGGCTCCCGAGAGCGTTATCGTTGCAGCCTCTGGACTGTATAATAATGCCACGCAAGTTTTGGAATTACGACAGGAAGTCCAATTAAATACTGACAACGGATATCAATGCCAGACAAGTCACGCACGTGTTTTTGTAAAGAGTAAAAGGATAGAAGGTGATGAGCCGATATCGTGTAGTGGTGAATTCGGCACAGTTTTGGGTAACGCATATGAAATCAATGATGATTATACAGAATTCGTCTTCAAGAACGGTATGACGGGGCATATTATTCCTGACAAGACCGAAGATATATTGAGTGCTAACGAGACAGAGCCACAGGAGTCACCATGAGAAAACTGGTTGTTATATTTGCGGTTTTAAATTTGACAGTGACTGCACACGCGCAAGTGTCATTTGGCGGCGATGAGCCTATTGATGTAAAGGCCGAGAAGGCATCCTATAAAGGGCCTAAAACCATTCTGACTGGTGACGTGGAGGTGCAGCAGGGCACATCTCAAATTTTTTCACAACGCATGGATTTGTTTCGTCAAAAAATAGCCAATGAGAGTGAGGAAGGTTTCCGTTACGGCAATATAAACCGGATCGTCGCGGTCGGTGATTTCAAATATGTAACACCGGAAAACAGCGTCAAAGGCAATCGGGGGGTTTACGAGCGCGATAAAAATATTATCACGGTAATTGGAAACGTTGTTTTTACGCAGAAAAACGGAAATTCGGCAACTGGCGATCGGTTAACTTATGATTTAACGACCAATCGCGCCAGATTTGCCAGTACATGCACAGGGCAAGACTGTGATAATTCTGACCGTGTCGAAATAAAAATTGGTCAATAAATATTGAAAATGGGCTCGCGATAAAGGATCCAAGATGAAATTTGCAAAGAATACAATAAGTGCAGGTGCGGTTATTCTCGCATTCGCTTGCGTGCCTTTATCTGCGCAAGCACAATTTGACACGCGCAGCGATGCACCGACCAAGATCACGGCTGATCTCGCCGATTATCAAGCTGACCGGACAATACTCACGGGGGCAGTTGATGTGCGCCAAGGTGATGTCAGGATAATCGCCGACAAAATGACCGTATTCACTTCCGGCTCAGCGGGACTTACCGCAGGAGGATTTGACAAAATCATAGCAGAAGGGAATTTTTATTACCTTACGTCGGATCAGGAAGTTCGCGGCGAGTCCGGTGTGTATACAAAAGAAGATGAAACATTTGTCGTATCGGGCGATGTTATTTTAAAACAGGCAGACGGTAATGTCGTGACCGGTGACAAGCTTTTTTATAATCTGAAAACCGAAAGTGCGCGGGTTGTTGGCACGTGTAGCGGGCGAAAGTGCGGCTCTACAGGACGCGTCAATATTTTGATAAAAAACACAAATAGTGTCGCGGGTGGCAATACCTGATTTTAACGAATTGGGCTGGATTTCAAACTTATGACGGACACTTTAACTCACACACCCGATACCGAAGCTGGCTTAGCCGCAGTAGGAATTGGCAAATCATACAAAGGGCGGGCCGTTGTTAAGGGTATCACCCTGTCAGTAAAACGGGGTGAAATCGTCGCCCTGATGGGCCCGAATGGGGCAGGAAAAACCACAAGTTTTTACATGATGATGGGCTTAATCGAAGCGGACCGAGGACAAATCCTGTTGGACGGGCAGGATATTACGAGTCTTCCAATGTATCAGCGGGCGCGTCTCGGCGTCGGTTACCTGCCTCAAGAAGAGAGCATTTTCAGGGGCCTAAGTGTTGAAGAAAATATTCGTGCCGTTGTTGAATTGACAGAAAAAGATCGCGCAAAACGAAACGAAAATGTCAACGCCTTGTTGGATGAGCTCAATATCAATCACATTAAAAACAGCCCGGCACTCGCTTTGTCCGGGGGTGAACGCCGGCGGGTTGAAATTGCCCGCGCTTTGGCGTCCCGGCCTTCATTTATACTCTTAGACGAACCCTTCACAGGGATCGATCCAATTGCGATTGCCGACATTTCCGAGTTGATCAGATACTTGAAAAAGCGCGGTATCGGTATTTTAATTACCGACCACCGTGTGCGCGAAACCCTGGATATCGTCGATCGCGCTTCCATTATGTTCCAGGGCGATGTTCTGTTCGAGGGAAGCCCGGACGAAATTCGAGCCAACAAAGAGGTAAGGCGCGTTTATCTCGGTGAAAAATACGCCTAATAACCCTGTAAATCCGGCGCGACCAATCCAAGCCTTGCTTCGGCAGTGAAAAGACGTTCCTTTGAGTAATAATTGAGCGTGAAATAAGGTTTAGCGAGCTCCGTCGTCAACAATCTTCCCACCTGTGTCTCAATCGATAAGTCCTTATTGTTTAATCTGAATTTTTCGATCACCCGAAGATAGAATATCGTGATCGTGTGATGATATCCCTCAGTAGAAGAATTTACGCCACCCTTCGCGGTATTGAAGTCTC
Source organism: Hyphomonadaceae bacterium (assembly GCA_013001295.1). GTDB lineage: Bacteria > Pseudomonadota > Alphaproteobacteria > Caulobacterales > Maricaulaceae > Robiginitomaculum_A. The sequence goes on from JABDMW010000047.1 coordinate 83,778, forward strand.
TTATCAAACCCGGCATGATCTCTTCTGCTTTTTCAAGACCGTGTTCATTCAGTAGGCACAGGGCTGTAATTAAATGGGCTTCGTGCGTCCATTCTTCTTCTGGGAGAGATCGATTTTTAAATCCCTCAACGATGTGTAAAATATCATTTATCTTCATCCTATGTGCCATCTAATTTATTTGAATAGAATTAGGTGAAGCCGGCTGGTTGCCAGAGAATGGATCGATCCCTCATTTGCTGACTCAAACACTGAGGTCCTTCCGATTAGACGACCTGGCACAATTCAACGCTTTTGTTGACCGAACGGGAACGATTATTGCTGTCGAAACTCTGAATGCCAGTTGTTCATACGCGCTTCTATCCGCCAGGCCGAGAGTCAAATCAAGCAAAAATAGGCAAATATAAAACCGTTCAGAAAAAAGAAACACGAAACCACTCTTTAAGGGATAGCTGTTAAGTCTTATATCAAGGGGGCATTTAAGCCTGAAAATAAACGATTTCCTTAGGGGATGTGTATGGCGATGTCGCCGCAAATTCAGTTAAAACAGGGTCAGTCCCTGGCCATGACGCCGCAATTGCAGCAGGCGATCAAACTGTTGCAGCTTTCCAATATTGAATTGGCCGCCTTTGTTGAGGAACAATTGGAGAGCAATCCCCTTTTAGAACGAGGAACCGGCACGGAAAACAGACGCGCAGAAGATGCACCGGTCGCGGCGACGGAATCTGAAGCGGGTCTTTCTGAACTTACGATGGATGCGCCCAGTGGCGCCGCAGCCGATGCGATGGATGCGCCGGAATCCGCGCTGAACGCGGACGCCTCTGTCGCTGATCTCGTCCCGGACGCGCCGTCAGTTGGCGGTGAAATTGATTGGTCGAAGGCCGGTTCCGGCGGCTCGTTTAATGCAAGTAGTGATTATGATGCGGCGGCAAATACCGCCCATGAAGTGACGTTAGTTGAACATTTAACAGCCCAATTGGCGATGGCCGTACACGATGAACGTGACCGGCTCATTGGTGCTTATTTAATTGATCAAGTCGATGAAAACGGATATTTGCGAACAGATATCGACGAATTGGCAGCGCGGCTAGGTGTCTCATCTGCGCGGATTAATTCTGTTCTCACAATACTTCAAACGTTTGAGCCAACTGGCGTGATGGCGAGGTCGTTATCAGAATGCCTGAAATTGCAGTTGAAAGAGCGCGGCGAGCTCGATTCAGCGATGCAAATTCTGCTCGACAATTTGCCAATGCTTGCCAATCATGATTTGCCAAAATTGGCAAAGATCTGTGGGTTGGATACTGAAACTCTCAGCGAATATATCACACGGTTACGATCGCTGGCACCCAAGCCGGGGCTGGCCTTTGGGAGCGATGCCGCCGCGGTAGTAGAGCCGGATGTATTTGTGCGCGATCGCCCCGACGGGAGCTGGGCCGTTGAGCTGAATACAGATACCTTACCGCGCGTACTTGTCAATTCGCGGTACTACGCTGAAGTTTGTAGCGGCACGAATGATGCAAAGGTGAAAACCTATATGAGTGAGTGCCAGCAGAACGCCAGTTGGTTGATTAAAAGCCTCGATCAAAGGGCGCGGACAATTCTGAAAGTTTCAAGCGAGATCATCAAACAACAGGATGGATTTTTCGCCTACGGGGTCGATCATTTAAAGCCGCTCAATCTGAAAGCAGTAGCTGATGCGATCGAGATGCACGAAAGCACTGTAAGCCGGGTTACGTCCAACAAATATATGTCGACATCGCGCGGCGTATTCGAGTTAAAGTATTTCTTTACATCAGCGATCGCATCGATGGATGGAGGTGAAGCGCACAGTGCGGAAGCCGTTCGGCACAAGATTAAAATTTTGGTGAGCGAAGAGAAGGATCCGAAAAGCGTCCTGTCTGACGATAAAATCGTGACCCTGTTACAAGCACAAGGCATAGATATCGCGCGTCGCACTGTTGCTAAATACCGCGAATCACTCGGAATTCAGTCCTCGGTTCAGCGCCGTCGCATCTTAAAAAATAAAGCCTGAATACCAACAGCTTTAATTTTTCTTAATTCCTGATCAAACGGTTTTTTTGTTTTTTTTGCGTGTGCCTTCCTGCGATTGCGTGTTAGGATAAAGTCCGTTTCAATAAGAGGAATCCAAACATGCAAATTCAAATTGTCAGCAAAGGTATTGATGTATCCCCCGCACTCAGCGAAAGGATCAGCGGTCGACTTGAGGACATGATGGATAAATATATTCACCGGGACGGTGAAGCGCATGTTTCTATCGCGAAAGACGGTTCGGGTTTCATGACCAACATCGCTTTGCATCTCCCATCCGGGGCTCAAATGCAGGCCAATGGTTCAGCCCAAGATGCGTATTCAGCGTCAGATGAGGCACTTACACATTTAGAGAAGAGACTCCGGCGGTACAAAAGACGATTAAAAGATCATCAGGCAGAGGCCAAAGCAGAAGCGTTGGCTATGTATATCCTGCAAAACCCTGTCGAACAGGTTGAAGACGAAAATGAAGACGCCACAATCCCTGCAGAACCACTCGTCATTGCGGAGAAAAAAACGGAAATCCGTACAATGACCGTCAGCATGGCGTCATTGGAGTTGGGTTTAACAGACTCGAGCGCTGTTGTTTTCAGGAATGCTGCACATGGTGAACTCAATGTCGTATTTAAACGTGCAGATGGTAATGTAGGGTGGATTGACCCTCAGCGATAACCACGCTAAGAGCCACGCAAATATAAAATAACGAGATGTGTGAATCCGAATGAAAGCAGAGTCTTTGTTCAGTCTGGGGTGCGTTTCTGCGAACCTGACAGCTGCGAGTAAAAAGCAACTGCTGCAAGAGATGGCTGAATTGGCCATTAAATGCGGTGCGGCATGCGGCCGCGATATGGCAGCACGCGATGTTGTTGCGGCCGTCATGGAACGCGAGCGACTGGGCAGTACTGGCGTAGGGTCTGGTGTTGCAATTCCACACGCACGCATTGAGGGACTGGAGCAAGTGAAAGCCGTATTCGCCCGTCTCGACTCACCACTGCCCTACGAATCCATAGATGATAAACCGGTTGACCTGGTGGTGTTACTCTTGGCGCCGATGGATGCAGGCGGGGAACATTTAAAAGCACTGGCACAGGTTTCAAGATTGTTGCGTCGTGAAGACATGCGCGAGAGACTTCGCAATGCGCCGAGCGCCGAGAGTTTGCATTTAATGTTGACTGAAAATCGTGAAGCCAATGCGGCTTAGCCGATAATTTTAACCTATACCTGCCAAACGGGTTCGCTATAAGAAAGTCGGTACAGCCTGCTTGTGGATGACACTATGTCAAAACCGAATAATTTGAGCCTGGAAAATCGCTATTTCAACCGGGAAATTTCGTGGCTTGCATTTAATACGCGAGTCATGGAAGAGGCGACTAATACGGGCTATCCGCTGCTGGAGCGGTTGCGCTTTTTATCGATATCCGCAAATAATCTCGATGAGTTTTATATGGTTCGCGTTGCCGGTCTCAGGACCCAAGTGATCGCGGGTGTCGGCGCGCCGAGCCTTGACGGTCAATCCCCGGACGAACAACTGCGGAAAATTCGAAAACAAACAAAAAAGCTCATAAATGAACAGCAGGATCAGTGGAAAATTCTCCGGAAAGAACTTTTTGACGAAGGCATCAAAGTTAAACAAACGGATGAGCTGACTCAAAAAGAACTGAAGTCTCTAAAAAATATCTATGACGCGGAAATAATGCCGCTTTTGACGCCTCTGGCCATTGATCCCGCACATCCTTTTCCGTTCATTCCCAATCTGGGTTTTGGACTGGTTTTGTCACTCGGACGCAAAAAGAAGCGCGAAAGCAGAAAAGCGTTACTGATCGCGCCGGCGCATGTCCCGAGGTTCATCCATATCGACCATTCGCGTAAACAACAGACCAATAGTTACGTTTTGCTCGAAGACGCACTTGAATATTTCGCCAAAGATCTTTTCCCGGGTTTCGAGATTAAAGAGTGTGGACAATTTAGAATTACGCGGGACAGCGATATTGCCGTTGACGAAGAGGCCGAAGATCTTGTGCGCCATTTCGAGTTTTTATTAAAAAAGCGACGGCGCGGACGCGTAATCCGGCTTTCGATGAAGGCGGGAATTTCTGAAGGGTTAAAATCGTTTCTGATTGAAAGTTTTGAAGCCTGGGATGAGGAAATTCTCGAGACCAATGGTCAGTTGGGATTGGGTGATCTCGGCCAGTTGATCTCCGGACAGCGAAAAGAGCTCACATTTGATCCCTATGAAGCCCGTTTTCCCGAACGTATTCGTGAGCATGACGGGGACTGTTTTGCCGCTATTGCGCAAAAAGATATCCTCGTTCATCACCCTTACGAAGAATTTGATGTTGTTGTTCAATTCTTGCAACAAGCTGCCCTCGATCCCAACGTCGTTGCGATTAAACAAACGCTCTACCGCACCAGTGAAGATAGTCCGATTGTAAAAGCACTGATCGAAGCTGCGGAACGTGGGAAAAATGTGACGGCGTTGGTCGAGCTCAAAGCCCGCTTTGATGAAGAAACCAACTTAAGGTGGGCACGTGATCTCGAAATGGCTGGCGCCAGTGTTGTCTACGGCTTTATTGATTATAAAACCCATGCCAAGGTCAGTCTGGTGGTTCGTCGAGAAGCTGGAAAACTTCGCACCTATACTCATTTAGGGACTGGAAATTATCACGCCGAAAATGCGAAAGTCTACACTGACTTGGCGTTGTTTACGGCAAAGCCAAGTTTTGGTCGCGATACCGGATTACTGTTTAATTATGTGACCAGTTACGCAAAACCAAAGAAACTTGAAAAGCTTAATATCGCACCGATCAATTTGCGCGAAACCCTTGAAAAACGGATCGATGAGGAAATTGCCCATGCCAAAGACGGGAAGCCAGCAGCGATATGGGCAAAAATGAACGCATTGGTCGACCCACTGATTATCGATAAGCTATATGAAGCATCGCAGGCCGGTGTGGAAATAGACCTGGTCGTGCGCGGGATTTGTTGTTTACGTCCGGGCGTTTCCGGATTGTCGGAAAATATCCGAGTAAAAAGCATTGTCGGTCGGTTTTTGGAACACTCCCGGATCGCCTGCTTTGGCAATGGCGCGGCTTTACCCAATAAATATGCCCATATTTATTTCAGTTCTGCGGACTGGATGCCTCGCAATTTAAATCGCCGGGTTGAAACGCTTGTGCCTGCAGTTGACCCCACGGTGAGACGACAAATCCAGGACCAGATCATGACCGCAAACTTGTTGGACAACACAAATAGCTGGGATTTGAACGCCGACGGTAAATATGTGAGACGAGAAATTGCAGAAGGCGAAACGCCTTTTTCTGCACACTCATACTTTATGGAAAACCCGTCTTTATCGGGGAGGGGAAAATCTTTGAAACTTAGTTTCCCGGATGAATTGATGAAAGTACAGGAACGCGATCGCCCGGAACGAAAAATTGAACAAAAAATCGAACAAAATAGTGACGCGGATGGATAACGAATCCGTACCGACCAAATTAACTCGAATAGGTATTATCGATATCGGATCCAATTCAGTTCGGTTCATGATCTACGATTTGTTCGGGTCTGCGTTCACTCCGATATACAACGAGAAAGTTTTGGCCGGCTTGGGTCGCGATCTACGCAAAACAGGCAAATTGCATCCGGACGGTTCCGCGCGCGCCTTTAATGCACTTAAACGTTTTAAATATATTGCCGATGCCCAAGGGTTAAAAAACATATTGATCGCGGCCACTGCGGCTCTGCGCGATGCGAGCGACGCCCCTGATTTCATCGAACGTGTTCGCGATGAAATTGGATTTGATATCGATCCAATGAGCGGTGAGCGTGAAGCTTATGTTTCCTCATTGGGTGTTCTGGCCGGAGATAGTCGAGCTTGGGGCATAGCAGCCGATCTGGGTGGTGCAAGCCTGGAATTAACGACGTTCGGCGGTGAAAAACCCCAGGACGGCATGACCTTTCCCCTCGGTCCGTTTTCTGTTTATCAAGGCAAATTCGACCCGGCTGAAATTGAACCGAAAGTCTTAAAGGTTTTCAATCAATCGTCGTTTAAAAACCTGCCAAAGCACCAACCCTTGTTCATGATCGGCGGAGCATGGCGCAACTTGGCGCTCATTCATCAAAAGCGAATAAATTACCCCATCCGCATTGCCCACAATTATCAGATGGATACACAAGAAGCCTCCGACCTTGGTCGGTGGGCTTGCGGGGAGGGCGCCGAAGACCTTTTTAATTACCCCGGGATATCAGCCAGACGTGCGGACACACTTCCCTATTCAGGTCTGCTGATGCGTATTCTGATCGAACTCCTCGAGCCCAGCGAAATCGTTATCTCTGCAGGCGGATTGAGAGATGGATTGATCTATGAATCCTTGCCGGATCGAATGCATGACCGAACGCCGCTATTTGATGCATGTAGGGACCTAGCTAGGGGGCGATCACAGTCAACCCATTTCGGAGAGCCGTTGATTAAATTTTTAGCCGATATTGATCCTTATATTCCAAGCGTGTTTCCGCCGGACAATGAAGCCCGTTTGCGCAAAGCCGCCTGTTATCTTGTTGGGATCGGAAAGGGCTTGCATCCGGATCACCGCGCAAAACTATCAATGAAAACAGTGCTATTTGCCCCTATACCCGGTCTTAAGCACAAGGAACGGGCCTATTTAGCCCTCATGTTATACGCATCCTATTCCTCCAAAGCAGCGCCGCCGAATGAAGACGCGATCAATTATTTTTTGAATGAAGACGAACAATTAGCCGCGCGGATTTACGGCGAAGCCATGCGGTTTGCTGTCGTGCTGTCGGGAAGAAGCGGCAATGTCCTCAGCCGGCAACGATTAAGCATGAATGACGATGCTTTGGAGCTATTTGTCGATGCTGAGTTTGACGGATTGATCGTCGAACGCTGCTTATATCGATTGAACAAACTGGCAAAATTGGCCGGATTTAAATTACCGAAAAATGGATCTGAATTTAAGTCTTAAAAGCTAGTTGTCTTTCGGGTCTTTGTTTTTCTCCGGTGCTTTCAAGAGCTCATCTGTTTCCAAACCTGACGCCGATTTGATCGACGAGCCCCTCAGGATTTCTGGGGCTTTTGGCTTTGCTTCGGGCTTGGGCGATAATTCGACGTCTTTTTCAGAACGTGCCTCAGTTTTAAGATCTGGTTGCTGTCCCTGCGATTTTACAAGTCCCCACAAGGCTCCATACTCCCGCTCCGCAAAGACCAGGTGGCCGTTTGGCAAAACCGTGATTGCTGTGGGGACACCCCAATAGTTCCGCCGACCGACGATTTGCGAAGGCTTGGAAAATCCGTCAATAAATACCGTAAACTCTGGCATTATATCTCCAAAGTTAAAATGGGCGCGCGCCAGCACTGGACGATTACCGTTCAGCGATACAATCATGTCACTTGCCCACTGATCCGGCCAGCTTTCAGGATACCGTTCATTATGCCAAAACTGAATGTCAATTGCATGGGTGTGCGGCGGGAGGGAAAGCCGCGCGATGTTTTCTGTATCGACGCGCATCGGCATGATATAGGCGTTTCCACTTTCAAAAACGCTCGCCCAGATACCGCCTGTTGGACTGACGGCAACGTTTTCGATTATCCATTTTCCTTTCGATACCAGCTGTTTATTCCCTGTCGTTGCATCGATTAAAAAAACTTCATTGCCGACACCCACAGCGATCGCATTTTTGTCGGGAAACATCGCTATTGAAATGCGGCTGCCCGTTTGCGGGTAGCGATGTGCATATAACAAACCAGGCGCGCGGGTCGCGACGAGGGCAACGTCAATTTCGATTTTCCAGATGCCGTTCCTGTCCGAAATAAACAGATATTTTCCGTCAGTGGCCAGATCATTAATTTGATCGAACCCGATCAAATATTCGGCTCGGGATTCAAATGCTTTGCCCTCGCTTCTACTTCTCAGCCTTAAAACGCGATCCTGATCCGCATCAGCAACAAAAACATCATTTCCGACCGGGATGATTGATACGATTTCGCCTAAATTTGAGGCAATTTTACTTGCTTGAAAACCTTCGGGAGCAATTGGAGTGTCAGTTGAACGAACCTGACGTTTTATCGCAGCCGTATCGGGCCACTCGGAATCGGCTTTAATTGTATCGCCGGGCTTGGCATTTGCCGGCCAATAAATCAGCGTGATTAGGAATAGGAAAAGACCGAATCGCATACCGCATCATGACAGGAGATTGTCATAAATTCGACGAAATCATGTTAATATATGCAGTTAAAAGCTATAGTATGACTATTTTGAGGACTTGTCAGCTTAACGCAAATCGGTTTAATCAGGATTATCGAAAGGAGATTCGTTTTCAGTAAGACCAACTGCAATACATCGCAAACCTTCTTATTGATCGCCGTGACACGGAGGATCTCATGGGCTTGATTTCTCAGCAACTTCCTTTGCCTCGTGATGCCGCAGACGGGGCCTATCCCTGTCTCGTGTTAAATGCCGACTACCAACCGCTCAGCTATTTCCCGCTATCTCTTTGGTCATGGCAAGATGCGATTAAGGCTGTTTTCCTGGAACGGGTCAACGTAGTTGAACACTATGACAAGGCCGTGCATTCTGCCTCAATGGAGATGACCCTTCCATCGGTCGTTGCACTGAAGGACTTTGTACCGCAAAGCCGGGCACCGGCGTTTACACGGTTTAATCTCTTTTTACGTGACGGATTTGCCTGTGTTTATTGCGGCAGTGATCAGGAACTTACCTTTGATCATGTTGTCCCGCGCCGACTCGGGGGAAAAACCACGTGGGAAAACATCGTTGCTGCATGTTCGTCGTGTAATTGGAAAAAAGGCGGGCGCAGTTTGCGCGACGCTCATATGTCCTTACATCGAAAACCGTCTCAGCCAACAATCTATGAGCTGCAGGCTCAAGGACGCCGCTTCCCGCCCGGGTATTTGCACGATAGCTGGCTCGACTTTTTATATTGGGATGTGGAACTGGAACAGTGAGATTTACGGCAATACTCTTCGCGGGCGCACTTATGCTCTCAGCGTGCGGAGATGCGCGCCTGACACAAGTCGTTTTGGAAACAGAACTCGGCGATATAGAAGTCGAAGTTTATAATGAACGGGCGCCAATCTCATCGGCAGATTTTCTCTATTATGTCGACAATGGCCTGTACGACGGTGAAGGCTTTTACCGTGCTGTCAGGCCTGAGATCGATCCTCGCGGTCTCGGAATGCAAATCATTCAGGGCGGATTACTGGGCCTCGAAAGCGTTACCGCGTCCATTGATCACGAGACAACACAAATGACAGGCTTGTCGCATGTCGACGGCGCTGTGTCGATTGCCCGCGATGAGCCGGGGACCGGCAGTGCAGCTTATTTCTTCATTTCGATTGGGGATAATTCATCACTTGATTTCGGCGGAGCACGCAATCCCGACGGACAAGGCTATGCCGTGTTCGGGCAAGTCACCAAAGGTATGGACGTTGTGCGTGCGATTCAGCAACGCGAAACCGAAGGGCCAAGCGGCAATGAAGTCACACAAGGTCAGTTTCTGACCGAGCCCGTGAACATTATCAAAGCTGAACGACGCTAAATTTTTTCGCTTAATTTAATTGCGGTTCGACATCCTGCTTTGATAACGGCCGAAAGCAGGGGATAACCGACGGCTTGTTTTGCCCCTTCTTCAACGGCGACGTCCCGGTGGGCCAGTTCATCTTCGCGAAATTCGGTGAATTTTGCTGACAATTCAGGATGGCTGTCTTTGGTCTCTTCAATCTGTTCCGCGTAGTGCTCTTCTATGACCGTTTCAACGGCCTCGGTACATGCGTGCGCCGCCTTTTCACCCATCAGTGCGGTCGCAATGCCGAGGGATTTGCTCGCGAAATCCCAAATCGGCATCAATGCTGTAGGCCGCGTGTCAGTCTCCAGCAGTAATTCGTCAAATGCATCCAGGTGCTTTTGTTCCTCATCCTGCATATGCTGCAATTGTGTTGCGATTTTCTGTTTTTTGGGCGATCGCGCAAACACCCGTTGCTGGGCTTTATATATGGCGACGGCAGCATATTCCCCGGCATGATCGACACGCAGCATTTCAGACACACGCTTCTTGTCAGGCTGACCACCTGGACTGTGCGGACGGTTGCTCATCAACGGTTCCTTTCGCTGCCAGTCTTAATCCGATAAGAGCGGCGATCCCGGATATCAGTGCATTATAGCCTGCCATGCTGATGCCAAGCAAGTGCCATGGTGCCTCATTGCACTGTGGCAATTTGGCCTTGCCATTGAGCGCGTCGAAAATATCATTTGGATTGATGGCCGATGGTCCGGTCGGGGCTGAGCATGACTTAGGGCCGTCCCACCATTTGTATTCAACCCCCATATGCCAAAAAGCGATGGCGAAGCTGACAGCAAAGGCCACACCGGCAAATAACAACAATACCCGGTCATATTTGTCGGTCTTCGTAAAATACCGATAGGCCAATCCCAGGGCGGTCACAATCATGACCGCTTTGTGGGCGTCACGTTGCCAATAGCACATCTGGCACGGATGATAGCCAAGAACATGTTCGAAAAATAAAGCACCTGCGAGAAGCGCGCCCGAGAGAACAAAGGCCAAAACCAACCATGCGGTGGTGCTCAGTCCTGGTAAGATTTTACTCATCATACTCTCAATTCGACAGGGCCTCGTCGACCCTGTTCACCCTTAGGTTACTATTGTCGGATAAACTGTAAAAATACACAGGTAAAATTAATTTTTTATCATGCACCCCCTTGTTTTTTAAGCAATTGTGGGATTTAAGAGAGTATCTTCTGAACACGGGTGCGCAATTGGGGAAACGAATGTCGGCTGACATTGGCGCAAATGATGGGACAAACATGCACATCGGTGCAGAGCTGAAGGCTGCGCGTCAGAACGCCGGTCTTTCCTATGACGATATTAACAACGCGCTTCATATCCAACCGCAGTATTTATCGGCGATCGAAAATTTGAAAGTCGATGATCTCCCAAGTTTAGGTTATGTCCTCGGCTTTATACGCACCTACGCCAACCATCTCGGATTGGATCCGAAAGACGCTGTTGAACGGTATAAAACGGATATCAAATGCCCGGTCAACCTTGGTCTGAGAGATCGTCCGCACTACGTCCCTAAACGCAAAATCCGGCTGCCACGCGGAACTTTTGCCGCCTCCGCAGTCCTGAGCTGCGCGCTTGTCGCGGTCAGTTGGTATGGCTCACAAACAACGGCGCAGTCAGCGCAATTCTCAGAACAACCGACGCTGGCAACAGAAAATTTTGGCTTGGAACCCGTCGGTCCGACCCAGGGAAATCCGAACACAGTCAGTCTCGTCGCGACCCATATGAGCTTTATTCAAGTCCGGAACAAGAATGGCAAGGAACTGATATCACGCATCATGCTGCCAAACGAATTATTCGAATCCGAGAAAAAAGACGTCCCAATAGCAACGATCAGGGATGCAGGCGCTTTTGATCTTTATATAGGTGGCGTGCGTGTCGGGCCACTGGGGCCGAGGGGCGAAAGTGTCAAAAATTTAGACTTATCGACGGTCGAAATACCGCTTCAAAAGGACGCGCAACTCCTTACGGAATAAGCCTTTCAACATAGCACAATTGCGCTATCCTCTTCCTATGAGCCATTCCTACGATCATATCCGACCTTGGCGGCAAATCAGCCGCAGACCATCACGCCAAATAATGGTCGGGGATGTGCCTGTCGGCGGCGATGCCCCGATCAGCGTCCAGAGTATGACCAACGCATTGACGCCGGATGTCAAAGCCACGGTTGCACAAATTAAAGCGCTTGAAGAAGCGGGTGCGGATATTGTGCGGGTCTCTTGTCCGGACGCGGAGAGCTCGGCGGCGCTAAAAGACATTACCGCACAGGTCGACTTGCCGATCGTTGCCGATATCCATTTTCATTATCAGCGCGGCATTGAAGCGGCGAAAAACGGCGCGGCCTGCCTGCGGATAAATCCAGGCAATATTGGTGGTCAGGCCCGGGTCAAAGAAGTCGTCAAAGCGGCACGAGATAATAATTGCTCCATCCGCATCGGCGTGAATGCGGGCAGCCTCGAGAAAGACTTGCTCGAGAAATACGGCGAACCTTGCCCTGAAGCCATGGTTGAGAGCGCCCTGATGCATGCGCGCATGTTGCAAGACGAAGACTTTCACGAATATAAAATATCCGTGAAAGCGTCCGATGTTTTCCTGACCGTCGCCGCCTATCACGGTTTGGCCGATGCTATCGATTGCCCGCTGCATTTGGGTGTCACCGAAGCAGGCGGGCTGCGGACGGGCTCGACGAAATCCGCAATTGGATTGGGTTCTCTTTTGTGGGCCGGGATCGGCGATACCATCCGTGTGTCTTTATCCGCGGATCCGGTCGAAGAGATCAAAGCGGGCTATGATATTTTAAAGTCGCTCAATCTTCGGACGCGCGGTGTCAATATTATTTCCTGCCCGTCATGCTCACGGCAAGGCTTCAATGTCATTGAAACTGTCGCCACGCTGGAAGAACGCCTTGCCCATATCAGCGAACCGATATCCCTGTCGATCATCGGATGCGTGGTGAATGGGCCGGGAGAGGCAGCGTATACGGATATCGGCTTTACGGGCGGCTCTGCCGGATATGGAATGATGTATGCGGCGGGTGTGCGCACGGGCAAAACCTCAAACGAAGATATGATCGAGGATATCGTCGCCCGCGTCGAAGAACGCGCCGCCGCCCTGCAAGCCGCGCGGGAGTGAGTCAAGGTAGAAATTCACACGACAGCTAGGGGTGGATGATTGCTAAATCAAATGACTATACAGCTCAGCGGGTCTTGATAACGGTGTAAAAAACTGCATGCTGAGCGCGGGTTAAACGCGACCCGGCTTATGAGAAACTTCATTCATGCGCGATCTCTATTTTTACCCTTTGGCCCTCATCGTCATCGCTGCAATCGTGGCGTTTGCTGTCTTACCCGGCTTGAACCGCGCGGCGGAAAACCAGCAAAATATTCTGACCAATGGTTTCGTGCTGACGGGGGATGATCTTCAGAAATTGACCGCAGCACCAACGACTTTTGTTGAATTTAAAACGGATTTAAACGGGGCTGTGACGAACGCACGCATATTTGGCAATATGCCGCGGGATATGGCGCCAGCTTCGGCAGGTGTTTTCGGGACGCTCAGCTCGGGCTATTTAAAGGCATTCGCCGGTAAATCCCTTGAAATCCGCGTCCGGGCCCGCAAAAGCGCCAATAGTTCTCTGGATCAATTTGATTTTGGTTTTTTCACGCCCGGCGCCGGCGCCAGCGGGTGGAAAAAGTTCACGCTGGCGGACACATTTAAGGATATTGATTATACTTATGATGCGCCGGTTTCTTTGGCTGAAAACCAGGTGAGCTATGTGGGAATTTGGCCCGGGGACAAGGGTAACAGCCAAGCCATGGACGTTGAATATCTTTCCGTGAAAATCGCACAGCCCTAGATGGTTTCCACGGTAGATTGGTGTAGAAGATATATATGACAATTCTTGTAACAGGCGCGGCCGGGTTTATCGGCTCTCATTTTTGCGAAGCGCTTTTGGCGCGCGGGGAGCAGGTTGTTGGGATTGATAATCTCAATGATTATTACGATCCGGCATTGAAACAAGCGCGGCTGGAGAAGTTGGCAAAATATGATCGGTTTCGGTTCAGCCAGGTCGATCTAGCGGATCATGAAGCTCTAGAAGCGTCGATAACAGCCTCCGAGTTGCAAGCAATTGTGCACCTTGCCGCTCAAGCGGGCGTTCGCTATTCAATCGAAAATCCACGCGCCTATGGGCGTTCCAACCTAACCGGACATCTCAACGTACTCGAACTGGCCAGAAGCGCCAAGAATTTGAAACATCTTGTCTATGCATCGTCATCGTCCGTTTACGGCGATCGGTCATCGGTTCCTTTTTCAGAAAATGATATCGTCCGTCGCCCGGCTTCTCTGTATGCGGCGACAAAAATCGGCGGCGAAATGCTGAGCGAGAGCTATACCCAACTTTATAATATTCCCATGACGGGGATTCGGTTTTTTACCGTGTACGGCGCTTGGGGGCGGCCGGATATGGCGTATTGGATTTTTACCGACAAGATTTTGCGCGGTGAGCCCATCAAACTGTTCGCACCGGACGAGATGTATCGGGATTTCACATATATTGATGATATTGTCGCGGGTTTGATTTCGATCTTACATTCCCCGCCGGATGAAAGCGAGAATGATGGCCATCTCCACCAAATCTATAATCTCGGCAACTCAACGCCTACTGCGCTTATGGATCTCGTCAATGCGGTTGAAAAAGCCTGCGGGCGCGAGGCCGAAACCATTATTCTCCCGAAACAATTGGGCGATGTGTCGACCACCTATGCCAATATAGATAAGGCACGAGCTGCGTTTGACTATGACCCGAAAACAAAAATCGAAGACGGCATACCCGTCTTTGTCGACTGGTTCCGCGATTTTTACAAGATTTAGGCTTGCAGGCTTTGAATAAGGGCACGCGCTTCATCGCCGATTTCCGGATGGTCGACTGCATAGGCGCAAACTGCCTTGAAATACCCAAATTTGGATCCACAATCGTACGGTTTTCCATCGAATTCTAAAGCGTGAAACGGCGAGTGCTGCATCAGCTTGGCCATGGCGTCGGTCAATTGGATCTCATTGCCGGCACCGGGTTCTTGATCTTCAATGTATTTGAAGATTTCCGGTTGGAGAATATAGCGGCCGGTGATCGCTAGATTGGACGGTGCGACCTCAGGATCCGGTTTCTCAACCATGCCGGACATGCCGTAGAGTTTTCCGTCTTGGGATGTCGGCGATATAACACCGTATTTGTTGGTTTCATTTTTCGGCACCGGGTCAACGGCGATCATATTGCCGCCGGTTTTTTCATAAGCGCTCACCATTTGAGATAAACAGCCCAGTTTAGATTTGACCAGAACATCGGGGAGCAATACGGCGAACGGTTCGTCCCCGACCACATCCCGGGCGCACCAAATTGCATGACCGAGCCCCAGCGGTGATTGTTGGCGCACAAAACTTGTTGATCCGGCCGTCGGCAGTTCTTTTTGAAGTTGTTCGAGAATATCGGTTTTGTTTTTCAATTGAAGCGTGGCTTCAAGCTCATAAGCGCGGTCGAAATAGTCTTCGATCGCGCCCTTGTTCCGGCCCGTAACAAAAACAATATGCTCGATTCCGGCTTCCAGGGCCTCATCGACAACATATTGTAGCGCTGGTCGGTCGACGACCGGCATCATTTCCTTGGGTACAACTTTTGTTGCAGGGAGAACTCGTGTCCCCAACCCTGCAACGGGTAAGACGGCTTTACGGATTTTGCGT
The DNA here is from genome assembly GCA_013001295.1 of Hyphomonadaceae bacterium. GTDB lineage: Bacteria > Pseudomonadota > Alphaproteobacteria > Caulobacterales > Maricaulaceae > Robiginitomaculum_A. The sequence goes on from JABDMW010000047.1 coordinate 99,177, forward strand.
GGCATTTAAGTTCCTTACACTTTATTCGACAGTCACAGATTTAGCCAGATTGCGGGGTTGGTCAACATCCGTTCCCAAATGAACAGCCGCGTGATAGGCGAGCAGCTGAATTGGGATTGCATACACAATCGGCGCTGATTCCGACTGGGTTTCAGGACAGACCAGAGTCGCATGAGCCATACCCGCCGTGTGAGCGGCACCTTTTTCATCCGTGATCAGTGTAATTTTTGCGCCCCGCGTTGCGACTTCTTGCATGTTAGAAACTGTCTTTTCAAAAAGCTCATCATAAGGCGCAATAACCACAACCGGTGTGCCCTCCTCGATGAGGGCAATCGGTCCATGTTTCAATTCACCCGCAGCATACCCCTCGGCATGAATATAAGATATTTCTTTCAGTTTTAATGCACCTTCGAGTGCCAGCGGGAAATGTACGCCTCGACCCATATAAAATGCGTTTTCCGTTTTCGAAAGATCATGAGCCAGGGTTTCAATTTCTGGCTCCAAGGCCAGTGTTTCCGTGATCAGCCTGGGAATCTGTGTCAGGGCATCGGTAAGTTCTGTCTCGCGTTTTTTGTCTATATGACCGCGTTGCACACCGGATGATATTGCGAGACTAAGAAGAGCCGTTAATTGGGACGTAAAAGCTTTGGTTGAGGCGACGCCAATTTCAGGCCCTGCATTGATCGGCATGGCATAGTCCGACTCCCTGGCCATTGTTGACGTCATCTGGTTGACCAACGCCGCAGTCTTTAATCCTTTTTTCTGACAGTATCGCAGCGCTGCGAGCGTATCGGCGGTCTCTCCAGATTGCGAAACGGCGATCGCCATTGAATTTTGAGAAAGGGCAGGGCGGCGATATCGGAATTCAGAAGCAATATCGACGTCTGTTGGCAGGTCCGCAAGTTGTTCAAACCAATATTTAGCAACATAGGCGGCATAAGCGGCTGTGCCGCAGGCTATCAGTGTCACTCTCTCGAGGTTTTTGAAGTCAAGGGTTTCAAGCTCGAGTTCCTCTGGTGTTTTAACCCGATGATTAAAGGCATCAATATAATGCGTCAGGGTGCGTCCAACTGTTTCCGGTTGCTCATAAATTTCTTTGAGCATGTAATGTTTATAATTGCCTTTTTCCGCAGCTGCCAGGGAGCCACTGACCATTGTTATTGGCCGTTCTACAGGGGCGTTGTCTGCATCAAATATCTTAACGCTATCAGTCGTTAAGACAGCCCAATCACCTTCTTCGAGGTAGATTATTTTTTGTGAGAGAGACGCAAGCGCAATCGCATCCGAGCCGATATAGTTTTCACCATCACCCAATCCGATCGCCAAGGGGCTCCCGCGCCGTGCCGCAAACAATTGTTGATCCTCGCCTTCTATGACAACGCCTAATGCAAATGCACCTGTCAATTGCCCAATTGTTTTGGCGAAGGCTTCTTGGGCCGAGGCGCCATTTTTCATCGCCTCATCAATCAAATGGGCAACAACTTCTGTATCCGTCTGTGTTTGAAATTTACGGACTTTCTTAAGTCCGTCGCGAAGTTGAGTGAAATTTTCGATGATCCCATTGTGGACGAGACCAACACGGCCGGCAAAGTGGGGGTGGGCATTGTTCTCATTCGCAATTCCATGGGTCGCCCATCTTGTATGAGCGATCCCAAGATTCCCGTCCACAGGTTCTTTAGCAACGCGTTCGACAAGATTATGAATTTTTCCTTCTGCGCGTCGTCGACTGAGAACCGATCCAGAAACAGCGTTTTCCATTATGGCGATGCCGGCCGAATCATATCCGCGGTATTCCAGGCGTTTTAACCCTTCGATCAATCTATCCGTGACAGCTTGATTGCCGACAATCCCTATTATTCCGCACATACTTTACCTTGGTCTATTAAAAATACTCAAATTGACTTAAACTTTTTCGGATAGCCATTTTTTGACCATTTATTATAATTAACTTAGTAAAGCATTATAAATATTGAAAAAACAAGCGTATATCTGCACAGCAGACTTTCAAACTCAAGCAACAATTGTTACTAAAATTTGCAATTGAAGAGAACAAACGAGTCAATAACATGACAAAGAAATATTTTGGTACAGACGGCATAAGAGGGTTAGCAAATAAAGACAGCATGTCACCGCAGAATGTATTGCGGCTGGGTATGGCGGCTGGCAAATATTTCATGCGAGAAAACGGGCGCAGACACAGTGTCGTAATCGGAAAAGATACAAGATTATCAGGTTATATGATTGAACCTGCACTGGTTGCGGGATTTACGTCTGTTGGCATGGATGTACGATTGTTTGGCCCTTTACCGACGCCCGGTGTCGCGATGATGACCCGGTCATTACGTGCTGATTTGGGCGTAATGATAACGGCATCCCATAATAAATATCACGACAACGGTATTAAACTGTTTGGGCCTGATGGTAAAAAGTTAAACGATTCGGCAGAGGCTGAAATTGAAAAATTGATGCATGAGGGCTGGAAAGAGGGATTGGCAACCAGCGATGAATTAGGGCGGGCGAAACGATATGACAATGCTCAAGCCCGGTATATTGAAATTGTTAAAGCGACGCTTCCCCGCCGGATAAATTTAAACGGGCTTCGGATTGTCATAGATTGTGCCAATGGTGCAGCATACAAGACCGCGCCAGAAACACTCTGGGAACTCGGCGCGCAAGAGGTTATTCCCATCGGTGTGGATCCGAACGGATTTAATATCAACAAAGCATGCGGTTCCACACACACCACAGCGTTGTCGGAAGCAGTCCTCCAACATAAGGCGCATGTTGGCATTGCCCTGGATGGTGATGCGGATCGGCTGATTATGTGCGATGAGAAAGGCACAATTATCGACGGCGATCAATTATTGGCACTCATCGGCACCGGATGGGCGGAGACGCAACGTCTTACGCGTAACGGTATTGTGGCGACTGTTATGTCCAATCTGGGACTGGAACGGTATTTACAAGATGCCAATCTAGAACTCGTTCGAACAGCTGTCGGAGATCGGTATGTTGCAGAGCGCATGCGAGCAGACGGGTACAATGTCGGTGGTGAACAATCAGGACATTTGCTGATGACCGATTATTCAACGACCGGGGACGGTACGATTGCCGCACTACAAGTTTTGGCCGAAATTATTCGTAGAGATAAACCGGCCAGTGAGGTTCTGCATTTGTTTGAACCGGTACCGCAAATTCTTAAAAACGTGAGTTATAACGGCGTAAACCCATTAGGATTTACCGATGTACAATCGGCAATTAAGGACGCGCAAAGTGAAATGGGCAACACCGGTCGAATTCTTGTTCGTGCTTCCGGAACCGAGCCGCTGATCCGCGTGATGGCAGAAGGGGACGACGCAAGCCTGGTCAAGAAAATTACAGACGGATTGGCCGATTATATAGAAAAAGCCGCTTAAGTCCGCGGCACCGCCCGATAGATAAATGTAGTTATTAATTCTCCGGTATCCAAAATTGCCTCGATTTCAACCCGTTGATAATCCGCGCCTTCAAAATCATCCAATCGTTGCCAATGCGCCGGTAAATCGTTTGAACGAAATATCAGGCCTTTAACCAGATCGCCGTTCGGATCTGGAAAAAAGCCCGGTGCCAATTTGCTTCGACCCCAGCCCTTAATAAATTTTTTACCCCGAACACTGGCTTTTTGCCATGTGCCCGTCATGCCATCCATGATGTGCGCATTGCGCTCTCCTGGCGCCAACGTCCCATAAACAAATAATGAATTCATAGATTAAGGTCGCCCGATACTGGAATAGGTAAATCCCATATCTGCCATTCGTGAAGGGCTATAAATATTTCGTAAATCGACGAGAACCGGGGTGTTAACGATCGATTTTAGTCTTTCAAAATCGAGCGCTCGAAATTGATCCCACTCGGTTACGATCACCAATACATCACTTTTCTCCGCACAGGTATATGCGTTATCGCAATAGGTAATATCGGGCAATAAATGCTTTGCCTCTTCCATCGCTTCCGGATCATAGGCCCGGATATGAGCACCAGCATTGCGTAAATTTTCGATGATCGGAATTGAGGGCGACTCGCGCATATCATCTGTATTTGGCTTAAAGGCCAGTCCGAGAATTGAGATTGTTTTGCCTTTTACCTGGCCGCCACACGCGGTCACAATTCTCTCATGCATTTTTGCTTTGCGTTGATCATTTACGTCGACAACAGCTTCGACAATTCTTAACGGCGCACCGGCTTCTTGTGCTGTTCGAACGACAGCCAATGTGTCCTTGGGAAAACACGATCCTCCATAACCGGGCCCGGCATGCAAGAATTTTTTCCCGATCCGTCCATCCAGCCCGATGCCTTTTGACACTTCCTGCACATTGGCTCCGACTTTCTCACACAAGTCGGCTATTTCATTGATAAATGTAATTTTTGTCGCAAGAAACGCATTTCCGGCATATTTAATTAGCTCAGATGTGCGACGATCGGTAAATACCATCGGCGTTTCATTGATAAATAATGGCCGATACAATCGGCGCATGACATCACGCGCACGTTCAGACATTGTGCCAACGACCACGCGGTCAGGTCGTTTAAAGTCTTCGATCGCGGCGCCCTCGCGTAGGAATTCCGGGTTGGAAACAACATCGAATTCGCCGTTTGGTTTCGCTTTTTTAATGATGGATTGTACTTCGTCACCCGTGCCAACAGGTACGGTCGATTTTGTGATAATCACGGTATACCCTTCCATCACCGCGGCGATTTCCTTAGCTGCAGCATAGACAAATGACAAATCCGCGTGTCCATCACCGCGGCGTGACGGTGTCCCGACCGCAATGAATACCGCATCTGCATCGCGAACGGCTTCATTGATCTCGGTGGTAAATTCTAAGCGCCCTTCACGTACATTTTTAGCGACCAGATTGTCCAATCCCGGTTCATATATCGGGATACCGCCTTCATTTAAGACTTTAATTTTTTTTGGATCTTTATCGACACAGATGACCTGATGTCCGAAATCAGCAAAACACACACCGGAAACCAGTCCGACATACCCTGTACCTATCATCGCGACGCGCATAAAAGTCTCTTCTTAGCTATATCTTTTGATCATATTCGCCGATTTCAGGGTATTTGGCCAGACGGGCCTCGATCTCGCGAAACATTGCGTTTTTATTGTCTTCAGATGTCGGGCTTTCTACGACGACAACGAGATTTGGTGTATTGGAGCTGGCCCGAACAAGACCCCAGGTGCCATCTTCCAGCACAACCCGAACGCCATTTACCGTGTTTAAATCGATGATTTCTTGGCCCAGAAGTTTATCACCTTTGGCCTTAGCGTCTTGATACTCTTGAATGACTCGGTCCACGACACCGTATTTTTCTTCGTCTGCACAATAGGGCGACATAGTCGGGCTTCCCCATGTCATCGGAAGGGCCCGGCGCAAATCAGCCATAGATTTCTCAGGATTTCTGTCGAGCATTTGCAAAATTGCAATGGCGGAAAGGATTCCGTCATCATAGCCGCGTCCGATTGGATGATTGAAAAAGTAATGTCCGGATTTTTCAAATCCAACGAGAGCGCCGATTTCTTTACTGCGGCGCTTTATGTACGAATGTCCGGTCTTCCAATAGTCTGTCTTGGCGCCGTTTTCGATCAAAACCGGATCGGTCAGATAGAGACCGGTTGATTTTACGTCAGCAACAAATTGCGCATTTTCGTATTGCGTAGACAAATCGCGTGCGAGCATCACGCCGACTTTGTCGGCAAATATTTCTTCGCCCTCATTGTCGACAACACCGCAGCGATCGCCATCCCCGTCAAATCCAACCGCGAGATCGGCGTCGTATTTCAGAACCGCGTCCCGCATCGCGTGTAACATTTTCATGTCTTCAGGATTAGGATTATATGACGGGAAATTGTGATCCAAATCGCAGTTTATCGGGATAACTTCAGCCCCGATTTGATCGAGAACATGGGGCGCGAAAGCCCCTGCTGTTCCATTGCCGCAGGCACATATGATTTTGAGTTTGCGTTTGAGTTTTATATCTTTGGAGAGATCGCGCATATAAATTTCGGCCATGCCCTCGATTTTTTTATAACCACCGCCTCTGCGGGCTTTCTGTTGGCCGGAAAGTGCAATTTCTTTGAGACGGCTCATTTCGTCGGGCCCAAAGGTCAATGGCCGTTCCACGCCCATTTTTACACCCGTCCACCCATTGCTGTTATGGCTGGCAGTGACCATGGCCACGCAGGGCACATCCAGTTCAAATTGCGCGAAATAGGCAGTCGGAGACAAGGCGAGGCCGATATCCATGACTTCGATGCCAGCTCCCATGAGACCGACGCTCAGGGCTTGTTTGATCGACAGGGAATAGGCGCGATAATCGTGACCCACGACGATTTGAGGCTTTTTATCAAGCTCATAGATTAATGTTCCCAAAGCCGCGCCAAGAGTTTGAATGCCGTATAAATTAATCTCGGGTGCTTTATCGTCTCCGGGCGCACCAAACCACCACCGGGCATCATACTCACGAAACCCTGTTGGTTTAATCATCGCATGGTTTTCAAAATCCAGTGAATTGGCTTTTAAGTCGGTTTTAGGGATCATTTCAACGGGTCCATTTTCTAATTACTCCCTTTCTGAACAAGCGAACATATTAATCAAGCCAAAATATTTGAAGATATTGCGACGGAATGTGAGCGTGCCAATCGTTTAAGGGAGGAGAGAGGTTGTAAATGGAGGAAAAAATGAAACTTTATTTGATGACTTTAGTTGGTGTGGCGAGCTTATCAGCGTGTTCAACTGCCCAGGCGCATCCCGCCCACCATTTTGCGTATGGAAAATCCGGGGGATGGGTGTTAAATCCGGCCAAATGCCCCGATTTGGTAGAGGACTGGCGTGATCGGCGGGAATCCCGCCGTGATGAAGCTTATGATCATGGTCCCCGTGACGTGATCGAAGATTGGGTGGACCGTCGAGAATCCCGGCGTGATGAGGCGGTGACGTATTGCCCGGCGCGTGCGTGGGAATGGCGAGGTGGCCGGTATGTGGCCCACAAACATGGCCCGCGGCCGGTACGGGTAAATATATTTTATCATCCGCACAAAAGAACTTATTATCACAAGCATGGGCATCGGCATATCGCTGTCCGGTTTTAATCAAAATGTTGGAATACCTTGCGCGTAGATTCGGCGCGTTAGGTCTTTCAGCCCAACCCGGCCCTCAGTAAATCGTGCATATGCAGGATTCCGATGGGTTTCTTACCATTCAAGACAAACAATTGCATCACTTGCGGGAGCTTAGCCGTCATCAAATGCAAGGCTTCCGCGGCCAAAGTGTCTTCGGAAACTGATTTCGGCGATTTCGTCATGATGGCGCTGGCCGTCGTGTTCAACAGGTCCTGGTCAAGGTTTCTTCTGATGTCACCATCCGTGATAATTCCGACTAATTCGTCGTTGCTGGAAACGAGTCCGACGCAACCAAATCCTTTTTGACTGAGCTCTTGTAAAGCATCTCGCATATTTGAGCTTTCGGAAACCAAAGGCATTTCGTCAGCTTTGTGCATGAGATCGGATACCAGCGTCAGCTGTGCTCCTAGTGCGCCACCGGGATGCAGGTTTTTAAAATCACCTGCCGTAAACCCGCGGGCCTCCAGTAAAGCGACTGCCAGCGCGTCTCCCAAGGCCATCTGCAGGGTTGTCGAAGTGGTTGGCGCGCCGGTAACCGCGCAAGCTTCAGGTGTTTCGGGGAGCTGTAAAATATAATCTGCCGCTTTGCCCAAAGTGCTGGTTTTTAGGTTGGTCACGGCGATCAAAGGCACGCCATAGCGTTTGCAATAGGCGAGCATGTCCGCAAGTTCTTTGGTTTCCCCGGAGCGCGAAAGGGCAATCACGGCATCATCGCTGGTGATCATCCCCATATCGCCATGGCTGGCTTCGGTTGGATGAACGAATAGTGCAGGCGTGCCTGTTGAAGCCAGGGTCGCGGCGATTTTACGCGCCACATGGCCGCTTTTGCCAACGCCGGCCATGATTGTGCGGCCGTTAAGATTCTGGAGCCGCTCAACAATTGCATCAAACTCGGCCCCAAGTCCTTGCGAAAGGGCGGTGAGACCATTAATTTCCGTCTCTATAACCCGGCGGGCGGTTTGTATGGCGTTAAATTTACTCATTGCGTTTTTGTATCAGGGAATTTTGCGGATGTGAATGCCGCGTCTGAGAACCTTTATCGGAGACCACGTAAATTTCGATAAAAGCGCTAGCATACTAATTTTTCTTGTATTTTGTACCTTGCGTCGTGTTTCCATAATTTCAGGTAGACCAACCATAGCGTCTTTAACGCCCTGTAACGTCGGTCCAAACCGATCTTTTCTAAACAACGCCCAATACAAATATGCGAGGTTTGCGAGGATGTGGACGGGTAAGAGTAGAATCAGCAGGGCCGCCGGCATGTTCTTGAAAAAAGTCCAGATCCGATTGCGCGTGCCATGATATATGGCAAAATTTGGTACTTTTGAGGCAATTGCCGAACTCACATGATCAACGATTGCGGCCTGAGATTGGATACAGTCAAAGCCTGTCAATTGCATACGAAATGCGAGATCCACATCTTCGTGATAACAAAAAAACCGTTCGTCAAAGCCGCCCAATTCCAGAAATTTTTCGCGGTCATAGAGGGCCGCCGCGGCACAAGGTCCAAATACAAACCCGGTAGCAGGTGGCATGGAGTTGTGCCCATATCCAGCGCGATACGCGATTCCGCTGAAATGATAACAATCGCCGGCGCCGTCCAAGGTCGGCGTATCGGCCAACGCCAGATATTGGGTTGATCCAACCATGGCGATATTTGGCGCAATCGTGGTCTCTGCCAATAGTTTTTCCAGCCAATCGGGCCTGGCAAAAGCATCCGGGTTAAGGAGCGCTATCCACGGCGAATTTGCAAGTTTTGCCGCATGATTATTGGCGACAGCAAACCCCGCATTATAACCGAGTTCAATAATCGTGAATCTTTTGTCGAGTTTCGGGAGGGTTCCCAGTGACCCATCTGTCGATCCATTATCCACAATAAAACATTCAAAATCAGCTTCCATTTGGGACAACAAAGACCGGGTGGACTTTGCTAGCCAATCTCCAGCATTATAGTTGACAATAATGACCGATACTTTTGAAATTTGGCTCTCCATTTGAATGAGAATGGCTTATGCCAAGCTATAGATGTGATGCAAGTTGTTTATCAATCCGGTTGTTTGGTCTAAGAACAAGCACCAGATAAGGACTCTATATGAAACTCTATGATTATTTGCCTTCCGGTAACGGCTATAAAGTGCGTTTGTTATTGTCCTGGCTCGGCGAAGACTATGATTTCGTGGCATTGAATATTCACGCTGGCGACACGAAAACTCCAGACTTTCTCGCCAAGAATCCTGCCGGTCAAATTCCGCTTTTGGAGCTCGATGATGGTCGGGTCCTCGCGGAATCAAATGCGATTATGTTCTACTTAGCACTCGGATCAGATTATCTGCCGACAGATGCCTTCGCCCAAGGCGAGGTTTTACGCTGGATGTTTTTTGAACAATATAAACATGAGCCGTCGATCGCCGTCGCCAGATTTATTCACAACTACGCCTATGAAGACCGCAAGCGCGAACTTCCCGCATTGATGAAAAAGGGTAAAGCGGCGCTGGATGTCATGGAAGGGCATTTGAACAACTATGACTTTTTTGTCGGCGATAAGCTGAGTATCGCGGATATCGCGCTTTACGCCTATACGCATGTGGGGGAAGAGGGGAAATTTGACTTAAAATCCTATAAAGCCATTCGAGCCTGGCTGAACCGCGTTAAAAAGCATCCAAATTATATCAAGATAACAGACATACCTAAATGATCGACGACTTGTATAATACCGACGTCTTGAGCCTTGCAGCGAGTATCGCTCATGTGGGCACTTTGGAAGAGCCGGATGCATCCGTTCGTAAAGTCTCCAAGCTGTGCGGATCCTGGGTGGAAGTTGACGTGAAAGCGGATGGTGACATTGTCACAGGTTTTGCGATAAGGCTCCAGGCCTGTGCGCTGGGGCAGGCGAGTGCCGCTATATTGGCCGAACGTGTCATTGGTGCTTCCCTGGCTGAGCTTAAGACGGCACGCGATGCATTAAAGGCGATGTTAAAATCTGGTGGAGCGCCGCCAACAGGAAAGTTTTCAAAACTGGCGCTCCTACAGGAAGTCGCAAATTATCCAGCTCGGCACGTGTCGACGCTCTTGGCGTTCAATGCTGTGGTCGAAGCTCTGGAGTCGCTCTAAGTGACCAATCCGCTCGTATATGTGGCGATCGGTCTATTAAAGATCTACAAAGTGACGTTTTCGCCGCTTTTCTCGGCAATTGGTATTAAGTGCCGTCACTATCCCGGGTGTTCTTCTTACGCGATCGACGCCTTTAGGAAACATGGCGTCTGGCGCGGGTTCTGGCTGACGCTATCGCGCCTTAGCCGTTGTCACCCGTGGGGCTCATCAGGTATTGATCCCGTGCCGGAATGCCACTATCACCACCCTTTCTGGGCGCCTTGGCGGCATGGCGACTGGAGCTGGACAAAGCGCACTCAAAATTCGGATTGCGTGCACGAAGATTAGACGAATAACAGGACCGGTACCGACATGTTGACGATAACTTTTCCAGATGGCGCTAAGCGCGAATATGAGGACGGCTCCAGCGCGTTCGATATCGCCAAATCAATTTCTTCGGGGTTGGCCAAAAAAGTCCTGGCTGCGAAAATTAATGACGAACTATGGGATGCAAAACGTCCGCTAGAAGGCGATGCAGAGCTGCAATTAATTACCGCAGATGATCCGGAAGGATTGGAACTGATCAGGCATGATGCCGCTCATGTATTGGCTGAAGCGGTTCAGGAGCTGTTTCCGGGTACCCAAGTTACGATCGGCCCCGTGATCGAGGACGGGTTTTATTATGATTTCGCGCGTGATGAACCATTTTCTGTCGATGATTTCGCGGCGATTGAAAAGAAAATGCGCTTTATTATAGAGCGTAACAACCCTTTTACACGGGAAGTGTGGAAGCGGGACGACGCGATCGAACATTTTAAATCCATTGGAGAAACCTATAAAGCGGAACTGATTTCAGACCTGCCGAAAGACGAGGAAATTACCATTTACCGCCAAGGGGATTGGTATGATTTGTGTAAGGGGCCTCACCTGCCAAGCGTCGGCAAAGTCGGCAAGGCCTTCAAATTGATGAAAGTGGCCGGCGCATATTGGCGCGGCGACAGCAAGAATGCGCAACTGCAACGTATCTACGGGACCGCATGGGTCAATCAAGCTGATTTGGATGCTCATTTAAAACGGATTGAGGAAGCTGAAAAACGCGATCACAGGAAATTGGGTCGTGAAATTGACCTCTTTCATTTTCAGGAAGAAGCACAGGGTCAGGCTTTTTGGCATGCCAAAGGCTGGACTCTTTATCGTGCCTTGCAGGACTATATGCGGCGTCGCCAAATGAAAAATGGGTATGAGGAAATCCGTACGCCCGAGCTGATGGACCGTAAGTTTTGGGAAGCGTCCGGTCACTGGTCGAAATACAAAGAGAATATGTTCATTTCCTCTATCGAGGATGAGGATAAAGAACTCGCGCTCAAACCGATGAACTGCCCGTGCCATGTGCAGGTGTTTAATCATGGCCAGCGATCCTATAAAGATCTACCGATCCGGTTCGCTGAATTTGGCTCCTGTCACCGCTATGAACCTTCGGGCGCTCTTCACGGGCTGATGCGGGTACGGGCATTTACCCAGGATGACGGCCATATTTTCTGCCGTGAAGATCAGGTTGTGGATGAGGTCAAGAATTTTTGTGCCTTGCTGACGTCCGTGTATAAAGATTTGGGATTTGAGGATGTCATGGTTCGTTTTTCCGACCGGCCGGAAGTCCGCGTCGGGTCAGACGAAGTGTGGGACCGGGCGGAGAAATCCTTGCGCGCGGCAGCCGATGCCACAGGCTTAGAGGTTGAGTATAACCCCGGTGACGGCGCATTTTACGGGCCGAAACTTGATTTTGTCCTCAAGGATGCCATCGGACGTGAGTGGCAAACCGGGACTATTCAGGCCGATTTCAATCTCCCTGAACGTCTGGACGCGACCTATATTGGTGCCGACGATTCACGTCATCGTCCCGTTATGTTGCACCGGGCCATTCTCGGGTCGTTCGAACGGTTTTTGGGCATCTTGATCGAAAATTATGCGGGCCGTTTCCCGCTTTGGCTGGCGCCGGTTCAAATCGTCATCGCAACCATCACATCAGACGCCGATGACTATGCCGAACAGGTGGCTGCAAAAATGCGGGCTGCAGGATTGCGTGTCGAGACAGATCTGCGCAATGAAAAAATCAATTACAAAATTCGCGAACACTCGGTTGGAAAAATCCCTGTAATTGCAGTCGTCGGTCGCAAAGAGGCGGAAGCTAACAAACTGGCATTACGTCATTTGGGCGATGAAACCAGACAACAGGAAATTGTTGGCCTTGATGATGCGATTGACCAACTGATAGCAGACGCTACACCGCCTGATTTGCGTTAAGGTCTTGTCCATCGATCATCAATATTCGCCGACTTGGGTCGAGAGAAAAGACAATATTGTCCTGATACTGGTATTTCTCTTGCTGCCAATTATGGCGCAAGCTGGCGGTTTGGGTATCGCCGCGATCGCATCGATCGGAGGTGGATTGACCCTTATAGGCCTTGGACCGAGTAAAATCATATCAATCGTTAAAAGCGCACCAAACGCCTTTTGGGTACTAATGCTGCTCTTGGTTTACGGCCTAGTCAGCAGTTTTTGGTCACCTTATCAATCAACCAGGTCCTTGCCTAATCCCATGATACTGGTTTTGGGCGTTCCCTTGTATTTCTTGTGTGCCCGCGCCGTCATTCGGCAATCCGGATCCAGCGCGAAATGGCTGCGTCGAGTATGGATTTGGGGCACAATTGCGTCGGCTATCGCAATTCTAATTGATCTGACGACAGGATATGCAATTAGCCTTGCGGTTGATCCGGTATCGCCAGGAGAGAGTTTTGAATCCCGTCGCGGTGACGTCATCCAGAATTTGGGACACGGTGTTGCGGTGCTGACACTTTTGTTTCCCCCTGTTGCAACAGCACTTTGGCAAGCCGGGGCAAAAGGGAGGGCGGCATCAATTGTCTTGGCTGCCATTATTCTCGCGACCGGATTTTTCGCAGGCATGAGCGCCAGTATGCTCGCATTATGCCTTGCGCTGGTCTTCATGGCGTTTGTTTTGCTTAAGCCCAAAATTGCAGTTGGCACGGTTCATATCCTTGCGGGATTATCATTGTTGACCGCGCCGTTTATCGCTTTTCTCTCCTCAAGGCTTTCGAATGCACAATTGGCTGCACTCCCTTTTTCGTGGGAAGAGCGTATCCACAACTGGCGGTATATTTATCATAAAATATTGGAACACCCGATTGTCGGTCATGGATTTGATGCCGTACGTACTTTCGAAGACAAACATTCAATCCGCGGATTTGATGACCGGGCTATTGTCTCGTTGCATCCTCACAATGCCGGGCTGCATATTTGGGTCGAACTGGGCTTGATCGGGATTTCAATCTCCGTCCTTGCCATATATTTGAGCTATAAAACAATGCGTCGGATTTCCGAACGGAATAAATTCTTTGCGATCGCCATATGTGGTACGGGAGCGGCAGCACTCACCAATGCGAGCTTGACATTTGGAGTATGGCAAGATTGGTGGTGGGCCTCGATAATTCTGGCATTCTCTGTAATCGCGTTAATTCCCTATACAACTGAAAATATTTAGTTTAATTGATCATTGGGTAGGAATGCTGACAGATATAGAGGCAAATTGAGGGGCGCTCAAGATTGGTCAATATGATAGCAAAAGTCATTCCACTACCTATAAGCACACCAAAAAAACGCATAAGCGTTGTCGTAGTTTCCTACTATACCGGCGCAGCTCTTTTTGAGTGTCTGCAAGCCGTCCTAGCTGATTCAGACGTATTTGAATTGATTTTGGTCGACAATGGAAACCCCAATACAATTCGGAAGCGGCTTTGGAATTTCGCCCTAAAACGTAATCGCATCAGAATATTACAGGGCCACGGAAATGTCGGATTCGGCTGTGCCTGTAATTATGGAGCCAAAATTGCCAAAGGCGATAATATTCTGTTTCTCAATCCAGACGCAATCATTGAAAAAGGCGCGGCAATGAAAATGGTCGACCAAGGGGGACAAATGCAGTCACCTTGGATCGTGGGCGGATTTCTTCAAACAATCAACGGTACTGAACAACGCGGAACGCGTAGACGGGCTTTAACGCCTTGGTCCGCTTTTGTGAGTTTTACGCCTTTGCATAGATTGCCTTGGTTTACTTCGATTCATATGGCGGCGAACGAGGCAGAGGTCGCTCATCAATATGTGCCAACTGTCAGCGGCGCTTGTATGATGATGGATCGTAAAAGTTTTAATGCTTTAGGTGGGTTTGACGAACGGTATTTCCTTCATGTCGAAGATATAGATTTATGTCGCCGTGTTGGTATGTCTGGGGGGCAAGTCTGCTCTTTGTCTACTGCGCGGGTCATGCATTACGGGTCGACATCCGAGGTGCGAATTCAAAAAGTTGAATTTGAAAAATTTAAAGGGTTTGTCAGGTATTTTTGGGACTATTCACAAAAATGGTGGGCAAAAATTCTGTTGATTTTATCAACCCCATTCATGTTCTTAGCGATTATGGGGCGGGCTTGGTGGTTGGCATTACGTGCCGTCTGGCGCGGATAGGTCTTCAGCAGTTTCTAAGTCCGGTTCCGGGCATGACACGACGCGCATCAAATCAAGTAAGACTTCGTCGCCCTTGGAATAATTGAAACCTTCGATTTGTGAAAATCCGACTAGGCATTGGTTTCTGTACTTCAGAACTTCGAGGAGTTGGTTTTCAAAATCCACCGTGGCATTGTTTTTACGATCCAAAATTATCATATCGTCCAGATCGAAATCCGGATTTGTTAGTCTCTTTTCGGGTTCTCCAAGGATAATATCGGTGCCCAGTCCGTGGACCAAACTTGGTTCCGTAAATTGCGGAGAGTAGACTTCAAATGATCCGTCTAACGGAAAAGAAATGCCTTCCTGCACAAGCGCATTTTTAACATTGCGGCTGACGAGCAGCGTATCCAGTGACGGAAGTGTGAATTGATAGGTGGGGATATTCACCAAAAAAGCCAAGGCTATAATCGCTAAAAATGCAGATTTTCCTTGGCCATTCCAAAGACGTAAAGCTGCATATAAACTAATTAGAAGTGCAACGCCCATGACGCCAAATGACCAGGTCGGATATGAGCCGTAAAATGATTCCCCAAACAACAGTCCGACTAATAAAATTATGCTTACAAGGGCGAACAGGATAGCGTTGATTTTTCGCGCGATCCCAAATTCATCGATTTTGGAAAGCGTGAGCACCGCAAGGGCGGCCATTAGTGCCAAGGCTGGATATATCGGAAGAGTGTAATGGGGAAGTTTTGTGGGAATGATCTCCACAAAAATGAAATAGGGAACTGCCCAACAAATCAATAATCTGGCTGATTTTGAAATCGGGGTTTGTGATCCGTGTTTGTTCCCGGCAGCTCGAAAAGCGAAAATCAGCCCGGGTAATAAGAATAAACATGAGGGCCAGAACATGATCCATGTCGCCACAGAATGATATCCTGGAGGGCCACCGTGCTTCTCGTGACCGCCCTGTAATTTAGGTGTCAGATCGCCGCCAATAGCTTCACTGAAGAAAGCACCATCGGTCGTCTGCCAAATCAAAAACATCCAGGGCAGGACGATCATTAGGAACAATAAAGGCCCCGGCCAAAACAAAAGTGGTTTCATCCAACCGGCCTGCCGTTCCCAGGCAAACAAGGAAAGAAGGCACAACCCAATAAGAAGCGGAAGAATCGGTCCCTTGATCATCACGGCACATCCGAGCGCCAACCACAAAAGTATCGCGGTCTTCCGTTCACCACCGTTTCGCAAATGCCCCAAAGATGCTAAAGCCAGTGCTGAAAATCCGCACAAAAGCGCATCCGTTTTGGCGATATGAGCCTCGAAAACGAACAAAAGACTTATGGCTAATAGCATAGCACCTGTTATCGCCCCATCTCGGCCTATAAGCCGAATACCGCCCCAATAGGTAGCAAAAATAGCCAATAATGCCCCGAGAACAGACGGAACCCGGTGTGCCCAAATTTCTCTTTTTTTGACGTCTGACAGTAATTTGACGCTGGCCGATTGCAGCCAATACACACCGGCAGGTTTTTTGTTCCGTGCGCGGTCCTGAAACCTGATATTGACGTAATCCCCGGTCTCGATCATTTGAACACTGGCTTGGGCGTATCTGGCTTCATCACGGTCAATAACGGGCAAGTTAGCGAGTCCCGGTAAAGCGAGCGCAAGCAAAAGCAGCGTCAATATCGCAAAATCCCTAGCGCGGATGATTAACTTCCCATTTCCCATACTTCGCCTCATTAGCGTAATTGTGTGATTCCATACAACCGTTAAAGCAGATATGTATCCTGAGCATTGCCAGACTGGATCGGGCATGCGAATAGGAACACCTACACTGAAGTGAGGATAAATTGGCCGCAAAAGAAAAATCAAAAAATGTTGAAATAAGTGTTGTCGTTCCTGTTTATAACGAGGAAGAAAATGCTGGTCCCTTGATCGAGGAAATCGGGGCTGCGATGAAAAATCATGCATTTGAGATGGTGTTCGTTGATGACTGCAGTACGGATACAACATTGCAAAAATTGCAAAACTTGAAGAAGAAATATAAATCCCTGCGTGTCCTTCATCACAACCAAAATGCGGGCCAAAGCCGCGGGGTTCGCAGCGGCGTCATGGCCGCTCGCGGCACCTATATCGCGACGCTCGACGGCGATGGGCAGAATGATCCTGCTGATATCCCGGCATTGTTTGCTCAGATAACTAGGGAAAACGCTACCGACAATTTGGCGTTAGTCGGAGGTCGACGCGCCAAACGTAAAGATACGTGGGCAAAACGCTTTGGATCCCGGTTTGGAAATGGTGTGCGTAAATGGCTTTTGAAAGATGAAGCGGATGATACCGGGTGCGGACTTAAAGTGTTTAAGCGCGAAGCCTTTCTGCGTCTTCCTTATTTTGATCATATCCACCGCTACATCCCCGCCCTGATGTTGCGAGAGGGGTATGCTATAGAATTTGCCGATGTCGGGCACCGCAACCGACAATTTGGTGTTTCGAAATACACAAATTTTGGCAGGCTTATGGTATCGATTGCCGATCTGCGCGGCGTCATGTGGTTACGAAAACGCGCCCGAAACCCGGGAAAAGTAGACGAGGTTTAGTGTTTGGCGACAACTCTTCAACAGCACAATGCGCTTTTGGACGCCCAACTCAAAGATGCGGCGCGTGCTCTATTAGCCGGCCATGCTGCGTTGCCGTCACTGGATGACTTGTCTTTAGAACAAACGGACGCCGCCGCCGCACATGAACGCGGATATTATAAACCTTCAGAGGATGAACGTCTCCGTGAGAGCTATGTTCAATATATGGGCGTTCGTGCTGCGTTGTGGCAGACCGTACAAAGCTTGCTCCCATATATCGAGCTTCCCCGAAAGTTTAAGAAAGGCGACTGGTATAACCACCTAAAAGCGTTTTCAATTGCCTTTTGTTGTGCGGCCATGTTGATGCGCAGCGGATATTATTTAGTTGATATGGCAAATCAATATCCGGTTGTACGTAAAAAACTGGATGAAGGGGAACCGCGCTTCGGGATTGCAAAAAAACAGTTCACAGAGATTTTTAATAGTCTGGTTTCGTCGCAAAGAATTTCGAAATATCACAACGCGGTCCTGTTCTTCCAAAAATACAAAGATGAAATATACGCGTCGCTTCAGGGGCAATTGTTTGAAGACGTCGCCCGTGTATTAATAGCTGAAGAACCTTTTTTGGAGTTGCGGCTTTCCAATCATATCAAGCGCAAAGCAGCTTTTGAAAAACACAATCTGAAAAACCGCGGTGCGTCGGTTTTGCATAAAACGTTATTTTTTGTTTTCGAAACTTTTGGAAATGATCTTTCTGAACTCAATCAACCCCTCGTCAAACCGCTCAACGCACCGAAAAGGGTAAGTGCCGGGATAAGGCAACGTCTTGTTGATTTAGCTAAACCGGGGGATGTTTTTGTGACACGTCATGATGATGCAATGACCAATTTGTTTTTGCCCGGGTTTTGGCCTCACGCCGCGCTTTATATCGGAACTGATGATGATCGCGATGCGATAGGTGTTGAGCTTGCTCGTGAAGAGCACCAGAGCTTGCCTGGGGTTGTTCATTTCTTGGAAGCCAAGAAAGACGGCGTTTTATTCCGTCCAAGCGACGACACTTTACAGGTGGATAGCTGTGTCATTTTACGACCGAAAATCAATCAAAAATCTCTTAGCGACGCGTTGAACCGGGCGATTAGCCACGGCGGAAAATTATATGACTTTGTTTTCGATTTTTCTAAATCCGAACGCTTGGTATGTTCAGAATTGATATATAGAACCTATGATGGGTGTGAGAGCATTCACTTCTCACTAAGTCAGAAAGCGGGGAATAATTATTTATCTACAGAAGACTTTCTCAACCAGTCGCTGTCGGCTGGTTGGTTTGATGTTATTGCCCTGTACGGAGTCGGGAATCAGGAGTTTTTTATTGGCGATGCAGCCAAAAAACGGCTTATTTCGAGTTATGACGTGCAATTAAAGCCCGTTTAAGGGCTCCCATTTCCATATTTCATTAACTATAGCGCAAGCGTTTTCCGCTATTTTCCTCGCCAAAGCGCGGTTTTGCGCGTCAATTAATGGCGAAAAGGACTGGAATAATGGGTATTTTTACCGTTGTACCTTTGATGATCATTCCCATGGCGATTTACAACGTAATTGCGTGGAGTGGATCCGCATTCTCTACAGCGGATGCTGTGCGTGCCCGTATGGACACAGAATTTATGAGCGTGACGATGGCCAGCGGCGCCGATTGGGTCATTACGCCCGGGCATGGACTCATTATGCTTTCCTTGGTTGTCCTCTTTTTTGAGCTGTTGAAATCGACCGGGATAGGGCGCGCAGCTGTTATGAATCACGCCTTTTCGATGGTCCTTTTCATCCTGTGTTTGGTTGAGTTTTTAATGTTTGAAGCCTTCGCAACATCTGTGTTTTTCTTGATAATGCTGATGGCTTTAATGGACGTTATGGCCGGATTTATGGTGACAATTGCAAGCGCCCGCCGAGATTTCAATGTCGCCGAAGGTTTTGCCGACTAAACCCGCAATTCCTCCAAGTATCTGTTTGTTAAATTATTTCTGCTAATTGACGCCGATATATGAAACAGTATTCGCGATGATTCGACATATTCAATGTTGATATCAAGCAAAATTTAATTGGTGGTATGACAGACACGCGACAAAAAATTGAATCTGCGCCTTCAAAAAAGGACAGAATTTTTACTCTCATGGGAGCGTCGCCTTATGTCTGGAAGGAGGCGAACGGCAAGAGTCGTTTTGCCTGGCAAAATGAAGGAAATGCCGCTTCGCTTTTTTGTTCACAATCGCCAACATTACCCCGCTCGATTGAGGGTCTTATTGAACGAATCTGTGGGAATGGTGCCAATCGGCGCGAGCAGGCCCTCGCAACTTTAACCTGGAACGGCGCGAAATTTCAAATCGACTACCAAATAAGAACATTTGATGGTCGAAATATCTGGGTGGAAGAAAGAGGGCAGCGTATAGCGGGTACCGGCACGAGACCGACCGTAATTGTTGGAGTGATCACGGATATACAGAACCGTAAAGGTCGCGAAGAACAGGCTGGGTATCACGCGGCTTTCGACTCACTGACGGGCCTTTGGAATAAGACAAGGATGACGGAAGGGTTGACGCACTTATTATCTTATGCGCAAAGATATGATCGACAATCCGGATATATCGTCTTCAAAATTTCAAATCTCGAAAATATCAATGATAATTTTGGCTACGAAGCCGGAGATTTTCTATTAAAAGCGGTCGCTGAGCGGCTCGAATCCTGTGTGCGTTCCCCCGATATATGTGCCCGTGTCTCGGAAGTCTCGTTTGGTATCGGGCTTACCGACTGTGACGGCAAACAAATGCAATTGGTTGTGGATAGAATTGGCAGCGCACTCAAAGGCGCGCCTTATGAAAGTCAGTACGGTGATTTGAGGGCAGAATTCGCTATTGGTGGTATTGCCTTGTCTCAAAAAGCCGTATCGGCAGTTTCAGCGATGGATCAAGTCAAGACGGCTGTGGCTCACAGCGAAAAGCAAAATGGAGTATTTATCCCCTTCAGTGCCGACTTGCCTGATATCAAACCCCGTCAGGACGGTCAAAATTTTGTTCGAGAAGACATCATAAACGCTCTGAATGATCGCCGCGTTTCGTTGGCTTACCAACCGATAATTGATGCGAAAACCCGCGAAATCGACCATTTCGAGTGTCTCTTGAGGTTAAAACGCGACAATGGGGAAATCGTTTCTGCGGCCGATTTTATTATGGCGGCTGAACGGCTTGACTGTGTGCATTTGCTCGATCGACGGGCTTTGGAAATTGCGGCGGCCACGCTCAATACTTATCCTGATATCAGGCTGGCATTAAATGTGTCTGCCACCACGGTCAAGAACAAGCAAAGTGCCAATTCTTATCTAGCCGCGCTCAAGGCGCTCGGTGCGCAGACGTCACGCGTGACCATAGAATTAACCGAGACTGTTGCCCTTGAAGACCCCGCTATGGCGAATTGGTTTTCGGTGGAAGCCCGATCATTTGGATGTAAATTTGCCATCGATGATTTCGGCGCTGGACATACGACCTTCAGCAATCTGATGGCCATTGAAGCTGACGAAATTAAAATCGATGGAAGTTTCATCCGGGATTTAAGTATTACGCCACACAAGCAGGTTTTCGTTCGCATGATGGTTGATCTTGCACAGACCTTTTCGGTCAAAACCGTCGCAGAAATGGTTGGCAGTAGAGACGAAGCCGAATTGTTGACCCGTATGGGGGTTGATTATTTGCAAGGATTTATGTTTGGGGTTCCGAGCGCTTCTCCCCGGATCGACGAAGCCAACACAAACATTGTAAACGCAGCTGCATCTTAACGGCTTGTGCCCTAAAATCACCACACTTCCGCCGTAGGCAATCTACCATGCGGACAGTATTCACATTTTTGACTTTAAACATATTGTTCGCTCTTTCTCTGATTGCAGCAGCACAAAATATCAGTGCCGAAAATCACAAACAATACTCTTTCAGTGATGGCGAGACATCTTTCGTCCTGAGCCAGCCCTTTGTTCGCACCGATGCATATGATGCGACCCTTCAAATGAATGAGGGGGGTGAAATATGGACACTGCACAAATCCCAGGGGATTGGTGGAACCGTCGTTTACAAAAACGATACGGGTCGTGTGTTCTTGCGTGTCAATTTAAGAGGCGGAGCAACATTGTATCCCACGCTCGATAGTCGCGGCATTCCGGTGTTACAGGAATCGGAATTTCGATATGAGACAGATACGAATTTGAAGCCTGAACTTGAGGCCAACCTGACCAGTATTGAAGATTGGAGCCGCGTTTATGCCTATGCAGGCAATAAAACGACCAAGGGAATTGCGTCAACTTATGAGTCCAATCGCAATATCGAATTTGCGAATTGGCCGGGCTCTCAATCAGCCTACAAGTCGGCGTTGATCGAGCACTTAACAGCGTTCATGGCGGACGAGTTGGCGAAGTCCATTGATCGTATCGTTATCAAGATTGGCGATGAACCAGGTGCACGTCGTACCAATTCGGAGCTTATTATTTGGGTTAACCCCTCTTTGGGCTATGCTGGACGGCCTTCAAGTGAAAAAATTCAGTATGATCTAAACCATCAACAAGACTAAAAATTGTCTTTTGCAGCCCGGATTTCACCAAGCTCTTTGGCATTTGCAGCGCGAATAAATGGATTGGCGCGTTTTTCCCGTTCTATCGTCGTCGGCACGGTCGGAAGTCCCTGATTTCTAAGCGTTCGGGCTTCTGACATATAAGATTGTAAATCGACATTGTCAGGGTCAACCGTCAATGCAAATGCGCCATTAGACAGGGTGTATTCGTGAGCGCAATACACGTCTGTTGTATCGGGGAGCGCCGCGAGTTTCGCCAAACTCTCAAACATTTGAGCGGGGGTTCCTTCGAACAACCGACCGCAACCCAGTGCAAACAACGTGTCGCCAACAAAAACACAATTGCTGCCCGGGATATAATACACGCAGTGACCTTTGGTGTGTCCAGGCGTGTGGAAGACATGAACTTGATGGTTTCCAAAGGTGAAGGTTTCCCCGTCGCTGACGGCTTGATCAATTCCGGGGATTCGTTTCGCATCGGCTTTAGGCCCAATAATGGTCACGCCGTATTTGTCCTTTAAATAGGCATTGCCGCCAACATGATCGAAATGATGATGAGTGTTAAAAATATGCGTCAGCGTCCATCCAAGTTCGTCTGCACGTGCGGCAATGACTTTGCCGTCCGGCGTGTCGATGCTGGCGGTCAGTCCGCTTTCTTCGTCATGAAGTAAATATCCATAATTATCACTGAGACACGGAATCTGCTCTATTTTCATCTTCATCATATTCTCGTTTATTTACGATTGTTTATTTGTGTATAAAGGTCAGGCGAAGAAAGGACAAATATATTGCGCCAAAGTGTGACAAAGCTTGAACAATTCTATGCCTCCCGTCGCGGGTTGGCTGCACAGTCAATGGTCAACCGTCGACTGCACGCATTGTGGCCGCATCTGGAGGGCCGAGATGTTTTGAGTTTTGGATATGGACTCCCGTTTCTTGCCGAGTATGAAAAAGGTGCGCACAGTATGATACATGCCATGCCGAACGGGCAGGGTGCCGTGTCGCATCATTCGCGACGCGGCAACAATAGCGTTATCGTCCCTGAACCACAGCTGCCGTTCGCACCCGCAACTTTTGACCGTGTACTTGTGGCCCACGGGTTGGAAGAAACCCCTGATTTAGCAAGTTTGTTGGCGGAGCTGTGGCGCGTCATGAAACCTGAGGGGCGGATCGTGATTATTGCGGCCGCGCGCGCAGGCATGTGGGCACGAAGTGACAATACGCCATTTGGAGCTGGACAACCTTTCAGTCGTGGACAGTTGAGCGACAGACTGAAAAGCGCACAATTCGTACCTCTCGTGCGCTCTGGCGCTCTCTACACTCCGCCGCTTAAAATGTTCAGTGGCCCACGTATGACCCGTACATTGGAAAAGTTTGGCGAAACTGTGTGGCCCGGATTTTCCGGACTAGTTCTTGTGGAAGCGGTTAAGCGGTTGTATGCGGGTCATGAGCGTCGGGCACACAAAAGGATATTGCGGCCGACATTTGCAGGGGGCGGCGCATTGGGAGTTCCGGGAAAAGTGGTGAATTCAAAATCCAAATCAGGACATGCTGGTGACTGAGAAAAACAAATTGTCCATGTCCGATATTCGCACGGAGATCGACCGGGTCGATACGGCCCTTTTGGACTTGATCGCTGAACGCATGGAATTGGCGCAGGCTGTGCGCCGGGCCAAATCCGGTGTCGACGTCTGGCGACCATCCCGAGAGGAGTCGCACGTTCGTCATTTGGCGGAATTGGCAAAGGGGACATCGCCTGATCTGGTTTCCCATATTTGGGCCGAACTCACGAGTGCGAGTCTGAGCCTTCAAGGGCCGATCTGTTTGCATATCGGATTGGTCGGTGATCCAATGGCAAATGGAAAAATGGTCCGAGATAGGTTCGGTGCCTCAATCCCGATCAAGAATTACCCTACAGCCAGCCATGCACTGGCCGCTGCCCATGCTGACGCAGAGGGGGTGGCAATATTGCCGGCTCCCGGCGGCATGAACAATTGGTGGACCGCACTGAATCCTACCGGTGCAGCATCAAATATGAATATTTTGGCGGCTCTACCGCGCATCGGGAATTGGTCATGGCCAACCGCAGTCGCGGTTTCCAAGGCTGCCCGTTTACCATCGGGCTCGGATCAAACACTGATTTATGTCGAGGCTGGCGATTTGGGCCCAGTTCAAAGTCCGCAAAAGGTATTCGAGAGTGTCGATCTGACGGCAAGGCTGCGAGCCGAAATGAAATCCCACACGCTGTACAGTATTCCTCAATATATATCGGATGAAGACGAGTCTATTGCCGACCTTAAACGCCAATTTAAAACAGTAAAAATCATTGGCGTCCTGCCCAATCCAATAAAAGTATCCTCATGACAATTAATCCAGTGTTTGACACCGTCTTGATCATCGGGGGCGGCCTGATCGGATCGTCACTTGCGCGCGCCGCTCAGACCTTTCAAGCGTGTAAAAAAACAATCATCTACGATGCGGACAAAACGGTGCGCTCCGAACTTACCCAATTAAAAGTTGGGGATGAAGTTCCTGATGATTTAAGCGATTGCGTGTCACAAGCAGATCTTATCATTTTAGCCGTGCCACCCGGACGTATGGGAGACGCCGCAAAATCAATTAGTTCATATGTTCAACCCGGAACCATTGTTACTGATGCCGGCTCCGTGAAGGAAAGTATTATTGACGCAGTCGAAGCAGCGCTGAGCGATGAAGTTATTTTTATCGGCGGGCATCCCATCGCCGGCACCGAGCATTCTGGACCGGCGGCTGGATTTGCCACACTCTTCAAAGATCGTTGGTGTATTTTGACGCCCACAGACGAGAAAAGTGCGGAAGCGAAAAAACTCAAACAATTCTGGGAAGCACTGGGGAGTGAAGTCGCATTTATGGACGCGAAACGTCATGATCTGGTTTTGGCGACGACCTCACATCTCCCGCATTTAATCGCTTATGCTTTGGTTGGGACTGCCACAGACATGGAGACTGTCACCCGCAATGAGGTTGTAAAATACAGCGCGGGTGGTTTCCGTGATTTTACCCGTATTGCCGCGTCCAACCCCGAAATGTGGCGCGACGTATTCCTTGGCAACAGAGAAGGGGTTTTGGAAGTTCTTGGCCGGTATATTGAAGATTTAACGGCGCTAAAGCGTGCCATAAGGTGGAGCGATGGCGATTCATTGCTCAACGAGTTTACGAAAACCCGTGATATCCGAAAACGTATTATCGATGCAGGCCAGGATAGCGCCGAGCCGAATTTTGGACGCGATCATCTGAGCGAAGACTAGAGACGATAAAGCGTAAAAAATCCGTATTTTATGACCCCATCACGAATCGTTATTTCGATCAGCTTTCGACCATCTGTATCGGAGTCCATCGTATTTGCGACCGCTTCGATTTGACTGGCGAAATTGCTGTCTAGCATGCCCAGTTGGGTCAGACTATTTAGCAGAGCTTCAATATTTTTGACGCGAAACCCGATCACGCCTTCGGGCAGTCTATTTTGAAAACCAAGATCACAACTGCCGACAAGATCCAAATTACCCCACTTTAAAGTCCAAACATCGCTTTTTATTTTCGCCGGGCTTTGGAGCCAAATATCAAGTCCCTCAGTTTCCAACAATGACCAGTTCTCGATTTCACCTTTCAAAGCGAACGTGTTCAAATTCTGACCTAGAACTGTCATGGCATCCCCGAGCAACTGGGGAGAAAGGATGACGTCATCGGCGTGCACTTCAACTGACGCGATGTCGTTGTTCACTTCAATTTCTGTCTTTGCCTTTTTGAGGCCAAGAATCGCAGGCGTTTCGCCAGATCGGCTGAGGATTACTGTCTCTTTTAGATCTGCACGAAAAGACTTTAACCGACCTGTGAAACTATATGCGACATCCGCGTCAATGTCGGCAGGAGACACATCAAACGAACTTACGACTGAATTCACCGCCAATGTTCCGCCATGGCGTATTGACCAGGAAAGCGGTGTCAGGGTCGGTGTAAACATGTCGACTTGATTGGTTTGGAACGACCATAATCCGGACGCACCTGCGCTTGTATTGGGTGCTGTTTGAATGGTCAGGTTTGGTGTTTGCGCATTGATAGAGAACGGAAAGCCTTTTATTGATAGCCCGCCATGCTCGACCTGGTACCCTTCCATTTTCAGCTCGGAAATGTAGCTTGCTACGCCAGATGCTACAGTTGAACGCAAATAAACCCACAAGCCCAAATAAGCGATGATGAGCAAGAGAGTCAGAGTAATTAGTCCGGGGATGCTGAACACTTTTCTAATCATGGCGTCTTTTCGCTTTCCGGGATTGGGGTTTTGGATTTAGGGCGCTTGCCCGGTTCGCGGGCATAGGTCACCAAGAGCTTACCATACTCTCGCGCCAACCCTTTCCACTTTTCTGCGCCTCCCCACCACGGCGTATCTATTTTTTGCTCTAAAGGCACCGGATACGGAATAATACGGATGCCTTCCATTGCCGTTGAAATTTCGATTTGAGCGCGGGGCATATGATAGGACGAAGTGACCAGTAAAATGGATTCATAAGCGAGGGCTCCGGCCCAATTCGCCGTTTCCTTACCGTTTTCAAACGTGTTTTCAGCTTCGTAGTCCAGTGTAACGCAACAGCTAAACATTTCATCCGAAAGTTGGAGAATTGATTGGATCTCATCTGCGGAGATTGATTTATTGACACCGGTGATCAGCAATTGTTCCCCGAGATCTCGTTTCAGTAAATCCGCACCGGTCTCAAGGCGACCGCCACCGGTTCCTGTTAATACAACGATGCCGTCGGCTTTCGGGACGGGGTCAGGTGGTGCGGCTCGGGAGATGATAAAAACAAAAAAGATAAAGCCAAATAAAATGAGAAAAAAAGCAAAAGAGATCAGAAACTGAGACAGCTTAAATAATGCGCCAAAAACTTGACGTTTTGTCGGAGATTTCGATTCCCGCTGACTTGCCGTCACGGGTAAACTTCATCGAATAATGTTTTTAGAACTGTTCGCCAGGCTGACAGCCCGGCAATTCCCGCCATCACCACGGGGATCAAGGCTGCCAGTAAAATGTTAGCGGGGCCCGATTTAATATCGGGAATAAACTTCATGCTGCCAACAGCCCCGGCAGTTATCAAACCCAGAAAAAACAAAATGATCAGGGCGGCGATTGCGCCGAACAGCCCGGCTTTAAACCCAGACAGCGCGAAGCGTCGGCTAAATAGTTTTGCGGTATAATCCGGAGCTGCTCCAATTTGATGCAATACGTCGATCAGCATTCTTCGCCCAGAAAGGCCTGCACGAGTGGCAAAAACAATCGCCGTCGCTATCGCTGTAAAAATCAAGATGAATGCCAGTATTGCCAGTGTTTGAACGGCTAGAACCGACTTTTTGAAATCGGTGCTCCATTGTTGGTGGTTATCAACGCTGGCATTCAACCCGGCTTGGTTGAATTCAGTTTCAAGTACATCTATGTCGAATTCTTGACCGGGCAGGGTCGAAACACTCAACAGGGCCGGCAGTTGGATATCGTCCGGTAATGGCGTTTCGCCAAGCCAGGGCGCCAACAATGACGCTGAATATTCCGGGTCGAGTTCAGCTATAGATATTACATCCGGCTTGTTCTCCAGAATGGATTTCACTTGCTCCGCGGCGTCCGGTATTTCGACGGTCGGAATAACTTGAACAGTCAGTGTGTTTTGCAGTTCCGCCTGCCAGGATTTCGCCGTTGAAAAGCTTGATTTTATGCTCAGAAGGGACAACGTAGCAAGAAATGCCAAGATCATCAAAATGATAAACATGGGGCGATCTTGTGGGCTATTGGCAGGCAGGAGCGGTTGGGCCTTGTCCCAGTTGTCGGTCTCAGACATTCGCAGCTCCTGAACCGTTGTCGTTTTCTGGTATGGTCAAAACACCGTTGTTTAATGTCATATGGGTGGCGCCACTTGGGATTAGAGAGAGATCATGCGTTGCAATGATCACTGTTGTGCCCAATCGGTTTAATTCAGAGAAAAGCCTGATTAACCGCTTTCCGATCTCCATATCCACGTTTCCGGTTGGTTCGTCGGCGATCAAGATTTCGGGTTTGGAAATCACGGCTCGAGCGATAGCGGCGCGTTGTTTTTCGCCACCGGAAAGCGTCGGTGGCAGGGCGCGCATACGGTCGCCCAAACCAACCCACTTTAACAGACTGACTACGTTTTCCTGATAGGCATCACGCTTCACCCCAGCCACCCGCAATGGAAGGGCGACGTTTTCGAAAACGTTTAAGTGTTGAATCAATCTGAAATCTTGCAACACAACACCCATGCGTCGTTTGAGAACCGGAATAGCGCCAATGTCGATTTGTGATGTATCCTGACCAAATAAAGTAATCAGGCCCCGGGAAGGGCGCATATTTAAATACATGAGCTTCAAGAGACTCGATTTTCCTGCTCCGCTTGGTCCGGTGAGGAAGTTCATTGAGCCTTTTTTCAAAGTGAAGCTGACATCGTTGAGGACTTCTTCACCACGCCCATAGCGCATGCCCACATGTTCAAACCGAATGCTGTCTTCATCTTCGGGCTGTGTGGAAAGCGGATGGGAGCTCATAAAGACTGGACTTTTTTTTTGTGAATCGGCACGTTCTTAGCACAAACGAATCGGAATGATAATGATACTTACCTGCCCAGAATGTGCCACACGATTTTCAGTTAAATCCGATGCTATTGGTCCTAATGGGCGAACCGTTCGCTGTTCGCAATGTTCGGTTACATGGTTCGCGTCAGCTGACCCTGATATTTTGAGCTTAAATGAGATCAAAAACTCTGATGCAGCGGTTGAAAGCTATGAAGAGCAAGAACCAGAAGTGACCGCGTCAGTTGAATTTGACGACCATGAGCACGGCACCGAACCCTCTAACGAACCACATGCGGTGATCAGAGACAAAGCTGAACAAAAAAAAGCCAGACGTCGTTTACTCGGTGTCGGGATGATCTGGTTGACGACGCTCACCATCATAGCGCTGGCAGCCTTTTTGGCCTGGTTGTTTCGGGCTCAGATCGTCGAAAAGTTTCCGGGAACCAGAAGCGTGTATTCAGCATTCGGGATCGAAGCTTCAAATACCGGATTGATCATTCAGAATATTCGCACCGAATATGGAGATGTTGATGGAACGCCCGTTCTCTTCGTTGAAGGTGAAATTGAAAATTATGATGTTCAAACCCGAGATGTACCGATGGTGCAAATAAAGTTTAAGAATGACAATGACGAGGTTATCGCGACCTGGGCAATTGAACCGCCAAAAACGAAATTGCAAAAAGGGGAAACCCAGACCTTTTCAGGCCAATACCCAAACCCGCCGATTGACGCGACAAAACTGGTTCCAGTTTTTATTGATGAATTGGCAAATACCGTCGTCCGTGCCCACCTTGCAGCAAAATAGATTGCTTTTAAAAGCGTTCTAAAAGCCGGTCCAGATAATCACGTTCAATTTTATCTCTATCCTGTTCGCCTGACCGACGACGGAGTTCTTCCAGCAGATCCCGCGCGCGCTGACGGTCATCTATGTCAGGAACTTCAACTTCATCACCGACCCCGTTTCCGTCGTTCTCGCGGCCAAATGGATCAGAACCGTCGCCGTCGCCACTTTGACGCCCTTCCGCATTTTGCTCACCCATGCGTTTGGCTTCTTCGGCGTATAGTTCCTCCCCCAATTGACGCAGGGCTTCAATTGCTTCGGACTGAGCTTCGCCGGCGGCATAAAACTCGGAATTTTTGAGTGCTTCCTCACTTTGCCGCATACCGCGTTTAGCATCCTCAAGCGCTTCATCGATCCGGTCTCCACCGCCGCCTTCACCGTCTTCCGTATCTTCTCCAGCACCACCGCCGGCACCCTGCCGTTCCAATAGTTCTTTTCCAGCGCCTTCTTCGAGTTTTTCTAAAAGTTCGCGCAGGCTTTCCTGGCTTTCGGCCAACGCTTCACCGGATTGAGGTCCCCGGCTTTGTTCACTACCTTGTTCGCCGCCTTGTTGTCCCTCACCGGGCTGATTTTGCTGCCCGCTTTGCCCGTCTTGCGATTGTTGCCCCCGTTGCGCCTCTTGGGTTTCGTCACGAAGCTGCCTCTGTTCACCCAATAATTCGTTTAATTCTTCCAGGGCCTCTTTAAGTTCTTCACTCATACCGTCGCCAACGCCTTCTCCGGAACCGCCACCGCCTTGAGCCAGTTGAATTTGCATGTTCTCCAGTAATTGCGCCAGCTTGGCCAATAATTTGCGGGCTGTTACGGTGTCACCATTTTGGTTCGCTTCTTCGATGGCATCTAAAAGAGCTTGGATTTCGTCATTATTGATGCCTTCACCGCCGCCGCCTTGTTGATCTCCGCCAGCGTTTTTCTTGGCTTCCTCGATGGCCTTTTTCATCAATTCTTCCATATAGCGATCAACCGCGTTGTTGTATCGTTCAAATAGGGCATCGATTTCGCGTTGTGGTGCCCGCCGTGCCATCGCATTGTTGAGCGCCCGTTCAGCCGCTTGCATATCCGCAAGCGCGTCGCCCAAAATACCAAATTCCGCGCGTAAGGCGATTTTCCATAGGTCTTCCGGAATGCCATTGAGTGCATCCTGATCCCTTGCCGTTTGCAGACGGCGGTAAACATTGCGCAGTCCCATATACACAGTTGGATCTTCAAAGATACCTACGGGTTTGTCCGTTGCAGCCTCGATCAACAGGGCAGCCCGTTGTATTTCGGCGGGTGCGCGTTCAATCGTGTAGTCCGGTCGGTCAACAGCAAACACTGGAACATTTGGTTCCTTGAATTCTTCCACTTTAAGCGGTTGGTAGGGAGCCGTTCCGCTCAACATGAGTGTCCGGTGCTCCGCAACGGATTTCGCAAGCGGCTCAACAAAAATTTTATCAGGAACCACAAAAACTGCGGTATTGGATGTGCCCACTTGTTTCTTGCCGTCTACGGCACTGAGATAGCCGACGACCTGTTTTCCCGCCCATTTGTGTTTGGTTAAATCGGCACTGGCAGGTTCTTTCTCTGCTTGCCTGACGCTGGCCCCGGGCAGTGAAATATCAACCAAATCTTTTTCATCCGGGGATTCTTCCAATGCCATCACCAGTGACAAAGATTCAACACCGAAATCGTCTGTGAGGTTATAGGTGAAGATCAATTTATCGCGTTTACCTGCTTTAGGCGGTTCCTCAAATTCAATCTTCGGATGCGTATCTTGTTGGATGTTGACCGTCCATATTTTGGTTGCGGTGCCAATGCGATAACTTGCTTGTACCGTCTTAGAAACAAACAACCGGGCTTCAAAGCTATTGGGCCCCAACCGTTTGGGGGTGATACGGCGGGTTCGTTTTCCGTCCTGAACGATTAGTCGTGGTGCTCTTTTGACGCCGGAAATGCGAGCGACCAACTCAGATCCTTCGGGCGCGGTCAAATCCGACTTTCCTTTGAAGTAACTTGGCGGCCGGCCCGTATATTCCGGTGGATCTATCCAGGCTTCATATCTTGCGGTGTCAGCAGATATTCCGGGCTGCCAGACCGGCATGAAACTGGCTCGGAGCCTTTCATAATTGTCGCCAGCCCCGACCATTAAGGCCAGTACCAGAGCGCAAGGGGCGATAAATCGGACGTAATATTTGTCGAGCGGGGCGAGAACAGGTCGAAGTTTCGATTTTGATGCATTGTCGACTTTGTCATTGGCCTGCGAGACGTGTGTGCGCCACGCCTTGCTTTCCACATCTGTAGTGGCTTGTGTATCGACGATGGCATCGAATGGCCGGTGTGACAGTCCCGAATCCTCTTCAACCCGTCGCAATGCCTGTGACCGGGTTGGTGCTAGTTTCCTTTGGGCTCTGAAAATACTGCGGGATAAAAAGCCGACAGCGATGATCAATGCGATGAGTCGCCAAGGATCACCTATCCGTTGCCAGATACCGCCTGCGGCGCCGATGATAAATATGGTCAGAAGCAGTACGCCCAAGGCCAAGACAGGAGCGTAGCATTCCCACAACAAATGCCCATGCGCCCGGCGGGCGAGGGCTCGTGCTTTTTTGCCGAGTTTTATCGGAGCTTTTTGTTGAGTTTCCGAGTCCATAATTCCTTATAGGTGTTTAAAGGGTGAAAGCGGACAACAAAATCATTAAAAACACATAAGGATAAGGAATTATTTTAACCGCGATTTCCATCGTCTGATTTGTTTTCGTACATTAACCGGCGCGGTCCCTCCATACGAGCGGCGGCTGGCGACAGACGCTTTCGGGCTTAATACAGAATAAACACCGTCAGTAATGCGTTTATCAATGTTTTTCATATCATTGAGGTCGAGCTCGTGTAAGGCCTTCCCGTGCTTTTCGGCAATCGCCACAATGGCACCCGTGACATGGTGCGCATCTCGAAATGGCATGCCAAGCTCCCGAACCAGCCAATCCGCCAAATCAGTAGCCGTCGAGAATGCGGCGCCGGCCGCGGCAGCCAGAACTTTTTTGTTGGGTTTAAGATCGGCGATCATGCCTGTCATTGCGGCCAAAGCAAGATCAAGGGCATCGAAAGCATCGAACACGGGTTCTTTATCTTCCTGCATGTCTTTGGAGTAAGCGAGCGGCAGCCCTTTCATGACAATGGTCAATGCATTTGACGCGCCAACGATCCGGCCGACTTTTGCCCGGACAAGCTCGGCAGCGTCCGGATTCCTCTTTTGTGGCATGATGGAACTTCCGGTCGTGAACTTGTCGGATAGGCTGACAAAATTGAACTGCGCTGACGTCCAAATAACAATTTCCTCCGCCAGCCGTGAAAGATGTGTCGCACATATGCTCGCTGCCGATAATGCTTCCAATGCAAAATCCCGAGCAGAAACTGCATCCAGTGAATTGGCGAGCGGACGCTCAAACCCTAACCCTGACGCAGTGGCTTTGCGGTCAATTGGGTAGGGTGTCCCTGCGAGAGCTGCGGCGCCCAGCGGGCATTCATTTAGACGCTTGCGGCAGTCTGCAAACCGTGCGCGGTCGCGAGCAAACATTTCAAGATATGCCAGCATATGGTGACCGAAGGTAACGGGTTGCGCCGATTGCAAATGAGTGAAGCCGGGCATGAGCGTGTCGCTGTTTTGTTCAGCCTGCTTTAACAGCACCTTTTGGAGCTTAACGAATTGCGCGTCAAAACCATCGAGCGCGTCCCTGACCCACAACCGAAAATCCGTGGCCACCTGGTCGTTACGTGAACGCGCTGTATGCAAGCGACCAGATGCGTCGCCGATTATCTCTTTTAATCGCGCTTCAATATTGAGGTGAATATCTTCATATTCATCGCGGAAGGGGAAGGTTCCTGCCTCGATCTCGCTTGCGATTTGCTTCAGGCCTTTTTGAATAGACGCATTGTCTTTTTTCGTGATGATTTTTTGGGCCGCCAGCATATTTGCATGTACTTGTGATCCGCGGATGTCTTGTGCGGCGAATCGACTATCAAAGCCGATGGAGACATTGATCGCTTGCATTATGTCAGAGGGTTTGTCAGAAAAACGACCGCCCCACATACTTTGACCCTTTGGTTTTTTACTCATGACTGACCCTCAACTCCCGATAAAACCCCACAAAGGATTGCAACTTGCGCTCCGGGTAATGTTCGTTACCGGACTTTTAGCCTTGGCTTATGTCATATTGCAAACGTTCAGTGTGCCAAAAAATAATCTTGAGCGATTTGCCGAGGGCAGTTTGCGAAAACTGGTCGTAATGGATAATCCGCCATCTCAACCAAGGCGGAAGTTTAAAGGCCCCGATGGCGTCGATCTCGATCTTTCGGCTTTTCGCGGCAAAACAATACTTTTGAATGTGTGGGCGACATGGTGCCCGCCGTGTGTGGCGGAAATTCCGAGCTTGGATCAGTTGCAAAATGAACATGGTGGAGAAAAATTTGAAGTTGTGGCGATAAGCCAGGATATGCAGGCCGTCGATGTGGAGAGCTTTCTGAAGTCAAAAAATATTCATCATTTGCAATTTTACCACGACAATACCCTCGGACTGGCGTCGGATGTGGGTGTGGCTGGCCTGCCAATCAGTATTTTTTATGGAAAAGATGGCCGGGAAATTGCACGAATACCCGGTGAAGTAAACTGGCAAAGCGCAGAAGCAGGTGCCTTGCTCCGCGAAATTCTTGGCCGGTAACGCGCAATTTAATATCACAGTATTTATCTGTAAAAGCTGATTATCATATACAATTCTCTTGCTTCTTTATATTATTATGTTATAACAAAACATATATAAGGGAGGGCATGCAACATGGTTTCAAAACGTCGTCGATTGAGTTCAAAACTGGATGCCGGCGTGGACATGACACCAATGCTCGACATCGTCTTCATTATGTTGATCTTTTTCATTGTCAGCGCCGTTTTCTTAAATGAAAAAGGATTGGACCTGCGTCAAACCCCGCCGTCCAATTCCTTTGATGTTGGATTAACAACTATAGGGGTTTATGTTTACGCAGATGGTTCCGCATTGGTGGATGGACAGACTTTGGACGTTTCAGCGGTTCCATCGCGTGTTGAAGTCTTACGCGCTGAACGCCCTGGTGCCCCTGTTTCCATTCGCAGCGAATACGGGGTCGCGCTTGAGAAAATCGTATTTCTTGAAGATCAATTTGCAATTGCCGGCATTCCGACCAGCCTGAAAATAGATTAAAACCAATTATATTGATGCAGCCGGATATTGCTAATACGATCAATTCGTCTAATGTCGTAAACAACAACTGTTTATGGAGGACGAGAAAATGGCGAAAAAATTATTGATTGCGACGGTCTGCACAGGTGCGTTGATGCTTTCCGGGGTTCAGGCCATAGCACAGGAAAGCCCGATTGATACAGTCGCTGCAGCTAAGGACAGCGCTGTTGTTACCCAGGCAAAAGAAAAAGAAACGAAAAAAACCGCACAGAAATCAAAACTTCGCAACCCGGACGATGTGATTTGCAAAAAGAGTGTCAAGACGTCAACGCGCTTGCGTCGCTCAAAAATCTGTAAAACCCGCGCAAAATGGGATGAAGAACGGGTTGCAACGGCAAAACAGCTTAACGATATACGCTCTCAAACACGCGTAGACCGTTACGATTGATTGAATTTATAACGATGAAATCGAACCGCCTGAGTGTCTCAGGCGGTTTTTTTATGCGGAAGCGAAAGTTAAAGACTCTGTTAATTCTGATTTCGTTTGTAACTAAAAACGTCTGCCCCGCGCGACTATAAATTCCTCACACACAAAAAAATGGGGGAATTCATGGAATTTAGGGTGAATAGGGGCGTAATCGTTCTCGGTCTTCTAGCCGGATGTGGCGGCACTTCATTTGCGCAATCCAATTCAGAAAGAACGCAAGTCGTATCAATTGATCGACATCAGATTTTAGACAAAAAATCTCCTTCTCGTCTTAATATGGTGACTATTTATCCGGGACAGTTTCAAATGGGGTCGCCCATTCACGAAGCTCGACGCGAACGTACAGAAGGGCCCGTGCAAACGGTATCAATCGATTACACATTCGAGGTCGGGAAATACGAAGTCACATTTGCCGATTGGGATAAATGCGTCGCCAGTGGAGGCTGCAATGGCTATCGTCCCAGCGATGTCGGGTGGGGGCGCGGTAAACGCCCTGTGGTCAATATCAGTTGGAATGACGCCCAGAGTTATATCAAATGGCTCAATAAAAAAACGGGACTTAAATACCGCCTTTTGTCTGAAGCCGAATGGGAATATATCGCGCGCGCTGGTACGAGCTCTCCGTTTTCAACAGGTCATATGATTACGACCCAACAAGCTAACTTCAATGGACAAAAAAGTTACCAGGGTAGCCCGCTTGGCCCCTATCGACGCCAAACCGTTGAAGTCGGAAGCTATAGCGCCAATCCTTACGGACTGCATGATTTGCACGGAAATGCCTGGGAGTGGACGCAAGATTGTTGGAATGACACCCATGTTGGAAATGCCAAAAATGGCAAACCTCGTACAAGCGGAGACTGCAATTATCGCGTGATGAAGGGCGGATCCTGGGTAAACCGCCCGGACGATATCCGTGTTGCGCAACGGCAACGCTATACAACAGATTATCGGTATGACGATTATGGCTTCAGGATCGCCAGAACGCTGTCGAAGAAAGCCTATCTGGCGTCCAACGAATAATATTCATGGCCACTATGATTAATCGTCTCGAAGCAAGGATTTAAATCTGATACAAGGAAGGTATGGCAAGACCACTCCCTCCCTTAAATTCTATCCGCGCATTTGAAATTGCGGCCCGGCACCTCAATTTTTCAAGAGCAGCTGAAGAA
Source organism: Hyphomonadaceae bacterium (assembly GCA_013001295.1). Taxonomy (GTDB): domain Bacteria; phylum Pseudomonadota; class Alphaproteobacteria; order Caulobacterales; family Maricaulaceae; genus Robiginitomaculum_A. Next base: position 135,420 of record JABDMW010000047.1, read on the forward strand.
GCCGGGGTGACCCAAGGGGCGATCAGCAAACAAATTCTTTTGCTTGAAGATTATATAGGTTCGAAACTATTTGAACGATTGCCGGGCGGGTTGGCCCTGACAGATGAAGGCAGAATGCTGCGATTGTCTGTCGCGCCGGCATTTCAACTCTTGGAACAATCGTTTGAAAGGTACTCGCGGCGGTCCCCGCGTTCAAATGTGTGCCGACTATCGACGCTCGGATCGTTTGCTGCCGAATTTCTTGTTCCAAGATTGGATGATTTTGAACGCGATTGCCCTCATATTAGCCTTGAGATCCTGACTTCGAACAGGTTAGTGGATTTTGCCCGCGAAGAGCTCGATTTAAGCGTTAGATATGGGCCTGGCGGCTGGGACGATGTTGTTGCCACCGAGCTTGTCCCAGGTGAACTTATTCCTGTGTGTTCACCTGAATTATTCGTGAAACGGGGTGATTTGGAATTAAAATCCTTCATGAATGGAAGCCGCAGAATTCAAGTATTTTCAAACAATGAATGGCGTGCCTGGGGAGAGAAAATAGGTATCGACATAATCGAGCACGCACCTTCACCATTTATAATCGAAGACTTCGTTGTGGCGATCAGCGCAGCGCGGTCCGGACAAGGGTTAGCGCTCATTCCGGAGCTCATCGCGCGGAAACATATAAAGAATGGAAGTCTTGTCGCCTTTTGCCGGGATCGACTAGATTGGGAGCAAACCTATTATATTACTCATGCACCGAATGCGGACAACCAACCTATAGTTCGTGATGTGATTAATTGGTTGCGTGAACAGGCGAAAAAGCCCGATTAACCGGGCGTTAGAATTTTTCTCATAGGGCCAATGAAACAAATGCGATTCTAATCCCGGATTATTTATTTCATCTTTCCTCCAGCGGGCAATTCAGCCCACTTCGAACAGGAGAATGAAAAATGAAAATCCAACAAATCGCTATAGCAATTGGTGCAATTCTTTTAAGTTTAACTACCGCGACAGGCTCGCAAGCCAAAGATTTTGAAGTGCGGTTCAACAAGGCTGAACTTGAAACAGCCGCTGGTGCCGAACGCGTTTATCACCGTTTGTATGATGTGGCAGAGGATTTGTGCCAATACGAGTTCAGCCATTCTTTCGCGACAAAATCGAAACTGCGATTTGATCGGTGCGTACGGCGCACGGTTAAAGAATTTGTCTGGCAAGTCGATCATCCGAAAGTTGATCAAGCATATGCGGCACTCCCGGTCAGACGGATCAAAGACCGAAAAATTAGAACTGCCAAATTTTTGAAAAACAAAACCCGTTAAATCGGCAAGGCCTAACACCTCGTTCCCAAACTTAAACCGCCGCGGAGGTCATCCACGGCGGTTCTTTTTTCAGCAAGAGTGCTGAGCGGTTAAGTAAGCAAAGCTTACATCATGCCGCCCATGCCTCCCATGCCGCCCATGCCGCCCATGTCAGGCATAGCAGGAGCATCTTTCTTTGGCGCTTCGACGATAGCGGCTTCTGTTGTCAGGATCATACCTGCAACTGAGCCGGCATCTTCAAGAGCTGTGCGGACAACTTTAACCGGATCAATGATACCGGCTTTGACCATGTCGACATATTTTTCTTTCTGAGCGTCAAAACCGTAATTGGCTTTGTTTTCAGCGATGATATTGCCAACGACAACAGAACCTTCACAGCCTGCGTTCTCGGCAATTTGACGGGCTGGGTAAGAAAGCGCCGCTTTGACGATTTCGATACCGGCTTGCTCATCATCATTGACACCTTTGACATTGATAAAGCGTGACGCACGTAGAAGGGCTGTGCCACCACCAGGGACGATACCTTCTTCAACGGCCGCGCGTGTCGCGTTCAAAGCGTCATCAACGCGGTCTTTGCGTTCTTTCACTTCGATCTCTGTTGAGCCACCGACTTTGATCACAGCAACACCGCCTGACAATTTAGCCAAACGCTCTTGCAGCTTTTCGCGGTCATAGTCAGAAGATGTGTCTTCAGCCTGTTTGCGGATTTGAGCAACGCGGGCTTTGATGTCTTTGGCTTTACCTGAACCGTCAACAACAGTTGTGTCATCTTTGGTGATCGTTACAGATTTAGCACGTCCCAACATTGGAAGCGTAACTGTTTCCAGCTTGATGCCGAGATCTTCAGAGATCACCGTACCACCTGTGAGGATAGCAAGGTCTTCAAGCATAGCTTTACGACGATCGCCAAAGCCAGGAGCTTTGACAGCTGCGATTTTCAAACCACCACGAAGCTTGTTGACAACCAATGTCGCCAAAGCTTCGCCTTCAATGTCTTCAGCGATGATCAAAAGCGGCTTACCGGTTTGAACAACAGCTTCAAGAATAGGCAGCATTGGCTGCAGGCTTGTCAACTTGCCTTCGTTAAGAAGGATGTACGGGTCTTCCATTTCAGCACGCATCTTGTCGGCGTCTGTGATGAAGTAAGGTGAAAGATAGCCGCGGTCGAACTGCATGCCCTCGACAACGTCGAGCTCAGTTTCAGCAGTTTTACCTTCTTCAACAGTGATCACACCTTCATTGCCGACTTTGCCCATGGCTTCAGCAATCATTTTACCGATAGCAGCTTCGCCATTGGCTGAGATTGTGCCAACTTGAGCGATTTCAGCTGATGATGAAATCTTTTTCGCCTTCTTGATGAGATCACCAACAACTTCTGCGGAAGCTTTATCGATACCGCGCTTAAGATCCATTGGATTCATGCCCGCAGCAACGCGCTTGAGACCTTCACGAACAATCGCTTGAGCCAGAACAGTCGCAGTTGTCGTCCCGTCACCTGCAACATCATTTGTTTTGTTAGCAACTTCGCGAAGCATTTGCGCACCAAGGTTTTCAAACTTGTCTTCAAGTTCGATTTCTTTGGCAACGGTCACGCCGTCTTTTGTTGAACGTGGGGAACCGAATGATTTTTCGATAACAACGTTACGACCTTTTGGTCCAAGTGTTGTTTTAACTGCGTTGGCCAGTGTATCGACGCCGCGAAGCATGCGATCACGGGCATCTGAACCGAATTTGACGTCTTTTGCCGCCATAATAAGTCTCCTAAATTGAGAATTGAATTAGATATTAAAAAAGGCGCGCCGAGTTACTTCTCGATCACACCCATAATGTCGCTTTCTTTCATGATCAGCAGCTCTTGGCCGTCGACCGTGATTTCTGTACCGCCCCATTTGCCAAACAGGACTACGTCGCCTTTTTTGACATCAAGCTTGGTGAATTTGCCGTCGTTATCGCGTGTGCCTGGGCCCACGGCAACAACTTTGCCTTCGGATGGTTTTTCCTGGGCTGTACCCGGAATGATAATCCCGCCGGCCGTTTTAGTTTCTTCTTTAACGCGTTTTACAAGGACGCGATCATGTAGAGGACGAAATTTCATATGAATGTCTCTTAAACTGATTTCGTTGACGTTTAGCCGGGATTTAGAGCTTTAGCACTCACTACCCCCGACTGCTAACAGACGGGAGATAGGGTTGGGTACGGGCAGAGTCAAGGAATCAAAATGCAGTTTTTTGTCCGAAATCAATCAGAACTATAAAAAAGCCTGGGCCAGCATGGATGTCAGGCTGGTAATAAGGACGATTCCGATCAAATTAAGCTTAAATCCGGCTTTGGCCATTTGGGCCATGGTGACTTCGCCACTGCCAAAGATAACCGCATTTGGACCCGTAGCCATGGGCAGCATAAAGGCACAACTGGCGGCCATTGCAATTGGGATGGCCAAAGTGGCCGGATCCGCCCCGGTTTGAAGAGCGACAGCCGCAACGATGGGCATGATGGCGGCAGTTGTTGCGGTATTGCTAGTCAGTTCCGTGAAGAAAATGACGCAACCGACCAGGATGAAGGTCATAGCGATGGGCGGAAAGTCTGTAATAAAGCTTAGTTCTCCTCCGAGCCATTCCGATAAGCCGGTAATTTTAATCAAGGCTGCCATGGAAAGCCCGCCGCCAAACAGCAATAAAATATCCCAAGGGATGGTGACAGCTGTTGACCAATCAAGGAGACGCGTTCCTGGTTCAGATTTTGAACCCGATGGAATAATGAAAAGAATGATGGCACCGGCAATTGCGATTATGTGGTCGGTTAATCCAACAAACGGCTCTACCCCCAGGATTGAAATGTCTTGTATGAAGGCGCGGCGGAACACCCAGAAAAACGCAACGGTTGAAAAAACAACAATAACCCGGCGTTCCGGCGTTCTCATTTTGCCTAAGTTTTGCAGTCGTTCTTGAAACATTGCGGCTGCATTTATATCCGGGTCTGGAGCAAATTTTGGCCCCCATTTGGTGAGGACCAAAAATGCGGTCGGTACCATAATCAGGACCACAGGAATTCCGAATTTCATCCAATTCAGGAAACTGAACCTATTGTCGCCCATTTCCTCTAAAAAGCCGATGACGATTAAATTGGGTGCAGTGCCGATAGGCGTGCCCAATCCCCCTATGGATGCCGCCCAGGCCGTTCCTAAAAGTGCCGCCAAAGTGAATGATTTTTTATCCTCCTCCTGCATTGTCGAGACTGCGGCAACAGATAAGACAATCGGGACCAGCATAATCGTGGTGGCCGTGTTGGATATCCACATGGATAAAAGTGCTGAGGTCACCATAAACCCGGCGATGAGAGAAGAAGGTTTTGTACCGACCTTTGAGAGAATGCCCAACGCGATCCGTTCATGCAGGTTCCAGCGCACGATCGATTTGCCGATAATAAAGCCTCCCATCAGTAAAAATATGATTTTGTGCGCATAAGCCGGCAAGGTCTGTTCTAGCGTCGCAATTCCGAATAGTGGTGCAATAACGATGGGTAGAAGCGAGGTGATGCCTATCGGCAGGGCTTCAGATACCCACCAAATCACCATCAGAGCCAAGAGGGCCAGGGTAAACATGCCTGCCTGAGACAGCCCTTCTGGGCTTGGCAGCAAACACAGGACGACGAAAATAATCAATCCCAGCCACAATCCGATCTGCTTTGCCGGTGTGTCTTGGCGCTGCAAATAATCATCATTCCCCGAATTCATATGATTGTGGATAATTGTTGGAATGACTGCCTGCAAACTGTTTATTGATTTATCGGGCGTTAAGCACTACCTCACGCCCATGACAGATTTCACAGATATTGCCGGCCTCGGTCAAATAGCTGATCAATACGATGCGCTTCTGGTCGATATATGGGGCGTCGTCCATAATGGGCGGGTTCCATTTGTCGATGCCATCGAGGCTCTCGAACGCTTTCGCAGCGATCGCGGCCCGATTGTTCTGATATCAAATTCACCCCGACCCAGCGTAGCGATACCGGCACAATTTGACGAAGTCGGCGTGCCGCATACGTTTTATGACGCGATTGTCACGTCAGGTGACGCCACGATAGATGAATTGGCGCGCCGCGCACCCGGCCCGGCGTTTAAACTTGGCCCTGCACGGGATGATCGCCTGTATGCGGACCTTGATCTTAACTTCACGGACCTGGAATCGGCGAAATTTATTACCTGTACCGGTTTGTTTGATGACGAAAACGAGACGCCGGACGATTATGCCGAATTATTAGGCGAAGCCCGTGAACTTGGATTGCCACTGGTCTGCGCAAACCCGGACATCCGCGTGAAACGCGGTGATCAGATGATTTACTGCGGTGGCGCGCTGGCCCAATCCTATGAGGATATGGGCGGCGAAGTGATTTATGCAGGAAAGCCGCACAAACCGATATACCGATTATCGCGTGCCTGGATAAAAGAAATTGCCGGCTATGAAGTCGATAAATCAAAAGTGTTGGCATTGGGCGACAATATCCATACCGATCTTCTAGGCGCGCAAAACGAAGGGTATGATTGTTTGTTTGTTGCAGACGGCGTGCATGAAAACAATGCACCTGCAGTGAAAGACTTGCTTAGAAAACATGGTATTTTTGTTAAATATATGCTTCCGTCTTTGGCGTGGTAAGGCTATTTTGCCTCGCTCAGGAGGCGCAGTAAGAGATCGAGTATGAAAAATTCTAAAACGCAGGGTTATTATCTGGAGGATCTGGAAGTCGGCATGTCTGCTGAGACGTCTATGATTGTGTCGGCAGAAAAAATCGACACATTTGCGGAGCTGTCTGGTGATTTTAATCCAATTCATATGGATGAAGAATTCGCCGCGACAACGATGTTCGGCAAGCGGATCGCACATGGGGCACTGTCTGCCTCATTGATCTCTGCCGTGCTCGGCAATCAATTGCCGGGACCGGGTGCAATCTTCGTCGAGCTAAACATGCGGTTTAGACGGCCCGCCTTCATCGATGATGAAGTTATCGCTAAGGCCGAAGTTGCCGAGATCAATGAAAAAACAGGCCGTGTGCGTATGAAAGTCGGGTGCTATGTGAAGGGTAAACCGATCTTACGCGGCGATGCTGGCGTTGTTATCAAGAAACGCCCAAAAGCTGAAGACTAGTCTCTCTTGAAAATCCTCGAGCATTATAAAGGATTGAAAAAGTCCGATCAGGGCGCGGTCATCGCGCTTGGCAATTTCGATGGTCTGCATCGGGGACATCAGGTCGTTATCAAAAAGGCCGCCGAAATTGCGGATGGGCTAAAAGCGCCGCTGGCAATCGCGTGTTTCAGGCCACATCCGGTCATGTTCTTTCGGCCTGATACGGCACCTTTCCGACTTATGAGCCCACGTATCCGCGCGACAATCCTCTCCGAAATGGGCGTCGACAATCTGTATGAAGTCCCATTTGATAATGAACTCAAGTCCATGGACGACAAACAATTCGTCGACATTGTCCTTAAAGACGGGCTTGGTGCGAGGCATGTGATTGTCGGGGACGACTTCAAATACGGCAAAGACCGGTGCGGCGACTATCAATCTTTGAAAAAACACTGTGAGGCTGTTGGAATTGGTGTCACAGGGATTGTCCCGATCAGCCTCCATCAAAGCTACGGTAAATACGGATCCACAGAGATCCGCGAAGCCCTGCGCAATGGGGATGTGTTTTTTGCGGCCCATATGTTGTCCCGGCCCTGGATCGTTGACGGAGAAGTCGTCAAAGGTGATCAACTCGGCCGGACATTGGGATTCCCAACGGCCAATATAGATTTCACCGACCGCATTCGTCCGCGCGGTGGCATTTACGCGGCTGAATGTCGGCTGGACGGTGAAAACCTATGGCGACCAGGCGTTGCATATATCGGGAAACGCCCCACGGTTGACGGTGAAGACTATCGGTTGGAAATGCATATTTTCAATTTTGACGCCGACATATATGGCCAAATATTGGATGTGGCGTTCCGCACCTTCATTCGTGACGACGTTAAATTTGACAGCCTTGATGAAATGACAGTTCAAATGAAAAAGGACGCCGACGGCGCGCGCGCCGTATTCGGGATTTTATGATCCTCGACAATCAACGCGATAAATTTAAGATTCCGGCGGATATCGCTTACTTAAATTGCGCTTACATGTCTCCGTTGATGAATTCAGTTGTTGAGGCGATGCAGGCAGGTACCCGGTTTAAACAGCAACCCTGGACATACACATCTGAGGATTTTTTTACGTACGCAGAAAAGGGACGAAGCCTTTTTGCTAAACTTATTGGCGGCACCGCAGACGATGTCGCTATTGTCCCGTCTGCCAGCTACGGCATACAAATTGCGGCCAACAATCTGATTTTGCGGCCAGAAGGTGAGATCGTACTGGTCGAAGACCAATTTCCGTCACATGTCTATCCGTGGCAAGAAAAAGCCAAACACACTGGCGGGCGGATCAATATTGTTGCCCGACCAACAAATGGCGACTGGACGGCAGCTGTTCTCGAAGCCATTGGTTCACAAACCGATATCGTCGCGATTCCAGCAACCCATTGGGCGGATGGCGGGTATTTTGATTTGCCGGTTATTGGAATGGCGGCCCGGGCAGCTGGTGCGAAGCTGGTTTTAGACCTGACCCAATCTTTGGGTGCGATGCCATTTGATGTTGATGCTGTCCAACCTGATTTTATGATTGCCGCAGGGTATAAGTGGCTGATGGGACCATACACATTGGGCTACATGTATGTGGCGCCCCGTTGGCAAAAAGGGGAACCACTTGAGCACAATTGGATGAACCGGGCAGGATCCGAAGATTTTTCTCGGCTTGTTGACTATCAGGATGATTTTCAAAAAGGCGCGCGCCGTTTCGATATGGGAGAGAAATCAAACCCGGCCCAGTTGATGGGCAGTGCAGTTGCGTTACAACAACTATTGGATTGGGGGGTCGAAAACATCAGCGAAACGCTGAAAACGCGTAATCAAGACTTGGTGACGCGGGCCCAAACCCTTGGTTTGACCATGCCGGATGAACATTTGCGCAGTCCGCATTTTCTGGGACTGAACTTCCCTAACGGAATGCCCGCGGGTTTGCCGGAAAAACTGACAGAAAATAACGTTTTCGTCTCATTTCGAGGCGATTCCATGCGGGTCACGCAACATCTGTACAATACGCCCGAAGATGTTGACCGCTTGGTCAGCGTTTTAGAAACTCACGGCTAGACCCATGGCTTTCTCTATGTTAGGCCGCGTCTATGAAATTTTTTGCACACATCAGCGGCCAGATACGAATTACGGGCCCGGCTTCTTAGAGACAAGAGCCGGGAATATGCTGCCGATTGCAAACAAATTTAACAAAAAGAATTTCCAATGACCGACACCAATTCATCGCGCGATTATCGCGAGACTTTATTTTTACCAAAGACCGATTTTCCCATGAGAGCCGGACTGCCTAAAAAAGAGCCGGAATGGCTTGAATATTGGAATAAGATCGATCTGTATAATGCCTTGCGTAAGCAAAGCGCCGACAAGCCGAGCTACGTTCTGCATGATGGCCCGCCCTATGCCAATGGCCATATTCATATGGGCACAGCGCTCAACAAAATCGTCAAGGACATGATCACCCGTTCGCATCAGATGATGGGGTATAATTCAAATTATGTGCCGGGGTGGGATTGTCACGGTCTTCCGATCGAATGGAAGGTGGAAGAAGAATTTCGTTCAAAAGGGCGAAACAAAGATGAAGTTCCCGCGAGCGAGTTTCGTGCACGCTGCCGTGAATACGCCCAACACTGGCTAGATATCCAGCGGGAAGAGTTCAAGCGTCTGGGCGTGATCGGGGATTGGGATAATCCCTATATGACGATGAAATTTGAATCCGAGGCGATCATCTGTAGCGAGCTATTGAAAATCGCCAAATCAGGCCAACTATACCGCGGATCAAAGCCCGTCATGTGGTCTCCGGTTGAGCGCACCGCCTTGGCAGAAGCCGAAGTGGAATATGCAGACCGACGCGCGACCCAAATCTATGTGAAATTCCCAATCGCTTCATCCAAATCAGATGTGCTTGAAGACGCATTCATCGTGATCTGGACGACGACACCTTGGACCATCCCTGCCAATCGGGCGATCAGCTATTCTAATGCCATTGACTACTCGCTTTACGAAGTCACGGAAATGGAAAGCGAGGAAGAACTCGGGTTTAAGCCTTGGGCGGATCCGGGAGACAAGTTCGTCGTTGCGGATAGCTTGGCGGAAAGCATTATGAAGGCGGCCAAGATCAAAGCTTGGGACAAGGTCGAAACGGTCAAACCGTCTGAATTGGATATCGTTTGTTCTCACCCGCTTCAAAACATGGAAGAGGCTGACGGTAAGTTTGATTATCCTGTGCCTTTGTTTGATGGCGATCATGTCACAGCGGAGGCAGGTACCGGATTCGTCCACACGGCACCGAGCCATGGTGATGATGACTATGTGGTTTGGATCAGCAATCAGATGAAACTGGAAGGAATGGGTATTGACCCGGTTGTGCCCATGACGCTGGATGATGATGGGTGTTACACCGATATCATGCCGGAACGTCTGCAAGGTCTCGACGTGATCCGGACGAGCGGTAAAAAACGCGGGCAGGATGGCAAGGCCAATCCAGAAGTTTTAAAAGCCTTGATGGAAAGTGGTAATTTACTGGCCCGCGGCATCACCATGTTGCGGGACGCCCATAGCTGGCGCTCCAAAGCGCCCGTGATCCGCCGGGCCACACCACAATGGTTTGTGTCGATGAGCAAAGACGGGCTGCGGGAGAAGGCCTTAAAGGCGATCAAAGAGACCACATGGTTCCCACCGCGCGGGGAAAATCGTTTACGCGCCATGGTCGAAGACCGGCCCGACTGGTTGATTTCGCGGCAGCGCAATTGGGGCGTGCCGATCACCTTGATCGTTGAAGACAAAACCGGACGTTTGCATACGGAACTTCCCGAAGCGGACGCGATCAATGCCCGTATCCTGGACGCGGTCAATAAAACCGGCGTTGATGGCTGGTTCGACACATCAATTGAAGATTTAATGGGTGATGTATCCAGCAAAGGCTGGACCAAGGTCACAGATATTCTTGACGTCTGGTTTGATTCCGGCTGTACGCATGCGTTTTGCTTGGAGCCACGTGAAGATCTGCCATGGCCTGCCGACATTTATATGGAAGGCACGGACCAGCATCGCGGCTGGTTCCAGAGCTCATTGCTTGAATCTTGCGCAACGCGCGGACGTGCGCCTTACAAGAGCGTGCTGACTCACGGCTTTGTTATGGCGGACGATGGCCGCAAAATGAGTAAATCTATTGGAAATACGGTTGATCCGGCTCAAATCACCAAACAATTCGGCGCCGACATTATGCGCCTCTGGGTGGCCAGTTCCGACTTCACCGAAGATTTGCGGATTGGCGATGAGATCATCAAAACCAGTGTCGATGCCTACCGCAAACTGCGCAATACGTTGCGTTATATGATCGGGGCTTTGGACGGGTATGATAGTGAAGATGCGGTTGAATATGCCGATATGCCATCTTTGGAGAAATGGGTCTTGCACCGGTTGACCGAGTTGGATGTACAGGTACGCAAATCGCTTAAAGAGCATGACTATAAACGTGTGTTTTCGACCCTGTTTAATTTCTGCACCAATGATCTCTCGGCATTCTATTTCGATATCCGCAAGGACGCACTATATTGTGATCCGCTGGGCAGTGCCCGCCGTCGCGCCTGCCGCACGGTCATGGATCAATTGTTTAACCGCCTGACCTTGTGGCTGGCGCCGATCCTATGCTTCACCATGGAAGAGGTCTGGCATGCGCGCTTTGGCGACAGCAAAGGCAGCGTGCATATGCAGGAATTCGCCGACACACCGGACAGCTGGAAAGACGAGTCGCTTGCGACTAATATGAAGCGTGTACAAAGTTTACGCGATGAAATCACAGCTGAAATCGAGCCCTTACGCGCCGACGGTAAAATCCGCTCATCCTTGGAAGCGCAAGTCATCGTCGCTCGGAACGATGCCGATCTTGCTGCCGCAATTGAAGGCTTCGGATTGCTGTCAGAACCTTCAAACGAAGACCCGAGCGATACATTCGCGGACTATTTAATCGTCAGCGAGGCGTCTTTCGACAAAGGTGCGGATAAACTCGGTATTTCAGTTCTCAGTTCTGATGCGGCTTTCGCCAAATGCGAACGGTCCTGGAAGTATTTCAGACCGGCCAAAGGCGCAACCATCACCCCGCGCGATTCTTATGCGGTTCAAGAGTGGGATGCCGCCAATGGCTAAGCTCCGCAAAGGATTGTGGATATGGGCCGGATTGATCCCGGCCTTGATTGTCGGCTTTGACCAGCTCACAAAAATATGGGCGATCAAAAAGTTTAATGTGCCGGTGAATGTATGTGAACTCGGCGATCCGCGCGTCCCGACCATTGAGTTTAGCCCGATCTTTGATTTGTCACTTGTCTGTAACCGGGGTGTTAGCTTTGGCTTGTTTTCAAATTCACCCGAACTTTCCCGCGTTGTTTTCACAATATTCGCGGTTCTTATGTCGGGCTTTTTGATCACCTGGCTCAATAAGGAAAAAGACAAGCTGTTATCGTTTTCAATCGCGCTGATCATTGGCGGGGCGATCGGAAATGCCATTGACCGGGCCTTGTTTGGCGCCGTGACTGATTTTATCGACACGAGCGATTTCGTGCGTATTGGAGAATATGCCTTTAAATGGGTGTTCAATGTGGCCGACAGCGCCATTACAATTGGGGTAATTGGCTTGTTGATCAGCATGTTTATTCAAGGTCGTCAGGAGAAAGCCGCGGCGAACGCGGCTAAAGATATCGTGAAAAATTCGCAGTAGATCACCATAAGTTAACTTGGCTTAGCCGCTGGAATTGGCTAAACAGCACGAAACAAGATTAGGAATCGATTATGTCAAATCGCATCGCTCTTATTACCGCCTTAGCGGCCAGTGCTTTGATCACCAGCGGATGCGCGTCTGCAACGCGTGCGCTGGGTGTGACCAAGAACGCTCCGAATGAGTTCAATATTCTGACAAAAGCGCCACTTATTGTGCCGCCCGAGTATAATCTGCGGCCACCACGCGCGGGCGAGATCAATGTCGAAGAAAAATATGCGACCGCCGAAGCACGTAAAGCGCTGATCGGGGATATAGACCCGGCTGAACCGTCCCAAGGCGAGGCAGTTTTGATGGCAAAAGCAGGCGGCGCTCAAGCGGACCCGGCTGTTCGAGTGATCATTGATGGTCAAAACTCGGTTGAACGCAAAAGCCGTGGTTTCGCAGATCGCGTCCTGTTCTGGAATAATGGATCAGCCAATAAGCCGGACGGAACACCTTTGGACCCTGATTCAGAAGCCCGTCGCCAAAAAGCTATCCAAGCCGCGACAGGTGGAGCGCCGGTCGAGATCAACCGTCGTCCCGGTGGTGCTAAATTACCCGGACTCTAGGCCTCCTTCTCTGGTCTCATTCCATAATTAAAGCTAGGGTGCTCCCATGAGCGAGCCCACCATATCGATTCGGCGATTGCCGCAGCATACGATCAACCGTATCGCTGCCGGTGAGGTCGTTGAACGCCCGGCCAGCGTCATCAAGGAATTGGTTGAAAATGCCCTCGATGCCGGGGCGCAGCAAATCGATATCCGTCACGAAAACGGCGGTCGCACGTCCATCACCGTCAGTGACGACGGCAAAGGTATGAACCGGCAAGAGCTGGAGCTCTCGATCGAACGCCACGCCACATCGAAACTCGGCGGCGGCGAAGATGCGGATATTGATCTCCTGAACATTCATACCATGGGATTCCGGGGCGAAGCTTTACCATCAATCGGATCTGTAGCCCGTCTTAAAATCACAACACAGACATTGGACAGCGGTGAAGCGTGGGAGTTGTCCGTAGAGGGTGGTGAAATTTCAAAACCAAGACCGGCCCCGCGCTTTGGCCTGTCCGGCACGCGGGTCGATGTCAAAGATTTGTTCTATGCCACGCCTGCTCGACTAAAATTTCTCAAAACTGAACGCTCGGAAAGCCTGGCCATTTCCGATATTGTCAAACGCCTGGCCATGGCCCGGGCTGATGTCGGGTTTTCTCTGCACAATGGCGTGCGCGCCCAACTGAATTTGATCGCTGAAAAAGACAATGAAGATGGGCGTTTGAAACGGCTCGCCGACATCCTTGGACATGACTTTTCCAACAATGCATTGGCCATTGACGCGGATCGGGAAGGGGTAAAACTGACCGGCTACGCGGGACTGCCAACTTATGCACGGGGCAGTTCCACGCATCAATTCCTATTCGTCAATAACCGTCCGGTGCGTGACAAGCTGCTTCACGGTGCCGTACGCGGCGCCTATCAGGATTTTCTGGCCCGGGGTCGTCATCCCGTGGCTGCGCTGTATCTTGACCTTGATCCTATGTATGTGGATGTCAATGTACACCCGGCAAAATCGGAAGTACGCTTTCGCGATCCGGCCTCTGTACGCGGCCTTATCGTTGGGGCACTCCGTCATGCGCTGGCCGGTGCAGGTCATCGCGCCAGCACAACTGTATCTGATTACGCTTTAGGGAAAGTGCAGGCGGGCGGGGCCATGCCGTACCGAACATCATCATTTGGAAATTATCAGACGCCGCACCGTCCTGATCCACAGATGCAGCCGATGATCGACGGGTTCTCGGCCAAAATCGAAGAGCAGGGGGCACCCTATGATGCGGGGCCACAATTTGAGCCGGCACCGATGGGTGACAACGCCAATCGCCCGCTTGGTGCGGCGCGGGCGCAATTGCATGAAACCTATGTTGTGGCACAGACGGCCGACGGTATGGTGATTGTTGACCAGCACGCCGCCCATGAGCGTCTGGTTTATGAGCGCATGAAAACGGCCATGGCCGACAAAGGGGTTGAACGGCAAGCGCTGCTCATACCTGAAATCGTCGATCTCGGCGAAGAAGATGCGGCGCGCATTTTGTCCCGCTCTGAAGAGCTTGAAAAAATGGGTTTGATTGTTGAACCCTTCGGTGTGGGCGCGATCGCGGTACGTGAAACACCATCATTGCTTGGCGAAATGAATGTGCAGGGCCTGATCCGCGATCTTGCCGATGATCTCCGCGATTACAATCAAACTCTGTCCCTCAACGAACGGTTCGAAGATGTGTGCGGCACCATGGCTTGTCATGGATCCGTGCGGGCCGGGCGTCGCCTCAACGGGGAAGAAATGAATGCGCTGTTACGGCAGATGGAAGCCACTCCTCATTCCGGCCAATGCAACCATGGCCGCCCCACCTATGTGGAGCTCAAACTGGCCGATATTGAACGGTTATTCGGCAGAAGATAATTTTGGCGCTAATCCCATAAATACTACCTTCGCCGCGCCCCATATGCGGGTATCGTGCACAGTGAAGCGTTTCAGGTTCGGTTCTTCGTCCTTGCTCATTTCATAGACAATTACCGCGTCGTCCGAAATCAGGTTCTGGCTTTGCAGTTTACGTAAAACCGGAGAGGCAAGGCCCTTATTGTAGGGCGGGTCCAGGAAAATATGGGTGAACGGTCCTCGCATATTCGACGGTTCGACGCGCAACCGCGTTGCATCGCGGCGATGCACGCGCGTGACACCGCCCAGACCCATCGTATCGACATTTTCCCGAATGGCGGCGCGGGCCTTGGGTTCGGTCTCTACGAATAGACAAAACGCTGCGCCGCGGGATATAGCTTCGATGCCGAGCGCGCCGGACCCGGCAAAAATATCGATGATGCGCGCATCTTCAAGCGGCGGCGACCAGTCTGCATGGGTCAGGATATTGAAAATACTTTCCCGGGCCTGATTTGACGTCGGGCGTGTATTCTGACCGGACGGCGCTGCAATCTTTCGCCCTTTGAGATGTCCACCTACGACCTTCATTGAGAACCACCTCTCGTCGTCATTACCGGACTTGTTCCGGTAATCCAACTCTGTGCCTTTCCGACTCCCAACACGCGTCTATTAAACGCAAGAGTTGGATTACCCCCACAAGGGGGGTAATGACGGTAAGGAGGTATGTGTAAGTAGAAAGCCATTACTTTCGCGTTTTTGTTCGTTTGGGGAACTTCTTTTTGGGTTTGCCTTTACCAAATATCTCCCGGCTTTTTTCTTTGCCGTATTTGGCATTGTTCTGCTTTGGCTTCGGTTTTGCTATCGTTATCGGTTTGCCATTGGGTTTACGTACCTGTTTCGTGCTGCGCTTGCCTTTAAAGGGCTTCTTACCCGGCTTGGCTGTTATCTGGCCTTCCGGACGGGTTTTGGGAATTTCGACCAGATGACCGACCTGATCACGTAGGATGCGGTTCGGCACTTCTTCAATACCGCCTTTCAAAAGGTCACCTAATTGAAATGGGCCATAAGACAAACGGATCAAGCGGTTGACTTTGAGGTTGAGGGTTTCCAAAGCCCGCCGCACTTCGCGGTTCTTGCCTTCACGTATCGTGACGCTGATCCAGGCATTGTCGCCTTGTTGTTTGTCGAGCTTGGCTTCGATCGGTCCGGTCGGAATGCCGTCAATATCGACACCCTTCATGAGCTTATCCAGCGCGTATTGATCGGTCTTGCCCCAGGCCCGGGCCCGGTAACGTCTTGCCCATCCGGTGGACGGCAATTCGAGCATCCGTGCTAATTCGCCGTCATTGGTCAACAACAGAAGGCCTTCGGATGTCATATCCAATCGTCCCACCGAGATTACGCGCGGCAGGTCTTCCGGCAGGTTTTCAAATACCGTCGGACGACCGCCCGGGTCTCTATGGGTTGTCAACAAACCGTCCGGTTTGTGATAGCGCCACAGACGAGGCGGCATCTTGCCGCCAATGCCGGCCCCATCTACTGTAATCTTGTCTTTGGGTGTGACCAGGAAGGCTGGCGTGTCGAGCCGTTTACCATTGACCGCGACCCTTCCGGCCTCAATCATGCGCTCGGCTTCGCGACGCGATGCCACACCAGCACGCGCCATGGCTTTGGCGATGCGTTCGCCTTTTGGGGCGTCTTTTTTATCGTCAGGCTTGGATGCCACTTGATTTTGTCCTCGATACGCGAAACACAGAGAGAATGAGCTCTGTCGAAAATGATGAGCGCTTTATGCGCCAATGTGTTGCCGAAGCGCAAGCAGCAAGTGCACGGGGCGAAGTGCCGATTGGCGCTGTCCTCGTTGACCCGAATTCCGGAGATATCATTGCCAAGGCTGGAAATGCGCCAATCGGTATTTGTGACCCGACTGCCCATGCTGAAATCCTGGCGCTGCGTGACGGGGCTTACAAGCAAGAGAATTACCGTCTGAGTGGGCTAACGCTCTATGTGACGCTGGAACCGTGCGCGATGTGTGCCGGGGCGATATCCCATGCCCGTATCGGGCGACTTGTCTATGGAGCGTCCGATCCAAAGGGCGGTGCCGTCGAAAACGGCGTGCAGTTTTTTGACAGTCCCACTTGCCATGCCAGACCTGACATTACGAGCGGCATTCTTGCTGATGAATGCGGGCAATTGCTTAAGGATTTTTTCAAGGCCCGCCGTACAAAGCGATGAAATTCAGCAACCAGAATATTCGCGCCATGCAGGCTGCCCCGCTGGTCAACCCCGAACCTCCGACATTTACCCCCCGACAACGGGGATGGGGCTATTTCATGGCGGCCCTTGGAGCGGTGTTATTCTCCCTGAAAGCGATTTTTATCAAACTCGCTTATCAGCCCACCGGAGGGTTGGTCGAAAACCAACTCGACGTCATCACCTTAATGGCTTTGCGTATGGGATTTTCAATTCCGGTATACTTCATCATCGGGTTTTGGGTCGTGCGCCAACGCCGCCGCCAAGGAAAACCGTTGCCGAAACTCGGCACATTGTTGAAGGCCGGGTCAATCGGGTTGATCGGTTATTATATATGTCCATATCTCGACTTCGCCGGGTTGAAACTAATTACAGCCCAGCTTGAACGGCTCTTACTCTTTACGTATCCGGCATTCGTCTTGATCTTGGGCGCCTTGTTCTTTGGTTTGCGCATTAGCCTCTGGGGCGTGATGTCGATCATCATCGCCTATCTGGGGATCGCCGTTGTTTTTGTCGGTGGCGATATTGCCGTTGGAGAAAACGTCCCGCTGGGCTCCATTTTCGTATTGATTTGTGCGTTCTTTTTTGCCCTGTATCAGCTTTTGGCGAAATCCCGGATCGATGTGGTGGGGGGTGCCCTGTTTACCTGTGTTGCCATGACGATCGCTGCGACAGCCGTACTGGCGCATTTCCTGGTGACCAATGCTACTGCAGGTACATTGGCGACAGCACTCGATTTACCACCGCGCATTTATATGCTCGGCTTTTCCATCGCATTGTTTTCCACCATACTTCCGTCATTCTTGATTAATATCGCACTCGGGCGTATCGGCGCGCAGGCTGTCGCCATGTTCGGCATGCTAAGCCCGTTGGCCACTATATTTTTCGCAATCATTTGGTTGGGTGAGCCTTTCGGCCCGCTTGATGCGCTCGGTACCGGCCTCACTATTTTCGGAATTGGGCTCTATACCTGGATTGATAAACGGTCGAAGGCTAAGTTTGCTTAAGCAAAATTATTTCTTCATCAAATAATCGGCGACCGCTTGATAGGCGGGAAGGGACGTCGCGTCGATATGCCGGTTGGTGGCGACCGGGTGTGAAGCAAACCGGACAATCACCATTTTGGCGGCAGGATCGATGTAAATGGTCTGGCCATGAATACCGCTCGCGGTAAAAGCACCGTTTTCATTGTGTGAAATCCACCATTGATTGTGATAGCTATAACCTTTTTTTGAATGATATTTCGCATATTCAAAGTGAGATTGGCTGGCGCCTTTACGGATATCATCGACCACGGCTTTGGGCACGATTTGTTGGCCGTTATAGCGCCCGTCATTGCGCATCATTTCACCGAAACGCGCATGATCCCGTAGGGTTGTATTCAGCCCACCGGCCGCAAAACCTGTCCCGATGGAATCCACTAGAATGTATGCGTCATGCTCGGTACCGAGCTTTTTCCAAATACGTTCGCTGAGCATTTGTTCGGCAGATTCACCGGTCACGCGCTTGATCAACCACCCCAAGATTTCGGTATCGACCGATTGGTACTCAAACTTCTCGCCGTGCTCGCCCTTCTTTTTGACGGTCACGAGATAATCGTAAAAATTACGCGGGCCCGTATAGTCATGTGCTACAGGAAAAAAACCACCCGCATAGGCAAATTTATAGATATCGGCTTCCGGGTCGGCATAGTCCTCGATGAATTCAATGCCAACCGTCATATCCATCAACTGCTGAACTGTGGCATCCCCGAACCCGCTATTTTTGAGTTCTGGAATATAGTGAGTGATGAGTTTGCTGGTGTCGACTTTTCCTTCGTGGGCGAGCATGGCGACCATGGTTCCGAAATAGGATTTCGTAACCGAGAAGGACATGTGTGGTTTCTCGGATGTAGTTACGCCCAGATATTTTTCGTAAATAATCTTGCCTTTGTGCATGACCAAAATGGAGTCGGTGTAATTGGCAGCCAAAGATTCTTCCCAACTCATCGGTTCTTCGCTGCCTTGTGGAAAAAATGTCAGGGCATCGATATTTTTATCGAATCGGGGTTTCAGTTTTGAAGGTTTGCCATTGCCGCGCGATATGTTTTTCGTCGGTACAAATTCACGGAAATGCGAAAACGACCAGCGCGTTTGCGGGAAGGTAAAATAGCTCCCGTCCAAAAACTTGATCGTCTTATCTGCGGGAGGCGGTGAACCGACCATCCACCCCATTTTAACAGGATCAGAGGCCTTTGCGCTAAGCGGTGTATCCTGAGCTGATGTAGGTGTTGAAAAAAGCGCGCCCATACTGATCAGCGCCGCAATTGATAGGAATTTCAGCTTCATTTTAAACTCCCCGTTTTTTGTTAATATGGCGGGCAGGTGTGAAATTGCAATCTGTTTGATAAACGAGCTAAATCCAACCCAACAAGCCGGCACCCCGCCATAGATAAATAAGCCCGACGACACTCACAAGCCATTTGGTGTATTTGCGAAACCCGACATCACTCATGCGTTTGAGAATGCGCGTGCCGGCAAAAGTGCCGATCATGATAAGCGGGATAACCGCAAGGAAAAACCAGAGCGGAGGAAGGCCGGACAGATCACTTGCGATTAAAATGGGAATGCCGAAATAGACGATCTTCATCATATGTGAGCCAAACATGGTGATCGCCTTCGTGGCGACGATTTCATGGCGTGGCATATCGGTGCGAACAAAAAACATATCGAAGGCCGGACCGGCGACCCCGGCGACAAGATTGAGCCCGGTGATGACAAATCCACACAGAATGGCGTGGGCTGGCTTTTGCGCATCAAATGAAAACTTGTCATAGGGAAGCCATAACAAGCCCGGCAACAGGCCAAGAGCCAGAAACAAGACGCCTTTAGACGGCACATACGCAGCGAACGCCAGAAGTGCCAAGGCAGGAATGACACCCAGCGCAATTCTGCCAATGATATCCCACCTGATATTGTCGCGGATCAGCCAGCCCCGATAAGAGTTGGACACACCCTGAACAGCACCGTGCACGACCATGGCTTCAGCGACACCCAGATAGGTCGCAAGTACGCCCATGAAAATCATGCCGCCGGCCATGCCGAATATGCCTGAAATTCCCGCCGTGATCAGGGCAGCAATCAATAGAACAGTGAGGGTTTGCAAAGGCATGCGACCTCTTAGACCTTTGCAGCGTCCATGAAAAGAGATAAGCAAACGCTTATGAAAACAAGAAAAACTTTTTGGCGCAATCTGACGCGTATCCACAAATGGGCCGGTTTCGTCTTGGGCATTCAAATCATTCTCTGGTTTGCCTCCGGGTTTTTCATGAGCTTTTCCAATATCGACAAGGTGCATGGCGATTTTGTTGCCCTCAAGCAGACTTTTCCGGTTTCAGCTGAACAGCTCATTCCCGTTGAAGAAGCGGCGCGAATGTACGGCGATGACCCCTTGAAAACCGCGACCTTGCGCAGCGTCATCGATGCACCGGTCTGGGTATTAAATGGCGACGCGGGCATTCAATATATTGATGCCCGAACCGGGAAAGACTGGGCGGGTATAAATGCTGATCAGGTACGAAGTGTCGCCGCGATTTACTATATTGGCAAAGGGCAGGTCGAGACTCTGGCAAAGCTGGATGTTGCCCCTCTCGATTACAGGGGTGCGGTCCCGGTATGGCAGGTGAAATATGACGATAAAGAACGCACGCGGCTTTATATTTCGCCGATGAGCGGAGATTTATTAAAAACTCGGACCCGTCTGTGGCGAATTTTTGATTTCATGTGGATGCTGCATATCATGGATTATGATGACCGCGATGACATCAACAATTGGTGGCTGGTGCTGTTGTCCTTTTTCGCGCTTTTATTCGCCTTGAGCGGTGCCGCACTTGTTGTCCACCGGGTGTTCTTGAGGCCCAAAAGGAAAACCTAGTCCTTACTCTTGAAGACTTTGCCGCCCTTCATAACGAAATCGACATCATAGAGTTCTTCGATATTTTCTAACGGACTGCTGTCGACCGCGATGATATCGGCATATTTACCAACAGTTAGGCTGCCGATCTTGTCCCCCATTTCGATATGTTTGGCAGCCGTGATCGTGGCGGATTTAATCGCTTCCATTTCCGACATGCCGCCCTCGATTAAGTATCCGAATTCGCGGGCGTTCTCGCCGTGCTTTGAAACACCGGTATCGGTGCCAAATGCGATCGTCACGCCATTAGAATGGGCGATGCGCATCATGTCTTGCATTTGTGGTCCAACCTCAAGAGCTTTCTGCTTTGAAGCAGGCGGCAGCCAATCCTTGTTTTCGGCCCAGTCCACAACGGTCATACCAGCGAGGACAGTCGGGACCAGCACAGCATCATGTTTCTTAAATAGTGCCGTTGTTTCACGGTCGAGATAAGTGCCATGCTCGATCGATTTCACACCGGCTTTCAGTGCGGAATCAATACCTGTCTTGCCATGGGCATGGGCAGTGACTTTCCGGCCCATTTTGGCGGCCGTTTGAACGATCGCGCGAAGCTCATCGTCGAAAAACTGTTGCTCGGTTCCTGCTGCCGTATTTGAAAGCACGCCGCCGGTTGCGGTGATCTTCACGACATCTGCACCTTTTTTGATGGCGACGCGCGTTGCACGGCGACAATCATCCGCACCATCACACAATGTCGGACGGTGAAAAGCATCCAATACATTTTGCCGGTATCCGTGCATATCGCCATGACCCGCGGTTGGGGAAACCGCGGAACCCGCGGCGCGGATGTGCGGCCCGTCAACTTTGCCGGCATTAATGGCGTCGCGCAGGGCGAATATTTCTTCAGGACCACCCACATCCTGCACGGCCGTAAATCCGGCGCTTAGTGTTTTTTGCGCGTTGACCAGCGCATCATAGGCCGTGTCCCCGGACCGTTTTGTGACCGTATCCAGGCGCGTGTTCGGATTCCATTCCGACCTTAGATGTACATGGGAGTCGATCAGGCCCGGTAGAACGAATTTGTCACGAAGATCAATTATCGTCATGCCCTCGACCATATCCATGCGGGTAAAGCCGTCTTCGATATTGGTGATCTTGCCGTTCTCAATAAAAATGGTCTGGTCGTCGACCGGTTGCTTGCCCGGTTCTGCCAACAGAGTGCCCGCATAGATCAGTGTTGTGGTTTTGCCTTTTGTTTCCTGTTCATGTGAGGATGCAGAAATGCTTGCTGCGCCGAATGTTGCAGCCGCTGCTGTGCAAAGCGCTAAAGTTCTATATTTCATGTTCATCTCCCGATCTTTATTTTAGAGCTTGATAGGCAATGTCGGTGCGGCAAAAGCCGTTCGGCCAATCAATTTGTTCATTTATTACCTTGTAAGCTCGGGATACGGCTTGTTCCACAGACTTCCCCTGAGCGGTGATATTGAGAACGCGCCCGCCCATCGCCAAAAGCTCGCCCTGATTGCTACGGCTGGTCCCGGCGTGAAAAACCTGGACGCCGGTTTCGAGGTTTGCTGCGTCGACGCCTTTGATCACGGTGCCTTTTTCGTACGAGCCGGGATACCCGTTAGCCGCCAGAACCACATTGACAACCGGGTCATCATGCCATTGCGGGGGATCAACTTTGTCCAGCTCTCCTTTGGCTGCTGCCACCAGGATAGCGAGGAGATCGGAATCCAGACGGCGCATAAGCACCTGGCACTCCGGATCGCCAAGACGGGCATTATATTCAATAAGTTTCGGACCTTCGTCGGTCATCATCAATCCGGCAAACAGGACGCCGCAAAACGGCATGCCTTCACGGGCCATGCCGTGCACGGTCGGATCGAGAATTTTATCGATAATAGCGTCGCGATCCGCCTCGCTAAACCCGGGAACAGGAGAATACGCACCCATGCCGCCGGTGTTTGGACCTTTATCGCCGTCAAAAGCCCGTTTATGATCCTGGGCCTCAATCAACGGCAACAAGGTCTGCCCATCGCTAATGGCGAAAAAGCTGATTTCATGCCCGCGCATAAACTCTTCGATCAACACGCATTTGCCGGCATCGCCAAATTTTCCGGAGAAGAACTCCTCGAGTTCCTTTTCAGCTTCAGTGCGGGTTTCAGGGATCACCACGCCTTTTCCGGCGGCCAGCCCGTCAGCCTTCAATACAAAGGGTGGGTGCATTTCGCTTAAAAAAGCCTTCGCTTCATCAATGTCGGTGAAGACTTCATATTTTGCGGTCGGTATGTCGTGACGAATACAGAAATCCTTGGTGAAGACTTTGGAGCTTTCCAATTGCGCTGCAAGTTCAGTCGGGCCAAACACCGCGATCCCTTTGGCGTGCAACGCATCAACAATCCCGAGCGCTAACGGTTGTTCAGGCCCGACAACCACGAAATCTATGGCCTCGTCGGTCACCAGACCCAAAAGGCCAGATATGTTGTCAGCTTTTACAGGCGCGCAATCGGCGATTTCTTCCATGCCGGCATTTCCTGGGGCGCAAATTAATTGGTCGCAAAGAGGACTTTGTTTGATTTTCCACGCAAGCGCATGTTCGCGCCCGCCGCTACCGATAAGAAGAACTTTCATACCCACCTTTTGTGATGCACTTTTTGTTTTGAACGGTTATGACTGACTCGCAGATAAACTTAAAGACCAAACATGAATGATTTTGACGAACATCCAGGCTCAAACGCTCACGAATACTCAGTTTCTGAACTGGCGTTTTCATTAAAGAAAACGGTTGAGGATACTTATGGGCGTGTGCGTGTGCGCGGTGAACTCGGTCGCGTTACCATCGCTAAATCCGGTCACATGTATGCCGATATCAAGGATGATAAAGCGGTCATTGCCTCGATTATGTGGAAGGGCTCGGTTTCACGCCTGACAATCCAGCCGGAAGAGGGCATGGAAGTGGTTGTCGAAGGCAAACTTTCGACATATCCGGGGCGGTCACAATACCAACTGATCATTGACCGGTTGGAGCCCGCGGGAGTCGGCGCTCTGATGGCACTGCTGGAAAAACGCAAAAAGCAATTCGCGGCTGAAGGCCTGTTTGATGATGACCGTAAACGGGAACTCCCTTATTTGCCAAAAACCATCGGCGTTGTGACATCGCCAACAGGCGCTGTGATCCGCGATATCATACACAGAATTTCCGACCGGTTCCCGGTGCGGGTCCTGGTGTGGCCTGTCCTGGTGCAAGGCGATAAAGCGGCCGAACAAATCGCCGGCGCGATTACAGGATTTAATCATATGGAAGGCGTTCCCACGCCTGATGTCTTGATCGTGGCCCGCGGCGGTGGATCCATCGAAGATCTTTGGTGTTTTAACGAAGAAATCGTTGTCCGCGCCGCGGTCAATTCATCCATCCCCTTAATTTCGGCGGTCGGTCATGAAACCGATTGGACATTAATCGATTACGTCGCCGATCAACGGGCCCCAACACCGACAGGAGCCGCTGAAATTGCCGTTCCGGTGCGCACAGAATTGGTCGATACGGTTGAAGATTATGCGTTGCGGCTCAAACGGGGACTAACGCGCACGGTTGAGCATAAGAAACTCGGATTTTCATCGGCGAAGCTGCCGAAACTCGACAGCGTTCTATCGGCCCCGCGACAGCGCCTTGATCTGGTGATTAACCGATTGATGCCGGGTCTTGATCTTAATCGGCGCTCCCATGATAGCCGATTACGGGAAGTCAGCGCCCGTTTGCGGCCCGATCAACTCAGACAGGATATATTGCGTCGTACAGAGCGCCTGAACGATATGGCAAAAAATGCCGCACGGTCTATCGGGCGCGGCCTGGAGCGCCGACAAGAGGGGCTTGTACGGGCCGGCAAGCTGCTAGAGGCTTACAGTTATCAAGGCGTCTTAGAGCGTGGGTTCGCATTGGTTACGGACGAAAGAGGCAAAGTGGTGCGCAAAGGCAAAGCCCTGAAAGCTGGACAAGCAATAAATTTAGAGTTTTCTGATGGTAAACGCGGCGCTGTTATTAATGGGACAGCTGGACAACCGCCTCGAAAGGCCGCCAAGAAATCACCGAAAAAACCTGATGAAAAGCAGCCCGATCTCTTTTGATTTTTGATGGACTGGTGTAAGACGCATTCATGATCAATTTTTCTAATGCAAATGGCCTTGCCAAAATAAGCTATGGCTCATCCGACTATCTGATTATGGAAGCGGGCAGTTACGTGCTGTGCGCCGTTACAGGTAAACAAATTCCGCTTGAGCAACTTAAATACTGGAACGATGAATTGCAGGAAGCCTATATTGATGCCGCGGCCAGTTTGAAGCGTTGGCAAGAAACGCAGAGCGCATCTTGAGAGTTTTGCACGTCAGCGCCATGGCTCTTGCGATTGGCCTGATCGCCTGTTCGCAAGCCGAAGTAAAGGCTGAGGCGTCTGATCCGGTCTTACGACCGGTTAAGATCGAAGCACCTGTTGAACACATTGCTCAAGTCGAAAGTGCCATTGATCACGCTGTTGATGAAAAGACGGTGATCATCGAGAAGAAACTGGAATGTGATGGCGTATTTAAACAGGGCGGAGCTGTGTTGTGCAAAACGGCACCCCATGCGAAAATCACTGTTGATGGAACGGCGACAAAAGCCGACGAAAACGGCAATTTCGTATTCGGATTGGACAGGGACGCCCCGCAAAAAACAATAGTCAAAGTGTTTGATGAAACTGGACAGGAATATGTTGAAACACTGGATATCGCATTGCGTGAATATGACATTCAGCGCATTGATGGCCTGCCGCCGTCTCAAGTCTCGACTTTTACTGAAGAACAGTTGAAACATATCAAGGCATCCTCCGCTCGGAAAAAAGTCGGCCTGAGTTCGCGGTCCAAAGAAATGGGTTTTAGAGACGGATTCACAATGGCTGTATCGGGCATTAAAAGTTCGGATTTTGGCAATCAACGGATATTAAATGGGGAGCCCAAACGGCCCCATTACGGCATTGATATAGCTGCGCCGGAAGGCACCCCAATCTATGCGCCCGCGGACGGCGTCATCAGCCTCGCAGACGATGATCTATATTTTGAAGGTGCGATGGTCCTGATCGATCACGGTCAGGGGTTGATTTCCATGTATCTGCATATGAGCGATATCGATGTTAAGGCCGGACAAAAGGTCAAACGCGGCGATCAAATCGGCGCGGTTGGGGCAAAAGGACGCGCGACAGGACCACACTTGTGTTGGCGTCTGAAATGGCGTAATCGCAATCTGGATCCGGAACTTTTAACCCAGTGGCCACATGATTAAAAAGTCTGCAAAAACCTGTAAAAACATGAGCGAAGTCCGCGCCGAAGTGGATCGCATCGACCGCTTGCTCGTCGCTTTGATTGCCGAACGGCAAGGCTATATGAGCGAAGCTGCCCGCATCAAACAGGACCGCAATGTCGTTCATGACGACGCCCGCATCGAAGATGTGGTTGCCAAGGTCAAAGCCTTTGCAACCGAAATGGGGTTAAGCCATGAAATTGCCGAGCCGGTGTGGCGGGAAATGATCAGCCGATGCATTGCCTTTGAATTTGATGAGTGGGATCGCTTGCGCGAACCCACCGAAAAAACCGGCTAGCGCACCACCAAAGAACGCGGTTTAAAACCGCGAACTCAACGAAAACCGAATATTCCGACCCGGAAGTGGTACCAATTCCTTCAGGAATGACGTATGTTGGCGGGCCTCCTCATCAAACAGGTTCTGCACAGACAGACTAATCTGCACTTCCTGAGCCAGGTCCGCTTTCCAGGTGGCAAACACATTGACCAGTGCATAGTCCTCACTCGGTGTTTCGAAAACGCTGATGTCATTTTGCGCCGATGTATAGTCAAGCTCGGCTCGGAGGTTTAACCGATCAGAATCAGCCTCGATGCCTGTTAAAATTGACAGTGGCGGAATACGGGGAAGATTTCCGCTGTCCGTTTCGGCGCGGACGTATTCCGCCAAACCGTCAACCTTAACATCGAATGATCCAAGCGTAGCCACATCGTGCCCTGCCTGGATTTCGAACCCTTTAAACGTGGCGTCCTCGCCAACGAATTGGAACACGGGCAATTCGTCTTCGGTTTCCGCTGTGCCGCGATCCGAAATGTAATTGGAATAATCCGTATAAAAAATATTGGCCGTTATGAAATGAGTGTCCGTACGGTGACGGAATGCCGCTTCAATCCCGGTGGCGATTTCCTTTCCAAGTGAGCTGTCACCACGTTCAAATTGGTTGGTCGCCAGATGCGGACCGTCAGAATACAGTTCTTCGGTGGTAGGTGCGCGCTCGGTTCGAAATACGGTGCCGCCCAAACGAATAGTATCGGTCAAATGCACATCACCGCCGCCGGAGACGCTCCACAAATCAAACTTCCTGTCGGTGCCAGCTTGCGCATTTTCCTGTTTCACATTTTCATAACGAGCCCCAACCTCCAAGTGGAGATCGCCGATTTCCTTAGCTTGAAACGTGTAGAGCCCAATTTGTCTTGTATTGGTGGGAGGCACGAAAGCCTCGTCGCCAATGGCCGCGAAATCGCGGCTGCGGATCTGCGCGCCATAAGCGCCGGCCCAGCCATTTTTTTCTGCCTGAATGGCTTCCGCACGGACTTCATAGCCTTCATTGGTGAACACTGTTCCCGGCTCGCCAGGCGCTTCAAATTCCGTATGCTTATAATCGGCATATCCGCCGAAGATCTGCAGTTTTTCTATAAATCCATTAAGTTCAACTTCGCCGTTGAGATCGATCCGTGTTTGATCCAGACCGATGGTCACGCCGCCTTCTTCCTCTTCTTCCTCATCTTCATGATCTTCGTCGTGTTCTTCTTCATGGCCATGCCCGCCAGGCACGCCATAGTCGGAGTTAAAATTATGAACGGCGACCCCAATAAATCCATTTTCGCCGATATAAGATAATCCGACCGATTGAGAACTGGTCGACACGTCTGAATTATCGAGGCGGCCAAAGGCTTCCTGTTCCGGCGCGTTGCCTTCTTCCTCTTCTTCGGCCCGCAAGCGTTCGCTTTCGGCAAAACCCGGGATGTTGTAATCATCGGTTTCCTTATAAGTGCTATCCAAATGCAGAACCACGGAATCTCCGATCCCGTAATCAAGCGCCCCGGAAACCTCACGCCCCTGATCGACACTGGAGGCGCCGATGCGAATAGCGCCGTCAAGCTTGTCTTCGGGTATTTGGCCGGGAATACGGCCGTCGATCACATTGATAATACCGCCGGATCCGGATGAGCCGTACCGTAGTAGGCTTGCGCCGCGCAAGACTTCGATCCGTTCAGCTTGTGCGGGTTCTGCGGCGACAGCGTGATCGGGCGAGGCTGACGAGGCGTCAATTGATCCGATGCCATTGGTCAGAACTCTGACGCGATCACCGCCCTGTCCACGGATGATGGGGCGGGACGCGCCCGCGCCAAAGGCTGTCGAACTGACACCGGGTTCTGTTTTTAAAGTTTCGCCAAGTGTTGGCGCGAGTCGTTTTAAGAGATCATCATCGGAAAGGACGGAAACACCGGTAATGGCTTCATCAACCGAGTTTGAAAGGATCGATCCTGTGACGATAATTTCATCGAATTGTTCCTGTGCAAAGGCGAATGTACTGGTCGAAAATAATAGGCCGGTAATAGCGGCGGAAAACGGCGTCGTTAATTTCATGGCAATTTTTCGTTTCAATAAGTGGAAATAGCCGCTGATGCGGCGCGGTTCTGGATTATTGAATGAAAAGGGGTGGTCCGCGCGGTGGCGGCGCGCGGGATTGGTTTGCTACGACAGCGGCAGACGTAAATGATTTCTGCCACTTGCATTCGACCGAAACCGATTCAGCAATATGCTCGGGTGCGATCGGTAAAATGCCCTGATCGTCTTCTGCCAATGTCGCGATAACACAGATAGAACCTTCATGTTCATGGGGCGCGTCACCATAAGACGCAGCATGGGTCGCCGCGGATATCTGGAAAACCAGAAATATCCCGACCAAAAGGACTGTGAGCCCGCGATATGCACGCCTTAGTGTCATAGTATAACATTATGCAGGGTGCGCATGATGGTCAACCAAATTTGTTGGTTGAGGATTGCGACAAAAACGCGCTAATCTTTTAAGTAAAAGGAGATGCATATCACAAAATCAAAAAAAGCCTGTCTGGTCGTTGGCGCTGGCGATGATACGGGCGCAGCTATTGCGCGCGCATTTGCTAAAGAGGGCATGATCGCATGTGTGGCCCGTCGTCCGGCAAGAGCAGAAAAATTGGAAGAACTCGCGCACAGTATACGGGATGACGGGCATGAAGCGGTCGCTTTGCCGACCGATGCCCGCGATGAAGATGCGATGGTGGCGCTGTTTGAAAAAATCGAAAATGAAATCGCGCCGCTTGAAGTGGTCGTCTTCAATATTGGCGGCAATGTCCGCTTTCCAATTGTCGATACGACGGCCCGGGTTTACCGGAAGGTATGGGAAATGTCCTGTTTTGCCGGGTTCCTGACCGGGCGGGAAGCCGCCAAACACATGCTGCCTCGCGGGCATGGCACGATCATCTTTACCGGCGCGACGGCGAGCGTGCGCGGTTCAGCAGGTTTTTCGGCATTTTCCGGTGCGAAACACGGTTTGCGCTCATTGGCCCAATCAATGGCGCGTGAATTGGGCCCGCAAAACATCCATGTCGCGCATACAATTATCGATGGCATGATCGATTCAACATTTATTCGCGAAAACGTACCTGGTGTTGATCAAATGCGCGAAGCGGATGCGCTTCTTTCGCCCGATCATATTGCGCAAAATTATGTCATGTTGCACAAACAACCCCGAACGGCGTGGACCCACGAACTGGATTTACGCCCCTATAAAGAGAATTGGTGATTTTATGACTAAGACGGTTGATTTTATTTTCGATTTTGCAAGCCCGAACGCTTATTTCGCCCATAAAGCCTTGGCTGGTGTCCTCGAACGAACGGGCGCACAAGCGAACTATATTCCATGCCTCCTCGGCGGTATTTTCAAAGCCACAGGAAATCAGGCCCCCATGCTCGCCTTTGCCAATGTCAAAGGCAAAAACGCATATATGATGCTCGAGGTCGGGCGCTTCATCAAAAAACACAAACTCACTAAGTTCCGGATGAATTCGGCCTTTCCTGTAAATTCGCTGATGCTGATCCGCGCGGCGATTGCCTGTGAACAAGACGGGCGATTAATGGAATTTATCGAAGCCAGCCTGCGGTTGATGTGGGAAGACGACAAGAAAATGGATGATCCGGCTGTGTTCGTGGAAGAGCTTACCAATGCCGGATTTGACGGGGCCAAACTGCTGGAGCGCACCCAGGACCCGAAGGTCAAAGCGATACTGTCGGCGAATACCCAGGCGGCGGTTGACCGTGGCGTATTCGGCGTGCCGACATTCTTTGTTGGCGATGAAATGTTCTTCGGCAAAGAGCGGTTGGGCCAGCTGGAAGAGGAAATCCTGCGCCAATAGGAAATTTTGGATAAGGTGACAGCAATAAGGAGCCGAAATGCCGCGATTTATGTCTGATTCCGATGTTGTCGACCGGGTACTTGCCCATATCGAACACAAGACCACGGACCGGGGCACCGAGGTCTGGCGCGAACCCGTGGAAAACTACCGCTCACAAGAACGTCTTGAGCGCGAACGCGCCATGATCCGAAAATTGCCCATGCCGTTTTGTCCGAGCCACGCGCTTAAACAAGCAGGCGATTTCGTTGCGCGCGAGGCCGCAACGACGCCGCTCATCGTCGTACGCGGCAAAGATGGCCGGGCCCGCGCCTTCGTCAATGCCTGTCGTCACCGCGGCACCCAACTGGTTTCGGGTGAGGGGTGTGTTGGTGCATTTGTCTGTCCGTACCATGGTTGGTCTTACGGGCTTGATGGGGGGCTTTTGGGTGTGCCGCACAGCGACGGGTTTCCGGACATGGACAAATTGGAACATGGTTTAGCGGAAATCGATACGATCGAACAGAACGGCTTGATCTATGTCGTACAGGAGGGGGAATCTGCTTCTGTGGCACATCTCCTCGATGATCTTCCGACCCTGTTTTCATCGGATCAGCATATTTTCAAACAAGGCGAAATGTCGATAGATGGCAATTGGAAACTGTATCTGGAGAGTTTCATCGAAGGCTATCATATTAAGCCCGCGCACGGGAAAACCTTTTACCCATTCGGGTTTGACAATCTCAACGTCATTGAATTTTGCGGACCGCATTCCCGGGTGACATATCCGTTCCGCCGTATAGAAAAACTGGCAAAGGTCAGGCCCGCCGAGCGCGATATCACCGGATCAGTAACTTATTTATATCATCTGTTTCCCAACGTCATTGTCTCCAAACTTTCCCATCATATGAGCCTCGGGGTCATTGAGCCCCTCAGCCCGTCAAAAACGAAAATAACTTTTTATCATTTAACCAATCCAACCGAGATCAACAATCTAGACGCAGCCTGTGAGGCTGCCGATCGGGATCTCGATTTTGTCAATGAAACGGGGCAGCAGGAAGACATTGCTCTGGTTGAAGGCATCCAGCGTAGTCTGCACACAAATGCCAATCAGGTTTTGACATTTGGCGAATTTGAGCCCGCCATCGTGCATTTTCACACTCAACTCGCGCAACATCTAACGACGGATTAAACAGGCGATTGGCATGAGCGCTGAATTTGAAATCCTTCTGACCACGCCGCCGGGCCTGGAATCTTATCTTCTGGATGAGGTGAAACAGGCCGGGTTCAAGCGGCCGAAATCGATCACTGGTGGCGTGATCATTTGGGGCGGCTGGGAGGAAGTCTGGCGCGCCAATATGACCTTACGCGGCGCTTCGAAAGTTCTGGCACGTTTCGGCGCGTTTCGCGCCTTTCATTTGGCGCAACTCGATAAACGCTCGCGTAAATTTCCGTGGGACGAGGTGATTAAAAAAGAGCATGCGGTCAAAGTCGAAGTTGCCACCAACCGCAAAAGCAAAATCTATCATGCCGGTGCGGCCGTTGAACGCATAGAACGGGCCATCAAGGAAGAATTGGGCGCGCCGATTGCCGGCGGCATGGACGATGCTGACATCGTGATTAAAGCCCGCATTGACGACAATAATGTACTCCTGTCGGTTGATACGTCCGGTGCCGGCCTCCACAAACGCGGTCACAAACAAGCGATGGGTAAAGCGCCGATGCGCGAAACCATGGCCGCCTTGGCCTTGCGCGCCTGTGGATATCGCGGCGACGAACCCGTGCTGGATCCCATGTGCGGGTCAGGTACCTTCCTGATTGAGGCCGCGGAAATATCGCGAAATCTTATGGCTGGCTGGTCGCGGTCTTTCGCGTTTGAGAAGCTGGCGACATTTGACCAAGGTGCTGTGCAAAAAATACGCGATGAGTGGCAGACTCGGGACAGCGCACAGCATTTTTACGGCTCGGACCGCAATGTCAATGTTATCGGGTTTGCCACGCAAAACGCTGAGCGGGCCGGGGTTGCTGATCTCTGTACGTTTACGCCCGCGCCAATCACGAAACTCGAACGTCCGAACGGCCCGCCCGGCCTTGTGATGGTCAATCCGCCTTATGGCGCCCGTGTGGGAAAGAAAAACGATCTGTTCGCCCTGTATGCGGCCTTTGGCTCGGTCATGCGCGAACAATTTGCTGGTTGGCGCATTGGCATGATCACTGCGGATACCCGTCTGGCCGAGGCGACAAAGCTCAACTGGCTCCCGACCGGCGCGCCCATCGCCCATGGCGGCCTCAAGGTGAAACTGTTCAGAACGGACGTGCTTTGATGTCGGGCATAGAAAAAGGCCGGATGTCGCGCCCGGCACCCGACCTTTTAATAGTGCGGAGCCCCGTAAGATGTTCCGCAGATTCTATATTAGAAAAATACGCAAGTTTGAACGACCCGTCTTGACATTTCCGACATATACTTTTGACATTTTCGGACATACCCTTACGAATGAAGGAGTTCGATGAATTATGAGGCCTTTGTGATATTTGTATCCGCCACCTATTTTTTTCATATTGTCAAATTATTAGAACACTTGGGTGTGAACCGGGACAGCGTGTCCGAAATTGTTGGAATTGATCTAAATATACAGTCAAACCCGAAAGAGACTTTTACGCTTTCCCAATTTCATTCCTTGTTTACCCACTCAGCGGCCACTCTAAAAGACGAACATATTGGACTGCATGTCAGTCAGGCATTTCGGATATCAACATTTCCCGGCCCGTCTCAGATATTGGCAGTCTGCAAAGATATCGAACAGGCCATGCATGTGGGGCAAAGGTATGCGAATCTCGTTCACAACCTTGGCTTTCCGCACCTGGAAAAATTCGGAGACCCTGCGCACTCGAAAGCCAAATTCATCTGGTTGCCAAGCTATGAAAAATTGGACGCCGGCAAGTATCGTCATATTACGGAATACGTGATGGGCAACTACGTAATGTCAGTCAATTGGCTGGCTTGGGGGTTTGGCCAGGGCATTAAAAAAGTCAGCTTTGCTCATCAACAAAACGCTGCATTGGCGGAATATGAAAGAATTTTCGGATGCGAAGTAGAGTTTGGTGCTGAACACCACGAGATTCGACTCTGCGATGATGTCATAAACCAGCCATTGCCTAATGCTGACCGCAACAAACTTGCACTTTATCAAGCCAGGCTCGAACAAATCCTGGCGTCGCAAAATAAGGATAACGGATTGATCCTGAAGGTTGAGAGAAACATCCGCGCGACGATTGAAATCCGCAGGCCGTCGCTGCCGTTGGTTGCTTCACAGCTCGCCATGAACGAACGAACTTTGCGACGGGGATTGAAAGCCCAGGGGACGACATTTGCACGCGTTCTTGAAAAAGTGAAAAAGGATTTATGTCAAACATTTTTGCAAGAGCAACGACCTTATGCAGACATCGCGCAATTGCTTTGGTACAGTGAACAAAGCGCTTTTACGCGCGCGTTTAAAAAATGGTATGGCGTGACACCCAAGAACCACAAACCATAGGTAATTTTACACGCCCATCATGGAAGCGACGAGGGCGGCATTATCAGAGAGTGCTTAAGCGCAGGCCGGAGTGAGGCCATAAATCCGGCAAACCCGACCATTTTGGTGTCAAAGCGCAACTGGCTCCCGACCGGTACGCCCATCGCCCATGCGGGCTCAAAGTGAAATTGTTTAGAACGGACGGGCTCTAAACTTCCCGCACGCCTTTGATGAGCAAATAAAGCGCCAGTGACACCATGGCGACGAAATTGCAAAGCATGAAAGCCATGGTGATTGGATTGGCACCGAGCGCAGGGATGAAGCCCCGCGCCACGATTGTGACTGCCACGAACAGGGATGCAAATACACCGAAGCCAGCGATCAGTTTCGGGATCAACCCGGAGCGCAGCAACAGAACAAAGAAGCCCGCATTCGCGATAGATGAAAGCACGAGGCTAAGATGGAAACTGGTGTAATCAGACGTCGCTTGCAGTCCGGCGAGCAACAATCGACCGTCTGCATCTGTGAGGGTCGTGTAGGCGGAATTGCCGGCGATCTGGGCCGCGTTCATGGCAAACATGGCGCCCATCAATGATTGGATAGCTGCACCAAGTCCGATCAATAAACTCCAACCCGCTAAAAGCGGTCCGCTTGATTTGAGCAAAAGATACAGACCTAAATTGACCAACACCCCGAGCCCGAACAGCAACAGGGAGATATAGGCCTTGGCCTCCAAACGGGTCTTGGCATCGAGCATGTTTTCTGCGGTGGCCGAGACATCGGCACTCAAATTGATATCGATACCGTGGGAGATCGTCATCGCGCCGACAATGCCAATGACGATGGTCGCGAGGAGCGAGCCGCCAACCCACCTGGCAATATTGACCGGTTTAATAGTGTTATGCGTCGTCATATCGTCCTCCCAAACTTTGGTAATTCGTATCACATTTATCGATAAACACAAATAAAATATTGAAAAACAATAATATCTAGGCCGTACTCTGATACAAAGTCGGTTTTCGACTAACTATCCCTCCATCATCGATGCGACGAGGGCGGCGTTATCTTCTATCGCTTGTGCCCCGGCCGGCGTGAGGCCGTAAACGCCGCGGTCCACCTTTTCAAACCAGCCATAGTGATTGTCGGCCATCGCGTTACGCGCTTTGTCAAACCCGGCCATCTTGGCGACGTAGCTCGCTTTGCACGCGCCTTCATCATGCAAGACTTTTGCGCATCGCAACGCGCCTTGCCGGTAACTGGTCATCTGGGTTTCACTCACCATACCGCCCAGATTGGGGTCACCGTGCCGGCTTTCGAATTCAGACAGGAGTTGCTGTTTGCGCTTTTTCATTTTGCGCGGTTTAAATTCGCCGGGTTCGCAATGGACATCGACGCGCTTGTCTTTCATCCGCACGGTGATCATGCCGAGCCCCAAACGACGGCACAGCATTTTGTTTTTGCGAATGGCGCGCAGTCCCGCTTTCCCCGGCTTGCGCGGTGCAGCGATATAGACCTGGTCTGACATGGATTGGCGGGCGATGGCTTGGTGGAACAGGGTGAGGGTGAAACTGGTCTTGAGCTCGATAATTACAGGCTCGGCGGTCAAGGCCTGACCCAGCGGCACAGCTACCATATCGGCCGCGCCGACCTCGCCTTTAACCTCATAGCCCCGCGCCGCGAAATAGGCTTTCACGGGCTCATAAAGATCAGTTTCTTTTATAGACTTGGACTTTGTGGATTTTTTGGCGATGGGTGGTCCTTCAATACTTTGTCCAAGATTGGCAAAAAGTTCTTCGAAAGGGAAGGGCGGTCTTATTTCTTATCGTTCGTCACTTCCTCCAAGAACAGCCGCTCAAAGATTGGGAACGATAAAATCAAGGCGGTCATCGCGATCAAGTTTGCAGTTAACACTGCCATTAAGGACAGCATGTAGAAAAACTCGGCCTGATCGGAAAAGATTGCGTACACAGCGCAACCAAATCCGGCGGTCGGGATAACGGTCAACACAACCGACTGCACCCAGTTGTTTTTTTCATCGCGAAGCGCCCGCGGCAGGACATAGAAAAACCCGATGACCGCCAAGCCAATCCAGGACGGCATAGAAAGCATGGCCGAGACTTGCCATAAACGTAGGCCTGTCATGCCCGCCGAGCTGACCAGGACCGGCATCAATGCCGACAAAATCAATCCCAAACTATACAACAATATTGACAGCACGCGCACGATGAACAGATTTCGGCTCGTGGTTTGCGAGGTCTTGACTATGACCGATGCGATCGTTGTAATGCCGGCCAGGGCCACGCCAATCTGCGCTAACCCGATGAGTACGGCTCCGGTTTCCATATGCGCCCCTCGCTCCCTGTTTTTATCGATCCACGTTTATCTTTTTGGTTCAACAGAGTCAAAGCCCTGCGCGTTCCCGACCGGTGCAAATGTGTTATGATGAAATTGTCGAAACTCGCCATCGCGCATGATCCAGTCGGTGACGGTAATGTTACCATCTGCGCCCAACGCATAACGGGTCTTGCCCAGCTTTTCGCCTTCAACCCCCCAAATCGTGGTCAACGTGTTGTCGGCAAAACTGGCATTGAGCGGATGAAGATCACCCGAGGTGTCGGCCCAGAAAGCTGTGTACGACCCGTCGTCGCCCATTTTGTAATAGGCCACACCGGAGAAAATCGATTTTGCATTTTCTTTGTTTGGGGGATCAATGGAATAGTCCAACCGGATGAAACGGCCTTCGAGGGCAAGCGTCCAAACCATCGTGCTGACCGCCGGCTGTCCAAACGCATCTCCGGTCGACTGCCATTTTCCCAGAAATTTCTCAATCCAGATTGCATCTTTGGGGGCCGGCGCCGTCTGCTCAGCGGCAGGTTCAGCCGCGATTTTCGTCTCGGTGGCCTGTTGCGCTGGCGCACAGCCAAAGAGCGTAACCACGCTGAGAATAAAAATGGCTAAATTCAAAGTGCGCATGCGTTTAGAGTAAACGGAAGTTAGCCCCGGTCAAGCCATGCGGTCTAATACGTATAGGGCGGATAGGTGGTTCTGGGGTGCAGCTCCAACTCATACTGGGCTTGTAAAAACGCGACCAGATCGATGAGTTCGCTCACCGTCAGCACATCATTGTAATTGGTCATTTTCGACATGCCCTCAATGGACACGTCTTCATCTTTATAGCCCCTTGCCAATTTATGCGACGGATTGATGATGCTCGTCACCAGTTCGCCGTAGCTTTTAATGCGTGTGGTTTTGCCACCGAGCACAACTTTTAATTCTGGATCAAACCCTTCGCGTAATTCCGGCATACCGGCCACACTGTGGCAGCCATTACAACTCATTGCCGTGAACACGTCTTTGCCTACAGCCGCGTCGCCGTCCGGCAGGGTAAACCCGTATGAGGATTTCGGCCCCATATTACACCCCGCCAAAAGGGCCGACATTAAAATAAGTGAACAGGTACGAATGGACATAGCGCTCCTCCTTCAAGGGGCGCGCATTCGCCGGATCAGCTTTGCACCATACGCCCCGGCGAAAACTTAATCGTAACGCTAGCCCAAGCCGGGCAAGCCAAATTGACGGGTATCAATTTTACGGACGGTTGAGACGAGGTGTTCAAATGCAACACATTCGCTCAATTCAAGAGCTTGTTGCAGAATCAGAAAAACCCCACCCCCGATCATCCCCGTGTCGACGGGGATCCATCTGGAATTTTTCAGCTTATTGTACGCCCAAGGAGATATGCGGATCGTTCAGCGTGTTGCGAGAGAACTGACAGTCTGCGGATACATTTAAAATGGATCCCCGTCATAGCGTTTCTCTCGAAACGCGTAAACGGGGATGAGCGGAAGGAAATGAAGTTGGATCGGCGCCAAAATCCGCGTTAAATACGCGGTGGACAAACCAACGGATATGGCACCGCCGACTGACAAGGCGTAGTCACTCCCCGGGGATCGTCCGAAATGCGTTTGACCGTAATCTCCGGGTCGTTTTCAAACACTGACAACAGATCGGCGCGTAGTTTCAAAATCTCGTCCTTGCGAGAGACTTTGCGAAATTTTGTCCAGCTCCATTTGGAAAAACCCTGTTCAAGCACGCACACGGCATAGGTCTTCAGCGCCGGCGGTTCGGACGTGCAATAGATCCCGAGTCCGGATTTAAAATTGTCTTTATTGATGCCGACCCACCAGCCCCAGTCTTCGGCGCAGCCCGCCGCCTCATATCCCAGCTTCGCCATCTCGGCTTCCAGATAGAGGCACAGGGCCTGCCCATACATGCCCTCATTGATGATCTCGTCGTCCTCACCCGGTTGTTTGGGAAATTTATCGGAGACGATCTGGATGAATTCGTCTTTATAGTCGTCGGACATGCAATCCCCTTGCTTGGCCTCTTCCTAACATGAAGGCGGGCAGGGGCGCAAACCTCTAAGCCGCGACCGGCAGTTCGTTGAAGTCTAAACGTCATTCCCACAGGTAATGCACTTATGATCAGTGCCTTTTCTCCAAATCATCGCTCGTTTGCAGCAGGTGAGGTCAGAGGACTTGTCCGCCTGTGCTTTGCAAGTGGCACACGTTCTGGAACCCCGTCCTCGTAGCTTTGGCAATTTGGTCGCACAAAACGGACAAGTGGACTTGTCTCGCCGATTACGTTTGATGCGGTGCGGCGGAGTTGGATCCTCTAAGTTTTTGAATTTGGTCATATGCAGTGTAAATTCGATTCCGTAGTAATCACCGAAATTATATCATCCATTATTCCAAAGCTGATCGTCGGCTTGAATTGCAATGATAGTCGCTTCGGCGGCTTCACGAGACCTTCTGCCGAGTCCCATGTGCTCACTTTCGATTGTCATTAAATATTCAATTGCCTCTTCTTCAGCGATATCGTTTCTGACCATTCCGGCAACGAGAATTAAGTATCCGTCATATTTGTCCGCGTTCGAAATGTCCTCCCAGTTTTGTCCTGGCTCCAACAGTCCAATCGGGTTCCAATGGGTCCAACCGATATCTCGCAATCGCGACAAACGAATTTTAGGTCGAGCCGACATTTCTTGTTTTATCCGATCTCCCGGTCAACATACCCATCAATCACATCGCCCAACACACTCATCGGGACGGCACCACCCAACACGACCGCATCATTAAAACGTTTATAGTTGAACTTGTCGCCGAGTTCGGCTTCGGCGCCGGTCCTTAATCTGTTGATGGCGGAGTGGCCGACTTTGTAGCCGCAGGCTTGCGCTGGCCAGGCGCAATAGCGATCGACTTCGCCGCGCACTTCTTCCGGGTTGGAGCCGTTATTGGTCACGAACCATTCATTGGCCTGTTCGCGGGTCCAGCGTTTGTGGTGCAGGCCGGTATCGACCACGAGGCGGCAGGCGCGGAAGGCGAGGCTCTGCAGATAGCCGAGACGCCCGACCGGGAACTCATCATACACACCCATTTCATCGGCGATCTGTTGCGCATACAGGGCCCAGCCCTCTGAATAGGCGTTAAAGGCCAGGAGCGAGCGGATCAGCGGCTGTTTGAACGTGTATTCGCCTTGCCAGACATGGCCGGGAATGGCTTCATGATAGGTCAGGTCTTTGAGGTTGAATTTGTTGTGCAGGGCGGGCGTGCGCAGATTGATCCAGAAATGCCCGGGTTTGGTGCCGTCAATACTGCCCGCGCCGCCGTAGGCGCCCGGTGCGCCGGCTTCGACCTCCGGGTTGATGCGGGTCACTTCGAGAAAGCCGGGGACGAGGGTCTCAAACGCATTGGGCATATGGCCGCGGATTTCCGTGATCGCATCTTCGATGAATGTCATAATTTCGGCGCGGCCTTTATCCCCGTCCGAGAAGGCATAGCGTGGGTCTTCGCCGAGCGCGCTCATGCGTTCGCCGACCGTGCCCTTGGTATAGCCGATGGATTGCAGGATCGGCTCCATGCGCGCTTGCAGGGAGGCGAGTTCTTCCTTGCCCATTTCGTGCACCTCGTCGGGGGACAGGGTGGTGGTGGTGAGCGCGCCCAGGGCCCAGTCATAATACTCCGCCCCTTGCGGCTTGGCCCAGATACCGGCGTCTGAATTGGCTTTAGGGGCGAGCTTTTCGTGGGCTTCCACTTGGCGCTGGATTGCAGGCGCGATTTTGTCTTTGGCGATTGTTGCTGCGTGTGCAAAACGAGAATCGTCCGTCCCATCAGTCCACAAAGCTGTACGCTTCGCCATTGACGTTACAATTCCCCACATCGCAGGATCTTTAGCGAGCGCCCTGGAAAGCTGCCCGATGGTACGCTCCATCAAGAAGTCCGGGATGATATAGCCTTTGCCGCCGGCTTCGCGCGTGCGCTCGGTTTCGCCATCAAGTTGATCGGCATAGGCTTCCATGCGCGCGAGATAGGCATCGACGTCTTCGCTCGTCTCGAGGCTATGACTCGAATCCAGGAAGCTCGGGATTTCGACAAACGCGCCGACATTCTGCGCCACCACATAGGGCGTCGGCCGCCAGGACCAGTTGGCATTGAGGAGCGCATTGTCGCCGAATTTGAAATCAAACCCGTCAGCGGCGGTCTCGAACACGGTCTGCACCACCTGCACATCCAGCGCATCTGAGTCGGGCAGGGCGCGCGTGTCGATCTTGCCGAGCTTCGCCACCAGGTCTTTGACTTGGCTTTCGATTTTGGCTTGGCCTTCTGCCGTGCGGTCGGTCAATTTCGATTTCAAATGCGCATAACCATCCTTGTCGAGACCGTAACTGGAGGCCGACTCCGGGTAAGCGGTGAGCAGAAAGTCGGTCGCCTGCTGCAGTGTGTCTGCTGCGTAGTCGCGCATGTCCGGGCTCGACTTTGCGTCGTCGATCTGCAGCGTTTTGGGATCACACCCCGCAAGAGCGAGCGCGCCTGTGGCAGCAAGTGCGGATGAACTGGTAAGAACGGAACGGCGCGTAACAGACATATCAGAATCCTTTTCATCGGGTTTGCAACAAAGTGCCTGATCGAACGTCAGGGCGCAATACCCCCACTCCCGTCATTGCCGGCCAAGCGTTTCATTAGAAACGCGAGTGCCGGTAATCCAACCCTGTGCCTAACCATGTCCAGTCGTGCGACGGAAACCATCAGAGTTGGATTGCCGCGACAAGAACGGCAATGACGAAGAAAAATTTGACCGGACGCCAACCATGTCCCTCATCCCACGCGTTACTCTCGTAACGCTCGGGAGCGCGTAGCGCGTCTCGAAGGACGCAGGGCGCAATACCTCTCGCTCTCGTCATTACCCACCTTGTCGGTCCGACGTTTCGGTGGGTAATCCAACCCTGTACCTACCCATGCCCCGTCGCGTGACGGAGAACATCAGAGTTGGATTGCCGCGACAAGCACGGCAATGACGAAGAAAAATTTGAGACCGATCCCGGATCAAGTCCGGGATGACAAATAGGAACCGATCAGTCGTTCCGATACAGTGGCTTGGGCCATCGGCGGTGGACCCAGAACCAGTCGGCCAATGCACCGGCGTCAATGACCAAATATGGATGAGCCTTTACCCGAAATTATTTACACCTCCGCACCGTAAAAAAGTCTAACGTTGTCATTTGTGCCTATAGTTTTTGCGATCAAAAATCCGCAATAAAAAATTTACACGCGGTTAATAACATTTGTTTTGGAAGTTACAATTTTTGACTGTTACGGATTGCATGTTGGGAATAAATGGGAGGCTATTATGTCAAATAAAACCAATAAATCCGTGTGCGCTAAACTGTCGCTTTTCAGTATATCTGCAGCCATGGTCGCCGTGATGGCGCAATCAGCACATGCGGTCGATGTTGACGGACAGGCGGTATTTTCGGGTCTGATCCTCGACAGCTGTACAGTGAATGTGCTCAATCCGGGTTTGCTCGGGGTCGCTACGGACCAGGCTAAATTGTCCAGTGAGGAAATCGGTGGGGCGCCTGCAGCCGCGGCAATCGTCACCAATTCCAATAATTCATCTGTTCAGGTCTTGCCCCCATTGGCCTTTGAAACTGCGCCGGTCGGCTCCGATGTCAATACGGTGTTTACAACCAAATATAACCTGAGCGGCTCGACTACAGCGGATGAACCTGATGGCAACAATCTGACTCCTTTGGGTCTCGGGGCTTCCGCCATGGTTGTTAACGCGGCCGCTGAAAAAACCGAAGGTACATATAACGGTGGACAGTACAGTTTTGTCACTACCGTAAGGTGTGTAACGCCGTAATGATTAAGCGATTTTCCCGTAGTATGGCCGTTCTGGGCAGTGCGCTTGCGACATTGTCGCCGGCGTGCGCCCAGACAGTATCGCCTATGGAAAAAATCCACACATCATTTACCGACAAATATGTAGTTCAGATTACTATTCGCAATCCGTATGCCAATGGCCAGCTCAGTGAAATCGAAATCTATTCCGAAGACTGGCGACCGGTCAGAGGCGCGGTATTGTCGCACAAATCTGCGTATCTGGGTGGGGGGGAGAATCTTCAGGTTACCGCCCTCGTGCCTTTTCATCCGGGCAGAAAAACCCGGTATGTTTATATCTGTCACGCAATAACGCCGAAGTCCGGCGGGCGTGGCGCAGCCTATAGAGGTGAAGTATGCGGAAAATACTCAGCTATACAACTCTCCTAGTCGTCAGTTGTTTCGCGTCCGGTCTGGCCGCAGCGCAGACTAATAACCATTTCGATCCGACGGGGACATTGATACTGCCGTCCAATTCGAGTTCGTATAACCAACAGGGCTTCAATCTGCCATCCGCACCGCGGTCATCCGGGCAGGATGTAGTACGCGGGGCCGGCGGTGTAAGCTGCCAATCCGCGGTAAATGGCAACGGGCCATTGCTCGATATGGGTGTCATCGGCACCAACGATATTTTTTCGCGCGAATCCGCGGCTGTTTACGGGCGCATCACCGTGGCACTCGGCAAGAAAGCCAAGCGCGTCGATTGCACCAAATTATATGATATGGAAATCGAGCGCTTACGCATGGAACTGCAGATGATGCGAGCCGGAACGATAAATGGCGCGGGAAATTTGAATAATCAGGATCAATTGCGCCAGATGATGCTGCAGGCTGAACGAAATGAAAAATTCGAAGCCGTAACCGCGCCGGTGCAAATGGCCGAAACGCCGCAAATCTCGCCATTGGTTGTCGGTGGCGCGCCAATGGCG
Organism: Hyphomonadaceae bacterium; assembly: GCA_013001295.1. Lineage (GTDB taxonomy): Bacteria > Pseudomonadota > Alphaproteobacteria > Caulobacterales > Maricaulaceae > Robiginitomaculum_A. Next base: position 178,349 of record JABDMW010000047.1, read on the forward strand.
GTGGCTGAGACCGAGTTGTTGCCGGCACCTGCTAAACCGGAATCCGCGCCAGTTATTGACGCGGTTCTGGAACCGCCCGCTCCCGTGGCACAGATTGAGAAGCCACGGGCTGAACCAGTCAGTCCGCCGCCTGAATTCGCGGCCTCTGCACCGGCGCTTGCGAAACCTGTTGCCAGAAAATCCGATATTCCATCCAGGATCGTGATTGAGAAAAAAGGTAATCCGGGATCCAGCTTGACCGAGGACGAGTGCGGATATTATGCCCAGCTCGGTGCCTATTCCAACTTAAAAAATGTCAAAAAAGCGTGGCAGCAAATCAAGGCGAAGATGCCGGATATAATTTCCGACTTTGAAACTGTGGCCAAAACAAAGGAAAAAGGCGGGAGTACACTATATCTACTGCGGGTCGGACCGTTTTCAAAATCTAAGTCAGCAGATGTGTGTAAACACGTTGAAGGTGGTTGTTACCCGATAGGAACCTGAAAGACGTAGCGAACAAATATCAATACGAATTCCTTGTAGTGGGGCATTTAAACTGTGTGACGACTCGTATGGTTTCTTAACCAATCCTTGCTGCCGCAAGGATGCATGGTGCAACCCCGTCACTCCCGCGACAAGCACGGCAATGACGGAGAAAATAGAATTGGAATTTACTTCTTCCGATACAGAGGTTTGGGCCAGCGGCGGTGGACCCAGAACCAGTCGGTCGGGTTGTCGTGAATGCGGTCCTCGACAAATGTGTTGATTTTGACGAGGCCCGCCATCACATCCGCGTCTCGGTCACCGGTGTTCTCCAGCTCGATCGGGTCGTGAATGGTCACCTTGAAACGCGTGCCTTTTACGCGCTCAATCGACATGGGGATCAGCGGCGCACCGGTGCGCAGAGCCAGACGCGTCGGGCCGGGCAAGGTCATGGCCCCGACGCCAAAGAATGGTACTTCCAATCCTTCATTGAACTTCTGGTCATTGAGGAAGGCAATGCTTTCGCCTCCGTTTAAGGCCTCTAAGAGTTCCTTGGCCCCGCGTGCACCTGATTTCGCCACCATCAATTTGGTGCCATAGGCGGCGCGTTCGGCCCGGATGCGCTTGTCGAAATAGGGATTGTTGGTCGGGCGGTAGGTGATTTTGCTCGGCAGGCCGGACTGGCTGATCACGGCGGCCATCAGTTCCCAGTTTGAAAAATGCCCGGATATCAAAATCGCGCCTTTTTGATTGGCTTTCAGTTCCTCGAATTTTTCGATCCCGATCACCTCGACATTTGAGTTGTCGGCAAACACCTTGATACGGTGCAGAAACGGAAACTCTGCGAATGTCCGTCCTGACCGGTTCCAGCTTTCCTTTAGCCAGGCCTTGATCTGATCATCGCCGGCATCAGGGAAGGCAATGCGCATGCCAGTCTCGGCAATATGATGTTTGTTGGTGCGTGGGCCGATGAGTTGAAACAGCTTGCCCCCGAACGCGGAAATCCAGCTTAGGGGAAACGGCGACAGAAGCAGACGCACAATGTCATAGCCCAGGACCTCGAGCCGCCAGCCGATTTTGCGCAACCAATTTCCCTGTTGCGCATCCATTATTTCACCGTGCTGACAATCGGGTGCAAGAGACGCCGCAGGGTGAGCTCGTCTTCAAACTGCACATGCACGGGCCAGGGCAAGACGTGCTGCTGGAAGCTTTTGGGGACGCGGACATAGTCTTTTTCCGTCGTGATCAGTTGGGCATCGTATTCGCGCGACAGCTCGATCAGGTCCATCATGTCGGTGTCTTTATAGGCGTGATGGTCGGCATAGCTCAGGCCTTCGACTACATCGCCGCCGGCCCGTCGCAAGGCATCAAAAAATTTGTTGGGGCGGCCAATGCCGGCAAAGGCGTAAAGCTTGCCGGATGGCGGCTCCATTTTGGACACGAGCGAGGCGGAAACCATGGGCTTGCCTTTAAAGCGGGCGAGCAGGTCTTCATCGGTTTTGAAGTCCGGGGTTGGTTTCATTAAGATGATGGCATCGGCGCGCGCCAATGCGGTCTCAGAAGGCTCGCGCAACGGGCCGGCAGGAATGACTCGGTCATTGCCAAACCCGATTTCCGCATCGACTACCAACAAGGAGAGCGTCTTTTTGACGAGCGGGTTTTGGTGCCCATCATCCATGATGATCACCTGCGCCCCATGCGAGGCCGCCGCTTTGGCGCCGTCATCGCGGGCGATTGAAACCCAGACCGGGCCTTTGCGGGACAATAACAATGGTTCGTCCCCGACATCAGCAGCCGTATGTTTTTTGCCGACAACCATCGGCCCTTTTTCGGTGCCGCCATAGCCGCGGCTCAAGATGACAGCGCGCATGCCCATGCGGGTGAGGCTTTCCAACAGATAGGCTGCGATCGGAGTTTTTCCGGTGCCTCCGACACTGGCATTGCCGACACAGATTACCGGGATGAGAGGATCAAACGGGACGGTTGTCTTAATGCGCTTGGCGGTGGCGCGCGCATAGATCCAGCTGAAGGGGGCGAGGAGCGTGCGCAACATATAGGCGGCTTCGCGGCCTTCGGTCTGGTACCAGAACTCGGGCGGCCTCATGACTCCGCTCCGGGGATGAGGGGTTCCAGTTGGGCCCAGACATAGTCGAGCACCGCATCGCGGCTCTGGGCGTATTTCAGCGCTGCATCGGCCTGTTTTTTGCGGGCTTCGGCGTCTTTCATAAAATTGAGCACTGCCGGGGCCAGATGTTTTGGGTTTAAGATCCGCTTGGCGCCGTCAAATGCCAATAACCCCATATAGGTGTCGGCAAAGCTGGAGATATGGGTGCCGGTAATCACGGCGCTGCCCAATCGCGCCGGTTCCAACGGGTTATGACCTTTAAGGCCGTCGACCAACGATCCGCCGACGAAGGATATTTTCGCGAGTGAATACACCAGCCCCATATGTCCCATACCATCGATGATAAACACATCGGTTTCTGGTGTCGGAATTTTGCCGTCCGATCTGCGCTGGGAACTTAAACCGGCCTTATCCAGAACGGCTTGCACCTCGTCGATGCGTTCCGGATGGCGTGGGGCGAGCAGGAGGAGCGATTTAGGGCGTGATTTCTTAATTTCCACGACAGCTTGGGCGATGTGTTCTTCTTCGCCTGAATGCGTGCTGGCGGCGGCCCAGATACTGCGCCGGCCTATCGCCGCTTTCATGGCTTTGAGTTCCGGCTTATCGACGGGCAGGGCGGGGGCCGCATCTTTGAGGTTGCCAGCCGCTTCAATTTCACGTCCGGTCAACCAGGATAGCCCGTCCGCCGTTTGTTTATCGGCCGCCAGAATAAGATCAAACCCTTCGAGCAGGGCTTTGCCGGATTTCTTGCCGCGTTTGGCCCACCTTTCAATGGACGCGGCGCTCATCCGGGCATTGATCAACGCCATGGGGACGCCGCGCGCCTTGGCCTCCATAATCATATTCGGCCATAACTCGGATTCGGCAAAAATGGCCAGGCTCGGCTTCCAATGATCCAGAAAATTGCGCACCGCTTTCGGATGATCCGCCGGTGCGTATTGATGGGCGGCCGTTTTCGGGAGTTGCGGTGTAATCACTTCTGCAGACGTGACCGTTCCGGTCGTAATGACAAGGTTTACGTCCGGGTATTGTTTATACACCCGATTAATTACCGGCATCAGCATTTGCGATTCGCCAACACTTGCGGCATGCATCCAGACAACCTCACCCGCAGGACGCGGAACGCCGGCAACTCCCTGACGCTCGGACAGGCGTGCCGGGTCTTCCTTGCCCTTGGCTGCCCGTTTTTTAAGCCATAGCGGTAGGGCCGGTGCCAGAACACGCGTAGCCGCGCTATAGGATTTCAACAGGCCGGTGCGCTCGACGGCCGCGCGGGTTTTACCTTTGTCGTCCATTAATTCACCTGGATCGGCTTTGGGCGGATCGGGTCATTGCCCACCGCCTCATCCGCCGTCTGGCTACACGTGTTCATAATCTCTTCCAGTTCCAGACGTGCGGCCTCCAATTGCTTGTCCGTGGCTTCAGCATCGACATAGACGGGGCCACCAAAGACGATCTTTCCTTTGCCAAATGGCAGGGGCAGCATGAACCGGTCCCAGGAGTTAAACATGATTTTGTTGGATGTGGATAAGGCGTAAGCAATCACCGGTGCCCCGGACAGTTTTGCCAACCGTAACGGCCCTTCTCCCATGCGCATCCGGGGGCCACGCGGACCGTCCGGGGTCATGAATATACAGTCGCCGTTCTCGATCGTGGTTAGCATTTCACGCAAGGCGTTGGCCCCGCCTTTGCTTTTGGCCGTTAATTTAGAGCGCCGAGACCCTCTGATCACACCGAGCCGCAATATTTTCGAGGTGTATGCCACGAGATTCCCGTCACGTGAGCGGGAGATCAAAACATGAGGGACTTGCCGCATCTTTGTCCATCCCGCTGTGGTCATGAGAAAGCGCGCATGCCAGGTGCAGGCGACAAAACCTTTGCCGCTTTCCTGAAGCGGTTCGACGACGTCGAGATTGTCCGTGGTCCATCTGGTTGTTCGGCGCACCAATCCCATATATCCGGCGAGCAAAAGAGCCAGGAAAATCTGTATGATTTTCAGGTTCATGAACCGTTTGAACAATCCTGTACTCCCTGCTATGGCTTGGCCCTGATGGAGACCCGAATATTGGGTATTAACACCTAACATACAAGGCTTTAGTGCGTTTGGAACAGTGAAGGATAATGGTGCTGGATTTAAATACCAAGCAAGGTCGAAAACAGGCCTATCGGGACCTGATTTGGAGGGATCACGGATTCCTGCGTCTGTGGTTTGCCAATCGCCACGATATTGGCGGCGGCATGTACCGGGAGAACCAACCGTCGCCAAAGCGGATCGCGAAACTAGCTGACGAAGGCATCAAAACTATTCTCAATCTGCGCGGGGAAAGTGACAAAGGCTATTACGCGCTGGAAAAAGAGGCGTGTGAGAAACATGGCGTAGCGCTTGTTGATTTTCGCATGTATTCCCGCGATACGCCCAAAAAAGACCGGATACATGGCCTCAAAAAAATATTCGAAACCATTGAATATCCGGCCATGATGCATTGTAAATCCGGTGCGGATCGGACGGGCATAACCGGTGTCCTGTATCGGCATTTTCATATGGGCGTGCCGATTGGAGAGGCCATTGAGCAGCTGAAATTCAAATACTTACATGTAAAAGCCGGCAAAACCGGCATGCTCGATTTTTTCTTCGACGACTATCTCGAATATGCGAAAAATCATGACATCAGCTTCATCGACTGGATTGATACGGTTTATGATCCCGCGGACGTCAAAGCTCGGTTTATGTCTGGATGGATCGGAAATATATTTTCCGAAAAAATCATGCGCCGGGAATAACCGGTATTCGATCCGAAAAATTGGATTATCAATTATATTTAGCAACCGAATCTTAACTTTATTTGGCAACTTCATATTAGTGTTTTTTTGCTATCTTGAAGACTCAATGAACCATGGGGGGAGCGTTGAGTAAGTTAGTGGGATTATTTTTTCTGATCGTCGTGATGGTCTTGGTTTGCCTGTCTTACAGCAGTTTTGTTGTTAAGTCAGAAGCAAAAAAAATCATCTCGAACCTCCTCAGTAAATTACTTCCCAATGACGAAATTCCGGAATTTGTATTCGAGGAAATCTCCGCTGATAGAAACCAGTCGGTTGAGTCGATAAACTCGTGTCATTGGCATCAGTAATCTAGCTAAATTGTAGTGCCGCAAGCTTGGCGTACACGCCTTTTTTCTTCAAAAGCGAGGCATGGGTACCGCTCTCGACAATCCGGCCTTGGTCAAGGACGTAAATTTTATCGGCATTTCGAACAGTGGACAGCCGATGGGCAATCACAAAAACCGTTCTGCCTTTTGTCAGGCGATCCAATGCAGATTGGACTTTAGCTTCGCTGTCCGCATCTAGCGCGGAGGTCGCTTCGTCGAGCAATAGAATAGGGGCGTCCCGAAGCATAGCGCGCGCCAAGGCAATCCGTTGCCGTTGGCCGCCGGATAGTTTGCTGCCGTCTTCCCCCACCTTCGTTTGATATCCATCAGGTTGCTCGATAATGAAGTCATGCGCGGCCGCAGCTTTCGCTGCGGCTTCAATTTCGTCTTGTTTCGCGGTTTGGTCTCCGAAGCCGATATTGGCCGCGATTGTGTCGTCGAACACTGTGATGTCCTGGGAAACCAGAGCCATGGATTGGCGTAAAGATTTTAACGAGACATCATCAATTTTCTGTCCATCTATCCTAATGTTGCCGGACGTTGCGTCGTACAGGCGCGCGAGGAGATTGAGGATGGTTGATTTTCCTCCGCCCGACGGCCCGACCAATGCAATCGTTGTTCCCGGTTTTGCATCCAACGTAATTTGGTTCAGTGCGGTCGTCCCATCCTCATAGGTAAAGCTGACATTTTCGAACCTGACATGGCCCTGAATATCGACGAGGTCTGGCGCGTTCGGTTTTTCGATGATTGTTGGCTTCTGATCGATGACTTCAAAAATGCGGTGCAGCGCGGCAAGCCCTTCCTGAACCACATTGTTCAAAGTTCCCAACGCTCGTATGCGTGGGGCCATGGCAACTATCGCTGTGAGGAGCCCGGCGATGGCACCCGGCGATGTTTGACCGCCAATCACCCGATACACGCCAATGGCAAACATGCTGGCGATCGCAAGTCCGCCTAAAACCTCTAAAATCGGATCAACGCGCGCCTTGTTGGTCACCAATTGTAGAAACAGACGGATGCGTTCGTCGAAACTCTTACCGAGTCGCTTGTTTTCATAATCTTCGAGTTCATAAGTGCGCACCATGCGCGCGCCCTGAAAACTTTCGTTGAGCTGGCTTGTAATCAAGCCGACATGTGCCTGGGCTTCTTGAGAATTGCCGCGTAGTTTTTTTGAAATCGCGATGATCGGCGCCAGGGCCAACGGGTAAACACAAAGAACCAATAAAGTTATGAACCAGTCGAGATAGAGCATCGTACCGATGCAAAAAATGACGGTGAGAATGTCCCGGAATAGATTGCTCATGGATCTGAGGAGCGCCTGGGCGAGAACGTTTACATCATTGGTAAAGCGAGACACTAGATTGCCAACAGGTTCGCGTTGAAACGCAGCGTAATCGGCGCGGTGAGTTTTCGCAAACATCGCCTTTTGGAGCCCGCCGATTGTATTTAAGGAAACCGCGTTGGTCAAAATCGACTGAATGAACATGGAGACGCCGGAAACGAGCGTCACGCCGACGATTACGGGGACTATAATCTTCGCAAAATCTTTTGCCTTGTCGGCAGCGGAAGCACTTTCACTTCCGGCCGACTGCAACGCATTCGCCGTATCAATCGTGTAGGCGATCAGGAGGGCATACCCTGCCGTGGCGGCTGCCAGAACTGCCATGAACAGGAATGCTAAAAACAGTTTGCCGCGAAACGGGCGCATATATTCGCGCCATAGCCTACCGATCAGCTGTTTATCCGAGCTTGGAAGGTTGAGAAGGTTTGATTTCGTTTTGGCCACGGCCCCGAATTCGGTCTAACCGATTATCCCGTCATTATCCGGATCGATCAATTCATGCGCATGCAGAATGAAATACCGCATGTGTGCATTGTCGACAGTTTGCTGTGCCATGCTTTTCCATTTTTCATAAGCCGTTTTGTAGTTTGGGAATGCGCCCTGGAAGTCGACCTTTTCGAGATCGATGAATTCAGTCTTCATCGGATCAACCAGCTCTCCGCCAATCACCAGATGCAAAAGTTGTTCTGGGCCTTTTTTTTCGCCATCACGATCGGACATACGTGTCTCCATTTTTTGGCCGCTCATTTGTGGCAACCCTATTTTCACTTGGTGTAATAACAAAGGGTGCAGGGCGGGGCCAGCACAAATCACGCCTCTTTTTACAACCGTATCTTCGTCATATTTGAAAGGCTCGCCAATCAGATCCGTAATTGTAGCTCCGGCTTCTGATGCGATTAGACCGGCTGCAGCGAGATCCCAATCCGATTTTGGCGTGAATGAAACAGTGCCATCGCGCTGCCCGGATGCCACCATGACAATGCGGTAAGCCATCGAATTGCGAATGCTGACGTTGATATCAGGCCATCCCAAACGGCGGAATTTACGCGGATAGCCAATAAGTGTGCACATCTCGATATCGTCGCAGCTCGTTGGATTGATGACCTTTCCATTGAGCCGCGCGCCGCCCCCAAGTGAAGCGTCGTACATTTCTTCAAGTATGGGATTGTAAACGGCAGCTGCAATTGATTTGCCGTTTTCGATAACTGCGACACAGATTGTAAAATGTGGTTTGTGATCCATAAATGCGCGCGTGCCATCGATAGGATCGACCACGAAGCTTCGTTTGGCATTGCGCCGGGACGTGTCATCCACTGTTTCTTCAGACAGCCACCCATAGTCAGGACGGGCCGCTTGCAGGGTTTTGAGCAAATAATTGTTAACCGCGATATCCGCTTCCGTCACCGGGTTGTTTTCCGATTTGTCCCAGGCCTCGACTTCATCCTGGTAAAAATACTTTCTTGCCAGCGATCCTGCGGTACGGGTCGCTTCAACGATCAATCGGAGATCCGCCTCATGATCCACTGGCCACCACCATTTCTTCAATCAAAAGGCTGGGTGCGCAGGTGGGTTGGTCAAATTTGAGATCGTTGGCAGGCGTCATGCCCAGATACATATCCTTGAGATTACCTGCGACCGTTATTTCACTGACGGGAAATGATGGTTCGCCGTTTTCTATAGCGAAACCACTACAGCCAACACTGTAATCGCCCGTATTGGCATTGAGGGATGGGCCAAACATATCTGTGACCAACAATCCATTTCCGATGTCTGACATCAGTTGCTCGGGGCTTTTTTCACCTGCATGGATATAGGTGTTGCTTGTGGAAACTCCCGGAGGTGTCCCGATGCCGCGGTGCGCGTGGCCCGTGGTTTCCAGCTTGAGCTGGTTTGCGGAAGCCGTATTTAAAATCCATGTCGTCAGCTTGCCGCTGTCGATCAGGTTCATTTTTTTTCCAGCGACACCTTCGCCGTCCCAGGGCCGAGAGCCGTGTCCACGTACCCGGTAGGGGTCATCGGTGATCGTAATCTGTTTATTGAAAACCTGCGTATCCATTGCGTCTTTCAAAAAGGAAACACCGCGTGAAATGGACGGACCTGAAATGGCGCTGGTGAACGCGGATACAAGGGACTTGGCAACCCTGTGATCATATATCACCGGCATGGCTGAAGAGGGCAGTTGTTTGGATCCCAGTCTCGAAAGCGCCCGGTTGGCCGCACTAAGCGCGATGCTTTCCGGCGTTGGCAAATCTTCATACCAGCGACTACCTGCGTAATCGTAGTCCCGTTCCATAGCGCCATCTTGTTCAGCAATTGCCATGACCGACAAGCCGTGCTGGCTTGAACGCCATCCTTTGGAAAATCCGTGGCTCGTCATGAAATACACGGCAGAACTGACGGCATAGGCAGACGCGCTGTCCGCCATACTCACGCCTGGAACACCTCGCGTGACTTGGTCAAGTATTTTTGCGCGTTCGAACAGGTCGGCAGCCTTCAATTCTGTCGCATCATAGATGTCGAGTTCCGGCACATCTGTCGCCAATCGTGCCGGATCAGCGAGCCCGCAATAGGGGTCTTCGGGGGCTAGTTTCGCCATGGCGACGGCCCGCTCGGCAAGCCTTTCCAAAGAAATACTGGAAAGATCTGAGCTTGAAACAGTCGCTTGTCTTTGCCCGATAAAAACCCTTAATCCAACTTCCTTGCCTTCACTATTGTCGATATCTTCCAATTCTCCTTCGCGCACGCCGATAGAAAGTGATCGTCCATGAGCTGTAATTGCATCTGCGGCGTCAGCGCCGTGTTTTTTTGCCAATTTCAGGAGAGTTTCCAATGTCGGTTTTAGGCTTTCGACATCGGGGGTGTTTTTTGCAGCTTTTTTCATGCGAGGGTTCTAGCCATATCACCTGCCACGGGCAAGTGCGTATCCCACTGAGTCCGGACTAATTTTGCAATAAGCTCATGACGTCTTTGGGGGGAAGAGCAATTGCTTTCTTCAAGGCCTGATCGTGAACCTCGTACGGTTGACCGCCTTGCACAGAAAACTGGCCGTTATAGATGAAGAACGGAACCCCTGAGATACCAAGGTTTCTAAAGTAGTCGAGCTCAGCTTGCACAATTTCTCTGTCGCGACCTGATCTCAGTAATTTTTTGACCAGTTCTTGATCCATCCCCAGTTCAGCAGCAATCTCGGCAAGAACATTAACGTCACCCACGTCCCGGTTTTCGTCAAAAAATGCTTTGAATAATCGTTCAGACATCTGATGGGCGATACGCTGACCATGCGCCCATTTCATGAGGCAGTGCGCTTTCAGCGTGTTGGGCCGCATAGGGATGCCATCAAACCGAAACCTTATTCCGAGCGCCCCGGCACCCGCTTCCAAATGGTCGCGCATCGATTTAAATTTGTCTGACGGTCCGTCGCCAAACTTCTGTTTCATATATTGTGTATAAGGAACGCCGCTCTCCGGAACCGTCGGATCAAGCATGAACGGATGCCAATTGATCCGAACATCAAGTTCCGGGTTTTGCTCGATTGCCTGATCGAGGTGTTTTTTGCCGAACCAGCACCATGGGCAGACTATATCTGAAACTATATCTATAATAACGGGATATGAGGCCATATAATACAATAGCGGCCAAGGCCGCTATTGTCGTGAAGTATTTTGAAGTTCTACCTTACACATTTCACAGTGCTCAGATATTCGCGCCCTAGATAAAAACCAAAGACGGCAATAGCAGGAGACCAAGCGCGACGACTATTTGCCACGTATATGCGGATTTAACTTCGTAGGTTTGTAGTTTCAGTTTCATAAGCGCCCCATATGAAAATATGTTAACTGGCGCGATTCGTTCGACGCCATGGTTAACTATAACATGACAGGTAAGCGTGGAGTAGAAAATTTTATTGAAGCTTTTACCTTATTTACCGAATTTTCTAAATTAGAAATCACTTAAACTTAGAGAAATCCGGCTTGCGGCGTGACATGAATGCGCTGGCCGCTTCTGTGAATTCTTCTGAGGATAATCGCGCGGAGAAAGCTTTGCCCTCGACAGCCATTCTGTCTGCAACAGGTTCAGGCAATCTGCGCATTAATCGCTTTGCTTCGCGTACGGCGCTCGGCGGAAGTGCAGCGAGGGCATCAATTTCTTTTTTGGCTTTTTTCTCGAGTTTCGATGCTTTGAAGACACGGGTCACAAACCCCATGCGCAAGGCATCTTTGGCGTTGATCGGTTTGGAGAGTAACAAAAGCTCAGCTGCTTGTTGGTGGCCGATAGCCGCCGGCATGAGCAGACTGGAAGCGGCTTCCGGCACCAGACCCAAAGCTGTGAATGGCGTCATGAAGCTGGCATTGGGTGAACAATAAACGAGATCGCAGTGCATGAGCATAGTAACGCCGACACCGACGGCAATGCCGTCAACGATGGCGACCATTGGGGTTTGAATTTCAGGCAGTGCCTTCAGAAACATTCTGACAGGCTGGCTGTCGGCGTGTGGTTTTGCCTCTGGGCGTTGCCCCTTCACAAAGTCCATCATATCATTTCCGGCCGTGAAGCTGCCTGGCGTGCCTTTAAAGACGATCACACGAATGGATGGATTTACGTCTGCGTCCCGCATTGCGTCTGTGATTTTCGCATACATGGCGTGCAGGATCGCGTTCTTCTTTTCCGGGCGGTTGAATTGGATTGTGCGGATAAATCCATCATCAGTTACAATAATATGGTCGGTCATATTTTACTCTATTCGTATGTCGCTTGCGATATTCAAAAATCGGTTGATCGTTTCTAATTCGGTATCCGTAAAATGTGTGGATATACGTTCATCGAGTGCGCGCAGGATCTGCATGACCCGTTCGCGCGTTTGTAAGCCTTTTTCTGTTAAATGAACCGTTTTCCCCCGCCCGTCGCTTTGCAAGGATCGCCGAACAACCAAACCACTTTTCTCCATTCGGGAAACCAGTCCGGTCACAGCGGCGTTATTGCTGCCGACGCCGTCGGCGAGCTCCGTCAATTGGCACCCGTTATGATATCCGAGATATAAAAGCGCCGTGGCTTGTGCGGGTTTCACGCTGGCCAAGGATAACGCCTTGGATGCCTGCCGAGACAAGCGCCCATGCGCCCGGTCAAAAACCGCAAAAAGCCTTCTATGTATGGGGCGTGCTATTGCCATAAAGCCTCGGTGAATGTTCAACGAAACTATTACACATATAAATTAATTTGTCGAACGCGATTCGATTAAGCGGGGACGAAATCCAGGGCGACACCATTATTACAATATCGAAGTCCGGTCGGCTGTGGACCGTCTTTAAACACATGCCCTTGATGGCCACCGCAGCGTCTACAATGGTATTCGGTGCGGGGGATGACGAGTTTGAAGTCGCGTTTGGTTTTCACATTTCCTTCAATCGGTTGGAAGAAGCTTGGCCAGCCGGTCCCGCTTTCATATTTGGTTTCAGATGTGAAGAGGGGCAGGGCGCAGCCAGCACAGGCAAAGGTTCCGACGCGTTTTTCATCATTAAGCGGGCTGGTGAACGGGGCTTCGGTTCCTTCTTTGCGCAGGACGTAAAACTCCTCTTCCGTTAACCGTTCTTTCCATTGCTCTTTTGTGAGGGCTTTCCAATCTATATTTGCGTCCATTTCAGTCTCCGTTTCCAGGATGGGTTTCGCGGTGGAAGTGCCCTGTGTGCATGCCGTAACAATAGCGGCGGCGCCAAATGCGAATGTAAAATTACGTCGATCCAACATAGATCTCTCCTTTTGTTAGAGCCTATATAGGAATGAATACGCGCATATTCACGTCACAGATCATAACATAAGTGTGAGAGTACGTGAATATCGCAGTTAAATTTGCTTGCGTGCCGATTCTGAACGTGGTTAGTGCGCCTATATTCACCGTGCGAAGATGACGAATGGGTTCCATTGCGTTGGCGGCGTGTGTTTCATGTGAAAATCGATCAGATTGAAACATGTTTGGATGCCGAAGGCATCGCAATTAGGCGACTTATCTGCGCAAGTTCCCCTTTAGTAAAAAATAGCCCTCCTTTGGCTTTGCCAAGGGTATTTGGCTTATATGAAAGATTATTTTGAAGAATTTTAATTCTCTTGGCTTGTCCGAGCCCATCCTGCGCGCGTTGAGCGACGAGGGATATGAAACGCCAACCCCAATCCAGTCGAAGTTTATCCCTGAGATGATCAAAGGTGGAGATCTTGTCGGTATCGCCCAAACAGGCACCGGGAAGACGGCGGCATTTCTTTTGCCGCTACTTAACCGTATTGCCCAAAACCGTAAATCGCCTACGCCAAAAGGATGCAGCGCGCTCATCGTTGTGCCAACCCGCGAATTGGCAACACAGATTGCCGACGGAATTGCAACCTATGCCAAGCACGTCCAACATTCGGCGACTGTAGTTGTCGGCGGCGTCAAACCCCATAAACAGATCAAGCGTATGGCACCGGGCGTCGATATACTTGTTGCCACGCCGGGCCGTCTTGAAGATCATCTTGGGTCTGGGCGGATACAGCTCAATTCGACGGCAACGGTTGTGCTCGATGAAGCTGACCAAATGCTTGATTTCGGGTTTGTTCCAGCGATCAGGCGGATATTGGCGAAATTACCAGCCAACCGCCAGACCGTCTTATTGTCGGCGACCATGCCAAAGCAGATCCGTAAACTCGCCAATGAATTCCTGATAGACCCGACCGAAATCGCCGTCACGCCAGAATCGAAACCAATCGATAAAATCGAACAAACCGTCCGCCATGTTGATAAGCCGAATAAAAGCAAAATGCTCATTGAAATTTTAAAAGGCAAAGATGTCACCCGGACCATCGTTTTTTCACGAACAAAACATGGTGCCAATAAGATTTCGAAACAAATGAATGCAGCGGGATTCAAAACTGCCGCGATTCACGGCAATAAAAGTCAAAACCAACGCGATAAAACCCTGCGAGAATTCAGGGCAGGTGAATTGGGCGTCTTGATTGCCACGGATGTGGCAGCGCGCGGCATTGACATTGACGGGGTCACACATGTGATCAATTTTGATTTGCCTGAAGTATCGGAAGTCTATGTGCACCGGATCGGGCGGACAGCTCGTGCCGGCGCGAGCGGTATCGCTATATCGCTTTGCGACAGTTCGCAGCGTGGGCTTTTGCGCGATGTTGAGAAACTGATTGGTCGGAAAATCCCGGTGACGGGTCCGTCCGCTCAAGAGGTCGGACCGGAAACGGAACCGGAGAAACGCGGTGGCGGGCAACGACGTCAGGGAGGTGGTCAGCGCAAGCAAAGCGGCGGGCAAAACCGCAATCGTAGTCATAATAGAAATCGCGCCCATAAGCCGGACAATAAAACATCTGAAAAACGCGGCGATTTCGATCCTGCAGCCAAACCACAAGCAAAACCTGTATCCAAACTGGCCCGCAAGCCTAAAAACCGTTCGGCCCGAAATCCAAACGAACAATCGTCAAAAAATCCGGGTAAAGGGCAAGCTTCAAAACCGAAGCGCAGTCGTAATCGACGCCGCAATAAAGGCGCTGCCCATCGTGGTAAGCCATCTTAGATCTCAGAGCAGACCTGCGAGTACTATTCCAACGATACATAAAAGGGCAGCGCTTCGATTGGACTTGAACAAATTAAGGCAGGATCGACCGTCTTGTGGGTCTAGTTTTGACGTCTGCCAGATCAAATGAAGTGCGAATGGTACGATCGCTAATAGCGAAACCCAGTGATTGGTTTCAACCCAACCGGTTAATAAGAGGAAAGATACGCACAGCGCATAACAGATACCGACGCCGAGCTTCACGCGATCTCCGAACAGTCTGGCCGTCGATTTTATGCCGATCAGGGCATCATCTTCCTTGTCCTGACACGCGTAGATGGTGTCATATCCGATGGTCCAAAATACCAATCCGGCATACAAAAATAATAGGGAAGGTGATACGGCTCCTGTCTTAGCCACAAAGGCGACCAGGACGGCCCAATTAAAAGTAAGGCCCAGCCACGCTTGCGGCCAAAACGTGATGCGTTTCATAAAAGGATAACCCGCGACAAGAGCAAGGGACGAGACAGCGATGATTTGTGCAAGACGCGGGAAAAAGGCCAGCACAATGGCGCCGATACCACATTGGATAGCAACCCATGTCCACGCCGCTTTTAAACTTACCGTTCCTGCGGGCAGGGGTCTTAAGGCTGTTCGTTCGACGCTGGCATCCAGATCCCGGTCGACAATATCATTATAGGTACAGCCGGCACCGCGCATCGCGACTGCTCCTATTGCAATTAAAACCGCGTATTTGATTTCTTCCCAACCAAGACCCTGGGAAAGGCTGGCAAATGCCAGCCCAATCCAGCCGGGAAGCGCCAAGAGCCAAAACCCGATCGGCCTGTCATATCGCGATAAGCGAAGATATGGACGCACGGATTCCGGCATGGATTCGACCCAGCCTTGTTTAACACTGTCCTTGATGATTTGATCGCGATTCATTAGGGCTGATGTGAACGAAAAGGACGGTTATGACAAGTACCCAGCGCCCCCATTATACTTTGCCGCGTCTATATATACCGGAATCGTTAGGTCCTGACAGTAAAATCGATTTGCCGCAATCGCAGGCGCATTATCTGAGCAAGGTCATGCGGCTTAAGCCGGGCTCTGCCGTTCGTGTTTTTAACGGCCAAGACGGGGAATGGCTGTCTAAAATTGTGGAGATCGGCAAACGAGATGTTTTGATTGACGTCGTAAAAAAACTGCGTCCCGCGTCCTCGACCCCGGATATCTGGGTGCTGTTCGCACCGGTTAAAAAATCTCGCAATGACTTTATTGTTGAAAAGGCGACCGAGCTGGGCGCATCATATATTCAACCGGTTGTTACCAAACGCACGACAAATCCTCGAATAAAGACAGACCGGATGCACTTGCAATCCATCGAAGCGGCGGAACAAACGGAACGGATGAATATTCCGGAAATCGGTGAACCCGTAAAATTGCAGGACGTGCTAAAAAAATGGGATCCTGAACGGGCTTTGATTTTCGCAGATGAAGCGGGCGAGGGAAAATCCGCATTAGCAACGTTTCGTGAAATAAAAGCTCCATGTGCAATCCTGATCGGCCCTGAGGGCGGGTTTGATCCTCAGGAAAGAACCGATTTGTTGGCCCTGGAATTTGTTAAACCGGTGAGCCTGGGGCCACGTATATTGCGCGCAGATACCGCTGTCGCCGCTACACTTGCGCTTTGGCAGGCAACGAGTGGTGATTGGAATAATTAGCATACCTATTATGACAAAATTGAATTGATCACATTCACGCGAGCGGCTTGAATTCATATTGAACGCGGCGTAAACGATACTATCCGCATCGATTGGATGGCGAAGAGAGATAAAATGGCAAAGAAACATTCCCCCCTAATCGAGAAAAAGGCGCAATTGATCAATCATTTGGCCTCGGGAAATAAACCGAAGTCCGAATGGCGCATTGGCACAGAACACGAAAAAATCGGCTTTAATCTCAGCACCTTAAAACCTCTGCCATACGAGGGCGATTGCGGGATAAGGGCCATGCTTGAGGGACTACAGCGATTTGAGTGGGAGCCGGTCTCTGAAAAAGGATATGTGATTGCTTTAAAACGGGAAGGGGCCTCGGTTTCTTTGGAACCCGGGGGACAATTTGAGCTTTCGGGCGCCCCACTTGAAACAGTTCACCAGACATGCGGAGAAGTAAACCGTCATTTGCGAGAAGTCCGTGAAGTTGCTACCGAAATCGGTGCCGGGTTTCTGTCATTGGGTTTCAGACCGGACACCAGATTGGAAGACGTCCCGGTGATGCCGAAAGGACGCTATAAAATCATGCGTGATTACATGCCCAAGGTAGGCAATTTGGGCCGTGAAATGATGTTCAGGACCTGTACTGTCCAGACCAATCTTGATTTTTCATCCGAATCTGACATGGTGAAAAAGATGCGTGTCAGTCTTGCTTTGCAACCCCTTGCGACCGCATTGTTTGCCAATTCACCTTTCACAGATGGCAAACCCAACGGGTTTAAATCGTATAGGTCTCAGATATGGCTGGATACAGACCCTGATCGCACGGGCATGTTGCCGTTTGCTTTTGAACAGGGTTTCGGGTTTGAACAATATGTTGATTATGCGCTTGATGTGCCGATGTATTTTGTTCACCGCGGGGATGATTATCTGGACGCGAGCGGATTGAATTTCAGGGATTTCCTCGAAGGTAGGCTCTCAATTCTTCCAGGTGAAAAGCCGACCATGGAAGACTTTGAAGACCATCTTTCAACCATCTTCCCGGAAGTGCGGTTGAAGACGTTTCTGGAAATGCGCGGCGCAGATACGGGACCTTGGCGGGAATTGTGCGCCTTGCCAGCGTTTTGGGTTGGGTTGCTCTATGATGAAGCTGCGCTGGATGCCGCCTGGGACCTCGTTAAGGACTGGACAGAAGAAGAACGGCAACAGCTGCGGAATGATGTGCCTAAACACGGGCTGCAAACATCATTCCGATCCGGAAACCTCCAAGACATTGCTAAAATTGCTTTACTCTTGTCGCGGGAAGGCTTGAAGTCGCGTGGCAACCTCAATGGTCACGGAGAATCAGAATCGGTATTTTTGGAAGACCTCGACCGGTTCGCCAAAACCGGGAAATCCAATGCGGATTTGTTACTAGAAAAATATAATGGGGATTGGGAACAAGATATTCTGCAAACCTATGTCGATTGTATTTATTAAAACGTCCCTGAAAGCGTAATCCCATAACGCGGTGCAGCTGTACGAACCCGGCTTTCCGATCCACTGAAGCTCCCGACCCTGCGATTGTCACCATCAAACAAGTTTCGAATATTTTTTGTTTCTGCGGACAAAGCGTTTCTGACATCAAACCGCAGTGTCAGTCCGCGAATATCCTTGTGTTCCAAAAACACGCCGACTTCCGGCGCACTTTCTGTGAAGTGAGAAATTTGATTTAAGCGGAAGTTTGCAGAATCGCGATTGCCGACAACATCACCGCCCCATGCCCAATTCGTATTGGGTATGTCATGGCGAAAGTCTATCGTGTAACTACTGACGAGCCCCTCGCTAAGCCGCCGGTCCAAACCGGTAACCGCGTCGGCCACCGAACTATTTTCTGCCGCCAGTTCTACATCGACGCGCGCACCTTCAAGTCCGAAATCATCCATAAGAACTGTACCGATTAATTCGACACCCAACACTTCCGCGCTATCAATATTGCCCGGCGCATCGCCTCCATTTGGCAAAGGGATTCGGTCGACAACATCTTCAATTTTTTGACCATATAGCTTGAGAGTTCCAGAGACCCCATTCGACCACGATTTTTCAAGTTCGATTTCGCCGTCCCATGATTGCGCGGGCACGATTTCCGGATTTCCGGCATTGGCTAGATCATCGGCAAGGCTGACGGAACTAATAAATGTATCGAAGTCCAATTGTCCGACAGTGCGTTCAACCTTAGTGCGGATATTAAGGGTGTCGGATGCGGCATAGCTCGTCGATACAAATCCTTTCGGGCGGACAAATTCACGTGTTAAACCGAATGGACCGGTTTGTGACAATTCTGAAAATTCGACCCCCGCCGATGCCTGCAAACTTAGCTTTTCTGACGCCTTCCAGTTGCCGGTGATGTTGGACTCAATACGTTTTTCCTCTACCCGCGATGAACTGCCTGGTAAAGGAATATCAATTATTGAGCCATCTTCAGCCAATTCGCCGAGTGTTGCCTCGGTCTCCAGAAAATTGAGTGCGCCTTCAACGGCGAACTGCCAATCCATAGTCTCGTCTTGCTTAAATGAATATTCTCCGCGCGCGATAGTTTCGCCGGACTGTGTGGATTGAGTGAAAACCTCCGTCGTATCATTGCCATTAAAATCAAATGTGCGGAATGTGTCTTTTAAATCTATATCGCTTTGCCGTGTAATGCCAATTAATTTGAGATTACCTTCGCCCACATCAAACGCGTAGTCACCACCCAGCTCACCGTTCCAGCCATCCTCTCCGAAGCTCGTTAAACGTTCACCATTATCGCCAGCAGACGTGATGGCTGTTTGTAGCGAGGCTTCTTCAAGGCGATAATTCGTGACTTGATAATTGGCGTTTAGGTGTGCGACATGCCCGTTGTCAGGAAGATAACTGAATTCGGCTGATATTTTCGGGTTGTCTTCAAAGGCGAGAGCGAGCTCATCCCG
This sequence comes from Hyphomonadaceae bacterium, assembly GCA_013001295.1. GTDB lineage: Bacteria > Pseudomonadota > Alphaproteobacteria > Caulobacterales > Maricaulaceae > Robiginitomaculum_A. Next base: position 197,622 of record JABDMW010000047.1, read on the forward strand.
TCGTTCGATAACGTCACCGAAACCGTTCGTTATCAGTTCGGGCCCGGTTTCTGTATCGCGAAACGGGCCGCTTTCGAAGCCGATATTATATTCGACGGGGCCGCGACTTCCTGAAACTGATGCTTCTATGCCAAACAAATTGGCGCGTGACCGGTCTTGAAATTCGGCGAAATATTTCCAACTTCCGCTTGTTTTATTCTGGTTGGTCACAATGTTTGCAACAGTGCCCCCCAATCCAGGAATGTTTAAACTCGCGCCGTTCAAGATCTCAATTCGGGCGACCGACGCCGCAGGCATACGTGTCAGTGCTGAGCGGGCATCGTTATCTTTACCCGTCAACCGCACGCCATTAATCAAAACATTAACCCCGCCCTGACCAAGACCGCGTTTGCTGTCGAGTTCGATCAACGCGAAATTTGGAACTTGTGCGACCATATCAGCTGCCGTTACCGGCGCATATTTTTTGAAAAAGCTCGCATCATATGATTTGCCGGTATTGCTGGATGACAATTGCCTATTCCCGATCGATTCTTCCAATCTGGCTTGTGTGTAAAGCTTCTTATATTGTTTTCCGGGCGGAGGTGGTTTGCGTGAAGGAATGGGCGCTTCGACCCCCGCCATCAAAACCATTTCCTGCGGCTTTTTGCGGAAAGGCTTCAGTGAAGGCGCGGGCGCGGCTGAACTCTGTACAGCAACGAATTTTTGTTCTGAACTGAAATGCGGTTTCAGCGATGGCGCTGGAACACCCGCATTTGAAAATAAGAGGCCCTTAGGGTTTTCTGTGATCTCGGGCTTCAAAGTCGGCGTTGGAATATTTGCAGACGATAGTGTGCCAAATTGCTCAAATTTCAGCGATGCCGGTTTTAATGACGGCGTGGGGACAACCTCTTCAGCGACGGATATCGATGCCGGCGTCAAACTTATGATTGAAACTGACAGCGTCAGTAATTTATTTTTATTGGTGGTGACCACATTCGAAACCGATATGTATGGTTAACGCTAGCCATGTTCGTAGAACAAGTCTCTTAACAAAGTCTGAGGTTTGTACGGTTTTAGGTTGTGATATGTTGTGATGTGTCGTTACTAGAAAGTGCCGCTGACTGTGACACGGACAAAGGACCCAAACGGTCTGGAGCGATCCTCTATGAAATCAACAACGCCCAGATCCCTTCTGTCGGTGTAAACTGTACGCGTAAAGTCATCGCTGGACCCAAATAAGTTTCTAACATCTGCCCGAACTTTAAGCCCAAATACATCCTTGTGTTCAATATAAATGATCGAAAATGGAACCGGAAAGTTGAACTGTTGGATGGTTTCCAACCGATACACTTCAGACTCATGGAATTGATCGGCATAAAATCCATATGCCCATTCGGTACTGGGAATGTCATGACGGAAATCGATCTGCCAATAATAAATTTTGTCATCGTTCAAACGTCTGGAAAAGCCGAGCAGCGGATCATCGACCGACGAAGTTCTTAAGTCCAAGCCAAGGTCCAACTGCATGCCGTCGAGCCCCCAACGCTCACCTTTTATTGTCGCGGTAAAATCGACGCCGTAGCGCGTGGCGCTATCAATATTTCCGACAGCATCGCCGTCAAGACCGATTGGAATACGGTCAACCAAGTCTGAAATGAGCTCGCCGTAAAAACGGGCTTTGAATGTGTTGCCTTGCCCGAAATCTTTACCGAACTCCATTTCACCGATCCAGGATTGTTCGGGCACGAGGTTGGCATTACCTGCTTGGTCAAAGTCGTCTTGCACGCTGACAGACGAGATGAAGTCAAAGAAATTCAGTTGACCCACTTCGCGTTCGATTTTTGTGCGAATAGAAAAACTATCATCGGGCTTATATGTTGTTGAGATAAAACCTTTCGGCCTGTAAAAATCGCGGGTCAACCCGCCTGCCTGACTGATTTCAGAGTATTCTCCGCCAACAGAGGCTTGGACATCCCATTGAGGGGAGATTGTTCGCGTATGGGTTATTGTCGCTTCTGCACGTTTTTCTTCAACGCGGTCAAGCTCCGCCGGATCAGGTGTGATATTGAGTTCTTCAAGACGGGAGTCTATATCGAGGTAATTGAATGCACCCTCGAGTGAGAATTGCCAATCCCTTCCTTGAGACGGCGTCCAGGAATATTCAGTCCTTGCAATTGTTTCGGCTTCGTCCGCATCTCTAAAAAATCGGATGCCTTCAGTTTGGCCCAGGACAGGGTCAAAGATATCAAACCGGGAGATTGAAGGTGAGCGTTCAAACGCGTAATAACCGATCATCTTAAGCTTGCCCGGCCCGACCGGTAATTCGTAGTCCCCACCGGCCTCAAAGTTCCATTCGTCCTCCGCCCGGGAAAACAAAGTTTCTAGATCTTCGCCCCGTGGGAGCAAGCCGCTCCGTTTTGATGTCTCGCGCGAATTGAAGTTAAATTGATTGTATTCAAGATTCAAATTTCCGACATGATCGGGCTTCGGTGTCCAGGTCAGATCAAGCGACGCGCCCGGATTGTCGCCATTGGAGGTCTGAACCTCATCCCGTCTTTCAAAGACAACCCCATCCGGGGTATATAGCGATTCTGGCCCAAAATTTCCGTTTCTAAACGACTCGTTTTTGAGCGTAGCAGAATAAGCGAGATTACCAGTTTCACCAGAAACGCTGACTTGGCCGTCCAGCAAATCAGCTTGCAAGTTTTCACGCCATTCCGGTCGCCATTCCCATGTACCGGTTACACCTTTGTTCTTGGTGACAATATTGGCAACTTGTCCGGTAAGCCCGGGAATGTTCAGCGATGCGCCCTCCAAGATTTCAATTCGAACGACATTGGCGGCAGTAATCCGTCCCAGTTGATCCCGCGCGTCAGTTTTACCCGATAACCGTTTTTTGTTGATCAATATATTAGCACCGCCTTGGCCCAAACCTCTTTTATTGTCAGCGTCTTGGAGTTGGAAACCGGGGATACGACCGATCATATCGAAGGCGGTTCGCGGCGCGTATGCTGTAAAAAAAGCCGGTTCGTAAATGTTCGAGCCTGACTGCTTCGCAGGTGAGACCAACGCCGGTGTGTTGATGACATCCTGTGCAAACGCAGCCGCGGAATTCAGGGTGAAGCAAACCACTCCGCTTGCCAGGAAGCTAGATAATTTGATCATTTAAACGCTTTACTACAGGGTTATATCTGTGATTGCCGGGTAAGAAGGGTTACCTATCTCGGTTTGTATCATTGTTGGTGTATGAGGAATGCCCGTTTTTCCCTTTGGATTCAACGTGCATGTAGCCGGGCTTGAACACGATTTTTTTCACATCACCTTTGCGACTGATATAGTCAGAAACGATATCGCAATATTGGCCTTCCATCGCATTTGGCAATTTTCGGCCGTTAATCCAAATGTCACTTTCCGTCAGCTTCATTGTGATTTTCGATTTGTCGGATTTCATAAATCCGTCTCGTTTCAATTGCGGAATGAGGCGCTCCCGCATTTGCTCGTACTTTTTCGCTTGAAGATCAGCTTTTATACGTTCTTTTTCCGCTCGTTTATGTCCTTTGTCTTCGCGGACCAATTCCGCGTATTCCCGTGCAGCCTCGCGTTTCAACTGAGCTTGTTCGCGCGCCATTTCGCGCTGGGCGTTCTGCAACTCCCGCTCATATTCTCGTTTCTCTTGTTTGATCTCGCGCTCCAATTGAGCCATTTCGCGTTCATACTCTTGTTTTTCTCTAGCCAGTTCACGTTTTAATTCCGCCTGTTTTTGAGCGTGCTCGCGGGCGTGATCTTTTTCACTGCGTTCGATCTCGTGCTGGTGAGCTTGTATGTCGCGCTTAATCTCGGCCATTTCGCGCGCGTATTCGGCCTGAGCTTGGGCGCGTTCACGATTGTATTCAGCCTTTTCTTGCGCCAATTCCCGTGACAATTCGGCTTGCTGCTCTGCATATTCACGCGCGATCTCAGCTTGTTCTTGCGCCATTTCACGAGATTGCGCTGCCAGGACTTCAGCGTCTTCAGGGGCGGTCCATGAATAGTTATTAGTTGTGATAACAGGAGGAGCGGGCGTTGGATTTGGTCCCGGCATCGGTGTGGGAGCCGCATCGACGGCAGGATAAGGTGCCCGTGGGATATCAATGTTGGCTGGCGGTTTTGGCGGGACAATGTTGAGTTCCGGTTTGGATTTAACATTGTACCAGTTGCCGTCAATATTTATGTAGCTGATACCTTTATGGTTGGTTTTTACGGAATAGGATTTTCCGTCTTTCGTAAATGTCCCGTAATTATAGACTTTATCTTTCCATTTAGAATCGCCCCAAGCGGAACGTGCTTCGCCCGCTAGCCTGGCTTGACCGTCATCATACTTTTTCGCGATTGCTTTTGCCTCTTGCTCCGCTTCCCATTCGCTCGGGGGGTGCGCCTGACTTTGCACCGCGCCCAAGCCGAATATCACGGCGGTCGCCAAAGCCAACATTGATGTTGACGCAAATCCGCGAACCGCGCCCGTTTGCGTTTTTTGAGCTGGCGCGCCCATCAAACGCTTTAACCGGTTCATTAACGGGGCCTCCGGTCCGTCGGCGGACAGAGCAAAGACACCGCCGTTTCTGGCCGCATTAATCCGGATAGTACCCAAAGCCCGGGCCAGGCATTCCGGGTTCTGCGTGACGACGACTGCGTAGTCATCGCATGAATGTTCCCGGTCAGCGTCGATACCTTTTGAAATGTATTGAACGGCGGGATGATAAAAGAACACCGTTTTGATCAGGATTTGCAAGATGTTTGTTAAGTAATCGTGACGCCGTATATGGGCCAATTCGTGAAGAATGACAGCTTCGCATTGTTCCGCATCCATGCCTGTGAAAAACCAGCTCGGAAACAGAACGATCGGTTTGAAAAAACCGAACGTAATTGGACTGGAGACATGCTCAGAGATAAATGCTGTTGTCCTGTTGCTGACATTGCATTTGCGGGCAAGGGTCGCAAAACGGTGCTGCCAGGCCGAGGGAAGATCTGACAATCCCGTTTTACGAAGTTTGTGCGTTAGGCGGAAAGCCGCCAAATACCGCGCCCCTAACACCGCAAAGCATACAGCCCACGTCGCTCCTATAAAATTAGTTGAATTTAGGAGCAGGGCGAGGGGTGACAGGGTTCCCGGTGTCGCTGTTGTTATGCCGACTGGCTCAGCGAGTCCGAAAAGTGAAACTGTGGTTTCAGCCGCAGATGTGCCGAGGCCGAAATAGTAGAGGAAGGTTCCGATGAATGCGGCTAACAATCCGACCATTGTAACCATCCCGGCGATATACCGAATATCTGCCGCTGAATCTTTGGTGGCGACACGGATGGCCCAGATAAATATTGCGGCAAGAACACCTTGCCATGTTGAATGCAAGACTGCCCACCCGAGACTATCTAAAACGAGAGTTAGATCCGGTAAATGCCACATAATGCGTTCCCCTATGTGTTTTTAGTTTCAAGATCAGCGATAAATTTCTTGATCGCATCCAGTTCCTCACTTGATGTTTCAGCATCGCCCAGGGCGTGCATAACCAGATCGTTGACATTTCCCCGAAATGCCGTTTCCAGGAGCCGGTCCAATAATTTGGTTTTGGTTTTCTTCGCGGGTTCAACGGCAGAATAGTTGAAAGATTTGCCAACGCCGGGCGTCCGGGTGACCAAACCTTTCTCCTGCATGCGCTGCAATTGTTTTAATATTGTCGTGTAGCCAACGTCTTTTGTTTTGCTGATCTGCTCATGTACAGCACGGACGCTGCACGGTTGCTGGTCCCAAAGGATTTGCAAAATCTCGACTTCGGCGCCAGATGGTTTTCTTTCAGACATAATGTGTCCCCAGTTACTATTCGTTTATCGATATACGACAGCCGTCGTTTTGAAAAGTTACAAAAACGACAGGTTTCGTTATATTTGAATGAATTATCTGTGTTTTTCCAAATTAATGCTTGAGAAAACTAGGGTTTCAGTGTTGTTTGTGTCCAATCAAAAAATTCAGGGGAATCTCCACTATGAGTGAAGCAATTGTCGTCGCACCGGAAGGCGAAAAAACTATTCTTGGCCATCCGCGTGGTTTGTTTATTTTATTTTTGACCGAGATGTGGGAGCGTTTTTCTTACTACGGTATGAGAGGGTTGCTGATCATCTATCTGACCCAGCACTTCTTATTTTCTGACGAAAAATCCAGTGTAATATACGGCGCATATACGGCCTTGGTCTATGTCATGACGATTATTGGCGGTACATTGGCCGACCGTTACCTTGGCGCTCGAAAAGCCGTGACTTTTGGCGCTATTTTACTAGTGCTTGGCCATTTTGGGATGGCGTTTGAGGGCAACGGCTCCAAAGAAGTCATGACTATTAATGGAGCGGAATACCAATTGACACTGGATGGACGCGGCAGTGGTAAAGATGTAAATCAAATCGTCGTTGCGCCAGACGGTGCGACGTCAATAATCTCCTTTAGTGAGGATGCTGAGTCGATAATTATTGAAAATCCAGCGGCTGTTGGATTGCCTGAAAGCATTAATCGGGCAGACAACCCAACTAAAATTATCACAGAAGAGAAGTATCTGAACATTTTATACTTGTCGTTGGCACTCATTATCGCAGGTGTCGGCTACCTTAAGGCCAATATTTCAACCATTGTCGGTTCCCTTTACGGCGTCGGCGACGTTCGACGAGACTCCGGCTTCACCATTTTTTACATGGGTATTAATTTGGGTGCATTTTTAGCGTCAATCGCATGTGGATATTTGGGCATCACATATGGATGGAAATATGGATTTGGCCTCGCCGGTATCGGTATGTTCTTGGGCTTGATGATATTCATTATGTTTCAGCCATGGCTTGAAGGTAAAGCTGAACCGCCAAACCCAGCCAAACTCAAAGAAAAAATATTGGGCCCGATCAATGTTGAACTCGCTTGCTATCTGGCGGGCCTATTGATCATCGCAGTGGCTATGTTCTTTGTGATGAATCCCGATGGGTTCGGCAAAGTCCTCTTACCTCTGGGGATATTGATGTTTGTGTTGCTGGTCACATATGCGTTCACGAAACTGCAGGGTAAAGAGCGTCAAAAAATGTTTGCAGCGATTTATTTCGTATTGGCGCAAATTCCTTTTTGGGCATTGTTTGAGCAAGCGGGCTCTTCACTCAATCTGTTTACGGACCGTCTGGTTGATCGGACAATTGGTGGATGGGAAGTACCAGCCCCCGTATTCCAATCCTTGAACGCAGGATTCATATTTATCTTCGCACCGATCATGGCTTGGCTCTGGATTGCCCTGGCCAAGAAAGGCAGAAATCCGTCAACGCCCGTAAAATTTGCATTTGGCGTATTCCTGGCAGGGCTAGGGTTCTTGGCGCTCGTTGCTGGCATGAAGACGTCTGGTGGAAACGGCATGACTGCTGTTTATTTCATTTTCCTGATTTACTGGATCCATACGATGGGCGAATTGATGGTATCGCCAGTTGGATTGTCGGCGGTCACCAAAATGGCACCGCCGCAGGTTGTCGGCATGACGATGGGTGCTTGGTTCCTTTACAGTGGTTTGTCTAACTTCCTGGCTGGCGTGATCGCGCGGACGACAGGTGCGGAGACGCTAGGTGGACAATTGACTGATGTTGCAGCTGCGAAAGCTGGCTATGCAGCGGTGTATACGAATGTGGCGTATGTCGCGATCGGAATTGCTGTCCTGATGTTGCTTATGTCTCCTATCATTAAGAAATGGATGCATAAGGAAGACTAAACATCGGTTACATTCACAGAAAACCCGGGCGCGTCCCGGGTTTTTTTGTGGCTGCAAAAATCTGCTCGAATTTGAAGGCAAAAGAAAAGGCGGCGCTGCGAGGCAGGCCACCTTTTCCTCTAAAAGCGTCCCCGCTTCTATTTCATCATATTCTTCATGGCCATTTTCAGGACGTCGTCCATCATGCTGCCGTCATTGTCCGCATCAAGCATTTTGCCGAGAAAGCCCATGCCTTGCTGATGGCTTTGTTGCTGTGCACGTTGGCGACGAGCATTAGCGCCCGTCAAAGCGCCAAGGAGGCCGCCCAATCCTGAAGGTTGTTGCTGCTGGCGACCTCCCAGCGATAAACCAGCCAGTTGGCTGGCCATTGACGGTTCTTGCTGGGTTTGCTTGGAAAGCGATCCCATCGCCATGGTCGCCACCATGGGCAGCATTTTTTTCAAAACATCAGCGCCCAGCCCCGATTTTTGGGAAGCGTGCCCAGCGACGGCGCGACTGACTTCTTTGGAGCCGAACAAATGTCCAAGTATAGCGTTACCATCGTTGACCGTTTCAGGTTTCGCGTAAATATCTTCCTGATCAAGATACTGACTGTGCTTTCCGCCTTGTAACGCGCCTAGTAGGCCGGCCAGGCCTTGCGGGCTTTGTGTGTTTTGTTTAAGAGCCGACGAAATCGCGGGGAGCAGGGCCGCAATCGCCTGCTGGGATTGGTTGGCGTTCAAGCCGTACTGACTACCGGCATTTTGGGCCGCTTTGCCACCCTGCGCTTGCATAATCATTTCGAGTAAATTCATTCCGGCCATTAGGACCCTCCATTCAGTTATTGCTGAATTGTTTGTAACCGAACAGCAATGTCAAAGCGAGTCTTGTTCGCAGACGGGGCGCAGTGTGGCTAATCACCTATGCGACGAGCATGCCCCGGATCATGTAAAACAGCATCGCTGCGAATATACCGGTCAATGGAACAGTAAATATCCATGCCGCGATGATTTTATACAGCATTTTACGTTCCACCAGTTTGGCTTTGTAAGCTTTCTTGAACTGCCGACGTTGAGCCCAGCTAAATTCCTCAGCTTTTGCTTTCTGTTTCAGCTCGCGAAGCATGGCTTTTTTTGCGGCCATGCTGGAGGTTTCAAATTGTTCAATGAATTCTTCGCCTACATCAAAATCGTCTTTGTCGGCAAACCGCGTTCGGATTTTATCCACTGTCCTATTGTAGTCAGCTTCCAAAGCTTCACGCAAAAACCCGACACCAAATATACCGCCCACAGCAATATGGGTTGAACTCACCGGCAAGCCCAATTGTGAGGCGATGATTACTGTGATTGCAGCCGCTAGCGCCACACAAAACGCCCGAGTCATATCGAGCTCGGTAATTTCTGACCCAACTGTTTTAATCAATTTCGGGCCATACAGCGCCAGCCCAAGCGCGATACCCAAAGCGCCGATTAACATGACCCAGAGCGGAATTGCGGCTTTGGCTGCAATGCCGTCGCCTGTCACCGCTTCATTGATCGCAGCCAGCGGGCCGACGGCGTTGGCGACATCATTTGCACCATGTGCGAAGCTTAGCAAGCCTGCGCCAACAATAAGCGGGATCATAAAGAGTCGGTCTATACCTTCGTCGGTATTTTCTATGGTCTCGGCGCGCTTATTGATGATCGCCCGAATAACAAAGTAAACTAGAACGGCAAATGCAAACCCGACACCGAGTGCGGTTAAAAAATCGACCTTGATAATTTTTTTGATGCCTTTGAGGATCAAATAAGTGCTGAAAGCCCAGGCCATAATGCCCAGGAGGACCGGAACTGTTTTCTGCGCGGCTGAGCGCATGTCTGTCTGATAAAGAACGAATCGTTTAATCGCATACAGGAATGAGGCGGCGATCACCCCCCCCATCACCGGAGATATGACCCAACTGGCGACAATCTTCTGAACCTGCACCCAATCAGCAATCGCAAATGTGCCTGCTGCCGCAATGCCGGCTCCCATGACGCCGCCTACGATTGAATGGGTAGTGGACACCGGCGCACCAATTGACGTCGCTATGTTGAGCCAGATTGCGGCCGCGAGCAGGGCAGCAGTCATTGCCCAGACAAAGACTTCTTTGTTTTCACCGAAGTAAGCAGGATCAATAATGCCTTTTTTAATCGTACTGACCACGTCGCCGCCGGCAATAAGCGCGCCACCAGCCTCGCATACAACGGCGATAAGAATTGCCCCTGTGAGAGTAATCGCTTTCGATCCAACTGCTGGCCCAACATTATTGGCGACGTCATTGGCCCCAATATTCATGGCCATATACCCGCCAATGACAGCAGCGATAATCAAAAGCGTGGAGTTTGTGCCGGATCCGCCAAAATTTAGTTGAACCATGAAAAAAATAACGGCGAGAAATACCATTGAGGCTAAAATTCTTAGGAGATCACCGCCTGAAAAATTGAGCAGTCGATCTGCGGCCACCGGTTTAAAGTCCGACATGGATTCACCTCACCCTGTTATTATTTTACTTGTCACAAATCCTTCATGGTTTTGTCACAAATAAGCAAGGGTGGAATCGTCTGGCATACAGATTGTTGTGGACAGAATTTAGAGGGCTGATAACAACTAAGCGACAGCAGACCCGCCGACGGTCAGGTTTTCCACATAAAGTGTTGGTTGACCAACGCCGACAGGGACGCCTTGTCCGGCTTTACCGCAGACACCGATACCCGGATCCAGTTTCATGTCATCGCCGATCATTTTTATTTGGGTAAGCACGGTCGGCCCATCACCAATCAGCGTCGCCCCTTTGACAGGTTCTTCGACTTTCCCATTGCGAACCCGGTAAGCTTCGGTGCATTGGAACACGAATTTACCAGATGTAATGTCGACCTGGCCGCCGCCAAAGTTGGTTGCATAAATGCCGTCCTTGAGCGAAGCGACAATTTCATCGGCCGGCGTCGATCCGCCGAGCATAAAGGTATTGGTCATCCGCGGCATCGGGGCGTGGGAGTAGCTTTCGCGCCGTCCATTTCCTGTCACTAGTTCGCCCATTAAGCGGGCATTAAGTCGGTCTTGCATGAACCCCTTGAGAATACCGTCTTCGATTAAAACGGTCCGGTCAGTCGGCGTGCCTTCATCATCTATGGTTAGAGAGCCGCGCAATCCTGCCAATGTACCGTCATCGACGACGGTGACGCCGGGCGAGGCGATGCGTTCGCCCATCATGCCGGCAAATGCTGATGTGCCTTTGCGGTTGAAGTCGCCTTCGAGTCCGTGCCCGATGGCTTCATGCAGGAGCACGCCGGGCCAGCCCGGACCCAGGACAACATCCATGGCTCCCGCAGGCGCCGGTACAGCGCGAAGATTGACGAGGCCGCCGCGGATGGCTTTGTCGGCCAGTGATTTCCAGCTTTCCGGCTTGATGAATTCTTCATAGGACGCGCGCCCACCAAAACCTGCATACCCACTTTCCCGACGTCCATCCTTTTCAACTGTCACGGAGATCGCGAGCCGAACAAGCGGGCGAATATCATCAAACCGGGCGCCACCAGCCCTTAGAATTGAGATTTCGCGTCTCGTCGCCGAAAGCGTCGCGCTCACTTGAACCACATGCGGGTCTTTGGCGCGGCAATATGCGTCGATTTCTTGTAAAAGTTCAACTTTGGGGCCAAAAGCCGGTTCGGCAATCGGGTCGATGTCGGGATATAATTTTCGATTGGTTTTTCGCGGGTCTTTGACCTCTGCAGTCACTTCATGATTGACTTTGGCCAGAGTGACGGCTTCCGCGGCTCTTTTCAGAGCATCTGGCGTCATGTCGGTGCCTTGTGCAAAACCGGTTGTTTCGCCTGCCACGCAGCGCAATCCAAACCCCCGGCTTGAATCATAGCTCGCGTTTTTTAAGCGTCCATCATCAAATGTCAGTGATTCGCTGGAACCGCGCTCCAGAAAAAGTTCGCCATCGTCAGCGCCGTTAAGCGTCTCATTGACGACTTTTTCCGCCATATTACGGCTTAAATCACAGTCGTCGAAAATAAAGTCTGCCATAGATCAGGGATTCCAGCTTAAAGGTCGGGTCGAAGGCCCTAATTGACCTAATAATTACTTGTCTTGCAAGGCCTAACCCCATATTCATTGCGACATTATGTCCGTAAGCAGTTGGCGGTCTGTCATTGGCTTATGTTCAAGTGTATTTATAACACGTTTTCATCCTAGGTACCGCTATGACGGGGGTGCCATTTTAAAAGTGAGGGGATATGCGGTTTTCATCCGTTTTGAAATTTGGAGGCCTGACGGCGCTAACAGCTTCATTGTCGACCTTGGCGTATGCTGAGGGTGTCAACGGACCTGTCGATGGTGAAATAGGTTTTCAGCGCGCAGTAACGCCGGTTATGGAGTCTATTGTTGACTTGAATGTCTGGTTGGTCTGGTTGATGGGTGCTATTTGTGTCTTCGTCCTCGTGCTAATGGTCTATATCATGTTCCGGTTCCGCGAGAAGGCGAACCCGGTTCCGTCTAAAACATCGCACAATACGACTATAGAGATCATCTGGACATTGGTGCCGGTTCTCATTTTGTTGGTCATGGCTGTGCCGAGTATCAAACTTCTCTACGCTCAGGATGTCATCCCGGAAGCTGACCTCACAATTAAAGCCACCGGAAATACATGGAATTGGGAATATTCTTATCCCGATTACGAAAACGTCGACTCATTTGTGTCCAATATTGTTGATATCGAGATTGATGAAAAACGTACTGCAGATGGTGAAGCGCTATCGCACCAGGAAATTATCAACATTATTGACGCCCGCCCGGCCGATGAGCCGCGCCTCGATGGCCGTCCTTATCTGTTGGCGACAGATGCGCCTTTGGTTGTTCCCGTTAACAAAACAGTGGTTGTCCAGGTCACATCCAACAACAATTTGCATGCATTTGCCGTTCCGCAGTTCGGGATCAAGATCGATGCCATTCCGGGCCGGATCAATCAGACTTATTTCAAGGTCAATGCGGGCGAAGAAGGCACGTATTACGGTCAGTGTTCAGAACTTTGCGGCATTAAACACGCATTTATGCCAATCGAAGTTCAAGTCGTTAGCCAAGTCGAATTCGATCGCTGGATCGCGAATGGCGGCAGTTTCGACACAGATTTTTCACAAAACGAAACCGGTGGTTCTCAAACTGCCGGCATGAAATAGGGGGCCGATATGGCAGGTGCAACAGGATATGGAGCCCACGGAGACGCGCCCAGCTTTTTTAAACGCTGGTTTGCGTCATGTAACCACAAAGATATTGGTACCCTGTATCTGATCTTCGGTATTTTGTCCGGTCTGATTGGCGGATATCTATCATTCATGATGCGGTTGGAATTGGGTGAGCCTGGTTTCCAGTATTTTGCAAACCCGCATACATTTAACATGTACGTATCCATGCATGGGTTGTTGATGATCTTCTTCCTGGTGATGCCGTCCCTTATCGGCGGTTTCGGGAACTGGTTTGTCCCTTTGATGATTGGCGCGCCGGATATGGCCTTCCCGCGGATGAATAACTTCTCGTTCTGGCTTTTGCCGACCGCGTTGTTCTTCCTGCTTCTCTCCATGTTTGTACCAGGCAACCCTTCAGGCGATGGATTTGCAGGGTCGTGGGTGATGTATCCACCACTTTCAACATCCGGTCATAGCGGGCCTGCGTTTGATTTCGTGATTATTGGCCTGTTGGCTGCTGGCTTCTCGTCTATTTTTGGTGCGATCAACTTTATCACGACCATTCTGAACATGCGTGCGCCGGGCATGACAATGCACAAGATGCCACTATTTGCCTGGGGTGTTCTCGTCACGGCGTTCTTGCTGTTATTGGCCTTGCCGGTCCTCGCGGCTGCACTGTTCATGTTGATGACCGACCGGTCCATCGGGACAGGATTCTTTGATGCCGCCAAAGGTGGTGACCCTGTGATGTTCCAGCATTTGTTCTGGTTCTTCGGTCACCCTGAAGTGTACATCATGATCCTGCCTGCTTTCGGGATTGTGTCACATATTATCTCAACCTTCTCCCGCAAGCCAATCTTTGGTTATCTAGGCATGGCTTACGCGATGGTATCCATCGGGGTTGTCGGATTCGTTGTGTGGGCTCACCATATGTTCACAGTCGGTATGGACGTTGATTTGAAAGCCTATTTCCTGGGGGCAACACTGGTCATTGCGGTGCCGACGGGGATTAAAATATTCTCCTGGCTCGCGACAATGTGGGGCGGTTCAATCCGCTTCTCTCTGCCGATGCAGTGGGCGCTTGCCTTTATCTTCCTGTTCGTCGTCGGTGGTGTAACCGGTGTTTATCTCGCCAATGCGGGTCTCGACACAGCTGTGCACGATACATATTTCGTCGTGGCTCACTTCCATTACGTCTTGTCAATGGGGGCGGTCTTTGGATTGTTCGCAGGGTTTACCTATTGGTTCGGTAAGATGTCCGGTTATCTCTACAATAAATGGTTAGCCGGTCTGCACTTCTGGCTGTTCTTTATCGGCGTGAACCTGGTGTTCTTCCCGCAACATTTCTTAGGTATGCAGGGAATGCCGCGTCGCTATGTGGATTACCCTGAAGCGTATACACTTTGGAACCAGGTATCGACCTTCGGAGCCATGATCACCATGCTCGGTGTGCTCGTCTTCTTGATCTGGGTCATTGAGGCCTTCATCGTGAAACGTAAAGCCGGAGATAATTACTGGGGTGAGGGCGCAAATACGCTGGAATGGACACTTCCATCGCCGCCGCGCTATCACGAATTCAATACATTGCCGCGTATAAAATAAATGGCGAGTGGAATATCACATAACCCTACGCTTGAAGCCGCATCCTTGACCGATGCGGCTTTTGCCGCCCCTGATGGCCGTCTCAGTCTCGCAGAGCCTGCAGATTACTATGCCTTGATGAAACCACGGGTTATGTCCCTGGTTGTCTTCACGGCGATGGCCGGATTGATATGTGCGCCTGGCGCGATGCATCCGTTTTTGGCGATTGTCAGCATTTTCTGCATTGCAGTCGGCGCGGGTGCTGCGGGTGCGCTTAACATGTGGTATGACCGTGATATTGATGCTGTCATGAGCCGCACCAAGAAGCGCCCGCTCCCTCAAGGAAAAATGAGCGAGTCCAGTGTTTTGGGATTTGGCGTGATCATGAGCGCACTGTCTGTGCTCGGATTGGCCATGGCATCCAATTATTATGCCGCAGGTTTATTGGCCTTCACCATCTTCTTCTATGTATTCGTCTACACAATGTGGCTGAAGCGCTCGACACCGCAAAACATCGTTATTGGTGGTGCTGCAGGTGCATTCCCGCCCATGGTTGGATGGGCCGCGGCAGCGGGCGGATCCATGGGTGACCCCATGTCAATTGCGGTCTTGTCGCAAGCCATTACCATCGAGTCCATTGCGCTTTTCATGATTATCTTTCTCTGGACACCTCCGCACTTCTGGGCGTTGGCTTTGTATAAACAGGGCGATTATGAAAAAGCCGGCGTGCCAATGATGCCAAATGTCAAAGGCGCGAAATCAACCCGATTTCAGATTTTCATATATGCGGTCCTTCTCGCGGCAGTTTGCGGACTGGTCGGGCCAACAAGCCTATCGACACCTCTTTATATCGGTGGTGCGGTTCTTTTAAACCTGGGTTTTCTAGCGTTGAGCTTTAAGGTGTGGAAGTCCAAAGCGGGCGATAAACCTGCCGACAAAGACGAAGCTTCGCTCTATGAAGTCCGCGTCGGCGATAAAGCCGCTCGGAATTTATTTGCGTACTCAATCATCTATTTATTTGCCATGTTTGCTATATTAGCGGCATCGCAGGTCTTGCGAGGATTATCATGACGGATCCACAAAACCCTGAAATTGTCGAATATGTCGAACCGACCGAAGCCGAGCTAAAAGCGCGCAAAAAACGCAATGTGGCGATCGCGCTTGGACTGGCCGGATTTATGTTCCTGGTCTTCATGTTGCTTTTGTACAAATACGGATATTTATCTATATGAGTATCGGAGCCAACAAACGGGTTGTCATGATTTCAACCGCAGTCGTCATCGGAATGATGGGACTCGGGTTTGCTTCCAAGCCGTTATACGACACCTTTTGCCGCGTGACCGGGTATGGCGGCACCACACAAGTTGCCGATACCGCCAGCGATACCGTGATTGATCGTGACATCATTGTTCGGTTTGATTCCAATATCAATCCGGATCTTAAATGGTCATTTAAGCCGGTTGAAAGCACGATGACCGTCAAACTCGGACAAAACGCGCTCGCATTCTATACAGCTAAAAATATTTCAGATGCGCCCCTGGTCGGAACCGCAAGCTATAATGTCGCTCCGATCAAAGCGGCACCATTCTTCTCCAAACTGGAATGCTTCTGCTTCACAGAACAACGCCTGGAGCCGGGCGAGGAAGTCAAAATGCCGGTCCTGTTTTTCGTCGATCCGGAAATGGCCAATGACGACCGCTATGATGATATCAAGACGATTACGCTGTCATATACCTTTCACAAAGTCGAAGCGCCGACAGCGGCGGCATTGACGACAGAAGACCGGACAAAAAAACTTGAAGAAATAACGGCACTGGAATTGACCCAATGACCGTGAATGTTAAACAGCCACTATCAACAAAAAAGAATCGGAGGCACTATGTCTGACCACGCCGTAGAACATGATTATGACCTGATCGACCCGAGCCCATGGCCGTTTTTCTCAGGGATGGCCGTCCTTATCTGGGGCTTTGGCATGGTGGTGTTTTTCGCCGGCCTGCACCCGCGTTCTGTTGAGAACCCGAACGGGATGATGGAATTTTTGTTTTCGCGCGGCCTGGATATGTGGAGCGTCGAAGGCGCGTCCAATGGCGGCTGGATAATCTTGCTACTTGGTTTTATTGCCATGACATATGTGATGATTGGCTGGTGGCGGGATGTCATCCGCGAAGCTGATGCCGGCACACACACACCTGTTGTTCAGATCGGCCTGCGTTACGGTATGATCATGTTCATCATGCAGGAAATCATGTTTTTTGTCGGCTGGTTCTGGATGTTTTTTGAGTTCGGTCTCTTCCACAAAATACGGGCAAAATGGAACCCTGATGTAACGGTGGCACCGGAGTCATATGCCGATGGATACGGCCTTAATGCCGGCGGTAACGCCATTCACACGATCAATCCATGGGATTTGCCGCTCATTAATACATTGGTTCTTTTGCTTTCAGGTACGACCGTAACATGGGCTCACCATGCCTTGATTAAAAATGATCGTAAGTCGGCGTCGACGGGCCTCCTCCTCACTGTACTGCTCGGGATATTCTTTACCTTCCTGCAAGGTGTTGAGTACATGGAAGAATTCTCGCACCGAGACACAACCGGCTTCTGGCTTGATTCAAATGTCTACGGTTCGACATTCTTCCTCGCGACAGGTTTCCATGGCCTGCACGTATTGATCGGAACGATCTTCCTGTTCGTGATCTGGTTGCGGGTTGTACGTGGTGGCATGAAACCGGATCAACATTTCGGGTTTGAAGCAGCCGCTTGGTACTGGCACTTCGTCGACGTGGTCTGGTTGTTCCTGTTCACCTTCGTCTACGTGGTCTTCGCTCTCCACTAAACAATGACGCAAAACAGTCAAATCATCAGCACCGGCCTTCGCGGTCGGTGCCCGAATTGCCATGAAGGACAATTATTTGAAGGGTTTTTGAAATTCGCCAAATCTTGTGAATCCTGTGGATTTGATTTCGAGAGCCAGGATGTTGCTGATGGCCCAGCTGTATTTGTCATCTTGTTGGCGTCCGCGATTGTTGTGCCGCTCGCCCTCGCATTCCAAATCAAACTTGATCCGCCCGTCTTGTTGACGTTGGCAATTTGGATTCCCGTGATTTCGCTGTTGTGTCTCGCTTTATTGCGACCATTTCGAGGTGTCATGTTTGGACTGCAGATCGCCAACAATGCAGCGGAGGGGCAATTGGAACAATCGAGTGAGGACGATGCGGATTAAATTTCAACCAATGCCCTGGCTGACGCTGATCACCTTGATCTGTTTGGGTATTTTGATTTCATTGGGAACATGGCAGTATCAACGACTGGACTGGAAAACCAACTTACTCGCTGAAATCGATCAAGCTGCAAATGCCGCGCCACTGACGACGGTATCGGAACTATCTGATCTGTATAAAGCCGAGCAACCGCTCGATTTTCGCCGTGTCGGTCTGACCGGAGAATTTGTTTCGCCCGATGCAAATGACGGAAACCCGTTTCATCTTATGATGTCTGATGGCAAATCCATGCTGTGGCATTTGTTTCAGCCATTTCAAACCAAGAACGGAATCGTTTACGTAAGGACGGCCAATTTTCCCCACGATGACAAACAATCACCACCGCGTGCTGCTGACGGTCAACAATTGGTTGTTGGATATGCCCGCCGTGTGCGCCCGCCCGCAGCGATGCAACCAGACAGCAGTCCCCGGAGAAATGAATGGTATGTTTTCAATGCAATGCCGGACGACTTGAATTGGGCTTTTGCCGTCGCTGGCACGGAGATACCTACGGGATTTTTTATTGATCGCATCGACGGTGTGGACGAAGCATCTGATTTACCGGTCGAAAAACCAGATATTCCCAACAATCATTTAGAATATATGCTGACCTGGTATTCTTTCGCCTTGATTTTGGTTGTGATATATTTTCTGTTGCACAAAAAACAGGGCCGACTGCAAATCGGGAACAAGAATGCCTAAACGGGGACAAACGCCAACACCACTTTTCGAGCCGTGCACAGGCGGCGGTGTAAATCTACTGACGCCTAAATGGGCCGATTTTGATGAGTGGGTGGTTTTGCGCCAAAGCAATATTGATCATCTGGCACCATGGGAGCCCAGTTGGAACCCGGCCCATCTGTCGCGCTCGTCCTACAGGACACGATTGGCAAAGTTTAAAAAAATGATCAGCGCCGACGCAGGATATCCGTTCCATATTTTCCGGGCCGATACGGGCAAGCTGGTTGGAGCATGCAATCTGACTCATGTGCGTCGTGGTTCGTTGCAAAGCGCCAGCATCGGGTATTGGGTGGGTCGTGAGTTCGGCCGCCAAGGCTTTGCACGAGCCTCAATCCGAGCGGTATTAAAATTTGCTTTTGGTGAGCTAGGTCTGCACCGGGTAGAAGCCGGTGTACGGCCGGAAAACACGGCGTCTATTAAGCTTCTTGAGAACTCGGGGTTCACCCGCGAAGGCACGGCAAGAGGCTTGATCAAAATTGACGGAAAGTGGGAGGATCATGATATCTACGCCCGCCTGTCGAGCGATTAAAACGATTTAAGCGCGACCGCCTTCAGCTGACAATAATTCCGGCGTTATCCCCAGCATTGCTAGAGCCGAGCGCCACTTCCTGTCCGGATGCCCTTCAAAAATCATGTCCTCGTTCGCTTGTGAAACCAGCCAGCTGTTGCGCATAATTTCGCTTTCCAATTGACCCGCATGCCAACCAGCATAGCCAAGCGCCAAAACAGCACGGCGTGGTGCATTAGGACGGGTCAATGCGGTCAAGATTGACTTGCTTGTGGTCATTGCCAGCGTCTCACTTAATGGCAGGCTATTGTCCGCGTCGATGAAATCCGTAGAATGCAGGACGAAACCTCGCTCAGATTCGACCGGCCCGCCATACAAGACTTCCGTATCTTCGTTTGTTACATCGCCCTCGACCTCCAAGTGCGGCAACATGTTGGACAGGACCAAATCCGGTTTGGGTTTGTTAATAATGATTCCCATGGCCTGATCCGCATCGTGGACACACATATAGATCACTGTGTTTTTAAACCGTCCATCAACCATACCGGGGCTGGAAATCAGGAATTTTCCGGCCAAATACCCGTCAGAAACGCCCGTCAGGTCGGTGAAAGCACTTTGCGCATTTTGAGCCATGGTTTATGCTTGCGCGACAACCAATAAAAATCAAGGTCTATTTAAAATCGGAAACCCAATTCTTGAAATTCCGAAAAACCACACCATATACAGTCACAAGGAGAGAGAAATGACAATTAAAACCGGAGATCGTCTTCCAGACGTTACGTTCATGTCTATGGGGGCAGATGGCCCGGAGCCAAAATCTACAAATGATATTTTTGGTGGCAAACGTGTCGCGCTCTTCGCAGTGCCCGGCGCTTTTACACCTACATGTTCGGCAAAACACTTACCCGGATATAAAGAGCAGGCCGACGCACTGCGCGGCAAAGGCATAGACGCCATCGCTTGTACCGCGGTGAACGATGTTTTCGTTATGGACGCGTGGGGCAAAGATCAGAACGTTGGCGACGATGTCATGATGTTGGCGGACGGAAATGGCGCATTTGCCAAGGAAATTGGTCTTGAGCTCGACGGAAGCGGTTTTGGCATGGGTGGGCGTTCACAGCGTTACTCCATGGTTGTCAATGACGGTGTGGTTGAAAGCGTAAACGTTGAAGAAGGCGGCGAATTCAGAGTGTCGGCTGCGGACTATATGCTGGAGAATTTATAAGCCATATGATTTTAGGGTTTAAGGGGAGGCTCATATAGCACCAGTACCACTTTTATTTATGCTCGTGATTGTCTTTATTTTGCTGATGGCAATAAAGGCGGTTCCGGAAGGCATGGAATATACTGTCGAGCGCTATGGCCGCTTTACGAAAATCCTTAAACCCGGTTTTAATGTCATTCTGCCGTTTATCGATCGCGTTAGCTACAAAGTCGACATGCGCGAGCGTAAAGTTCCCATACAGTTCGGTGACTTAAAAACCAAAGACAATCAGGAAATCGTCACAAGTGGTGATCTGCATGTGCAAGTCGTCGACGCCCATAAAGTCGCATATGACCGTGGCAATGTGGACGAAAATATCCGCCTGCGCGCAGGTTTGGAAATGAAGAAATTGGTGAAGTCCATGACCTTGGATGAGGTTATGGCGGAAGCTGATGTATTGGACGCTGCTATTATGGAAAGCGTCGAGCCCCTACAATATGAATGGGGTATCAAAGTCAACTATATTGATGTCCATAAAGTGTATCCAGCCTAAAAGGTTAGGCGGAACAAAACGTATTAGAGAAGAGAGAGAGAGAGAGAGAAAAATGGGATTAGAATTTATACCAATTATTGCGGTTGCTTTTATTATTATATTCATATGGAAAGCCATCAAGCCGGTGGCACAGGGCATGGAATATACGGTTGAGAGATTTGGCCGCTACACCACAACACTGAAACCAGGGCTTAACTTTCTAATCCCGTTTGTCGACGCTGTTGGCTATAAAATGAACATGCGCGAGCGCGTCATTGATATTCCGTCACAGGACGTGATCACCAAAGACAATGCGATGGTCACCGCCGATGCGGTGGTCTTTATTCAAGTTGTTGATGCAAGACAGGCTGCTTACGAAGTAAACAATCTTGATAATGCGATCAAAAATTTGTGTCTGACCAATGTCCGGACCGTGGTCGGTTCGATGGACCTGGATGAGGTCTTGTCGCGTCGTGACGAGATCAACGCAAAACTTCTAGGTGTCATTGATTCAGCGACGGATCCATGGGGCACGAAGGTCACCCGTATCGAAATTAAAGATCTATCTCCGCCTATGGATATTACCCAGGCGATGAACAAACAAATGAAAGCCGAGCGTGAGAAGCGGGCCGATATTTTGACCGCAGAAGGGTCCAAACAGTCTGCCATCCTGCGGGCTGAAGGTGAAAAAGAAGCCGCGGTTCGCGAAGCTGAAGGCCGCCGTGAGGCTGCATTCCTAGATGCGGAAGCCCGGGAGCGCGAAGCCCTTGCGGAGGCCAAAGCGACTGAAATGGTATCGACTGCCATCGCTAAAGGTGACGTCAACGCGATCAATTACTTTGTCGCGCAAGACTATGTCAAAGCTTTTGAAAGATTGGCGACATCGCCAAATCAAAGCACGTTGATTGTTCCCGCGGAGCTGTCTGCACTCGCGGCAACCGTCGGCGGTCTGGATACCCTGATCAAAGCCGGGAAAAAGAAAGCTTAAGGGAGGGAGTTTATTATGAACGCTGATCCAAATATTATTATGCAATTCCTCGAAGGCATGAATGGCACACGATGGTTGTTCTTGTTCTTTGGCTTGTTGATCATCGAGGTTCTGACAGGGACGACTTATATTTTATGGCCAGCCTTGGCGGCTGTCATCGTCGCTTTATGCGCCTTTATCCTGCCCATCGGATGGAGCATGCAACTCGTGCTGTTTTTCATCCTGTCGGCTGTTTTCCTGTATCTGGGGCACACGAAATTAAAGCCCATGATGAAAGGCGGTGAACCGTCAGACCTTAATGACCGGGCCCGCTCTATGCAGGGTATGCGAGTCAAAGCGATCGCAGACTTTGATACGGGTCGGGGCCGCGTGCAGGTTGGTGACACGCAGTGGCGGGCCTCCATGGAAACAGGTGATGCCAAAGCCGGTCAAGAGCTCCGGGTCGTGACCGTAAAAGGCACGACACTGGTCGTTGAACCGATATAGGTTTAGTAAACCTAGTCAGAAACGGGCCCGAAAATATTCGAGGCCCGTTTTTTTATACGTATAGGCTGAATATATCACGGAATTGAAGATTGCTTTCTTTACATAGGCCTCGCACCACGCCATCTCCTTTCTATGACAACACCCGCCTCAACACTTAAATCGACCTTTGGGTTTGATGCCTTCCGGCCGGGTCAGGACGAGGTGATTTCGGAGATCATGGCCGGTCGGAATGTCTTGGCGGTCATGCCGACGGGGGCAGGGAAATCACTCTGCTATCAAGTGCCGGCCTTGTTGTTTGACCGGGTGAGCGTCGTGGTTTCGCCCTTGGTTGCGCTGATGGATAATCAGGTAGCAGCTCTACGCGCAAACGGCATCGACGTGGCCTGTATCCATTCCGGGCAGTCCCGCGAAGTCAATATTACTGAGTGGCAGCGGGTCTCGTCCGGCAACGCTAAACTCCTTTATCTCTCGCCCGAACGCTTGATGACGCCGCGCATGAAGGCTGCGATGAAGAGCCTATCCCCTTCAATGTTTGTTGTTGACGAGGCCCATTGCGTGTCCAAATGGGGCCCGGCATTCCGTCCGGAATATGCACAACTTTCCGAACTCAAATCCGAGTTTCCAGACGCGGTCATTGCTGCCTTTACCGCGACAGCAGACGGCGCAACCCGTGAAGACATTGCACGGGCGCTGTTCAATGGCCGCGGTAAAACGATTGTTCAAGGTTTCGACCGGCCCAATCTTTCATTGGCGATCAATGTGAAATCTGATCGAAAGGTGCAGCTCACAAAGTTTATGGAAAATGTGCGGGGGCAGTCCGGGATCGTCTATGCGTTGTCCCGTAAAAATACTGAAACCTATGCAGCTCATCTGGTCGCGGCCGGACATAAGGCTTTGCCATATCACGCAGGGCTCGATGCGCAGCTGCGCTTTGACACACAAGAGCGCTTCATGGCCGAGGACGGCATTGTAATTGTCGCGACCATTGCGTTTGGAATGGGCATAGACAAGCCGGATATTAGATTCGTCTATCACACCAATTTACCAGGTTCTCTTGAAGCTTATTATCAGGAAATCGGCCGGGCCGGGCGGGACGGCGCCCCTGCCGCGACCGCCCTTTGTTATGGTCTCGATGATGTGCGTATGCGTCGCCAGTTTATCATGCAAGACGGGTCTGGCTCGGACCACCAAATCAGAGAACTTCGGCGGCTCGACGCGCTCTTGTCCTATTGTGAGGCCTCCACGTGTCGACGACAGGTCATGCTGGCTTATTTTGGGGAAAAGGCAGCGCCATGCGGGAATTGCGATAATTGTGAAAACCCGCCCGTTATGATCGACGCAACCGAACCGCTGAAATATGTTTTAACGACAATAGAAGACACAGGGGCACGTTTCGGACAGGCGCATATTATCGCCGTCGCGCGCGGTGCCGATACCGAGCGTATACGCCAATTCAGTCATCAAAACACAAATGGGTATGGCCAAGCCAAAGCGTTTGGCTCGCCTTATTTGCAGGGCTTGATCCGGCAAGCGCTCGCCAGCGGTCATATCGATATGGACATTGAACGCTTTGGCGCGTTGACAATCACGGATAAAGGTCGTGCCGTTTTGAAGGGGCAGAAGACATATGAATGTAAGGCGATTGTCACAACTAAGGCCAGTAAGCGGTCGGCATCCAAGCGCGTGAAAACAGCCGCCCAAAACGCTTTATCCGAGGACGATCAGGAGCTGCTGTCCCGCCTTAAGGCCAAGCGCATGGAAATAGCGCGCGGCCTTGGAAAACCGGCCTATGTTGTATTTTCCGATGCGACTCTGATTGATATGGTGCAAAAACGACCTGAAAGCCCGGATGCTATGCTGGATGTTTCCGGTGTTGGTGCCGTCAAATATGGGAGATTTGGTCCCGCGTTCTTAGAGATGATTAGAGAGGCGACTAGCGGCGCAAATTAGGGAAGATTCCCGCCCTTTTTATTGCATGTCAGGCGGGATACCTTTGCGGGCCAGTTCATCGGCGCGTTCATTGCCTTCGACGCCGTCATGCCCTTTGACCCATTTCCATTCGATGTTTTTGTGTTCGCTGACGACATCAAGTTGTTGCCAGAGGTCGGCATTGGCAACGGGCTTTTTATCGGCCTTTTTCCAATTGCGTTTTTTCCAATTGTGAATCCACTCGGTGATTCCTTTTTTGACATAGGTACTGTCAGTCCAAAGGATGATATTGCCCTTGTAATCGGGCTTAAGGGAGCCGAGCGCCTGGATAGCAGCCATGAGTTCCATACGGTTATTGGTGGTTTCGCTTTCACCGCCCCACATCTCTTTTTCGCGGCCATTATATTCAAGCAGGGCTCCCCAACCACCGGGCCCCGGGTTTCCTGAGCACGCACCGTCGGTATAGATCGTCAACGTATTGGCTTTTCTGATCATTACGCGCTCAGAGGTTCACGAAGAAGTTTTGGCAAGCGAAAGACGATGTCTTCTTTCGTAACTTCAATGTTTTCAATACTGACGTCATATCGTTCTTGCAGCGCCTCGATGACCCCGTTGGTGAGGTTTTCCGGTGCGCTGGCCCCGGCAGACAACCCAATGGTGCGGGCGGATTCCACCGTGTTCCAGTCTATCCGGCTTGCATCTGCGATCAGATAGGCTTCGTTTGCACCGGCTTTTTTGCCGACTTCCACCAGTCGCAATGAATTGGATGAGTTATGGCCACCAATAACGAGCAGGAGGTCGCATTTCGGTGCAATTGCCTTGATCGCCGCCTGCCTGTTAGTCGTCGCGTAACAAATGTCTTCTTTGTAGGGCAGCTGCATGTTCGGAAAGCGGCGTTTGAGGACGTCAATGACGCCCGCCGTATCGTCCACTGATAAAGTGGTTTGTGTTGCAATTGCGATTTTATCCGGATCGCGCGCCACGTAATTTTCAGCGTCTTCTTCCGTTTCAATCAGGGTAATGGCACCGTCCTCTAATTGTCCCATCGTGCCAATGACCTCCGGATGGCCCTTATGCCCGATCAGAAGGATTTCCAGGCCGCGATCATAGTGGCGCTGGGCTTCTATATGCACTTTCGAGACAAGCGGGCATGTGGCATCCAGATAGATCATGTTGCGACGCTCCGCCGCCGCCGGCACGCTTTTGGGCACGCCGTGAGCAGAAAAAACCACCGGACGGTCATCCGGGCAATCATCCAATTCGTCGACAAAAATCGCGCCCATTCCCTCCAGCCGGTTGACCACATGGCGATTATGAACGATTTCATGGCGCACATAGACGGGTGCGCCAAACTTGGCGATTGTCTGCTCGACGATCTGAATGGCCCGATCAACGCCGGCACAAAATCCACGCGGACTGGCCAGAAGCAATTTTATCGATTTTTTGTCACTTTTTTCGGCTTTGGTCATAAAACACGCAATAAATTAAAAACTCACAAGGCACATAGGCTAGCCGTTGCAGACCCGTCCATTTGCCGATATGAGGTGTATCAGAACACGCGCGGTTGGGCTAGAAATTGTCATATAAATTGTATGTGGCAAAATAGCGGCCTGACCCACAAGGAAAAGAATGAGAATGAAACCGAGTTTACAAAAATTAGCGGCAGCGGCTCTAATCGTCACTTTGGGTTTGACCGGCTGTAGTACGGCCAAAGAAGTCCTGGCTGTCGGTGAAGCGGCGGAGAAAAACCCCGGACCGTGCCCGGAGGCCTTTGCCTTGTATGAGGCGTCCCGCATGGTCGAGTTTCGCGGCGAAGAAGCCTATAACAATGTCGGGTTTACAGCCGAAATCGATAAAGTCCGCAGTCTGTGTCGCTATGTTGGTGATAGCCCGATTTCAGCGGATTTAACCCTGGATATTTCGTTTGGCCGGGGCCCTGCCGCTCAGGAAAGCAGTGCGACCTATCAATATTTCGTGGCCGTTACCCGTAAAAATATCGACGTCATTGAAAAACAGGTATTCCCGATCACAATCGATTTTCCAGTTGGCGAAAATGTCGTCCGTGCCACCGAAAACGTCGGTGAGATAATTATTCCGCGGGCCAATGATACCACGTCCGGCGCCAATTTCGAAATCATCGTCGGATTTGAACTGACGCCTGAACAAATCGCTTTTAATGCGGACGGCAAACGCTTCCGTGTCTCTGCCGGACAAAATTAAACCTTTATTTCCGAGTCACACATGTCCTTGTCGATCTTGCAGACATTAACCGGCCACGTTCAAGCTGCTTTTGCCGCGCTTGATCTTCCGCCAAAGCAGGGACGGGTGATTCGCTCGGATCGACCAGATCTGGCGCCGTTTCAATGTAATGGCGCTCTTGCAGCAGCGAAGGCTGCCAAGAAGAACCCGCGGGAGATCGCCGCGTCTGTGGTCGAAATTTTGACCGGTAATCCAGATATTGCCGACATGGAAATTGCCGGTCCCGGATTTATCAATCTGACACCGACGGACGCGTTAATCACATCGCGTGCCAATGCGCTGGCCGCCAGTGAACGCACCGGCGCAGAACATGTCGCCCAACCACAAAAAATCGTTGTTGATTACGGCGGTGCAAATGTTGCCAAGCCCATGCATGTGGGCCATTTGCGCTCGGCAGTGATTGGCGAGAGTTTGAAACGCCTGCTTCGCTTCCGGGGTCACGACGTGACCGGTGATGTTCATTTGGGGGATTGGGGCCTGCAAATGGGGCATTTGATTTCCGAGCTTGAACATGAACAACCGGATCTTCCTTATTTTGATGCAAAGATCACCAACGGATATCCGACGGAAAGCCCGGTCAGCATGGACGATATGGCGCGGCTTTACCCGGCAGCCAGTGCGAAATCGAAAGACGATCCCGCGCGCCTCAAACTGTCGCAAGAGGCCACGGCGGAATTACAAGCCGGGCGGGCAGGGTATCGGGCTCTGCTGGATCATTTTATCACTGTCTCCATTGCCTATCTAAAACGTGGCTATGGCGAGCTCGGCGTTGAATTTGATCTGTGGAAAGGCGAGGCCAGTGTCGATCCGCTCATTCCCGGCATGATCGATGATTTGATCGCCATGGGCATTACGGAAGAAAGCGATGGCGCGCTGATCATTCCCGTCGACGAGACCTATGATGCGGACAAAAGAAAAGGTATCCCACCCGTCATGCTGCGCGCCCGCACAGGAGCGGTCCTGTATCATACGACGGACCTGGCCACACTGATCGACCGGAAAAACGAAATCGGTCCGGACAAGATTTACTATGTGGTTGATCAGCGCCAGGCCATGCATTTTGATCAGGTCTTCCGCGCATGCGCGAAAGCCGGATGGTATGAACGCGATCAGCTGGAGCATCTCGGTTTTGGGACGGTCAACGGAAAAGACGGAAAACCATTCACGACCCGCGGCGGCGGTACATTGCGGTTGGCGGATCTGACCGAAATGATGCGTGATGCCGCCCAGGAAAGACTGGCCGCTTCCGGGATCGGACAGGATTTCGATCCCGAAGAATTGGAAGACATTGCCAATAAAGTCGGGATGGCGGCGCTTAAATTTGCGGATCTGCAAAACCAGCGCACCACCAACTATGTGTTTGACGTGGAGCGGTTCGTTTCTTTCGAAGGTAAAACCGGGCCGTATCTTCTGTATGCAGCGGTCCGGATCAAATCCTTGCTGCGGCGGGCGGCAAAACAAGGCGTAACGCCGGGCACGATCAACGCCGTTGAGGACGCGGAACAAAAACTTGTCCTGACGCTTGATCATTTTGATGATGCATTGGCGCACGCCGAAGACAAACGCATGCCGCACATATTATGTGATCATGTGTATTCGCTGGCGCAGGCGTTTTCAAAATTTTATGCGGAATGCCCGGTTCTACAAGACGGCGTCGCGGATGAAACGAAAGCATCCCGCCTCGCATTGGCGAAACTGACCTTGCGCCAACTTACACTGGGGATGGGTATTCTCGGAATTGATATCCCCGAGCGTATGTAGAAAAAACGAGTGCCCGCAGGGTGTGCGGGCACTCTCCTATCAATTCGCTGGATTACTGAGACCGAAGCGTCCCGTTTTTCCAGTACGTCCGACCTGTCGCTTCTTCGACAAAGTAATACCGACCGGCTTGCTCATCATAATACAGGGTCTGTCCGGACGCCGGTTTCTTCAACTGGGTCGGCTCATTCATCTGTTTGTCTTTTTCACGGCCAACCATACCGCCGCCCACAGCCCCGACTACGCCGCCGATAATGGCGCCGGTTTTGGCGTCACCGGAACCGGTATTGTTCCCAATAATCGCGCCGGCGGCAGCCCCGCCTGCGGCGCCAATCGCTGCGCCTCGTTCTGTGTTGCCTGTTGTTGTACACGCGGCCAATACAAGGGCTGCGCTCGATGCTAGAATTAGTTTCTTCATGTTAGTCTCCAATAGATTCACAAGCAAAAACGCCTTGAATACGTCTATGGTTCCCAGAGATTACGGCTTTTCTTTGACCACGGACAAATAAGGTCGAATTGGGGTGTCATTGGGTTTGCGCGGATATTCGAGTAACCAACACGGAAACTGCCTTTAAAAACCGGATAATGGCTTAGTTTTCCACCTTAACCAGATTGTATTCTGTGGATTGGCTTGATGACGGAATGACAAATGCCGTTGAATACCGCACCAATTGGCAATCATCTTTGGTGAACCAGTAACTGCGCCGGTTATACGATTTCTTATCGCGCAAAAATCTTTTGCGTTCGATCGCGAATAGATTAGTCGGTGTATTTTTATCCTTGAATGGGATGAGGTCGTTGACATCCCAACGCGTCAGGACATGATCAAATCCCGCATATTTGAAAGAAACGGACATGCCGTCTTTGCCATTGTCCCAAATATCGTCAAATGCCGTCATCATATCGTCGGGGTCTTCGCGAAAACCTGCGTCCATCCCTCGCAATGTTCTGTCGATATCCGGAAAGGCTTTTTGTAATCCGGGCGCGTCATAGATGGATTGAACATCGATCCAATCTTCGAATTCTCCAAGAAATAACGGGCCATAATGGACCGGGTTGGATATTTCCAAATCAGTGGTTTCAGGCTTATATGCTAATAACCGCAATGTCAGACGACCTTGCCGCGCCAGGATTGTTTCCGTCGCTATCGCGTGACTTTTCTCGTCTTTGAATATCTCGGTGATATCCCAATGAAAGACGGTACCGACCGCGGGGGCCGCAATACACGCTTTGGACGGCGTCGAAACGGCAGAATTCACGGATGTTGTTGAGTTATTGGCCGAACCACGCCCAAAGACGAAATAGGCGACCAACAGGATCGCGACGATTCCTACGATGATATTTAATACTGTTTTGCCCATTCCTGACCCTTCAAGCGATTCCTAACTGGGGCCAAGACAGGTGTCAATTTGCGGCAAAACCCGGTGTCGTTGTTTTTCGCTTGCTTTAACGCTAGACTGAGGAAATGGCGGGGCTGGATCATACAGATATATTTGAAAGCTTGAAAAAGCTGGTCGGGGATTGGCGCGGCATCAACGAAGCCGGTGAGCCGGTCCTGGTCAACTACCGCATGAGCGCCAATGACAGCACCCTGGTAGAAAGCTGGACCTTCGCCAATGGCATGGATGCGCTGACCATGTTCCATATGAACGGCGAGACGCTGATGGCGACGCATTTCTGCCCGATCGGCAATCAGCCCCGTTTTGTCCTTGAGACCCAAACTCCGTCCGGGTTTCTAAAGTTTGAGTTTCTCGATGCGACCAATCTCGCGGACCTCAAAGACCCGCACGGCCATGCCTTTGAAATGCACATGATTGACGCCGACACCCTCGAACGCACCGAAACCTATGTGGAAGAGGCCGGCGAGCTGGATGTCAATGGCACGGTGTTTCATCGGTTGGGGAACTAAGTAGTTTTCGGTATAAATCGGCGGCGCGTGAAGATCTCAAAAACAATCATTAGGCTGAAATGAATTATGCCCATAATAATTGGCAGATGCGGGCTTTCCGTAAAAATCCCGTATAATTCTAGCTGGTCAAAATACCCATTCGCCCCGAGGAATTCGGCGTTGAGACCCTTCGATAGCAGGTTGGTTTTCCCGCCGATAATGGCAAATAAAGTCAGCATGTAAATCAGCCCGGCGACGATGGCCAATTTGATTGCGCGCGACCGTTCCGCGGTCTCGATTTTAGAAAATATAAATTGCAGTCGGCTCACTAAGACTCCGCAATAGAGATACAAAATGAGATTGTTTTCCGCGCCTCTATTGAGCAGCAATGCCACCACCCCGTAAACAGGAATTAAAATCAGTAAGGTGACTTTACAGGGCATCACCAACATGAAAATGTCCGAGTGGACAAGAATGAATTCAAAGCCCATCATCAAGGCCAGAGTTTCAATACGGGGAAAGTCCGATGGTGTTGGGTTCGTCGATAGACGAAACATCTCCCACGCCAAGACGCCGTAAATCAATATATTTATCCACGTGGCGGAGCGCCAAAGCGTTTAATGTGCGCGGTGCGTTTCAATCATCTGACGGGATGATACGGATGATTTCATTGCGCGTTTGCGAGACGTATGTGATGTTGACGGTCTTGCCATTGGCGGCCGCCATCGCATCCGGGATATAGTATTCAAACCGGGTTTCGGATCCGTCGGCTTCTTTAATCAAAAATGAACCAGGCAAATCGCTCATCGTCGGCGCATCCGCGCCGCTCAGCACGCCGGTCATGGTTTTGGCGTCGTCCACTTCAAACGCATCATCGACAAGAGAGACGCCGTCCAGTAGCATGTCAATCAGGGCGGGCTCCATCTCGGACGTATAGTGGATCGTGATAAATTGATCGACCAGTCCGGCGAGGATTGATTCCTCGACGCCCACTTCCATGACGTTGAAGAAAAACGATTGCCGCATGCCGCGTTCGGGAAACTCCAGTGTGATATTAAATATCGGGTAGATGCCATCTTCGAAAGATACCACGCGCCCATATTCACGAATTTCTTCTTCACCCGGTTCATCCGCGTTCAGCTCAGCTTCTTCCTCCCACGGGCGCACACATTTTTGTTTCTCTTCAGACCAGACATATCCTGCCGATGGAATGCAACCATGTTCATCTCGATCAGACCCGGGCAGTGGCAGGTTTTCGGCGAGTTCCGGTTCAGCTGGTGCGCAGGCGATCATCATTGCCGCAAAGAGAGAAAGGAGGGGGAGCAGAACGGTCGACTTTAAGGACATTTATTCACCTGATTCTTTGCGTATCGAATAGGTTTAGTGTCATCCCTTAGCAATGGAAAAGCAAGGGCGGTGGTTTAGCGGAAATTGCTCACCGTTATTGGTATTCAACGCCGACATATCACGTCCAGACCCTCCTAGGGATGACCGTAACCTCGAACGTAATGAAATCTAGTTGGAGAAAGACCGGGAACTAGAATTGAAGGGCACGGTTTTTCATCGGGTAGCCGGTTAATTTTTGGGCGACTTGAATACATCCCCCATTGACTCAATTCTTCCTCCCGCTATTGTCTCGACAACTCGAAAGTGGTTAGAGAATCATCGCTTAGAGGCCAGATTTTTCTTACGGGAGAGCGCTTTTCATTAAGCCGCCGAAGGAGCAACCGCCCCGGAAACTCTCAGGTACAAGGGACCGTTTGAAAATCAACACGCTGGAAAGTGGAGGGCTCATCCCTCCCGCCGAAGGAGTAAGCGGACGTCCACAGTTTTGGGCCACGTGAATCTCTCAGGTATCCGAAGACAGCGGGGGCAGGGAAAGCAAGAAGATGCTTTCAATACTGCTTGGGTGAAATATGTCGGACGAAACCAACGAACAGGATTTAAAGAGGACCGCACTGCACGCGTTTCACGTCGCCCACGGCGCCAAAATGGTGCCGTTCGCCGGCTATGATATGCCGGTGCAATACCCGATGGGTGTGATGAAAGAGCATTTGCATTGTCGCGCGAGCGCCGGCCTGTTTGATGTTTCCCATATGGGGCAGGCGTTTTTAATCGCCGAGGACGGCACATTTGAAACCGCCGCCAAATTTCTCGAAACGCTCGTGCCCGCCGATGTTCAAAGCCTCAAACCCGGTCGTCAGCGCTATTCGCAATTCCTCAATGATGAGGGCGGCATATTGGATGATCTGATGATCTCCCGTTTGGCGATGCCGGGGCATACGCACTGGATTTACATTGTTGTGAATGCCGGCTGCAAAGATGCCGACTATGCCCATATTGAAAAGCAATTGCCCGAGGGCATCACCTTGCGTGTTCCGGATGGTTTATCATTGGTGGCCCTGCAAGGTCCCAAGGCCGCAGAGGTGATGGCGCGGTATCTCCCCGACGCCGCAACCATGAAATTTATGAGCAGCGTCGATACGCCGATCGATATGGACGGTGAAGAGCTGTGGTGTCACATCTCCCGCTCCGGTTATACGGGTGAGGACGGCTATGAGCTGTCGATCAAATCCGACAAGATTGTCGCGTTTTGTGAAAGCCTTCTCAAACATGATGAGGTCGAACTGATCGGACTTGGCGCGCGCGACAGCCTGCGCCTTGAAGCCGGGCTGTGCCTGTACGGCCATGATATTGATACGACGACATCACCGGTTGAAGCGGGATTGACCTGGTCGATCCAGAAAAACCGCCGCAAAACCGGCGGGTTCCCCGGCGCTGATCGCATTATGCGGGAACTGGATAGCAAACCGAAACGCCGCCGAGTGGGCATCGAGCCGATGGGCCGTGCTCCGGCACGTGAAGGCACGGTGATCCAGACCAATAATGATACCAAGATCGGGACCATCACATCCGGCGGCTACGGACCGTCTGTCGAAGGGCCGATCGCAATGGGCTATGTCGACGAGCATTTTTCCATTCCCGGCACCAATGTGCAGCTGATTGTGCGCGGCAAGGAAATGCCGGCCAAGATCGTCAAACTGCCCTTTGTCCCTAATAATTTTTATCGCGGTTAAGAGGAGGAACTCACCATGAGCACTGCAGCAAAATACACAGAAGATCATGAATGGATCAAAGTCGACGGAGATACGGCCACAGTCGGCATTTCACCTTACGCGGCCGGCCAACTCGGCGATGTCGTCTATGTCGAACTGCCGGAAGAAGGCAAGGAACTGGCCAAGGGCGACGAAGCTTGCGTTGTCGAATCCGTGAAAGCGGCCTCTGAAGTTTATGCGCCGGTTTCCGGCACCGTGACATCCGGCAATGAAGCACTGGAAGACGCCCCAGAAACCGTTAATGCGGATGCATCCGGTGAGGGTTGGTTTTTTAAAATGACGGTTGCTGATGCCTCAGAGCTTGACGAGTTGATGGACGAGGCGGCCTATAAAACCTATTGCGACGGGCTTGAGTAGATGAATACAACGCAGGTCCTGTTTGGCGCGTTGGCGGCAATTAATTTATTGCCGTCGCTAGTTGCGTTCGCCCCTGCAAAGATTTCCAAATTATACGGCGTTGAGATCTCGGATCCGGCGTTAATCACATTGCTGCATCACCGGGCCGTCATGCTCGGCATCGTGGGTGGCGTTTTGGCGGCGGCGATCTTCATGCCGTCTATCCGCTGGGTGGCCCTAATCGCCGGCACAGTGAGCATGATGAGCTTCATCGTGATTGCTGCGATGAATAACGAACTGGGCGGATCCCTCTCCCGCATCGCGCTTGTCGATGCGATTGGAATTCCGATCATCGTCGCCCTGATATGGCTGATGTTAAAAAAGTAAGAGAAGACCTATGCGATATTTACCGCTCAATGAAAATGACCGTAAAGACATGCTGGCCAAGGTCGGCGTGCCTATGGTCGATGCCTTGTTTGAGGATGTGCCGAAATCAGCACGCTTGACCGGGCTGATTGATCTGCCAACCCATATGACCGAAGCCGAGGTGGAGAGCCATCTGACCCGCTTGGCCGGTAAAAGCCGGGCCGCCGGCTCCGGATCGTTTTTTATCGGGGCGGGGGCGTATCGCCATCACATCCCTGCAACCGTTGATCATCTCATTCAGCGTTCGGAGTTTTTGACGGCCTATACACCGTATCAGCCGGAAATCTCCCAAGGCACACTGCAGGTGTTGTTCGAATTCCAGACCCAGGTCGCCATGCTCACCGGCATGGAAGTCGCAAACGCCTCCATGTATGACGGTTCGACCGCGTGTGCCGAGGCCGTATTGATGGCATGCCGCGTTAAGCGCCGCAAAAAAGTCAAACTGGCAGCTGGCTTACATCCGCACTACGCCGCCACGACCGAAAACCAGGCCCAGTTTTTGGGGCTTGATCTTAAAACTGCCGACTGTGCGCCCGGAAAAGATAGTGATGTGATGGACGGCCTCGACAAAGACGTCGCCGCCATCGTCGTGCAATCGCCAAATGTATTTGGCGAGATTATCGATCTGGAACTGTACGCCGAAGCCGCCCATGAAGTGGGTGCACTACTCATCGCCGTGTTCACTGAGCCGGTCGCTTTTGGTGCGATCAAGAGCCCGGGTGAAATGGGCGCAGATATTGTGGTCGGCGAAGGCCAGTCCATTGGTGTTGGCCTTAATTATGGTGGCCCGTATGTCGGCTTACTTGCCTGTCGTCAGAAACTTGTACGACAAATGCCCGGCCGGGTGTGCGGTGAAACCGTTGATGCCGAGGGCAAGCGCGGATACGTGTTGACGCTTTCAACCCGCGAACAACATATCCGCCGCGAAAAAGCGACCTCGAATATTTGTACAAACTCCGGTCTGTGTACCGTGGCCTGGAGCATTCATATGAGCCTGCTCGGTGAAGCAGGCCTTCGCCAATTGGCAACAATCAATCACGAGAAAGCCTGTGAGCTTGCGGACAAGCTGACGGCCATAGACGGCGTGGAACTGGTCAATGACAGCTTCTTCAACGAATTCACTCTGCGGCTTTCTAAACCAGCCAAGCAGGTCGTTGATGCCATGCTCAAGAATGACGTTTTGGGCGGATTGCACGCCAGCCGCTTGATGGATGGACAGGATGATCTCTTAATCGTCGCCGCGACGGAAACCAATTCGGAGGCTGACATGAATGCCTTTGAAACCGCCCTTCGGGAGGCGCTGTCATGAAAATACCCAACCGACAAATAAATGTCTTTCCCTATAAGCGGAAAAATGCCGAACGGCTCATAGACCTCGCGCGAAAAAGTGCTGAAGCACAGAACTGTTTTTTAAAATTCATCGAAGGTGTTGAAACCGCCGGAACCGAAAACGATTTGCTGCGTTTCGTGGATTTCGATCTTACGGATTTTACGTTCCGAATAGATAACCTGATTACATCGACATTTCCGGAATTAATGCCAATTGAGTGGGGATTTGAACATGGCGCTGAATAATATGGGCCGCCCGACAACACCGCAAGAAGGTACGGTCACGAGCACAATTGAAACCGTATCTGGCAACAAAGCCTTGGCGCAGCGTGAACTTCTGATTTTTGAAGTCGGCACACCGCGCCGGACCGGTGTTGACCTTCCCGAGCCCAAAGGTAGCAAGTCCCGGCTGGGCGGACTGGAACGCACGGCAGAGATCGGACTGCCAGGACTGTCCGAGCCGGAAACCATGCGCCACTATGTGCGCTTGTCGCAAAAAAACTATGCAATTGATCTGGGCGTTTATCCGCTCGGTTCCTGCACGATGAAGCACAATCCGCGTCTCAATGAAAAAGTGGCCCGCTTGCCGGGGTTTGCCGATGTGCATCCCTTACAACCGCAAGAGACGGTGCAAGGTGCACTCGAGCTGATTGATGAACTGGCCCATTGGATATGCACACTCACCGGCATGCCGGCCGTGGCCATGTCGCCGAAAGCGGGTGCACATGGCGAGCTGTGCGGCATGATGGCGATCCGCGCCGCGCTTGACGCCAAAGGGGCGGATCATAAACGCCGCGTTCTGGTGCCGGAATCCGCCCACGGGACAAACCCGGCTACGGCGGTGCAGTGCGGGTTTACCGTCGATGAAATCCCAGCAACCGATGATGGCCGCGTTGATCTGGAAGCGATGAAAGCGAAGCTCGGTGATGATGTCGCCGGCATTATGCTGACCAACCCAAATACCTGCGGGTTGTTTGAACGCGATATCGTCGAAATCGCGGAACTGATACACGGCGTTGGCGGGTATTTCTATTGTGATGGCGCCAATTTCAATGCTTTGGTCGGGCGCGTGCGTCCGGGGGACCTTGGAATTGATGCCATGCATCTCAATCTCCACAAGACATTTTCAACACCCCATGGCGGCGGCGGTCCGGGTTCTGGCCCAACTGTGTTGTCGGAGGCCTTGGCTGCTTATGCACCCGTGCCATTTGTTCAAAAGAACGACGACGCGTTTGAACTTGTCGAAACCGTTGAAGCCACAGGCGGCGATAGTTTTGGCCGCATGTGCGCATTCCATGGTCAGATGGGCATGTTCACCCGTGCGCTCAGCTACATGCTTAGCCACGGTTCTGACGGACTTAAACAGGCCACCGAAGACGCCGTTCTCAACGCCAACTATGTGCAAGCGAGCCTCAGCGACGTCATGACCGTGGCATTCCCGGGCACCTGTATGCACGAAGCTTTGTTCGATGACAGGTTCTTGAAAGACACAGGTGTGGAAACCCTGGATTTTGCCAAAGCCATGATCGATGAAGGTTATCATCCGATGACTATGTATTTCCCCTTGGTTGTCCATGGGGCCATGTTGATCGAACCCACCGAGTCGGAAAGCAAAGCTGAGCTTGATCGCTTCATCGCGGTCATGCGCTCACTCGCAGAGCGGGCGACAGGCGGAGATGTGGACAGCTTTAAGGCCGCACCAATCTATGCGCCTATGCGCCGGTTGGACGAAACCCAAGCTGCCCGAAAGCCGGTTCTGAGGTGGACCCCAGGCGAGGCCGCCAACGATTAGGTCAGGTAGGGCGCGGGAACAGTTTTCCGCGCGCCTTTTTAGCGGCGTTCAACATTGGTTTTTCGGCAAACCGGTAGCATAGCCACGAGACAAAAATTGCGAAAATAGGCATGAAGGCCAGGACGATAATGTTGTCCAAATTTCCCGGCTGTTCAATTTTACGCCAAACCCGCCCGATCAGGCTCAATGACATGATGTGAGTAAGGTACAACGAGTAAGACCAGTCGCCCAGTTTTGAGAGCGCGTTCGATAGGGTCTTGCCGTGTATTTCGATGGCCGATAATCCGTATACGATCAATGTGCAAGGGACAGTAAACAACAATGCGCGGTCCGCAAAAGTTGCCGGCATGCCGTCATGACGATCCAATGCGAGCGCAAGGCAAGTTATGCTCGCGACAATCCCCAGAGCCAACGCTGTCTTTGCCAAAGGGGCATTGTACATTTTCAATATCCATGCTGAGAAAGCGCCAAATAAAAATTCGAAACTGAGTGGGTTGAACAAAATTTCCAAAAGAGGAGAGGGGCCATCCCATCCGTTATATATACCGAAGCCAAGTACAACTGCCCACAATGCTAGAAACGGCAGCATAAATTTGGGTTTAAAGACCAGGGCAAGTGCAAACACCAAATAGAAGAACATCTCATGGATCAGCGTCCATCCAATTGCGAAAAATGGAAGATGATCATCGGGAATGAGCAACACTGATTTCAACATGTCGGGTTGATCTGCCATGCTGGAAAAAACGATTTCAGGCCGCCAAAGCCAAACGGCGAACGTTACTGCGGTTATCAACCAGTAGAGCGGATAAATCCGGGTGGCCCGGGCAAACAGGAACTCGCTGACGGCTTTAAGTCCGCGCCGGAATGACCATGCGACATGGACCATTATAAAACCCGAGATTACGAAAAACAGATCAACGCCAACCATGCCGAGTTCGATCCACTGGCCCAAGACCTGATCGTTGGAATATTTGCGTTCGATGATGAGTAAATGCGAAAAGGCAACGAGTAGAGCCGCGATACCGCGCAAGGCTTGTATATTTTGCAAGCGAAGCACTTTTGGCGGTGTCTCAATACTCATGAAATATGCTCATAAAAAAACGGGTACTCTCTTTATGAAGATACCCGTTTTAAAATCCAGTTATATTTTTTGCACTCGCTAGTGTAGCGCTTTCCCGAGTTGGGCGATGCCGTCTTTAATCAACGCGTTATGATCCGCTGATTTAAACTGCTCTTTGATCAATTTCTCAGCCGCTGCAGTCGCGAGGTCAACGGCGCGAGCTTTAACTTCGCCGATCGCTTGCGCTTCCGCTGTCGCGATCTTGGCCTCGGCTGCTTCAGCACGCCGTGCCAGTTTTTCTTTGAGATCAGCGCGTGCTTGTTCTGCCATGGACTCGGCATCACGACGGGCTTGCTCAACGATATTTTTTGCTTGCTCTTCGGCTTCCGCTTGCTTGCGTTGGTATGAAGCCAGCAAGGCTTGCGCTTCCTCACGCAGACGTTTGGCTTCGTCGAGGTTTTCGCGAATACCCTCTGCCCGCGCGTCCAAGGCTTTGG
Organism: Hyphomonadaceae bacterium; assembly: GCA_013001295.1. Taxonomy (GTDB): domain Bacteria; phylum Pseudomonadota; class Alphaproteobacteria; order Caulobacterales; family Maricaulaceae; genus Robiginitomaculum_A. The sequence goes on from JABDMW010000047.1 coordinate 236,231, forward strand.
CCATCATTTTGTGAATGCCTTTTGACATCAACAGGGCAATGATGATCAACAGGGCGAAAAACACCCAAATTGTTGTGCTGCCTAAATCAAAATCCCAATGCATACCGGTCTCCTAACCTTGAGCCTTAACAGCCTTCGTGGCCGTTGCTGCAGCGATCTTGCCTGAAAACAAACTTTCAACCAAAGTTTTAGCTGTATCGGCAGCAATATCGTCAACATTGCTGAGCGCTTTTGCCCGCAGTGCCTTAATTTTGCCTTCAGCGACGTCCATTTGGCGCGTCGCTTCTTCGTCAGCCTTCTGCATCTCAGCCTCGATTTCCGCATTGATGCTAGCACGTGTGGTCTCAGCAACATTGTGCGCTTTCGCGCGGGCATCGCTAAGAGCCTGTTCGTAAGATTTTTCTGCATGCTCCGCTTCACGTTGCATCCGGGCTGCACTGTCCAGATCATCAGCGATCTGATTGCTCCGATGCTCTAGAATGCCGCCGAGGCGTGGCAGGAAAACCTTCGATAAAAGAAAGAGGAGCAGGCCGAATGTCACGGCCAGCCAGAAGAGTTGTGATGAAAATGTGGACGAATCCAAAGGTGGAAATACGCCTGAGCCTTTTTCCGCACCATGCTCTTTAGTTTCAGCGGCCGCTGCAGCAGCAGCCATGATAAAATTAAAAGCGCTCATCACACTCTTCCTTTAAGCTGTGGAGATAACGTCTCTGATTAAACCGCGAAGAGCAGCAAGAACGCGATCAACAGTGAGAAAATGCCGAGAGCTTCTGTCACGGCAAAACCGAAAATCAAGTTACCAAACTGGCCTTGAGCGGCGGATGGATTTCTGATGGCGGCTGAAAGATAGTTACCGAAAATGTGACCAAGGCCAACACCGGCACCGATCATTCCTGAACAGGCAAGGCCTGCACCGATTAGTTTTGCTGCTTCTGCTTCCATGATGATATCTCCTATGAGGTTAGCAGTTAACGTTAGTGTCCTGGGTGTAATGCGTCACTTATGTAAACGCAGGTCAGGATAGTGAAAACGTAGGCTTGCAAGAAGGCTACGAGAATTTCGAGAGGTGTTAAAATGACTGTCATTGCGAAGGGTGCAATGGCGCCGACTTTGGCCGCGCCCGCCAGACCGGCAAACATCATAATCGCAAAGCCAGCGAACAATTTTAACATGATGTGACCCGCCAGCATATTGGCCCACAAACGAACACTGTGTGAAAGCGGGCGGGACAGGAAGGAAATAATTTCAAGCGGTGTGACCAAGAGAACCTTCAACAAAACGGGCACGCCGGACGGCCAGAACAGCTTCAAAAACTTCAAGCGGTTCTTCCAAAAGCCGACAACCAATACGGTGGTCATTACCATCATCGCCAATGCGAATGTGACAATGATATGTGAGGTTGTTGTGAAGAAAAACGGAATAAGACCGAGCATGTTCGCAAACAAAATGAACATGAACAGTGCGAAGATGAACGGGAAAAATTTTAATCCGTCTTTACCCGCAGTTGAGCGGATCATATCTGCAATAAATTCATACGAAATTTCAGCAATGGACTGGAAACGCCCCGGAACGAGTGCTTTCTTTGATGTGCCGAAAAACATGAATGCGGAGATCAATGCAACGGCAACGACCATCATAAATGCGGAATTTGTGAAGCTGACGTCGAAATTACCAATCTTCAATTCGCTTCCCATACGGTGAATTTCGAATTGCTTAATCGGATCTAATGGATCTGCCATTTAAGGCCCCTCAATTTTCTACGGAATATCCGTTTCATCCTCTTGCAAATCCTGACCGGGGTCAGTTTCTGCGCTCATCTCTTTAGCAGTTCGCACAATATTACGCGTGCCCGCCATAAACCCGAAGATAATCCCGACCAACATGCCCCATGGCATTGTGTTGACCAGTTTATCAAAACCAAATCCTATCAAACCTCCGACGATAACGGCGGCTGAAAAGTCACTGGCGTAACGAATGCCGACGGCCCACCCGGTGCGTTCTTGTTCAATATCGGGACTATGTGCGGTTTGAGCGGCTTTAATCTTGTCGCCGAGCGCATCGAGCGCATCACCTTCGTCCTGATTTGATGTAGATTGCTGCGGTTTTTTCATAGCTATCGACTCATCCGATGGTCGCCCATCAAACGCGCGCAACTTACGCTCGGAGGGGGGCAGTGTCAACAGCTCTAATCAATCGGTAAGTCATTGAAAAATATAGATAATCAACGATTTTTATAGAGCGTGTTAATCTGTCGCAGTCTAAGGAGAAAATCCTTAGGCAGCTGTCGTAATTTTTTCGGCTTCGCCCAGATCGATTGAGACCAGTTGAGATACACCTTTTTCAGCCATGGTGACACCAAATAACCTGTTCATACGGGCCATTGTCACCGGGTTATGGGTAATAACCATGAAACGGGTCTCGGTTTGCGCACACATTTCGTCGAGAAGATCGCAATAGCGTTCCACATTCGCGTCATCAAGCGGGGCGTCAACCTCGTCAAGGACACAAATCGGGGCGGGATTGGACAAGAAAACCGCAAAAATCAGCGCAGTTGCAGTGAGCGCTTGCTCACCACCGGACATTAAGGACATGGAGCCAAGCTTTTTGCCAGGAGGGCTGACCATCACTTCGAGACCGGCTTCCAGTGGATCATCCGACTCTGTCAACGCTAAAGACGCGCTACCACCGCCAAATAAGGTCGTAAACAAGCGTCCAAAATGGCCATTGACGACGTCAAATGCTTTCAGTAAGCGTTCGCGGCCCTCAGAATTCAGGCTATCGATGCCTTCGCGCAGGCGAGCGATCGCCGCGACCAGATCCTGACGTTCGGTATTGAGTGCGCTTAAGCGTTCTTCTTGCTCGACAGCTTCTGCATCGGCGCGCATATTGACTGCACCCATATTTTCGCGTTCCCGCGCTAAACGCTCCAGTTTTCGCTCGATATCATGTTCCGCGAGATTGCTATCCGGGCTAAGCTCTTCCAATTGTCCTTTGAGTTCGCTTGGTGCGCAGGACAGTGTTTCGTTGATCCGCGCCTGTATTTCTTCAATTCGTTCCTGAGACGCGGTATTTCGTGCTTCGGCAGCCGCGCGTTCCTCGCGGGCACGACCAAGGGCATTCTCGCCGTCCCGCAATTTGGTTTCGGCGTCTTTCAGCGTATTTTCGATTTGAGCAAGGGCATCCCCGGCATCTTGTCTGCGCTTTTCAGCTTCGCTCAAATCCGAAAGGAGTTTCTGACGTCTTTGATCGAATTCATCCGGCCCGTCTGTGGCCGCCGCCAATGCCATGCGGGTTTCGGCCTCCCGTCCCTGCAAAGTGCCAACACGATCTTTGGCGTGGGTTGAACGTCCCTCCCAATCGGCAATTTCCTGTTCAACGGCGGCCAATCGGGCCGCCTTGGCTTCTGCTTCGTTTTTCAATCCCCTGTAAGCACCGCTGGCTTCGTCAGCCGCTTCGCGGGCGACGGACAGCTTTTCACGTGTGTCACTCAGACGTTCGCTTAAATCGTCGGAGCCTTGCGCATCTGAAAGGTGGCTTTGAGCTGTTGTCTCGCGTACGTTGACGTCTTCTATTTCGACGTTCAAACGCGCCAATCTGTCATTCAAATTGGAAATCTGCTCAGCTTGGCGAGCCTGATCGGTTTCGTGGCGGTTGGCCGCCGCACGTGCTTCGCGCTCTTCGCGTTCAAGGACCGGCAAAACGCGTCTGGCTTCGTTCGCTTCGCGGTCCGCAGTCTCGCGCCGTTCCTTGGCCGCTTGCCATTTTTGTTCAGCGCCTTCGGCAGCTTCAACACGCTTAACCAAAAGCGATTCGATATCTGCCAACCGATTGATGTTTTCGAGCCGGATCGTTGCGGCCGATTGGATATCAGAGGATGCCGTAAACCCATCCCAGCGCCAAAGATCACCTTCGACACTGACCAGACGCTGACCGGGCGCCAATGATTTCGCGATCGCCGCACCTTTTGATTTTTCGACGAGCCCAATTTGGCTGAGACGCGCCGCCAGGGCTTGTGGCGCTTTGACAAAGTCTGCCAATGACTTGATGCCTGATGGGAGGCTTGCGGTCGGTGCATCGGCGCCGTTCCAGCGAAGCGGCACATCTTTATCAAGTCCCGCCTCGAGATCGTCACCAAAAGCTGCTGTCAACGCGGCTTCATAGCCTTTTTTAACTTCGACGGATTCAAGAACGGGTGTCCATTCACTAGATCCACGGGCGCTATTGATCATCCGCGTAAGCGCTTTTTGTTCCGCCTGTAATTCGGAAAGTTCCTGCCGTGTCGATGTTAGAGCATCGCGAAGTTCGCGCTCTTGCGCCTCGGTTGCCGCCTTGGCGGCCAAAGCTTCTTGTTCAACGTTTCGCGCTTTACCTAGGGCATCTAAACAATCCGACAAAGAGGCTGCAAACAATGTACCGGCCTCTGCCAGCCCGTCGCCCTGAGCTATATTGGATAGCGCATTTCTGACAGAGTCAATTTCGCGCTGAATTTTCAATTTTCGGTCCGTGAGTTGTTCCACGTCGCGGGCAGCGCTTGCTTTCATCGCTGATTGTTCAGCACTTTTGCGGGTGATCTCACCAAGTTCATTTTCGAGCCGGGTACGAACTTCGATGGCTTCCGCCGCAGCGGCCTGGGCTTGCTCAACGGCTCCTGTCATATCTTTGCTGGCTTTCAGACCTTCAAATTCCTGGCTCAACCGTGTTGTGGCGTTTTCGGCGTCATTTATGATGCCTTCTTCGCGCTCTAAATCGCCCTTAAGAAATACCAATCGGGCTTCAAGTTTCTTGATCTCGCCTTTGGCCGCTTGTTCGTCATTTTCGAGCGCTTCGCGAGCTGCGTTTAAGCGACCATAAACGGCAGCCGCCACGATTTGTTCCTCTCGGTGGGGTTCCAGCTTCGTGGAAATTTCCGCAACTTCCGTGCTGAATTTAGCCACTTCACCCGTCAGTTCCTGAACACGTTTTTCATTTTCATTCAGACTTTCCGCATTTTTGCTGAGTGTCGCCAGCGCATGCTCCCAACGCTTCAACCACAAAAGCGCTTTGTATTCACGGATTTCGCCGGCTAAGCGTTTGTAGCGCGTGGCTTGTCGGGATTGACGCCTCAGACTTAAGAGTTGGCTTTCGATCTGGCCCAAGACATCTTCAAGTCGATCAAGATTGTTTTCAGCCGCACGCAAGCGCAGTTCGGCTTCGTGCCGGCGGGTGTGCAGGCCGGAAATCCCCGCGGCTTCCTCCAAAATACGTCTGCGGTTAGAAGGTTTAGCGGAAATCAGCTCGTTAATCTGTCCCTGACGAACGAGTGCAGGAGAGTTTGCGCCTGTTGAAGCATCTGCGAATAAAAGCTGAATGTCTTTGGCGCGGACTGTCTTACCATTGACCTGATATTTTGAGCCTGATCCCTTTGTAATCGTGCGCGTGATTTCCAATGTCTCGTCATCATTAAACATGGACGGCGCGATACGGGCGCTGTTATCGATGGTAATGGTGACGCTGGCCTGACCGCGGCTCGGGCGGGATTTGGTTCCGTTAAAGATAACGTCATCCATCGCCGCGCCGCGCATGGCTTTGGCGGAGTTCGCGCCCATAACCCAGCGGATGGCTTCAAGGAGATTGGATTTCCCGCATCCATTCGGTCCGACGACACCAGTGAGGCCCGGTTCAATCTGGAACAGCGTTGGTTCAACAAAGGATTTGAACCCAACAAGTTTGAGAAGATTGAAACGCAATGACCCCATACTAAATCCTACTGATCTTCCCCTTCGGCCTCTGCGGGGGTTTCAGAGGATTCGGTTTCGGGTTCTGGAATTGGTTCGCCAAGGGCTTGTGCGATTTCTTTGTCGAAATCTTCAAGTACATAAGCGGCGATTTTCTTACCGTTTAAGAAGAATGTTGGCGTTCCGGTAACACCGGCAGCAAAACCGTCTTCAACGACTTTATCCAGCCTCGCGATTTCTTCTTCATTGGTCATGCAGGCTTCAAAATCGGCTTCGCTCATGCCGGCTGATTTGGCTAACCGGATATACTCGCCTTTCACATCGTCTGAAGTGAGAATTTCACGTTGACGTTGGAACTGAATGTGAATCAAGTCGAAAAACTTATCATCTCCGGCGCAATTGGCGAGTAGATGCCCAGCATTGGCTAATGTTACAGGTGCGGTAGGGAATTCACGGAATACGTACCGGACTTTACCTGTGTCCACGTACTTTTTGCGGAAATCATCCCAAACAGTTTTGTCCCAGTTGGCGCAGTGACCACAGGTGACAGACGCGTATTCGACAATTGTTACAGACGCATCGGCATTGCCCATAGCGTGGTCACCTGGCACTTCAAAGCTTGAACGCCCTTCGGTTGGTCCACTGGTGGATTTCGCACCTGTGTCTCCGCACGCGGCGAGCAGTGTTGCGCCGAGAACACTGAGTGTTGCGATTTTTACCAGCGAATCGAATCGTGAATTCATAAACATGCGGCAGTCTCCCAATTTGAATTGATATGGCAAGGAAATATAAACGTTTTGTTAAGTTTAGTTAATTGGAGTTAAAATTTCCGAAAAACATTAAGGAATGGGTGTAGCTCCGCCTTCGGCGAGAGCGTCAAGATGTGCCGATAAGGGTACGAGTTCGGTCTTTCCCTTGAATAGCGTGCCATCGATAATGAAATTGGGGACGCTCTGAATGTTCCCGGATTGGGCCAAAGCCATTGATTTTTGAATTCTAGCTATGCCTTCCTTATCTGCGAGGCATTCATTCATTGCTGCCTCGTCGGCGAGACCGGCTTTTTGCGCGACTTCGAGATAGGCCTCTTTGCCGAATCCGTCCTGAGCCGATTTGATCAAGCGCGATTGTTCCGCCATTTGGTGCTCGATCATGTCGAAATACTGATCGTCAGGTGCACAGTCGGCAATCAAAAATCCGGCAAATGCCAATTGGGCCGGCTGGGTCGGGAATTCTCTGAAAATGACTCGAAGTTGATCGGTTTCAACATAGTTTTTTTTGATGTCCGGCCAAACGGTACCAAACCAATGCGCGCAATGCGGGCAGGTGACCGACGCATAGATGATCATGGTTGAGCCGGCTTTGGCTGATCCGATCACATGATCACTTTCAAGTTCCGTGAATGTGCCTTCGATAATCTCTGTAGCTGGTCGCTCGGAATGATCGTCCATTGCGCCGTGGTTATGGCCAGCATGGCTATCATTTTTTGGAATGGGCGTAGATTGCGCGAGAGCGCTTGATGAAAGAAACGTACAAGTCGCTAGCGTTGAAATAGACGTGATAAGAGTTCTTTTAATTGACATGGATATTCCCAATTTGCTGCCGGAATCAGCTTTGCCGCTCGGCGATTTTTTGACCTAATTTATTTAAGGCTGTGTGTAAGGCATTTTCGCCTTCATCTCCTAGTGGAGATTGCACATTACTTTCAGCTTTTTGTTGCAGCAATGTGCTTTCATCGTTGAGAATTTTACCTTGCTGGATACGTAATTTCGTTATGGCTCCATCGCCAAGAAACTGGTTGATTTTGTCCAGCAGTTGTTTTGAGTTCGCCTGCAGAAGCGTTGCGGCGGGACCTTGCGCTTCGATCATCAGTGTTTTTTCGCCTTTCGCCCCGCGCACCCCGCGAGGACGGGACAATTTCGCCCATTTCTCACCCACGATTTGCGGCCAGTGGGAGGCCAATGCGCTGGCTCCAGGGCCAAATTTTTTCGACAGGGGTCTGATCACCCGATTGACGGCCATCGCTGCGCTGGGTGTTGGTCGGTATTGTGGTTTGCCCCGGTTTTTCTCCAAATAGGAGATAATCTTGCCGCGATTTACGCGGTCAGTCCCTGATTTGGAAGATTCTGATTTACGGGGCGGTTTCATCGGGGCACAATCGCGCAAAAGCGATTAACCGTCCAGATATATATGATGAAAACTTCGACAGAAAAACAGTGGCCAATCGTCAGGTTTCGACAGGATTTGCTCGCCTGGTATGATGCCGCGGGACGAACGCTGCCTTGGCGGATTAGACCGGAGGATCGGCAAAGCGGTATCGTCGCCGAACCCTATAAAGTTTGGCTGTCCGAGATCATGTGCCAGCAGACGACGGTTGTGTCGGCCGCCCCTTACTGGCGAAAATTCTTGGAAAAATGGCCGACCATCCAACATCTAGCAGAGGCGCAACGTGATGATATTTTGGCGGCATGGGCAGGTCTGGGTTATTACGCCCGTGCACGCAATCTACACAAATGTGCCAATACAGTTATCGCTGAATATGGCGGGTGTTTTCCGAATTCAGAAACAAAGCTGTTAAAATTGCCGGGAATCGGACCGTACACGGCTGCGGCCATTGCCAGCATATGTTTTGACCAACCGGCAACGGTTGTCGACGGTAATGTCGAACGGGTGATTTCGCGTGTCTATCAAATTGACGAGCCGCTTCCGAAATCAAAATCCGTTTTGCGAAAAAGTGCGCTGGAATTGACGGATCCGGATCGGCCCGGAGATTACGCGCAGGCGATCATGGATTTGGGTGCAACGATCTGTAAGCCCAAAAACCCAAAATGCGATGAATGCCCGTGGAGTTTTGGCTGCTTAGCGTATCAGGCAGGTCAGGCAGCTGAGTATCCAAAAAAACTTCCAAAAAAACAGCGCCCAACCCGCTATGGTGCTGTGTTTTATTTGGAAGACGACGAGCAAATCTTACTCCGTCAGCGCCCGGACAAGGGCCTGCTTGGCGGGATGATGGAACTACCGGGCACGGATTGGACACATGAATTGCCACCCGTCGATCATTGGATGTCACAAGCGCCCATCACCCGAAACTGGCAGGCCCTGGACGACAATGTTGTACATGTATTTACACATTTTACATTGCAATTACAGGTATTTAGCTCCATCGGACCTTATCAATCCGACGGTGTTCGCGCCGATTTATCAGATCTTGAGAAATTCGCCTTGCCGACCGTAATGATGAAAGCCATCAAGTCGGCAAGATCAACCCCGGCGGAGTAATCTGGGTTCAGAAATATTTGCTACGCGATCGCCGCCGGCATTGTTTCACGAATTTTGGCGCGCAGCAGATCGATGGGGACCAGAGAATTCGTTCCGGAATTTTGCCTGAAGTGCCAAAACGTCCATCCATTGCAAGCGGGCGCTTTTTGGACATGGGCCCCCATTTTGTGAATAGACCCGGCCGCATCAGATACGGCGATACTGCCATCGGCACGGACACGCGCTGATATCCGCCCATCCGGTGAATATAATGTATCGCCCGGCGCCAGCATGCCCCGCTCGATCAGAGTGCCAAAGGGAATGCGCGGCGCTGCACGTTTGGACGGTGTGACCTTGATGGCTTCTCCGCTACCCGCCTGGATTTTCTCGATTCGGCGTCGTGCATGAATGATATATTCTTCTTCACGCTCATAGCCGATAAAGTGCCGGCCTAATTTCTTAGCCACAGCCCCGGTCGTGCCTGACCCGAAAAATGGATCGACAATGACATCGCCAGGATTTGTTGTTGAGAGAATCACACGATGCAGCAGTGATTCAGGTTTTTGGGTTGGATGGGCTTTGGTACCATCAGATTTTTTGATGCGCTCATGACCTGTACATATTGGTAAAGTCCAATCTGACCGCATTTGAACGCCATCATTCATCATTTTCATGGCGTCGTAGTTAAATGTCGGCTTCGCATCTTCCGTTTTCGTCGCCCAGATCAGTGTTTCGTGCGCGTTTGTGAAGCGCGTTCCGCGGAAATTAGGCATCGGATTGGTCTTCCGCCAGATGACGTCATTGCGAATCCAAAACCCCTGATCTTGCAAAATACCGCCAACGCGAAAGATATTGTGATAAGAGCCAATCACCCAAATGGCGCCATTCGGCTTAAGCGCACGCCGCGCCGCGTTTAGCCAATCATGAGTGAATAAATCATAGGCGTCCATGGTATCGAAGCGATCCCATTCTTCAGTGACACCGTTGACGACGGAATTGTCCGGCCGATTAAGATCGCCGCCCAGCTGAAGATTATAAGGTGGGTCAGCGAAAACCAGATCAACGCTGGATTCAGGAAGTGCGTTCATAAGGTCAACGCAGTCGCCTTGGATGATTTGATCGAGGGGTAGTTTGGTCATTATTATTGTTATCCCGTTTTATTTTGCAGTGAAATCAAACGCGAATCAGCCGCGAATCATTTGTCCGCCAAGATTTGGCGCAAAAGATTCACAAAAGTTTAAAAACGGGCGTAAGTATATGGATTTATTTAGTTTTTAAGGATTTGTTCATACCTGTTAACGCCGAGTTGACAGGGGCGTAGCTGCGCCGGTGCAGAGGTGAAACGCCGATTTTCTCAAGCGCTTCACGGTGCGCCTGCGTCGGATACCCTTTGTGGCCGTCAAATCCGAATCCATGAAACCGGGAGGCTGCCAGAACCATCAATCGATCGCGCGTAACTTTGGCGATGATCGATGCGGCTGCGATCGACAGGCTTTTACTATCGCCTTTGATAATCGCTCGACTGGGCATTTCAATATCAGGTGATCGATTGCCGTCGATGAGAACAGCGGCGGGCGGGGAAGGCAAATCTATGATGGCCCGTTTCATGGCTATCATAGTTGCCGCCAACACGTTGATCCGGTCAATTTCCTCAGGTTCGGCAATTCCAATGCCGATTTCGGCGACATCGAATATCTGCTTGAATAAATTCTCTCGTTTGGATTCTGACAATTTCTTACTGTCATTAAGCCCATCAGGAATTTGGTCCGGGTTTAAAACGACTGCCGCAGTGATCACCGGTCCAGCCAATGGCCCGCGGCCTGCTTCATCAACACCGGCTACGGGGCCTTGAAAACGCGACTCAAACGAAAAATCCGGCACTTAATATACTTTCTGAAGAGTTGTGTTGAATCTGAGCAATGAACTGACTTTATTCATCTTACATGCAGGAAAAAGCAGTTATAGACCTTTTTTAGGACAAATTTATTTGCTAAAAGCCGAACATAAAATTTTAGGAGTTGAAAATGGGTATTTCAAAAGTTTGTTTGGGCGCAGCCAGCTTAGTTCTCGCGCTTACATTTGCAGCACCAGCTGCGGCCGAATCTACAATCAAGAATGCAGAGGATTGCAGTTTTGAAGGCGGTACAATGGTGAATGTCAAAAACAGTGACTACTGTCTCGTCCAAATCCGCCCGGAAGAATATAGCGGAGCAGAATATGACGGTAATCAGTTAGGAATCGTCGAATGTCCGGGCGACAAGCTCAATGATGGCTTGTTTTGCATGTATCCAGTTACAATTCGCCCGCAACCGGTCAAAGCAGCGCCTGCGGTGGAAACCGTCCCTGCTGTTGAAACAACTCCAGCCAGTGATGTGAAAGACGCTGTTGTTGATGCGGTGAAAGAAAAGGCCGAAGACATGGCAACGGACAAAGCAGAAGACGCTGTCAAGTCGATGGTTGAAGACAAATAAATCTTACAAAATTGTATTGATTAAGCGGCGCTTGTTAAAGCGCCGTTTTTTTATGCGTCCGGTTGATCAAGCTCCGCTCCGATTTTCACAACATATTCAACCAAAATATCCAGATCCTTTTTGCGTGTGCGGTGATTGGTTAAATTTGTGCGGATTGCCAGTTTCTCTTTGATCGTCGTGGTTGAGGGCACCGCGATTCCCTGTAATTGCAATTGAATGGCAATTTCAGAATTGAGCTCGTTTGTCTCCAAGTGTTTGGGCACATATCTAAAACAGCAAATATTCAGAGGCACGGGTGCCAGGAGTTCCAGCTCCGGCGCCGCTTCGATTTGCGATTTAAGATATTGAGCCTGTTCAATATTACGGTCTACGACCTTGCCCAGCGCTTTGATTCCATGTTCCTTGATATGAGCCCAGACTTTAAGGGCACGAAACCCGCGTGATAATTCAGGTCCATAATCGACAGCCCAGAACGCACCTCCGGCGAGACCACGTTCCGAACTGCGTAAATAGGCCGGCCGCGCTGCAAATGAGGCGCGGTGGGCGCTTTCGTCTTTGATTAAAACGCATCCGGCGTCGTAATTGACTTGGAACCATTTGTGAAAATCAAATGCCAGACTATCGACGCGCGATAGCCCGTCCAGCCTATGTTTTACCGCTTTAGATAGGACAGCGGTGGCACCAAAGGCGCCATCGACATGAAACCACAAATCTTCGCTCTCAGCGATATCTGCCAAACCGTTGAGATCATCAATTGCACCCATATTGACGGCACCTGCCGTGCCGATAATTACAAATGGGGTCAGCCCATCGGCTCTGTCTTTTTTTATCGCTGTTTTCAACGCGTCCAAATCAATTTCAAAATCGTCATTACAGGGAATTTTTCGAAGATTTCGAACACCGAGACCGAGAAGGTCAAAGGCGCGTTCGACACAGCTGTGGGTTTGAGCCCCAGTGTACCCGACAAGGGACACCTGATCACCAGGTTGTTTTCCCAAAGCCCTCTTAGCGGTATCACGCGCAACTTTTAGAGCGACTATCGTCGCCATGGACGTGCCGGTGACAACCAGACCGGATGTCCCTTTAGGCATACCCATGATCTCGGCCGACCATCTGACAACTTCGCATTCGACAACAGGGGCGATGTGGTTACGACCGCCCGCATTAATGTTCATCCCACAGGTGGCGATGTCAGCCAACAGGCCTGACGGCGCGCCTGCGCCATTGACCCACCCGAAAAATCGCGGATGGGTATTGCCGACACCGTAGGGGAGGAAGCCTTCCATAATTGATTGCATCTCTGACGTTGGCGTACCCTCGACCGGCACATCACTATGAATAATCGATTTTTGATGTTCAGATAATGGTGTCCACACGCGTCCTTCTTTGGCGTTTTTCAGCTTGTTGATCGAGGCATCCAGCATCTTGTGCGCTGTGGCTCTGAATTGCTTCCAATTATTTGGATCGAGCGTCATGAAAATTCCCTTTCAGTCGCCAAGTTATGGGGCGTGGGTATTTGCGTTGCAAGCCTGATTTGTATAAACAAATAATCGCGCTTTCGTGATATTTTATTTTGGCGGAACGCTTGCCACACAGCCTTTAATCCCTGAGAACACGCTCTATGCTATCTGTTGTCATACCAACTTTGAACACGCAGGAGACCGTCCCATTTGTCCTTGCACAAGTCGCTGAACGCGCGGATGAAATTGTTGTGTCGGACGGCGGTTCAACTGACGAGACACTGGCAATATCATTAGATCATCAGGCGAGATTGGCGATCGGGTGTGAAGGGCGCGGGTGGCAATTGGCGCGCGGTGCCAGATGGGCCCGTGGCGATTGGATGTTATTTATCCATGCGGATACCTATTTACCTGATAATTGGCAGGCTCTTGTTCTCGAGCACATCAAATCAAATCCGGAAAAAGCCGCATATTTTAAGTTTGGCATCAAAGCGAAAGGATTACGACCAAGGCTTATGGAAATCCTGTCCAATGCCCGAACATTTTTGTTTGGGTTGCCATATGGTGATCAGGGGTTGTTGATCTCTCGACAATTATATGACCAAGTTGGAGGATACCCTAATTGGTCGCTTTTTGAAGATGTCGCCATCGTGCGCGCCTTGGGACGCATGAATTTACGTCAGATGAAAGGCAGGGTAGCCACCAGCTCCGATCGGTTCGAGAAAAATGGCTATCTGGGTAATCTGGTTCGCAATATCTCATATATTACCCGCTTCACTTTGGGTGCCGATCCTGAAAAACTGGCGCGGGCGTATCGCAAATGAAGCCGCTTTTATTGGTTTTCGCAAAGGCACCCTTAATGGGCAAAGCCAAGACCCGTTTAGCGGCCGATATCGGCCCGGTTCATGCATTGCGCGTCTATCGCGCCATGTGCGCAAAAATTCTGCGTGAGGTCCAAGATCCAAGATGGGATACAGTGCTTTATGTAACGCCAAACCGCTATATACATGCCGGTTTCGGAGGGCTTTGGCCTGAATTTATGCCCAGAGCGGTGCAAAATGACGGTGATTTGACCGCGCGCCTGGCAAGGGCATTTTCGATAAAAGCACCGATAATTGCCATTGGTACGGATGCGCCCGAGGTCAAAAACACTGATATTGCAAAAGCCTTTAAAGCCCTTAAGCGCCATCCGGCGGTTTTTGGCCCTGCGGACGACGGCGGCTTCTGGTTAATAGGCCTGACGGGGCCGGTCAAAAGCGGTTTATTTGAAGATATCAGGTGGTCGCAT
>JABDMW010000021.1 GCA_013001295.1 Hyphomonadaceae bacterium
ATATGGAAGTCTGTGTTCGCCAGGAAGTCCCGATCATCATCACATCATTGCGCGCCCCCAAACAGATTATGGAAGCCGTGCACAGCTATGGTGGTATTGTGCTGCATGACGTTATTAATATCCGACACACCAAGAAAGCTTTGTCTGAAGGTGCCGACGGGATCATTGCCGTTTGCGCCGGTGCTGGCGGACATGCGGGTGTTATGTCGCCCTATGCTTTGCTTCCGGAAATACGTGAGTTTCACGACGGACCGCTTTTATGCTCCGGATCAATTGCAACAGGTGGATCAATTCTGGGAGCGCTCGCGATCGGCGCGGACCTCGCTTATATCGGAACCCGGTTCATCGCCGCCAAAGAAGCCAACGCGCCAGAGGCTTATAAAGATATGGTCGTCGATGCGACGGGCAAGGACATTGTCTACACATCGTTATTTACAGGCGTCGAAGGAAATTACTTAGCAGAATCGGTTCGTAATGCTGATATGGATCCAGACAATCTTCCGTCTGCAGACAAATCGACAATGAACTTCGGGTCCGGCGGCAATACGAAAGCGAAAGCCTGGCGGGATATCTGGAGTGCGGGCCAAGGTGCGGGCAGTATTCATGAGGTCAATACAGTTCAGGAAATAGTCGATGATATGAAGGCCGAATACAAAGCGGCAAAAAAGCGTATTCTACAAATTTGATTGGCGACATGAACTGAAGATAAATTGTCTGCTCGTTTAGTAGGTAAGAGGCGGTCATTGCATGTTGCCTATTCAACTGCCTTGGTGTTATTAACACCTGTTAATTAATTCCACAGCCTTGAGGGAGGTCAGCATGGGGAGTTTTGGTAAGTGGCTCACAGGGATTGTTATCCTTGCTATAGCTGCATTACTTTTCCAACTCCTTACGCCTTGGGGCGCAAGAGCTCATTCCGTTAAAATGGGTGAGTCGGTCAAAGAGGCCCTGAATACGGCCGGGTTTTCAAGTATCGATGTGGATATGTCGGGAAATGTCGCGCGGCTCTCCGGGACCACACCAAGTGAAGACGTAAAAAATACAGTTGTGACAACAGCTGAAAACACATTTTGCGAAAAATGCACAGATCGCAAAAACGATAATATTTGGCACGAAGTCGACGCACGAGATTTAACCGTCAAAAAACTTGTCCCTACCGTTAGCCCGTATACGCTTTCAGGCATGCGCGATGATAATGGCGGTGTAATCCTGAATGGGTATGCTTCCAGCGAAGCAGAACGGGACGGTATTCTTGCGGATGCAGAAGCCTTGTTTTCGGGTATGGTGACGGACGATAAAATTAAAATCGCGACAGGGGCTCCGGATGCAAGCTGGCGCGCTGTCGCAGCGGCGAATCTGGCCGGTCTTGCTAAACTGGACGATGGCGAATTTTCGATGAACGGTGAAGACTCATTCTTGAAAGGGATGACAATGTCGACCGATATTCGATCAGAAGTAAACAGTCTCGTTGCGTCCTTGCCTGGCGGATATGGTGGTGCTGCCAATATCGTTGTCCCCAACGCAGAAGCCGATAATACAGGGACGATCAATTCTGAAGAAGTTTGCCAGGGCTTGTTTGACGATCTAAAAGGCGACGCTAAAATCAATTTCGCTTATAATCGTGCAGAAATAAATGATGAGGCAAGCTTGACGCTCATCAGGTCATTGGCATCAGCGGCAAAACAATGTTCAAATTTTCGCATCACTGTCGATGGTCACACGGACGCCGATGGCTCCGAAGCCTACAACCTTGATTTAAGTCGTCGTCGCGCTGAAGAGGTCGTCAGGAATTTGGTTGCATTCGGCGTTGATGTGAATAACATTTCTGGTGGTGGATATGGTGAGTCCCGTCCGATAGCCAGTAATGACACACCGGAGGGTATGGCGAAAAACCGTCGTATCGAATTTACAGTTACTCGTTCCAAATAGGGGATTTCTCATGGAAAACATTATGTCTTATATTCTTAGCTTCGGATGGTGGGCGCTCCTGCTGTTCGGGATTCTCGGATTTATTCTGGGATGGTTGTTTTTTGGTCGCAAGAAAAATGTAGGCGATCTTAGTATTGAAGGCGAAGGCCAATTGCGTGCCGAAGCTGACGGCCTGCGGGCGCGCATCAATGAGCTTGAGGGCAATTTGGCTGCTCGTGACACAGAAGTGTCCGGTTTGAAGTCAAGTCTTGCAGCAACAGGTACGGGTGCAACGGCAGGTGCTGCGGCAACGAAAGCCGCCGCCAACGATGATGATGAAACTTATGCTCTGGAATGGCGCAACCGCTATCTAGCTGCTCGCGTGAAGTATCTCGAAGGCCGAGTAGCCGAAGGTGGTACCAAGAAAAAAGCTGCGCCTAAGAAAAAAGCTGTCGCTAAAAAATCGACTGCGAAGAAGACAGTTGCCAAAAGAGCAGCACCTGTAAAAACAGGCGCCACAAAAGCAGCAGTGAAAAAAGCCGCACCGAAAAAGTCGGCAGCGCCTAAGAAGAAGGCAGCTCCGAAGAAAAAGGCTGTCGCTAAGAAAGCCGTTAAGACGAAAGTGCTTTACGATTCACCTACCGAAGGTAAGCCTGATGATCTTAAACTGATTAGCGGTGTTGGTCCGAAGCTTGAGAAAATGTTGAACAAGACCGGCGTTTACTACTTCCCGCAAATCGCGAATTGGAAGAAAGCCGACGTCACGATGGTCAATGACAAACTGGGTGCATTCCCGGGACGTATTGAGCGTGACGAATGGGTGCGCCAGGCCAAAGGCCTGGCCAAAGGCGCAGGTGCGGCTAAAGCTGCTCCTAAAAAGGCAGCCCCTAAGAAAGCCAAAGCCAAGCCTGCTGCTAAGAAAAAGACTCCGGCGAAGAAATCAGCCGCAAATGCAAATGAGAAGTATTACGCGAAGATTCGTAAATATGACTCACGGGCGAGCACGACCGTGATTGACAATATCGTCAAATATTGCGGACCGGCTCTTCGATCGCGTGATGCATCACTGATCGCATGTTCGGACGAAGCGGAATTAAACCGCGTAGCCAAAGGCTTCTGCACCAAGAAGCTGGGCATGACATCAGGTCAGACTGAAGCTGTTAAGAATACATGTGAGAAAATGAAAGCGGACCGGATGAAAAACCGGGCTGTCTTCTACTACCTGCTGGCAAAAGCAGAAGGCAAGCTCAGCCTGTTTAAGTAATAAACCTCTACACTTGTGTAGTTAGAAAAGCCCGCCATCCCGGCGGGCTTATTTTTTGTCGTCAAAGTGAGCAAAGCGGACCCTGAGAATTTTCACCCTATGAACTGTGACGAGCCGACTTTGGCTATTTTATTCGCACTCGGAATGCCAAGGAAAATGTAGGATCCGGGTCGCCGGATAGAAATGCGCCTTTAGGATTGAGGCAAATATACGTAATTAAGGGGTTCTCGCCGGCAACGACCGGATCACTGCAAGAGGCGAAATTAGCTGGTTTTGCAACGGCTGTCGAATATCCAACGTCGGTCGCTATATTAAAAGTGAGCCCGGAAGCAACAATATCCGTGAAGACAACTTCATCGGTTTCGGGTCCGGTCGAGTCAACATCGTCATATATGTAGATAAGATCCGCCGGTATCGGATCGATGATCAACAGGGAGTCAGCATCAGCACTGCCGCCGCCGGTATTGGAAGCCGTGATGACATATTTCGCGTCATTGCCGGGGAGTGCATACATGCCGTCCAGAATTTCCACTGTTTTTGTCGCGGTCAAGATGGCTGGTGGTTGGCATATCGTGTCATATTCAACACCATCAATCCATGTGCTGCCACCAATGCGCGAAATGCTGACATACCGGGCGCCACCCGTCGGGATAACCACAGATATTCTGTCGAGTACGTCCAGAGTGCCTTGATTAATTGTCGCAATCGTTGTGTAAGTCGTGTTGTCCGCAGATGTGGATATTTGGTAATTACTTCCGGCGTCGTTTCTGGCAAGCGACAGCGTAAGGATACTGTCTTGCGGAATTAAATCCGCGAGTTGCAGTGTCAAAACCGGATTTAAACTATCGTTATTGGCCGAATTTGCATTAGTTGCCGTTGAACCAGCTGGGGTTAGACCGCCAAGTGCATTTGCGCTGTTAACTGCAGGTGTTATGACAGCGTTGGCATTTCCCGTCTGGCCGATAAGTGTGTAGCCTATGGGACAGCTGGGATTTAATGCCGAAATTGTAAAACTGTAGTCTTCGACTTCACCATCGCCGGCAGCGTCTTGTTCTATAAGTCCGGGCGCGGTTGACCAGCGAAACCGTGCAAAGGTCGTCGCCGTTGCTGCTGTTGACGGCGCAGTGACTAATAATGCGATGCTTCCGTCCGTATCTGTATCCTGAATATCGGTGGCGACCTGTTCACCACTGTCAGTAAAATCGCCGTCATTGTTCCAGTCAAACCATGCCTGAAGATAACCTCCCGCACCGGAAACGGATATATCGAGAATTTGAGTTTCACCCTTGGCGAACGATGGCACGCTGACGCCATCGTCTCCGGTATCTCCTGATGCGGTCGGGCTGTCATATGGGCCCGTATCCGCCGTATTTGCGGCGCCAAGTTCAATACCGGCAACCAGCGTATGAATAGGATTGCCGTAATTAATGATCGGCGCGTCGCCATAGTCTTCGTCCATGGTTGAAACAGAGATTGGGCTGGGCAGGAGGCTCGGACAGTCAAAACCAAGTGACGTCAGCCGTGTCATATTACCGGAGCCCAACGTACCGATACGGTATTCAAACGACGTGACGTCCGTGTAAAATGTCGTCACGATATTTGCCTTCGCGGTCGGGTCGATACCGGGCGCAACCAATGAGGTACGCGACTCAAAACGGATGCGACTCGCCGAAGACGGTCCTGACGCATCTACGTCAAGCTCGGTTGTTGAGCTTAAAAGATATTCGACTAAAGTAGCTTCAAATTCGGCATATTCGCGAAGGTCGGCATTGTTGCCGTCTATATCAATCCCGCTGGCAGCTATGTCGAGCATAACTGGTATATTGGTGCCGGTTACGACGAATGAAACCCTGAAATCCGCCGCGCTCGTGCCTGTCGTATTCAATTCCGGCTGGAAATAATTGACCAAGCCAGAATCGTTATCAATTGTATTCAAGCTGCCGCCATTGACAAACCCCAATATCGAAACCAACGCATCAACGCCGGTTGTGACATTGTTATATCGATAAATGGCGCCCGCTTGTAAAGCCGTACCCGATTCGAGCGTCGGGCCGGTGAAAGTCACCTCGTTTACCAGGCGCCCATTGCATACCAGATCGGGCACCTGAGCATAAGCCCGGCCCGGTAATATGGTCAATGCCAATAAAATGATCGAAGGTTTCAACCAATGAAAAATTCGGTCCATCAAAAATATCCTTTGTGGCGCACTATAATTATAGTTGTAAAGATTAAAATTTCACTCTAATTAGCTATTAATGCAATTTGAGTTGTAAAATCTATAAAAGATAGCGACTAAAAAGCAGCGCTGAACCGGATTGCCAAAGGATTCTGTACGAATAAGTTGGGCATGACATCAGGTCAGACTCAAGCTGTTGCGAAGGTTTGAGAGAAAATGAAAGCAGACCGGATGAAAAACCGTGCTGTCTTCTATTACCTGCTGGCAAAAGCAGAAGGCAAACTCAGCCTGTTTAAGTCATAAACCTCTACACTTTTGTAGATTGAAAAGCCCGCCATCCCGGCGGGCTTATTTTTTGCGGCGAATTATTTAAGCCGCGATTTGGGTCAGGGAATAAACACTGATCCAGACGAGTGCTACAATAAGCATCACCTGGTAAATGAAGCCAATATTGATTGTGGTCCAAATCGTCTTGATCCATCCTCGGCCGAACATGCGTTTTAACGAAATAGGCAAATAGATCAGCAGGCCGACAAACAAGGCCTTTGCCACGGTTTGACCATTTAAAACCTTGGACAATAAAATTGCCAGCAATAGGGACATGAAGAATACAGAATGGATATAGATGGCATGGATCAAATGATCATAGAGCAGGGCGTTGGGACCGCGGATATAAATCACGCCAAAAAACATCACCATCGGGACCATGAAAAACATGGCTCTTGGCAACCAGATATTGAATTGTTGATTGAACTGGATCGGGTTGGTCAAGAACACGCGTATCGCTTTTTGCAAGTCAAGGGAGTCACCGACTGATCCGTCTGCTATTACATCTTCATTTTCATTCAATTCATTGACGAACCCTTCGGCCGTCGCTTTGTCGGTCAGGGCGTCAAATTTGCTTTGGGGCTGAAAAAACAGAAATTCGAAATTATAATTGTTCGGGTCGAATTTTAATTCCGTTGTTTCTAACTCTTCAAACGCTTTGTCGAGCGCTTCGGGGTCGTCGCTGTTGGTGGCATCAACAATATCTTTGGAAAAATCTTTGATGCTCTGCCCGAATGGTGTCTGGACACTAATGGTTCCGCTTTTCTCCTGCGCAAGCTCCTGTGCTGCGATTTGTTCCGGGGTTTTGGGCGAGACAACGATGGCAAACAAATTTGTCTGCGTGACGCCCATATAAAACAGCAATAGGAAAGTGACGACCAGATATACGCGGATCGGGGCGGAATAGGTGGTGCGCCGCCCATCCGCATATTCACGTGCGACTTTACCAGGTTTAAAGATCAGTGCCGCCCAGGTTCGCCACATCCGGCCTTCGAAAGAAAAGATGCCGCCAAGGGTTTCCGCGATCAGACGGAACAGGGATCGTCGTAAATCGTCGTTTTTAAGACCGCACTCACCGCAATAGGCTTGCGGGGTTGCGGCGCCGCAGGAGAGGCAAAATTCGGTTTGATTGGCTTTGGGAACATCCGTGTTGGGTGCTTCAACGGTTGCGGCCAATAGGGCGGCTTCTGCGTCTGGTAATTCATTTGCCATGTCGTGCCCCTCATCGAAATTTCGCAAAATTACCACATACGCAACTTTTTGCATATGAAAGTGATTGCGCCGCTCGATCATCCTTCTTATAGTTACACCTTACAAAGGACCCATCATGTTTTCAAATCAAAGTATTGCCATTACAGGCGCCGCCGGCGGCATCGGACGTGCCATTGCAGAAAAGTGTATAGCGCTTGGCGCCAAAGTCGCGATCAGCGATATTGATAAAGACCGGGTCGAGCAAACGGCATCGGAAATCGGCGCGACCGCCTTTGTCTGTGATGTCAGCGATGAAAATTCAATTCTGGAGTTTATCGTTGGAGCCGAAAAGGCCAACGGCCCCATCAATATGTTCGTGTCCAATGCCGGCATTGGCATGCCGGATCTGCCCGGTGGCCATGCAGCCGGAGGATCGAATGAGAGTTGGGAGAAGAGCTGGCTCATCAACACCATGGCCAATGTCTATGCCAGCCGGGCTTTGCTGCCGGACTGGATTAAAAGAGGCGAAGGGAGATTTGTCGTTACATCTTCTGCTGCCGGGTTATTGGCGCAACTCGGTTCCGGGTCTTACACGGTCACAAAGCACGCGGCCCTCGGCTTCGCTGAATATATGGCCATGATGCACAAGGATGATGGGGTCAATGTCCACTGTATCTGCCCGCAATACGTCAAAACCAATATGACCAAGGGGATGAAAGTCGTGGATGAGGGGCCTGACCGGCACATCGAAGCCTCTGACGTTGCTGATGCCTTGGTGGCCGCGATCGAGAAGGAAGAGTTTCTCGTTCTGCCGCATCCGGTGATCGGAGAGTATTTTCAACATAAAGCCTCGGATTATAACCGCTATATCGGCGGTATGGCGAAACAGAAACGCCATATTCAATTGGGTGAAGTCCCCAATTTAAAAGAGAACTAAATGATCTCTTTAGAGACAGGAGCGACGATTTAAAAATGAGTTCAGAGAACCCAACCATTGATATCCGCAAAGGCGAAGAGCTCGATTTGAACGCCGTTGACGCAGCCTTGAAAGCCGCTCTTCCTGATCTCAAAGGCACACCTGAATTACATCAATATGCCAGTGGGGCCTCAAACCTGACCTATGCTCTGGATTATCCGGAGCGGCGTCTGGTCTTGCGCCGCCCGCCATTCGGTAAAATACCAAAGTCAGGTCACGACATGCACCGGGAATACCGGATCATGACGGCCTTAAAACCGGTCTACCCGGCCGTCCCGGAGACACTGTTCTATACCGATGACAAGGACATTATCGGTGCCGAGTTTTACGTTATGGAACGGGCCGAAGGGCATTTGATCCACACCCATATCCCCAAGGAATGGAATTGGGGCGAGGGTGAGACCCGCAAGCTGTGCCACGCCTTTATTGATAAGCTGATTGAGCTGCATCAGGTCGATTACAAAGCCATCGGGCTTGAGGATTTCGGCAAGCCTGTCGGCTATGTCGAACGACAAATCCTGGGATGGAACCGGCGCTATGAGAAAGTTATCACCGATGATGTCGACGCGTTTGAGGATGTGCGCCAATGGCTTGATGATAACCGCCCGAAAACGGAGAAGGGCGCCGCAATCCTGCACGGCGACTACCGCATCGACAATGCGATTTTGGACCAGGATGACCCGACGAAGATCAACGCCATACTGGACTGGGAAATATCAGCCCTCGGCGATCCGCTCATGGATCTTGGCAATACGCTCGCATACTGGATCGAAGCGAGCGATCCTGCGCCCATGCAGATGTTGGTGCGCCAACCGAGCACAGCGCCCGGCATGCTGACTCGGCAGGAATTCCTGGCGTATTACGCGGACAAAACCGGCGCCGATATCAGTAATTTCCATTTCTATTATGTCTACGGTATTTTCAGGCTCGCCGTGATACTCCAGCAAATCTACTTTCGCTATTATAATGGCCAAACCCGGGACGAGCGTTTCAAGTCCTATGGCCATATGACCAACCTTCTCGGCAAAACCGCACGTGAGCGCATCGCGTCCGGCAAGATTTAAACAAAAAAGGAATCAAGATGGATCTCGGAATTACAGATAAAGTCAGGCCCTTGCGTGACAAAGTGCGTAAAATGGTACGCGAAGAAATCATGCCCCTGGATGAAGAATACCATGCAGAGGTTGGCAAGGCCGGGGACCGGTTTCAGTTCACGGACCGTCAAACCGAAATCCGTGAAGGCCTGAAGAAAAAAGCAAAAGCCGCCGGTCTGTGGAATTTCTGGCTCACCAATTCTGATAAAGGCTATGGGCTTTCAACCGTGGAATATGCGTATCTGGCCGAGGAAATGGGCTGGTGCATGTTGGCTGCCGAAGTCTTTAACTGTGCGGCACCGGATACCGGCAATATGGAAGTGCTGGAACGCTACGGCAATGAAGAGCACAAGGAGAAGTTCCTGAAACCGCTCTTGGCCGGTGAAATCCGCTCAGCCTATTTGATGACGGAACCGGGCGTTGCCTCATCTGATGCCACCAATATGGCGTTCGAGGCCGTCAAAGACGGGGATGAGTGGGTCTTGAACGGCGAGAAATACTGGTCCAGCGGTGCCGGTGATCCGCGTTGCGCCGTCTATATTCTGATGGCCAAAACCGCAGACGAAGGCCCGCGTCATGGACGCCATTCAATGTTCGTGGTTGAAGCCGGCCTGCCGGGCATTGAAATCCTGCGTCCAATGATGGTGTTCGGCCATGACGATGCACCGCATGGTCATATGCATATGAAATTTACCGATGTGCGGATACCCGCCAGTGCTTTGCTGATCGGCGAAGGTCGCGGCTTTGAAGTCTCGCAAGGCCGCCTCGGCCCGGGCCGTATTCACCACTGTATGCGCGCCGTTGGGCAGTCAGAGCGAGCTTTAGAACTGTTGTGTAAGCGTTCATTGGAACGGGAAGCGTTTGGTCAGGTCTTGGCAAAACTCGGGGCCAATTACGATATCATTGCCGAAGCCCGTATCGAAATCGAGCAAGCGCGTCTTTTGTGCTTAAAAGCAGCCTGGATGATGGATCAAGGCAATCACCGTGAATCCGGGCCTTATATTTCTATGATTAAAGTGGCGGCGCCGCGCACTGCCCTCAAAATTACTGACGAAGCCATGCAAATGTTCGGCGGGACTGGCGTGTCACAAGATACACCGTTGGCAGCCATGTGGACGGGCCTACGGACGCTCCGTCTTGCCGATGGACCTGATGCCGTTCACAGGCGCCAAGTGGCCCGCAAAGAACTCAAGCCGTATACCAACGCCAAGATCTAGCTCACTTATTACCTCTCCCCATGGGAGAGGTCGCGTTCCTAAGCGTTTCTCTTGAAACGCAAAAGGAGCTGCGGGTGAGGGGATATTTATGACGCCCCAATCTAATTCTTAAAAACAACCTCACCGTCAACAATCGTCATGACCGGCGTGACCGAGAGAATTTCGGCCTCCGGGATGCTCATAATGTCTTTGTTGAAGATGGTGAAGTCGGCGTTGTTTCCGACAGCGATCGTGCCGGCGACGTCTTCTTCAAATGCCGCATAGGCATTCCATTCCGAAAACATTTTGATCGCTTCAGCGCGCGTGACTTTCTCATCCGGATACCAGCCTTCAGTGCTGAAGCCTTTGGCATCTTTCCGGGCCACGGCCGCGTAGAATTCTATCCTTGGGTCGCCGCGCTCAACCGGAGCGTCGGTTCCGCCGGCGATAATGGCGCCGCTATCGATCAGGCTGCGCCAGGCATAGCCGCCGCGCAGCCGGTCAACGCCGAGCCGGTCGACAGCAAAGTGCAAATCACCGATCGCATGTGAGGGCTGCATGGAGGCAATGATGCCCAGCTCCTTAAAGCGGGGAATATCTGCGACATCAAGGATTTGTGAATGCTCGATGCGCCAGCGCGGATCAGCGACTTTGCGGTCCTCAACCGGCACATTGTTCATAGCCTCTTCAAACCAGTCCAGCACCATGCGGTTGGCATTGTCCCCAATTGCATGCATGCTGATTTGCATCCCGTCGCGAAGTGCGCGTTCGAACACCGGCATCATTTCTTGTTTTTTCGACAACAAAAGACCCGAATTGTCCGGGTCATCAGTGTAAGGCTCTAACAGGGATGCGCCGCGCGATCCCAGCGCACCGTCGGCATAGACTTTAATGGCCCGGGTCACGACCCGCCCATTGCTATTGGTGCGCGGGCCGTCGGCCCCAATTTGATCCAGCAGGCTTTCGGCCCCATTCAGATCAATCGCATTGTAAACGCGGATGCCGATTTTTCCCGAATCCGACAATTCTTCGATCAATGGGACATCTGCAGGATTAACCGACATGGATTGAATGCCGGTCCAGCCATAACCGGCATAGACTTCTCCACCTTTGATATAGGCGGCGCGTTTGCGCTCCGGCGTCAGTTCTCCCACCAATCCCATGACCAAACGGTCGGCTTTGTCGATCAACATGCCGGACGGATTGCCATCTTTCCCGAGCAGGATATCGCCGCCAAACGGCGCTTCGGTGTCTTTTGTCACATTGGATTTTTCCAGCGCCATTGAATTGGCGACAACGGCATGCCCATCGGCCCGTTCCAGAATGACGGGATTTTCAGGGGCCACGAGATCGAGATCACCACGATTGGGGAAACGGTTTTCCGGCCAATGGGTTTCGATCCAGCCACGGCCAAAAATGGTTTCGCCTTCGGCTGTTGCACTGACAACCTCGCGCAAGCGGTCCTGCAACTCTTTGATGGAGGCCGTGCCTTCAAGGTTCAAGGTCATTTCCCGCAGGCCAATGCCGAGCAAATGACCATGGCCATCAACAAACCCGGGATAGACATAGCTACCGTTCAGGTCGAAGATCTCCGTCTCGGTATCAACAAACGCCGCACACGTATTTGACTCGGGTTCAAGTCCGATGATTTTGCCATTCGTCACGGTAATCGCGCTCGCGTCCGACCCATAAATGCTGGCATTGTGAAGACACATATCCGGCGGAGCGACAAGGTCACCGCTGGTGGCGGTACTGGTTTCCTTGGGGCTGCATGCCCCCAATGCTAAAGCAATTGCGGTCGCGACGACAAAATGCATTTTGTGTTTCATTGGTCTCACCCCTCTCATATTATTATTGTGCTCACCATATTCGATTTTACCCAAAGCGCCACACTCAATTCCCGGATTTGAGTTTAATTGGGGGATGTGCGATAAATGCGGGTACTGTCACGGAAGCTCTTCATGTTTAAAAGTAACAAAGGACTTAGGCAACAAATTCTGGGCGCCTTTCAATTTGCAGCCATGATGTCTGCATTTGTGTTATTTCTTGACGTAATCACATCTTTTGGAAATTTGCGTAGTATAAATCTTTATATAGTTGCGTTCGTTTCGATCACAGTTTCAATAATGGCCTTAGTCCTTCTGGCAAATAAGTTCAATTTATGATAATTGTCACAGTAATTCCTTACAGCAAAGATTTAGAAATAATCTGATCAATGAAACCTTTTCGAGAATTAATATTAATACGAGTTTTGATATTTTTCTGGTGGTTTTTCTGGGTTTCAATTGTATTAGCGATTCCCGCTTTTAATTTGTACAATTCGCCGTACAGCAAGGGACTGAGTGAAATAGTAATTCTGCTTAGCCTTTTCTCTCTTGCGCTTTTCGCTGCGGACATGCTCAGCATACATGTTCTTTCCAATCCTTTGAGACGAAAAGACTTCACGAGGAAACACTATCCAACAGAAACGAAGCGATCAGTCAAACTACTGCACTATATAGTTGTTGGAAAATACACTTACGAATTTGATTGAGTTTCGGTTACATGCGCAGTGATTTGCAGCTGTAGGGACCTTTTCAATTCAAAGTTAGGAAAAAAATGAACTTCATATTTTCAGCTGCTTTGAATAAATTCGCAAGAAAATATAATGAATCCAAAGATTATAAGTACATTTTGAAAAAATTGGGCCATATTGTTTCAAACAAGTCACAGTACTCCGCTTACACGAACATGTTCAGAATATGTTGTTTGCTCAAGACTGAAAACGGAAGG
This sequence comes from Hyphomonadaceae bacterium, assembly GCA_013001295.1. GTDB lineage: Bacteria > Pseudomonadota > Alphaproteobacteria > Caulobacterales > Maricaulaceae > Robiginitomaculum_A. The sequence goes on from JABDMW010000021.1 coordinate 12,905, forward strand.
TGGGCGGCAGACTACATAGAGCTTTCAAGGTATAATGCTTTCGAATCGCTAGGTGATGCCGACAGTAATTATTTCGCATTGTATATTTTCCTAATTTCAAACGGGAAAATGAAAAATATATTTAGCGTAAAAGTACTCGATTGTTCAAAAATCTCAGAACGCACGAAAACCTACTTTCCTATTCAGATAGACGATTTGAAAGCCGCTCTCATAAGATTTCCAGACCCGACGAAAGGTACTGCAAAAATATCTTTTATTAATTGTGGTTCTTGATTTTTGATTGGTTTCGCATTTCCGCGCGTTTCATTCCAGAAGGATTACGGTGACGGTAGGATTACGATGACAGTAACCGAAACTCTTTTACCTACTTTTTCGTGTTTTCCACCTTCGCCATCGGCCCGCGTTTGCGGGCCTGCAGCACGCGCCCGGTCCGTTGCTCCAAACTTTTAATGAAGTCAGGACTGCCGATTGGCCTGCCGACAATTTCGCTGCGCCTGAGGGGTTCATATACACTGTCGTCATTCATCCGCGTCAGATAATCGGCGAAGTCGTCGATGCGTTCACGGACGGCGCTCCGTGTTGTGATGCCGTCATCGCGCCCGTTCAAATGCGCATGCACGCTCGACCATTTCCAGTCGCTGGCTTTTTTGACCAGGCGGGCCCGCACCGGGTTGAGACACACATAGGCAATCGCGTTGTAGAGATGGGTTTCGTCCATAATCACCGAGCCGAAGCGTCCTTGCCAGAGATGTCCCGTCCATTTGTTACGGGCATTGATCCGCGCGGCGTAGCGTCTGTGCGCATTGGCGACCGTCTGGCGCAAACCGTCCTCGCTTGATGGCACGACGATCATGTGGATATGGTTAGGCATCAGGCACCAGGCCCAAATCTCGCTGTCGGCTTGCTTGATCGATGTCGCAAGCAGATCAAGATAGGCCTGATAATCGTCGTCACCGAAGAAAACGGTTTCACGGCGATTGCCGCGTTGCGTGACATGATGCGGGAGTCCGGGAACAACGATACGAGCAAGACGGGCCATAAACACAAGACTAGACGGGCGGGGCATTATTGACAATAGTTTCGGTTACTGTCACCGTAATTCTAGGACCGTTAAATGTTGATGTTGGAGTGGAAGGGCAACTTGGTCTAGATTTTTCAACGAAAGACGGTATTAACCTCATTAATGATTTGGATCCGACCTTTACGGCTGACATGAAGGGGCTTGCGGCAGACGCTAATGGTCGTCAATCTTTCAGTATTGCCGGTGGGGGCGGTGCTAGCGCAGGAACAGACGATTCTTTAAACTTTAATTTGTCGATACCGGACACAATCGCAGCAACTAAGTCAGCTGCTGCAAAGGCGGCTAAGTTTATTAGCGGACGTCGCCAAGCGACAAGATTAAAAGAAGAAAATTAGCATGACGAATTTTGACGAAATCTTGCGCGCCTATTCGAAAAGAACTTTTCTTTTTTCAATAATGTTACTTTCGCTTTTAGCTGTCGACGCACTTCAAAATAGAACATTTTCACGCTTTGAATTGAGCTCATATTTGTTGTGTTTCGCAATAATGATTGTCGCGCTAAAAATAATTCTAGCGTTCGGTTATTTAACTGTACTTCAAAATAAAAAATATACTGGCTCGAAACTTTTTTTGGCATTTGTCATAGTGGGGTTGGTTTTTTCTGCTCTGATAGTTGGCATTCCGGCTTTGGATGCCATTGCAATTTGATTAATACGGACTGTAGTTGGAATTAGAGCGACAGCAACTAAAAGAAACTGGAACTCGTAACTCTCCGCTGAAAGTGCACAAGAGCTAACTGAAACAGGTAGAGTAACGGTGACAGTAACCGAAACTTTCTAACCTACTTCGCCTGTTTTTCAACCTTCGCCATCGGCCCGCGCTTGCGTGCCTACAGCACACCCACAAAAGCCTGGTGCCGCAAGGGAGAATTGAACTCCCGACCTCATCATTACCAATGATGCGCTCTACCACTGAGCTACTGCGGCCAATTTAATACCGGATGGGCTTAAAATGCGATGCTCATATGCCATAGCCCGTGAAAACCCGCAAGCGCTAAACCACGCCGTTATCACCTATAAAATCGCGCTAAAAGAGGACAAGTCATTATCATAATCGGTTTTTCGTGACTTTCAACACGGTTTAAGTTACCGATTTTGCTTAAGTTCGGACGTACGGGGCGATGTCTTGGAGGGATTAGCAGTAATCACAACGTTTTCGCATCCTCAGGTGCCGAGAATTGTTGTACCCCTATTTACTGCCAATCCTTCCAAACTCAACTTCGTCAAATTCACCCGATATCATTGACACACAGGACATGGGTTCAGTATCCTTGGTTTGATATGAGCGAAGATTCATCATCCCCGAAAACGGAAAAGCAACTGGCCCGTGAGCGGGCAGAGGCCAGAAAAGCGCAAGCCTTGCGCGATAATTTGCGCCGCCGGAAGTCTGCCGTCAAAAATCGCACCTAAAACGCACAATCAAACCCAATATATGACACAATTCCGTCGCCACGCGACTTATTATTGCCTAGACTTTGTTCGACACTTTCGATTCATTTCGAAACCCAGTGGAGAAATTTATACATGGACAAAATAGTCATTGAAGGTGGCGTGCCGCTATCGGGTGAAATCAGCATCAGCGGAGCTAAAAACTCGGCGATCAAGCTCATGGCCGTTTGCCTGCTGACCGATCAGCCGTTGGAATTGACGAATATGCCGCGGCTGCGCGACACGCGTTTCATGGGGCAATTGCTCGCCAGTCTCGGCACCCAGGTTGAAGAAGGGCCGGGGAGCCGCATGTTGCTGCACGCCAATGACTTAACGTCGACAACCGCACCGTATGATCTGGTACGCAAAATGCGTGCGACCTTCAATGTGCTTGGACCCTTGCTCGCGCGCTGTCACAAAGCCAAAGTCTCCTTGCCCGGCGGCTGCGCCATTGGTGCGCGTCCGGTCAATCTGCATCTGGATGCTTTGCAGGCCCTGGGCGCCGATATTGAACTGAGCGAGGGCTATGTCATTGCCAGCGCCAAGGGCGGGCTCAAGGGTGCGGATATTACATTTCCGTTTATCAGCGTCGGCGCGACAGAGCACACCATGCTGGCCGCCGTACTGGCGAAAGGCGAGACCGTGCTTAACAATGCGGCCCGCGAACCGGAAATTATCGATCTGGCGAATTGCCTCAATGCTATGGGGGCCAAAATCACCGGAGCAGGGCGCTCCGAAATGCGCATTGAAGGCGTTAAAAGTCTGAAAGGTGTCACCTACAGCGTTGTTCCGGACCGGATCGAAGCCGGCACCTATGCTCTGGCGGCAGCGACCGCTGGCGGCAAAGTCCGCCTCGTTAATGTGCGCTCGGATCATCTGGGGTCGCTCTGGCCGTTGATCGCCCAGGCCGGTGCGAAAGTGACCATGGACGAAAATTCCGTTTTGATTGAACGCGGAAGTACACGGCTAAAGCCCGTCGATATGGAAACCCAGGCTTATCCCGGTTTCCCGACGGATCTACAGGCGCAATTCATGGCCATGTGCTGTCTCGCGGACGGTGTCTCGATCATCCGGGAAAATATTTTTGAAAACCGCTTCATGCATTGTCCGGAACTGGCGCGCATGGGCGCGGATATCACCGTTCATGGCCGCGAGGCCGTCGTGCGGGGTGTCGAGAAACTGACCGGTGCGCCGGTGATGGCGACGGATTTGCGCGCTTCAGCCAGCCTGATCGCGGCAGGGTTGGCGGCACAAGGCACGACCGAAATCGCCCGCGTCTATCATTTGGACCGGGGGTTTGAACATATAGAAGTGAAACTGGGCAATTGCGGAGCGCGCATTAAACGGGTATCGGAATAGAATGTCTGACCATCTTAAACTAAAAGCCGAGAACTCTGAGGATTTGCAAGTCATATCTGCGATCACGCAGGACGCGATCGTGCGCGTCAGTGACATCAAGTTTGACAAGGATTCGCAAACCCTGACGCTGGTGATAAACCGGTTCAAACAAGAGCACAAAAACGGCAAAACCGGCGAGCGGACGAAATCCGGCCTGCGTTTTCATAACGTGCTCGCGCTTCAGTCAATGGGCATTAGCCGCGTTGATCCCAATGCATTTACAGTTTTGCTTTCTGTTGATTTTAAATCGACCCGACCGAAGCCGACCGGCGAGCTCAATTTGATTTTTTCGGGCGGAGGGCAATTAAAAGCCAAAGTCGAGGCTTTGGAAGCCCGATTGGTTGATTTCGCCAATCCGCGCGAAACCAAAAGCATCCCGTTACACCCGCTCGACGAATGATCCGATGGACGAAGATCATTATATAGCCGAGCTTTATATTGATGATGACAGCCTGCCTGCCACCAGTGCGGACATGGAACATGAACGCCGGGTTGCTGTGTTTGATCTGTTGGAGGCCAATGAATTCCGTCCGCTTGAGTCTGAATCCGGACCTTATATTGTCAATTTGAGTCTCAACGACAATCGTCTCATCCTCGATGTGCAGCGGTCCAACGGCATGCCGAGGGGGGAATACAGTATCTCGCTTTTACCTTTCAGGCGTATTGTCAAAGACTATTTCATGATCTGCGAATCTTATCACAACGCCATCAGAACGGCGACATCCGCCCAGATCGAAGCTATCGATATGGGCCGTCGCGGGCTGCATAATGAAGGGTCGCGGCAACTTGTCGACAGCCTGCGGAATTCCATCGAAGTTGATTTCAACACATCGCGCCGGTTTTTTACACTGATCTGCGCACTGCACAGGCGACCGAAATGACGACTAACCCAAAACTTCCGCAATCTGTGCTGTTTGTCTGCACGCTCAATTCAATCCGCTCGCCCATGGCCGAAGCATTAATGAAGAAACAGTTCGGACAAGATATTTACATCCAATCCTGCGGTATTAGTACCGGCGAGCTTAATCAGCTGATGGTCAATATCCTGTCTGAAGTGGGCATTGATAAGTCGAAACATATTTCCCGCTCGCTCGAGGAAATCAGTGATACCAGTTTCGACCTCGTTATAGCGTTTACAAAAGATGCAGGTGAGGCGGCAAAAGCCATATTTGACGATAGTGATACCGAGATCGAAGTCTGGCCCTTGCCGGATCCGACAGAGGGTGCGCACGATGTGCGGGCGATGATGAATAATTATCGCTCGCTACGCGAAAACATCGATATGCGGCTGAAACGGCGGTTTTCTGCGGCAGAAAACACATAAATTAAGCAAAAATCAGTGTTTTTTGGAAAAAAATCCCTATGTTATTGATGCGAGGCATGGTTTAAGGCCTGCATAGCAAATCACTTCGGTGATTTTTTATTTTGTAGTTAAAGGAATTGGTTTGGCAAAAGAAGAACTCTTGGAATTTGAAGGCGAAGTTATGGAACTTCTGCCCAACGCGACGTTTCGTGTTAAATTGGTCGGTAACGACCATGAAATTATTGCCCATACGGCAGGCAAAATGCGCAAAAACCGCATTCGCGTCCTTGCCGGAGATATTGTGACTGTTGAAATGACACCTTACGACCTGACCAAAGGTCGTATCACATATCGCTTTAAGTAATCAGCCGCTCGCTCGTGCGCGGCAATTCCCCCCATAAACTCATTCTTGCAAGTGCATCGCCAAGGCGCAAAAGCCTATTGGCGCAAATTGGCGTCGTGCCTGATGATATCATCCCGGCTGACATCGATGAGACGCCGCAAAGAGGCGAGACCCCCAAAACACACGCCGGGCGGCTTGCGACCGAAAAAGCGCGAGCGATCGCAACCCAACACTCTGATGCGTTTGTACTAGCGGCCGATACGGTTGTCGGCGTTGGTCGGCGTATTCTGCCAAAGGCCGAAGATAAGCTATGCGCCAAGGATTGTCTCGAGCTGTTATCAGGCGGGTCGCATCGTGTTTTTACCGGGATATGTCTGATCACGCCGGATGGACAGGAAATCTCACGCACCGTTGAAACACGCCTTAAAATGAAACGGCTTTCCCACACCGAATTGCAGACCTATCTGGATAGCGGCGAGTGGGACGGCAAGGCCGGCGGGTACGGCATACAAGGCAGGGCTGAAGCCTTTATTTCCCAAATCATCGGATCGTATTCCAATGTCGTGGGCCTGCCGGTGTATGAGACCCGAAATATGTTGGTCGGCGCAGGATATATAAATGGCTAATAAGTGTACGATTGAACACGCCATCGGGGAAACCCGGGCGGCGATCCTCTATAAAAACAAACCGGTTGAGTATCATCTGCGTCGGTGGAGCGATGAAGGCTTGCCACGGGCCGGGGATATCTTCGCCGGACGCGTCACCAAGGTCGACAAGCAGTTGATGGCCGCCTTTGTGGACTTGGGCGCGGGCGAGCCCGGTCTCTTGCGGTTTGCCATGACACCCAATGCGCCGCGCCTCACCGAAGGACAAATGATCCTGGTGCGGATTGTGCGCGATGCCGAGGCCCATAAAGGGCCACTGGTTGAATTTACCGCCAAAAGTGAAGTTGATAAGCCGGGACCGCAAAAAACCGGCACATTGGACGAATTTATCGCTGCGCGCTTTCCGGGCATAAGCATTGAGGAAGGACCCGTTGACGGCATCGACTATGTCACAGACACAGAAGTGGCACTCAAAAACGGCGGGTTTATTTATATTGAGCACACGCGCGCCGGTACCATGATCGATATTGATACGGCGGGCGGGCAAAAAACCAAGGTCAGCATAGCGGCGGCAAAGGAAATCGCGTCGCAATTGCGTTTGCGGGGCATTGGCGGGTTGATCGTGATTGATTTCCCGAATTTCCGCAAAAAGAAAGACCGGGCCGATGTCTGGCAAACCCTCCAGGATTGCCTCAATAATGACCCGAATATCACCAAGATCGCGCCGTTTTCGCGCTTTGATACGGTGGAGATGACGCGGTCAAAATCCGGATTGACCATCGGCCAGATCATGCTCGATGCATCCGGGGAACCGAGTGTGGAAACACTTGCCTTGCGCGGACTCCGACGCCTCGAAAAAGAAGCCCGGGTTGATGGCGGCGCTAGGCTGGTCTTACAACTGCCCCAGAAAGCCTATGATTGGTTGCAATCTGGTGTGATTTTGTGGGAACAGCCGCTGGCGGAGCGTATAGGCGCCCGGTTTAAACTGGTTTCAGGCGACAAACTCGACGTATTCAAGGACGAAAAATGACCAAGCTGTGTAAAATTTGTGAGAAAAAACCGGTCGACATAGAGTTCTCGCCGTTCTGCTCAAAACGCTGTTCTGATGTGGATCTGGGACGCTGGCTTAAGGGCGGCTACGCTATTCCGGGCCGCGACGGCGAAGCCGAAATCCCGGCCAATGACCGCAACCCGGACGCAGATCCGGAACTACGTTAGAGAATTAGACATTAACACCCGCCCTTCCGCTCGTCCCCGCGCAGGCGGGGATCCACCTGGAATCTATCCGCTTTTACTAATAAGCCTTTTCACGCTGATACATCGAAATGGATCCCCGCCTGCGCGGGGACGAGCGGATTAAGGGGATGCTGGGTTCAAGTCAGAAACGACAACTATGTCAGATCTATAAAAAGTTTCTTATTATCAATGAAGTAGAGGTCTATTCCTAATGTATCACGGTGATCCATGAGGTGGGTTTTGTCGGTATAAGAGAAGGTCGAAACGAACAGACCGTGGCCTTGGTAATATTGGCACAGTTCTTTGGTCGCCATGTCTTGAGGCACGCAGATGCCGCCTTGGCTGCGTTTTAACAAATCGAGGAACTGGCCCTTGATCGGTGCCGTGATTTGCCAGCCTGAACGCACGCCCATGATATAGCCCCCCTTAAAATCAATAGAGTCCTGCAGGGGGATGTTGCCGTCCTTGGACTTAAACACCTTATGATGGGCCCGGATGAGCGCGTTAACCGGCTGGCACCAATGGCTCAGACATTTCGGGATGGTCGGCGCGAGCGCGTCCAAGGCATAAAGCACCTCCGGCAACCATGACACGTAAACGGCCCGGTCTTGCATCCGGTAAAGCGAGAGCAGGGCATGGATTTCATGCTCAAACCCCGCGTCCTTGATGTCGACGAGCAATTTAGCTTCGGTATTTTTATGGGATGCGACGACATCCAGCAAGGCCTCGAATGTCGGCATACGGGCGAAATCACCGCCCGTATTTTTAAATGAGGACGCTATGAGATCACACAAATGACGGACTTTACCGCGCGCATCTTTGGCATATTCATCATGATACACCATCGGCGTGCCACACGCCGCCATGCGCACATCAAACTCCAGATTGATCACCCCGAAGTCGAGTGCCGCCCGCAGCCCATCCAGCGTATTCTCATACTTGGAAAACCCCCGAAACCGGTGGGAAATCAGATTGGACATGGTGATGGGCGCGGGTTTCATCGGATTTATTCTTAGTTTCTGTTGTGAGGCTCCGGTTTCAATTATCATTGGCGAGATGTTTCCGCAACCAATGTGACACTTCAAAAGGGACGTGTAACAAAACGCTACCTATAATCCGGTTGTACCGGCGGAGGCCGGTATCCACCTTAATCTCAGTTTAGACCGGCACCTTAATAATCAAAGCGCAATGTTAAATTTAAAATTCCAGATGGATCCCGGCCCACGCGATTCTTGAAAATCGCAAGGCCGGGACGATCGGGGAGGTAGAGTGCGGGTGTTTGCAATGTCGACAGTGTTCGCATTACCAAAAAACTATCCCTCATCCTGAGGCGGCGCGCAGCGCCGGGACTCGAAGGATAGGTTTGCGCCTGCCTCGATCCTTCGAGACGTTCGCATTCGCTCACTCCTCAGGATGAGGCATAAAATATATAAAAAAAGCCCCGCATTTCTACGGGGCTCCAAATGATCTATCCTTTTGGGGCGAAGCCGCGGTCTCGCATGAGCGCATCAACCGAGACATCGCGGCCGCGGAAGGCCCTGAAGCCATCAGCCGGGTCGATGGTGTTACCCACTGACATGATATTGTCGTGCAGGGATTTGGCGGTTTCTTTGTCGTAGAAACTGCCGGCTTCCTTGAACTTTTCCGCCGCGTCAGCCGTGAGCGTGTCGGCCCATAAATAGCTGTAATAGCCGGCATGATACCCGCCGGAGAAGATATGCCCGAAATGCGGCGTGCGGTGACGCATGACAATTTGCTCCGGCATATTCAGCGCTTCCAGTGTTTCACGCTCAAACTTGTCGGGATCAATCGGATCGCCGCCCGCCATATGCAGTTTCATATCCACAAGGGCACTGGCCAGGTATTCCGTCGTGGCGAAGCCTTGATTGAAACTGGCGGCCTTTTCGATCTTGTCGAGCAGGGCCTGCGGGATCGGTTCGCCGGTTTCGTAATGAACCGCGAACTTGTTCAAGACTTCCGGTGTCGTGAGCCAGTGTTCGTAGAGTTGCGACGGAAATTCCACATAATCCCGCGATACCGCCGTACCAGACAGGGTCGGGTAGGTGACCTTGGAGTTGAGCCCGTGAATGGCGTGACCGAATTCATGGAACAGGGTTTCCGCATCATCCCAGCTGATCAATGTCGGGACGCCGTCGGCGCCTTTAACAAAGTTCGAATTGTTGGACACGATCACCGTCGTCGGTTTGCCGTCGAGCTTATGCTGGGTGCGGTAAGCATTCATCCACGCACCGGAGCGCTTGCCCGGACGGGCATAGGGATCGAAATACCAAAGACCGACATGGCTACCGTCTTCTTTGTTCAAGACTTCCCACACCCGGACATCTTCATGGAAGACCGGAATGTCGGTGCGCTGTTTAAAGTCAAAGCCGTAAATTTCGCCTGCAGACCAGAACATGCCTTCGCGCAGTTTTTCCATCTGCATATAGGGCTTGATTTCGGCGGAATCGAGATCGTATTTGGCCTTGCGGACTTTCTCGGCGTAATAGCGGTAATCCCAAGGCTTGATCTTAATGTCCGCGCCTTCTTCGTCGGCAACCGCTTGCATGTCCGCGACTTCTTCATTGGCGCGTGCGATTGCATGCGGCCAGATTTTCTCCATCAGTTCAATGGCATTTTCCGGCGTGCGGGCCATCTGGTTCTCTAACTTCCAATGGGCGTGGGTTTTATAGCCGAGCAGCTTGGCGCGTTGATCGCGCAGCTGCAGTATTTCGGTGATGATGGCGTTGTTGTCATTGGCATCACCATTGTCGCCGCGATTATAATAGGTGTTCCATACTTTCTCACGCAGGGCCCGGTTTTCTGACTGGGTCAGGAATGGGCTCATGGATGAGCGGGTATTGGTGATGGCCCATTGGCCTTCTTTATCGCGGGCTTTCGCCGCTGCTGCCATGGAACTGATCAAACCGTCCGACAGGCCAGCCAGGTCTTTTTCGTCTGTGATATAGGTGACATAGCCTTGCTCATCCGCCAGAACGTTCTGGCCGAACTGAGTGGTCAATGTCGCCAAGCGGCCATTGATCTCAGACATTTTGGCTTTGTCTTCATCGTTGAGATTGGCACCGCCACGGACAAAGTCCTGGTAATAATCATCGACCAGACGCTTTTGCTCAGTATTGAGTCCCTCCATATTGTCATAAATGGATTTCACACGCGCAAACAGGGCCGCATTTTGGGTCACGCTATCGCCGAGGGCGGCAAATTTAGGTGACATTTCCTTCAATACGGCAGGTATCGGGTCCACATTCAGATTGCTGGCATGGACACCGAATATTGTGCCGGCACGATCGAGAGCCGCACCACTTTTTTCCAGGGCGACGATGGTATTGTCGAAAGTGGGCGCGTCTGGGTTGTCAGCAACCTTTTCGATCTCGGCCTTGGCCATATCAATAGCCTGATTCAGCGCCGCGCTCATTTTTGACGTATCAACCTGGTCCCACGGAGGCACGCCGCCGTGAGGGCCGGCCCAGCTATCAAGCAGGATATCGCCGGTGACAGTTTCGGTGATCAGGGACTGGCTTTGGCTCCAGTCCATTGTTTGCGTAGCCGCCTGTTCAATTGTTTTTTCTGCTGGCGCACACGCGGCGACATTCAGGGCTAAAACGCTCGCGAGCGTAAGTTTTACGGGATTCCGCATATTTGTCTCCATATGGATAAAAGTTTTCTTGAGGAATATATAAGCACTGTGGGGGAAATCGCGAGTGTTAAACTGTATAAATCATAGCTAAGCGGATGATTAATGCACCGAATAGAAATTCTGCAGGATAAAATTCCGTGCCGGCTATTGCGCCTCGAGTTCTACAATTCCGGCTTATGCAGTTTTTGGTGAGCGCTGCCCTGCATTTTTTTCTTCGAATATTGGGTGAATTGTGACACTTTAGCGCCGTATTACCGCGCGATTCGGCTTGAGGAACAAAGCCAATATTCGTTGTGCGGACAGTTTAAATTGGGGAGATATCCATCATGGCCGACGAAAAACCGGAAACAGAAACCACTGAAGCAAAAGCTGACGTCACCAAGGCGTGGCAGGCGACACAGGATCAAAAGGCGCAAGCCAAAAAGTTACGCACATTCGCCGCTGGCTCATTTGTGGTTGCCATTGGCACGGAAATCGCTGCAGTTGTCTTGCTGCTTAAGAACAAGTTCGACGAAGGTAATCTTGCCCTTTTGATCGGTCTATTGGTCGCGATCGCTGTGTTTGCAATCATCGGCAGCGTCATGTGGAAGAAAGCAAACCGGCATGATCCGGCCAGCAAGGAAGACGGATTTAAATTCTTCGTGCAAAACCAATTGGGCGCGATTCTCACCATCCTCGCTTTCCTGCCGCTGCTCGCCATGATCTTCCTCGATAAGGACATGGATCCCAAGAACAAGAAAATCGCCGGTGGTGTCGGTGTAGCGCTCGCCATGGTCGCCACACTTGTGGGTGTCGATTTCGATCCACCGTCGACCGAGCAATATACAGAAGACATGAATGCCTGTGCGGCCCAGATTAAAGCCAATGAGCCAACAACGGCGTGCTCACCGGCCGTTGCTGCGCAAGCCCAGGAAATCGCTGAAGATTCAGCGAAAGTGGCCGCGGCCACAGGCGGACAAGATGTCGTTTACTGGATCGCGCCAAAAGACGGTAAAGAAAAATCAGATTCCAAACTTGTCTTCCATCTGTGTGAAAACGTCAGCGTGCTTCGCGGCAAGAACGTCAATAAAGGCAGTGTAACCGAAGCCTATGCCCAAAACGCCGTGCGCCTGACTAAACAGCTCAAAATGGAACAACGCCAGTGCGGGTTTGCAGAGGCCGAGGAGTAGGGCGGCACGATCTTGGTTTTTCGGGTGTTGATATGAGAATATCCGCCCTTATCGGCCTGATCTTTGTATTGCTGGTTGGCTGTACGCCTGAGCCCACACCTAAGCCCAGTTCTGAAAAGTACACCAAACGCATCGCACTGACCTACGATGATGCACCGCGCGGCGATGGAAGTGTTTACAGCGGCGTGGATCGAACGAGTTCCTTCATCGCGCAACTTGAAGAAGCCAATACGGGGCCAGTGGCCATATTCGTAACGACGCGCGGCATGAATAAACAGGAAGGGCGGCAGCGTATAGAGGCTTATGCCCAAGCCGGTCATCTGATCGCGAACCACAGCGATACCCATATGTGGGCCAGCCCGACGCCAACCGACATCTATATAGCCGATATTGACCGGGCTGAAGAGAAACTCGAAGGCATTCCTAATCGCCGTCCATGGTACCGGTTCCCGTATCTGGACGAGGGAAGCCGGGGCGAAGAAAATCGTGATCTTGTGAAACGCGATCAGCTCCGTAAAGCGCTTGCCGACCGGGGTCTGATCAGCGGCTATGTAACTGTAGATACGTTCGATTGGCATTTGGACCGGTTGTGGCAGGATGCGGTTAAGCGCGGTGCAAAGATCGATACGGAGGCGCTCTCGAAAGTCTACACGGATATGGTTTTGGATGCGGCCGAGCATTTCGACGTAATGGGGCAAGAAGTGTTGGGGCGACGCCCCGCGCAGGTCTTGTTGCTGCATGAAAATGATCTCGCGGCCAGTTTCACCGTCGATCTGGTGCGTGCCTTGCGCGCTGATGGCTGGACGATCATCAGTCCGGACGAAGCGTTCGCTGACCCGATCGCGGTGCACCTCCCTAAAACCGGGTTTGCAGGCATGGGCCGGATCGCAGCCCTTGCCGCAGACGCGGGCTACAAAGGCGCCGAATTTTTCGACCATTGGTCGGCCGATGAAAAGGGCATCGAAACCCGCCTTGCTGATGACGGTGTGTTTACAGAGTCAGTGGACATAAACAAATAATGTCCTCTCAATGCTCAACGGCCTGATACCTTAGAATTGAATACCTCATCCTGAGGCGTGAGCGTAAGCGAACGTCTCGAAGGATCTGCGCCTTGAAGAACCAATCCTTCGAGTCCCGGCGCTGCGCGTCGCCTCAGGATAAGGAGTATGTGCGCTTGTCTTCATACAAGGATTCAATTTCAAGAAAATGGTGGCCGAACCTGGATTTGAACCAGGGACACACGGATTTTCAATCCGTTGCTCTACCAACTGAGCTATTCGGCCCTAAGCGCACCTTCAAAAGATTCGAAGATCGTTGCGGTTAGAGGCGGCGTTATACGAGAATGATTTTCGTCTGTCTATGCGAAAAACACGCAAAACTGAAAATCATTTTGTGCGACAATTTGGGCGTATATCCTCTTTGCAATTGAGAACGATTTGCATTAAGAGGCGGTATGAATGAAAAGACCACATTGGCAGCATTACCCAAATCTGTTCGGGCACGGATTATCGGGTTTTCTGCGGACACCGAAGATCAGGAAACCCGGTTTCGGGAAATCGGTTTCGCTGAAGGAGATATCATCGAAATTCTGCATGTCGGTGTCTTCGGAAAATCACCAATCAATGTGAAATTACACGGCACATCTATCGCCATGCGCCCGCGCCAAGCCGCGATGATCAATATTGAACTTTTAAACGAGTCTGTGTCGTAAATGTCTAGTGCAGAACCCATGCGTATTGCGCTCTTAGGCGCCCCCAATTGCGGCAAGACCTCTTTGTTTAACGCCTTGACGGGTGGCCGGGCCAAGGTCGCCAATTATCCCGGTGCGACCGTTGAATATCAAAAGGGCATGTACGCGACGTCGGATGGACGACAGCTTGAATTGCTGGATTTGCCGGGCGTGTATGGTGACTGTGGACACAGTGCCGATGAGCGCGTCACCATTGATGCGATTCACGGGCGTCTGGAGGGCGAGAAAGCGCCGGACGGCATCGCTGTCGTCCTCGACGCCGCGCATATCAAAACCCATCTCCACAATGTCCTGCAGGCCAAGAATTATGGCCTGCCTATGATCGTCGTCCTCAATATGATGGACATGGCGGCACGGGACGGGGTCGAAATCGATTTGGTCGCTCTTGAAGAGGAAATCGGCGTGCCCGTTGTCAGCAGTGTTGCCGTAAGGTCCGCCGGGCGCGCCGCCCTCGTCGAATTGTTGGATAGCTGGACGACGCAAATTGTAGACGGGAAGGCCGTCACACCCACGCGTGAAAACAGGGATTTGAAAATACTGCAACAACATGCCCGCGCCATTACATCTCGCACGATACAAGCCACGCAGGTTCAAAGTCGGTCAGCGCGGATCGACAATATTATTTTGCACCCGGTATTAGGCGTATTGATTCTGATTTCGATCCTGTTTGTCATGTTTCAGGCGGTTTATGCGTGGGCAGGACCGGCCATGGATGTGATTTCCGGCGGTACGGACGCCTTTGGCGCTTTGGTCGGCAGTCACATGTCGGACGGTTGGTTCAAATCCTTAATCGTTGGCGGTGCAATCACCGGTGTCGGTGCCGTTATCGTGTTCTTGCCGCAAATTCTGATTTTGTTTGCCTTTATATTGGCGCTCGAAGCCTCTGGATATATGGCGCGCGCTGCATTTCTGGTCGACTCGCTCATGGCCAAGGTCGGCCTGAATGGACGGGCCTTTATTCCGCTGCTCTCAAGTTTTGCCTGCGCTATTCCCGGGATTATGGCGGCGCGAACCATTGAAAGCGAGAAAGACCGGCTCACGACGATTTTGATCGCGCCTTTGATGACGTGCTCAGCCCGTCTGCCGGTTTATCTGATTATTATCGGCGCGTTTATCCCGGCTAAAAATATCGGCATGTTCAACCAGCAGGGCCTCGTGATGTTTGGCCTATATATGGCGGGCATTGTCTTTGCGCTGATCGCCGCATTTTTCCTCAAGAAAACTGTCACCAGCGGCGAGAAGCCCTCCCTGCTGCTGGAAATGCCAAGTTATAAAATTCCGTCGTTCAAGAGTTATCTGATCGGCCTGTGGCAACGGGCGATGATTTTCGTCAATCGGGCAGGGCGTATTATTCTGCCGGCATCGATTGTGATTTGGTTCTTGTCGTATTTCCCCAATAAAGGCGGGCCGATCCGCGAAAGTTTTGCCGGCATGCTCGGCCGGGTCTTGGAGCCTGTCTTGGCACCCATCGGGTTTAATTTGGAAATGTCGATCGCATTAATCCCGGCTATGGCCGCGCGTGAAGTCGCCGTATCGGCTTTATCGATCGTGTATAATGTTGATGATGAGGACGGTGCCGGCGGCATTTTAGAGGGCGCACTCGCTGCTGATTGGACCATGCCCATGGCGCTTGCCTTCCTGGCCTGGTTCGTTTTTGCGCCCCAATGTCTGTCGACGTTTGCGGTGACGCGACGCGAGACCAATAGCTGGAAATGGCCATTCTTTATGTTTGGATATCTATTCGTTATGGCGTATGTCGCAGCAGGACTAACATTTTGGGTCGCCACGTGGGCCGGACTGTAATTAAATGCATTAATATACCCGTCTTTTGGTCGCTTTTTTGACCGAATCGGGTAGGTATATCTCTAAAAATTATGGGGACAAGAATGGCTCTACCTAATCAACAGAAAATGGCCAATGCAATCAGGGCTTTATCCATGGATGCAGTGCAGGCAGCCAAATCCGGTCACCCGGGCATGCCCATGGGCATGGCGGATGCCGCCACTGTCCTTTTCAGCAAATTCCTGAAGTTTGATCCATCCGATCCGGAATGGGCCGATCGTGACCGGTTTATCCTGTCCGCCGGGCATGGATCCATGCTGATTTACTCATTACTGCATCTGACCGGATATAAGTCCATGACCATGGACCAAATCCGTAATTTCCGGCAATTGGGATCGATTACGGCCGGGCATCCGGAATATGGCCATACGCCGGGCGTCGAAACGACGACGGGACCGCTGGGACAGGGCATTGCCAATGGTGTCGGGTTCGCTCTGGCTGAGCGCCATATGAATGCACGGTACGGCGATGAACTGGTTGATCATTATACTTATGTGATTGCCGGTGATGGTTGCTTGATGGAGGGATTGTCGCAAGAAGCCATAGGCTTAGCCGGACATCTTAAACTCAAAAAACTGATCTTGTTGTGGGACGATAACAATATTTCGATTGACGGCCCGATCGATATTTCAGATAGCACCGATCAAATTAAACGATTCAAAGCGTCGGGCTGGAACACGGTCGCCTGTGATGGCCATGACCCGGCAAAAGTCGCGGCGGCGCTGCGAAAAGCCAGAAAATCCGACAAGCCGACAATGATTGCGTGCAAAACCACGATCGGCAAGGGGTCACCCAACAAGGGCGGAACGTCCAGCGCCCATGGCGCTCCCCTGGGTCCGGATGAAATCGCTCTCGTGCGCGAAGCCATTGACTGGCCATACCCGCCATTTGAAATTCCGGATGATGTCTACAAAGACTGGAAAAAGCCGGGCCGTCGAGGCCGCAAGGCCAATCGCGCATGGAAGGCGCGGCTGAAAGACCATGACTTGGCAGATGATTTCGAGCGGGCCATGGCGGGCACGCTTAATGAGGGGTGGAAAGAAGCGCTTGATGCGTATAAGGCCCAGCTTGCAACGGATATGCCCAAGCAAGCGACGCGAGTTTCGTCTGGTAACACACTGAAAGTATTGACAAATAATCTAACAGATATGATGTCAGGGTCTGCTGATCTCGAAGGGTCAAACAAAACCAAAACACCGTCAACGCCCGTCATAACGGCCGATAATTACGGCGGACGTTATGTAAATTACGGTATTCGCGAGCATGCAATGGCCGCCGCCATGAACGGATTGGCTTTGCACGGTGGCGTGCTGCCCTATTCAGGGACTTTCCTGGTGTTTACGGACTATTGCCGCCCATCCATCCGTTTGGCGGCTTTGATGAACCAGCGTGTGATTCATGTGATGACCCATGACAGTATCGGTGTCGGCGAAGATGGACCGACCCATCAACCCATTGAACATGTATCCAGCCTGCGTGCTATGCCCAATGTTGCGGTTTTCCGACCTGCGGATGCCATGGAAACGGCGGAATGCTGGGAACTGGCCCTTGAACGCACTGACGGCCCGTCTGTACTGGCGCTCACCCGTCAAGGATTGCCGGCCTTGCGTGACGACGCCGATAAAAACATGTGCGCCCGTGGCGGCTACGTCATGTCGCCAGGGAAGGGTGCCGATGATGTTATCTTGATCGCAACGGGTTCCGAAGTTCATCTCGCCATGGAAGCGCAAGCCCGGCTGGACGAACAGGGAATATCAGCGCGAGTTGTATCGCTCCCGTGTTGGGAATTGTTTGAGCAGCAAGACGATAACTATATCCGTTCAGTGCTCGGAAAAGACTTACCCAAAATCGCCATTGAAGCGGGGGTTCGACACGGATGGGACAAATATATCGGGCGCTCCGGACAATTTATCGGCATGGACAGCTTCGGCGCATCGGCGCCCGGTGGTGACCTCTTCAAACATTTCGGCATAACGACGGATGCGATTGTTGCGGCAGCTCAATCCGTGGTTGGAAAATAATCGTGTCGTTTCAACCGAAACAACTGTCTGCAGATGTCAGCGTTTCAGCGCAAATTTTGCCACATGATGTTGCGGACATAAAGGGTTCTGGTTTCAAATCGGTCATCATCAACCGGCCCGACGGCGAAAAACCGGGGCAGCCCATGTCCCACGACCTGCAAAAACTGCTAACTGACCATGATATCAGCGTTCGCTATGTTCCCATGTCACCGGGCGAGCTGACGCCGGAATTACTAACGACAATGGCAGAAGCGCTCGAAGACATGCCAAAGCCAATTCTGGCATTCTGTGCCAGCGGTACTCGGTCCACGGTGTTGTGGTGTTTCGCCAATGTCAACACAATGGGCGTCGATGCTGTTCTGAATACCGCCATGACGGCTGGATACAATCTGGAACAAATTAGACCCATACTGACGCAGCTGAGTCATCAATAAACCCTTTGTTCGCCTGCAAAAGACTGAGAATAAGATGTCATTTCGTGACCGCCTCTTAGAAAATTACCAATGGTTGAACGGGTACAAAACGTCCGACCTAACCGGCGATTTAATCTCGGCACTTGTCCTGTCATTTCTGCTGATCCCGCAATCCCTGGCTTACGCATTATTGGCCGGCTTGCCGCCGCAAGTCGGCATTTCTGCAGCAATTGCTCCGGCCATCGCGTATTCATTTTTCGGATCATCGCGGGTTCTTTCGGTCGGCCCGGTCGCCATGACATCCATTTTAACGGTTGCCGCGATTTCCCAGTTTCCAGAGGAATTCCGGGTTGTCAGTGCCGCTATGCTTGCCTTTATGTCCGGTGTTTTCCTGATGATATTGGGCGTATTGCGCGGCGGTGCTTTGGCGACGTTTTTTAGTCGACCTGTTGTATCAGCCTATATCACGGGCGCCGCCATCCTTATTATTGTCAGCCAGCTCAAACATGTCTTTCAAGTCGATATGCCGGGTCGCAAGATATCTGAAATGCTGGCATCGTTTTGGGACAACAAGGGCAATTCGGTCGCTATTGCCATGTATTTCGGACTCGGCACAATAATTCTACTTTGGGCCGTCAATAAACCATTGTATAATACGCTCAGACGCATGCATATCCGTAAAAAGAAAGCCAAATATGTCGGCAATATAAGCCCGCTCATACTGGTTGTTGCGGCGACGATATTTTCGACATATTTCGCATTCCATCAAAAATTTAACTTGGCGATTGTCGGCGAAATTCCTGCGACTCTCCCGGACTTCGCGTTTCCGGTCGCGGCATGGGAACACTGGGAAACTCTCATCCTGTCGGCATTTATCATTGCACTGGTCGGGTTTGTGGACAGCGTCTCTGTCGGGCAGACCTTGGCGGCAAAAAAGAGACATCGTGTTGATCCTGACAAGGAACTCTTGGGAACGGGCGCTGCCAATATCGCCGCCGGGCTTACCGGGGCCTATCCTGTGGCGGGGAGTCTTTCCAGATCTGCGCTCAATCACGCCACAGGCGCGAAAAGCCCTTTGGTCGGACTGATGGCTGCATTGCTGATGGCCCTGGCTGCCTTGACCGTCATGCCGCTGTTGGAAAATTTGCCCCTCGCGGTGTTGGCGGGATTGATTATTTACTCCTGTTTCAGTCTTTTAAACTTCAAAGAAATCTGGCGGACCTGGTGTTATAGCAAAGCTGACGCATTGACCGCCATTGGCGCATTATTCGCTGTATTACTCTTGGGCGTGCAATACGGCGTCCTTGTTGGGACTGTACTGTCTATGATCTTTCATATTCGTCTGACCTTAAAGCCGCATACCGTAGAAGTGGGGCGATTTATTGGGACTGAACATTACCGGGATGCTGATCGTTTCGATGTCGAGGAATTCGATGAAATAAAGACGTTGCGCATTGACGAAAGTCTATATTTTGCCAATGCAAGGTTTTTGGAGGACACGGTCGCCCAGCTGATCGTCAAATACCCGCAGATGAAAGATTTGGTCCTCATGTGTCCCGCTGTGAACCGCATCGATGCCAGTGCGCTTGAAAGTCTGACTGAAATCAATCAGCGGCTGAAAAACCTGGACATCAATCTCCATATTTCAGAAATCCACAGTCATGTAATGGATCGTTTGCATCGGTCCAATTTCCTCGAAAAATTGACCGGCAAGGTGTTCATGTCCCAGCATGAAGCGATTGAGGCTCTGCGTCCGGAACCCGATTGGTCGCAATACTCTGACCATATTGATATGCACTAGGTTAAAATAAGCCTTTATTTTTGCGTTACTTTCTGGCTATTCTATCGGGGAATGGGCATGCGGCGCACTTTTGCGACCAGCCAGAAAGATGAGTAAATAATGCCGGACGAGCATGTTTCCGGCTCCAACGACGCGCTCAAGAGCCGTGCGCCGCGGAGTCGAAGTGGACGCAGGCCCCGCTATACCGGGAAACCCCAGTATTTTGGCGCTGTCGATCTAGGGACAAACAATTGTAGATTGTTGATCGCCCGTTCTATGCAGAACGGGTTTCAAGTCGTTGATTCTTATTCAAATGTTGTTCGGCTGGGCGCCGGGTTGGCGCGAACCGGAAAATTGGCCGAGGCCAATATGGCCGCTGCAATCAAGGCAATTCAGGTTTGTGCCGATAAAATGAAAGCCAAACGGGTTAAAAGATGGCGTTGCATTGCGACGCAAGCATGTCGCGAGGCCTCTAACGGTGAGGCGTTTATGCAGCGGGTCAAAGAAGAGACCGGTCTGTCGTTTGAAACCATTACACCGCGTGTCGAGGCCCGATTGTCGGTTATGGGCTGCATGAACATTCTCGATCTTGATAAAGAAGTCGCGCTCGTTATCGATATTGGTGGTGGTTCGACGGAATTATCATGGGTCGACATCAGGAAAATCAATACCGACAAGATGTCTCGCCGGATTAGTCGGCCGCCGATCAGCGCCTGGACGTCACTTCCGGTCGGTGTTGTAAATTTAAGTGAAATGTACCCTGAGGATCCTGATGATCTTGGGGGGTGGTTTGAAGACATGAAGGAATGTGTTCGCGAAAAAATTCGCGAGAATGACTGCGAAAACAGGTTTGCCAATTCTTTCCGCGAAGGGCGCGGGCATCTTGTTGGAACCTCGGGAACCATCACCAGCCTGACAGGGGTACATCTTAAATTACCGTTTTATCAGCGCAATAAAATCGATGGCATATGGGTTGATTCAAAACATATTATCGGGACGGCAAAAAGACTAAGCACGATGAGTTTGGAAGACCGGCAGAAAGAGCCCTGTATCGGTACGGACCGGGCGACCATGCTGGTGGCCGGCTGTGCGATTCTTGATGTCATTTATGATCTGTGGCCCTCTGACCGAATTAGGGTTGCCGATCGCGGTTTGAGGGAAGGTATGCTCATGGGATTGATGAATAAGTCCCAGATTCGACCAAAACATCAAAATGGCAAAGGCGCAGGACATTCACATGGCTAGATCGAAACCGCCCCATAATCGATCAAAAGGCAAAATGAGCGGCGGCAAACCAACGGCGCCAAAGCGAGGTCGTGTAACGAAAAAGCCCGAAATCGCCGAAGCCGCAACGCGCATGATGGACCAGAGGGTCAAAACAGCACGCGGCAGAAAAATTTCGTCCACTTTGTGGCTAAAACGGCAGCTTAATGATCCCTATGTGAAACTGGCCGGGATTAAGGGATATAGAAGCCGTGCGGCGTTTAAACTAATAGAACTCAATGAAAAGTTTAACATCCTGGAACCTGGCGCCACGATTGTTGACCTCGGTGCGGCTCCGGGAGGCTGGTGCCAAATCGCACTTGAGCATCAGGTCGGGCATTTGGTTGGCATCGATATTCTTCCTATGGAAACTATTGCCGGCGCCGATCTGATTGAAATGGATTTCATGGATGATAAAGCGCCGCAACTCCTGATCGAACGGTTAGGCGGCAAAGCCGATCTTGTCATGTCTGATTTGGCAGCAAACACGACAGGGCACCGGAAAACAGATCATATGCGAACCATAGCTCTGGTCGAGGCCGCTGCTGATTTTGCACTCAGCGTCTTAAAACCCGGCGGGAACTTCGTCAGTAAAGTCTTTCAGGGCGGGGCCGAAAAAAATCTGCTCGACACGTTAAAAGCACGCTTTGAAACGGTTCGTCACGCCAAGCCAAAATCCAGCCGGGCAGGGAGCCCGGAAATGTACCTGGTTGCCAAGGGATTTCGGCCGTTAAAAGCAAATCCGGAACCCAGTTCTGAATAAAGATAGCCGTTGGCTGCATTAATCGACAATTTCTGTGATTCAACGCTGGCATAGTTCCGGCTTTCCTGTTAATTCGCACCCGCAAAAGGGAGATTCCTATGGAGATTCGTGAAGGTCTCACATTCGATGACGTGCTTTTGCAACCACGTGCATCAGACATATTACCAGGAGACGCGGATTTATCGACGCGCCTGACGAAAACCATTAGTTTAAAGGCACCGCTTTTATCGGCCGCTATGGATACAGTGACAGAAGCCCCGCTGGCGATTGCCATGGCGCAGGCCGGCGGTATCGGGATTATTCACCGTAATCTTTCCAATGACGAACAAGCCGAGGAAGTGCGCAAAGTGAAGCGCTACGAATCCGGTATGGTGGTCAATCCCATTACCATGCACCCGGATCAAACACTTGCGGAACTTCGTATGCTGGTGAAGCATCATGGTTTTTCCAGCTTTCCAGTTGTTACCGATGACGGAACCCTGGTTGGCATTATCACCAATCGCGATACAAGGTTTGCGTCTGACCCGTCTGAAGAAATTGGGAACATCATGACCAAGGATTTGATCACGGTCAGGGAAGGTGCGTCCGAAAAGGAATCCCGTGAGCTGCTTCACAAACACCGGATCGAGCAGGTTATTGTCGTCGACAAGGACAATAAATGCGTCGGATTGAGTACCGTTAAAGATATTGAAAAAGCGCAAAGCTTTCCAAACGCCTGTAAAGATGACAAAGGGCGCCTTCGGGTTGGTGCAGCTTCCACGGTCGGAGAGGCCGGATATGAGCGCGCTGTCGCGCTTATTGACGCCGGTGTCGACGCTCTCGTTATCGATACCGCGCACGGCCATTCAATCAAAGTCATTGAACAGGTCAAGCGGATCAAGAAACAATATCCGGATGTGCAGGTCATTGCCGGGAATATCGCGACGGAAGACGCAGCAGATGCGTTGATCAAAGCCGGTGCGGATGCGCTTAAAGTCGGCATTGGCCCGGGATCAATCTGCACAACACGGATTGTTGCCGGTGTTGGCGTGCCTCAGCTTACGGCATTGATTGATGTGTGCAAGGCGGCCCATAAAGCCGGGATTCCTGTGATTGCCGATGGCGGTATTAAATATTCAGGCGATATGGCGAAAGCGATTGCCGTAGGAGCTGACTGCGTCATGGTCGGGTCTTTATTGGCAGGAGCCAGCGAAACACCAGGCGATGTGTTTTTGTATCAGGGCCGGTCATACAAATCATATCGTGGCATGGGATCCGTGGCGGCAATGGCCCGCGGATCCGCCGACCGGTATTTCCAAAAAGAGGTCGCTGATAGCATAAAATTGGTCCCGGAAGGGATTGAAGGCCGTATTGGCTATAAAGGACCTGTCGGCCCTATCATTCATCAGCTCTTGGGCGGCGTGCGAGCTGCCATGGGATATACCGGTTCGGCGACGATCAAAAAGTTTCATGAAAACGCACTCTTCGTCCGAATTACCAATGCGGGTCTGCGCGAAAGCCACGTTCATGACGTGATGATCGCCAGAGAAGCCCCGAACTATTCGAACCAAAACTAGCATGAAATTTGGCGGACGCATCCAGGCGGCGATTGAAGTTCTGGACGATATCACAAATCAACACACTCCGGTTGGCAACGCTTTGCGGGATTGGGGCAAGGCCCATCGGTTTGCCGGATCGAAAGACCGCGCAGCCATTGGTGCCATCGTACATGATGCCTTGCGGTATAAATCTTCTATTGCCTGGAGGATGGGTGATGACAGCAGCCGCGCCCTTGCTCTGGGCACTTTGGTATTTGTTTGGGGCGAAACGGTAGAAGCGATAAACGCGGCCTTAGAAGACGACAAACACAGCCCAAACCCGTTGACCAAGGCGGAAATTTCCGCACTGACTGGCGGGAAAAATATCGACTTGGCTCCTGACTGGGTTCGGGCCGATGTCCCTGAATGGCTCTGGCCGGCGTTTGAAAACAATTACGGTGAAGAAGCGGTAGGGGAAGGACAGGCGCTGCGCGCACGGGCGCCGCTTGATCTCCGGGTCAACACGATAAAAGCGGACAATGCCAAGGTTGGTAAAAGTGTCGATGCGTTAAGGGCGACAGAGACGCCGTTATCACCGATCGGCTTTAGAATTGAGCCTGGAAACGGTTTGGACCGCTTGCCAAATATTCAATCCGAGCCTGTCTATTTAACCGGCGATGTCGAAATTCAGGACGAGGGTTCGCAGATCGTCTCATTGCTGGTTGACGCCAAACCCGGCGAAAAAGTTCTTGATTATTGTGCTGGTGGTGGTGGCAAAACACTGGCCCTCGCTGCCGAGATGCAAAATCAAGGGACAGTTTATGCCTACGACATTGATAAGCGTCGCTTGGCACCGTTGTACCAGCGAGCGATGCGTGCAGGGGCGACGAATGTCGAGATCATCCAGCCGCCTATCGGGTCACTTGATGTCCTCAAGGGACAAATGGATCGCGTCTTGATTGATGCGCCGTGTACGGGGGCGGGCACCTGGCGCCGCAAGCCGGATGCCAAATGGCGATTATCACCCGAAACACTCGAAATTCGCATGAATGAACAACGGGCCGTGCTGTCCCAGGCCAAAGATTTCGTCAAGCCGGGAGGGCTATTGTTTTACGTCACATGCTCAATGTTGGCCGAAGAGAATGAAGGGCAGATTTATCCGTTTCTGGATGAGAACCCGGACTTTGAGCTTTTGTCCGCCGGCGAGACCTGGGAAGAGAAAATCGGCACAGATAAAGCCAAGCCGTGGTCGGAAGACGGGTGCACACTTACCCTGACGCCGGCCTCAACAAACACGGACGGCTTCTTTTTCGCCGTTATGGAACGCAAGAACACACAGGAATAGACATGTCGGAACACCTCACCAGTGACAAACACGAACGATTGTTGATTATCGACTTTGGATCTCAGGTCACAAAATTAATCGCAAGAAGAGTTCGTGAAAGCGGTGTCTATTGTGAGGTGCATCCCTTCAACCGGATCAGTGATGCCTTTCTAGAAGAATTCGCACCGAAGGCCGTTATTCTATCGGGTGGCCCAAACAGCGTCACAGGAGCAGAGAGCCCACGTATCCCTGACAGAGTGTTTGATCTTGATGTACCGATACTTGGCATTTGCTATGGCCAACAAGCCATGTGTGACCAGTTAGGGGGCTCTGTTGCTCAGGGGCTGGAAAGAGAATTTGGCCGTGCCGATATCGAGATTGTCAAAGACAATGCCCTGTTTGACGATATTGGCAAGGCTGGCAGTACTCACCGGGTCTGGATGAGCCATGGCGATCGCGTCGACCAAATACCGGATGGATTTGAGGTTATCGCAAAATCGGCCAATGCGCCTTATGCCGCTGTGGCCGATATAGCCCGCAATTATTATGCCGTGCAATTCCATCCCGAAGTGGCGCATACGCCGATCGGAGCGCAATTGTTGCGCAACTTCACCCATCAAATCGCCGGGCTGAAAGGCGACTGGACCATGGCAACGTTTAAAGAAGAGGCGATTGCGAGCATTCGAAAGCAGGTTGGCGACGGCAAAGTCATCTGTGGATTGTCGGGCGGGGTCGATTCCTCGGTGGTGGCGGTGCTTCTGAACGAAGCTATTGGCGATCAGCTGACCTGCGTCTTTGTCGATACCGGCATGATGCGTAAAAACGAAGCCGAGGAAGTAGTTTCATTGTTTTCAAAGCACTACAAGATAAACCTCGTGCATCTTGAGGCTGAAGATGAGTTTTTGGGACTGTTGGAAGGTGTCGCGGATCCAGAGAAAAAGCGCAAGATTATTGGCAAGACATTCATTGAACTCTTTGAAAAAGAAGCGAAAAAAATCGGTGGAGCCAAGTTTCTCGCACAAGGGACCTTATACCCGGATGTCATTGAAAGTGTTTCGTTTGACGGCGGACCTTCGGTTACGATCAAATCCCACCACAATGTCGGCGGTCTCCCTGAGCGCATGAATATGGAGCTCGTGGAACCCTTAAGAGAATTGTTTAAAGACGAAGTTCGCGAACTCGGGCGAGAGCTCGGTCTGCATCCGGATTTCGTCGAAAGGCACCCATTCCCGGGGCCGGGTCTGGCAATACGGTGCCCCGGCGCGGTTTCAAAGGATAAATTGGACCTTCTAAGGGAAGCTGACGCCGTTTATCTGGATCAGATCAGAAAACATAACCTTTACAATGAGATATGGCAAGCTTTTGCAGTGATATTACCGGTGCAAACTGTCGGTGTTATGGGCGATGAACGCACATATGAGCATGTATTAGCTTTGAGAGCCGTCACGTCATCGGACGGTATGACCGCTGATTATTACCCGTATTCCCACGATTTCCTGGGCGAAACTGCAACGCGGATCATCAACGAAGTCCGAGGTGTAAACCGTGTTGTTTATGATATTACGTCAAAGCCGCCAGGTACCATAGAATGGGAATAGTTGGCGGTTTTACTGCTAATATTCAATGATCCCAAAACTTTCTGCAGTTGATTAACCTTTAAGCTAATAAAACCAAGGTTTTTCGTCCCATCCATTTACCATAAATATGCCCCGTTTTAGGGGAATATAAACCCCGTTTTCCTATAGTTCACCCAAGCGGCAAAGACCGCATATTTGGTGATTGGAAAAAAACGTGTGTAAACGAGATAGCATTGCGCTATCGCGAGCTTGTGGTGGGGCTCGTACAGCGATGAATGGAGCTGGCTTGGGCCAGCTGCTTTCGCGTACACGCTTGTGCAAGACCACAAAATCGTCATCTAAATCACAAAACCCCCTTAAAGCACTAAAAACATTACGTTTTTTATTAATAACACTTCTAATCACCTTGTTTATGGGCGTTTCAAGCCATGCGCAGGACACGACCGAACCGCCAATCGATACACCTGTTGAAGAAGTCGCGACTTTGAATAAAATCCTCGTTGCGGATCTTGCACCGGAAATTCGTGTCATTCTTGAAGGTCAAGAGCTTCCAACCACCCAAGTGAGCAAAGACGACAGTGGTGCAGTCTATGTACGGGCTGAGCCGATATTTGAAGCTCTGGACGATGTATTCGAATATAATGTTGATGAAGGCGTTCTGGTTGTTCAACGCTCACAAGACGGCGTTGTGATGGAGCTATATACTGATACGGGGATCGTAAAAGCCAATGGCCGTGCCCTTGGCAAATTGAAACGCTTCGGGGAAGTCCGGGAAGGCATGATCAATTTAACACCCAATGCGATCGCGGTCTTATCTGGCGCCATCGGTAAAATCGATGAAAATGAGAATGTTATCAATTTTGAGCTTGATCCGAGACTGAAAGTTGCCACCGGTTTTGAAGTATTCGTCAATGGAATCCCTTTGGGTCAGATCGAGCCGGGGCCGAAATCTGTCGGATCCGTACTTTTATTGCCACTGCGTCCGATTGCTAAAGAGCTTGGGCACGAAATCACTCTATTGGACGGCGGTACCTCCGTGCGGGTGCGTCGATCACAAGATAGTGCAATCTTCGAAATCAATCTGGATACAGGACTAGTGAAATTGAATAGCCGCCCTTACGGCGTGTCTAAAGACGTCACCTATATTGATGACATTAATTTACTGCTGCCGATCAGCACGATCGAAACTCTGACCGGAACCCATATCAATGTAGAAGGGGGTTCATCCCGGATCAATGTTGATCTGGATGACCGCCTGAGAGGGGCGATTGAACCAGGCGAGCAGGTCGAAGAAATAACTTCGAATGAACCTTTCATTCTCGAGACACTGCAATTTCATACGGGGATTGATACCCTAAATACGGTCGATCTTGATTTCAGAGTCAAGGGGTCGAATGGGCGAATTCGCTATGAAGTCCCGGATCTACCCATGGGGATTAAAGAGGCGGAGCCGGCCTGGCTCTCCCTCGAACTTGCCCACAATAGTGGCGCAAGAGGATCATTGGGCGATTACTCGGCCGACTTCCGTGAATTAGAGGGGGTTGGCCTTCACCGTATTCGCGGGGTCTCTGCCGTTAAGGAGTCAAACAAAGGTCGATGGGCCGTGGCAGCCGGTGTTCCGGCTTCCGGCTCCAAACAAGTCAGCGAGGATCAATCGCGACAAACCTTTAGCGGTTTTGCAGCCGGTGCCCGGTATGCGGACGTCAAAGGGTGGGAAGCCGGTGTATCTTATAAAGCGGACGGATTAAGCGATGATCAAATGGCCGTTCTCTCTGCGATTAGCGGACGCCTCGGTCGGGACCGTCAAAAGAAATTGAACTGGGACGTCAGGGCGGACGCTGGTGTTTTTAACGGATCGGCGCGTGCCAAGTCGATTGATTTTCGTGCTGACGCCGATTCACGCTACGAGATCAATAAGAATGTCAATGTTGATGTGTTTGCTGCTTACGATGGCGCGGAATTTCTGCGTTCTGATCTGGATGCAGAAGACCGGGCCCAGGCGCTGGACCCGGATGCCACGGTTATCGACCCGGAGAATTCAGCCGGCCGTGTCCCCGAAGTACGGGAGCGCGGGCAAGACCATTTAAGTTACGGTGTCGGCGTTCAAGTCGCGGCACGTAAGGATATTGGAATATTCAACCGCCCCGCGGCAGCCCTTCGCTACCGTCAAACCGAGAGCGGCGTATTTGAAGGGCAAGACAATAAGTCTTCGGTCAAAAACATGGTCGCATCCGTAAACACGGCCATCCTGCCCATCGACACAAATATTACGGCGGACTGGAACACTTATACGCAGACGAAGGCTGATGGAACGCAAGAGAACGGCGACCAATGGTCGGCTCGCATCCGCAAGGACACAGATTATGCGACAGGACGTGCACAAATCGTATCTGACCGACGCAATGGGGGTTCGCGAACGACCCGGATCGACGCCCAAATCTCGGCGAAACCATACAAAATACCTTTGCCAAAAGAGGCGAAACTATCTGTTGCACCGTCGATTAGTGGGTCCTGGACCGAAGCGAGTGATTTTGTTCGTGGTGGTGTCATAGCCAATTTCGAATCCGGTGATCTATTGGGGCGTAAAACCAAGGCCAATGCGAGCCTCGGTATTTTGCAGAGCTTTTCCGGCGATATAGAGGATAAGTCCGACATGTTCCTTACAGTCGGCATTGGCCGGCAGTTACGCATCAACAAGAATTTACAGCTGGGCATGTCCTATCGGAACAATCTGCGTGGTGATCAAAGAGTCGGAATCTATCTGGATGGTCGTTTCGATTTCAATGAAAAACGTAAATTCAGAAAAACCCAGGAAGGGCGCGGCGTTCTGAAAGGGCGCGTCTTCCTGGATAAAAACCGCGACGGCATCAAACAAGAAGACGAGCCGGGCATTGGTGGTGCGTTAATTCGTATCAAACCGGGTCGCTTGTCTCTACGCTCCGACCGGGACGGATATTACACCGTCCAGAATATCAATCAGGGTCTGCAGGAGGTTACCGTTGATGGGCGAAGCCTGCCGCTCGGATATACTTTGGCCGACGATGCGTCCACGAAAGCAACGATTAGAGAAGGATATATCACTGATATAGCTCTGCCTGTTGTACAACGCGGGCAAATCCGCGGCGTTGCCTTCGTCGATGAGAACGGTGACGGCGAACACAATAAGGGCGAACTTCGCCTGGAAGGCGCAAAACTGATCC
The DNA here is from genome assembly GCA_013001295.1 of Hyphomonadaceae bacterium. GTDB lineage: Bacteria > Pseudomonadota > Alphaproteobacteria > Caulobacterales > Maricaulaceae > Robiginitomaculum_A. The sequence goes on from JABDMW010000021.1 coordinate 42,572, forward strand.
TGAAAGATCTGGACGACCCTGAAAATATCCATCAAGTCTATGCGGCGAGTTTTGGGCAATACGCTTTCGGTGATTTACCGAGCGGTCGATATGAGCTCAATATCCTGAAAACCAATTCGATCAGCAGTGTTCCGCATACGCCTGTCGAAGTCGATCTTGCTGCTGCGAAAGATCTCATGACTAAAATAAATATTGCTGCCAAACCGTCGAACAAGACGGATATGGCAGAGCAGAATTCGGCGACGGGGCCACCCGGGCGCGCGGATAAGGGGACCAAAGCGGAAATTCCCCCGCCGGAAATCCCGGCACCGTAATTTCCAACGCCTTTCCAGGCACCAAAACTAAAGCGGCTCTAGATTAAATTCTAGGCCGCTCTTTTTTCTTTCATTAAGATAACTTTTTATTTGCGCCTGTTATTGCCGTTATTGCCATTGTTACCGTTATTTCCGTTTCCACGATCTTCATTATACAACTCGAATTCCAGCTTCACCGTCATTGTCCCGATGCCCATCGAGAAGTCATATTCTGGCATTGTATAAAGAAAGTCCAAACGTACTGATTGTTCGTCGAGATCGGCCTTCTTCTTTCGTATACCTTTCTTGCGCTTGAAATTCATGATGGTCGTCGATGTGCGTGAAAAATCACCCAGATCACTGATTGCGGCGTTGAATTCAATACCGCCATCACTGGCCTGACGGCCGAAATTAAATCCGCCGTCATTTCCCTGACGGGTGACGCTCGGCGTTACCCGAATATCTGATGGCGAAATTGTTAGTCCCAAATCGTCTGTAAATTCGAGATCAATAATACGCGCCCGTACCGACATCCGCGTATTCATGGATGTTATAAAAAAACTGTGTGAATACGATTGGGAACGCGGGTCCAGAATGATGTCCGTCGTTGCATTGACGTTGAACGGCCCAATCGTGTTGTCGCCTGCGTCTAAAAACCCGTCCATATCTACGTCGTTGGTAGCCTGACTGATAGTTGTGCCGTCTTCAGTTACGCCTAGTAACATGCCTTCACTGAGATTTGGCTCGACGGCAGAGGTCAAAGTTCCTGTGACATTTAAAATACCGGGTGAGGTCAAACGCGGAATCATAGGCTCACCTGTATTAACGCTGGTCCCATCCGTCTTTATATTATCATAAATGATGTAATTATTGGGGCCGTACGAAATCACTGCACACCCATTGGATTGGCATGCAGCGTCATCGTCGATAACACTGGAATATGCACTGGAGTATCCGCCAACAAGAAAGGCAATTCCAAGAATGCCCCTCATATATTTGCGCCCTGAAATCATATCATTTTAAGGTGCGAAAAAGCTCACACTTTCAACCGGGACATCCACAGATTTAAATTTGAATTGCGGTGCAAAACTATTCTGAAATGTGAAATCCACATCATATTTTGATCCGGATACAAGCTCATCCATGTTGTCAAATTTGACACTATATTCGCGCTCACTACCATCCAGAACAACCGTCGAGAGAGGGGATTCCGCCACAACTTCGCCGGAGTTGTCTTTGATATAGGCCGTTCCTTTGAGACGTGCATGGGCATCGCCATCATTTTTAATCGACATTGTCAGCATGCTTTTATCCGTTTCATTGAACGCAACACTGGTGACCTTTGGATGGCTTTCAGACGGCATCATCGTCAGATAGAAAAGAGAGGCCAATTGGTATTTGTTCCAGACTCCGGAAACATCCCCCCGTTTATCCAATTCGGGCAGCAGGGTTGTTGCCAAAAGGGCGAAACGGTGATCACCATTGCCTTCTGTTTTGTAGGGGATGTTAATTTCAACGATGATATCGCGAGATGTTTCAGGCTTTAGGGTTACACTTGCGGGACTGAAACGCACCCAATCGGCAGCCGATCTTTCAGTTTCACCAGGCGGGTTAAGAATAAGCTGCCCGTTCTTGTCCAAAGACCAATCTGCCAGACCCATGGTCAGGCTGATGGTTTTTGTTTTGTGGACATTGCCGAGTGTGACGACCTGACGATGTCTGTCGCCCGGCTTAATGGTCATTTCAACTGTTGACGGCTGAACACCCACACCAAATGCATGAGCAATCGGTGAATAGGACAGGCTTGTTGCCAATGTGCCGGCAAAAAACAGAGCGGACGTTGCGACGAACTTTTTTAAGATCATACGACCAAGATAATCAAACATAGTTATTCCCATAGATAATACCGCTTATTGGGTACCTGAAAAAAGTACCAAGATATGATTTCGAGATTGTTAATTGATACGGGTCCTGACTGCGTTCACTTACCCCCGTATTTAACTTTTATTCATGAAAAAACCCGACCAAAGGCCGGGTTTCTTTGTTCTGGGAGCTCAGTGAGCTTCCATATGCGTGAACAATTCGATTATGGAACGTAAACTGTGAAAACCATGTCAGCTTGAACAGTACCTGAACCCATTGAAAGGTCGTAGCCAAGGCCAGTACCATCATCCAATTCGTAAGTATTGTCGAAACGAACAGATTGTGCAGCCAGTGTACCACGGGCAGCAGCTGTGCGCTGTGTTCCTTGGAATACCGGAGCCGCAACTGCATAATCGCTAAGATCAGAGCCTGTCGGAACAGTCGTACCCGGATTTTGAGCAACTGAACCAAATGGAAGGCCGTCATCACCTGAAACGGTAATATCCATATCATATGAGATGTTAGCCATTCCAAGTGTGCCGTCAGTCAGGAAATCGCCAGTCGCGACAAAAGCTGAAGACTGTGCACGGATATCAAATGCAGCGTTAGAGGCAACATAGAAACTGGATTGGTGCGTATTGGCCATGCCAGCGCCTACATCGGAGCCTGCATCAACACCAAAAGCGGTCAATGTATCAGATGCATCAAGAACACCGGCTGTTGTACCGCCGTCTGTAAATGTGCCGTTGTCAGCACCACCGAAAACCGGATTTACGGCTGGAACTGTTCCGTCCGCATTTACATCGGTGTCGATAATCGCATCCAATGTTCCTGTAACGACTGTCGCGCCATCGGCACCAATCAAGTCAGCACCGGCTGCACCTGAAGCAGGTGTCAAAAGTACAAAGTCAGAAACGACAGGCGCATCGTTTGTTCCGTTTACACCGTCAGCGCCCCAGACAACAACAACACCCAGAACTTTAAAGAACGGACGATCAATTATAGATGCGTAAGCCGTTGAGCCCAGCAACAAAGAAGCTGCCCCACCAGCCATAAGTAGTTTTTTCATAGACATAATATATTCCCATAGATCAGTTTTCACCGGGTTTTCCCAGTTATGAGACGCTTTCTAAAGGAAACTGATTTAATCGCCGTTAGGGATTGAAGTTAACAGCTGGTAAAATTTTTTAGGTGAATTTAGGCTGTGTTCATGTTCCAGCGCAATAAAATCGCATTTTTACGATCATTTACCCCCATGACTTTGTTTTCTAAACGAGTAGATTGATTTTTCTCGTTAATAATAGGTCCGCATTGCTATGGTTGATTTTTACGCGCACATCGAAAACGAACTTCGCGAGATAGAGGCCAAGGGTCTTTATAAGAGAGAACGGATCATCACCGGTGCGCAATCGTCCGAAATATCCGTCAAATCCAATGATCATGAAGATCATGTCCTGAATTTTTGTGCCAATAACTATCTGGGACTGGCAAATTCCCAGGAATTGATCGATGCCGGTGTCAAAGCACAAGAACAATACGGGTTCGGCATGGCTTCAGTGCGCTTTATATGTGGTACGCAGACAGTGCACAGGGAATTAGAGCAGGCGATCGCAAAATGGCTCGGATATGACGATACGATCCTTTATGCCGCTTGTTTTGACGCCAATGGCGGCGTGTTTGAGCCATTATTGGGGCCCGAGGACGCGATTGTCTCGGATTCACTCAACCATGCATCCATTATCGATGGTATTCGCCTGTGTAAGGCCAAACGCTACCGGTATGCCAATTCCGACATGGATGATCTGGAAAAACAGCTCAAACAAGCCCGTGCAGATGGGGCTCGGCATATTCTGATTGTCACGGATGGCGTGTTCTCCATGGACGGATATATCGCTAAACTCCCTGAAATATGCGACTTGGCGGATACATATGAGGCCCTGACCATGGTGGATGACTGCCATGCCACCGGTTTTATGGGCAAAAATGGACGCGGATCAGCCGAGCATATGGGTGTTTTGGGCCGGATCGACATTGTGACCGGGACTTTAGGTAAAGCGCTCGGCGGCGCTATGGGCGGATTTACCTGCGCCAAACAATCAGTCATCGATATGCTGCGCCAACGCTCGCGGCCGTATCTATTCTCTAATTCATTGGCACCATCTCTTGCGGGCGCGAGCCTGAAAGCGATCGAAATGGCAAAAAATGGCCATGATTTACGGGCAAAACTGTTTGCTAACGCAGCGCAATTCAGGGCAGGCATGAGCAAGGCCGGGTTTGTCCTGCAACCGGGCGATCATCCGATCATCCCGGTCATGTTGGGAGAGGCAAAACTCGCTCAAAACATGGCGGATGAGCTCTTAAAAGAGGGCATTTACGTGATTGGGTTCTTTTATCCGGTCGTGGCGCAAGGAAAAGCCCGTATCCGGACGCAAATGAGTGCGGCCCATACGCCTGAGCAAATCGATCGCGCCGTCGCCGCTTTTACCAAAGTTGGCAAGAAACTGGGAGTTATTTAGTGACAATCCCCGACACGATGAAGGCCCTGGTTAAGGCCAAGCCTGAAAAAGGCATCTGGATGCAGGACGTTCCTGTTCCGGAAATTGCGCCCAACGAAGTTCTTATTCGCATTCATCGCACAGCGATTTGCGGGACGGACATGCATATCTATAAATGGGATGATTGGGCGGCGAATAATATTCCCATTCCCATGGTTGTCGGCCATGAATATGGAGGCGAGGTCGCGGCTATTGGCTCCACCGTTAAACGGGTGAAGGTTGGAGACAGGGTATCCGGGGAGGGGCATGTGGTTGGCAATAAAAGCCGCAATGCCCGCGCCGGTAAGTTTCACCTCGATCCCGACACCAAAGGCATTGGCGTCAATCTGCCCGGTGCCTTTGCCGAATATCTGGCGCTGCCTGAGTTTAATGTCATTCCATTGAAGCCCGATTTTAATCTCGATATTGCCGCGATCCTGGATCCGCTCGGGAATGCCGTCCATACGGCGCTCAGTTTCAATCTGGTCGGCGAAGATGTGCTGATTACAGGGGCCGGGCCCATCGGGATTATGGCAGCGGCCGTCGCTAAACGGGCAGGGGCGAGACGGATTGTCCTCACGGATATCAATGATTGGCGGTTGGAATTGGCCGAAAAAGTCGCGCCGGGCGTTCGAACCGTCAACGTCATGAACGAAAAACTTCAAGATGTGATGTCTGAAATCGGCATGAATGAAGGATTTGATGTCGGCTTGGAAATGTCCGGCTCCGAACCGGCGCTCAATCAAATGCTCGATACCATGATTATGGGCGGCAATATCGCCATGCTCGGAATTCCTGCACAACCGTTTCCGGTCGATTTGTCAAAAATCGTCGGTAAAGCATTGACTTTACGCGGTATTTACGGTCGTCAAATGTATGAGACATGGTATCAAATGCTGGCACTTTTGGACAGCGGTCTCGACATGACCCCGATGATCACGCACCATTTTGATGCGAAAGACTACCAAGACGCCTTTGATTTGAAGGAATCCGGAAAGTCCGGCAAGGTCATTCTCGATTGGACAAAGGTATAAGATGAACGAACCCGTGGAGTATCTTCCTCTAGAGAATTACGAAAAACTATCCGAAGACGAAATGCAGCAAAGAGCGGATAAGGTTTTGGCCTCTTTAAAGACCCGCCGGACCATCCGGGACTTTTCGGACAAGCCTGTGCCCCGGGAATTGATTGAAACCTGCATCAAGGCGGCGGGAACGGCACCGAGCGGTGCCAATCACCAGCCCTGGCATTTTGTTGCCATCAGTAACCCGGACATCAAAAAGCGTATTCGCGACGCCGCGGAACAGGAAGAGCATGAGTTTTATACGCGCCGGGCATCAGAAGAGTGGCTGGAAGCGCTCGAGCCGCTCGGCACGGATACGAACAAACCGTTTCTGGAGACCGCGCCATGGCTGATTGCGGTTTTCGCGCAAAAACGCGGCGGTGTTGAAGCCGGAATGGATAAAAAGAATTATTATGTGACCGAGTCCGTGGGCTTGGCGGCCGGCATGTTAATTACGGCCTTACATTCAGCCGGGTTGGGCACATTGACCCATACACCGGCCCCCATGGGATTTCTGACAGAAATTTGCGGGCGTCCGAAGGGTGAAAAACCTTTCGTGTTATTGGTGACCGGTTATCCAGCCAAAGATGCACGCGTGCCGAAACACGCGCTGATCAAAAAAAGCCTCGACGATATTTCGACTTTCTTGGACTAGGCTGAGTCTGCAATTTCCTAAAATCGGATCTTCGCCCGATCTATTCGGATGTCTTCTGAGGGGTGTGAGTTCAACAGGTCGCTGCAACACATTGGCTGAACCGCTCAGTTTTGATTGAGGTTTGGAGCCAGATGTGACGAAACCCGCCTCAATTGGAGAGATTGGCTCCTGTCTCTGGCTCATCGTCTTCGGCGCCAGGGCGTCAAATTCCGTCGCGTAAAAAATTTCGATCTCTAGCTTCGTGCCTGACGCGGTGTCGTCGCATCAATCAGCCTCGCTGCTGTGGTCAATGCTCAATGCCTGATCGACTTCCTCGTGAAGCAGGGAGAGTTTTTCGCTGACTGGCAGGACGCTGATATTTGTGTATTCTGAGTAGGCAGACAGATTGATGTTCAGCGCATTCAAAAAGGCGCTATTTTCGCGCATTGCTTCATAATCGCAGGTGAATTCTGACAAAATTATTCCACCGGGTTCTATCGTGGAACCATATCGAGCTTTGATGAGATCAGGATACTGATTCGCCAAGAATATAACGGTCTGCTGCGTTATTGCTACATGATCTTTTGTTCTGCTCACTTGTTGCAGATAGGATAACAGGGCCAGCTTGACCTCCTCGGCTCCGATTTGATCGAGGTGGCCAGCCGAGATTAATTCGGTGGCCGTCGGCAAGGCTGCGGGCGGTAGTGTGAGATAGGCTGACCATTCAATCGTATTGCACACAAGCGAGTCTAAAAGCTCGGGGGTCGCTTCTAATTCGGGTGGAAACCCTCGCTTCAAAGCGGGGTATACTACTGACAAATCAAGCTCATCGCCATAACCGTTCGCATATTTAACAATGACCTTAAGCACTTCAACAGTGGTAGGGCGAGAACGATCGTAACGGGCACGGCGGCCCGTAACTTCAACAATATCGGTATGCAGGCGCTCCAGATAAGCGCGCTCGCTCCTGTCTCGCTGGCGGTCCTGACTCCAATTGGTGATCTGAAAGGCAATAAGAATTCCGAAGACAACGATCAGGAAATCGAGCGCGACTGCGAACCAATTCTGGTCTTTAACGTGTTTTGTAATACTGCGAAGTAACATAGTGCGCCCCTAATCTCTTAGTCGGAATATATCGCTTTACATAATTGTGTCTAGTTGATGGTTGAGAGGCTTGATTTGGATAGAAACCGCCATTTTGACAAACATTACCAGCGGCCGTTTTTGGGCGTAATAAGCCACTCGCGGAATGTCCGGTTTGGGGATAGATATTCCGCTTTCAGGATGCGATCAGGACGTCCGACTTTGCCGCCAGAGCGGGCAATCGGGCCTAACGTTAAATCAGCCCGTCAGCTCATAATCTTTATATTCGGTCTTCAGTTCCCGTTTTAGAACTTTACCCGTGGCACCCAGGGGAAGGGCGTCTTTAAAGACGATGTCGCCCGGGATCCACCATTTTGCGACTTTTGCGCCGATGGCTTTTTTAATCTCATCTACAGCCGGTGATTTGCCGGGAACGGGTTGAACAATCAATAGCGGACGTTCCTGCCATTTTTCATGATGCACACCGATACAGGCCGCCATGGCGACTTCAGGGTGATCCATTGCCGCGTTTTCCACCTCAATCGAGCTGATCCATTCGCCGCCGGACTTGATCACATCCTTGGAACGGTCCGTGATTTCCAAATGTCCTGAAGGATGCAGTGCTGCCACGTCACCGGTACGGAACCAGCCATCATGGGTAAATGCATCCTCGCCGGCACCTTTATAATAACCGCTGGCAACCCAGGGACCGCGGACATGGAGATGTCCTGAAGTTTCACCGTCGCGCGGCAATTCCTGATCTTCGTCGTCGACAATGCGCATATCGACACCAAATATAGCCCGGCCCGCGAGGAGTTTTACGGCGACTTCTTCGTCTCGCGACAGCTGCTCATGCCCCGGAAGCGGCGCATTTGTAACGCCCAACGGGCTTGTTTCCGTCATGCCCCAGCCTTGTTGCATCCGGATACCGAGCTCGTCCTCATAGGCGCGTAAAAGAGATTCAGGCAGAGCTGAACCGCCGACCAAAGCAGACGTCACGGTTGGGAGTTTTCCACCTTCTTCGCGAAGATGATTGAGAATACCGAGCCAAACTGTCGGCACACCCGCCATAAGCGTAACTTCTTCGGCGCGGATCATGTCGGTTAGGCTTTTCCCATCCAGGCCAGGCCCCGGCATGACCATTTTCGTACCCATCATGGCCGCCGAATAGACCAGACCCCATGCTGAAATATGGAACATCGGCACCACCGCCAAAACTACATCGCTGGCGGACAATCCAATCACGTCTTTTGCACACGCGGCCCAGGCATGGAGAATTGTTGAACGGTGCGAATATAGAACACCCTTCGGGTTACCGGTTGTCCCGGACGTGTAGCACAGCGTGCAGGCGGTGTTTTCATCAAACCGCGGCCATTCAATCGTGTCCGGTTGTCCATCGATAAAGGCTTCATAGCAATGGGCCTCAACCTCTCCCTTTGGCATTTCGCCGGTATCGCACATGGCGACCCAGCCTTTGATTGATGGGCAGAAAGAAGCAACGCCTTCGACCAGGGGCGCAAAGGTCGTATCGTAGAACAACCATGTGTCCTCGGCGTGACCAATCATCCAGGCGACCTGTTTGGGATCAAGCCTTGGGTTAATGGTGTGGACAATCGCACCAATGCCGGAAACGGCATAGTAAATTTCGACGTGACGGTAATTGTTCCAGGCAATCGTTGCGATCCGGTCTCCCGGTTTAACGCCTGCATCCAACAGGGCATTGGCCAGTTTCTTGGCACGGGCCGCGCATTCGGCCCATGTATAGCGGTGGTCGGACCCATTGGTCTCACGCGTGAATATTTCCTGATTAGAATGGTTGGTCGCCGCGTGCTCAATCAGATCGCTGATCATCAGCTCGCGTTTCATCATTAAACCTTGCATGGGTTCCTCCGCTTATATGCCATTTGTTTCATATTGTTTGTAAACACTCTACCGTGGTCGTCAATTAACATTGTTGAAAGCTGTAGAAATGCCGACTAAGGCTTAGGTCATGAAACTAGAAATCCCAACCTATGTCGACTTGTTGCAAGCTACCGCCCGACTTGAAGGACATGCGTTGAAAACGCCGGTTCTGCAAAATCAAAAACTGAATGCGATTTGCGGGTATAATTTGTTTTTGAAAAATGAAACGGCACAAAAGACCGGGACATTTAAATATCGCGGAGCTTATTCACGGTTGTCAGCCATGACGACTGACGAACGAGATCGGGGCGTTGTCGCATTTTCATCGGGAAATCATGCGCAAGGTGTTGCGCTCGCGGCCAAAGAGCTCGGTATATCCGCTACCATTGTTATGCCAACGACTGCGCCAAAAAAGAAAAAACAGGGCACGTTAAGCCACGGCGCCAAGATTGTGGAATATGACCCGCTCCGAAAAGACCGGGAAGTCATCGCACATGACATATCACGTACGGAAAACAGGATCGTTGTGCCGTCTTACGACGATCCGTACATTGTTTCCGGACAGGGGAGTTGTGGGTTGGAATTCGCCAATCAGTGCGCCGATATGGGCGTTGATCTGGACGCCGTCATTACGCCGATCGGCGGTGGCGGCCTGTGTGCGGGACTGACTTTGTCGTTTCGTGAATTATCGCCCCGAACAAAAATCTATGGGGCGGAACCGTATCATTATGACGATCATGTCAGGTCCCTCAAATCCGGTCGCCGGGAGATCAACAAACACCATATCCCCAGCCTGTGTGACGCGCTCCTGTCGCCATCACCGGGCCGCATTACATTCGCGATTAACAAGCACTCTTTGGATGCCGTGTTTCCGGTTCTGGATGATGAAGCGCTTTTGACCATGGCTGTCATGCATGAAAACACGGGTGTTGTCTTGGAACCTGGCGGGGCGACAGCCTTGGCCGCCGTTTTGTCAAGTCAGCTTAAAGCCGAAAAGGGCGCAAATATAGGCGTTATTCTATCTGGCGGAAACGTTGACCCCAAAGTCTTTGCCCTGGCTGATCAAGCAAAAGCTGAATTTCTAGTGGGCCCCGCGGGATAGATTTTGCGTGAGCTTCAGTTCAGCTTGATTGTAATTGAGGCGCGCTCGATATACCTGCAAATTTTCCATCACCCGCTGTACATAATTACGGGTTTCGGAATAGGGGATGCTTTCAACCCAATCAATGGGATCAATCTGCCCTTTGCGCGGGTCGCCAAAATCTCGGTTCCAGCGTTTTACCCGGCTGGATCCGGCGTTATATGCGGCTGCAGCCATAATATAAGAGCCATTAAATTCATCGAGCAGGTCGTTAAGATGATGTGAACCGAGCTTGGCTGCATATTCCGGATCGCTCATCAGCCAGGATCGGCGATAGGGGAGTTTAGCTTTTCTCGCTGTCGCCTTGGCAGTCGCATTAATCATCTGCATCATCCCATACGCATTGGCGTGACTGGCGGCAGATGTATTGAACTCGCTTTCCTGTCTGGCGATAGCCAATGAAAACGGGATATCGAAAATATTTGGAAGATTTAAGAAAACTTCCGGTTTTGGATAGCCGGTTTCAGTCAGCATCGTGTCTAACCGGCCAGCCTGTTTGGCTGCGCGAACCGACGGTTTCATATAGCCAAAATCCCGATTAAGCTGGGCGAGCAGTGACAGCTCCCGTTTATCTTGAAACTCGTCATCAAGATGGAATGAAATCTGGTTATAGGTTCTCTCGTCTCGAATTTCGCCGACCATGCGAAGAGCCTTGATCAATTCGTTACTTTCAAACTGAGCACGAATATCGTCGCCCATTTCCTCTTGCGGCAAATTGAGTTGAGCAAAGCCTCGATTTAGTTTCTCAGAAGCGAGCTGGCTATAATAAACATTCGGGTAACGGCTGGCTTCCGAATAATATGCCGTCGCATTCGGATCGCCTGAGCGTTCTGCAGCGCGACCTTGCCAATAGCTGGCGCGTCCCAAAGATACCGGCAAGGATACGCCTGTTTTGAGGTCAGCAAAATGTTTGGCAGCGACTTCCGGTTTATTTTGTTTCGTTAGCGCAATCCACCCGGCTAGAAATTCCGCTTCTGAAAATTCAACACCGCGATCAAATCCGTGATGTAGCGTAAGGTTATAAGCATCATCATAGCGTTTATGTTTGAGTGCCCAATACGTCATCAATTTCTTTTCGCGCCAAAGACGTTTCTTCCCTGTCTCGCTGGTTGGCGGCGTTTTAATTTGCAGATAAACAGGCAACGCATATTCTTCGGATTTCCGCTTGCGGCGCCATCTTGCCCGTTCATAGAGCAGGCCTGCATTGTTCTTGAGGGCTGCGGGGACTGCTTTTATTGCTGCGTCCATGCCTGACCGGTTAGACGAAACCCGCATGCGCGCATCAGAAAGCGCTTTGTCGGAGTAATTCATCATGCTGAGAAGTCCGTTTGCACTGCCGAAATACCTACGTCCCAGCCAAATGAGATGATCGGCTCGTGCCGCATGATCGGCTTCGGATAATTTGTCTTTGTGGCGTGCGTAAATTCTGCGCTGTCGGTCACGGGTTAGTCGGCTCTCGCGCCAGGCAGACCGCAACCATTTTTTTCCGATATCGTCTTTGCCCAATTTGAAATAGGCATCCGCGAGCGCAGCACGACCTTCACCCGATATGGGTTCGCGGCCTTGAAACCAATCGATCGTGTCTTGCGCTTTGAGTGGACGGTCAAACAACTTACCTTCGGCTTTTGCCGTGATCGATACCATTCGAGGCCAGTTTGACTGGTTTTGTACGACATCCGTTAAGTCCCTGAAAGAAATCTCGGGGTCTTTTTGGGCCAATTTCCAAAGTATTACTCTTTTGGCCGTCGGGTCTTGGACGCGCCTTTGATACTTTTCCGCCGATTCCCATTTCCGTTGTTCAATGGCCCGCATTGCTTGACGGAAATTTCCCGCATCCTTGTTGGTTAAAACTTGCGACGCATTCGCGACGGCCGGCTTCAGTTTCGGGGTTGGAACTTCAGCGATCGCCATATTCGCAACAAAAAGGCATCCAATTGTCAGGATTAAAGTCCCCAAACCGAATTTTCTGGAAAAAAGAGTGCTTTGATGATTGATCATACGGCAATTTAACCTATAGCCTGCAGCAGACAAGTGAAGAACATGCCCAAACCCAATATTTACTGTAATTTCATAAAGCTCTATCATTTACGAACATTTAACCATGGCGAATAATCGATGATTTCTGGATCCATTACTGCACTCGTGACCCCTTTTAAAAATGGCAAGGTCGACGACAAAGCATTTCAAGACTTTGTGGCATGGCAAATCGAGCAGGGCACCCATGGTCTGGTTCCGTGTGGGACAACGGGCGAAGCATCGACATTGACAGTGAAAGAACACATTCGTGTCATCGAGCTTTGCGTTGAAGCGGCTGATCAGCGCGTTCCTGTTATCGCAGGTATCGGATCCAACAATACGTTGACTGGAACGAAGCTGGCGCTCAAAGCGCAAAAAGCCGGTGCTGACGCGGGGCTCTCAGTAGCGCCGTATTACAACAAACCGGGTCAGGAAGGGATGTATCATCATTTCAAGACCATCGCGGATGCCGTTGATATGCCGATCGTGATTTATAATATTCCCGGGCGCAGTATCGTCGATATCAGCGTCGAGACCATGGGGCGATTGGCACAACACAAAAATTATATTGGCGTGAAGGATGCGACGTCAGATATTTCGCGGGTCTCAGAATACAAGAAAGCGTGCGGCGACGACTTTATCCAATTGTCTGGCGACGACCCGACCGCGCTCGGTCATCGCGCTCACGGCGGACATGGGTGTATTTCGGTCGCATCAAATGTGGCTCCAGCCCGGTGTGCAAAATTCCACGATCTATGCACACAGGGTGAGTTTGCTAAGGCACGCATCCATCATGAAGCGCTTGATCGGCTTTTCAAAGATCTGTTTCTGGAAGCCAGTCCGGCTCCGACAAAATATGCCATGTCCTTGCTCGGAAAAATGACCCCGGAAGTTCGCTCGCCGATTATGGAATGCTCGGATGAAACGAAAAAAGCGGTAGAGGCGGCCATGCGGCATGCGGGCATAAATATCTGATATGGCGGGCAAAGGCTCAGCAATTGCCGAAAATAGGCGCGCCCGATTCGATTTCCATATCGAGGAAACTTTTGAGGCCGGAATTTCGCTGGTCGGTACGGAAGTAAAAGCCTTGCGGCTCGGTAAAGCCAACATTGCAGAGAGTTACGCGGCCGTTGAAGGCGAAGAAATCTTCCTGATCAACGCCAATTTTCCGATTTATGAACCCGCTGCCCAGTTCAATCACCTCCCGACCCGACCGCGTAAATTGTTGTTAAAAAGACGCGAGATCGATAAATTGATGGGGGCGGTGCAGCGCAAAGGCCGCACAATCGTGCCGCTTAAGCTGTATTTCAACGACCGTGGATATGTGAAGCTACTCTTGGGTGTCGGCGTTGGTAAACGACAAGCGGACAAACGCGAAACCCAGAAAAAACGCGATTGGAACAAGCAAAAAGCCCGCCTTATGAAAGAACGAGGCTGATTTTGCCGATTTACGTCGCATTGGGCGCGAATCAAAATTCGGTTTTCAATGGGCAGTCGCATACGCCAGTCGAAACATTTCAATTGCTATTCAAAGAATTGGCCGATGGCGGCATCAATGTCATCAATGTATCTGGTTTATGGGAAAGCCCGGCTTGGCCGGATCCGAAGACCCAACCGGCATATAACAATGCGGTTATTGAAATCAGTACGGATTTAAGGCCGGTTTCACTTTTGCAGGTCTTGAAAACCCTGGAATATAGCTTTGGCCGGCGGGAAGGGATTAGAAATGCACCGCGTCCGCTGGATCTCGACATACTTGATTATCATGGCCTGACACTAAATCGGGCAGGATTGACATTGCCGCACCCCAGAATGTGCGATCGCCCATTTGTCTTGTTTCCCTTGTGTGAGATTGCGCCTGAATGGCGCGACCCAATAAAAAACCGTGCAATCGACAATTGGATCGCGCGGCTTGAACTATCCGAGGTTACACCTATGAAAAGGCTTGGTAAAATGCTTTAGTATTTACGTTCGCCATTTTCATAGTATTCAGCTTTTCTGCCGGGATCGTAGTAATAATAGCGTCCGGTTTGCTGATCATAAAATTGGCGTTTATTGACTGTTGGCGCTTGTTGATATTGCCCTTGTTGTTGATAACCCTGGTTGTGATATCCCTGATTTTGGGCACCACAGCCACCATCTTCGCGGCATCCTGCATAGGCACCGCCGGCACCGCCGATTACCGCGCCAATCAAAGCACCGGATTGCGCATCGCCGTCACCGGCATTGTTCCCGATAATAGCGCCTGCAATAGCGCCGCCTGCCGCGCCAAGCGCACCTTTTGTTAGCGTATTATTGTTGCCATTGGTCGTCGCGCACCCTGCCAGTCCAACCATGCTTGATAACGCCAAGGTCAGCACCAAGGTTTTCTTATTTAAATAAGTCATAACAGACCCTTTCCAATTATTCTTTCGGCCCCCGTTTGCCAGTTTCAACGCTAGCAGACGAAAAGTGAACAATATCTGACTTCAGTGTTAAGTTATGTTCATATAAGCGCATATTTTTCTGCTTATGGGGCTTGCTGTTCGCAACAACTCACTCTATAAGCCACAACTTGATTTTTGGCCTTAAGGCCGATTCCCTTCGGAGATAGATATGGCACGCGTTACCGTTGAAGATTGCGTAGAAAAGGTTCCAAACCGTTTTGATCTTGTTTTGCTGGCTTCTCACCGGGCCAGAAATATTTCTGCCGGTTCAGAATTAACCGTTGATCGTGACAATGACAAGACGCCTGTCGTTGCGTTACGCGAACTTGCAGAAGAAACCTTGCAACTTGATGATTTGCGCGAGAGCCTCGTGATCGGTCTTCAACGCGTCATTATTGATGACGATATGCCGGAAGAAGAAGAGCAGGCACCTATGCTCGCTCTTGAACACGGCGAAGCCGCTCCGACAGAAATGTCTGAAGCTGATATGCTTCGTGCATTGCAGAGCGATCGGGACAATGGTCCTGATAATCGTTTCTAAAACGAGACTTTATTAATCCTAGACATTGCGCCCGTGCGCTCATGGAATTAGCATGGGCCGCATGAACGTAACCGCAGAAATCGTTTCAAAGGAAACGGCGCCTTATTTGAGCGCGCCAGCGCTTGCCGCAATGGTGCGCAAATATGATCCGTCTGTCAGCACCAAGAAACTTGAGCGGGCCTATCGCCTTTGCATGGAGTCGCACGGCAAACAAATGCGCCATTCCGGTGATCCGTACTACGCGCACCCTATAGCTGTTGCACAAATTGCCGCGCAACTCCGCATGGATACTGACAGCATTTGCACAGCTCTTTTACATGATGTGTTGGAAGATACCGACACGACTGAAGACGATATGCGCTCTGAATTTGGCGATGTGGTCACGGACCTGGTCAAAGGCGTCACCAAGCTGGGGCAATTAGAATTGTCCAGTACAGAATTGTCGCCCGAAGACAAACAAGCTGAGAATTTTCAAAAGTTTGTTCTGGCAATGAGCAAGGATATTCGGGTTCTATTGGTGAAATTATGTGACCGCCTGCACAATATGCGCACATTGCAATATCACCCTAAAGCCTCCAGTCGCGAACGGATTTCACGGGAGACCATGGAGATATATGCGCCGTTGGCGCGTAAAATCGGTGTCGACCGGTTGTGTTCGGAACTTGAGGATTTATCTTTTAAATTTCTGAATCCATCCGCCTATGAGAGCATCAATAAACGATTAAGTGCATGGCGGGAGAGCCAGGACGCCGCAATTTCCCAACTGTCAATTATGCTTCGCGATGTATTGGGAAAAAACAAAGTCAACGCCCGCATCTATGGACGGGAAAAACGACCCTTCGCGATATGGCGAAAATTACAAAGACAAGGTATTGCCTTCGAAGACGTCGCCGATATATACGCGTTTCGGATCATCGTTGACGACGTCTCTGACTGTTACGAAGTGTTGGGACTTCTGCATCGTGAGTGGCGTTGTGTTCCGGCACGGTTTCGCGATTTTATCTCGGTTCCAAAGCCCAATGGTTATCAATCGCTGCACACGACGATTTTAGGCCCGGACAATCAACGGGTTGAAGTCCAGATCCGGACCCAGGCCATGGACGATATCGCCGAACGCGGTGTGGCTGCTCATTGGAGCTACAAGAATAAAAGTTATTCCTATGATGAGTCCAAGGCCGGCGATATTGATCCATTACATCGCATACGACCACTTGTTGAAATGATGGGGCATGGCGGTGAAGCCGATGAGTTTATGGAATTGGCGAAACTTGAAATGTACGCGGATCAAGTTTTTACATTCACGCCGAAAAACAAACTGATTGCTTTGCCACAGGGCGCGACCCCATTGGATTTCGCATACGCTGTGCATACCAAAGTGGGTGATACCTGTATCGGCGCGATCATAAACGGTCGCGAGCGTCCGCTCCGCACACAATTGCAAAACGGTGATGTGGTCAAAATCATTCGCGGCGGGACACCCGAACCGACACCTGGATGGGAAAGCATGGTTGTAACGGGGAAAGCCCGCTCTGCCTTAAGACGACTGACTCGTACAGGCGAGAGCCAGGAGTTTAGATCGATCGGGTATATGTTGGTCGACCATGCATTCGCCCGCGAAGACAAAGAGTTCAGCGAGACAATCCTCCGGGATACGCTAAAGCGACTGAATTTTGATACGGTCGATGATCTATATATTGCATTGGGGCGCGGAAAACTATCGGTTGGTGAGTTTATGGATGCCGTATTCCCGGGTCGCAAACACAATCAGGACTTGAACAAGTTTGAAAACCGCGATCTCATCGACGACAATACCGCGAAGTTCTATGTGAAAGGCGAAGGTCTGCGAGAAGGCGTCGGCCTTCACTTAGGAGAATGTTGCTACCCAATTCCCGGTGACCGAATCGTCGGAATCCATACGAAGGAAAAAGGGATCGTCATTCATACGATTGACTGTGACCTTTTGGCTGAGCTCGAAAATGAACCTGATAGCTGGCTTGATCTAGCGTGGCGACGCGGTGCTGACAATACCGCATCCATTGGCCAGATAACCGCGACGATTGAACATGTCCCAGGCGCTTTGGCCGCGATCGCCACCATTATTGGTGAAGCCGGTGGCAATCTGACCAATATCCATACATTGAAACGTTCGCCATCGTTCTTTGATATGGTCATGGATATTGAAGTGACGGACGCAAAACATCTCTCACAAATTGTTGCAGCCATGCGGGCAAGTGCCTATGTAGTCACGGTAAGACGAGCGCGCGCTAATACCAGCGAAGGCTCTATATAAGGCACTTGGATGCAAACAGATGACGTTTTAGATATTTTCAGACAGGCTGGCGCATTGCTTGAAGGTCATTTCATCCTTTCATCAGGACGGCGGAGCCCTGTGTTTTTGCAAAAAGCGTTCGTGTTTAAAAACCCGGCTCTGACCGAAAAAGTCTGTAAGGCTTTGGCCGAAAAGGTAAAGTCCGAGCTCGCTGAAATGCCCGACATCATCGTAGCGCCTGCGATGGGAGGCGTCATTCCTGGATACGAAACAGCGCGTCATCTGGGTCTTGAATCAATATTCGTCGAGCGCGAAGACGGCGAATTTACACTGCGTCGCGGATTTACACTGGAGCCGGGTGCCAAAGTCTTAATGGTCGAGGATATTGTTTCGACAGGTCTAAGCTCTCGTGAATGCATTGCCGCGATCAACAAAACTGGTGCCAAAGTCGTTGCAGGAGCCTGTATCTTTGACCGCTCGGCGGGAGAGGCCGATATCGGCGTCCCGTTGATCAGTTTGGCGAGCAAAAAATTCCCGTCATATGCAGTGAATGAATTGCCACCCGAGCTTGAAAAAATCCCGGCTATAAAACCGGGAAGCCGGGGACTGGCTTAGTGTCTCTTCCGCGATTAGGCGTGAATATTGATCACGTTGCCACCGTTAGAAATGCAAGAGGCGGCGTTCACCCTGATCCAGTCGATGCGGCCCGTCTCGCCATTGAGAATGGTGCGGATGGCATTACTGCCCATTTGCGTGAAGACCGCCGACACATCTCAGATGACGATCTTGCCAGATTGCAGATACTGTGCCTTGAGAAGAACATTCCTCTCAACATGGAAATGGCAGCCGTGGCGGAAATGGCAAAAATTGCCATTGATCTGAAACCGCATGCTGTTTGCTTGGTGCCTGAACGACGCGAGGAAAGAACAACAGAAGGCGGGTTGGATGCGGCCGGCCATCATAACCAGATCACGCCGATTATACGAGACCTCAGTGATAATGGCAGCCGGGTTTCACTGTTTATCGAGTCTTTGCCGCATCAAATCGACGCCAGTCTAAAATGCGGTGCACAAGTCGTCGAATTCCACACTGGTGCCTACGCACATGCTTTGGATGACGGCGATCAAGCAAAAGCCGATCAGTTATTGAACCAGTTGCAGGAAGGAGCGAAGAAGGCGTCAGATATGGGTTTGGAAGTGCATTTTGGACATGGCCTGACATTCGATAATGTCGGCGCAATCGCAGCAATCCCTGAAGGCATGGAGCTCAATATTGGGCATTTCATCATTGGCGAATCCATATTTTCAGGCTTACCCGCAGCCTTAAAAGAAATGCGGGACCGCATGGATCAAGCACGGATTTCGATTTAATGATCAAAGGTATCGGCACCGATATTTGCGACATCAGGCGTATTGAGAGCATCCTCGAAAAATACGGCGATCGCTTCAAAGAAAAAACGTTCACTGCGGGTGAGCGAGAGTATGCTGATGCCCAAGCCAATCCAGCTGCCAGTTACGCGAAACGATTTGCAGCGAAAGAGGCGGTCGCTAAAGCCTTGGCCGGTAGCAAGACCGGATCACTGTCCTGGCAAGACGTGGAAGTTGTTAAAAACCGGTCAGGGCGCCCAAAAATCAAATTACACGGTGCGGCGAAGACGCGCGCAAAGTCTCGCTTGAAAAAAGGGCAAAAATACAGGGTTCATATCAGCCTGTCAGACGACATTCCTTATGCCCAGGCATTTGCCGTATTTGAAGCCCGTTAAGGCTTTAATGTCGGATACAATTGAACATAAAATGTCCGCTTTGGGATTTCTGATTGAGATTATCAAAATAGTGGTGCTGGCCATCTTAATTGCATTCACGATCCGAACATTTTTATTTCAACCGTTTCACATTCCGTCCGCATCAATGGAACCGACATTATACAAAGGTGATTATCTGATCACTTCAAAATATTCGATTGGCTATGGGAAGTATGCCGCAACGCCATTCGTTCTACCAATTGAAACCGGACGAAAACTGGAACGTATCCCCAAGAGAGGCGATATAATTGTCTTCAAACTCAACGATAAAAATGACCATCTTATAAAGCGGCTTATTGGATTGCCCGGTGACACAGTCCAAATGATCGACGGGAAATTGCATCTCAATGGTGTCGCGCAACACACCCGTCAGCTAGCAGAAGAAACCCAAGCCAACGAGGTCGGTAATTTTATCAGAACAACGATTTATAAGGAAACACTTGCGGACAGTAACAATGCACATTTGGTTATAGATTCCGTCATCGGTAGCGAAGCGGATAATACGCCTGTTTTTGAGGTTCCTGATGGGCACTATTTTTTTATGGGGGATAACCGCGATCGATCATTGGATAGTCGTCGGCCGGTAAAGCTGGGCGGTGTCGGGCTGGTTCCGGCAACTAATATGGTTGGACGTGCAGAATTTGTTTTACTCGCAGTCAATGAGGAGTTTAAGCTGTTTCAACCATGGACATGGGGGAATATACGGGGCGATCGACTTTTTAAGGGACTTAGATGACCGACGCACCGGCGAAAAAAATATCTGCGACAGCGATGAAGCGACTAGCTCGGCTCGAAGTGGCGATCGCATACAAATTCAAGGATCAACATCTCGGTCTTCTATCGCTGACACATTCGTCATATGGTGATGGGCGACGTAAAAAAGCCAACAATGAGCAATTGGAATTTCTCGGCGATCGTGTCCTGGGTCTCTTAACGGCAGAAGCGCTCTATCATATGAATTTTGAAAATGAGGGTGGCATGGCGCGGCGTCTAAACGCCCTTGTCCGCAAAGAAGCCTGCGCCTCTGTCGCCAGGAAAATAGGATTAGGACAAGTTTTGCTTATTTCCCCGTCAGAAGTCAGATCCGGCGGGCGTGATAAAACGTCGATCTTAGGCGATGCATGCGAAGCTGTCTTGGCAGCGATCTATATTGATGGCGGGTATGACGAGGCGAGACGATTTTTTCACACGTTTTGGAAAGAGCGCATCAACAAGATCGCCGATGTCAGTGCCAAGGATCCGAAAACCGAATTGCAGGAAAGCGCTTCGGCGGCCGGATACGGCGCTCCCGAATATAGCGTCCAAGACAGGTCCGGGCCAGATCACGACCCGTCCTTCAAAATTTCAGTCCATGTTGAGGGTCTTGGAAAGGCTCACGGCGTTGGAAAATCAAAAAAAGAAGCCGAACGCAAAGCAGCTGCGCTAATTTTGAAACAGATGGGTGGAAATCTTGAACACGCCAAATAAACAAGAGACATCAGCGGGATTTGCAGCCGTAATCGGCGCACCGAATGCCGGCAAGTCAACCTTGGTCAATGCCCTGGTTGGTGAAAAAATCTCAATCGTCACTCACAAAATCCAGACGACACGCTACCAGATCCGCGGCATTGCCATGCTCAATCATGCACAAGTGGTCCTCGTGGATACGCCCGGGATTTTTGAGCCTAAAGGAAGGCTGGATAGATCCATGGTACATGCCGCCTGGACCGGCGCCGCAGACGCAGATGCCATTGTCCATGTCGTTGATGCTCCGTCCTATTTTAATGTGCAAGCCGGCAACAACCCGTCTGCTCAGGACAAAAAATCAGCTAAAGACACAAACCGTGTAGTTGAGGGGCTGAAGAAGACGTCCATAACAGGCAAGACATTTCTCGCGTTGAACAAGATCGACCTCTTGCCACGCGAAAACCTATTGGCTCTGATAAAAACCTTCAAAGAAACCGGTGTTTATACGGATGTCTTTCTGATTTCAGCGCTCGAGGGTGACGGGATCAGTGATCTTTCAACAGCGCTGGCTGAGGCCATGCCCGCGGGACCGTTTCTGTATCCGGAAGACCAAGCCGTCGATATTCCGGCCCGTCTTCTCGCCGCTGAAATTACGCGTGAGAAACTGTTTTTAAGACTACATGATGAACTTCCATATGCCAGTCATGTTGAAACGGAAAACTGGAAGCGCCAAAAAAATGGATCGATCAAGATTGACCAGATCATCTATGTGCGCAGAAAATCTCAAAAACCCATCGTTCTGGGTAAGAACGGCCAGACGATTAAACAAATCGGACAGGCGGCGCGCCGGGATATGAGCGAAAGCTTCGGTGCAAAAGTCCACCTTTTCCTGTTTGTCAAAGTCCGAGAGAACTGGACTGAAGATAAGACCAAATACACTGATTTTGGTTTGGAATTTGATGTTTAACGCAGACGGGTCTAGGTAAATGGACTGGACTGAAGAAGGATATATTCTTGCGGTCAAACCCCACGGTGAGACGTCGGCTATTATCAATATTTTGACAAAAACACGAGGCAGGCATGCGGGATTGGTGCGCGGCGGTCGCTCGCGCCGACTGCGACCTGTTTTACAACCAGGAAACAAGGTAACCGCACGGTGGCAAGCGCGATTGTCCGAACATTTGGGCAGTTTCAATGTCGAAGCTCTTGACGCCCAGGCAGCGATTTTCATGGAACACCGCACGTCGCTGGCCGGATTAAATTCCATTTCAGCCTTATGCATGGCGGCTTTGCCGGAACGCGAATCCCATGAAAACCTGTATACCGTTTTCGAGATTTTACTCGACAATCTACACGATCTGGATATCTGGCCGGCACTCTATATCCGGTTTGAACTCGCGCTTCTTCAGGCGCTTGGATACGGGCTCGATTTGTCGAAATGCGCTGCAACAGGCAGTATCGAAAACCTGACACATATCAGTCCGCGGTCGGGCAGGGCGGTCAGCGCGGGCGCTGCTGAACCTTATCTCGATAAAATGATCCCGCTTCCCGGTTTTCTAAATGGTACAAACCGCTTGCAGCCAGGTGATATTGTCAAGGGGCTGGATCTGACCGGCTATTTCCTCGAAACACGAGTTTTTCATGCCATGAACAAGGAAACGCCTCCGGAACGCAATCGGCTTGTCGACTTATTGACAGCTGCACAAGAATCTTCCGAATAAGTGCGATTTTGCCGCTGTTTTATAGGATTTTTACGTGTGAACTCTGTAATATCATCTCGAATCAATTAAGGCCTTCCCATGAGCGGTACCAAAGATAAGAATTCCGGCGATTCCGGTGCGCCTGGTATGAATATCCTCGAAGAGAACATCGATGATGCGTTAAGCGCCAGATACCTTGCCTATGCCATGTCGACGATCACGCAACGGGCGCTACCGGATGTCAGAGATGGTTTGAAACCGGTTCACCGCCGCATTCTCTACGCCATGCGTCAACTCAAACTAAACCCGGAAAACGCGCACAAAAAATGCGCGCGGATCGTCGGCGATGTCATGGGGCAATATCACCCCCATGGTGATGCATCGATCTATGATGCTCTTGTCAAACTTTCTCAGACTTTCTCCGCACGGTATCCGCTTGTTGATGGCCAAGGGAATTTTGGCAATATTGACGGCGATAGTGCCGCCGCCATGCGGTATACGGAAGCGCGGATGACCGCAGCCGGTAAGGCGCTCCTGGAAGGGCTGGATGAAAATGCCGTCGACTTCACCGCCACCTACAATGAAGAAGACGAAGAACCGGTCGTCCTTCCGGCAGGATTTCCAAACCTGCTTGCCAATGGATCAACCGGAATCGCTGTGGGGATGGCGACGTCGATTCCGCCGCACAACGCGGCCGAGCTTTGCAACGCAGCTTTACATCTGATCAAGGCGCCCAAAGCCCGCATCGAGACCTTGATGGATCATGTAAAGGGGCCTGATTTCCCAACCGGCGGAATAATTGTCGAGCCTAAAGACAGCATGATGGAAGCTTATGCGACGGGCAGGGGCGGGTTTAAAGTCCGGTCGCGGTGGGAAATCGAAGAGCTTGGCCGCGGCCAATGGCAGATCGTGGTCACTGAAATTCCGTATCAAATCCAGAAATCCCGACTGATCGAAAAACTCGCCGAAATCATCGATACGAAGAAAGCGCCTTGGTTATCTGATGTGCGCGACGAGTCCGCAGAGGATATCCGCGTTGTCCTGGAGCCAAAGAGCAAGAATGTCGACCCTGAGCTCCTGATGGAAAGCCTGTTTAAAATCAGCAGCTTAGAAAGCCGGGTCTCGCTCAATATGAATGTACTGGATGCGACTCGAACGCCGCGCGTGATGGGCTTGCGGGAAGTGTTGCAGTCTTTTCTCGATCACCGCCGTGAGGTCTTACAACGCCGGACCCGTCAACGACTTGGAAAAATCGAAGACAGGATGGAGATCCTCGAAGGCTACAGGATCGCTTATCTAAACCTTGATGAAGTCATCCGGATTATTCGTTTCGAAGATGAGCCCAAACAAGAATTGATCAAGAAGTTCAAGCTGACGGAACGACAGGCTGACGCTATTCTCAATATGCGCTTACGGGCATTGAACAAGCTACAGGAAATCGAAATCCAGACCGAGTTCGACGAACTGGCAGCTGAAAAAAAAGAGCTTGAAACACTGATGGCATCGGAAGACCTGCAGTGGAAAAAAATTGCCGAACAAATTCGCGAGGTCCGTGACATTTATGGTCTGAATACCGAGTTGGGAGCCCGTCGCACAACTTTTGCCGATGCGCCTGATATCCAGATTGACTTGAGCTCCGCTATGATCCCGAAAGAGCCGATTACAGTTGTCTTGTCTGAAAAGGGCTGGATCCGGGCCATGAAAGGCAAGGTCGAGGACATGTCGAGTATCAAATTCAAAGAAGGTGACGAGGCCGCATTCGCTGTCCCGGCATATACCAATGATAAAATTGTCATGTTCGCCAGCAATGGTAAATTCTATACATTATCCGCCGATAAACTCCCCGGAGGCCGCGGGAATGGTGAGCCGATCCGCCTTATGGTCGATTTGCAGGATGATCATGTCCCGCTCGGGCTGTTCGTGCACGATCCAGAGCGACAGCTCATCGTTGCATCGAGCGAGGGCTACGGGTTCCGGGTTGATGAAAAGGATATTATCGCGTCGAAACGAGGCGGCAAGCAAACGCTGAACGTCAAAGGCGATGCGGAAGGCTTGCGGTGTATTGCCGTCAGTGGCGAAAAATTTGCCTCAATTGGCGAGAACCGAAAAATCCTGATCTATGATGTAGACGAACTTCCCGTCCTGGGGCGCGGCAAAGGTGTCCGGCTACAGAAATTCAAAGATGGCGGACTGGCGGACATCACAACATTCAAGGAAGAGGACGGTCTGAACTTTATCGATTCATCGGGTCGGCGCAATGCTGTTAACGATTGGGAGACCCTGGTTGGCAAGCGTGCGCAAGCAGGTCGAATGGCGCCGCGGGGCTTCTCACGGGCCGGCGTCTTTGCCACGGATAAACGCTTATAACTTGTAATATTGCCCATGCCCCCTTAAGTTAATAGGGAACAAACGGGCATTTTAGGAGGCTTTGCATGAGTGCATTATGGGTGATTTTGGGCGTTATTGTCCTATTGGTTTTTATCATTATCGGAATTTACAACCGATTGGTCGCTTTGCGGCAGACTTGTAATCAGGCTTGGTCCGATATCGAAGTCCAGTTGAAACAACGCCAGGATTTAATCCCTAATCTTGTTAATGTCGTTAAAGGCTATGCCAAACACGAAAAGGAAACATTTGCTGAAGTGGTTGCGGCTCGAAACGCAGCTGCGTCTGCAAAAGGTGTCGGTGAAACAGCAGCCGCTGAAGGCATGCTCGGTCAGGCTTTGGGTAAATTGTTTGCACTTGCGGAAGCCTATCCCGAATTAAAAGCCAACACGAACTTCCTGCAGCTCCAGGACGAGTTATCGGATGTTGAAAACAAAATTGCCGCCGCACGTCGTTTCTACAACAATGCGGTCCAGGAATATAATACCGGTCGCGAGCAATTCCCGGCCAATATGATCGCTGGTCCATTCAACTTCAATGAGCGTGAATTCTTTGAATCACCGGAAGGCCGTGAAGTCCTGATGACGCCGCCTGAGGTTACATTCTAGGACATCATCATGGGCGCATACGGCCTGAAAACTCACATCTGGAACAATAATCTTAAAAGCATCGTTTTGCTGATTATGTTCCCGGTGCTGATTTTAGCGCTGATCTATGCCGGCCTTTTGCTTTGGGCCGGTTATATTGAAGGGGTTGGAACGCAAGAAGGTTTCGCATTTGCCCTCGACACGCTGCCGCAGGCCATCCCGTACACCTTATTGGGCGTAGGAACATGGTTCGCGATCGCCTTTGTCGGCCATCAGAGCCTGATCGACATGGCCACCAAGGCGAGGCCGCTGACACAAAGCCAAGCCCCCCGTCCGTATAAAATGCTCGAAAATCTGTGTATTTCGCGCGGCATGAC
>JABDMW010000023.1 GCA_013001295.1 Hyphomonadaceae bacterium
ATCGTGAGGTGATTGAATAAATTTAGAAGTTCCGGCTGATCATTTTCATTTTTCATTTAGATACTATAGGGCTTCAGCGATTTTCCCGACAAGAGGTGAGTTGGAAAGAATGATACATTTCACCGCGCTGCTCCCCGACAAACAATTCCACGATATGTTTGATGATGAATATCATACGAAATTTGTGGATATGATCTTTGATCGAGTGTTTGGGTAGGAAGTATACCCTTCTTCGCTCACCCCGCTGCAGAGCGGAGTCCACGTTTTTCAACTGAAATTCAAATTAGGGTGCGTCCTCACCTCTGGCGTGGATCCCGCCCTTCCCACGCGGTGTCCGGACGATATGAGCGGAAGTTGGATAAGTTTTAAAAGTCTGGGAGCTATTCCGTACCGAAGGTAATGCCGGCGAATGCTAATTTCTCAATCTCCTGCTGGCCGACAAATACGTCACCGGGCTGCTCTCCGACAAGCAAATCCTCAACATGTTTGACCATGAATATCATGCAAAGTTTTTCGACGTGATCCGCCAACCAATTATATTTGAGCGATGTGACATTAACCCGTGGCTATTTTAGCGAGTGTAATATATTTCAAGCTGAAATATTTATAAGCTGTTGCAGCATTGGGATTGAATTGAGGCCGTTATGATCGAACTATTGACTGCCCCTGAAGTTTGGGCCGCCTTTTTTGCGTTAGTCACGTTAGAAATAATCCTTGGTATAGACAATCTTATCTTCATTTCCATTGTAACCAATAAACTCCCCGAACATCAGCAAGTGCGTGCCAGGCGCATTGGCATAAGCTTAGCTTTATTTTTGCGGTTAGCCCTCCTGAGCATAATCGCATGGCTTATCGGCTTGTCCGCAACCGTTTTCGATCTCGGCTTTACCGGGAATTTAAACAATTACGGAAAGCCAAGTTTTGAAACTGCATTTTCCTACAAAGATATTATATTGATCGTCGGCGGTATATTTCTCGTATGGAAAGCGACAACAGAAATTCATCACAAAGTTGATCCCGAACCTGCCAATACTGTCTTCAAGGCAGCGAAACCTAAGCTCGGATTTTCCGCCGCTATAGTTCAAATCATTCTGCTGGACTTAGTATTTTCAATTGATAGCATTTTGACGGCCGTTGGCATGACAACACATTTGCCCGTCATGATTGCGGCCGTCGTTATCGCCGTCGGTGTTATGTTTCTGGCCGCCGAGCCTTTGGCGCGTTTTATCAAGAACAACCCCACCATAGTTATGTTGGCTTTAGCCTTTTTACTCATGTTGGGGATGATCTTGATTGCGGATGGCTTTGGCGTTCATATACCAAAAGGCTATATTTATGCGGCCATGGCGTTTTCTGTAGCGGTTGAATTTTTAAATATGGCGTCTCGACGAAGGCCGATGATTACACCTAAGCCGCAAGGCGAAAATGCAATTAGTTCGACTCAAGAAAACTCTTAATCACACACCCGGGAATCGATTATGAAACCGTTTGCTAAAACAGGGATAATGAAAACATTTATAGCAGGCTTGGTAGCCCTGTTACCTGTTGTTTTGACCTTCGTGATTATGAAATGGCTGGTTTTAAAAATTGCTTATCTGATAGGTCCCGCGTCACCCTTGGGAAGCACGCTTCAAAACACCATCTCTTTTGTAACCGGTAATAATCATCAACTTATCTCATATTTTATGGGCCTATTTTTGGCGATCATTCTTATTATTGTGTTGGGGGTTATCGTGCAGGCCCGTTTGAAATATAGCTTTGGTCCATTCATTGATCGGCTTTTAATCGGCACGCCGGTAATAGGGAATATTTACAAACCCGTCTCGCAAGTCGTGCGATTGCTTGGCAATAATGAAGACCCTGAACTCAAATCCATGACCGTAGTTTCTTGCAAATATGCTGGCGTTGATTGCCTGGGACTTTTGACGTCTAATAAAATTTATACAGTTGATGGACAGCCAAGAAATATGGTGTTTCTTCCACAAGCCCCTATTCCGATGACAGGTAATCTCGCGCTCGTCCCTTCCGAAAGCATTCACACAATGCCCGACATGACAGTTGAAGAATTATTACAGACATTTGTTTCCCTGGGCCTTGTATCGAAAGGAAATACTGAAACAAAGTGATTGCGCGTGAAAGTTATAGCCTCGAACTGAGCGAAGCAACACGATCGCTAAGGGGGACCTATGAATTTTAAGACGAATGAGACCGCTCAAAAATTTGTTTTTTTTCTCCTCACATTTTTGTGCATCTCAAATCTTGCCGGATGTGCCGGACCCAAAAAGCCAACCTACAAAACGAAACCGCAAAAATTCAACTGGGGACAAATGTATGTCTGGATGGCCCCTGTGTCTGTCGGTGATAACAATGATGCCCAGGGTAAAGGCTATCTCCTGATCAATACATCCTACAAGAATGGTGTGAAGAACAAGAATTGCACCCTCACGGTCAAGCAACTTCACTTGAAAGACTCAAAACGCGATGTCGATTTAATTGAAGTAAATCCTATAGCTAAAGACGGGTTGCCTATGACCAAAAAAATTGGCGCGTACAACACCGGACAATTTCATCTGGCCGATTTTCCGTTCGATTATGACCGTTCAAACTTTCCTTATGATCTAAGCATCGATATGATTTTAAAATGCCCTGATATGAAATCGACAGATAAGTTTTCCAAGAAATTGGAGTTTCGTATGGAGTGGCCGGTCATCTGGATGCAATAGCCCGCAGAAAGGTCTTAGCCGTCACGGATTGGGGCAAACCTTTAAACAAGTACATGTCGCTTTTTTTTGAAAACGCGACGAGTTGATTACGGATAAGCGGAACTACTGTCTGGATTCAGGTAAGATCCCAAACCCGAGGGCCTGATCGAGAATAAAAAATATCCCGGCTCCAATTAGGAGCAGGATACGTACCTTAGAGAAATTTTCGTACCCGGAATCCCCAAATTCCTGGCGAAACCCCCTGGATCGCCAATTCGTCCACATCCACCAGGATCGTCTATTCCCCAATTGGAAATGTTCAATCACGCCAATAGCGATCATACCCAAACCGATAAAAATTTTAATCATAAGACTGTCATCTTGTGGAATAGAATAATCTGAATTGGTAAAAATAAGGTTTGAATATCCTGATTGGACCGGAAACATTGCCATGGTGCATTACGGCCTACGGCCTCCATGACATGTTTGACGATGAATATCATGCTAAGTTTTTCGACGTGATCTTTGACCGGGTTTTTGGGTAGGTCGTTGGATCAAACACCGTCCCGTAGGGTGTTATGAAGCGTCCTTCAAGACGCCGCAAATCGGCTCCTCAGGATGAGGGCGCAATACGCCAAGATTCAACCGACCGTTCACCGGATACATTGCTGTGGTGCATTACGGCCTACGGCCTCCATAACACCCTACGATTTCGGTCGAGCTTTGGAGTCCGGGATATGTGCGGCAGTCCTCCCCTAAAAACGGGTTGGCGGCTTGCAGTCGCGGATTATAGCGCTAAACAATTGCCATGAAAGATTTGCATTCAAACGACTGGCGGGCCTGTTCTTTGCGGTCTGCGGTCATCGGGTTGCGCCCGCTGTTTTTGATTTTAGGTTTAGGTCTGTTGCAGGGCTGCTCGACGACCAGTTTCCCTTGGCCGAGCGCGAGTGCCGTCTCTCCGAGCAGCGCCAAATCTTTATCGGATTTCTCGAGCCTATCGCGCGCAGAGGCCATGGCCATGATCGAAGGCCGGTATGCTCATTATGATGTCGTGGCGTATGAGGATTTCAACGCTAAACCCGTGATGCGGACCTTTGTGATCTCTTATGGGTTTACGGAGTTTTTTGTCAACGGGGATCAGCTTATCGAACGCGATCGCTTCTGCAGCGCGAAGCATAAGATGAGTTTTAAAACCGTGCGCACGCGCTTTAGTGATGAAGCGACACAAGCCATTATCCCTGAAGATAAGGTCGTTGATCTCTTTTTGGAAAACGGTCAATGGCAGATCGTGCGTGAAGCCACGCCGACATTACTGGGTATTCGGGGCGATCCAAATTTACCGCTCTCGCGCGATAAAAATGACCCTAATATTGAAGACAGTGACGGCGACGGTAAACCCGGCGTTACGGTCAGAGTGATGATAGGCGGCTTCATTAAAGGCAAAATTTATATAACCCGCCGGGAAGTGTTTAAGAATATTATGACGGTAGAAACTTTTGATCGCATTAGCGGAACGGTCATTGACCGGTCTGAGCAGTTTATATTGGGGGCCAATTTGGGAATACTCAATAAACCGTCAGACCCCGTGCAGCACCCGGATCCCAAGATGAACCCGATTTTGCTAACCCGCTTGCCGGATGACATTCTAACCTGTGACCAACTTATGGATAACCGCGAAAAACTGTTTCCGCCGGAACCGGATTTTTTCTAATGACTGACTTAGGCGTATGACAAAACTTAAAAGCTGCCATATAAGTCTAAAAAATTTCACCAGAAGACGTAATCAAAACTTCAGCATGGCCAAAAAAACACCAGCAATCGCTTCCGTCACGGCAGCTTTGATCGCCGCGTCTGTCTCGTCGCCCGCTTTTTCACAAGCGCCTGACAAGACAGAGAGTTTTCTGCCGGATGAAATTATTGTGACGAGCTCCAAACGAGAGGAACGGCTGCAGGACGTTGCCATTTCTCTGTCGGCTTTTGACGACGATTTCTTGGAGAATGCCGGCGTAAATAGCCTGACGGAGCTGCAGGACTATACGCCGAGTCTGAGCATTAAAACCGGAACTGGAAGCCGCGCGACCGCCATTCGCATCCGCGGTATCGGCTCGCCTGGCAGTAATTCGGGTATCGATCCCAGTGTCGGGGTATTTATAGATGGCGTCTATCAGAGCCGGGCCGGCATGAGCCTGGTTGATCTCGTCGATGTTGAGCGCGTTGAGGTCTTGCGAGGCCCGCAGGGCACGCTCTACGGCAAAAACACTGCCGCAGGTGCCATCAGTATTTTCACACATAAACCCTCTATGGAACAGGAAGGCGAACTTGCGCTGACCTATGCCAATGATGACCGCAAAGAAATTCGCGGCATGTTAAATACCCCTCTGGGCAATTCCGGTCATGCCATGCGAACGACGGCTTACCTGGTCAATGGCGACGGGCTTCACACCAACAGCTACACCGGCGAAGATGTGAATAATGTCAACAAATGGGGCGCTAAAACTCGCGTCCTGCTGGATTTGGACTCGGCGGGTGAGCTGCTGATGACACTGGACTATAGCAAAGAAGATACAAATTGCTGCGCTCTGGCCGTAATAGACTATGATGGCCTATCGCCTTTAAACGTGCCGCTTACAAATACACCCTCCGCTGCATTGCAGGCTGAGCTAGGGCTCAACGCATCAGGCAATCCGGTCTTGTTTTATACGGCTTTTGAAGACAGCGAAGGGTTCTCGCCGCCGGACGCCGACCCGTTCGGGGATGAGCGTTGGTTTGACGGCGAATATTACAACAAGGTGGACGTTGGCGGCGTCGCGGCCGAGTGGAACTTAGCCCTACCAAACAAGGACGCTCTGACATTTATCGGGTCTTGGCGTAATTATAAATCCGATAGCGCTTTTGACGGGGATTTTACGGCCTATCAATTGTCCAACACCACCACAGATGTTGAGCTGGACCAATATTCCCTCGAGCTGCGAGTTGCGTCTCCGGGGGGAAAGGCATTTGATTATGTCGGCGGATTATACGCCTATCATTCGAATTTTGATTCGCTGGGCACTTTTGCGCTGGAACAGCCGCTGGTGGAAAACATTGCGATCACACCGACCTTCCCGCTATCCCGCCTGTTTCCGCAAGGGACTGTGAACATTGATACCAACCAATATCAAACCACCAGCTACGCCGCCTATGGGCAGCTCGTTTGGAATATCGATAGCAAGTTCAAGCCGGCGCTTGGCCTGCGTTATACCTTTGAGGAAAAAAAGCGCATTGGCTCCCAGATCACCACGCCAACATCACTTGTTGACCTCGCGCCGATAGCCGGGCCGGATATTTTCTTCGATAACCAGCGCAGCGACTCGGCGATTTCGCCGTCCCTTAATCTGCGCTATTTCGTCAATGATGATGTGATGGCCTATGCCAGCGCCAGCCGCGGCTTCAAGTCAGGCGGGTTCAACCAGCGCCGGGAAAATATCGGCTCTGACGGAGAGTTTGGAGAGGAAACCGCCACCAGTTTCGAGCTGGGAGTCAAAGGCCCATTTTTCAATAGCGCGGTCTATTACGTCGACTATGACGATTTTCAGACCCAGACGTTTGACGGTGCCAATTTCAAGGTCACAAACGCCGGGTCGCTGGAAAGTTACGGCGCGGAATTTGAGGTGATGTATCCGG
>JABDMW010000054.1 GCA_013001295.1 Hyphomonadaceae bacterium
GGGGAGGCATGCGAATGGGGATTGTCTTCAAAATTTGGATATAGGTCCGGATGCGCATCAATATGAACCAGATGAGCACGTTCGTCCCTGGCGCGAACAAGCCCTTCAACCGCGGGCCAGGTGACAAAATGATCGCCGCCGAGAAAGACGGCGGGGCCGTTCTCAAAAGCCGCGCATGATGCTTCGGCTATTCCCTCAAAATCATCTTTGGTTTCTGTGATCGAAACGTCCCCGGCATCTTTAAAAATTGTCAGGTCGGATAAATCCGTGCCGTTCTCTGCGCATAGATTACTCATGCCGCTCTTCATCAGCGTGCGAATGGCGGCTGGCGCACTGGCCGGGCCGCGTAAATGTGACGAATTGCTATCGGTTGGAAGGCCAAGCAGGGTGACAGGGTGTTTCATGCTTTTAGCCTAAATCACCTAACTGCATTGGCAAGTGTGAAGTCTTACGCCGATGCTAGAAGCTCGCATGGAAACGACTAAGGCGCGAAACAAGAGTTTGCCGCAAAGTCAAAATTATTAAAATAAAATACGCAAAATGAGATAATAGAGCGTCACAAACCTGATTTTGCGTAGTAAATGCATTTGCATTTTACGCAGTTTTGTGTATGAGTCATCTGCATGGTGGCGCAAACAAAATTTAATTGTTCACGTAGTCAACCCGTCGTTGCCAACGACGTCATACAACATAATGACCGTTTATCCCGTCCCGTCCAACATTCCGTTGTCAGAAAGTCCCCTTGGCCAAAGTCCCTTTGAAAGGAACCGATCATGCACACTAAAGCTCTCATTGGCGTATCCGTTTTTGCCGTTTCAATCGCGTTCAGCCCGGTCGCAAATGCGCAACTGGATGAAATTGTCGTCACCGCACAAAAACGCGAACAAAGCCTGCAGCAGGTGCCGATCGCGGTTTCAACGGTCGATTCTGACTACATAGAAAGCCGCAATATCACCGACATCAAATCGCTCGCCACGCTGGCCCCGAATTTGAAGATCGAAAACACGCCGGGCAATACAACGGCGGCCCAGATTTCTATCCGCGGCGGTGTGACCATCAACCCGGCATTGACCTGGGAGCCGACGGTCGGCATTTATCTCAATGGCGCTTATATCGGCAAGACCCAGGGCGCGATTTTTGATGTTGCCGATATTGAGCGTCTCGAAGTGCTGCGGGGCCCGCAAGGCACGCTATATGGACGTAATACGTTAGCGGGCGCGATCAATGTGATTACGGCGAAACCGACCGAGGAGTTTGGCGGCAAAGCTAAATTCGGGTTTGGCAATTACAATCAACGCCTGGCCAAAGCATCGGTGAATTTTGGCCAGATCGGGCCGGTGCGGGCCAAGGTATCCGGAATGATTGAAACCCGCGACGGCATCGTCAACGGTATTGAAAATCCATTCCCCGGCGTTTTCGCGGCCGGGCCCTTGTCGACGGACGAATTTGAAAATCTGGACAAGAAGAGCCTCATGGTGGCCTTGAGCTCCGACATTACCGAGAACCTGAGCGTCGACTATACTTTCGACATCAGTGACTCCGATACCAATTCGACATTCTCGCAATTGATTAGCGTCAGTCCCGGTAATATCTTTGATCCTGCATCGCCGTTTTATGTCGGTTTTCCCGGTGCACCCGGTCAATTTTTTGGCTTTCCGCTCGATCTTTATGTCAGCCCGGATAGGCAATTCGATGTTTCCGCCGACGGAGAAACTTTCGAGCAAAGCCGGATTGAAGGTCACAACTTGACCTTCTCACTTGAAACTGATGTCGGGACACTGAAGTCCATCACATCCAAGCGGTTCATGAGTTGGGATGATTCGCTTGATCTCGACGGTTCACCCCTGCCGCTCGCGCAAACGCAGCGGCTGTCCAGCTATGATAGTTTTTCTCAAGAAATTCAGCTGACCGGATCAATGGGCCAGGTCAATTATGTTTTGGGGGCTTACTATTTCTTGGATGATGGCGACACGACCAATCCGCAAAACTTCTTTGGCGGCGCCAGTGTGTTTGACTCGCGCTATGCGTTTGAAACCGATGCAATTGCGGCTTATGGACAAGTCGATGTGGCGGTGACAGATGCCCTGACCGTGTCCGGCGGTCTGCGCTACACCGAAGAAGAAAAATCGATTGATCGGGCCAATTTAGCTGTCACCTTTATGGGACTTCCGCCCAACACATTCTTCGTTCCTGCGGGTACGACCGCCGAGACAAAATTTGATAATTTGTCCCCGCATGTCACGCTCAGTTATCAAGCGGCGGACAATGTCAATGTATATGCCAAATATTCCAAGGGCTTTAAAAGCGGTGGCTTTAACGGCGAGGCCGGATCGGTGGTGGAGACGGTCCGCCCATATGATTCAGAGATCGTCGACTCGTTTGAAATCGGAGCTAAAACCCGGTTTGCCGACAACCGCGTGCAGCTCAACGGGGCCGTGTTTTTTAACAAACACAAAGACATGCAATTATCTGTATTTACCGCCCAAGGCGCAGCGGCGTCTGACATTCGCAATGCAGGCCGTGCTCAGATCAATGGTTTCGAACTTGAAGGCCTGTTCCAGGTCACAGACGCATTTCTGGCCCGGGGCAGTCTTGGTATTCTGGATACCGAGTATAAGGAATTTATTGAATTCGGTATGGATGTGGCCGATGACCGCGCATTCCCGCATGCACCCAAGTCCAATTTCTCGGTCGGGTTTGACTGGGATGTCGCGGAGACCGATTTCGGCACGGTCGCGGTCAGTGCCGACGCCAATCATACGGGTGAGCATTTCCTCTATCCATACTCTTTAACTCCGACTGCGCCGCAAAACGCCTTCACGTCTCAAGTGGAATCGCGCACGACCGTTGATGGCCGAATTGCGTTAAAAGACATTTCCGTGGGCGAGTTGGAAGTGGAATTGGCGGTTTGGGGTCGCAATATTTTTGATGAAGAATATTTGGCCAATGCGATTGATTTCGGCCCCGGGTTCGGCGGGCTGACGGTTGGGTATTTCGGCGAGCCGGCAACCTATGGCGTGACGCTGGGAACTTCGTTCTAATCCAGAATAACGGACTCCCGGACATCGATATAATCAACGTTTCCGATTCTCCTTTTCCTCCGCGGTCAGGCCTTGCTCAAGGTCCGATAAGCGAAAATGGATAAAGCGACCAGAGCGACTTCGATGAGGATCGGTTGCATGACGCCTTCGCCCGCTCCGACGGCCACGAGGCTAATCAAGCGGCCTATGAGCACCAGTCCGTAAATAATGATCGGGATTTTCAAGGCCACCGTCTTGCCTTTGAACAGGGCCAATCCACAGCCAAGCGCGCTCGCCAGGAATACCGCCCCGACATCGCCGCGTAAACTGTGCTCGCCCAGGACACCGACGCCTTCCAAGCCGATAATTCCACCGACTTTGGCCGGATCAACCCAGGCCATTAATCCCATCACGATTGAAAACAGCCCGACAAGCGCGGCTGCAAGTTTAGCTAAATTATTCACGATTTCCCCTTTTTGTTTTTTGATCGTCAGCACTGTAGGCGAGAACTCTTGCGTAAGCGAATTTTAATCGCCGCAGAACCGCATTAAATTCGGGATTTCGGTATTTAAGTCTTGAAACAGTTCGTGAAATGCGGTTTAACCCGCGACGGAGAAGTGGCCGAGTGGTCGAAGGCGCTCCCCTGCTAAGGGAGTATACGTCAAAAGCGTATCGAGGGTTCGAATCCCTTCTTCTCCGCCATTATTTTTACTTAAGTCGTTGAAATATATAGACTAAAAATAATATAGTAGAAGTTGTTCCCACTTTTGTTCCCACTTGAAAAATAAATTATTTTGTTCGCCGATACGTGATCGCTGAATTCCAAGTTACCAAGCCATCATAGTTGTTGAATGATTCGTTGATTTACTTAGTGGGGATGTATTTTTCCGAGGCTGTTCAAGATCATATTTTAGTGGTGATAGAAAACTCTAAAGTTGAATCCAGATCGGCTGTTCCCAATAGATAAGACGGCGCATCAAATAGCAGGGCGTTTAAACTCGACGCTTGAATCTCTGGTAGAGGTCGCCCACGCATTGGATGTTGCTTTATACAAACTGTTAAAACTCCCGGTATTAAATGTATTGGAACCAAAAAAGGGCCGACTGAGTTCCGCGCGTATAATATACAGTATGATAGATATCGATAATTCCTAGCGCCGAGGATATTCCTTAATTGACTAAAGTTGCTCGGAATGTGAACATTTTCACATTGAGGGAATATCGAAATGAATAAATTGAAACTTCATAAGAAGCGGCTTTTTCCGTCTGATCCCATCCAAAGGAGTATTGCGAACGATCTTTTTGCGTCGGTTGAAGATTTACCAATAATTAGCCCGCACGGTCATACTGATCCCCGATGGTTTGCCGAAAACGAGCATTTTATAAACCCTACCGAGTTGTTGTTGGCGCCTGATCATTATTTGTTCAGAATGTTATACAGTCAGGGGATTTCACTTGATGATTTAGGTGTGGCTTCATTGTCCGGCCCTTCAAAAGCTGACCCTCGGGACGCATGGCGGCTTTTTTCCAAGCATTATCATCTTTTTAGAGGGACCCCGTCGCGTCTTTGGCTGGATCATACTTTTGCGACGGTATTTGATCTGGACGTAAGACTTTGTGAAGAGACAGCTGATCATTATTTTGATGTCATCAGCGAGGCGCTTTCTCGAGAAAAGTTTCGTCCCAGGGCGCTATTCGATAAATTTAATATCGAACTTCTTGCTACAACAGAAGGTGCAACTGATAAACTCGCGCATCACAACCAAATCGTTCAATCTGAATGGGGAGGGCGCGTCATATCGACTTATCGCCCTGACGCTGTTGTAGATCCAGACCATGAAGGATTTCAACAAGAACTCGATTTGTTTGGCGAAATAACAGGAGAAAATACGCGCAATTGGAACGGCTATCTTAACGCGCACCGTAAAAGACGGCAGGATTTTATTGCGATTGGCACCACGTCGTCCGATCATGGTCATTTGCGAGCTACGACGGCCAATCTCTCGACAGTTGAAGCTCAGGAGCTTTTTGAAAAAGTAATTCGGGGGGAAATATCAGCTTCGGAGTCTGATGTTTTCAGAGGACAGATGCTGACAGAAATGGCTGGAATGAGTCTCGACGACGGGCTTGTCATGCAGATTCACCCGGGCGCAATACGAAATCACAATTCTCATATATTCAATACTTACGGCAGAGACAAAGGGGCTGATTTGCCGAGTGCAATTGATTATGTAGACGCGCTCAAGCCACTATTGGATAAGTTTGGAGACGACAATCGCTTATCTATAATTCTTTTTACGTTGGACGAGACGACATATTCTCGTGAACTTGCGCCGTTGGCCGGTCATTACCCGGCGTTGAAACTTGGTCCTGCCTGGTGGTTTCATGATAGCCCGGAAGGCATGCGCCGTTTTAGAGAGCAAACAACGGAAACTGCGGGTTTCTACAATACCGTAGGTTTCAACGATGATACGCGGGCCTTTTTATCTATTCCCGCCCGGCATGATGTAGCACGGCGCGTGGACTGCGCATTTCTTGCCAAATTAGTAGCAGAACATAGGCTGGAAGAAGATGAGGCTTTCGAAATTGCGAAAGGCCTCGCTTACGATTTCGCTAAAAAAGCATATAAAGTTTAGGATCTGTGGAAGAAAAGCCTGACAATGTGAGTAGTCGTAACAAGTCCGCAATTGTTGGAGGTTTTTGAATGGCTGTTTCGCGATTAAATAAGCTCGGTCCGAAATCGTCGACGTTGAAATATGACCGCAATTCCATCACATTAGGGGTGTTACATATTGGGCCTGGGGCTTTTCACCGTGCCCATCAAGCCGTTTATTTTGATGATCTACTGGCCCGCGATCCAGGCTGGGGCATACATGCTGTTTCCATGAGAAGTGAAACACTGAAACAGCGGCTGTCCCCGCAAGATGGGCTATACACGTTGGCGGTTCTCGATCGTGAAGTAAGCTACCAACTCGTCGGGAGCTTATTAAAGATTTCGACCGCAGAAGACGGTGCATGGAAAGATAGTTTTTTGTCTGAGGACTTAAAACTAATCACGTTAACGGTAACGGAAAAAGGATACTGCTTGGACTCACGTGGACATCTAAACTTCGACAATTCGGATATCATCGCGGATTTGTCGGATGGAAGCCGACCCAAAAGCGTTATTGGGATGCTCACCTACGGCTTGCAGATACGTTATGCGGAAAACCTCCCGCCGCCCATAATTATTTCTTGTGATAACCTCCCGGAAAATGGCGTGAAACTTAAAAATGCCGTTGTCACATTTTCGGCTCGAATTGATAGGAACCTCTCAAAATGGATAGAATCTTCCGTCGCATTCCCTTGTTCCATGGTCGATGCAATTACGCCCGCGACAGATGAAAAATTGATAGCTCAAGTCGAAAAAGATGTGGGCTTCGCGGATGCATGGCCAGTTCAGAGGGAGGTATATTCTGACTGGATTATTGAACAAACCGGAGAAAACGATCTGTCAGTTTTGCAAGATTTGGGTGTAACTATTACAAGCAATCTGGAGAATTTTGAACAAGCCAAATTGAGATTGTTAAATGGAGCGCATAGTTGCTTAACATATATCGGATTAGCGAGGGGTTACGACACCGTCTATGATGCTATGAATGACAGCGAAGTGAATTCAAAAATACAGAGTTTATTGCGCCGGGAAATCAAGCCGGTCTTAAAATCGACTAAGGATTTGGATTTAGATTTGTATGTGGAAAATTTACTAAACCGGTTTTCTAATCCGGCTATCTCACATTTTTTATCTCAGATTGCTTGGGATGGATCGATAAAACTTCCTATTAGAATCCTCGAGACTCTTTTTGAAAACTTGAAAGTTGGCAGGCCGTCGCCAATTCTTTTCTTAGGAGTTGCGGCATGGATGCGTTTTATCAGGCGGAGTGTACGTGCAGAAAAGCCAATCGTAGACCCGGAATCAATAAGACTTATCCGGATCGGGCACGAGTGCTGTGACAAAGGACATGTCGACGTACAAAAATTTCTATCTATGGATTTTGTATTCTCAGCACAATTGGTTGGTCACCCGAATATTGAATCAGAATTAGTCAAAGGTTATGATCATATAATGCGAATGGAGGAGCAGTTCGGCGTAACCGTGTGATTTTCATCGAACGAATCTGTGTAGAAATTTGAATAAGCATTTATGGTATCTTTGAGTTCTGAAACCCTAACGCAATTGCGCTCAATTTAACATGACGATCTCCAGTCTCTTCTTGGTTCAAAATCTAGTGATTGATCGGGGCGATATCCCCGCAGCTTTGTCAGAAATACATAATAGATGAGTTTAAGCGCCCACATCGAATGGGCGGGGCGATCGAGGTTGCGTGATTGTAAGTATGTCATAAAAATTCATTTAAAATCACTATTGCGCAAATACGATCAAATATGATAAGGGAATCGAATATAAGGATCACATACCTGTCAAAAAGGAAAAGGGGAGTAATATGAAAGTATCTAGAAACCGGGTTTATAAGACGTCCGCGTCGGTAATTGCATTGACCGCCCTTACAGGGCTGATCAACACGGCAAATGCGCAAACTGCGCAACCGCCAGAAGAAATTATCGTAACGGGTATTCGTCAATCTTTGGCCAGTGCCATTGCCGAGAAACGTTCTGCCGATAACCTTATTGAGGTCATTAAAGCGGAAGACATTGGTAAGTTGCCTGACCAAAACCTCGCTGAAGTGCTCGAAAATATCACAGGTATCCAAATCACACGGACAGCAGGCGTGGGTTCAGGCGTACAGATTCGGGGTACTGACTCAAACCGGACTGAAATTAACGGTGTTTCAACTGTCGGTTCAGGGTTTGGCCGTACGGGTATTAGCTTTGAAGATATACCAGCATCTCTCATTTCATCGGTTGAAGTTACGAAAGTGCCGGAAGCCAAAACGATTGAAGGCTCGGTCGGCGGTACAATCAATCTTGAAACACTCCGTCCTTTAGACCTTGATGAACGTGTGATGGCCTTCCGTGCTCAGGTCGAGCAAAGCGACCTTGCCGACACCGTGACGCCGCGCGTTTCAGGAACGATTGGGAAAAAGTGGACCAACCCTAAGGGCCAAGAAATGGGCGTTGTCCTAAGTGGTAGCTATGCTAAGCAAGATGTTGCATTTTTCAATCCGCGCGCAGACCGCGACAATGTAACGGTGGCGAACGATCCAGCTTTCGCAAGCTCAACGGATTTCGACTATTTGCGTATTCAATTCTTCCAACAAAATTACGACAATTTTGAATATGAAACGATAAACTTGAATGGTACATTTGAGTATTCTCCAAATGACAATACGCGGTTTTATGTTGACGGGATTTACAACGATCAAGAGCGCGCACAAGAAAGCTATGTGCTCGACTTATCTGGTGTGTCAAACGGTGGTGTCGTCAGCGGGACCGATTACACTGGCTTCGAAACTATCAATTTTGGTGAAATTGACGGGCCTGATGGGCCGATCGACCTCGGCTCCGTAGAAGCCGCGCTATCCGGTACTCTTTTCCCGACAACCTCGGGCGGTCTTGATCCGAACTTTCGGGTTTCAACGTCAACCGGTGCGCGGGTCACAAAAAGTTCGGTTGTTTCGGCAGGTCTCGATTTTGCTAAAAATCGCCTAAGCGGCACGATTGAAGCTTCGACGTCAAACTCGGCAACAGAATCTCCGCAATTCCGTCCTCGCTTAGAATTTATCAACCCGAATACCACACAGCCCATTCCTGGTGGCTCAGGCAATGCGGATAATGGTGTTCCGGTGGTTTTTGACTTGAGTAATGACACACTGCAATTTGGCTTCGCGCAAGGCGTTACCTCTTCACCGTCAACGGAGGATTTACTTAATCCGGCAAATTACCAGCTTGGACGTCTGACGTTCACGAATAGTATGGCGGACAACCGCGAATCTGCGGCACGCCTTGATTTCAATTACGATATGGAAGACGCGTTATCTTTTATAACGTCTATCGATGCCGGTTATCGTTATAATGAAACGACATCGGAGCGGAACAGCTCGCTTTCCAGCGTCAATTATGGGAATGACCGTAATCGGCCATCCGCTGATCAGTTTGCAAACGTCATTATCGCGGGACCTGATAATTTTGATGCAGCCGACGATCGAGATCTGTTCATCCGCGATTATCTGGCTGTAGATCCTGAGCTTGCCTTTGAAAATCCGCAGGCTATCGTGGATGCCTTCAACCAGGCAATTATAGCAAATAATGCTGATCCAAATCTCATTGGGCGCCAACTTCCATTGGTTCAAACACCATCGGAAACTACAAGCGCGTTCTTTAATATCTCAGAAAAGACGCACGCCTTATATGCTCAAGCCAACTTTGATGGTAGCGCATCTGGTATGCCTGTTCGCGGCAATCTCGGGCTACGTTGGATTGATACGACGATTAATTCCGTCGGCAATACAGTCACCCAGGGAAATGTCACTCAGACTGAAACCAGTGCGTCATACGATTTCTTTTTGCCGCGATTTAACGTGGTCGCGAATGCAACAGATGACATCTTACTACGCGGCGGTATTGCCCGCGATATCCGACGTCCTGGATTTACCAATCTGTCGACATCAATCAACTTTGGGACCGGCTCGAACACGGTTGTCCCTTTAGGCAATCCAGGCCTGGTTCCTGAAAGTGTCTGGTCGTATGACCTGTCTGCCGAGTATTATTTCTCGCCGTCTAGCTTGATTAGTGTCGGTTTGTTCCACAAAAGCCGGACAAACCTGTTTACTGATCTTCAGGAAGATCCTCCTGGAAATCCGGATCCAGCTACAGGAGTTTTGAACATTGACGTGACACCTCCTTGTGAACAGGGTGGTATTTTCAATCCGATTGCAGATCGTAATATTAACAGCCCAATTCCAGGTGTTGGTATTTGTGTTCCATTCAGGACCCAAGTCAATGGCGAAGGCACCTTTACCCAAACAGGTATTGAACTTGCTGCTCAGTTTGATCTTTCATCCTTTGAAGACAGACTTGGCTGGGCGTCTGGGTTTGGTTTTATCGGAAACTATACATATCAGAACCCGGGCGGAAGCGCACAGGACTTCGCGTCAAACTTCCGTCGGATTGGCGGCAATCGGAATATCTTTGGAAGATTAGGTATCGCAAATCCATTGCAGCAGATCGTACAGCCAAACCTGTCGAAAAATACTTACAACGCAACCGTATTCTACGAAAAGTATGATTTAAGTGCTCGGGCTCGCTATACATGGCGTTCTTCATATAGCCTACCAGCTTCAGTCGAGTCCTTCAAAGCCGGCGCACCGCTCATTAACGCAGCACGAGGTCAACTCAACGCAAACGTCACTTATGATATCAATGACAATATCTCTGTGGGTGTTGAAGGGGTCAATATATTGCAAAATGATCAGCAGCAATATTGTGTTAAAGACGGTACATTGCTTTGCTTTAATGGCTTCACAGACCGTCGCCTGATTGCAGGGTTGAACGTGAAATTCTAATTTAGAATTACAATGAGAACAAAGAGCCCGCTTAGTAAGCGGGCTCTTTTTGTTTGTGGAGTAAAACTTATAGTGCTGAAAGCTTCGTTCTAACTTCAGCGGTGTGGTTTTAAGGTTGAAGCCTTTTGCCGAGCTGATAGTCATAGAGCGAAGGCACATCATTCATTTGGCTATTTGTGCGCTCCATGTAAGGTGCGGGCACATAATTTATTTTGAAATCTCTGTTCCCATGGACACCGACTACACGGGCGTTAGGACCTTCGGCTGTGCCCCGCAATTCGACTGTCTCAATCCGGTCGGCGCCACTCAGTACATTGACCTTTAAATTCCAGGTCGTGCTGAAACGGCCATGTCCCGGTTGCCAATACCCAGCTCCGCTTCCATCCCAGATCGGATAGTAAGGGCCGTTCTTGTCCCGTTTAGCGGCAATGTGAACTGTAACATTATCGAATAGGTTTTGATGATTGGCGCCTGCATGTTGATCCAGGACAGCCGCCTCATTTACAATCGCATTTTTAAACACGCATTTTGTCGATTGCGTGTTTAAACTTAGGGAGTGAATGGCTGGATTGTTCACCGTTAAATTTTGCACCAGCATATTGTGAACATTCCCTGCATGAACTGAATAGTGCGCGCGCCTGTCTCCGGTCGTTTCAATATTCGATATCGTCACATTGGCACTATTATATGTCAGGATTCCGGTGTCGCCATTGTGAACACTGACATCTCGAACCCAGCCGTTAAATACACTGGTTAAGTAGATTCCATTATAACCGCGTTCCATATGGTGTCCGAAGTACGGCGAGTTCGGAAACGATAAATGTAGATCTTCGATGCCCACATTTGTGATATGATCCCAGCTTGAAAATTGTGCCGGTAAATCCTCTGATATATTATGCAAGAGAGGATCGCTGATTGTGACTGTGTTGCCAGATACTGCAAGGATCTCTGTTTTTTGACGGACAAGAGGACGAGTCTTAAATGTCCAATGATGCGAGCCAACCTTAAGATCTGTATCTCCATACATTTCTTTGATTAACGCGCCGCCTTCGCCTTGGCGGTTAAACCATTGTAGTTCCAGCACATCACCAACATTCAATTTTTGCGCAGTGTCGACAGTGACAGTTTGCGTTCCGACTTTCCCGCGTAAGGCTTGAGCAATCGCTATGATTTCGGGGTCTTCGCTCTCAAGATAAGAAGCGGCGCGCGTGCCTTCTTTTTGAATCCAGATGAACCCACCGCTCCAGGAGTATTCGGAGAAGAGTACATCAATATTTTTGTCTTTCGGCCGATGGCGTTTATCGTATTTTTTCAAATATCGTCTGAGCTCATCTAAGGAGTCTGTTTTGTCGATCATTTCGAGAGGACGGGGGAAATGAAGATTCGTACCGTCGGCGCCTGATCCAGCTCCTCGTAGAACAATATCACTTCGCTGAATTTTTAAAATTTCTGAGATAATTATTTTACCCTTGGGAAGTTGAACAACCACCGGGCTTTTTGAATTGTGAGCCTCCTTGAGCGCCTTAAGCATAGCAATAGAGTCGTCGATCTCGTCATCTGCGGTCACGCCATATTTCGTGACGTCAATAACTTTCCCTTTCAAAACAGGAATGTCCTCCATGCCGTGTTTATATCCAGCATAAGAAAAGTCAGGGAGGTAATGTTGATCAATAACGTCTTGGTCGGTTAAAATTTTAATTGGCACTTGGTCGTGGGCAGCGGCGAAGAGCGGAATAGTCGAGGCAGTTAGAAT
Organism: Hyphomonadaceae bacterium; assembly: GCA_013001295.1. Lineage (GTDB taxonomy): Bacteria > Pseudomonadota > Alphaproteobacteria > Caulobacterales > Maricaulaceae > Robiginitomaculum_A. Next base: position 12,275 of record JABDMW010000054.1, read on the forward strand.
GCCTATCAGGCTCATTGTTTTTCTGGAAAATCTTTTCATTTAAACCTCTATTATTCTTTATTTTTTCCGTTGAACTGGGCCATTATCACCCACAAGATAAACGTTTTTGAGTTTAGAGTCGCTTGTCCGTGGACTCGCAATTATACGTGCATCTGGGTGGGCATCATCTATTAAAGCGCTAATGGCAAAACTTCCTTTACCATGTCGAAAAAGCACCTCGCCTTTTCCAAAGGTGTTACCGGCATCGTCGCTGTCCGTACGAGCAATAACCGCCTTACCATCTGCATCTTGGTAGGTCATAAAAACGCTTACGTCTGTTGCTGATTTGACCATCAAATCTGCCCGCGATTTTAATGGGCCGATGGTCACACCGCCAACCCATTTTGATCCGTCCCACCGGTAATGAATGGGTTGTTTGGGCCCACCTGTGACGAGGCCGACGTCTTTGCCGGCATTCATCAAGATGTGCGGATTGCCATCGGGATCAAGCGCAGCCGCCCCGTTGAAAGTCCACAAGTCTCCTGAATCCACAACTTTCGTTTTCTGATCTGCAACTTCACGGGTGAGAGGCATGGGTAGGCGCTCGCCCTGCACATTTCGCCATTCTTTAGTATCGGTATCAAAGACCATATAGTGCAGGTCTTCACGATTTGCGGTGTGACCTCGCTCTCTGGCGTCACGATCCCAACAGAGGTGGTAGTCAAAACTCACGATGATATCGTTGCCTTGGCCGTGTCCCACCCAAGGATACCAGCTGTCAACTCCTTCAACGTCGTCGCGGCGTTTGTGTTTTAGAAACGAAACCGGCGGGGTGAAACTTCGGCCATTGTCTGTTGATACCTGATAAACCCAATCACTGCGGTGTGCACCGTGACGATAGAATAGATACATATCTCCATTATCCATTTTCAGAACTTGATTATATGTACCAAATGGGGGAATTGTATCGAGGTCTTCCCATTCTGATATATCGAGCGGTTTCTTACTCACAGCATGCTTGTTTGCGCCGTAATGATGGTTGCCAAGTGGGTTGTCTCCATGTTCGGGTGTCCCGCCATGGCCGCCGTAAAAGATATGAATATAGCCTTCATCATCAATCATCATAGTCGGCTTTCCGTGATTGTCGATTTTCGGACGGCTTGGGTCTTTTCCCATTTCGCTCACACCGGCTTTAAAGGGGCCAAGCCACTCTTTGGTTTCATGATTATATGCTGCGACGTAAGGATCTTCTAAAGGGCCTTGGTAGCTGACATAGGTAATTCCGTCATGATATTGTCCAGCGGGATGCTGCACGACGGCAACGGGATTTCCGAAAGCATTATCTGCAAAATGATCAACCATTTCGACGTTTTTTTCCGCCGATGAAGTTGATGTGGTTGAGCATCCAAGCGTTAAAACGGGGAATAAGAGGCAACAGAGTCCAAGTGTTTTCTTCATTTTTTAATTCCCTTAGTTGGATGCTTGTGCTGGGAAACTCATAGTGATCCTACGTCCCATGTGTGTCTCACGCATTCGTCTATTCGCGTTATATCGGCTAGCGTTCGCATCTTTTTATTGATAATTGAATATACATTCTGTATTGAGTTTAGAGCATAAACGATCATAATCAAGCAAAAACAATCATGATGGTTTAGGGGTGAGTGAAACTGCAGAAGCGAATTGTATCGATATGAAGACAGTGAAAATGCAATTATTGACCGCTTTGATCAGCTCTTTTCTGATCGGATGCGCGGCTTCGGACAATTCGGATTCTGCTTCGGTTTCAATTGAGACCCTGGAAGCCGAGTTCATCAACCCGCCACAATCTGCGCAACCACGGACCTGGTTCCATGTCATGAGTGGGAACATGACCAAGGCGGGTATTACAAAAGATTTGGAGTCGATTAAGTCCGTCGGTATTGGCGGTGTATTGTTGTTTAATGTCACGCAGGGCATTCCGGTTGGACCTGTAAAGTTTAACTCTGACGAACATATTGAACTGATTAGATATATGGCCCGAGAGACCGAGAGATTGGGCCTGTCGTTTGGCGTGCACAATTGTGATGGTTGGACATCGTCGGGCGGTCCGTGGATTACACCCGAAATTTCCATGAAGAAAGTTGTTTGGTCGGAAACGTTAGTAAATGGCGGTCGAGTCGATGCCGTACTCCCTCAGCCCGACAGTTTTAAAGGCTATTACGAAGACATTGCGACGATCGCGTATCCGTCGCTGCCCGGAGAACTTGAAAACCAAACCAATCGTCCAAAGATTACATCCCCGCAGCCGGATCTGGATATAAACGTTATTACAGACGGGATTGTCAGTGTCTTGCGCGCAGTTACGCTTCTGGATGGCACAGAGGATGCGCCCGGGAGGCTTGATATTGAATATGCAAAGCCCTTTCCGTTGCAAACGATAAACCTTCGTTTTGAAAACGCGCGCCTGGCTAATGTGCTGCTCTTATCATCTCAAGACGGCGTAAATTATACCCCTGTAAAACACCTGGCATTGCGCCGACCCGGAAAGGATGACTGGGGGAATGACGAGGCTTTATCAAAGCCTGTCACTGCCCGGTATTTCCGTTTAGAGACCAAGGTGCCTCTGGCACTCAAAGAGATCAAGTTGTCTGCTGTACCATCTATTGGAAATATGTGGGGCCGGACGGGAGCGGCCCGTACCACTTATAGCGACTTGCCACCAATTGGCAGTGCGGCAAGCACATCCATTATCGATTCAAGCTCAGTCATTGATTTGTCCGCGCAGGTAAATGCGTCAGGGCAGTTATTGGTGGATTTGCCCGATGGCAATTGGACGATTATGAGGTTCGGCCAAACATCGACCGGTGCTTGGAACTTGCCGGCGTCTGAAGAAGGAATCGGTTTAGAGGTTGATAAGTTCAGCCAAAGCGCGCTGAAGGTTCATTATGATGCGTATATGACCAACGTGATCAATGCCGTAAAAGATGTTGCCCCCAATGCTCATCAATATACTCAGATCGATAGTTATGAAGTGGGGGCACAGAATTGGACAACCGGCTATGAAAAAATTTTCGAGGATGAGAAAAATTATAGTTTAGTGCCTTTTCTACCACTGTTTGCAGGTCGTTTTGTGGATAGTGCAGACGTGTCGGAGCGAGTGACTTGGGACATGCGGGACTTGTCCAACACGCTGATGCAAGAGAACTACTACGGTTACTTTAAAGAGCTCGCAAATGACGATGGCCTTCAGTTGTATGTGGAGCCCTACGGCGATGGTCCGTTTAATGAGGTTGATGCAGGAGGAGTAGCCGACATCCCCATGGGGGAATTCTGGGTAAACAGGTTTGGCAATCGTGTTAATGCCGCTGTATCAGCCGCACATATTTACGGGAAGCCCATTGCCTCTGCAGAAGCCTTTACTGATATTTGGGATGTGAACTGGAAGTTTCATCCGGCCTATGCGAAGACGATTGGCGATGCCAATTGGGCATTGGGTGTGAATGAATTTATGTTCCACCGCTTTGCACATCAAGCCAATACCAACGTAAAACCCGGTATGACCATGAACCGCTGGGGCAGTCATTTTGATCGGACTCAAACGTGGTGGGATGGCGCCGGCGCGGAATATTTTAAATACATCAGTCGTGGCCAACATCTTTTGCGCCAAGGTATTCCTGTCAATGATGCACTTTTGTTCTTGGGCGATGGAGCTCCAACCACATGTCCTGAAAGAGAGAAAGAAAAATCCATCCCTCGCTCCCTGAACTTCGTGTGTCTGAATGCTGACGTTTTACAAAACCGTCTTTCGATTTCGGACGACGGATTTACTTTGCCCGCAGGCGGTACGCACAGGTTTTTAATTTTGCAAGACAGTGAGATAATTACCCAAGCATCTTTGGACGCTTTGGATGAGCTATCGAATAACGGCACTGGTTTTATTATCGGTGAGCCGCCACAAAACCTCGCGGGATTTGTGCAGACACCTGCTGAACGGGAAGCCTTTGCGACCCAGGTCAAAAACATTTGGGCACGTAAAACCGTGTCTACGCGTACGGAAGTAGATAAGCAGGGGTGGCGGGCGTTCTTGCAACACGTCGGTCATCAGCCTGATCTTGAAATTGAAGGCGACCCCGATGCGCTGTTTGCTCATCGCAAGAGCGGGAACAAAGATATCTATTTTCTGTATAATGCTGAGAACAATACACGCAGTATGAATGCGAAATTTCGCACTTCTGGGAAAGCAGTTTCGATTTGGAATCCGCAGACGGGAATAATCGGCGGTGTTAATGGCTACTCTGTAGAAGACAATATCACCAGAGTTAGCATGCAATTGAAATCGCAAGAATCTGCTTTTATCGTTTTCGACGGAGACAAGCCTTTAGACGAGACCATAGTGGCTCGCCCGGTGAAGGAGATTGCAAGGCAGCCCGTACTTTCTCCATGGAACATTAGCTTAGATCCTGAATATGGTACGGGCAAGACCGTTCAACTGCAGTCTTTGATAGATTGGAAGGATCATGAGGATGCAGATATAAGATTTTATTCGGGCCCTGCTGTATACGAAACGCAGCTCAATATTCCAGATGCATTTTTAGAGGGTGGCGATCGCTTTATACTTGATCTGGGTGATGTTCAGGTTGCGGCAACTGTCGATATCAACGGAGTTGAGGTAGGGACATTATGGAAGGCACCGTTTGAAATTGATGTTTCTGAGTATCTGCAAAAGGGTCAAAACAAATTATCGGTCAAAGTTGTCAATTTATGGCCAAATCGCCTGATCGGAGATGCGGCATTGCCTGATTTGGACGGGTTTACGCCCGACACTTGGGTGCCACAGACTCAAATGCCTACCTGGTATAGTCAAAATGAACCGCCTACCTTAGGCGAGCGACGAACTTTCACGACGGCTGACTTTTACGAGAAGAAGGATCCACTGTTGCCCTCAGGCCTTATTGGTCCCGTAGATATCGTGGCTTACAAAGCCAGTGTTAAATAAGGTTGTGATGTTTGGGGCCATAGTCAGATGAAATTTTATAAAATACTCATCGTCTTGTTCGTGATTTTATCGACTTCAGGAGTCTCCTACGCCGGGAACCCGATTATTCCTAACCAGGGTGTGAATGACCCGCATATCCGTATTTTTGATGGCAAGGCGTACTTATATGCAACTCACGATAAATCAGCTCAGAACACAACATTCATTATGGAGGATTGGTGGGTTTGGTCATCTGTAGATCTGGTGAATTGGACTAAAGAAAGCGTCCTCGAGCCAAAAGATACGTATATTGGCAAAGATTTCAAAAGTGCTTGGGCGACCGATGTTGCCGAAAAAGACGGCAAATACTATTGGTATTTTTCAGAGGCAAATGAGCAAACCGGAGTGGTTGTCGCGGATAGCCCCATTGGTCCATGGGTTGATCCTTTAGGAAAGCCGTTGCTTACGTCGGAAATGACACCAACGCACGAGTACGACCCGGGAATTCTGAAGGACGGAAACGAATACTACATCGTATTTGGAGCATTCAACTATCATATCGCAAAACTGGCGAATGATTTGATCTCATTGAGCGAGGCGCCGCGCCCGATCAAAGTGAGTGAAGCTCGAGGGCCGTATACGAACGACACTGAGGGACCTTTTGCGGGGAAGAAAACAGACGATAAGCCGTTTTTACATAAACGCGGCCATATATATTATCTTTCATGGGGCGCATTTTATGCGACAGCCGATAACCCGTATGGGCCATATGAGTATAAGGGCGAGCTCTTTAATGACGAAAGCTTCCGTGATGGAACGGAAAGTCCGACTTGGCCGCAGGGATATCTCCAGGGTCGCCACGGATCCTTTTTCGATATGCATGGCCAGAGCTATTTCGCTTATTGCGACATAAGCCAAACTGGAAATCGTTATTTTCGGGACACGTTTATCAGTTATGTCCATTACAGGGATGATGGCACAATTGCACCAATACGAGTCGATCTGACTGGTGTTGGCGAATACAACGTCGATAAGGGCGTGATAGAGGCTGAAGATTTTTTCAAAAATGAAGGTTTCAAGAAAGTCGAGTTGAAGGCAGGCGGGTTTGGGGTAGCACAAGAGGCGAAGGTCGCCGAGCTTGTTTTCCCGAATATTCGCGGGCTCAAAGGTAAAACGGAATTACGAGCCGAATTTGAAGATCCGATTTCTTATGAAGCGAATCTGGAGGTTTTAAAGGTTAATCCAGACGGCTCAATGCACGTAATTGGCCCATTGGAGCCCGAGAAGTCTTCCTGGTGGAAGAGACTGCTGGGGCATTCAACTAAGATAGCAAAAGTTCAATTGAAAAACCTCAACGACTCGGAAAATATCGTGATCCGTGGAACCTTGAAAACAAATGAGAATATTCCCGCCTTGGACAGTTTTGTGTTTGAATAATGTTGTTCCCAGAGTGGGGTTCTTTTGATGGGGCCGCCTAAGCTATATCGCTTTGGGCAATATGATCCATGTCGTCGAAGACTTGGTTCTCTCCGCCCATTGACCAAATAAAAGTATAGGCCGAAGTTCCGGCGCCGCAATGCATGGACCAAATGGGAGAGAGGGCGACTTCACCAGATTTGAGGATCATTGGCTTCATGTTATCGGCTTCGCCCATGAAATGGAATACGCGGGCGTCGTCATCCAAAAGATCGAAATACATGTAAAATTCTGATCGGCGTTTATGCGTATGCGGCGGGAAGGTATTCCAGACACTTCCAGATTCCAGCATCGTAAATCCCATCACGATCTGACAGGTTTTGACGATGTCCGGGTGAATGGGTTGGAAAATTGTTCTTTTATTGCTCGTCTCAGAAGCTCCTAACTTTACAATATTCGCATCAGATTTCTTGATGTGCTGCGTTTCATAACGCATGTGTGCAGGGTAGCTAACAAAGTAAAATTTTGCCGGGCTTTTTCCGTCCTGACTTGAAAACTTGATGCCCTTCGAGCCACGTCCCACATATAGACTATCTAGATTTTTCATATCATATGATATGCCGTCAACTTCTACAGCGCCCGCGCCTCCAATGTTGATTATACCAACTTCACGGCGTTGGGCGAAAAAGTCGCTCGCCAAGTCTTTATGAGTAGGGATTTCTAAAATTTCGGAGACAGGAACGGCTGAACCGATAACACCGCGATCAATATCAGAGTAAATGAGCGGAACTGCATCGGGCGTCCAGAGTGTATCTATGACGAATGTGTCGCGCAGTTCCTTATTTGTCATTGTTTTATAACGCACAATGTCAGCTGAGTATCGAATTTCCATAACTTATCACTCCTGCGGGGCTCTTTAAGGCATAGTTTTATGAAGTTTATATCGTTCTATTTATGGCGGTGTTTGCTGCGAGTAAAGAATAAAAAGTCAAAAATAATCATTAAAGAGCAGTATTGCTCATTTTATATTTCACGTCTATAGTTCCCCAAATTGTCATCGGCTAGTTTTTGTGCGTACGATGATGTTCAAAATAGTTCGATATCAATCGACAGGGGAATTTATGAGAGACTCAAATATTTGGCCGCGTTTTCTGGGAATATTTTCCATAGCCGCAATGATGGCCGCGTGCACAACAGTTGGAGATGTCGGGGATGTGCCTGGTGGATTGGCCAAGGTTGATTTACGCGTAGCCGTAACACCTGGCCCCAACGAAGTTTATGAATCTCGTTCCAAATATCAAGTTCCCGAAACCCATGAAATTGGAAACCATGTTTTCCCGTATGAAGGCGTTGGCTGGGAAAATGAAATTGTTGGATACCGTTTATATCTCGATGAGCGCGCCGTCACAGATATATTTGGGAAAAGAACACCGGACATCGTTTTAGATAAGGTCGACTACCGATCAGAATACCATGATCTAGCAGATTGGGGCATGGACGTCATGAAGGTAGGCCCAAGCTTGGGCGTCGGCGGACTTGGCTTGTATCGTGGCGACAATCTCGAACGGTTTGGAAAAAAAGCCCAACTATCGGCCGAGGTTTTGCAAGAAAGCGGAGCAGAGGTCTCATTCAAGGTCATGCATAGACAAGTGCAGCTGTCCGATGGTGGGATTGGTAGCGTTGATACAACTTATTCATTGAAAAGCGGTAGCCCTTTAACCTGGGTGTCCGTCAAATCAACATTGCCCAATAAAACACTGGCCTCCGGACTCGTCAACAATCCAAAAGGGAAGAGAATTAGAAATAGTAATGCCGTTAAAAAAGGTGAGTGGCGCTATATTGCGACCTGGGGGGATAAACAGAGTGAGGCGAATGACGGGCTTGGCACCGTTCTTTTCTATCGTGATGGCGATGCGAGGCTAATGCCGACAGTAAATGATACATTCCCTCTTCGCTTTAATTCTTCCAATCCCAGCTATGCTTTCGCTGGAGTATGGGAGCAGGGGCCTATGGGGATCGCAAATGAGAAAGACTTCATCGCGTGGGCGGATGACCAACAAAAGCAATTAAATAAATGACCCCGTTTAATGAGCCTGATCTAGGGTACAAACCACCGAGCGAGCTGAGTCAGAATAAAGTCCGGACAACCAGCACAATCACGCGGCGAGACTTCACGCGTTCGGTTGGGGCGTGCGCGGGCCTTGGACTTACTGGATGCGCGGGCCCGTCCAATTCTGGAATTCGGCTGAAGCTCGCTCATACGCTGAACAACGACCACCCTGTCCACAAAGCCATGGTTTTTATGGGCCAGAAACTTTCCGAACTTTCATCGGGGACGATGAGTTTGGAGATATATTCCAACGGGCAATTGGGCAGCGAGCGGCAACTTATCGAATTGCTGCAAATTGGGTCATTGGCAATGACCAAGGTATCGACAATTTCAATGGAAGGGTTTTCCCCTGTCATGAAATTATTCTCAATCCCTTACCTGTTCAAAGACACCGAGCATTTCTGGAGAGTGCTGAATAGTGATATAGGTCAATCCCTCCTGGATTCCCTACGTGGTGTTCGTCTTCAAGGGTTAGGATATTATTCAGCAGGTAGTCGTAGTTTTTATATGACGGAGGCCCCGATTTTAACGCCGGCAGATCTTGTTTCAAAGAAAGTACGGGTTCTTCCCAGCCGAACTTCGATTGAGATGGTTGAAGCATTAGGCGGCGCTGCAACGCCGATATCCTGGGGTGAGCTATATACTGCGTTGCAGCAAGGTATAGTGGACGGAGCTGAAAATAACCCGCCGTCTTATTATCTTTCCAAGCACTATGAGACAGCTAAATATTACACCTTGGACGAACACACATCGGTTCCGGATCTTATTATCATGTCACGCAGAGTATTTGACGGTTTGTCCGAGCAGCAGCGAGCATGGTTGGAGGAGGCTATGAGCGCTTCCGTGATACACCAGCGTAAGCTATGGGACGCCGCCGAGAAGGAAGCTTTGAGCGAAGTCGCTAAGGCCGGTGTTGAGATCATTTATCCTGACAAACAGCCGTTTAGGGATGCCGTTGCTCCCATGAAAACCGCATTAGCTGAAACCGAGCTAGGGCCTTTAATTCGAAAAGTTGAAGCTTTGGAGGAGCCGTCGTGAAATCCATCATTACCCCAATAGATGTTCTTCTGCGCTGGGTTCTTGTTGCTCTTGCAGTATTCATGGTCGTTACAGTTTCGTGGCAAGTTTTTTCTCGCTATGTTTTACGTGCACCCAGCTCTCTAACCGAAGAGATCGCGCGTTTTCAGCTCATATGGCTTGGACTACTCGGAGCTGTTTATACATTCCGCAATCGGATGCATGTGGGAATCGATATCTTGGTCGCATCATTGACAGGAAAAAAACGACTGGCTGCTGAATTGGTATCACTCACTTCAGTTTTCATTTTTGCAGTTCTAATCTTGGTTTACGGCGGCGGGCACCTGGTTTTGATGACCCATGAGCTCAATCAGACATCTGGAGCCCTCGGGATTCGGATGTCCTACATCTATTCGGTTCTTCCGATCAGTGGGATTTTGATATGTATCTACGCTTTAGACTATATTGGTGATGTAGTTCTCAAAGGCAAAATACACAAACCGAGTGAACTCGACCCCTCCGAACTTGTAACCAATTTAGGTCAGGAGGGATAATCATGCTACTTTCGATCATTGTACTACTCGGTCTTTTCTTCATCCTCGTGATGATTGATGTTCCGATCGCCGTCAGTATCGCACTGGCTTCTTTAGCAACCCTGTTATTGAGCATGCCATTTGATCCTGCTGTTATCACTATGGCTCAACGGCTTGCAGGCGGTCTCGATAGCTTTACGCTCCTCGCAATTCCATTCTTTGTTATTTCCGGATATTTGATGGGGCGAGGGGGAATCGCCAAACGTCTCATTGAGGCGGCAAAAGCAATTGTTGGCACGCTTCCCGGCGGATTGGCTCTCGTCAACACTCTCTCTTGCATGTTGTTCGGCTCTATTTCCGGATCTGCAGTTGCGGCGACATCCGCAATAGGGACCTTCATGATTCCGACGATGGAAAAAGAAGGATATGATAAAAATTTCAGTACCGCGGTTACGGTAACCGGGTCGATCTTGGGGCTTCTTATTCCCCCAAGCAATGTGCTCATTATTTATGCAGTTGCAGCCGGTAGTGTATCCATTGCAGCTTTATTTATGGCCGGATATCTGCCGGGTATCCTCGCCGGTCTTGCATTGATGATTGTTGCTGCCGGCTATGCTAAAAAGGAAGGATATCCCCGGTCAGCACGGATCCCGCTCAAAATTGCTTTTCAAAAAATCCTACAAGCCGGGCCCAGTATTTTAATGATCTTAATCGTTGTTGGCGGAATCATCGCCGGGATTTTTACGGCGACTGAGGCAAGTGCAATCGCTGTTGTCTACGCATTGGTACTTTCTCTGATGTATAGAGAAATAAAGATTGGGGATTTACCCGAAATATTGCTGAAATCCGTCGAAACGACAGCGATGGTCCTGTTGCTTATCGGTGTTTCAACGGGGATGGCATGGGTTCTTTCTTATGAAAATATCCCACAAGCCATAAGCAATGGTCTGTTGATGATAAGCGAAAACCCAATCATCATATTGTTGCTGATCAATGTAATCTTGTTGTTCGTTGGGGCGTTCCTCGATATCACGCCTGCTATCTTGATCTTTACACCGATATTTTTGCCCGTCGTGATGGAACTTGGCATGTCACCATTGCATTTCGGAATTATGCTTGTGCTTAATTTGTCTATTGGATTATGTACGCCTCCGGTGGGCAGTGTGCTTTTTGTTGGATGTGCAGTAGCGGGCACAACAATTCAGAAATTGGTACGGCCTCTTATAATGTTATATGCGGCGTTGATCGTCGCTCTTCTTCTCGTCACATTTATTCCATTCCTCAGTGAAGGTTTGCCGCGTGCGGCTGGCCTTATTTAATAGAGTTTATTATGTCTTCAAATATTTCTTTCGATTTAAGTAGTAAAACAGCTGTCGTTACCGGAGCAAGCCGAGGTATCGGGCAGGCCATTGCGATAGGCCTCGCGCAGGCCGGGGCCGATATTGTTGCGATTGCATCAAGGGCGGACAATGCATCAGAAACGGTAGCGCAGATTAAAAAGCTAGGCCGGAAAGCAATGGCAGTTGGATGTGATCAATCTTCACCCGAGGCGATTAAGGCAGCTGTTAAATCCGCATATGAACTCTCAGGCTCGGTCGATATTCTTGTCAATAATGCGGGCACCATTCGCCGTAGCCCTGCGCGGGACTATTCGGATGAAGATTGGAGTGCAGTTATTGATACCAATCTCACGGGCGTATTTCAGTTCTGCCGTGCCGTCGGTGGGAATATGATAGATCAAGGGCACGGTAAGATCATCAACATTGCTTCTCTTTTGAGTTTTCAGGGTGGTATCACAGTGCCAGCCTATGCAGCCAGTAAGGGCGGTGTATCACAACTTACCAAAGCTCTTGCTAACGAATGGGCGAGTGATGGCGTCCAAGTCAATGCGATTGCGCCTGGCTACATAGCGACTGATAATACGGCAGCATTACAAAGTAATCCTGAGCGCAATGCCTCCATTTTAGCTCGTATTCCGACGGGGCGTTGGGGGCAGGCAACAGATATTGCGGGAGCGGCAGTCTTTCTCGCTTCGCCAGCCTCAAATTATGTCAATGGTCACATTCTAACCGTAGACGGCGGTTGGATGGCCCGATAATCAATACATAAAAGTTTAATTTGGAGTAGTAAATGTACAAGAAAACTTATCAAGCGACACACCCAGATATGATGGAAGGTGTCAGCAATGAACAGCTAAAAGAACGTTATCAGGTCGAGGGATTATTCTCTGACGATGAGATTCAACTTTTTTACTCACACAATGAGCGCCTGGTCATCGGCGGTATCGCGCCCGTTAAAGGTCCCGTCCGTCTTCCGGATCATTCGGAGCCGCCTTCGGCTGCCGGCCAACCTTATCTAAGCCGACGGGAAATGGGCGTCTTTAATGTTAGCGAGAATACAGGATCAGTCACTGTTGACGGAGAGAAAATTTCACTCGCCCCTAAAGAAGCACTCTATGTGCCGATGGGAAGTAAAGATGTTGTATTTGAAAGTGATAACAAGCCTGTTCATTTTTATGTGATCTCAGCGCAAGCTCATAAAGCACTACCTCTGAAAAAAATCACGGTCGACGAAGCTAAACCCTTGGAGCGGGGCTCACTCGAAGAAAGTAACGAACGGACGATCTATCAATACATAATCCCCGGAGTATGCGAGAGCTGTTCTTTGTTGGTTGGCATGACTGAATTAAAGCCTGGCTCGGTATGGAACACGATGCCACCGCATTTGCACGACCGTCGGTCAGAGATTTACTTCTATTATGGATTTGACGAAGATTCGCGGGTCTTCCATTTCATGGGCGAAGCCGACAAGACCCGTCACTTGATATTGGAAAATGAAGACGCTGTTATCAGTCCGCCTTGGTCTATTCACATGGGCTCAGGAACGTCAAATTATAAATTTATCTGGGGAATGGCTGGCGAGAATCTAGATTATACGGACTTGAGAGGCCTCGATATCTGCCAACTTCACTGAGTGGTAGGCTGCTATGCTAGTCAAAGGTGAGTGAGCCGTAATCTTGTCTTTAAGCTTTCTCTTTCGTTCCTTCGCGTTTCTTACAACTCCTTTGTGCGCACTGTTCAAAGGGGTTTTGACTTGAATTTACGATCACAGAAAAAATTTAAAATCTTAGGGATTGGTCTGTTTTTGACCCTGCTTTTTTTAGCATTCTTGGAGTTCATATCGTTTGCCGCATCCGATACTGCACAAGATGTAAATGCTGAAGAAAATAAGCCAAACATCCTTTGGCTGGTTTTGGAGGACACAAGTCCAATCCTTCCGCCATATGGTGACAATACGATTGTCACCCCGAATATCAGCCGATTAGCCCGTGAGGGCGTGACTTACACAAATGTTTATTCTCCCTCCGGCGTTTGCTCTCCGAGCCGGGCAAGTCTGGCGTTAGGTATGTATCCTTCCTCTATTGGCGCAAACCACATGCGTACGTCCTCGCACACCGAAATTACAGGTTTACCAGTATATGAGGCTGTGCCTCCGCCGCAGGCCAGAATGCTCAGCCAGTATTTGCGGGAACAGGGCTATTACACGACAAATAACTACAAGACAGATTATCAATTCCAGGCCCCAAAGAACGCGTGGGACGAAAGTGGAATATTCGCGCATTGGCGAAACCGTCCTCAGGGTAAACCATTTTTTTCGGTCGTCAATTTTACGACCACGCACGAGTCAGGTCTTTTTGAACCATACGGCTTTCGTGAAGTGGAGATGCGTCATTACTTCTCAGACAATGCCGAAAGAATCGCCAAATTACCGAGTAATCACATACACAAGACGACCGAGTCCGAAACAGCTAAGCATGTCAAAAAAGATACAAATTTTCCTATTCCCCCTTATTTGCCAGATACTCAAGCAGTGCGCAGGGATATGTGGAAAATGTATAACAATATTGCTGAGACGGACCGGCAACTTGGCGCGGTTCTCGAGCAGTTAGAACAAGATGGGTTACTCGATAACACAGTCATATTCTTTTATTCTGATCATGGCGGACCATTGCCACGGCAAAAACGCCTCATCTATGACAGTGGCTTAAAAGTGCCTCTGATCATTAGATTCCCCGAAGCAAAAAATGCAGGAGAGATCGATAATCAACTCGTGAGTTTTGTTGATTTTGCACCTACGACACTGACCTTGGTCGGGCAAAACGTACCGGAACATATGCACGGAAGGGATTTTATCCAAAAAGATACGGAGCAGAGAAAATATGTACATGCGGCTGCCGATAGGTTTGATGGGTTGACGGATACAATTAGAGCGGTGAAAGACAAACGATATAAATACATTCGAAATTACCGTCCTGACCAAGGCTATTACCTGCCTGTAAAATACAGGGAGAAAATCCCGTCGATGCGGGAACTTTTGCGTCTTCGAGACGCGGGGGGGCTGACAGATGTTCAAGCCCAGTGGTTCAGACAAACAAAAGAGGTTGATGAATTGTTCGATGTGACAACTGATCCGCATGAATTAGTGAACCTCGCTAACAACCCCGCTCACGCAGCGAAATTGCAAGTTTTGAAAAATGAAATGGATAGATGGTTGGACCAAATCGAGGACGACCCATTAATGTCTGAACGAAATCTTATAGACAAACTGTGGGGCGGAAAATCAATCAAACCTAAAACTAAAGACCCTGAAGTAACGTTGCGGAACGGTATGGCTTCACTTTCGAGCGCAACATTTGGCGCTTCTATCAGTTATAAGATTATTCAGAAAAATTATGAACCTGTAGCTTGGGAAATCTATTCGGATCCATTTGCGTTTTCGGAGGGCGCAACTCTTAAAGTTCAAGCCCATCGAATTGGCTATGAGGAAAGCGAAACGATCTTTTACGAGGCCCGTAAGTGAACCTGCTTTGCCGGAAGATTTTGGCGTAGTATTTCCATCAGATTGGCGGGGTCAATAGCCTCATCCATTACTCGATATAATCTCAGTGATCTGCCAAGCTTGGATCGCTATTAAAAAAGGGAAGTCCTTATTTATTTAGTTTAATTGGCTGGCCAACATGAAACGAGATCGTTTTTCGGACAGTTTTCTCTCAACTTCCATAAAAGCTTCCTTTTCCGAAGTTTCAATTAAGGCTTCAATGATGCGATTGAAGTGTTCTCGCATTGCAAGGCGGGCACCGGCAGGATCTCGGTTTTTCAAAGCATTCAAAATTGAACTGTGTTCGTCATCCAGATGGCTAGGATCGTGATCGCAAACCGTTCTATAGACTTTTTGCAATTCTTTGTTCTCATTTCGAATTTTCCACATGCTTTTGACAACATAAAAAATCATGTGATTATTTGTTGCGCGCGCTATCGCAAGATGAAACGCGGCGTCGGCATCATCAACAGTCATATCGTATTGTTCATTTCCGGCCATGATCGCGATATACTTCTCTAGTTCGGAAATAGTTTCACTTGTAATAATTGGCGCCGCCAGAGCAGCTGCCTCGGCTTCGAACAATGCACGTGCTTCTGTTAATTCCAAAGGCGTAACATTGGGCAGATTTGGCGCCAACTGTCCCAATGGCTCTAGAATATAAGCGCCCGAACTTGCCTTGAGGTCAAGATATCCGAGCGCTTGAAGTGCTATTTTAGCGTCGCGGATCGATGCTCGACCCACACCCAAATTTTGCGACAGTTGTTTCTCGCTTGGTAGTCTACTGCCCAAGGGAAAAACACCTGTTTCGATTAGTTCGAGAATTCGAACAGCAACCTTTTGATAGGAATGATCAGCAGTATTCATTGACAATGACTCTGGTTTCGTGCGTCGGTTCTATTTCATTCTCTTTTCCGCATCGATCATTTCTGATGACATTAGGAGGAAGCCGCCAACACCGTAAAGCTGAGAGCTGTCTTTTACAGTAAGCTGTGGGTCTTTCCCAATTTGTTGAACCCAACCCACCATGCCATTCGGCTGCACGGCATTTTTCATTGCCGTCCAGGCTTTATCGCGCGCATTCACATGACTAGCATCAGTCAAAAGTCCTTGATTAATACCCCAGGCCAAGCCAAAGCCGAAAAATGCGGTGCCGCTTGTTTCTGGGTTTGTAAATAGAGCTGCATCATCTAAAGACGTGGGCCAGTATCCGTCGTCTCGTTGTCGGGAGATCAGGGCGTTGGACATTGAGACAAAAAGTTTTTCATACCGAGGTCGGGCAGGATGTCCTGCCGGCAACGTTTCTATGAAGCGTGCTAGACCGGCATATACCCAACCGTTTCCGCGGCTCCACATGACTTTACCGCCGTTTTTAGTCTTGCGCTCGAAATATCGACTGTCGCGGAAAAATAAGCCTGTTTCGTCGTCATATAAATAATCAATAGTTGCGTCAATTTCTTCGATTGCATATCGGCGGTATTTTTCGTTCCCTGTAACATTGCTTACGGCCGACCAAGCGGGCGGTGCCATAAAAATCGCATCTGCCCAACACCAGCGCGTTTGACAGGTGCCCTCTGCTCCAGCTTCACCGGGTTTTGGTTCGACGAATTCCAGGCTTACCGTTGAACGGTCTTTGATAATGTGGTCCATTTTTTCAAGCGTTGGACGCAATTGTTCTACAGGGACTCTGGAATCTCGTTCAATTACACCCGCGTAAATAGTGCCGAAAATTTGATCATCTCCGTGCCAATAGCGTTCCCCTAGCTCGAACCCGTTTTCGTAAGATTCATTTCGCAATAGATCGAGGTATTCTTGATTTTGAGTTTTTTCCGCAAATCTTTCGAGACCGATATAAAACGCACCTTTTACCCAGCCGCGATTATATGAACTCTGTGGGATTTTATTGGGAAGATATGAAAGATCATCAATCGTTGCTAATTGCCATCTCGCGGCAGCTTCTCCGTAACTTACAGCGTCCGTCATTGCCATTTGGCTAACGGTGTCCGCAGGCGTAAAGGATTGGGTTGCGCAAGCCGTAAGCGTGGTGGCTAGCATTGATGAAACTAAAAGTGTTTTAAATAATTTTGACATGGGAGGCTCCTGTTATTGAGGTATACGGTGCACGCGAAGAGTGGATGCTGGCGGTATGTTTTCCCGCGCTTGATCACGGTTGGGCTGCATGGCTTCCCAACTCAGATAGAATTCTGATGATTTACGGGTCTGATCCTCCATCATGGGGATAACACGCAACGGGATCTCATTTTTTATGTCAAATTGTGTAATCGCATCAGACAAACCAGATTTGACTTCACCACCTGAAATTACCGACAAATTATCATGATCAAGGATCCATTCCCAGCGCTTGTCTCGCAACAGTGCGGAGACTACAATATTGCCATTTGAATTGACGGAGGCTGGATCATTGGTCAGCAAGGGAAGGTCCAATGCACCGCTTTTATCCAAATCGACATAAAGGTCATCCCAATTTGACACCTGTTTAACGACCCACTTATCGTTTTCGCGCCTGGCGATATATACTTGAGACAGGTTTTTATTATTGTATTTTTGGTAGCTGACCAGGACCCGATTTTGAGAGTCGAATCCAATCGGATGACGTCCATTTAAGAGACCGCCATGTTCGGGGATAGGGTCAATGATATCACCCGTTCCCAACACAATGGGGAGTGAAATGGGTGTTCCGTCAGCACGCTCCCATTCTATTAAATCGCGGCTGCGTGCATATGACAAATCATGATTAGAAGATGCGATGGGCGTTTCTCGCCAAGTAAATGTCATGTGGGCATATCCGTCTGGTCCCAATACGGGGCCCAGCGGGTAAACACCGCGTACATCTTCACCGGATAACAAAACAGTTTCATGCAGATGCGACCACTTATTCGTATCGGCGTCCCAACGATTATAAAACCACCGTCCTTGTCCTGATGAGCCGTCTCGGTATTTAAAAATTAATCCACCGTCAGGGTCTTGGAAAAACTCTGGATAAGTCATACGTTGTTCCACTGAACTTTTGACCATCATGTCAACTTGTTCGAGTGTGCGCGGGTCATAGGGAGAACTAGAACGGAAATACACAAGTTTATTGGTATGTAGATTGCCGACCAGATGAATGACGCCGTTTTTATCAAACGCCACTTCAACCTTGTTGTGTGCGTCCCATCCAAGCCAACTTGGTACCTTGTGGTAACTCCAAGGCGCACCATTGACATCGTTCATTTTACGCACAGCTACGCTCATCTGCCGAGAGGCGTCATAATAAGCGATCATCTGGTAATTGTTCTGTTCGACAAAATCGAACCACACCCGTTGTCCGGCCCAGACGTGGTCAATGGCTTCATTGAGCGGTCGCGCGACATTGGTTTCTTGCGCGGATACGCTAGTTGATTTTACATTCTCTGAGGTGGTAGCGCTGGGCGGCGTAGTGGTCGATGCTTGACACGCAGTTAGGCAAATTAACGATGCTCCAAAATATAAGTAATTCATCATCGACTAACTCGCTAATCGCGCAATTGTTGGTCGAACATTGCGG
This sequence comes from Hyphomonadaceae bacterium, assembly GCA_013001295.1. GTDB lineage: Bacteria > Pseudomonadota > Alphaproteobacteria > Caulobacterales > Maricaulaceae > Robiginitomaculum_A. The sequence goes on from JABDMW010000054.1 coordinate 30,709, forward strand.
TAAATTCTTGGGCAATTTCGGGAAATTGCGCGGCTAGGTTCTGACTTTCGGATTTATCATCAATGATATTGTAGAGCTCGATATCAGAGTCCTCGGTTAATCTGACGACTTTCCAGTCTCCACGTCTCGCAGCTTGCTTAACGGTTCCAATTACACCGGAATTTGGATCGCCCAGCTGTTGAGCAAATTCCCAGTAGAGCACGCGCTCAGCCAACTCGGCATCAGGATTGACGAGGATAGGGAGCACAGATGTTCCGTTAGGATCCAGCCCTACCATAGCGGTTTGCGGCGCATCTACCAGATCCGCAAGAGTCGGCAGGACATCAGCGAATGCCATGGGCGTATCGCTGATGCGCCCGCCTTCGATTTTGGCCGGCCAATGTGCAATCAAAGGCACGTGTATGCCCCCATCATAGAGGTCGCGCTTCCCGCCGCGATAAGGGCCTGATGCGCGGATTTCGATGGGGTCGGCACCGCCTTCTTCATGTGGCCCGTTGTCTGATGAGAAAAATACGATGGTGTTTTCCGCCAAGCCTTGGGCTTCCAGAGCCGACATAACTTCGCCGACATAATGGTCAAGCGCAGTGACCATGCCGGCCTGTGTCGCAGTGGGTTCCGACACGGGCTTAGGATAGTAATCTGCAAATTTTGGCTTGTTGTCCGGGTCTGACAATCCCGGGTAATTTACCTCATCAAACTTGCCGGAATAGGGCTCAACGAATTCCTGAGGTGCGGCCAGTTCTGCGTGGGGTGAAGTATAAGACAAAAATACAAAGAACGGATTAGTTTCATCCTGTTCGCTAATGTAATCAATAGCCGCGTCCGTAAATAATTCCTGCGCATAAGCACCTTCGGCTCCAGCCACATTGGGGGAAACAAATTCCATATCATTGTCACGGAATATCATCGTCGGGTATTGGCGGTGAGCTGTAATATTATGGAGCAAGCCATACCAATTCTGAAACCCCATCGCCATGGGATCGGTCTTGCCAAACGTCGAGCCGATGCCAAATTTTCCGAACAAGGCCGTCTTGTAACCCGCGCCGCTCATCATATGCGCGAGCGTTTTGTCTTCTGGCCGCAGCTTAATGGTATTGGCATTGGAGTGTAGTTTACCCACATCCTTGCCAGTCATAAGTGAAATGCGGGACGGTGAACACACTGTGCTGCCGGCATAGGCTTGCGTAAACAAAATTCCGTTTTCCGCCAGCTTATCAATATTCGGGGTCTTGATGATCGGGTGTCCTGTCACCCCGAGTTGCCCATATCCTAAATCATCAACCAGGATAAACAATATATTGGGAGAACCGGCTTTCGCTGAGATTGATTCAGCAATGGGCGGGCTGTGATCCGCTTGACTGGTTTCAACTGAGCAGGCTCCGAAAGCGAGCAGTGGTAACGCTAAAACGGTATTGGTGAATGTTTTAAGAGTCATAAACGTTTCCTGCAAATAATTTAGTTTGCATCTTCGGCTCTATCTTTATGAATAAAAACCAGGGTAATTGCGGCGGCGAAATATATTAAAGTCGGCAGAATTATCGCTGTTTTGAACGCGCCGGGATATGCGTCGCCCGAGCTCTTGAAACCAAGGTAAAATCCAACAAGCAAAGCGATTGCGGCGATTGCCAAAAGAGCTGTCTCCAGGGGAGGGCGACGCACGCCCTTCGCAATCTTAAGCGTGGCGATGAATTTCGCCTCGTCGCGTTTTCTCTCTATTTCCGCCTGCTCCATCTCAGTCAGTGTTTGAGATTCCGCCGATTTGGCGCCCATAAAGTATGCCAGCAATACATACAGAACCATGGCAATGATCCAGGTTGGTATGAACAAAAAGAAAATATGGATTTTGAAAATGGTGCCCAAACCATAAGCGCATAGTGCAGATAGGAACCAGGTTAATGTCGCAGGGACGTTCAGTTTGTTTCCACGCCCAATTCGCCAATAACGGGTGAGGCCTAAGGGTCTAAATAGGTAATGTTCTGCGAAAATTATCGCTCCGATAGGCGCCATTATCACGGCCATGATACCGAGGAAGCCGAGCAGTTGTGAAAACACGAAGGGCGAGCAGGCTATGACAGCGGTAATAATGCCTACAACCCACGTTACGCTTTCACGAGACCATTTCGGGTTTAATGACTGAAAAGCCAGGCCGGCGCGATAAATCGTTGGGTTTGACGTCGTCCAGCCGGCAATCACAACGGCCAAAATACCGACGGCACCAAGCGCTTGATATGCCACGCCACCCGCATCTAGCTCAGTCAACGGTGTGTTTAAAATACTTGCCGCACCAGCACCCATGATTCCAGCCGCTATCCATGCAGCGAAATGACCGATGAACATACCCAGTGAAGAATACCAGCCATAGGCTTTGTTCTTTGCAAATCTTAAAATCGTCATGTCACCCAAGCCACCGTGGAACGCAAGGTTAGCGCCCCATGTAAATGCTATGACATGCCAAACTGTGATTTCAGTACCACGATCTACGAAAACACTTTTATCAAGCAGGGTCATCAGATCGGACGATGATCCAACTCCCGCGAGATCAGGAGTTGCACTTATTAAAGCCGGAAGTGTCGCGAGTGCACCAATGAAAAACATTGAGATCATCCACGGGGCGGCGACTTCGGCAAATTTCGCAACGAATTTAAACCCTTTCACAGCGGCAAATGCGACGACCATCCCGACACTTAAGGCAATAAGTATGAACCTGAGGTCTGTCGGAAACAGGCCTGTCTGTGGGTCCAAACCAAACAGTATTCTGATGGCGCTGGCCGAAACCGTGATCATCGCGCCCGCTAGAATGCAAAACAAAGCTCCGTTTACGACACTATATATTTTGATGAAATGTGGTCCGGCGATCTTTTCCAAATATGCATAGAGTGTGAGGCGCGTATCTGTTGCGATTGGCGCACACAATAAAGCCCACGTCAAAACCGCCAATAAGTTGCCGAAGACTAGGCCAACGATAACGTCCATTGCGCCCAGACCAAAGGATACGAATAATGCGCCAATGACAAATTCTGTCCCTGCAACATGTTCGCCAGCATAAGACGCTGCAAAATATTGACCGGATTGCAATGCCTTCGGCGCAACCGGTGTTCTATCAAATTCGCTCACAATTTCCCCGTTATGTTTTTTACATATATCTTCTTACATTATCTTATTTGATTGATAATGCAATATAATGATTGTAAATGATTGAAAATTATTTTTTACTTGTGACTTCAACCATTTCGACGCTTTCGTCGTTTGGTGGGCTAACTGGTTTTGATTATGAGCGAGTGCTGCCAGTATGTCACTAAGTTCCTAGGTTTATGCGTGGAGGTGTCAGGAATGAAAAAAATATTTAGGCTTTTAATTCCAAACTTGCTGATATTGTTTTCAGCGTGCTCAACTGACAACGTAACCCGCGATGAAGTCACAACTTATTTCTCTGAAAATGGATTTGGGGAAGGGGTGGCAGTTGTGCAGCACCCTGCCGGTGAGCATATTAATGGAATAACGTACGTTGCCTATCAAGGCCCGAATGAGGATCCATACGTCGCTTCATACAACCATGAAACACAAGCTTGGAGCGGTCCTTTTCAAGCTGGAACCAGTATACTTGGCAAAGACCCGACGAAGAAAATAGATAGCCATGGCAAGCCCACAATGATTATTGATGATGAGGGCTATATTCACATATTTTACGGCGGACATGGCGGCGATAAAACTTTGCATGGTGAGAATCCCTTGGGCGGACATCATTCAGGGGAAAACCGTCACGCCGTTTCGCAGAAGCCCTTTGATATCACGAACTGGAGGGATCTGAATAATGTGC
>JABDMW010000013.1 GCA_013001295.1 Hyphomonadaceae bacterium
GGATTGTCTGGAAACGCGGCATCAAGCGCAGCGCGGTCCGGATAGCCAATGCTTGCGAACACACCTTCATCCCAGCCTTGCCCGATGAGCCAGTCTCCAGGAGTGGGATCAGGATAAAATTTCTTCAATCGTACAACAATTTCATCATTGGTTTGGACACCGACCAAATTAGCTTTAATTTTATCCATACCCAGTTCGCGCACATGCACGTGGCTATCAATAAAACCGGGTAATATCGTTGCACCTTTCACATCAATATGTATGGCGTTTGGATACGCTGCACCCTGTTCAGTTAAGGTGCCAGAATCTCCGACTGCAACAACTTTATGTCCCACAATCGTCATTGTCGTTGCGGACGGCATATCCGGATTCAAGGTCAGGATATTGGCATTTTCAAATATTTTTACGTCTTGCTGGATAGCATTTACAGGGTCGTCGGTCGCGCAAGCACTAAGGAGCGCTCCGCAAATTAAATAGCCTATAAGGACCTTAGGTTTCATTATCGTCCTGATCTTCGTTTTTACTCACGCGCAAGGATGTGATTTGGTTTCGGCGCCGACTAAGCACTTCAAACCGGTATCCGTGGAAACTGAAAATTCGCCCGACATCAGGGATTGTCTGGCTTTCGTGAATCACCAGGCCCGCTATGGTCACTGCTCCTTGATCGGGCAAATTAAAGTCAACAGCACGGTTAAGATCACGCACGGCAACTTCGCCACCAACAACAATCGATCCGTCTTTTTGAACGCGAACGCCTTCAACGATTTCGTCAAACTCATCTTGGATATCACCAACGATTTCTTCGAGAATATCCTCGAGTGTTACGACGCCCATCAAAGCGCCATATTCATCGACTGCAAGTGCAAAATGTTCGCGCTTTTGCTGGAACGCCCGTAATTGGGTTACGACAGGTGTGGTTTCAGGGACAAACCAGGGTTCGCGAAAGGTTTTAGACAAATCGAGTTTGTCGAGTTTTACACCACTGGCACTAATCTCTTTGAGCATATCTTTAGCATGCAAAATTCCGATTACATTATCCATATCGTCCTTCCAGACGGGAAGTCTCGTATGTCCGGAATTCAGCACCTCATTGACCATGTCCGTGGACGAAAGATCTGCTTCAAGCATAATTAGGTTTTTACGGTGTATCATCACGTCTTCAACGGTCAAATCACCGATTTGCAAAACGCCCATGATCTGGTCACGTGCGCGTTTGGCCACGCCGCCTTCCTGGTGGTGCAGATCAACGGCGTCTCTGATTTCATCTGCCGCCGTCCAGGAACCCGCGTCTGATTTCATGCCAAACATTTTTAAAAACCAATTGACCAAATTTTGGATCACCCACACGATAGGCGCGAAAACCGCAACAACCACGCTTACGGGTCGAGCTACGGCAATTGCCGCGCGGTTTGGCTTGGTGATGGCGTAGGTTTTCGGCAACACTTCGGCAAATATCAAGACCAACAATGTCATCACCAATGTGGCATACACAACCCCGACTTCACCAAAGATCGATAAGGCCAAGCCGGTCATCAAGGCCGAAGCGAAGATGTTAACGAGATTATTCCCGAGCAAGAGGGCACCGATCAACCGTTCCCGGCTCTCCAGCAATTTACTGACAATTCCAGCGCGTTGATCTCCCTCCTTTTCAAAAGTGTTAATTCGGGCGCGCGATGCCGCAGTTAGCGCCGTTTCCGATCCAGAGAAGAAACCTGACATTAAAAGCAGCAGGCATATCAATCCCAGTTTCATCAGTGTTTCAGGTTCGGTGAAAGCTTCCATGATTTATTTCCCTGTACGGGCACAGGCCCGTCTCAAAAATTCTTTGACGCTGGTTTGGTCAGCATTTGGTTCGATATAGGATTCGCCAATCTCACGAGCTAAAATGAGCGTCATATTCGTGTCCATGTTTTTCTTGTCTTGCATCATGAAATCAAAAAGATGGTCTGGGTCGGATATGATGTCGACATCAAGCGTATTCAACACAGGCATTTTCAACTTTTCCAGATGGGCTCGCAATCGATCAACGTCCTGCCCGTCGCAAATGCCAATCTCTCTTCCGTATTCAAACGCCATCAGCATGCCGGCACTGATCGCTTCACCATGGAGCAACAAATCTGAATAACCGCCTTTGGCCTCCAGGGCATGACCGAATGTATGACCGAGATTAAGCAAGGCCCGCACCCCTTGCTCGCGTTCATCCTCACGCACTATTGCGGCTTTGGCTTGGCACGACTTGGCAATGGCGTGAGATTGCGCCACTTTATCGCCAGCCAGAATTTTAGTGCCATATTCGTCCAGCCAATCAAAAAATTCCCGGTCATTGATCAGCCCGTATTTCAATATTTCAGCATACCCGGCTTTAAGTTGGCGATTTGGCAGTGTTGCCAGCATGTCCGTATCCGTCAGGACGAGTGAGGGTTGGTAGAAGGCGCCCACGAGGTTTTTCCCCGCGGGTGTATTGATAGCCGTCTTTCCGCCCACAGAACTATCGACCTGCGCCAATAGCGTGGTTGGGATTTGAATAAACCCACAGCCGCGCTTTAAAATGCTGGCGGCAAAACCGGTAAGGTCACCGATGACCCCACCACCGAATGCAATCAAGGTATCGGAGCGGCTAAACTTGGCATTCAGTAATCGGTCCAATACGTTTTGTAAAACATCAAAACTTTTTTGTCTTTCCCCCGCGGGTAAAATAATTGTTTCGAGCGACAAACCCCACCCGCCCAGCGCGTCCTCCAACGTCTTCAAATGTAGGGTCGAAACATTTTCATCGGTAATGATCGCAACGCGTTTCCCCTTTAAACATGTGTTTAAATAAGCATGTGCTTGTTTAAGAAGACCGCTGCCGATGACGATGTCATAACTCCGCTCGCCCAAATCAACATTTATCACTGTCGGTGCGCCCATTATTCGCATACCCCATAATGTTTTCGCAAAGCAGCTAAGACCCGCTCGACAGTTTGCATATGGGTTCCGGTAGACGCAGGGACTTTGATATGGGCCTGAGCATAAAGCGGATATCGCTCATCGATCAGTTCTCGCATTTTCGCTGACGGGTCCGGCACATCTAAAAGCGGACGGGTCTTTTTGCGCATGACCCGATCCATCAATGTTTCATGGTCGGCTTCCAGCCACACGGTTAATGCACGTTCTTTGAGGATTTTACGGGTCGCTTCTGGGATGAATGCACCGCCGCCCGTGGACAAAACCAACGGCCCGTCTCCGAGCAGGCGCTCAATCACGCGCCGTTCGCCATCGCGAAACGCTTCCTCGCCATAATCTTTGAAATATCCTTTGACGGTACGCCCGGAGGCTTGCTCGATTTCATCGTCTGAGTCGTAAAAAGGCAGATCAAGTCGTTTGGCCAATCGACGGCCAATCGTCGTCTTTCCCACACCCATCAGTCCGACCAATGCGATCGATCGTTTGCTTATTTCTCTCATGTCAGGCGGACGATCCGGCCTCTCATTAAATTAACATCAGACACGTCAACAGTAATTAGCCGTTGAATTGCACCTATTTTGCCTACTATGTCTGGAATTCGCCATATTCTCAATGCTAAAGTGAACCAAATCAGATCAGGATATTTCACATGAAAAAAACTGCCATCGCGCTCTTAGCTCTTCTCGTGCTTATAGTCGGCGTTGTGTTTTGGGTTGTCAGCAGCACCAATGCCAAACACCTTGAGCAGCAGGACATAACAGTCGAACTGCCAGATACCTTCGAAAAATAGAGATTTTATGATGTTTTTAAAATCATTTATCCTGGCCGGCACGGCTCTAGCGACACTCGCCAGCCCGGCTGCTGCTCAAATTCAAATCGACGAATTAACGCCGGCCAGCGCCTATGATGCGGGGATTTTGGATCAAAATGCCGGCGGACTTGATTCTGCGCTTTGGCAAGGCACTAGTGCTGCCCGCGCTGTTGTCTTGATAAAGAAGCTCGACAAACCATTGTCCAGCACGGCTCAAGATCTGGCCCGCGCTGCTTTATTGTCCGGAGGTGTCCCGCCCGAGGCCGCAGATGGTCTTGACCGGGAAGCCTATCTCAATGCCCGGCTTTCAGCCATACTTGCTTCAGGAAATATTGCTGAATTTGATCAATTGGTCAGCTCGGGCAGTTATAGCGAAGCTGACCCGGCGTTTCGCAAAATATTTGTCGAACGGTCCTTACTTGGCGGCCATACCGACAAGGCCTGCAGCATTACGGACGGTATCACCGCGGATCGCGCTCTTCCTTATTGGGCGAAAATCAGAGCCTATTGTCACTTCGTACGCGGGGAACTCCCGGCCGCTGAACTGACAATGGATTTGATCAAACGCGGTGGGCATAAAGATCAGACATTCAATGCTCTGATTGGTAGCTTGCTGGGAACAAACCGGTCCAAGCCCAAGCTCTCAAACCTGACATCACCGCTCAATATTGCCTTGGCACGTGATGTGTTGACTGCAGCTGAAAAAAGCGACTTTGAGATAGAGAATATACCTGCCCTATTGGCAGCTGACATAGCCCAGAACGGCAATTACGGCGGCGCGGACCGTTTTGTTGCATTTAAGGCCAGCGCCCACCTGCTTTCAGTCGACCAAATCCGCAATGTTCTTGCCGGTTTTGGCGGCACTGTTATCGATAGCGGAATTAATCCGGCTGATAAAAATTCATGGATTCATTCAGATTGGGGTCAGGCCTTTATCGACTTAAAATCCAACAATGATATGACAGTGCGCGCTCAGATCGCGGCGCAAATGCTGATCCGGGCTGAAAAACTGGGCTTGCTGGCACCGATGGCCAAGGCTTTAGAGCAAGACACCAGTTTTATTCCTGCCAGCTTACAAGCGAGCGCCGACCCGTTGATTTTTGCGAACGTCGCGGTGATGAACAATGATTTGGGCGCACTCGGCGGATTGTATCAATCGCTCCCTGAAGACGATGAAAGTCGGGGCCGCATTGCGCTGGCTTCTGACGCACTTGGCGGCGGGTTTACCCAAGCGCCTCTGGGGACAGATATAGAAAGCCGGTTGGCGCTTACAGGCGCTGCGCAAAAACGGGCGATCCGTGACACTTTCGTCGCCGTTGCGCTCGGGGCCAACATGTCCGACACAGCCATAGAGGTTATTGACGGGCGGAAAACCGCAAGCGGTTCATCCCTGCCGGAGGGCTCGCTGCTAGCCTTACAGGCCGTCGCCAAACGAGGCAGCAAAGCCGAATCCGCGCTCCGCACTGCGTCAATGATGGGCTCAAAATCTTTATCAGATCTGCGTAATGAAGACTTAAGCCTTATATTGTCGGCATTTCGCGACGCAAGCATGTATCAAACCGCTGGCCGGTTGGCAGCTGCAGAATTCCTGAGCGGCAAATAGGCGTGGCTCAAAAAGCCAAGAGCTCTGCGCCTCAACTCATCGAACTATTTTTAGAAATGATGAGCGCTGAACGCGGGGCCAGCGTGCACACCATCAACGCTTATCGCCGCGATCTTGAACTTGCCCATGACTATCTGAAAGGCTTTGGAAAATCTCTGGACACCGCAGGAACCGGGCATCTTGAAGCCCTCCTGGCGGCCTGGGCCAATGAAGGGTTGGCCGCTTCGACCAGCGCGCGCAAGCTCTCCAGCCTGAAACAGTTTTACCGCTATTTGCAAATTGAAAACATCCGCAGCGACAGTCCTGCACAATATATCACCGGTCCGAAGCAAGGCCGGTCATTACCGAAAACCTTGTCCGAGGCCGACGTCGACCGGTTGTTTGAAACAGCCTCGAAAAGCGACGGTATTCGCGATCATCGTCTCTTATGCCAGTTGGAAATTCTCTACGCCGGGGGCCTACGTGTCAGCGAACTTGTCACCCTGCCCCTTGCCGCCACAAACCGCAGCGACAAAGTCCTTTATATTCGCGGTAAAGGCGATAAGGAGCGTCTTGTCCCGCTCACGGACAAAGCCGTTGATGCAATTGCCAGCTGGAAAACTGTGCGCGAGGCAAGCCTGCCGGACAATCCGGATATACGTGCCCGTGCCGCGCGTTATTTGTTTCCGTCGCGCTCAAAACTGGGGCATGTGACCCGCGAACGCTTTGCCCAAAGTTTGAAAGACCTGGCCGTGAAAGCCGGGTTAGACGCATCGAAAATCTCGCCCCATGTCCTGCGCCACGCTTTCGCAACCCACTTGCTCGCCGGCGGCGCTGATCTGCGCTCGGTGCAGAAACTCTTGGGTCATGCCGACATTTCTACCACCCAGATTTATACGCATGTCCTGGATGAGCGCCTCAAACAATTGGTGCACCAAAAACATCCGTTATCAGGGAAGTAACCGAACCCCTTGCATCTGTGCCTGTCTCGTGGGAATTTCACCCACTATGAGGTTTATCAAAGTCAGTTTCCCCGAAAACAAAACCGACGCGGTGATCAAAGCGATTGAGGCGGCAGACCCGATCGATTGGGCGGTGGACCAAGGCTATGGCAAGTTTGAAAAAGCCGTCGAGATTGTCGTGGCACCGGGACGCGGCCAAAAATTGGTGGATTCATTACAGTCGACCCTCGGCCCAGGCAAAGACTGGCGTATTGTCGTATTGCCGGTCGAGGCGACCTTACCGCGGGTTGAAGATGAACCCTCGAAAGAAAACAATAAGACAGAAAAACTAATCGCGCTGCGCGAAGAACTTTACCAAGGCGTGGTACGAAATTGCCAACCGAATACCGACTTTTTCATCCTGACCGTTCTCTCTGCCATCGTGGCCGCCATTGGGCTGCATACCAGCAATGTTGCCGTGATCATTGCAGCCATGGTGATCGCGCCCTTGCTTGGACCGATCCTCGCGTTTTCCCTGGGCTCTGCCCTCGGCGACATTAAATTAATGCTGCGGGCGTCCAAAACCGCCTTAGCGGGTTTCGCGGTCGGCTTTGCAACAGCGATTGTGATCTCTCAACTCATGACCATAGATATGACGAGCCCGGAATTGCTGGACCGTTCAACGCTCGGCCTGGGAATCATTGTCCTGGCCTTGGCGTCCGGCGCAGCTGCGGCCTTGTCTTTAACCTCAGGCCTGTCCTCGGCATTGGTCGGCGTAATGGTCGCCGTGGCCTTGTTGCCGCCATCGGTCGCCTCGGCTTTGTTCGCGGGCGCAGGTGAATGGAAGTTAGCGGCGAGTTCTGCCTTGTTGCTCGCGCTTAATGTTGTATGCACCTTACTGTCTGCATTGATCGTTTTTGTCTGGAAAGGCGTACGGCCCCGAACTTGGTTGGCCAAGCGGACGGCCAAGCGCTCGGTTTTGATCAACGGTATCGTCTGGGCCGCCCTGCTCGGCACTTTAATCTTGTTGTCGACCTATTTGAGTTAGGGCTATTTGTTAATCGATCACAGTTGTGGCATACTGGCTGATCACGCAGGAGATCACGATGGCCAAGAAACCCCACACTTTCGAAGGCAAAAAACACTCTGTCAGTTGGGATAAACGATTATGTATTCACGTGGGGGAATGTGGACGGGCCAAAGGCGCACTGTTTGAAGCGGGCCGCAAACCCTGGTGTGATCCAGATCTGGCAGACACGGAAGAGGCCGCTCATGTGGTACAGGCTTGCCCGAGCGGGGCCTTGGTACATGTGGATGTTGACGGCAATCCAATCCTTGAACCTGCCCCCGATAATGCTGCCCATATCGCTAATGACGGACCGGTATATTTAACGGGTGATCTGTCGATAAAAGGCGCTGCAGACGACATGCCCGGTGTCAAACGGCGGGCGGCATTGTGCCGGTGCGGCGCATCCAAGAACAAGCCGTTCTGCGACAACTCCCACCGAGAAATTGGTTTTAAGGATGCGGGCGCCATAGGCGAAACCGGAGCAGAGCTGGCCGAAGCGGACGGGGAACTTGCGGTGCAAAGCTTTCAGGACGGTCCATTAGAGCTGAAAGGTAATTTGACCATGTATGCCGGGTCGGGCCGCAAAGCCTGGCAAGGCCGTAAGGTCTATCTCTGTCGGTGCGGTGCATCCAACAATAAACCATTTTGTGATGGCAGCCATAAAGATGCTGGATTTAAAGCGGACTGACGTGGTCGGCACCACCGGTAACGTTCGACGTGTACGGCCGGACGAGGTTCCCACCTTGCGTGAAATATCCATCTCGACCTTCGTCGATACATATGCCGAGCACAATACAGCCGAAAATATGGCGAGCTATATCGAAAAAGCATTTCACGATGATAGATTGCTCGGTGAACTCAACTCAGAAAATTCTCGCTATTATTTCGCAGAATTTGAAGAGGATATCTTGGGGTATTTAAGGCTGAATTTCGGAACAGCACAAACAAATCAATCACTTGAAAATGCGTGTGAGATCGAACGGATATATGTCGCCAAGAATTTTCAGGGATTAAAAATCGGCAGAACATTGTACGAAAAGGCGATTAAATCAGCACAAAACGCCGGCTCAGAATGGCTATGGCTCAGCGTCTGGGATCAAAACGAGAAAGCGATTGGGTTTTATGAAAACCTGGGATTTACAGTTTTTGGTCGAAATGACTTTAAGTTGGGAACAGAGGAGCAGAGCGATCTTCTCATGCGTTTGCCGATCACCGTCCGGTAGTGTTACAAAAGGCAATGTCGAATTTTGTGCTGACGTCCCTTATCGCCTCGATCGTACTCACGCTCGCGATCAATATCTTACCCTTTTTGTTCCCCAATGCAGCCGCGAAAGCCCAACGCAAGATCGAGGAAAACGCCCACCGTGCGATCGAACAACATGAAGATACCGGACGGCCGCGCGTCAAAGTTTTCTTTCCGTGGAAAGCCATGATCGTGATCTCTTTGGTGTTGACCGTCGTAATAAATCTAGTCGGCGCGTTTGCGGGAAGCCGTTAAACTGCAGATCGGTTCGGGGGAATAAATGGCAAAATATGATAATGACATCGTCCCGGAACTTGCGCCCAGAGCCGGCAATTTCATCACGCGCGCTATTGGCGAAGCCATCTTGAAGGTCTTGGGCTGGAAAATGGTCGGATCTCTGCCTAACGAAAAAAAGCTGATTATAGTCGGCGCACCACACACATCCAACCTGGACGGCATATTAGCCGTTGCATGTATGTTGTCGGTAGGCTTGAAGTTTTCCTTTATGATGAAAAAGGAAATGTTTGTGTTTCCGTTTGGTGCGTTTTTTAAAGCACTGGGGGCAATCCCGATCGACCGGGGTGCCAAAAAAAATATGGTCGAGCAAATGGCCGACTGGTTCGAGACCCACGATAAAGTCTGGCTTGGTGTAACACCGGAAGGTACGCGGAAAAAAGTCGCCCGATATAAAAAAGGGTATCTTTACATTGCACAGGCAGCGAACGTGCCAGTCAGCCTGGTGGGCGTGAATGGACATTCCAAAGAAGTCATCTTGGGAAAAGTCTGGACATTGACCGACGATCTTGACGCCGACAATGCGGCGATAAAAGCCTATTGTGATGAACATTATTCCGGCGTGCATCCGGAAAAAAAATAGACAAAAAATAGCAGAAGCTTTTACTTGCCCCCCGGGTTGGCGCTGCTAGTATGCGGCGCTTTAAACGCCGGAAAACGATTTATGAGTTCTGCACGTACCTATCTCGACTTCGAACGCCCTGTCGCTGAGCTTGACAGCAAGATCGATGAGCTGAAAGCCTTAAACGGTCCGGAAAGTCTCGATGTTTCCGACGAAGTAAAGCAGCTGCAAGCTAAAGCCGCTAAACAATTAACGGCCATTTATAAAAAGCTTGGTCCGTGGGAAAAAACCCAAGTCGCGCGGCACCCTGCCCGGCCGCATTTTTCTGATTATGTTAAAGGACTGGTGACTGAATTTACGTCGCTGGCCGGTGACCGGAAGTTCAGTGATGATGACGCTCTACTTGGTGGACTTGGTAAAATGGGCGATCAATCCGTCGTTGTCATGGGACATGAGAAAGGCCGCGATACGGAAGCCCGTCTAAAACACAATTTTGGCATGGCCAATCCGGAAGGTTACCGCAAGGCTGTGCGGTTAATGGAACTGGCTGAACGGTTTGATCTACCCGTGATTTCGTTCGTCGATACGGCGGGTGCATATCCGGGACGCGGCGCCGAAGAACGAGGCCAAGCAGAAGCCATTGCCCGATCGATCGATAAAGGCCTGTCGTTAAAAGTTCCATTTGTATCTGTCATTACCGGTGAAGGAGGATCGGGCGGCGCGGTTGCTATTGCATCCTCGGACTGCGTCATGATGCTTGAACATTCGATATACTCAGTCATTTCGCCGGAAGGGTGCGCATCTATTCTTTGGCGGGATGCCGCCAAAGCCCAGGACGCGGCCAAAGCCATGAAAATTACCGCCCAGGATCTGATAAAATTGGGCATTGTCGACAAAATCATCAAAGAACCGGCCGGTGGTGCTCACCGCGATATTCCCGCGACAATCAAATCCGTCGGGGAAAATATCGCGAAAGAGATCAACCTGTTGCAAAAATTTGATGAACAAACGCTGATTAAAAAGCGCCAGGATAAATTCTTGAAAATCGGCCGGTCCTTAGCGGACAATAAAAAGTAGAACTAATCATAAAAAAACCCGCCTTTAAGGCGGGTTTTTTTATGATTCGGTTAAGAAAATTTACGCAGCTTCAACTTCCGCAGTTTTCTTGATCAAAGCGCGTTTTATCTTCATGGCTTTATCGCTCAGCTTGGCGTTCTTCGTGCCCATCAGGAATCCGTCCAGGCCACCTTTGAAGTCAACAGTACGCAAAGTTGCCGCTGTAACACGTAATTTGTATTTCTGTTCCAAAGTGTCAGATGTGAGAGTCACATTGCACAAATTCGGCTCAAAACGACGGCGTGTTTTCACATTTGAGTGAGAAACGTTATTTCCGCTCATAGGGCCGGTATCTAATAGGTCGCAACGACGAGACATGGGCTTTTCCTTAAAATTCTTCAAATCGGGTCATATCCAGACCCTGTAAACAAGTTGGGGGGACATAGACCATTTGCGACCCTGCCGTCAAGCCGCCAATTGCCCAAAGATCAGTGACTTTTTCAACCAACTGCAATTTTTTGCCTATCTTACTACAATTTCATGCAATTCAGGGATTTGTTCAGCTTTAAACCATTTGGCAAAGGGTATAAAACGCGCTGCATATTGGAGTTTCAGATGTTAAAGAAAATCATCGGCAATATATTACTGGGCACGACCCTGTTGAGTAGTCCGGTATGGGCGCAAGCCTCTGAAAACACAGAGATGCCGTTCACGCCAGCACCGAGTCAGGAAGTCACCGAGGTCGAGGTATTTTTGAAAGGTTATGTGTTTGGGCTGCGAATTGCCAAGGTAAAATACAAGACCGGCTTCACTGATGACGCCTATTATAGTCTGGCGAGCATGAAAACTTCTGGATTGGGGGCATTCCTAAAAAAGTGGGCGATTTGGTCGATTTCCACAGGCCGGTTTAATGGCATGGACATTTTACCAACCACACATTTGCAACAAAACCTAAACAAGAAGAATCGCCGGGTCGAAATGACCTATGGTGCGGATAAGGTTGATGTTTCAATCGTGCCGCCCCTAGGGTCTCAGGGCGTGCCGCCGGCTACCGCAAAACAACGATTTGAAAGTGACGACACCCTGTCAGTGTTGCTTAAACTGACCATGGGTGGGTTTAAAACGTCTGAAAAGGTCTGCGACGGTACAGTGCCGGTTTTTGACAGCAAGCAGCATTATAATCTGCGCATGGAGCGCGACGGCGAGAAGTATATCAAGCAAAAAGGGTTCAAGGGCGACACCATTCGTTGTAAAATTTATTATGATGCAATATCCGGATATGATCCCGAGGACCTCCCGTCTGAAGAAGAGGCTGCGACCCCGGTGACCGTGTATTTATCCCGCAATGATGACATTGGCATGTATATTCCGGTGAAAATGGTCTACAAGATCAGTGGATTTAGTGCCGTAATCAAAACCCGCGACATCAAGATCACGAAACGTACTGTCAACAAACTGGACTTTAAAGGATTGGGCTTCGCCGAACAGGAAACCCGCCTCAAACGCATTAATTTCCTTGCAAAAGACTAACTCTCAAAATCACGCGGGAGTAACAAGTCTCTGAGTGACCAACTTTCTGAACCGAGCCAGTCGCCATCATCGTTCACCCGATTAAAAACCGCACACGCGCCGGTCGGCATGCGATGAGCAGAGCCGCTAAAATAATAGACCAATTCTTCCCATCCGGGATTGTGTCCGACGAGCATCAATGGCCCGCGTTGCGGCTCTCCCCGGCCTTGGCACAAATACAAGATATTGTTGCCGCCCGCATGATAAAATTCGTTGAGATAGTGAACATTTGCATCATCACTCTTTCCCGTGAGCCGGGCGACAGTCTCGCGCGTACGGGCACTGTCTGAGGACCAAATCTCGCGCGGAAACAATTTCTTTGCCCGCAGCACCTGCCCCATCGTTTTCGCTGCTCGGCGACCGCGACCATTTAAAGGTCGTTGATGATCGGACAGATCATCAAACTTCCAGGATGATTTAGCGTGCCGCATCAGAATCAGGTATTGCAGTGCCATAAAGAGACAATATACACCTCGCCCAGCTTGGGAAAGAATAAACAGTTTTATGTCTCTTTGTGTTTGCGGGCCTTGCTTCCTCATGGCAATAACAGCCCATGAATTCCTACCAACCCCGCGCACACATTACCGCTGTGCTCGGTGCGACCAATACCGGAAAAACGCATTACGCTGTAGAACGCATGCTGGGCCGTGTCAGCGGCGTTATCGGTCTCCCATTGCGGCTTCTTGCTCGCGAAATTTACGACCGCGTTGTTGCTGAAAAAGGCGCGGCTTCGTGCGCCCTGATCACAGGCGAAGAAAAAATAGTGCCAACCCACGCCCGCTATTTTATCTGCACGGTCGAAGCCATGCCCATGGAAGACATCAAGGCCGGGAAGTTTGCATGCGTGATCGTCGATGAAGTCCAGATGATGGCTCATCCCGAACGTGGTCACGTATTTACGGATCGCCTTCTGTATGCCCGGGGCACAGAAGAAACCCTGTTATTGGGGGCAGATACGGCGCGTCCGATCATAGAAACTCTGGTTCCGGAAGCCAGATATGTGACACGGGAACGGTTCTCGGTCTTGTCATATGCCGGCCATAAAAAATTAACGCGGCTGCCCAAGCGTAGCGTCATCGTCGCGTTTTCAGCCGACGAAGTTTATGCGATCGCTGAATTGATGCGTCGCCAATATGGAGGTGTTGCTCTGGTGATGGGGGGGCTGAGCCCTCGCACACGAAATGCACAGGCGGCATTATATCAGTCGGGCGAAGTCGACTATATGGTCGCAACGGATGCGATCGGCATGGGGCTCAATCTGGATGTCGATCATGTTGCTTTTGCCGCATTGCGTAAATTTGACGGACAGAGACGACGATTTTTGCGCGCCAGTGAAATCGCGCAAATCGCCGGACGTGCCGGACGCTTTCGCAATGACGGTACATTTGGCACCACCGGACAATCCTTGCCGCTGGACGATGATTATGTCGTCCGGATTGAAAACCATCAATTTGAACCCCTCAGATCAGCGGAATGGCGATCTACGAAACTCGACTTCACGTCTGCTGATGCGTTGCTGGATAGTCTTGCGGCTTTGCCGCCCAACAAACGGCTTCGCAGGATTGCTCCGGCGGCCGATGAACTTGCACTCGTTAGATTATTGGGAATTCACCAAATCAGTCGAAATTTAAAGACCTCTCAAAACGTAACAACACTGTGGGACGTATGCCAAATTCCTGATTTTCGCAATCTCGGGCCGGAGGCCCACGCGCGTCAACTCGAGGATGTATTCAAGGAAATTTCTGCAAATAATGGAATAATATCAGATGCTTATCTGGAACGAAATGTTAATCGTTTGAACCATATAGAGGGCTCCACAGAAATATTGTCATCAAGACTTTCATCTATCCGAACTTGGACGTATATTGCTCACAAACATGTTTGGGTGGAAAACAGCAACGATTGGATCGATCGCACAAGACAGATTGAAGATCATTTGTCAGATGCGCTACACGAGAAACTTGTTCAACGATTCGTGGACCGAAGGACAAGTGCATTATTGAAGGGGATAGGAGCGAACACCCGAATGGATGCCACAGTAACCGAAACAGGCGATGTTGTCGCCGAAGGACATACAATTGGCCGTTTGAACGGTCTCTTGTTCGAACCTGATAAAACAACAACAGATGTTGAAGCTAAAACCCTGCAAAAAACAGCAGTACTGTCTTTGGCGCCCGAAATTGATCGTAGACTGACCCAAATATCAGGCTGTGATCAAAATGCTTTGCAATTATCCGACCAAGGTGAATTTCTATGGGACGGACAAGCCATAGGTAAAATTACGCCTGGCGATGAATTTCTAAAACCAAAAGTCGCCCTGATTGGCGGAAAGCTCGGCAGTCCTGCCTTATGTGATTTGGCGGCTGGCAGGCTCAGAGATTTTCTTCACAACGAAATAAACAGCAAATTTGAATCGCTGCTGGCGTTGAAAACCATGGCGGAGGACCCGCAATCGTTCCAGGGGTCGAGAGCGCTCGCTAATGTTTTGTATGAAAATCTCGGTGTTATCCGGCGAACAGACCATTTCAAACTAGTCAAGGAAACCGATAAGATCGCGCGTGGATACTTGCGAAACAAATCGGTCAAGTTCGGCTTTTACCACATATTTTTACGCGATTTGATGAAACCGGCAGCTGCTCGTCTCATGAGCTTGATCTATGCTTTTGCATGGAAAAAAGATGGCGGAGGCGACGGACTGCCTTTCCTGCCGCAAAATGGCATGTCCTCAACACCCAATGATGATCGATACTCCGAACAGGCCCTTAACAAGGCAGGTTATACGCGGTGCGGGACGCGAATCGTTCGGTTTGATATCCTGACGCGTCTGTCAGAAATCATTATTCAAGCCACAAAAGAGCGAAGCGATAATCAATTTCGGATTGCGCAGGAAATGATGGCGTCATTGGGATGTTCGTTTGAGGATATGGAACAAGTTCTTATCTCGCTTGGGTATGTCAAAAATGATTCCGAGTTTACGCCGGAAGAATTCGAGATCGAGAAATCAAGAATTTTAGACATGCACGAGCGCCAACAG
This sequence comes from Hyphomonadaceae bacterium, assembly GCA_013001295.1. Classification (GTDB taxonomy): domain Bacteria; phylum Pseudomonadota; class Alphaproteobacteria; order Caulobacterales; family Maricaulaceae; genus Robiginitomaculum_A. The sequence goes on from JABDMW010000013.1 coordinate 15,108, forward strand.
GTAGCGCAAAACAAAGCCTCAGATCCTGTGGAAACTTTAGAAACGCCAAAACAGGAACAGGCCATTCAGGAAACCAAGCCAGATGAAAAACCTGAAAACTATGTGCCAAAGCGACAGCGTGTAAAACCTATTCATGATTTTGTTGGCAAGCCAGTTTTGGATGATAATGGCGATCCCATTATCCCGACCACAGTGGGGCTGTGGTCGCGTGCACGTGTGCCATATCACAGGCGACAAAGAGACAAATCTCATGTTGGTTTAAATCAATCGACCACGAAGGATGAGGGTTCATCACATCGCCGCAAAGATAAACTCAGAGACTATTCGAAAGTCGGTAAAGACGGGAACCGCGCAAGAGGCAAAGGAGGAAGGCCAAGAAAACAGTGGACTTCCGCGCCCTCTTCATCGAAAAAAGGAAACAAGGTCGAGGACTCACCATTTGCTGCTTTGGCCGAACTGAAACTTTCAGGGCGTGAAAAGCGCCGAAAAGATAAAAAGGACAAGGATGGTTAAATTTGACTGATTCGCCCGATGAGCTTCGATTAGATGTTTGGCTCTGGCGGGCTCGGTTTTATAAAAGTAGGGCTTTATCAACGCGAACTGTCAAAAACGGAAAAATTCGTTTAGAGCGAAATGGCCAAACCCTCCGCGCTTTCAAACCCAATACCAAGCTTCGTCCAGGCGACCGATTGACCTTTATGCGAGCCAATCATCTTTTTCATATTGAAGTTTTGAGCATGGGCATGAGACGCGGACCCGCAAACGAAGCTCAAGCCATGTACGCAATTGTAGATACTGCGACGAAAATACAGCTCACTGCATAGAAGGTTGACTTTAATCAACTTTCGCTTCATGTGATTTGCTGCAAATTTTTAGGCTGAAAATGACTTATATCGTTAAAGACGAATGCATCAAATGCAAGTTTATGGACTGTGTTGAAGTCTGTCCCGTGGATTGCTTCTATGAAGGTGCCAACATGCTCGTTATCCATCCGGATGAGTGTATCGATTGTGGCGTTTGCGAACCGGAATGCCCGGTCGATGCGATTGTGCCGGATACAGAAGATGATGCGGATGGCAAATGGCTGGAAATCAACAGCAAATATGCCGAGATTTGGCCGAATATTACGGTGATTGGTGATCCGCCAGCCGATGGCAAAGAATTTGAAAACGAGTCTGGAAAATTCGAAAAATATTTCGATCCGGCACCAGGAAAAGGTGATTGATGATAATTTTGTGATAAAAACCAGTTGGAACAGTGGTTTTTCACATAAAATTGTGTTATAATAAATGCTTAAGACGACGTGACCTCGTGAGAAAGCACGTCTTTTGTGTATTTAGAGACAAGAATTAGTGCCCTGCAATTTGGCGCAATTTAAGGAATTCCATTTATGGCAACGAAAACAAAAACGGCCGCGAAACCGGCCAAGAAGAAAAAATCTGCGAAACTCAAATTCAAGACCGGTGATTTTATCGTCTATCCCGCTCACGGCGTCGGCAAAGTTGTCGGGATCGAAACGGAAACCGTTATTGACATGAAAGTTGAAGTTTATGTGATTTCATTCGAGCAGGACAAAATGACTCTTCGCGTTCCGACCGCTAAGGCCGAGTCGTCAAATATGCGCGGGCTTGCAAACGAAAACGTCTTGAAAGATGCATTCACAACGCTAAAAGGCCGAGCGCGCATCAAGCGCACGATGTGGAGCCGTCGGGCCCAAGAATATGAATCAAAAATCAATTCAGGCGATTTTATTCTGCTTTCGGAAGTCGTCAGGGATTTGCACCGAACAGACGAGCAGCCCGAACAGTCATATTCCGAACGCCAGTTATACGAAAGAGCGCTTGACCGGATGGTACGTGAAGTCGCGGCCATTCAAAAAGCAGATCGCGGCCAAGCGATGGATCAAATTCTGGAAACGCTGAGCAAAGCCCGTGCGCGAGCTGCGGCGAAAGCGGCAGCTAAAGCAGAAGCTGAGGCCGAAGCTGACAACGATGATAGCGATGAAGAAGCCGCCGCATAACCGAGCTGACATTTTTGTAAAAATAGCCGGTCCTTTGGGGTCGGCTTTTTCTTGCGCTCGCGACGATCTAAATTATCCGCTCAAACAGATCTGACTTTACGAAAACTTCAATGTTTTCCGCTACTTTAGCCACCATAAAAAGAGTGAAAATGGTGGATAAGCATGAAATTCTCAGCAAGAGACCGATTGAAGCTGCTTGCCGGCGCGAGTGCCTTAGCCTTGACGGGCTGCGGTGGCAGTAATTCCAGTAGTGCGCCTATATCGGGATCAACACCGTCGCCTGCTCCGCCTCCGCCTCCACCACCACCGACGGGCGGGATCGAGCCTGGTTTGTTAAAAAATTCATTCGATAACAATTTTACTTTTGGCACTGCGATGGCAAATACGCGTCTCAGCCCTGTGGATCAATCTGCGACAATTGCCCTGGATCAATTCAGCAGTATTACGCCGGAATACGAGCTTAAGCTCAATAATATCGCCCCAACGGCGGGTGTTCTGGATTTCGACGCTGCCAACCGCGTGGTTGATTGGGCACTGGGCAACGGTATGCAAGTCAGGGGTCATGCGCTTGTCTGGCATGAAGCGACGCCGGATTACTTTTTACAGGGATCACGAACCGACATTCAAGCGCGTCTTGAAGACTATATTGCAAACGTGATCGGCGAGTTTAGAGACAGGATCAGCATCTGGGATGTGGCAAATGAAGTTGTATCCGTCGATATCTATAGCGGAAACTCGGGTATCGGTCCGGATAGACGGACGTCCTGGTTCGACGCTGTCGGCAATGCAGACTATTTAGACTGGGCATTTCGCGCCGCACGTGCGGCTGATCCCAATGCACAGCTGTTTTTATCTGATTATCAGACCGAAGATCCGCTAAAGCAAGATTGGCTATTGGAAATTTTAAGAAGGTTGATTGACCGCGGCGTTCCAATCGACGGTGTTGGTCATCAATTCCACATTCGCTTAGATACAGCTGTCGATGCAATGTTAGGTGCTATAGACGCTGTGGAAGATGAATTTCCCAACTTCGTCAATCACATCACCGAAATGGATATGAATTTTTATCAAGACCCCGGAACCTGTTGGGAGAGCCAAACCAATTGCCAACCTGATATCGGACCAACTCCACCAGCAGATCAAATCGCACAGCAAGCTCAAATGTTGAGAGACATTTTCAACGGGTTTGTTCTGCGACCGTCTATTGAGAACGTTTCGTTTTGGGGCGTACGAGATAGTGACAGCTGGCTAAACTTCGTACCTGTCGAGCGGTACAATTACCCCCTCCTATTTGATCGTGACGGCAACCCCAAGCCGTGTTTACATGCAATAACGGATCCGAATTACGAGATTTAATTTCAAGGGTGATTTCGCCGACGCTTATCGAATAATCTCCAGTCGCCTTGGATCCGCGATCCAGATTACGGGACCGTTTTGCAGTTCGAGCCAACCGCGCACCCGAACACGTGCGCCCTCGAGGCCAACAGGATCCAAGCCTGCTTTTGAGAAGGTTTTTACGTATTTCTTGCCAATGCCGACTGTAAAATCGGTTTTGTAATCTGATCCGAAATTGAGATAGACAGTGCCTTTGATATCGGCTGTGGAAACAATAATGCCCTCGACCAATTGCAGGCTATCCACATATTGCGCCAACGGATTCGGGTCCGGTTTACGGATCTTATAGAAACTCTTAGTGCGTCGATTATTCCATATGCCGCGCCTGGCTTTTCGCGCCTCTTTCTCTGCTTCAAAGAGTCTTTCGATATCCAAAGCCTGATCGGGCCAGGGATAGACGCGCGCATAACCAGCGCGAACGATGGCTTCCTGGAGCCAGGTTTTCTTTTGACCGTTTTCATCCATTAGCCAGACTTGAGCCAAGGCCCGGTCATAGCGGTCCCGGGTTTCGCCGCCATAATATAATCCAGCGGTTTGATTTTTGATCAATTGATCGAGATAGTCCCTGGCTTCATCCGCCAATGGAAATGCATCTCTATTTTGTTCAGGCCAGGCCATTTGGGGCGCTTCAATGCCCGCCAGTTTGACCTTCACGCCCGATTCTAAAATAAAGCCATCGCCGTCTATCACATAGGATACTTGCCCTGTCTCGCCTTGTGTGAGCAGTGAATGCGAAGTTTCGGCGCGCGTTTTCCCAAAAGCAGAAAATCCACCTAACCACAGGCCAATTGGTGCTCCCGTAAGTAGCGCAATTGTCACGATCTTCACAATCGACTGTTTCATTCATTCACCCGCCGGGAGTATACGCGCATTTACCAGGATCACCAACTCCCGCTCTTTTCTTGTACTATGAGACAGCTTATAAGCAGCTTCGTGGTCCCGTAGCTCAGGTGGATAGAGCGACAGATTCCTAATCTGTAGGCCGGTGGTTCGAGTCCACCCGGGATCACCATCTTGGTATTGCATCCAGATGACTGGATCATGACCTGCATTTAATCCGACCTTACCACAACCTTGCCAAACCAAGGCGAAACTATGATCACCATTTGCGCAAACAAAGCACAATTAATTCCTGTCTTTAGGTCTGACCGTTCCCAATTGAGTCACAATTATGACCTGATTTAAATGTCGCATTGGTTGATTTTCAGTAACTTGAAACAAGCGTTTGAAACAGCCAGCCTGATCAGGCTCCTGATTTGCGGAAAAACGATCAGGGGCACAATGCTTTAAAACGGGGGGTTATTTTTGGAGAAAAAAATGACCAATTTAAAGAAACTAAGCGCACTATTTATCACAGCCAGCTTTGCCGTCTCTGGGGTGGCGTTGGCTGGCGCAGAGGCGTTCACAGCCGCCGATATCAATGCAGATGGCAGTATCGACAAGGATGAATTCCTGGTTTTCGTCAGCGTGAATGCCGACAATGGCGATGTGGAAAACACGAAAGTTCGCGACACCGGTGACTATGACAAAGCATTTGCCAAACTCGACACCAACGCCGATGGAAAACTCAGCCGCGCTGAAGCTGCGCCAGAAGTCATGGAAGACAACCCGGTAATGAAAGATCCCAAATGGGAAGAACCGGAACTGAAGGATCCATACGGCAAATAGCCGGTGGTGGTGCCCCGCAGTCATTGGCTGCGGGGCAATCACTTCAAATGATTAGAACTTACCAACGACGTTGAGGAACCAGCCGATATCTCCGCTTTCTTTGGCGGCCAAGTATTCTTCTTCAATGCCGCCCCAGACAATGCCGCCGCCCAGTTTCACATTGTCGTTCATGTGGCGGTATGCACCGGCCAATCCGCCGGTTCTGGTGATCACGCCGCTTCCGATATTCAGATAGCGTCCTTCGAGCGTCGCATCCCATTTGTGAGTGGCATGGTAATCCAGGCGGATCACACCCAGATCGGCTTTTGACGATGTGAAGTCCAAGGTCTCGCGAGACGATGTGACTTCCCCTTCTCTGTGCCCATATTTGGCCCCTAAGGTCCAACGGGCCGCGATGTCATAGCTTCCATCCACGGAGATGATATTGCTGCGCTGACGGTAATTGAGGGTCTCGCCGTTAAAGCGCTGCGCACTCGGGCTCAGATCATTTAGATACACATATTTGGCCAGCACGTTGAACCGGTCATCCCAAATTGGGCGGTAAGCCGCTGCAACCGAGCCTTCGGTGAATTCAGCTTTGTTGAAGTCGACTGGTCCTAAGGCCACGTTCGGCGTTCCGGTTTGGTCTGAGAACGCCAGATTGAACTTACCTTGCAAACGCAGCTCTTCATTGGCTTGATACTGCGCGGTAGTGCGTAAGAGCCAGGTCTTGCGGACATCGCCGGTATTTGTGCTTTCATCCTCGCGGTACTCACCCTGAACACCGGCCTTCATGCGTTCGCCCGTGAAGCCTGCACCTGCAGACAACGCCACACGTTCAAGTTCCTGGACACGGCCAACTTCGGCGCTGGCGTTCAGGTTCCAATTGCCAGGCTTATAATCAACACCGTAAGCATGTGTCAGACCATTCAGGCCAACTTCATTAAACTGGAAGCGTTCTTCCCCGTAAACTGACAGTGCATCGCTATAGCGGCGTCGAGCACCCAAATTCATGGTGCCACGATTGTTGCCGGCCGAAGAATTCAGCGGCAAATCATAGGCGAGATAATATTCATCACCATCTTCGAGATGATAACGAATTGAAGCTCTAACACCCAATCCGTCTTCACCGGTTGACGCTTCGCCGCCTGCCGTGACTTTCTTGGACAGGCGCATTTCCGCACCGGCGCCAATGCGGTCCGTCGTACGCGTATTCTCTCCTTCAATCCCGACCTGGCCAAAAATATAGACCTTGTCATCATCATTGAACGCGTATTCCGCGCGCGCTCCTACCGATGTGCCCGCATTGCCGCGTGCATCATCGCTGAAAGCGACACCGCCTGTGATCGTCACATGATCATCAAGTTTGTAATCGGCACTCAACTCGGCATAGCTGTTGGTGCCGAGCGTTTGATCATCCGATACATCTGCGCGGGCATTCAAGGACAGATTTTCCATCAATTTCACATTCATACCGCCGCCGTATTGGGTGATATCCGCATTGGCTGCTTGCGCATAACCTGCAAACCCGGCTTCACGTAGACGCCAATATGCATAGGCATTGCCGTCGAGATTGAAGCTTTCGATTTCGCTGAAATCGGCAGCCGCTTCGACGGCGTAAGCCATGGCGCTGTCGTCATTGACCAATCCGCCACGAGGCTGCGCCGAATAACTAAAGCCTCCATCAATAGAACGGTAGGTTTCAACGCCTAAGCCTTTGGACTTGGCGATCTCACCTTTCAAGTAGGTCCCTGCCGCGAATTGAATCGTAGCATCAAACTCGAGCAGATCGCTTTCGGCACCACCGTCCGTATCATGATTAAAAGTCGCGCCCAGTTTCAGGACATCGCCGAACCAACGGGTTCCGCGTGCACCGAAAACAACGGCATCATCATCAGATCCCAAGATCGGGCTGTATTCATAGTCAACCACAAGAACTGTTTCATTGCCGGACTGGCTGCCATCCCTGAACAGGCGTCCATCATCGCCCGTGCTTCCCAGAGGCTGGTTCAAAAGGACACGGCCCTGAATAAAGTCGAGCTCATAATCGCTGCCATAGGTCAGGCGACGGGTCTCGAGTGTGATCCCTGAAACAGAGTCGCGCGTTTCAACCCGCAGGATTTCACTGCCGATAGAAATATCGCCGTGACGGAGATAGTAAACACTGCCGCCGGTCCCGCGAAGTTCATCACGGCCTTGACGTGAGCCGCCCTCAGCGATGAAGGCCGTCAATGTCGTGCGGTCATCCCCATAGCGGGTCGGATTACCGTTTTCATCCCAGCGCAATTTGGCACCATAGAGTGTCCGCTGAACACGTCCAAACTCGGTATCGTTAAACTCGGTTCGGTAATTACCCCACAGGGCGTAATCGTCCAGACGTTCGACACGGGCGTAAAAACGGCCGGATGTCGGCGCGTCTTGTTCAATTGTGCTGTCATCGCCATAGGTCGGATAATACCGGTCCGGATCCAAACGGCGGAGCAATTGACTCACGTCTTTATCGTCTAATCCATCAAAGATATTTTCGATCGCCGCTTCGCCAGTATCTGCGGTTGCGGTAAGTGACCACAACTCGCTCAAGCGTGAGCGAAGATAGAAAGCGATGCGACCTTCTTCGTAGGTCTTGTCATCATTGGCGTCAGGCTCAACCCGTTCACCAATCGTCATTTCAACCTGGCCAACAAAGAAATGATCACGGGTTTTCACATCAACCATGCGGACGATGCGGTTCACCGTGTCATTTTCACCGGCGACCAGGATCTCAACGGCCTGCTCTCCTGATGGCATCAATTCTTCAACAACAAACTTGCCGTTCTCGTCGACTGGTACCGTGCGGTCCATAACAGCAACCGAAGTGCCGGGAACATTGCGCCCATAAACGCGAACCGCTCCACCTTTTACGGTTATATTGTCGATGAGTAGCGTGTCGCCCCCGAAAGCTGTGTTTGACTGAGCCGCCCAATCTTCAAGGGTCGTATCGTTTTCTACGTCACCCAATGTGATTGGTTTTGGATAGGTTTCATCAAACCGACCCTGATCATTATAGACGCGCAAGACATAGTTCATATGCGTCGGCAATGTCGTTGTGACCGCCATACGTCCCTCACCATTAGTCATATCCATAATCGCCACTGGCGTGCCGCGTGTCGATTTCTTGGCATCAAACAGGCGCAACTCTGCCTTTTCAACAAAGGCATTATAGTTCCAGTAGCCTTCCGCCATCAGCGCGCGGCCCTGTTCCTGCGCGACCACATCGACCTGTGCATTCAGGTTTTTGCGAATGTCCAGAGCTGTGACCGTTGTTTCGATCTCCATGCCATCGGCATAGGCTGTTGTTTTATCACCCCAACCGGTCCATCGCTGCAGGCGTCCCGGACGCGCATTTTCAGCCGTCCCTTGATCGCGGCGACCGCCGACCGTGTTTTCCGGTCTGGTATCGCCGGTTTGCTCACCGTGATTATATCCACGCAGACCTGCGGATTTACCGTATCCCTGACGGTTGCGCTCGATCGACGTGGTCGGGCGCAAATCGTCGCCTTCGAACAAAACCCGCGTGCGATAGTTTTTATCAATTGCGTAATCGGCATTGTCGTTGGCAGGCCGGTCATAATATTGTCCGCGCGCAACATCTTCATCCTTGTAATCATAGGCTTCTGCATCGCCCCATGAAGCTTCAAGAGCAATATCATTCAAATCTTTAGGCTTGTTCGATTTCACAAATGACAGGGCTGACGACAAGGCTGCTTGTGACCCGTTGATATCTTCATCGTCGGCGGCATGATACACAAGGATTGCACGTTCAATTGACGGGCTATCCCCCAGAAGCGACCGGATACGGCCCTGTGCATCATTTGTCAGTGTGCCATTTGCATAATCCGCAGCGTATAGATCGATACGCAGTTTCGGACGGTGCGCCGCACCGAAATTCATTTTGATGAACTTACCACGTGTCGCACGCACAACCCTTGGGTTTTCTGTCGTCGTCTTATAGCCAAGCGGCAAGGTTCTGACGTCGGCCTTTAAAAGGAAGTTTGAGCCTTTCTCACTGTCGGCAATAACAGCGCACGGGATATGGTAACGACCATATTGATCTGTCGTGATGATATCGCCATTTACCGTTGCCAAACGAACTGACGGCAAGCCGGGTTCGCCGTCGTCCGGATATCCATTGTGATTAACGTCATCATAGACGCGGCCAATCACAGGCGTACAATCAAAAGTCGGTTCCGGAATATAATCGACAACAGCCGTTGCGGTTTCCGAACGGGTGCCGGTGCGGAGGCTTTCCACATAGGCCTGGTTTTCATGCGCACCAAACTCGACATTTGGTCCTGCCAAGAGACGCAAACTCACAGACATGCTGGCACCAGCTTGTAATGTGTTGAATGGTTCGACAAGCGAACTATCCAAAGTCCACGTTAAAACGCCGCGACCCAAAACATCTGGTTCTAAAACAAGTGTATCAGTAGCATTGGACAGGATCGCCGTATTCGGCACATAGCTAAAGCCGTGCGGAATCCGGTCCGTAATACGAAGATCGGTCATCGTTGACGCGCTCTCATTGGTCACACTCACCGTGTACAGAACGGGATCACCGATCTGAACTGTACGTGGCTGAGCTGTCTTAACTACACGCAACAGGCTGGCGTCCGAGGCCGGTGCCAGTGAAACCGTGGCACTGGCGTCTCCGCCGATCGCGGCACCATCCAGGGGAGCCAATGCACTAACGCTGGCATTATTCGTGAAATCCCCTTCGTTTTCAGGATTAACCAATACATCGAGTTCAACCGTTACGCTTTCGCCGGGCAAGAGATCACCGGTACCTGTCAACATGTCGAGGCTTGTGACGCCGTTAAACCCTGTATTCGCATCGCTGGCAAAATTGACAGGCTCAGTCCCGATTTCAATACGATCAACCTCGACCCGTTCCGCGCCATATACTGCGCCCAGATCATCGGTAATTTGGACATCCTCGACCAAAGTCTCACCGGTATTTTCAGCTGTCAGCGCATAGCTCACCAATTGTCGACCATCGTCTGTAAATGATGGTTCACTCAATAGCGTTTTATTGAGGCTGATTTCAGGAATACCACAATTCTTAAGCGGAATATTATTCATCATTACCGATGGATCCCCGGCTTCTATGTCAAACTCAAAATAATAAGGTGTATTTGCCGCTGCTGAGAAATCGGCCAACACGCCGGTATTCCCGGCTTCGCTGGATCCAAGGATAGCCGGGTTGCTTGGCAACAGGCTGGTAACATCCAAAGCAATATTTTGAACCGGACGCGCGGTACTTGCGACACCTGATGTCGGGTAAGTTGGTGTTAGCGTATAACGACCCGGAGCCGTTACATAAAACTGGAAATATCCATCAGAGCCGTCTTGAACAATAACGATATTGTTGGCTGTTCCGACAGTGCCGTTGGACCCGGCTGGTCCGGTGACAACAATGCCACCACCCGTCAATATCGTCCCGTTTTCTTCACAATAGAAATAACCGGTCGGGTCATAGTCTTCTGCGTCCGGGATACCGTCACCATCTCGGTCACCCGTCAGGCTCTCGAGATTGTCAGGCGCACCATCTCCATCCATATCCGCAATGCTGAACAATGTCGGATTTGTATCCGCATCATCGTCAGGCGTCATGGACGGATCGTTGGACGGTATGTCATCTGGAAGTTCAGGCGACGATCCAATTGCTGTATTCCCTAACGCAGGTCCGCCATTTGTCGTGTCAATCCGCACACTTAGCGTGATCACGCCCATATCGCCAACCGGAAGGCTTGGTGAGCCGGTCAACAGATCTAAATTGTTAGAACCGTCGAAATAAACATTAACCGCACCGCCGGTGAACCCTGAGATTGCAGCCGTTGGTGTTTCATAAATCACAGATGGCTCCAAGATTGTTGCAAGATCGTCTTGAATTTGAACGTCAGTCAGGCTGACATTGCCGCTATTGGTCGCCGTGATTTGATAAATTACATCATATATAGGTCCGCCGACTTGAATGGAATCAACGATAGTTTTTGTGAGTGTCATTTCCGGCATCGAATCCGCAGCAACTGTAGCTGTGTCAGGGGCTGATGTTGCCGTACCGTCCGTCGCAGTCGCGATATTTGTCACTTCACCCGCATCGATGTCGGTTTGCGTGACCTCGTAATCGGCCGCGCAGATCAAGCTTGCGCTCGGGGCCAGACCGCCCGCCGACAGAGCCGGACAATTAACAGTTGCGATCTTGTCATCAGAAACGCTGATGTCGGTGAGGACTGTTACATTACCTGAATTTGTCACCACATATTCGTAAGATACAATGTCGCCAGGCAAAGCAAAGTTTACCGATGTTGCAGTTTTTGCAATTGTTAGATCGTTTGTTTGATCAACGCCAACATTTCCAGGACCCGGCTCCGACGTCGTGGTTCCATCTGTCGCGCTTGCGCTATTGTCAATTGAGCCAGCGTCAAGATCTTCCTGAGTGACTGAATATACGGCCGTACATGTTAATGTTGCGCCCGGTGCAAGTCCACCGGCCGGCAACGCTGGGCACATTACCGTAATTCCCAAATCGTCCGAGACACTTATAGCATCAGTAATGGTCGTATTACCTGTATTCGTGACAACATATGTGTAGGTCACTAACTCACCGACCGCAGATACGGTTGTGGTGTCAGGCGTCAGTACAATCGATAGATCGGGGGATTGTGTACCTGTGACCGTCGCAATCGCTGGTATTGAACTCTTGCCGCCGGACAGCGCTGACGCGATATTGGTGACTTCGCCGGCGTCTATATCTTCCTGTATCACCAAGTACGGTGCTGTACAGGTCAAAGTCGCATTTGGCACCAGACCGTCAGCTGGCAAGGCCGGACATGTAACGGTTGCGATTTTGTCGTCAGTTACGGTGATCGGATCGACTATGCTGACATTACCAGTGTTGGTCACGACATATTCGTAATTTAGAAGATCGCCCACGGCTGCGAAGTCATTGTTGCGCGCGACTTTTGTGATGGTAAAATCATTAGTCTGGTTACCGGTTACGGTAACGCTGACCGGAGCACTGGTAACCGTTCCGTCAGTAGCGCTGGCGGTGTTTGTGACAAAACCGGCATCCAAATCTGCCTGCGTGACAATGTCCGTCGCGGTACAGAAGAGTGTTGTGGCGGGTAGCAATCCACCCGCTGGCAGGATTGGACAATTGACGTCGGCAATCCGGTCATCTGTGATCGATATTTCATTTATGATTGTCACATTACCTGTGTTGGTCACAACATAATCGTAGCTGATGATATCGCCTGCAGTCTCGAAACTTGTGAGATCGGCAGATTTAACAACTGTCATTGCCGGTGTTTGGGTCGAATTGACGGTGGCTGACGTCTCCGGTGTCGTCACGGTGCCATCCGTCGCCGAGGCAATATTGGTCACAAATCCGGCGTCAATGTCTTCTTGTGATACGGTGTAGCTAGCGGAGCAATCAAGTGCTGCGCCAGGTGCCAGACCGCCGGCCGGAAGAGCCGGGCAGTTCACAATAGCGATTTTGTCATCGCTGACGCTGATCGCATTTGAGATTGTTATATTCCCGGTGTTCTCGACGCTATAGGTATAGGTCAGTGTTTCGCCTACAGTTGCAAATGTAGTTTCATTCGCCGTTTTGGTGATCGCCATAGACGGGGCTTGAGTGCCCGTAATCGTCACGGTGTCTGTTGGTGAAGTTGTAGAGCCGTCGCTTGCAGAGGCAATATTGGTCACAGTTCCAAGGTCCAGATCTTCCTGGGTTACGGTATCTGACCCGGTACAGCTCAGCGAACCGCCTGGCAGTAAACCCCCAACTGGCAGGGCGCCACACGTCACACTCATAATCCGGTCATCTGTCACCGTTACAGAATTCGCAACTGTGACATTGCCTGTATTAGTCACGACATATGTGTAGTCCAGAATTTCACCAACGGTCGTGAAATCACTGTTGTTAGCAACTTTTTCAATTCCGAGGCTGGGCGTTTGAATTGCGTTTACGGTCGCGAATTGTGGAGCGGTTGTGGTGAACCCGTCGGTCGCGGTCGCGTTGTTAACCACCGAACCGGCATCTATATCTGCTTGGGTAACGATATCAGTTGCGGTACAGGTGATAGAGACATTTGGCAGCAAGCCGCCCGCTGGTAAAGCCGGGCAGTTGACAGAACTGATACGGTCATCATCAATGCTCACGGGGAATGTAATCGTCGTATTCCCGGAGTTGGTCACCTCGTACTCATAGGAGAGTACGTCACCTACCGCATTATAATCAGCAGTCAGCGCTGTTTTCGCCAGTGTCAATTCCGGCATTTGATCAGCTGGAATCGTCACGAAATCTGGTGGTGAACTTGTTCTTGGGTGATCTGCATAAGCATCATTGGTCACAAAGCCAGTATCGATATCTGTCTGGGTCACCGTGTAGGTTTCCTGACAATTAACAATCTGATTAACCAGAAGAATTCCTGAATAGCAAACGAAGGTACCGATTTTATTATCGATAATTGAAACATCCCCGACCAAAGCGATATCACCCGTGTTTTCGACTTGATAATTATATGTCAGCACCTGTCCAACAGCGTTGAACACTGTGTCCATGGATGTTTTGGTCATGGATATCGCTGGATTAGTATTGGCCGGAATGGTTTCGGATGTCAGACCGGATGTTGAATTTCCATCTGTTGCTGACGCCACGTTGGTCACACTGCCCACGGCAATATTGTCAGTGGTTACCGTATAGTCGGCTGTACATGTAAGTGTATCATTTGGCAGTAAGCCACCGGCCGGTAAAGCCGGACAATTGACAGTGGCAATCAGGTTGTCATTGACTGTAATCGGATTAGTAATGGTCACATTGCCCGTATTGGTCACGACATATTCATAACTGGTCACATCACCCGGGTTTGCGAAGTTGATAACTGTCGCGGTTTTTTCAACTTCAATCGCGTCGATTCGTGTTGCTAGCACCCGTTCGGTGACCGGTGCACTTGTCGTTGTGCCGTCTGTTGCCGTAGCAATGTTTTCAATCACGCCCGCATCAATATCTGCCTGATCAACGCTGTCGGTTGCCGTACATGCTATGCTGTCGCCAGGTATCAGGCCGCCTACTGGAAGTGTAGAACAGTTCACACTCGCGATCCGACTATCAGAGACTGTGATGGCGTTTGTAATCGTAATGTTACCGGAATTGATCACTTCATATTCGTAATCAATGGTTTCGCCAGGTGTTTGATATGTCGAGCTTTGAGCCGTTTTGATCGTCGTTAACATAGGCGACTGATCTGCATTAACCGTCACGGTGTCTGTAGGTGACGACAACGCGCCATTGGTTGCGCTGGCGATATTGGTTATAGAGCCTGCGTCAATATCAGTTTGCATCACCACATAATTAGCAGAACATGTTACCGTATCATTTGGCGCTAGTCCGGCCATTGGTAAGGACGGGCAGGACACGATTGCAATTTTATCGTCGCTGACCATGATATTGCCGGTCAACGTTGTATTACCTTCGTTTCTGACCAGATATTCATACATCAGGACATCACCCGGTGCATCATAGCTCGTCACCAATGCGGACTTGCTGACACTCAGTGCCGGCATTTGCACGGCGTCCACTGTTTCAGAAACGCTCGCCGACGAAATTGAACCGGCGGAAGCCGAAGCATTGTTGACCACGTTTCCTGTATCGATATCAGCCTGGGTCACAAAGTAACTGGAGGTACATACAGTCGTTGCGTTAGGGGCTAATTCGCCACCCGCAATTATCGGGCAGTTTACGGACGCAATTTTATCATCGCTGACCGTGATTGCATCTGTAATGGTGATATTACCGGAATTGGTCACGACATATTCGTAATCGACACGATCACCTACAGCCGAGAAATTAGCGGTCAGCGCATTCTTTGCCATAGTAAGCGCCGGCATTTGATTAGCCGTGGCGGTCTCCATAATAGACGGCGACGAAATCGTCCCGTCCGTAGCAACCGCCGTATTGGTCAGAGATCCGCTATCCAAATCTTCCTGAGTAATGGTTGATGATGCCGTACAGGTCAGCGATGCACGCGGTGCCAAACCACCGGCAGGCAACGTTGGACAAACAACGGCAAAAGGAATGGCGATCTTATTGTCGGATACCATGATATCGGTCGTGATCGTCGTATTACCAGTATTGGTAACCACATAACTATAATTAACTGTTTCACCGACCGATGAGTAAACCTGCGGTGAAGCCGTTTTGGTCATTGCTATAGATGGCGATTGATCCGCATTGACAGTTTCGCTCACCTCCGGTGATGTTGTTGCTCCATCTGTCGACGAAGCAGTATTGACGACCGAACCGGTATCAATATCAGCCTGCGTGACAACGTAAACGGCTGTACATGTAATACTGTCTGTTGGCAGGAGGCCGCCTCTTGGCAAGGCCGGACAGCTCACTGACGCGATCTTATCATCTGAAACCGATACAGGGTCCGTAATCGTTACATTACCCGCATTGCTAACCACATATTGGTATGAGATCGTATCCCCTACGCTGTCATAACTGGTCGTTGTTGCGGTCTTGAGCGTGGTTAGAGCCGGTGCCTGTGTCCCGTCTACGGTAACCGTATCTGTCGCTGGCGCTAACATGCCACCAGCAGGTGTCCCGTCGACCGTCGCAATATTAGTGACCGAGCCGGCGTCAATATCTGCCTGGGTGACTGTATATGAGGCCGTACATACAAAATTGGCTGACGGTGTTAGCGACGTCGCAGGACACGAGATGGCGCCAATCAAATCATCAGAAAGCGCAATTCCCGTGACTGTAACATTGCCGGTATTTGTGACCGTATATGAATAGTCAAGAATATCACCAACCGCTGAAAAATCCACATCAAGGCCGACTTTATCAACACTCAAGGAAGGTGTAATAGTCGCATTGACCGTTGCAGATGATGGGACAGGTGTCAGAGGGCTACCGCCCGGAAGCTCAGACGCAACCGATGCATTATTGGTGACAGAACCTGCGTCCACATCTGCTTGGGTCACGCTATAGCTGGCGGTACAGACCATCGTCCCCATGGGGGCCAATGTCGTGAGCGGACAACTGACGCTCGTCAAACTATCGGTAACAGCAATATTGCTCAGCGTTACCGAACCCGTATTTTCCACGTCAAATTCATAATTGAGGATGTCACCGACCATACCGAAATCCGTATCCAGGGCACGCTTAGTAAAGCTGATTGATGGCATCGGATCAGAATTGACCGTGACACTATCCGGCACGTTGACCACCGGACCGCTCGGGGGCGTCCCCGAACCACTGGCATTGTTGGTGACAAATCCGGCATCCACGTCAGCCTGGGTTACCGTGTAGCTAGCCGTACATACCATGGATTCAGTTGGTAGGAGTGTTGATTGCGGACAGCTGACACTGGTGAGGCTATCGGCGACACCCACACCCGTCAGGGTCACATTACCGGTGTTCTGAACGTCAAATTCATAACTCAGCACATCGCCAGCATTCGTAAAGGTCGTTGTTGTCGCACGCTTATCAAATGAAAGCGCCGGTGTTTGGGTGGCGTTCACTGTGGCGTCAGCAGGCGGTGATGTCAGCATACCATTTTGGGCGTAGGCCTGGTTGGTGACAAAGCCTGCATCAATATCGGTTTGTGTAACTGTATAGTCAGCCGTACAGGTTTGCGTATCACCGGGAATGAAATTGCCGGTGATACAGCTAATCGTACCGATTTTATCATCAATAACATTAACACCGCCAGTCAGCGTCAAATTACCATCATTAGTAAGAGAATACTCATAGCTTATGATTTCACCGGCGTTTGCGAAGGACGTATCGAGCGGCGTTTTAACAATTGATAGCGCCGGATCCTGAGTTGCCGGAATGGTTTCAGAGGTTTGCGGTGACGTAGTTGTTCCGTCTGTCGCCGAGGCCAGATTGGTCACGGAGCCAATGTCCAAATCCATTTGGGTAACGGTATATGACGAGGTACATGTTAATGTCGCCAGTGGTGCCAAGCCACCCGCAGGCAATGCTGGACAACTTACAGTCACAAGATTGTCGCTCACACTGATCGGATCAGTGATGGTCGTATTGCCCGTATTGGTCACGACATACTGATACATGGTGATGTCACCGGGCAAGGTGAATTGAATATCGGTTGCGGTTTTGACAACACTCATTCCCGGTGCTTGATCTGCATTCACGGTTTCTGTTGCTGGCGCGTCTGTCAGCGTACCGCCGGCAGGGGCACCGGTCGCGCTGGCGATATTGGTCACTTCGCCTGCATCGATGTCCGCCTGTGTGACCGTATAATTCGCCGTACACGTAACGATCTCGCCTGGATCAAGGTTTGCGTCATTGTTGCCGATTGCCGCAACGTCGCAAGTCACCGTATCAATTTTGTCGTCTGTGACGGCGAGTGCGGAAACAAAGACATTGCCGGTATTCTCAACCACATAATCATAGGTCAGGACATCACCAACGGCCGCAAATGTCGTTTCATTGGCTGTTTTGCTCATGCTTAACGCAGGCGTTTGATCGGCATTGACCGTCGCATCCGTCGTCGGTGGCGTTAAAGTTCCTCCGGACGGCGTGCCTGTTGCGCTCGCATTATTGGTAACAGACCCTGTATCGAGATCGGCCTGGGTCACTGTGTAGAGGCCCGTACAAACCACCTCTTCCATAGGATCGAGATTTGCGTCCCCGTTTCCGATCGCCGAGACATTACATGTCACGGTATCAATCAGATCATCGGTAACAGCCAGATCCGCGATCAGGACATTGCCGGTATTCGTGACGGTATAAGTGTAGGAAATCGTATCGCCCACAGCAGCATAGCTGGTTTCAACCGGTGTCTTCACCAAAGTCATTGCCGGGCTTTGGATTGCGTTAACAGTCTCTGTAACGGTTGGCGATGTCGACGTCCCGTCGGTGGCCGACGCTATATTGGTCACAGAACCCGTATCAAGATCATCCTGGATCACCGTATACGTGGCCGTACAGGTCAGGTCCGCACCCGGTGCCAAACCGCCTGTCGGCAATGCCGGACAGTTGACCGCCATCGGGATAACAATTTTATCATCGGTGACAAAAATCGGGTCGGTCACGGTGACGGTGCCGGTGTTTGTCACGACATATTGATAATCAATTTCGTCACCAACGGCTGCATAACTGGTCGTCAGCGCGGTTTTTACCATGGATAATCCGGAGCTTTGCGCAACTGAGGTGGTTTCACCTTCCGTGACCGGCGTGGTGACCTCGTCCGACTGCACCGAAGCCGTATTGACGATAGAGCCACCGTCAACATCATCCTGGTCAACCGTGTACGTCCCGCTCAACACACACGTCGCACCCGGCGCCAGTGTGGCGCAGGTGATGGTCGTGGGCTGGATCAACGGATCAGACACAACAACATTACTTTGGGTCGTCGTCCCGGTATTGGTCGCGGTAATCGTATAGGTCAGCACATCATTCAGCGTCACCGAACTCGAACTGTCATTATCCGCATTGGCAGGCGCAGGCTTGTTGATAGAGAGGCTGGAGCTTTGCGCAACTGAGGTGGTTTCACCTTCCGTGACCGGCGTGGTGACCTCGTCCGACTGCACCGAAGCCGTATTGACAATACTGCCTGTGTCAACATCATCCTGATCAACCGTGTACGTCCCGCTCAACACACACGTCGCACCCGGGGCCAGTGTGGCACAAGTGATGGTCGTGGGCAGGATCAACGGATCAGACACAACAACATTACTTTGTGTCGTCGTCCCGGTATTGGTCGCAGTAATCGTATAGGTCAGCACATCATTCAGCGTCACCGAACTCGAGCTGTCATTATCCGCGTTGGCAGGCGCAGGCTTGTTGATAGAGAGGCTGGTGGTTGTCGCGGCAACATCATCATTGGTGATGCTACAGGTGGCATCATCACCGGCGGCCAGGGTGACCGACCCGGCGGTTGCAGTACCGCTGCCCAAGGTGCCCGCATCACATGACCATGTACCCTCGGTATAATTGGCCAGATCAGATTCGACCAAAGTGTAAGCGCCCGCCGTCAGTCCCGACAGGGTGGTGGCGGTGTAGGTTGTGGTATCACCGACAGTAGTGCCTGCGTCAAAGGTCAAGGACCCGGCATCTGTCATAATACCAAAGTCACCAACCACGCCGCTCTCGCCATTATCATTGGTCACAGCCTTGACGATGGTCAGGTCGGCGGTAGGCGGGGCAATATCATTATTGGATATTGTACAAACGGCATTGTCGCCATCAGTTAGTGTAATAGAGCCGCTGGTCGCACCCGAATTATTGAGTACACCTTCAGTACAGCTCCAAGTGCCTTCCGTATATCCCGGAAGGTCAGACTCGGTTAATGTATATGTTCCGGCTGACAAGCTTACAATCGTATCGGAAGTGTAGGTTGTTGTATTACCGACAGTTGTGCCGCCGTCAAAGCTGAGACTGCCGGCATCTGTCATAATACCAAAGTCACCTACCGCACCGCTTCCGCCGTCATCATTGATAACTTCTTTTACGATCTGAAGGCTTGTTGTTAAACTAAACTCAATCGGATCAGATAACGAACATTTCGGATCAGAAATTTCAGAGGGCGTACCGCGACCGCTAGATTTCGCGACATAGCCCAGAGCAAAATTGAATGAAGCGGTCGTGTCTATCATCCCGTCATTATCATTGTCGCACGGGAAGGCCGTCCGCACGAGAACCGTGGTTCCCGACTGGGGATTGGCGTCGCCGTAATCACCCTCACCGTCCAAATCAAGAAAAGGATTGGCCCCGCCAATTCGCACGTCGGAAAACACGTCATGCGCAATAATGTTGCCATTATACACGGTGCCGAGCATAAAATCATAACGGGTCGTATTCGTATTAAAGGTAACATTGTAGTCAACGATTGCGGTGCTCGACGGCAAAACACATTGTTGGGCAAACTCAAATTGCAAATCCGCGATTGCATTTACCGATGAATCATTCGCGGTACAGCTAGGCGCTGTATAGGGCACAGGACCAAGCTGCGCTGACGCATTGGCAGCACAGAAAATGGAACTTAAAACCAAAGCCAGAACAGCACGAGCCTTCGATGCGTTCGAGCGGTTTCGGCGCGCCCACCGTGCGACAAAGTCGGATTGCTCCAATTTACCACACAAAAATGCTATATATTTCGCTAAATTCATCGGACCCATCACATCACTACTCAATCACTGCATTCTTGATTTGTACCCACATCACGTACAATTTAGGCCCCGCAGAAGACCCTTTTAGGTTGCTGATATGAAATTCGTGTTAAAATCCTCTAAAAACTGGGTTAATAGAGACTTAATCATTCATGATAGGTTCATTGAAAACGGATAAAGAGCATGAATATATTACTTTAAATTGAGTAGACAGTTTTAGCTTTAGATGATCTAAACGCCTAAAAAACCAACAATTTTGCTATTATTCCGGGTTTAATGCGCCAATTTCATGGAGTTTCGCGACAAACATTGACCAATCGTCTTTTTCCGCAATTGGCGCCCATAAAGTTTCAATATCATCATGATTGAGGGTCACTGGGCCGGGCTGATCTGATTGCCTTGTGCAAGCTTCATAATGTTTCAGGGAGTTCAGCCATTCATTAAAGGCCTCACCTTGATAAAACGCTTTATTCGCGCTTTTTAACGCTGATTTTTTTGAATTTACCCCGCCGTAAAAATCGACATAAAACTGCGCTAAACCCGCTTGTGAGGCTTCCAGCCATTTTAAACTTTGCATGACGAAATCGAGATCGTTCTTAAGCGCTGCAGACGGCGTTATACCCAGTCTTGTAAAAAATTTATCGCGTAGCGCCTTTTGGTAATGTTGTGGGAAAACCTCTAGAGCCGCCAATAACGGCTTATCTTCTGAAATATGGGCGAGTGTTCCCGCCAGATGACTAAGATTCCAGTACATGATTTCCGGCTGCCGCCCAAACGCGTATAGCCCTTGATGATCAAAATAGGCTGCCGTGCGCCCTGCCTGCAAGGTCGGGGAAAACCGGTAGGGCCCATAATCGAAACTTTCGCCGGTAATATTCATATTATCCGTGTTCATCACACCATGTACAAACCCGGCGACCATCCAGCTCGCAACCGTATCTGCACTCGCGCGCACCACAGCCCCCAACAATCCAGCCGGCGTCAAATCCTCGACATCCGGGTAGTAATATTTCAGACAATAGGAAGTGAGCGCCTCTAACCCCTCTTTATTGTCTTCAAAAGCAGCACGTTGAAATGTCCCAAACCGGATATGGGAATGGGACAGTCGCACCAAAACCGCCGAGCGGGTCGGAGACGGCTCGTCACTGCGCTGTAATTGTTCCCCGGTTTCGATCAGGGAAAATGACTTCGATGTATTCACACCGAGCGCCTCCAGATAACTGGTTGCCAGGACCTCGCGAACACCTCCCAATAAGGTAAGCCGCCCATCCCCTGCCCGCGAATACGGTGTCTGTCCAGACCCCTTCGTGCCCAAATCGAGCAGCCGGTTTTTATCATCACGGAGTTGCGCAAAAAGAAACCCGCGCCCATCGCCCAGATCCGGATTGTAGTGACGAAACTGGTGCCCATGATACCGAAGCGCCAGCGGCTCTGGCAAATTTCCTTCTAATGGCTTAAATTGACCGAAATGCGCGATCCAATCATCGTCGGAAAATTTGTTGATACCGACAGTTTCCGCTGCCTTTTGATTTCTGTACCTTAGAATTGTTTTCGGAAAATCAGCAGGCTTGACAAGATCGTAAAATGCCGGTCCGAGCTCGGAAATGCGTACATCAGGTCGCATATACGCAATCCTGTTCTTGAACCTATTTCGCGTTCATCTCGGCGCCAAAATGGGCGTGCACACGCTTATAAAATTCGCGGTTCATAATCGTTTCGCGCCATTTCTGAATGCCTGAATATGGATCGAGATCCAAGCCAACCATCTCAGCAGGCTCGAGCGCGCATATCATCGCTATATCAGCCAATGTTATTTTTTCACCGAGAATATAATCGTTATCAACGAGCTTTGCTTCCAGATGCGGAAGATCACGCGCCAACATGTTTTCTCCGGTTTTGACCGAGTTTTCATCCGCAGCTTCACCGAGCATTGGGGCAACAATCTTGTTAAAAAACAACCGGCTCATCGCCTGTTGCACATGCTGCGACGCAAAGCTCACCCATTGGTTCACGACTGCTTGCTCTTGTGCATCTTCGGGGTAAAAACTCGACGGCCCGGAGAGGTCGCACAAATATTTGCAGATTGCATTCGATTGGCTCAACGTAAAACCGTCATCCTCAATAGCAGGCACGCGGCCCATTGGATTTATACCTATAAAATCGGGCTCCATCTGAGCACCAGACTGCAAGTCGACATGATGATATTCGTGAGGCAGGCCTAAATAGCTCGCGCATAATCTGACCTTGTTGCTCGGCATCGAAAAGAAATGTCCATATATATTCATCATCGGTCAACCTCCTGAACTACGGGTGTTTTAAAGTCTGACTTAAAAAATCACCCACATCAAGAGGCAGTTTTTTAGCAACGGGGAAGGCGCGGGCGAAATTTAAATAGCCATGTGGCATGGCCTTTTCATGCCGATGCGTCACCTTGACTCCGCTGGCAAGCAGATGATCTCGATAAAGTTTACCCTCAATTCGTAAGGGATCGAGACCGCATGTCAGGATATAGGCGGATGGCAACCCTTTGAGGTTTTTTTCAAATAAAGGTGAAATCCGCGGTGAATGTACATCTGCATCACCGACATAATGCTTACGGATAAATGACAGTGCCACGACCCCCAATTGCAAAGCATCTTGCGGTCCGGGGACAGCCGGCTTGATGTCCGCTATTTGCATGAGCGGGTACAACAGGACCTGCGCCCCAAGATAATCACGGTATTTTTGAGCGAGATATGCCGACATATTGCCGCCAGCACTGTCGCCACCAACAGCAACGCACGAAGACCCGAGGCCATATGGTTTTCCGCCATCAGCCAGCACCCATTTAAGCACGTTTTCACAATCATCAGGTCCGGCGGGAAATGGGTATTGAGGGGCCAAGCGGTATTCTACCGAGAGGACACGGATATTCCCGCTATTGGCAATGCGACGGCATAACGCATCGTGGGAGTCCAGGTCACAGGTGGTAAATCCGCCGCCGTGTAAATAAATAAAACTGGCACCATTTGATTTGGCGGCCGCGTTGGGGACATACAGGCGAACAGGCACTGGATGGGCCGTGTGCGTAATGTCAAAATCGTGTACGTCACGCATCTCCGGCCCGGGAACATCAAATTTGCGCGTTAAAGTCCGGATTTTACTGTGCACAACAGAGGCGTGTTCCGGTCTAGGTTTGATTTTTTCAAACTGTGCCCGGAACTCCTCGGCAAAATTTCGCGATGTTGTCATCCTAACCTCTTAAATTATTACACAGGGCCGGGCCCAGAATTTTATAAATGGGGACGGTCTCGGTTCGATCAAGGAGAATATCCACCTGCATTCAGAAACCGTTGTTCTTCAGGTGTGCTTTGTCGCCCCAATATGGCATTTCTGTGGGGAAATCTGTTAAATTTCGCAATCAGTTTTCGATGTTCCCTGGCATGATGCAGATTGTTGGCATTGTCGAGTCGCATGTCGATCAGTCGAATGCATTCGTCCTGAATTTTTAAATTCTCACTGTGCATGTAGGGCATATAGAAGAAGGCGCGGCGGTCCTGACCGATTTTCAGATCATAACCCCGGTCAACCGCTCGTTGGGCCAGAAGAAGTGCCAGATCATCAAATGCAAAGGCGGCTTTTGTGGCCCGAAACATGTTTCGAGGAAATTGATCAAGTGCAATGATCAGGGCCAAACCTGAATTCGGATCATCTTCCCATTTATGCTGACCGTCCCTGCGCAACTTGGCGGCCGTTTCGATCGTGAAGCTTTCAAATCGCGACCTGATTTCCGCGTCAAATGCATCGCCGCCATTGTACCATTTCTTTGGCCCTGCCTCCTCAAACCAGAAGTCAAGAATGCTATCGGGTTCAATGCTCAAAACTTTATTTCGCCCTTCTGGATTTTCTGAAATATCGCTTTGTCCAGAGGAATATAGGTCTCGGTTTGCGGATCGGAAATATAAAGATCATCTGGGACTTTATCGGGGTCGTATCCCTGTTTGACCAGATTGGTTTTCTTATACTTGAATGTTGTGGTTATTTCGGTCTCCTGTGTGATCCGCAGGAAAACCGGCCGTGCGTAGTGCGGCAAGGAATTTCTGAGGTGAGCATATAAGAGATCCGGGTCAATATTTTCGTGTGTAACCAAAGACGCCATGCCTGCGCGGCCATCATAGCCCGGCACTTCCACGCCGTACACATTGGCTTGATCGACACCGTCCAATACGGTCAGAGCCTCTGCAACCTCTCCGGTCGATACATTCTCTGCCTTCCACCGGAATGTATCGCCAATCCGGTCGACAAAATAACAATAATCACGCGCGTCGCGGCGCATGAGATCGCCTGTCCTAAACCATTTATC
>JABDMW010000016.1 GCA_013001295.1 Hyphomonadaceae bacterium
GTACCGGATTGAGCAATTGTATATCTCAAGAGAAATTGACGATATGGTCTTCTGGCCAAAAGAATGGTGCGTCAGCTTCAAGCACAGCCTACTGCCGAAATGGCCATTGAACTTCTTTGTCACGCCAAAACTGCCCAAAGAGACACGGGTCGTGGCCTTTACCGGTAAACCGGACCAGGACGAGGCCCTCGCGGGCAATTGGCCCGTTAAGCGCTGGTATAAACGTGTTTACAAACACGTGAAACCGACGCCCTGGATCGCACAGCATTGGCAATGAAGTACAAACACGGCACCGTCGGTCTCGGCATTCTCAGTTGGCGGGGCCATAAATCCCTGCGTCTGGCCCTCGACAGTTATTTGGACCGGGATTTTTTCGCTCTTTTCGATGAAGGCATGATTTTTCTGCCCGATCCGGACAAATATGTGCGCGCCGTCGCGGACGAATACCCTTTGCGGATTGAAACCAGTCCTGAAAACAAGGGCATAATGGCCGGAATGGAGGAAATCGCCAATCGGCTCGAAACCGACTATATTTTCTTTACGGAAAACGACAATCCATTACTGGAAAACCGGGTCGAATCCAAACGCCAGATCGAGAAAGCCCTCGACCTTTTGCATGATGACACTGCCTGTATGGCGCGGATGAGACATATCAAACACCCGGGTGATAAATTCACAACCCTCCATAAATACAAATGGATGCACCCAACACCTGACAATTTTGTTGGCAAACTACGGCGGGCATTTAGACCGGCGAAAGCCCGTCGGGTGTCCGGTACGGCCATTTATGCAGAAGACTATCCGGATCAACGCTTTCCGGACTCCATCCAAAATGTCGGCGACGGGTTTTATTTGGTTGATGCGGACACCCTGCCCTGGACCAATCAATCCATCCTGATCAAACGGTCGTTTTTCATCGAGACAATCCTTCCTTATTGCAAAGAAAATCCATCAAATCGCACGGCAAATGGGTTCCCGACCCTCGAGATCGAACTCAATCGCTCCAAATTTTGGTTAAGATCAGGATGGAAAATCGCCTGCGGGCCGGGCCTTCTGACCCATGAAAGGGTTAATGACCGCGGGTATTAGTGAAAAATTCCCCTGATTGGAGAAACTGCTCAACTGTCTCCTCACATTAGAATATCACGATACAACGCGAACAATAATCGCCGACGCACATATAAAAATGGAATAAGAAATGCGTACACTATTTAAAGCCCTACGATTTGGCACATTTTCAACGATTACGGCTGGCCTGTTCCTGTATCTTGGCAGCGTCGCTGTTGCGGCTGTCCTTTAGGCCCTCTTCCCTTCGATCTCATTAGACACACCAAAGTCTTGGTGATAGGCTCGCCTCAATAACAGGGGGCGTCCATTGTTACTTCGCAGTATGACTAAGCACGTGCGTGACCAGAACTGGTTTGCGGTTTTCCTCGATTTCTTGATCGTGGTGGTCGGCATTTTGATCGCGTTCCAGATTACCAACTGGAATGAAGCGCGCAGTGATGCCCGTCGCGGCCACGCCTATGTGGATCGGCTGATCATTGAGATAGAGAAGGACTTAACGAATCTCCAAGGCCTCCTCGCTTATTATGATGCGGTCAATGCAAGTGCTGAACGCACGGTTGAACTATTGTCTCAACCTGCACCGAAACCGGAAAAACTGATTATCCACGCATACCGTGCAACCGAATATTCAAATTTTAAAGCCAGGCGAGCAACATGGGATGAGATCGTATCTTCGGGCAATATGGAGTTATTGCCACCAGTTATCACAGAAAACTCTCTCTCGGGCTATTATGATTATGGAGACACGGGCCTTAAACTCCAGGGACGAATGCTCGATTCTGATTATCGAAAACGTGTCCGCCGCATAATACCTCACAAAATTCAACATTCTATTCGTCGTTGCGGAGACAAGGTCCCACATGACCAAGACGCGCCCGCGCTTTCAATTGATTGCGATATGGATGCCACAGAGTCAGAGTTGGTGGATATCGCGGCACTACTCAAAAATGATCCGGAGCTCCTTCGAGACCTGCGATATCAGTTTTCAATCTTAGGAGTGATACGCGGGGACCTTCAGAGTCTCATAGACGGTAATCTTTATGGAAAAAACCTTTCGCTGGAAGAGCTCATTCAAGCCCTCAAAGAAAGTCGATCCGATTCAGGTAGAGAGGCTCGCTAATGCTCGTCTGCTCTCTAACGAAACATGTCAAAGACCAAAACTGGTTCACCGTCGCGACACCACCCACCTTCCGCTCACCCCCGCGGCGGCGGGGGTCCATTTGGAATGCTGCGACTAGCAGAGTGTTCAGGCCACCAAACCTCGGTGATATTTTAATATCTAAAATCGATCCCGTCCCGAGCGTTTCTCTCGAAACGCATCGACGGGACAATCGGATTGGGGGAATGTCCTAATGCTCATCCGCTCCCTGACAAAACACGTGAAAGGCCAGGAACCAATCATAAGGAAATACCCATGAAAATGAAATTGATTTTAGCCCTGCTTTTAACGTCGTTTGTACTGACCGGGTGCGCCACGCCGGCGGCCAACTCATCATCTGTCGCCGACCGGGATCCTTTGCAAATCGATACGGCCCACCCGCCTGCCTTGGCCGCGCTTAATTTTGACAGCTATGGGGATCGGATCAACGGGATTTTGTATCAGGCGAATGGCGCCGGCCCGCACCCGACAGTGATTTTGCTGCATGGCTATCCGGGCAATGAGAAAAACCTCGATTTGGCCCAGTCCCTGCGGCGGGCAGGCTACAATGTATTATTCTTTCACTATCGTGGGGCATGGGGTAGCAGTGGCGAATTTTCCCTTACCCATGTTATCGAAGATGTTGGCAGCGCAGCGGATTTCCTGCGCAAAAATGCGAATGAATATCGCGTTGACCAAGACCGCCTTTTGATTATCGGACATTCCATGGGCGGGTTTGCCGCCTTGCAAGGCGCCGCTCGCGATGAGGCCATAACGTGTGTGGCCGCTATTGCACCGGCTGATGTCGGACTTATCGCCGCACGTTTTTTGGAAGCGGACGCCGAATTAGCACAGCGCTCCGCGGCCAGAGCGGACACACTGACCATGTTAAACGGGTGGTCGGGGGAAAAAATGATCGCTGAGCGACAGGCCAATCGCGATGCCTTCAGCCTCATTGATCTGGCGCCAAATTTGGCGGGTAAATCTGTGCTGTTGATCGCGGGCGATAGAGATTCTGTGCTTGCACCGGACATATTCCACACGCCTCTGGTCGCGGCCTATGCCAACCAACCCAACATCACTTTGGCCCACGCTGTAATCCCCGGCGATCACGCATTCTCGTGGTCACGGTTTGAACTCACGGACACAGTTCTGGACTGGGCACAATCGTGCAAGCCAACCCCATGATACTGCGTTCCATTACAAAAAACGCGCGTGACCAAAATTGGTTCGCCGTTTTTTCCACCTCTACCATGGAGAGAGGTCGCGCTCCCGTAGGGAGTTGCGGGTGAGGGGCAATTTTTGCAATGAAGTTGGTTAGAATGCGTTATTGCGAGTAATATCCCCTCACCTCAATCCTCTCCCCAGAGGAGAGGAAGCGTTGTTTCAAGTTCAGCTCTTCAATAAGCTAAAATTTATGTGACAACACAAATAAAAGAATTTGCTTGCCTAACCGCAAACACAGGCAGATATTCAGCACATGTTAACTGTACATCATTTGAACAATTCGAGGTCGCAACGGGTACTTTGGCTCTTGGAAGAGCTCGATCTCGACTATGATATCAAACACTATGAGCGCGATCCGAAAACAAGACGCGCACCCCCGTCCCTGAAAGCGGTTCACCCGTTGGGCCGCGCACCCGTCATAACTTATGGCGATAAAACCATTGCAGAAACCGGTGCCATTATCGAATATGTCATTCGCGAGCACGGCAATGGAAAATTGATCCCGAAAGCCGGTACAGAAGCCTTTGAAGAATATGTACAATTTCTGCATTATGCCGAAGGCTCTGTGATGTTTCCGATGCTATTGGCTCTATATACCGGCTTGTTGGGAGATGCCGCCGCACCGATCCAGCCGATCATTGCCAAAGAAATGAAAGTGCATTTCGACTTTATTGAATATCACCTGACGCGCAAAAATTATTTTGCCGGAGAGGAGCTATCCGGCGCGGACATTCAGATGGTGTTCCCGCTCGAATCCGCCAAAAAGCATGGACGTCTTAAGGGCTATGACGCCTGTATCGATTTCGTTAACCGGATGCAGGCCCGTCCTGCCTATCTGCGGGCGTTAAAACGGGGCGGCCATTACGATTACGGCCCGGCAATCGACAATGGCTGACTTACCGCCTTTTCACCTCGCGGCCCCCATCAAAGATAAAGAACAAACGCGGTCGTTTTACGCCGATCTCTTAAACTGTACGACCGGTCGCGAAGCCGATACCTGGATCGATTTCGATTTCTTCGGGCATCAACTCTCCTTCCACGTCAAACCGGAAGCCTTTGCCACCGAAGCCACCAACAAAGTCGATGGAAAAGACGTCCCTGTCCGGCATTTCGGGGCTATATTACCCTGGGACGAATGGCATCAGCTGGCAGACAGATTGAGAAATCACAATATCGACTTTATCATTGATCCTTATATCCGCTTTGAAGGGGAAATAGGCGAACAAGCAACCATGTTTTTCACGGATCCCAGCGGAAACGCACTCGAATTTAAGTCCTTTAAAAATCCGGATTCGATCTTTCAGTCTTGATTTTAAACAATTTAACAGAATTTTCTGTCAATTGAGCCTTTAAACTTTTCCAAAAATTGGTATGACAGATTTATTCCAGACCGAATCTACAATTAATCACATGTGAAACTGAAAAGGACGCCCTATGAGCACTCCAGATAACACACGCGAATTGAATATCCCCGGCTTTGAGGGTTTAAGCAATTTTCACTGGAACTGGAGCCCAGCCCGTCTTTATGAATGCGCAATCGAACGCGGCGAAGGTAAAGTCGCCAAAGGCGGCCCGCTTGTTGTCAAAACAGGTAAACATACGGGACGCTCAGCCACGGATAAATTCGTTGTCCGGGATGAAGAAACAGAAAACACCGTCTGGTGGGAAGGCAATGCGTCGATGACTTCGGCGCATTTTGGCGCTTTAAGAGAAGATTTCGCCAAGCATATGAAAGATATGGAACTTTTTGCAGCCGACACATTTGGCGGAGCTGATCTTGATCACCGCCTGCCCGTGCAAATTGTCACCGAATTTGCCTGGCACGGCCTGTTTGTGCACCATCTCCTCCGCATTCCCAAAGGCGACGACCTGACAAACTTCGCACCGGAATTCACAATCATCAACCTGCCGAGCTTCCGCGCCGACCCGGCCCGTCACGGCACCAAATCGGAAACCGTGATCGCGGTCAATATGAGCGAACGCCTGGTCCTGATCGGCGGCACATCATACGCCGGCGAAACCAAGAAGTCGGTGTTCAGCATTCTCAACTATTTACTGCCGGAAAAGCGCGTCATGCCGATGCATTGTTCGGTCAATGTTGACAATAATGACAATGCCGCCGTGTTCTTCGGCCTGTCCGGCACCGGCAAAACCACCCTGTCCGCCAACCCCGACCGCACATTGATCGGTGATGATGAGCACGGCTGGTCTGAAAACGGCCTGTTTAACTTCGAAGGCGGCTGTTACGCCAAAATGATCAATCTGTCGGAAAAGGCAGAGCCCGAGATCTTCGCCACTACCAAGATGTGGGGAACCGTTCTTGAAAACGTTGTTATGGACGAAGAATCCCGCGAGCTCGATTTCAACGACAACAGCCTGGCCGAAAACAGCCGCGGCGCCTATGGCCTGTCCGCCATTCCAAACGCCAGCCTGACCGGCAAATGCGGCCAGCCCAACAATATCATCATGCTGACGGCCGATGCGTTTGGTGTCCTGCCGCCGATTGCACGCCTGACCCCGTCACAGGCCATGTACCACTTCCTGTCCGGCTATACGGCAAAGGTCGCCGGCACAGAAAAAGGCGTCACAGAGCCGACAGCGACCTTCTCAGCCTGTTTTGGCGCACCTTTCATGCCTAGACACCCGGTTGTCTACGGCGAGCTTCTGCGCGATCTGATCGCCGAGCACAAAGTCGGCTGCTGGCTGGTCAATACCGGCTGGACTGGCGGCACTTATGGTGTCGGGTCGCGCATGCCGATCAAGGCTACGCGCGCCATGCTCAATGCGGCGCTCGACGGCAGTCTCAATCAGGCCCAGTTCCGCATGGATAAAAACTTCGGCTTTGAAGTGCCAGTGTCAATTCCGGGCATTGACGACGCTTTGTTCGATCCGCGCTCGACCTGGGCAGATGGCAATGCCTATGACGCCCAGGCCCAGAAACTGGTCTCGATGTTCATCGACAACTTCGCCAAGTTCGAAAGCCACGTCACGGACGACGTCAAACAAGCCGCCCCGGTTAAGGCTGCGTAAGGCCAGTAGAAGCTCATTATTTCAAGTGGTTCCCGCTCGAAGTTCAAGCTTCACGGCGCCTACACCCCTGCCCGATTGCCAGTTTTGAATCCACTGGACACATATGCGAAAAGCCTTATGTTGAAAAACAGGGGGATACGGGCGCACAATGTTACTTCGGAGCATTACCAAACACACAAAAAATCCCGTCATTGTCGGGCCTGTCCCGGCAATCCAACTCGGATGTTTTCCGTCGCAATTCAGGAAGTTGGTAAGACCAGAGTTGGATTACCCACATAAAGTGGGTAATGACGGTTTTGGAGGAATGACCTAATGCTCCTCCGTTCCCTCACAAAACACGTGAAAGACCAGAACTGGTTTGCGATGGCAACACGCCCCTCCTCCCGATCACCCGAGCGTTTCACTGAAACGCGTGGTTGGCGAACGGGGCCCATCTGGAATGTCTCGGCTTGCAGGGTGTTATGTCCATCAAACCTCGGTAAAACATTAATATCTAAGACGAATCCCGTCCTCCGACGGGACGAGCGGATTGGGGAAATGTCCTAATGCTCCTCCGTTCCATCACAAAACACGTGCGTGATCAAAACTGGTTCGCGGTGTTTCTCGACTTTTTCATCGTCGTGGCCGGTATCCTCATCGCGTTTCAGATCACCAATTGGAATGATGCGCGAAAAGAGGAACAAGCCGCGAGAGTTTATGTCGAGCGCATTCGCGATGATCTGATGGCCAATAGAGAGGATTTGCAACAGCGGGCTATATATTTTTCACAAACCAGAGATCACGCACTGTCAGCGTTAGCTGCGCTTGATCGACCTCCGGAAACATTGGGCAAAGATTTTCTCATTGATGTTTATCAGGCAACCCAAGCTCTGCCGAGAACATTTGGGCGCGATACCTATGACGAGATTATCTCAGCGGGCGAAACAAATACAATTACCGATACATCGATCAGAAAAATGTTCGCTAATTTCTATCGGGGCATCGAAGCGCCTCTGGCAATCCTCTCACAAACGGTTCATTATCGGGAGATTATTCGTTCCAAGATGCCATATAAAACTCAAGCAGCGATCCGTGCGGATTGTGCGGAAAGTTCGACTATTAATGCAGCTGGTGAACCCATAATCTCATTTCCGGATAAGTGCGAAATTGATCTGGATATGAAGGAGACACTGAAATCGGTCTCAGCGATCATTGATGCTGATATTCGAGACGCTCTTGTTCGGCGCATCTCCGACTTGGACAACAAAATCGTCATGTCGCGACGTATCATAGAGCGTGCAGAAGCGCTCGACGCTCACCTCGAGGAGAGACTCTAATGCTGCTGCGCTCCATAACAAAACATGTTAAAGACCAGAACTGGTTTGCGGTGGCGACACCACCCACTTTCCGATCACCCCGTCGAAGGACGGGGCCCACCTGGAATGTCTCGGCTTGCGTGATGTTACGTCCATCAAAGCTCAGTAAACTTTTAACATCTAAATGGATCCCGGCCGTCGCCGGGACGATCGGAATTACGGGGTTTCAATAATGCTTCTCCGCTCCCTGACAAAACACGACAAAGACCAAAACTGCTTCGCGGTGCCAGCGCCACCCACTTTCCGATCACTCGAGCGTTTCACTGAAACGCGTGGTCGCAGGACGGGGCCCATCTGGAATGTCTCGGCTAGCGAAGTGATTTGCCTTTCAAACCTCGGTGAAACTTTAACATCTAAGATGGATCCCCGTCTTCACGGGGATCAGCGGATTGGGGGAATGCCCTAATGCTGCTCCGCTCCATAACAAAACACGTGCGTGACCAGAACTGGTTTGCGGTGACGACACTACCAACCTTCCGTTCACCCCCGCGGAGGCGGGGCCCAACTGGAATGTCTCGGCCAGCGAAGCGTAAGGCCTAACAAACTTCGGTGATACTTTAACATCTAAGATGGATCCCGGCCCGAGCGTTTCTTTCGAAACGCATGGCCGGGACATTCGGATGGGAGGGATAACCTAATGTTCCTGCTCTCCATTACAAAAATACGTGAAAGCCGCATCGATTGGCGGTGGAGCTAACATTTTACTGGCTCGCCCTTAGGGCCGCGATGCGGTCGTCCAGGGAGGGATGGGTTGCGAATAAGCCACCGAGCTTTGATTTAAAGTTCGGCGAAATCCCCATGGCCGCCATGCCGTCCGGCAGTGCATTGTGCTGACTGATCGGGTTTTTAAGCCGCTCTAGCGACGCCGCCATGGCCTCATGTGAAATCAGTCGCGAACGAGAATATCCACCAAGGCCCGGGGCTCTCCCAAACCTGCGACAGAAGAATATAAACAAACTTCGAGTCTGTATCCCCCGCGTGGCAGCGAGGTGTAAGAAATTGGACCAATCGGTTTTAAGGTAGACCATTCTTTGTCAAAGCCAATTAACCTATAGCGCATTTTGCAATTATCTTCGTTTAAATACCAACAATTCCTGATTTCAACGTCGAACCGCCATTTTCCGGTACCTACAACATATAGATTTTCCTTCTTTCTCGGTTCTACCTGATGCCATTTTATTCGAGCCAATTCCGCGACGGGCCTCTTGTTGAAGTTCATTAACTTGTTAACGTTGATTGTCTTTAATCCAGTTGAAACACCACAAAAAGCATTACCCTGATTGTCGATATGCAGAGACCGGCTACAGGTGAATTCCCAATTGCTGGTATCCGAATTTATTGACACACGTTTCAGACGTTCGCGCGTTTGGCAATCATAGATCACAAACCCATCCGATGTGCCGAGTGCCAGTTTATCGTCGTTTAAAATTTTAAGTGACCACCCGGATACGGATTCGCGGGTATTGATAAAAAGGGTCGGCAGCCCGTCATCTCCGATCCTGGAAATATATCCGTCATGACAAAAATATAAGGATCCCGATGATGTATGAGCGAGCGCATAGACATTGCTTTTACGGTTGATCGAACCGCCTAAAACACTTTTAATCAGATGGTTTTTTTCGAGATGCCAAAGCCCCGCGCCCAATGTTGCTACCCATAGGTTCCCATCTGGACCCGTATGAAGAGAGTAGACGTAACCAAGGCTTTTTCCACTGGGCCGAAAGATCTCTTGCGGGCCATCGGGTCCAAATTTTACAAGTCCTTTCGTCGTGCCGACATATAAATAGCCATGACACAGTTCGATTGCCCGACACGGGGCTGCGAGGGCCTCTATTTGATAATCGGCGGCAAGAGCAGTTCCTTGATCCAATCGAGACGACGGGATTTGGAAAAATCCCTGCTGAGTTGCAGCCCAAATTGTTCCGCGCGCGTCTTCGAATGCATCCCAAATTGTTTTACCTTTTAAAACCGTGCGCTGGTTAGGTAAAAGCAATCCGTTTGCGCCACCGATGAGTTTACCTGATCGACATTGCCGTATACAGAAAACAGCACCTAAATTTTCGGTGTGATGCGATTTAAGGAAATGACGCATACCACTTACACGAACAATGCCAATATTGTCAGTGGATACCCATATATTTTTATATTCATCAGAAATCACATTTCTGACCAACGTGTCCTTTAAGACCCTCTCCTTAAATTGCAATGCGTTGCCTGCGATTTGAATCGTGACAAGATCGTCGCCGACACCCAACCAAATAAGCTCATCGCACCAATGTATCGCCGTTACCGGTTTACGCGTCTCTAAAGTGTATGAGATTTCTCCAGCAGCCGTCAAGACGGCCACGCCATAATCGCAACCCACCAGAATGTTATTGTGCGGACCTCGGGCTAAATAGATCGGATTTCCGATCTTCTGAATTGCTTTTACGTTTATGACATCCCAGTTGTTTTGCTTTAATCGCGCCACGCCGAATTTCGAACCCGCTACCCAGATATCGCCCGCCTCGTCAACCAATGTTGAGGTGATTCTTGTGTTGCGAAAAAAAGGTGTTTGGTCTTGTTCGATCGTGACATCATCAATTATTCTATAAATGCCATTGGGCGTGCCGATTATCCCCCCATCTTTGAAAACCGCAATACTGTCAACAATGCCAATACGAAAAAATCGTTTCGATATCGGTGCGGTTCCGCTTATATCAAGGATCTCAACACCTGCATCCGAACCAAGCCACAAGGTCTGATTTGCGCCAAGTACAAGGGCTCTCAGCCCATGGCAATTAAGTCCGTTTTTGAGCCCAAACAAGCGGATGCTAACGCCATCATAACACAGCAATCCAACCGGAGACGCGCTCCAAACCCGTCCATCTTCAGAAATAATGGATTGGTGGATTTGGGACGAACGGACACCCTTTTTTCGTCCAAAGTAATCAATCGGAAAGGGCGTTACCGGGACATCGGAAAAGTCTAACGCCGACCTCTGAATCTCGTCTGAAATTAAAGATAAGTTCTGCATGTGTCCCATCCGCACACAGCTTTTGTGCGTTTTTTGTGTTTATCGCACGCAACCTATAATATTTTGTTAGTTGACAGTGATAATGCAGGACTTTCGGGCGCCATGCGCATCGAGCTGGAGGAAATTCTCGAGACCATAGTACCGCTGACGAAAGCTTCGGCCGAATGATCATTCAAAAGATCTTAGATACATTGCGTGACCAGAACTGGTTCGCGGTCGCACCACACCCCACCGGCCGATTGCCCCGTTGGCGAACGGGGTCTATCTGGAATGTCTCGGTTTGCGCGATGTTACGTCCATCAAAGCTCAGTAAACTTTTAACATCTAAAATGGATCCCGGCCGTCGCCGGGACGATCGGAATTAGGGGAATATACTTATGCTCCTGCGCTTGCTCACAAAAACACTTCCCTCTATTCGTCATTGCCGGGTTTAGCCCGGCAATCCAACTCGGATGTTTTCCGTCGCAATTCATGAAGTTGGTTTGACCAGAGTTGGATTACCTTCATAAAGTGGGTAATGATGGTTTTAGTCTGATCTTACAGCCCATTCATAAACGGAAATAAGCCGTCAAATACCGATCAAATGCTTCTCTGGCAGGGTCAAGCTCCAGGCCAAACCGTTAGGGTTATAATCTGCATGAACTTTGCCCCTGATCGTTCGTTCAAGTAACTGACCCGTAAGCCGTGATCCAAAACCATTTCTCGTGGGAGCGCTCACACCCTCGACACCAGACTCCGTCCACCGAATCAAGACCTGTCCGTCCTGACTTTCCCAGTTAATTAACACTCGGCCTGATTTCGTAAATTTTTCACTGAGCGCCCCATATTTGACGGCATTGGTCGACAGTTCGAAGATCGCCAGTCCGACAGCTTCAGCAGTTTTACCCGCGATATTGAGCGGAGCGCCGGAAATTTGGATACGTGAGGTATGATCCGGTCCAAGATGGGATGTTTGCAACGCGACAAGATCGCGCAAATCCGTCGCGTTATTTGTTCTCTCGTTCAGAAGCTTGAGGCTGCGCCCAAGGGCATAGAGTCTCTGCGTAAAGACATCAATAAATTCTTGTGGTTCCGAATATCGCGCCGTGCTTCGCGCTATCGCCTGTATCACAGCGAACTGATTATTCGACCGGTGAATAATTTCAGAGTTGAGCATTCGGATCATTTCTTCTGACTGTCTGCGTTCGCGGATATCCCGAACGACCATAACAACGCCGGCAAAAACGCCGAATTCGTTTTTCACGACCGATGCATTGATTTCGACCGGTAATTTCTCGCCATTGACATCGAGGAATTCGGTTTCCCCGCGCCAAGCCGAAGTCTGTTTAAGAGCTTCGAGCGCTTGCATTAACTCAGCACGCTTAGAAGTTGATTCAAATACGGAGTCAAAAGACCTGTCCACACCTGCCTGTTCTTTCGGACCGAACAGCGTTATCGCAGCTGCATTCCACCCGATAATTTTGAGATCGGCATCGAGATTGATGATGGCATCCGGGCTGGCATCAACGAGAGCCGCATGACGCTCCGCTGCCCGTCGCCTTTCTCGAAGTTCCAACTCGTAAAGATAGCGTTGCTGTCCGTTAAACAACGCGAAATGCAAGGCAATCGGCTCACCAGTTTCGGATGATTCAACTTGTCCATTGAGATAGACGCCTATCCTTTGAGACGCGGGCGCCATGATTTCAATGGAAATCTCCTGCACACTTTTTTCGACCATCAACATTGGCCGGATATGTGTTTCAAAATATATTTTTGCGGCCGGGGCTAAAATACTGTGAAACGGTCGTCCTATAAACTCTCGTTTGTCCGATGAGTCGAGCCAGGATAACATCGTGGCATTCAACTGTGTAATGACTCCCGTTGGGTCACAAATGGCTATGCCGGCGGGTATGAAATCAAAATCGCTCATTTAAATGAAATGACCGCGCTCAGGCGACGTCCAAAAACTGCCGGATAGCGGCAGCCGTTTCTTTGGGAAAGCTGATATGGGGACAGTGACCCGTAGCGTCCAACATCACCAGTTCACCATTTTTAACCGTATCATCAAGCCAAGTGCCGACGGCTGGCGGTACGATAACGTCGTCGCGACACTGGAGCATAAGCGTGTTGTGCGTCAATTTTTTCATGTCGCCGCGGTGGTCGGAAAGGAATGTCACGCGGGCAAAGTGCTGGGCAATTTCTGGATCCGCTTGACAGAAACTGTTGGTCAATGTTTCACCATGCTCAGGCCTATCCGGCGTTCCCATGATCGCCGGGGCCATCTCGCTGGACCAACCAAGATAATTCGCATCCAATGTCTCAAGTAATGCCAGAATATCAGAACGGTCGAACCCGCCAATATAATCACCGTCATTGATAAAACTTGGAGAGGGACAAATCATGATAACGTCGCCAATTTTATCCCCCAGCATATTCGCAACCAGCGCAACTGTCATGGCACTCACCGAGTGTCCAACAAGGACAGGCTTTTCAATCTCGAGTTCGGATAAAATATCAACAAGATCCTGCGCATGACCATCCAAGCGACTATAGCGTTCTTTGTCGTAACGCGAAAAATCCGATTGGCCCCATCCCATCAAATCGTACACGACAATCCGAAAATCGGATTGCAACAGCGGAATTAAGGGACCCCACATGTTTTTATCACATCCATACCCGTGTAACAGCACAAGCGTCTGACCACCGCTTCCTTTGACCTCAACGGCATGAATTTTCGATTTTGACATGATTTCTCCATAGCCGCGCCGGTCGCTACCATTGGTTGATTATTTTTATATTTTCTTAGTAGACGCGAAAGCACAGATATCCAAGCACCAAAATGATTTGGAACTCTCAGCTTCATATGTTCTGTTTGTCGCCTGGCTTAAAAATACTTTTTACATGTCAACGAAAGAGTTTGAGCATTGGAGGCCTCAAACCGTGATGGCTAAGTCAGGTTTTTGCGGATTTCTCAATTAAAAATCGCACTGGTTTGGTTCGGGCTACTCTTGTCGCGGCATACACAGACACAATCGCGTATGGACGCCTGCCGTTCAATTGATTGGATCCGTCGCGGACATCGAATTGTCTTGCGACGACGCAGAATCACTTGGCCGGCGCCGTAAATTACGGCACCGGCCTAAACAGAAAAAACGCACTCATTTGAATGCGCTTTCATGAAATTCTAGTCGAGAGCGTCTTTGACGTCAGCGACAACTTTCTTGGCTTTACCTTTGAGCTGCTGAAGTCGGCCTTCCGCTTCAAGCGACTTGTCGTCTGTAGCTTCGCCAACTTCTTCTTTAACTTTACCGGCGGCCTTGTCGCCGGCTGATTCAAAATGTTCTTTTTTCATGATTTCATACTCCTGTGTGTTGAGGTATTAAAACGCCTTTGAAAGCATTTTGTTCCAAAATTTGTCGATTGCCGTTAGCCGGAAACTGCTTCTTTCTTGCGCTCGTTAAACCGTTCGGTCATCTCATTGGCCGTCTCAGAAGCGATAACGTCGCGTGCAACCGGGAAAATGTCCGCCTCCTCTTCGTCGACATGGTGGATGACGCGATCCGACAATTTACCAAATTTCTTTGTCCAAATGTCGGCGTTCTGGTCCATTGCATCCAGCTCGTTGATCATTTCCGTCATCTGCTGATGCTCGTGTACACTGTGACGCGCGTGCTCGGTTCCATCGGTTTTTTTCATCATATTGGAATAAAAGACCTGTTCCTCAGCCAGAGCATGGGCTTCCAGCTCTTCTTTTAAACTGTCCCAAAGTTCTGCGCGTTCCGAAGATCCTTCTTCGGTTTCCGCCAATTTGGCGCACAGATCTCTCTGTGTCTCATGGTCTTTTTTCAATCGTTCATAAATATTCATCGGGGCTCCATTTCTTTCATTCCCCCAATCAACGTTGATCCTGATCTTTTGTTCCCGAAAAGGGACGATTTTCAAGTTTCTGGCGCATCGTCTACGTCGAGATTATGTCTGATGCAGCGGTCAAACCAACCCTATGCTGCCAATAGTTTTATCCAGTTTTCAAGCTTAACAAAATTTAATCCAATACAATCTGGAATTTTTTTTCGGCAAAACTATCTGATTTTTGCGGGTCGCCGACGCTGGGGCCTGCGACAAAAGATCGATGGACGTGCCGAGGGTTTGTTTGTCGAGCACGTCCGGACATCCATGTCGCTCAAACGTGAGGGCATGCCACGGGCACCATATATGACGTGTTCGTCCGCCTCACCTGAAACCCGGCACAAGTGATTTTCCGCACATTAGATACCAAACCATGATTGCCGCTGCGCAATCGGGAATGGGTGCAACTTGGAAAAACAAAGGAGGTCTAAATATGTATACGACTTACCCCGGCGAATTCAGCTGGAACCCCCTGTCTGAGCTACGCCATATGCAGGAAACAATGAACCGCATGTTTGACAGCAATCAATCCGTAGGCCGTGCAAATTATCCGCCAGTCAATATGTATAGCCGTGATGACGGCTTGCTCGTCACTGCCGAGCTTCCCGGTTTTGATAATGACAAGCTGGATATCACTGTCCATGGCGACACATTGCGTGTTGAAGGCAATATTGCCGAAAATGACAGTGAGAAAGCAGACGGGTGGCATCGCCGCGAACGTGGCCGTGGGCAGTTCGCCCGCACGATTGATCTGCCTTATCGCGCTGATCCGGACACGGTTGAAGCCCGGTTCAAAGACGGCGTTCTCGAGATTGAAATGCGCCGTCCGGAAGAAGACAAGCCGCGCCGCATTACGGTCAACGCTTAAGGAAAACACCAGGAAAGGAGAATATGATGAAAAACGAACTTACAAAACGGTCTGACAACAATGTCAGCCATCTTGACGATCACCGGCCCAATACCGTGTACCGGCCACCGACCGATATTTACGATCTCGGTGACAAGCTGGTCATAGAATTGGACATGCCGGGCGTCGCCAAGGACGGCATTGATATCTCGCTGGAAAAGCATGTTCTGACCATTCGCGGCAAGACTGAATCCCGTCGCCGCGATGACTGGCGCATGATCTATGCCGAATATGGTGAGGGCGATTATGAACGCGCCTTTACTCTGTCCGAGCATATTGACGAAGACAAAATTGATGCTGCGCTGAAAAACGGTTTGCTGCGGCTTGAACTGCCAAAAGCGGAAACCGCCAAGGCCCGAAAAATCAGCGTGAAAGCCGCATAATATAAACCAACGGAAAGGAGAAAATCATGAAAGTTCGCGATCTCGTACCTTGGGGTCGTAATAAATCCGACGGCGCACGGGGTCTCCGGCGTCCGGAAAATCTCGCGACTCGCAAGGATAATAATGGCGGGGCCATGCAAACCCTCCGCCATGATATAAACACGGTTTTCGACCGGTTCTTCGACCGGTTTGAGACCGCATTCATGCCAACAGAATTTCAGGGCCTTGGCAGTTTCAACCAGCCGAGCCTTGATATTTCCGAAGGCCGAAAAAAAGTGATGGTCAGAGTTGATCTCCCCGGAATGGAAGACAAGGATATTGATGTCTCCCTGACCGGTGATGTCCTGACCATTCGCGGTGAACGCAAGGAAGAGCATGATTCCAACGAAGATGGTCACCTTGTGCAGGAACGTCGCTATGGCGCGTTCTACCGCACTGTTCAGTTGCCGTCCGGCGTCGACGTTGAAGGCGCAAAAGCCAAATTTAAAAATGGCGTTTTGACGGTCACTGTCCCTAAGAATGCCGGCGTACAGTCAACGACCAGGAGAATTGATGTCCGCGCGGCATAAATTTCAACAATCGGAGGTGCCGCTCATCGGCCCTCCGGGCTTAACACATGAAAGGAGCTAACAAATGACGTTACAGAAACAAACCAAATTTTTAAAACATCTGACTGCGGGCCTCCTTGGGTCGACGATCTTGATTGCATCGCCTGCAGTCGCGGGATCCGCCGCGTCGATAAGCGAGGCGGGTGCGACGACCAATGTTGAAACAATGGTCAATGATGAAACCAAAAAACAAACCGATGAGAAACGCCAAAAGCTTCTCAAACGTGCGATTGAAGCTGTCAGCGAGACCGACAAGGCAATAGCGGCACTGGATGAAGACAATGCAGAATCAGCGCTGGAAGCCCTGGCGCGGGCCACGGGCGAACTGGATATTATCCTTGCCCGCGAACCAAGCCTGGCCCTCGCGCCGATCGATGTCAACACGACCCGGCTGGACACAATGGCCACGGTGACCGACGTGAGAAGTCTGCGCAAAGATATCCGCAAGCTTGTTAAGGAAGGCGATCTCCAGGATGCCCGTCGCATTTTGCGGGATTTCGGTAGCGAGATCCGCATTCAGACAACCAACTTGCCGCTGGCGACATATCCGGAGGCTCTGAAAACAGCTGCCGCGTTGATTGACGATGGTGATCTTGAAGCAGCCAAATTGGTTCTGGATACAGCGCTTGGCACATTCGTCATTCAGGATGTGATTGTGCCCATTCCATTAATCCGGGCTCAGTCCATGCTGGATTTGGCCGAAAGATACGTCACAGGTGAACTTGATCCGAATAGTGAGGACAAGGCTGAATTGACGGAAGAAGAGCGCATCGAAGCAGCTCAAGTGTTGCGCACCAATGCAGCCAGACAGATCGAACTCGCAAAAGCGTTTGGCTATGGTGATAAGCGGTTATACCGCGAGTTGGAAGATGATCTTGATAAGATGAAAAAGCTGATCCGAGACAAAGGCGAGTCAGCCGGATTGTTCAGCTCCCTATCCCGTCAGATCGACGCATTGAGCGAGAGTGGCCTGGCGCCGTATCCAACGGCTTACTAACCCACTCAAATCGAAAAAAGGAGTATGATCATGGTAAAATTATTAACCGCGGCCGCTTTGACCTTAACAGGAATTCTCCTGTTTCCCGGCACTGCCCATGCCGACAAGCTGACACAGGTTGACGAAACCGTGCCGGAAGCAAAAATCAATATTGTTGAGAAAGACAACACGAAAGTACTGGCTTCGACGGCACATTTCAATGCCACCGGTGTCATGCCTGTGGTAGATGAGAACGGACGCTTGTTCTATAATAAAATTGTCAGTCCAGACGTCCTGCCGAAAGTCGTTCAC
Organism: Hyphomonadaceae bacterium; assembly: GCA_013001295.1. Lineage (GTDB taxonomy): Bacteria > Pseudomonadota > Alphaproteobacteria > Caulobacterales > Maricaulaceae > Robiginitomaculum_A. The sequence continues at coordinate 17,906 of JABDMW010000016.1, forward strand.
GATGTGGATGTGGTCGACACTTACACATTCGAGCACGATGGCAAGATCTATACGAACAAAGTCGTGGCCGAAAAGTCGTAAAGTCAGGGCTCTTTCGTCTCCCGATAGCGCGCACGGGTTTCCGTGCGCGCTCTCCTAATTCCGTGACACTCTAAATACGAGGTGTTTATGACCGACCCCCACCCCAATCTGGCTGGGCCGGCTCGGTTCAACCGGGCCCGATCAAAAAATCAAATCAGACAAATAAAAATCTCACCATCTATGCGGCGACGCGCAATGTCAGGCTCAATGCATAAGCCAAATATGCAATTAGCATGATGCTCCCCTCCGCGCGGCTAATTCTCCTATTGGTAAAGGCGGCAATCAACAAAAACACGGTCGTTGCACCTAAAACCCAAATATCAATATCTCTAATTTGAGGCGGCACTTCAATGGGCTTAATCAATGCTGTTACGCCCAATATACCAAAAATATTATATATATTGCTGCCAATAACATTTCCAAAAGCAAGCGCGCTTTGTCCCCGCAAAGCCGCGACAACCGAGATAACAAGTTCCGGTAAAGATGTACCAACCGCAACAATGGTCAAGCCGATAACCGTTTTTGAGACGCCAAGTGCCGTCGCCAGTATTATGGAGCTTTGGACCAGGAATTTAGCGCCAGCAATCGTCAAAACAAATCCGGCTATCACCATGATAATAGCCGGAAATATGGTGTGAACAGCCGGACTGACCTTTGGTTGCATATCGTCATTGACGGAAACCTGATTTCGTTCCTGTTGAAATGCGATAAATATATAAGCTGCAAGACACGCCAGAAAAATCATTCCAATCCAATTGGTCAGATGACCAAATCGAACGGCAATTAAACACATGATAGTTGCTATCGCCAAAGCTATACCATCTCGTTTTAAGCTGTTTTTTTGAATAGTGACAGGCATAATCATTGCCGCGAGCCCCATGATGAGCAAGGCATTGGCTATATTGCTGCCAATCACATTGCCCACCGCGATGCCGGGAGCATTGGCAAAAGCGGCTTCTACACTGGTAACAAGTTCCGGCATTGAGGTTCCAAAACCAACCAATGTCAAACCGATCAATAGCGGCGAAACCTTGAATTTTATGGCCACAGCAGTCGCGCCGCGCACAAGCAACTCACCACCACAAATCAGAAACAACAGGCCGCACAGCAGCAAAAAATATGTCATAGGCCGAACCCGATGAAGGTGATAAGTCAGGAATATCTATACCATGTCCGCTTGGCTATGAAGCGATATTAGCGAACGTTTGACAATGATAACAAACCCGGCAATTGATCTTTCTTTACGCGGGTCATTCAAGACACTGTGCGACAACGCACTGAAACTGATTTTGAATTTATCAATAAAGAGCACCGTGCCTTTAAGTGCACATGACGCCTATCTAACCCCCTCATCCTGAGGCGGCGCGAAATCGCCGGGACTCGAAGGATGTTCATTGGCCTGCCCCGATCCTTCGAGACGTTCGCCGACGTTCACTCCGTTAGTTGAGGTGTTGGTTTATATTCGACTGCACGATCGGTTTCACCCAATATTGACCGTCGTCAAGCAGGCCCACGCCTCGCTGCATACAGTGCCCGCGCTGATAAATTTGCGAGGTACACATGACTGACCCCCACCCCAATCTGGCCGTGCTGGCGCGGCTCAACCCGGCCGATATGGCCGGATCAGCGGACGCATTCGCACCTGACGTGGTGTTTCACTATTTCAACCCGCACCTGCCGGACCTGACCGGGGATTATATTGGCCGCGAGGGTGTCGTCGCGTTTTTTGCAAAAATCGGCGCCAAATCAAAGGGCACTTTCACCGTCACGCCGCAGTCCATTCACCCCTTTGGCGATGAACTCGTCGTCACCCATACAATCAATACGATGACCCTGAACGACGATCTGGACATCAGCACCCAGGTCGTCGTGGTGTGGCGCATCGTCGACGGCCTGATCCGAGAGGTTTGGGACATCCCATCCGTGTTTACGTGAGACGGGCAGGATGAGCTAACGTATCAATTAGGCCCAAAACCGTTAAGCGAAATCGCCCTCACCTTCATGTATCGGTGTCAACGTCCACGCGATATACAGGGTCGGCAATAATAAGATCAGGTAGGTGAGCGCGACGGTCATGGCGGCAATCGCCTCGATATTTAAGTAAATCGAGCGGCCAAAGTTAAAACCGATCCATCCCATCAAATTCGCCGCCTGTATAGCCCCCATAATGGATATGCCGATGAAGGCCACGAGTATGCCTTTGGCAATCACCCGGTAGGAAAAGGCGAAGGCATCGCTTTGGGTTTTCGATTCCCATTCCCCAAGACCACGATTGGCACCGGAGAAGCGCAGGAACACCCGGTTGGTCACCGCATACAGACCGCATAAAACCACGATCAGAGCGGCGGCCCCGAAGAGCCCCAGCGCCGGTGCGGACATCAAGACCGGATATTGGCTCGCATATAACATCATCGCCCCTAAGATCTGGACCAGGACCGGCAGGCCGATAATGGCGATGGTCGTGCACCATTTGAGCTTGCCGAGATTGGCCTTGGACAGCGTATCGGCACGTAATTCTATATTTGGTTTGGTCGGGCTCATCATATTCTCCTATTCAGCAATGCGCGATGCGATCAATTGTTTGGCCAACGGCTCGAACGGTTTTCGGCTGAAAACCATGTCGACGGGCAATTCAAAAAACTCGGCCAGCTTGAACGCCAATTCCAGGGAGGCGTTGTAATCGCCCCGCTCCAGATAGCCGATGGTCTGGAAGTTGACATCAACGGCGTCCGCCAGCTCTTTCCTCGAAAGACCTTTTTCTGTCCGCAGTATTTTCACTCTGTTATACATCATATTGTTGTATATATGCAACATTACGTTATAAATCAATAGCAGAGTGAAAAAAGTTTTAAATGTTACAAAAGGCATTGCCCTGAAACCGCACCGTCAGGGACGCAGGGCCCGGTTATAATGATACTGTCTGCACATGAATCGGGCGCGCCCTGAGACGCGCCCCTCAATGCAATGGTTGACCCGCGAGTTCGCTACGCCCCGCGGGTCAATTCAGGTCGTTTCAGGATTATTTAGGCGAAGTGTCGAAACCCGTAAGACTGATAAATTTCCACCCATCATCTGTGCGGACCAGAGTTTCTGTGGTTGAGCTCATGTCGCGCGACGGCTTGTCTTTGCCCCGTTGACTGACGCTGACATGGGTATACATGACGACAGCTGTATCGCCATGGATGGCAATCCCCACCGGTGTGTTTTCATACATCAGGGTTTTTGACTGGCTATCGCCAAAGCGCGACCATTTGATCAAGCTGTCCTTGTTTCGCGGTGACGGATAAGCCCCGTTCCAGGACAATACATTGTCGACGACATATTCAGCCGGCCATTTTTTGTTTTGTGCCGTATCGTCAACCCAGGATTGGACAACAACCCCCCAGACCTCGGTTTGTTCGGCGGACCAGGTCGGCGACTGAGCCAAGGCCAAACTCGATGTCAGGCTCAATACCGTCGTGGCCAAAACCAATTTCACTGTGGATGATTTTTTCATTTTTATTCCCTCTGTATATGGTGGCAAAATCGCCAAGCCCCGACCGCTCCTTTAAGAGGAGAAATCAAAAGCCATACTGCGCACGAATTGCGCGCTGGAAACGTTTTATGTGTAGCAATTATTGCAGTATTCAGAGCAGGTATGGAATTACCTGCCGTTTGAATTTTGCATGACATAGTGTCTACGCGCCCACCTTCAACTTATGGTCACAGCCAAGTGAAGTCCACCAATTTAAAATGGTAAATATAACAGTTTTTTCTAATTTACGTATTGGTTAATTCAAATAGCGCATGACCCCGAATTCAACTCAGCCCACACGCGCCGGATTTCTGCGATCGATGATAGAAATATCACTAGCCAGACCGGCACGTTCGCGAACAGGGCTAAGAACCCCTGTCCCGCACCTCCCGCATCACCTCGGGTATTTCAAACCCCATTGTTCCAGGGCCGTGATGATCTGACGTAAATCCCGACCTTTTTCCGTGAGGCTGTATTCGACCTTGGGCGGGACGACGGGATAGACCTTGCGGTTGATGATTTTTTCGGCTTCCAATTCGCGCAATTGTTTGGTCAGGCTCCGCTGGGTGACCTTCCCGACCCGGCGGGCCAACTCATTAAACCGGAGCGTCTCCTCCATCAAATGGAATATGATCAGCCCTTTCCATTTTCCGGCGATTTGTTCCAGGGCCATTTCTATGGGGCATCCATCGCTGCAATCATATCGATCAAATCGACTGGACGGTGTTTCCTTTACAGTATCCATTTTGTACCTATATACATTAATTGTGCGTACTTGCTTTAATGCAAGCGTATGCTATTTGCCAGTTAAACGCAAACCCATTTCAATTCAGGGACATTTCAATATGCCAAAGAAAATACTGATCACAGGGTCCACAGACGGGATTGGGCTTGAGGCCGCTAAAATATTGGCGGGCGCGGGCCACAGTATTTTATTGCATGGGCGAAACGCCGAAAAACTTGCTGCCGTCAAAGCATCCGACCCGGTTTTTTCAAATGCCGACACCTATCGTGCCGATCTCTCTGATCTGGCTGAGGTCGCGGACATGGCCGCAAGCATTTCCAATGACCATTCCCATTTGGACGTTGTGATCAATAATGCCGGCGTGTTCAAAACCAGCACAACCACAACCGGCTATGGCTTAGACATCAGATATATCGTTAACACGGTTGCACCTTATTTACTAACGCAGCGCCTGCTCCCTTTGATGGACAGGACGGGCCGCGTCATCAACCTGTCTTCTGCAGCGCAAGCGCCCGTCGAGACCGGGTTCACGCACGGTACAACGGCTATGGATCACGGCAATGCATATGCGCAAAGCAAGCTCGCCATCACCATGTGGACGCGGCATTTGTCCGAAGTGAACAGCGAAGGCCCGGCATTTATCTCGGTCAATCCCGGCTCTTTACTGGGGACAAAAATGGTAAAGGAAAGCTACGGCATGGCCGGCAAGGATATCGGGATTGGTGCCGATATACTGGTCAAGCTCGCCACCGACAGCGCATTTGATGATGCCAATGGATTGTATTTTGACAATGACAGGGGCGCGTTCGGCTCGCCCCATCCCGATGCGCTTAAAGCGCAAAAATCAAGCGAGCTTGTTGCGCTTATTGAAACCCAAATCACAGAATTATTGAAAGAGGAATAACACCATGAAAGCCATGATCTTAAATGCATATGGGGCAGATGCCTCTTTCGAAGTCACCGATATACCTGTCCCGTCCGTAAAGGCCGGGCACGTCCTTGTGCGCGTTGCGGCGACAAGCGTGAATACGGTCGACACCATGATCCGTAACATGGGCAGTGACTTACCCCTCTCTCCGGCTCTGCCGGCCCTGCTCGGCATGGATTTCGCGGGAACGGTCGAGGCCGTTGGTGACGGCGTGACCGATTTCGCACCCGGCGATGAGGTCTATGGCTGTGCCGGTGGCCTCGCCGACCTCCCCGGCGCCCTGGCCGACTATATGCTCGCAGATGCCAAACTGATCGCCCACAAACCCAAAACCATTTCCATGCGCGAGGCCGCGGCCCTGCCGCTAGTCGGCATTACGGCCTATGAAGGCCTGAAACGCGCCGGCATTGCGCCCGGACAAAAAGTACTGGTCCACGGCGGTACCGGCGGTGTCGGGCATGTGGCCGTTCAATTGGCCAGGCATTTTGGCACGGACGTGTATGCGACCTGCTCCGGCGGCGCGCAAACGGCCGTGATCGAAAGCTATGGGGCGACGGCCATCAACTACAAGACCGATGCTGTCGCGGACTATGTCGAACAATATACCGACGGCGCCGGCTTTGACATTGTCTATGACTCCGTGGGCGGTGCCAATATGACAAACTCATTTGAGGCCGCCGCGCTTAACGGACATGTGGCGACGACTGTGGCCATGGTGGAAATTGACCTCACCCCTGCCCATTTCAAAGGCTTGTCTTTTCATGTGGTCTTCATGTTGATCCCCATGCTGCACGACCATAAGCGACAGCAGCACGGCGACATTTTAAAAAACATGGCAAGCATCGTCGACAGCGGCGCGCTCAAACCCCTTCTCGATGAAACAAACTTCTCTCTGGAGCAGATTGGGGATGCCCACGCCCGCCTTTCAAGCGGCAATGCCATGGGCAAGATCGTCGTTGTCGGGGGTTAGTGTATGGGTGATCAGGGCTTGTGGTTTGGGCGCGATTGGATCGGGCTTTTGATACGCTAAACGCGGGGACTGTCACCGTAATTCAATTTTTAAGTGAATGAATTTTTGTACCAGATCGGGGTATTTGTTTGGCTATTGCTTGATGGCTTACAAGACTTGGCTTTGCGCAAGTTTGCCAACAGCTCGATCCTTCAAACTTTGAAGTGACACCCAACTTCCGTCATCTAAATATCTCCAGTTTTTCAACTTCATTTCTGAAAATTGAATCTGCCAGGCTAAGTCAGTCGATTCTTTATTTCGGCTCTTACGTTTTTTGAGCGCGCGAAGAGTCTCCTGCATATTCTTTAGATGTGTTTGCGTTGCCTCAATAGAGTTTTTCATTTCCGCTATGTCATTATTTTGAACGATCTCGGCCTGCAAAGCCTCTTCATATTTATTGACTAACCGTGTGTTGGCAATTTCCAAATTCGTGCGTTTGCCAAAAACTAATTGTGTAGATTCCAGATACATTCTTATTCCCCCATTCAATACAATCAACAGTACATACCGCCGACTTTCCGCCACCGGTTAATAAGCTGTTAATGAACCAATGATGAACGATAAACCATGGCTTATGCTTGGAAACATCCGTGAAGGACTTATGCTATTTTAGCGCCCTTTAACGGTGAATTTGCCAGTTCATAAGAAATATTTCGCTATGTTTTTGTCTGTTTAAGTGGAAATTAAAACCGCAACCGCGTCGAACACCCGATCTACAACAGCAATCCCGCCCCTACATCGTGCGTTTAAGCTCGCTGTAATCGCCTTTGACGCGGAGTGTGACGGTGACGTCTTTGTCGCTGCGGTTTCGCCAAAACCAACCATGCGCCCCTTCGGATATGGCGGTAAATTCACCGGCGTTCACCGTTTCGGCTCTGCCTTGTTTATAGCTATGGGTTTTGCCATCGCCGCCGTCGGTGTGCAGGTCTGAGTTTAAATGTCCTTGATCGGTCGCCCACTCATAGTGGGCCACATTACCCTTTACCATCACCAGCTTGACCTCGGCCGCAGCGCCCGGTTTGAGCGTAATTGAGGTCTCATCCCGCCACATAATTTCCAAGGGCTCGACTGGAGCGGTGTCCGCCACAGGGTCAGGCACCTCAATGACCGGTGTAATTTCTTCGGCCACTTCCACCTCTTCCACTGCTTCCACCGCTTCCGCGCTCGCTGCTTCTTGGGCCAGCTGTTCTTTGATCTGGCCCATTTCCGTCAGACCGAGCACGCGGCCAACCCCGGTTGGGTCGACGCCGTATTCGGCCGGCAAGATCACGGTCACCAGCAGGGCCGCGGCTGATACCGCAGCCAATATGGTGGAGCGCAGCAGCTTGCGTTTTGAGGGCAAATCCGCGCGATTGGGCATGTCTGAATTATACATCAATTTCTCCTAGGCGGTGACCATATAGCCGGTGAGTTGAAAACCGATCAGGACAAAGCCCGCCGCCATCAACACAACATTGGCCGTGTAGGCATGTTTAAGAAAGCTGGCGGTGCGCCGCCAATACCCCATGACGATCAAGATCAGCGCCAGGGCCAATAACTGCCCGATTTCAACCCCGACATTAAACGCCAGCAAATTCGGCAATAACCCGTCCGGCGACACTTCATAATCGATGACCTTGGAGGCCAATCCGAACCCGTGAAAAAACCCGAAAATCAGGGTCGCGGCTTTGGTATTGGGTTGAACCCCAAACCAGCTTTGATAGGCCCCGATATTATCCAAAGCCTTGTAAACGATCGACAGCCCGATAATCGCATCAATGATATAGCTGTTCATGCCAAAATCAAAAAACACGCCGGCCAGCATGGTCACCGAGTGCCCGATCGCAAACAGGCTGACATAAATGCCGATATGTTTCATCTTGTAGAGAAAGAACACAATGCCCAGCAAGAACAGGATATGGTCATACCCGGTCACCATATGTTTAGCGCCGAGATACAAAAACGACATCAGGTGAACACCGGTAATTTCCTGGATATATCCCTTATCCCCTTCGGCGACGCCGTGGGCAAATGCGTCTGCCGCGACACCGGCAATGGCCAGGGCCAGGATGGATAGAATGATCAATATCCGTGGATGGCCAAATAACCGCATATCTAATGTCCTGGATCAAAACTGATGCCGAATCGGCCCGCCAATCCTATCGAAATGAAATACAAACCGATAGTGACGACACAGGCCGCAAAAAGGGAAATCACAACATCACGCCTCATCCTGAGGCGGCGCGGCAGCGCAGGGACTCGAAGGATATTCTTTAGCCTGCCCCGATCAATCTACATATTTTCCGAATACCGGCTCGGATAAATAGGTGAGCAAGGCCAGCGTCAGTGTCACATATACGACCATAATCAGGCCATCCCGCCCTAAATCTATGATCTGAAACCCGACAAGCAGGACCGCTATGGCCCCGAGAATAAATATCGGACCGGAGTAATAACAATGCCGTCTCCGACAGCGTCTGGCGTTAAGAACGCAGGCCAAGCCCATCCACAGGAAGGCACCGCTCATGAGTCCGATAATGACGGGCAACGGAACTAATCCCGGCATAAAGTTTGTTGAGATCAGGAGAAGTATCGGTAAGCCCCACGCGAGTAGAAAAGGAAGTGGACGTGCGGCTTGATCATGTTTCTGGTTATCAGTCACAACACGAGTCTCCGAGCTGAATGGGCGGACACTTTACATCGCCGTAGGAACAATAAACACAACAATCCCCTTTGAGCGGCTTCAAAACGGCGCCACACCCTTTGCAATCATAGAAGTACTGACACGCATCTGTGGGCATGGTGTCCTTCGAAGCATGACCGCATTCAGGACAAGTCAGTGTCGAGGTCGGAATGACTATCGGCTCGTGAGATTTAGCCATCGTTGCAGGTCTCCTTCATAAGAGGGCAAAATGACCGCGCATAAAGTCAACGGCGCGGCAATTATCAAAATCGTCAAAGTCCTTCGGTTTGGCCAGTGTGAATGCGCGCGCGGTCGTCGTAATTCTGACAAAAGCCATGAAATGTTTCGCGTGCATACGGTTGCGGCCCGTTGACGTTACTTGCCTTAATGTTTTACACTATTGCGCGATTTCATGGGAATCCCGAACGCTACTGAACGTAAGGTTTATCAACATCCATTTTCCAGATTTGTTCTGATAAACTTCTGTGACGGCGAATTCATTGGAGACGGTGTTGCCACCCACAACCGCTTCGAGCGTTATTCGATTCCATATGATCGCTGTATCATCAAATATTTCAACAACGGATGCATGAACATCCGCATGTTTATACCAAATACTTCCTGATTTTATAATTTACAATTCTTCCGGCTGATTCCATGTGCCACTCATATGAACAAATTTGGCCTTGGCATCGAACAGTTTGCCAAGTTCGGAAACATTTTTTTCAGACATCCATTTCCATTTGTTTTTAGAAATATCAAGCAAGGTCTGTTCCGCATTATCGGTATAATTTTGGGAAGATTGATGGTTTGTCGAAGACTCAACCGCCGGACTGGAACAAGCGCAAAGGAACGGGATTAAAATTAGACAAAGTAAAGTCCGTTGCATATTTATCTCTCTCGAACATTCGAAGTTAACATCGACTCAGTTCGGCACTCTGATAACTCATCTTAGAAGTATAAGTTTTTACCTTGGGTTGTCGAGTTCTACTTCGGGGAAATTTAAAACCGCGACCTCTTCAAATTTCCTGCCCGCGCCCATATCATCCTGAGTTCGGACGTGTCATAAACATTTCACATAAAACTTATACACCGCTCTGCGAAACCTGAGGGGGATGGGGATGAGACGCGCAGAATTTAGATCTTTACTGGCCGAGTTTGTCGGATCGGCACTGCTCTCGGGTGTGGTGATTGGCTCGGGCATTCTCGCTGTCACCCTCAGCAATGGAAATGACGGCGTCGCCCTGCTCGGCAATACCATTGCGACCGGGGCCATCCTGTGGGTGCTTGTGGCTACACTCGCCCCTGTTTCGGGCGCGCACTTTAACCCGGCCGTCACCTTGGCCTTTCTTTTGAAAAAGGCGGTCACGCCCCGCACAGCCGTGCTTTATGTGATCATTCAAATATTGGGGTGTATCGTCGGGGCCTGGCTGGCCCATGCCATGTTTGAGCTCCCGATCCTGCAAACCGCCACAACCGACCGCTCCGGTGTGTCGAAAATACTGGCCGAGGGGCTCGCGACATTCACCCTCGTCTTCGCGATATTCGGCGCCATCCGCCACGCCCCGAAAGCCGTGCCCATGGCCGTCGCCTTAGCGATCGTGGCCGGGTATTGGTGGACCTCCTCCACAAGCTTCGCCAACCCGGCCATCACAATTGCCCGCTCTCTTTCCGACAGCTTTGCCGGGGTCAGCCCCGCCAATGTGCCCGGGTTTATCGTCGGACAATTCCTCGGCGCCATCGCCGCCACGGTGATATCGAGTGTTCTGTTTGCAGAAGACACTGATTGAGCAGGATAAGGCCTTTTCATCGATTGTTTTTCTGAGTTAACCTTATGTCCGCTGTGCTCCCTTAATTGAGGTCACGATGGTCCTCAAACCAGCCATCAGTTCAGAGGCCGTTTCTGTCCGGAAAACGCCGCGCGATAACTATCGCTAATCCCTGTTTTATGACATTAGCGCAGCGGTTTACTTTAGGCGACGTTTAGACGTCAATTTGGGTGCGACGCTTTCGATCAGGCTTGCATCTACGTCCGTGCGTGTTACAAATCGAGCAACGGCAGAGGGGGTTTGCGCTATGGAAACAATTATTGGAATGCGCCTAATCCGGCTTGGTCTGGCGCTATTTCTTTTGGGACTCGCCTCGGGGCTTGTCACCGGAATGATGGCCAATCCAAGAATGGGTCTTTCCGCGCACATGCAGGGCATCACCAACGGCGTATTCCTTCTTGCTCTGGGGGCGATTTGGCCCAAAGTTCATCTTCCGGCGTGGGGGCATCGCGCTGCATTCTGGTTGTTGGCCTATGGGACAGTGATCAACTGGCTTTCAACATCACTCGCTGCGTTTTGGGGAACGGGAAAAATGACGCCGATAGTATCACCTAACCCGACGGCCAAGCCTTGGCAGGAAACAATGGTTTCGATTGGTCTGCTGTCCCTAACGCTGGCCATGCTTGCTGGCACCATTATTGTGTTGGCCGGACTGTTCCGGAACGGCGACGGCAAGAGCAACTAGCTGAAATCACGCGATGAGAGATTGTAAGCCCGACAATTCCTGACGTCCGCTTCGCCCCGATTGCCCTGATCGTGAAAATCCCAATACTGGACGTTAGCTCAGAGGCTTAAAACACCCAAAATAGGCCGCTCAACCACCTCTTTAACTCGCCTATCTCAGTGTGTACTAATTAGAGGTCTTTTTGCAGATGCCCTTATTCCCAACCGAATTTATGCTCTCCGGCTTGCAGGCTTTTATCGTTGTTGTGCTGTTAATGGGTCTAGATATTGAACTATCATTATCGCGCTGTTTCATCGTTGGCTGCATTTTGAACATTTTGCGGTTTTGCCCTGTCTTTTTATCCACACAGGCCTGAAGGTCAGCCTCCGAACGGCAGATGTCTATCGCATCCTGAAAAGAGAGATATTGTGTTTTATGCTCTCCGCTATCTTTGGCAATTTCCGAAATGACCTCCCCTTTGTTCATCGCCGCCGGCTTGGGCGCAACTCCGATATCCTCTGTTTCAAAAGGGGTTAATCTCTGTTTCACAGGTGTCTTCTTTTGCTGGATTGTATGTGACAACTCATGGCCTTTACGAAGTTTTTCGGTGTCATTTGCTTGCGCCCAGCTTTGCGAACCTGCCACGGACGAGAATGCCGTAAAAACCACAACTCCGATACCAATTTGCCAAAAACGCATACTATCCTCCGCCAGATTGACAAGAGCATAACAGAGATTTCCGTTAATTTAAAGCCTTTCACAGGATAGGCATAAATCCGCATGGCGGACATTAGGCCTTTCGCTTATTATGTCTGCTTTGGCAGCAAAAGTGGGCGTAAGCGGTATGGTCATTGACGGCTAAGCCCCGAAAGCAGAAATTTAGATCGGAATAGCCCTTAAACCCCAACCTCCGCAAATTCCCCATCCTCATCCGCAAACAACAATTTCCCGTGTTCGATGCTGAAATAGGCGCCCATGAGGTCGAGATCGCCGGCGTCCAGCGCGGTTTTGATGAACGGGAAGGTTTTGAGGTTTTCGATGGAATTGAGCACGCCGTTAAGCTCCATATCGAACTGGGCGGTGCCGCCATGGCATTTGTCGGTATTGGCCGTAGCGAGTATATCGACCCATTTGCCAATGAAACTTGACGGTTCTTGTTGGGCATAGCCGCCAAGATGGGCTTTGATGCCGCCGCAATCCGCATGGCCCATGACCACAATCGCTTTAACTTTCAGATGGTTGACGGCAAATTCTATTGCGGCACTGCTGCCATGATAGCTGTCGTCGGCCTCATAGGGGGGCACAATATTGGCGACATTGCGCAGGACAAAGATCTCGCCCGGATAGGTATCGAAAATATCGGATGGATCCGCGCGGCTGTCTGAGCAGGCAATGATCATGACATTGGGCTGTTGGCCTTTCGAGCCCAGTTCCGAGTATATTTTCTTCTGGGTTTTATACAGCCCGTTTCGAAAAGTCTGATAGCCGTGTATCAGCTCCCGCTTCCATTTCGGTTCGCTCATTCCTGTGTGTCTCCGCCCTTTGTTTTCGGTGTGATGCGTAATATCTCACCCGGGCTGTTCATGACAACATAAATCGCACCGTCCGGGCCCATGCTGACATCGCGCACCCGGCCGCGGTCTTTGAGGAGGATGGTTTCGTCCACATAGGCGCCGTCGTCGCGCTTGATCAGGCGCAGTTCTTCATAGCGCAGAGCGCCGGCCAGGAGCGAGCCTTCCCAGTCCTTGAACAGATCGCCGCGCACCACATCGAGGCCACAAGCGGCAATGGACGGGGTCCATTGGCTGACCGGCTGCTCCATGTCGGGCTTATGGGTATAGGGCGTCAGTTCGGTGCCACTATAGTTGCGGCCATAACTGATCACCGGCCAGCCATAATTCTTGCCGGACTCGATCAGGTTCAGCTCATCGCCGCCTTTCGGCCCGTGTTCGGTGGCCCAGATACGACCGTCCGCATAGGCCAGACCTTGCGGGTTGCGGTTGCCATAGGAGAAGATCGAGGCGTAAGCCTTTGGATTATCAACGAAAGGATTGTCGGCCGGGATGCTGCCATCGCGCATGATGCGGTGGATTTTCCCATTGGGACGGGTGATGTCCTGAGCCTGCTTCATCTGGCCCCGGTCGCCAATCGAGAAGTACAAATGCCCGTCCTCATCAAAGATGATGCGGTTGCCGAAATGCGTGCGGGCTTTGACATAGTGTTCGGGCTTGGCTTCAAACAGCACCTGCTCATTTTGCCAAGCATCATCGATGATCTTGCCGCGAATGATCTTGGTCATGGCTTTGTCGGAGCCGGATTTCACCGGGTGGGAGAACCCAAGATAGATCCAGCCATTATCGGCAAAGTCCGGATCAATGGCGACATCGAGCAGGCCGCCCTGCCCGCTGGCCCAGACTTCCGGTGTGTTTTCAACGGGGTTGTCGAGTTTCTTGCCGTCCTTGATTTGATAGAGGTCACCTTTGACTTCGGTGACCAGAGCCAGATCCGGCCCGAGAAATTCCACAGACCACGGCGTATCAAGACCGCTCACCCAGGTTTCGAAATTCAAGGCATCATCAGCAATCCTCGGCGCATCGGTGGCCGGCGTCACCTTGTTCATGGTGGGGGTGGATTTCGCGTATTCAACAATGTCGAGGATTTGCGCGTCGGTCAGGGTCGCGGCAAACCCGGGCATGCCCATTTCCACATTGCCGTCTTTGACCAATTGGATGATCTCGGTGTTGGTTTTGGCAAATTCATAGTCACTGCTCGCCAGGCTTTTCGCCGATCCGCCGTCTATGCTGGTTCCGTGGCAGGACGCACATTTATCCGCATACAGGGTCGCAGCTGGAGACGCTGATTCACCGCCCGTTTTGTTCTGGGCTTTCGACACCAAGGCAAAACCGACAATAAGAGCGAATATTGCCAAGGGAATTAGAAGTAATTTGCGCATTTTATGGCTCCAACAGCATAATATCACATAATTTGACAGGTCTGAATCATTGTATACGTTAATCTTATGGCGCAGAACACATATATTCCAAAATCGGAGATAAAACGCTTGAGCCGGCGTTCAGACGTGATGGGGTTTTGGCTGATTTTCCATGTCTGGGGCGTCATATTCGCGAGCATCTGCATGTTCGTGATCTGGCCAAACCCGCTCACCTTTATTGCCGCGGTTTTGATCATTGGTGGACGGCAATTGGGGCTGGCCATATTGATGCATGACGGCGCCCATGGCCTGCTGTTCAAAAACCAGAAGCTCAACGCCTTTTTCGGCCAGTATTTCTTGGCCTATCCGGTCGGGGCCAATATGCCGTCCTACCGCAAATATCATCTGGTACACCACCTCAATACCCAGCAGGACAATGACCCGGATTTACAGCTGTCCGCGCCCTTCCCGGTGACGCGCCAGAGCTTGTATCGCAAGATCATTCGCGACCTCACCGGTCAAACCGGATTCAAGCTGCGCATTGGCCAATTGATCATGACGTTTAAGCAGCGCAAGGCGGCGACGGTCAATGGTGACCAGGCGTTCTCGGTCAATAATATTATCGGTCCGTATCTGGTTAATCTGGTGCTGTTCCTGATCTGCTTGCTGTCCGGCTATTGGTGGGTGTATTTCGCCTTCTGGCTCCTGCCCCTGTTCACCACATTCCAGCTGTTCCTGCGCATTCGCAATATTGCCGAGCATGCCCTGACCAGCCGCGATGACAATCCGCTGCAACATGCCCGTACCACCAAGGCCAACCTATTGGCCCGCATGTTCGTTGCCCCCTATTGGGTCAATTACCATGTCGAGCATCACGCTTACATGTATGTGCCGTGCTGGCAGCTGAAAGCCCTGCACAAAGCCATGCTGCGTGAAGGCCATGGTCCGGACATGGAAATCCAAAACTCATATCTGGACGTATTGCGTCTGGCCGCCCCAACCACCTAGGAAATATATGATCAAAACTGCCCGCCTGCTTGGCACCGCCGCATTTCTTTCTGTCTCAATGGTCGCACAGGCCGCTGACAGCCCCAAGAAGGCGCCTCCGTCGGAAGTTATGGCGCTGTATGACATTGGCACCGCCCCGTCCGCAGAGCGCATTCAGAGAGACATACAGACGCTTGTCGATTTCGGAACCCGCCACACCTTGTCGGAAACCGAAAGCGAGACGCGCGGCATTGGCGCGGCCCGCCGGTGGATCTTCGCCGAGTTTGAGAAAATTTCCAAAGACTGCGGCGGCTGTCTCGAGGTCATGTATATTTCAGATACAATCTCGGGCAAGCGACGCATCCCCGACCCGACCGATGTCGTCAGCGTCATCGCCATTCAGCGTGGCCGGCTTGACCCGAACCGCTATGTGATGATGAGCGGCGATATTGACAGCCGGGTCACCGATCCGCTTAACGGCACCGCTGACAGCCCCGGCGCCAATGACAATGCATCCGGCATGGCAGGCGTCATCGAGGCCGCCCGCGTTCTGTCCAAGAACAAATATGCCGGCTCGATCATGTACGGCGCGCTGGCTGGCGAAGAACAGGGCTTGTTCGGGGGGGAGATCGTTGCCGCCCATGCCCTCAAGGAAGGCTGGCAGATCAAGGGCGTGCTCAACAATGACATGATCTCCAACATATCCGGCATTGACGGTGTCATTGACAACACGACCGCCCGGGTATTCTCGGAAGGCACCCGCGCCAATGAAACGCCGGAAGAAGCCCGCGAACGGCGGTTCCGCGGCGGTGAAGTCGACAGCCCGTCACGCAATCTGGCCCGCTATGTCAAATCCATGGGCGATCAATATCTGACCAATCTCAATGTGATGATGGTGTACCGGCTCGACCGGTTTGCCCGCGGCGGCCATCACCGCCCGTTTAACAAGGTCGGCATTCCGGGTGTGCGCATTATGGAAACCCATGAGCATTATGACCGCCAGCATCAGGATTTGCGTACCGAGGACGGCATCACATACGGCGATACGATGGACGGAGTGAACGCCGACTATGCGGCCAAGCTGACCGCGCTCAATGCCGTCACCATGGCGGGTATGGCTGGCGCACCGCCCTTCCCCAAAAACGTCGAAGCCAGCGGCGCTGTGACCGCATCTGCCACGCTGAAATGGGAACAGGAAAAGGGGCGCGCCGATTCCAACCTCTTGGGCTACCGGGTGCATTGGCGTCTGACCACCGAACCGGAATGGACGCATTCGCGCTATGTCGGCAATGTCAGCGAATATACATTCACAAATCTGGTGATTGATAATTACTATTTCGGCGTCTCGGCCGTGGCCAAGGACGGCAGCGAAACGCCGGTCGTCTTCCCGGGCAGTGCCGGACGGTTTTAAACCGCCTGCTCGCCTGATAGGCGAGTTCGAGTGACAAATTTCCGCTCATATCTACAAACAGACCAAACTCTATTCGGGGATAACTGATGAACTCTAAAATACTCACAACTTTGCTGGCAACAACCGCACTCGTAATCGCGTCGACCCTATCGATTGCGGCCACTGATCATGGCAAAGCCAAAGCGCATGATGCGAAGAAACCAAAGGCCGAAAAAACCGCGAAAGCAGACGCTAAAACGGATAAAGGCGAAGACGCGAAGGACGAAGAAAAATGGGATATCTCCAACCCGCCCGGTGACAAGCGCGACATCACAATCGACACTGAAAGCGGCACCTGGATGAGCCTCGATGTCAGCCCGGACGGCGAAACCATAGCCTTTGATCTTTTGGGCGATATCTACACCATGCCGATCGAGGGCGGCAAAGCCACCTCCATTGCCACAGGCATGGCCTGGGAAATCCAGCCGCGCTTTTCACCGGATGGCGCGCGGATTGTCTTTACGTCGGACCGGGGCGGCGGCGACAATATCTGGACCATGGAAACCGATGGGTCTGATATGCAGCAAGTGACGGATGAAAGCTTTCGACTGCTCAACAACCCGACATGGTCTCCGGATGGGCGTTTTATTGCGGCCCGCAAGCATTTCACAACAAGCCGATCTTTGGGTACCGGCGAAATCTGGCTGTATCACGCCACCGGCGGCAGTGGCGTCAAATTGGTCAAACGCCCCGATGAAAGCCATCAGAAAGAGCTGGGCGAGCCGATGTTCGCGCCGGACGGCAAATCGATCTATTTCTCCCAAAACACCACACCCGGCGGCACCTTCATCTATGCGCAGGATTCCAACACCACCATCTTTGAAATCCTCGAATACGATATGGAAACCGGCGAAACCAGCACGGCCGTCAGCGGATTTGGCGGCTCGGTCCGGCCCACCCCGTCCCCGGACGGCACAATGATGGCGTTCGTGCGCCGCGAACGTGCCAAGAGCAAATTATATCTCAAGGACATGCAATCCGGCAAGGAATGGAAGATCTTTGACGATCTTGATCAGGACATGCAGGAAACCTGGGCCGTGCATGGGGTCTACCCGAATATGGACTGGTTGCCGGACGGCTCCGGTCTCATCTTTTGGGCCGGTGGGGAAATCCATAAATACGATCTGGAATCCGACTCGGTCGATCATATTCCGTTTAAAATCAAGGACACACGTATGGTTCTTGATCCTCCCCGCCCGAAAATCGAGGTCTCCCCGGATACGGTTGAGGCGAAAATGATCAAATTTACCCAGGTTTCACCCGATGGTGACACGGTGGTGTTCGAAGCCTTTGGCAAACTCTACAAAAAATCTTTGCCGGGCGGTGACCCGGTCCGCTTGACCGATTGGGATGACAATGTCCGCGAACTGCATCCGGCCTGGTCCCGGGATGGTGAAAAGCTCGCCTTTGTCAAATGGACCGATGCGGGTCTTGGCTCGATCCATGTTGTCGATATGGATTCCGGTGACATCGACAAGGTTTCGAAAAATCCCGGTCATTACAGCAGCTTAGCCTTTTCTCCTGATGGAGATACGCTGGTGTTTGATAAATCATCCGGCGGCTATCTCACCTCACCGCTTTGGTCCGGCGAGACCGGCCTGTTCCGCATGCCAAGCACCGGCGGCAAGCCGGTACGGATGTCAAAATCCGGCTCCAGCCCGCACTTCGGCCCGTCCAATGACCGGGTCTATTTCACCAAGAGCCGGGAAAAGACCCGCTCCCTGGTCAGTACTGATCTGAACGGTCATGACGAGCGTGTGCATGCCTCGTCAAAACTGGCGCAAATGTTCATGGTCTCACCCACAGGCGAAAACGCCCTGTTTAGGCAAAACTATAACCTGTTCATGATGCCGATCCTGCCCGGGCCGCAAAGCATCGAGACCGGTCCAAAGGCCAAAGCCCTGCCCGTGACCAAAGTCAGTCAGGGCGGCTCGCTGTATCCCAGCTGGTCCGGTGACGGCGAAACCGTGTCCTGGAGCCTTGGCCCGACCCTGTATTCAGTCGATACGGACGATGTGATTGCGGCGGAGGACTTCACCCCACCTGACAGTGGTATTGAACTCACCATTACCCGCGACGCCGATCGGCCGGACGTTACGGTCGCCATTGCCGGCGCCCGCATCATCACCATGGCGGATGAGGACGGCGGCATCATCAAAGACGGCACCATCATTATCGAAAACGGCAAAATCATAGCCGTCGGCGAGGCTGACGATATTGATATCCCGGAGGATGCGGAAACCGTCAATGCGTCGGGCAAGACCATTATGCCCGGCTTCATCGATGCCCATGCCCACGGGGCCCAAGGCACAAATGGTCTGATCCCCGAGCAAAACTGGTCAGCAATTGCTCATCTGGCTCTCGGGGTGACCACAATCTTCGACCCGTCCAGCCGCGCCGACTTGATCTTTGCCGCCGCTGAGATGCAACAGGCGGGTATGATCCTGGCCCCGCGCACCTTCTCGACCGGTGAAGTGATATACGGGGCAAAAGCCCCCGGCTTCTTCGCCTCCATCAACAGTGAAGAGGACGCACAAGAACATATCTCGCGGCTGAAAGCCCAGGGCGCCTATAGCGTCAAAAACTATAACCAGCCCCGTCGTGAGCAACGGCAACAAGTGGTGACAGCCGCGCGCGAGGCCAACATCGCTGTGGTCGCCGAGGGTGGCTCCCTGTTTCACATGGACATGTCCATGGTCGCGGACGGCAATACCGGGATTGAGCATAACCTCCCCCAATCTGATCTATATGATGACGTTATCCAGATGTATAGCCAGACCAAGGTTGGATACACACCCACCATTAATGTGACCTATGGCGGCGTGCGCGGCGAAGATTACTGGTATCAAATGAGCGATGTCTGGAAACATCCGATCCTGTCCAAACATGTCCCCGACCATGTACTGCAACCGCGCGCCGTGCGCCGTCAAATGGCGCCTGAGTCTGATTATACGGACAGTGTGAGTGCTGCCACCGCTAAGAAACTGCTCGAGGCCGGCGTGCCTGTGAGCATTGGTGCGCATGGTCAACGTGAAGGCCTGGGCGCCCATTGGGAAATCTGGAGCTTTGAGCGCGGCGGCATGTCGCCCCTGCAGGCCTTGCAAACCGCCACCATCATCCCGGCCAAACATCTGGGCTATGATGATGATATCGGCAGCCTCGAGCCCGGCAAACTCGCCGACCTGATCATCCTGTCCGAAAACCCGCTCAAAAACATCCGCAACACCGATCAAATCGAACACGTCATGCTCGGCGGAAGGTTATACGAAGCCGACACCATGAATGAGGTCGTCACAGGTGATAAGCAACGCGCCCCATATTATTGGGAGACGGAATAAGTCCCAGGTTAAAATCAGGACTCCCCTCTCTCCGCTCATCCCCGCGGCGGCGGGGATCCATCTTAATGCCTCAGCACAACTGTATTATATTCAGCTAGGTACCGTCGCCTGAGAGATTCCAGATGGGCCCCGGCCGCCGCCGGGGTGATCGGAGGGGAGGAGGAATTGCGCCCCGTATTATTGGGAGACAGAATAGGTCCTCAGGTTGAGATCAGGACTCCCCTCATTCCGCTCATCCCCGCGGCGGCGGGGATCCATCTTAATCTCGATATAAGTCGGTTTATCAATTGTAAGGCATTAATTTGGCGGAGACACCAAGATGAACCCCGTCCTCCGACGGGGTGATCGGGAGGGGAAAAACAACTGCGTACACGTTTTGCAAAGTATCGGTTTTGATCAACCCGCTCGTTCGGCCAAATGCAAAAAGCCAGCAATTATATACCAGAAAAAGAAAAACAGCCCGAGCAATGCATATACTTTGATCGGATATTCTTTGGAAGTAGAATTATCTTCGCCCCAAACGAGCACTAAATTATCAACTAAATCACCTTGCCCAAAAGTCGAAAAGAAGAAATATGCTACCGCGCCAGCGCCAGCTGCAACGCCTATACGGATTATTGCAACTCTAAGGTTTGAAGCTTCCGCTCGGTCGATCATTGCGTTGAAGAATAAACCACCAAAAAACAAAGCCATCATTACATTCGCTGTGATTAAAATATAAAACAATGAATAGGGTGAACCTATTGAGGCCAGCAGTCCCAAGAATGTCCCAAAAATCAAAACAAACGAAAGGTAAGCTCTTACTTCTTGTAACATCTGCCTCTCAATCAGCGAATTCGAGTACCCATTAAATACCTAATGCCTTTTATCGAGAAGTGTAGGAACAACGAATCGAAAGTGCAATAACATCTAGGATACAACATCATGAATAAAGTTGCCGGGGATGATCGGGAGGGAGAGATTGCCACTGTCCTTTACAATAAGGCCCGTAAATACCTTCTCTAAAGTAACCGATCTCGACAAATAGCGCCCCTGAGCCTATAAAGATGGAGCGCGAAAAATGGCGTATTACAGTGGGTAAGAATATGAAAATCCGATATCTCGAAATCATAACACCGGACGTTGACAGTACGGTCACCAATTTTGAATTCGCAAATGGAGCGGAGTTCTCCGGGCCCGTTGCTGAACTCGGCAATGCCCGAGTGGCGGACATGCCGGGCGGGGGGAAGATCGGTGTCAGGGCGCCCATGCACGATGCCGAAGACCCGGTGACACGTACCTATTTCTTAACCGATGACATCGAGGCTGCAACCAAGCAAGCTCTTGAGGCCGGTGCGGAACTGGCCCATCCGGTTATGGAAATTCCGGGACAAGGAAAATTCTCTATCGTCTTTCACGGCGGCAACCAGTTCGGATACTGGCAGGATTAGGGTTTCTCCGGAACGCCTTTTCCGGCGACTATGAATCCGTTTCCAGAATTCAGTATTGGACAATGACCATGCAGATTAAAAAACTAGACCATGTCAATATCCGGACCAATCAACTGGGCGCGATGGTCGAGTGGTATTGTGACATACTTGGTCTACGAAAAGGCAAACGGCCGGATTTTTCGTTCGGGGGCGCCTGGTTATATGCGGGTGATCAGGCTGTGGTTCATTTAATCGAGGTTGAAGACGCAGGTGCGGGTTCGGAAACGGATTTAAAACTCGAGCATTTCGCTTTTTTCGCCCATGGCTTGAGCGATTTTATCGCGAAACTGGATCGTTTGGATGCCCCCTATCGGCGCAGCGATCTTCCGGATGGCAGCCGCGTGCAAGTCAATATCTGGGACGTTGATGGCAACCACATTCACGTGGACTTTGAATCCAATGCATAGCGATATCGCTTTGATCAACCTACTTTCACGAAACCTATGTGGGCACGAAATTTACAATACGGGAAGGTATTGATTTTATGGCGCTTCTCACAACTGCAATTTCAACAGCAATTGCGATTGCCGCAGTGGCCGCATTTCCAGCACTTTACCGACGCCAGACGAAATTCGCCCGGGCAAAAACAACAAATGACGGAAACAATTATATTGATTACTCAAATTTTGTATTTTGGATGATTTACGCGATCAGTGGTATTTTTATAGCTTTAGGTGTTGGCGTATACATGTTTTCAGATGAACCTTATGCCGGAATATTCTTTATTGTTCTTGGGCTGACCTTTTTACTTCCGACCTTGCTATTGAAACGTGCAGACACATCAGTATCCTGGACTTCAAAATATATAACCGGCGCAAAATCAGGTTACAGTTTGAAAAAGAACCGGATCTTATGGAGCGACATAGTAAGCGCCAAATATCACGCCAACCACACCATCCAGATAATCGATATATTGGGGAAAAGCGTGTTTTGGTCGATATATTATCAAGGTTGGCATGAGATCATTTCAGAATTGCAACGTAGGAGACCTGATATTCAAATCGAGAATTTCGGAGACTAGGTTACTTTTAACATTGGGAATTAGTATTAAACCGTCCGTAGGGTCTTTTTCAATTTACAGTCGGGCGGCGATTCCGCGACAATCTTGTATATAGACCTACATCTGTTTGACCTAAACTTTGTTTTGAAAGGCAATTGGGTTATTACCTTGCCCCCGTTCACCACACCTATTCCCAGTCGTCCGCCAGTTTTTTATAATGCTCAGACAGGGTATGGAAGGCCGGTTTGCGCTCGCCTGTTTCCGTGATGACGCCTTTGCGGTTCCAGCCGTTTTGATAAATGGAATGCTGGCGACGCGGGGATCTGAAGTCTTTGAGGATCCACGGTGATATGCCGCGCAAAGACGGGATTTCCGCGCTCATTTCCAACGTTTCGCGGTACATTTCATCCTGATATTCGACGGAAAATTTACGCGGCACATCCTCGCCCGACAGGCCGATATAGGCGCCCGCGCCGAACTCCGAGAAAATCAGCGGTTTGTCAAAATCAAGATCCCAGCGGATCTCGCTGACATCGCCCACGGCCACCGGCCCGTACCAGCCGTCATAGGTATTGACCGATAAGACATCGAGTTGATCGGCCAGCGGGTCGGTAATGCGCGCGGTGAGAACACCACCCTCTTCCTGCTTGCTCGTCATCAGAGCCGCTGTCACCAGGCGTGAGCTGTCCAGCTCTCGGGTTTTGGCCACAAGCGCATTCATAAAATCATTGCGTCGGTCAGAAATCGGAGTCTCATTGCCAACACTCCAGAACAGGATGGACGCCCGGTTGCGGTCGCGCAATATGTTCTCCTCGATCATGGATTTCGACAAGGCCAAAGTCTCGTCATTCTCCCAGTCAATGCGCCAATAGACCGGGATCTCGCTCCAAACAATCAGGCCGAGCTCGTCGGCCATACGGGTCATGACATCTGAGTGGGGATAATGGGCCAGGCGCACGAAATTGCCATTGAGACCGTCTTTAACCTCCGAGAGTAAAGCCCGCGCAT
Organism: Hyphomonadaceae bacterium; assembly: GCA_013001295.1. Classification (GTDB taxonomy): domain Bacteria; phylum Pseudomonadota; class Alphaproteobacteria; order Caulobacterales; family Maricaulaceae; genus Robiginitomaculum_A. The sequence continues at coordinate 41,522 of JABDMW010000016.1, forward strand.
TCGTGGCGCTGATGTCGCGGACCGGGTTTGATCCGATTTCCTCTTCATGGATACTGATACCGCGCAGGAATATGGGCTTACCATTGAGGAGAATATCCTCACCGTTCAATGCGATCGTGCGAAACCCGATCCGGTCGGTCCACCGATCATCAGCGCTCTCAACCTCGACCGTATAAAGCTGCGGCGTCTTCGGAGACCACAGCGCCAGGTCGGCAGGCAGCGGCATGTCGGTTGTCCAATTTCCTTCAGCGTCGCTTTGACCGTCGAGCGTAATGTCGAGTTCCGGGATGCGGAGCGACATCGCCTGCCCGGCCTTGGTTGAACCGTCGAGACGGGCGTCAATACGAATGCGGCCATCGTCGTCCAGTCGCACCCAGCTCTCGGCAATATAGGTTTCGGGACGGCGCACAAAATGAACCGGTCGGGTGATGCCGCCATAGGTTTCCCAGTCGGTGACGGGCGGCGGTACGCTTTGCCAATCGCGGCGGGAATCCACGCCAACGGTCAGTTGATTGACACCGTCAATGGCAATGTCCGTAACTTCAAAGGAGAAAGGGGTGAACCCGCCTTCATGCTGCCCCAGACGCTCGCCGTTCAGATACACATCCGCTTTATAATTGACCGCGCCAAATTCCAGAAACAGGCGCTCATCAGAACGCGGCGTGACTTCAAATTCGCGCTGATACCATACGACGCCCTGATAGTGCCGCATCTCCGGCTCGTGCCCGATCCATGCGCCCGGAATCTTCGCCGTCTTGGCATGATCCATGTCATATTCGAACAGGGCCGTCGGGTTTTTGCGCATCTCGGCTTCGACATCGATGAAATTATACCGGCGACTGCCATAACCGGCCTGCCCGCCGTGAAAACCCGCATAGCCATCTGCGTACGGATCAACGGACCAATGCCACATACCGGAGAGATCGGTTGCCCCCTGTGCGGCGACTTTGACCGGGCTGACAGATGCTTTTTTTGAGCTTACTTCAAATGTTGACGTTTTTAGAGTGCTCTCCGTATCTTCCGATACCGGTCCACAGGCTGCCAGGCAAAGCACGGCCAGCGATAAAACCGCCGCTAAAAACAGATTGACCCTCACCATCCCAAGCACCCCTTTGTATCCTTGTAATAAAGGCACTTTAGACATAACTCGCTATCGAAGAAAGAAATATGGCAACAGGGACAATGTATTACTTGTTGTAAATTTTGCTTGAACGGCAAATTGGTTGTGAACCTGCCCCGCTTACTGGGCACTTAATTTGGCAACTTCCATTTTGATAAATTCGGGTAAATAATTTGGCGTGCACCCGCGTGCGACCACTTCATCCTTATAAAGCCCTGTCTGCTCACCAATACCCATGCAGCGCGAACGCAGCCTGGGCTGAAACTTACCAATCTGGCCCGCCGTATAATTCATTGCCCATTGCACCTCCGGCGGTTCATCAAGTATTTTCGCCTCAATGGCATCCAGCAATTCGTTGGTATTGGACTGATCCGTCTTGCCCATCCATCTTAACCGGGCCTGATAATACCAGAACACCCGCCGTTGTAAGGCGGACGGGCTGTCCGCCCAGGATTCCATCATCGCGACAGTTTTTTTATCTTTGGACAATTGGTTCGCCATCAACCAATCGATCAACTGGTTTCGTTCCTCATCATCATGGGCCTGCATATCCGCATCCAATTGATCGATCACATTCTGCGTGAGTAGTTTTTTGTCCATAATCAGGATGGCCAATTGTCTCGAGAAAAACGCGCCTGTCGACCACAGCTCCATCGCCAGTTGGTGATCTTTTTTGATCTCTTTGGCAATTTTGCGCAAATCTCCGAGCTTGGTATCCTGGCCGGATATCTGTGCATGGACTTTGTTTGCTTTTTGACCGAGCTTCATAGTGCCAATAATCTTACGGACGAAACCGGTTAAGGTCAAACCGGCGCAGCCAACCGCTCACATCTCCCCTACCGATCAGGCCACCACCTCACCCATACCGGGCGGCGGGTTGATCGAACAGATCACCAAAGCCTTTGGTCGATGGGGGTGGTGACATGGGTTTAGCGGATTGCGGATCATTGCCGGTGATCGACGTGCCGGTGTCGGCAGCAGCCGCGCGCCAGCCAAACACTTTCGCCAGCGGACTGTTCTTGGGATAGTACCAGCGCTTCAGCGCCGGATCCCAGCGTGCACCGAGACGCTTGGCAAGGTTGCGGTCTTCGTAAGCGACGTTTATAAATCGTTTTGTCATGGCCCGGGTCTCCACTCATTTGTTCTCAAGGGAAAGAGAACATAACAAGAACATTATCTTGACGCAAGTAAAAATTTCAGCGATACGGCAGTCGCATACGGTCAGGAATTGCGAGATCGCCCGGCTCGCGCCCTCTTGATCATTTTTTTGTTTATTTTTTTATGGAGTCTGGAGTCTGGAGTCTTGGTGCCTCTTAACCCATTGAAAACAAACAATTCCCGAAAAATTAAAAAGAGATAATGTCGAGATAATGTTGAGATAAATTCAAGATTAAGTCGGGATAAAAACCAAAAAACCTAATGATTAGAACTTATCCACAGACTTATCCACAGGGCAGATTGCACAAATTTTGTCGGGTAATAGCCCAGAAAAACAAACGAACGCGCCCCTACCCGCCTTGACCTTGTAGCAATCCCGATACAAATTACCGATCGTGCAGGAGCTTCACATGACAACACTATCAAAATTTCGATATCTAAAACTGAGCCCTGTTGGCGCGATTATCGCTTTGGGTTTATCCGCAATTCCTTTTAACGCGCTCGCTGGAGAACGGCCCCAAGTGCCGGCCGATGTTTTCGATCTAAGTCATTGGAATATAACGGTGCCGATTGATAAAGACCGCGACGGCAAGTCGGATACGATCAGCGTCAAGAAACTGAAAAAATATTCTCATCCCGACTTTTTCTACCTCGATGAGCAAAACCGCATGGTTTTCGCCACGCCCAACAAAGCGGCAACCACCAAAAATTCGAGCAATACGCGCAGCGAGTTGCGCCATATGTTGCGCGGGAAAAATACCCGGATCAAAACCCATGGCGCCGGCAATAATTTCGCCGTTCGCGCGCGCAAGGATTCAGATAAATTCGGGTCTGTCGGCGGTCGGTTGGATGCAACACTACAGGTGGATCATGTTGCCCGGCGTGCCGAAAACCCGGATGTAAAAGCGGCTTTCTCCGCTGTCGTCGGACAGATTCACGCCGTCAAATATGACAATACGGCGTCGGGTTTCGGGTATGGCAACGAACCGCTGAAAATCTTTTACAAGAAATTTCCGGGTCACGAGACCGGTTCGGTGTTTTGGACCTATGAGCGCAACTTGCCTAAAGATGATCCCAACCGCACCGACATTGCTTATCCGGTTTGGGGAAATCTCTGGACCAATAAAACTGATCCCAAAGAAGCCGGGATCGCCCTGGGCGAGCCTTTCAGCT
>JABDMW010000035.1 GCA_013001295.1 Hyphomonadaceae bacterium
ATGTTGTAGGACAATGAATCGTGCAATCCCATAGAATGGGTCATTGTGAGATTGGAAAGAAAGCTCCAGATCGTCTCGGCAGCACCTTGCTGGAAGGGCAGAATTTCCCCCTCAGTAAAGGTGGCGATGCCGACATAATGGGCGATAATGCGCGCAAATGCGTACAGGACCGCCACCATCAGCATAAAGAAATGCAAGGGATAAATGCGGGCGATACGCCGTTTCATAAACTTTTTGGCGTGTTCGCCTGACGAAATCTTCCCGTCATACAGGGTAAACATCAAAAACCCGGAGAAAACGAAGAACATATCCACAAGCACCGGGCCATTGGTAAACAAATCCGATGCATTAAAATGCGATAGCCACATGGTGTGGTAAATCGCAATCATAATCGCGAGCAGGCCTCGAAAACCATCGAGCGCGCCGAAATATACCGGATTATTTGCCGTTTTATGTTGGGTTTTGCTGCCCATATTCACCTAATCCATTGCCATTATTGGCATTTGGACAGATTTCTAAGCCATTAAGGGAAATATTCGATTAATAGGGCGCATAGACTTTGTTAGGGTTTACCCCTCCCCAAATGCTGATATACCTAAGAAAAACGAGCGGGAGAGCAGCATGAAAACAAGAGCGGCAATTGCTTTAAAAGCAGGCAAAAAACTGGTCATCGACGAAGTCGATCTCGAGGGCCCACAACCTGGCGAGGTTTTGGTCGAGATCAAAGCCACGGGAATCTGTCATACGGATGCGTTTACGCTGTCTGGAGATGACCCGGAAGGCGCCTTCCCTGCAATATTAGGCCATGAAGGAGCAGGTATTGTCCGCGAAGTCGGCAAAGGCGTCACATCCCTGGAAGTCGGCGATCATGTCATCCCGCTCTATACGGCTGAGTGTCGCGAATGCGATTATTGCCTGCATCCCAAAACCAATCTGTGCCAATCGGTTCGCGAAACCCAAGGCCGCGGCGTTATGCCGAACGGAACTTCAAGGTTTAGCTATAAAGGTCAGAAAGTATTACACTATATGGGGTGCTCGACGTTTTCGAACTTCACCGTCTTGCCGGAAGTTTCTCTCGCCAAGGTTCGTAAAGACGCCCCGTTTGACAAAATTTGCTATATCGGGTGCGGCGTCACCACGGGCGTGGGTGCCGTGATCTATACGGCTAAAGTCGAACCGAATACCAATTGCGTGGTGTTTGGGTTGGGCGGCATCGGCCTCAATGTGATCCAGGGTCTTAAAATGATTGGCGCGAAGCAGATCGTTGGTGTTGATCTGAACCCTGCCCGCAAGGAAATCGCCGAAAAGTTCGGCATGACCCATTTCGTCAACCCGAATGATGTCAAAGGCGACCTCACCGGACATCTCGTCGAAATCACCGGCGGTGGCGCAGATTATACGTTTGAATGCATTGGCAATACCGACGTTATGCGCGTGGCGCTCGAATCCTGCCATAAAGGCTGGGGCGAGAGCATTATCATTGGTGTGGCTGGCGCAGGCAAAGAAATCTCGACCCGTCCCTTCCAACTGGTTACAGGGCGCTCCTGGCGCGGGACGGCTTTTGGCGGAGCCCGGGGCCGTACGGATGTGCCGGGGATCGTCGATATGTATATGGACGGCCGGATCAATATTGATGACCTCATCACCCACAAAATGCCACTCGAAGATATCAACAAGGCGTTTGACCTCATGCATGCGGGCGAGAGCATCCGCTCTGTCGTCGAATTTTAAAGGAATAAATCATGAAATTTTTTGTCGATAGCGCAGATCTTGATCAGATCGCGCAGTTGAATGACGTTGGCCTCGTAGACGGCGTGACGACCAACCCGTCCATCATTGCCAAATCCGGCCGCGACTTTAAGGAAGTCATCGCCGAAATCTGCGCCTTAGTTGAAGGCCCCGTCAGCGCCGAAGTCACCGCCATCAAAGCCGACGAAATGATTGCTGAAGGCCGGCTTTTGCGCAAAATTGCCCCCAACGTCTGTGTTAAACTCCCGCTCACCATGGACGGGCTGACGGCGTGCAACAAGTTATCGGCAGAAGAAGTACCTACTAATGTCACCCTGTGTTTCTCCGCCAACCAGGCCATTCTCGCGGCCAAATGTGGTGCGAGTTTTATCTCACCCTTCATTGGCCGTCTCGACGATATCAATATTGATGGGCTTGAGCTGATCGAAGAAATCCGCACCATTTATGACAATTACGGTTATGAGACTGAAATCCTCGCTGCCTCGATTCGCAGCGTCAATCATATCAAGGAATGTGCTATTATTGGCGCCGATGTCATCACCTCACCGCCGGATGTTATTCGCAAAATGGCTGACCATCCGCTGACCGACAAAGGCCTCGCCGCATTTCTAAAGGACTGGGAAAAAACCGGCCAGACCATTTTGTAATGGAGAAGGTCTCGGAGAATAAAATGTTTGGCGGCACCCAAGCCGTGTATAGTCACCGCTCAGACGCGTGCGATTGCGACATGCGGGTCAGTGTGTTCCTGCCGCCACAAGCCAAGGACGGCCCCTGCCCGGCGCTTGTGTGGCTATCCGGTCTGACCTGCACAGAAGAGAACTTCACGGTGAAAGCCGGCGCGCAGCGTATGGCGGCGGAACTTGGATTGATCATCATAGCGCCGGATACCTCCCCGCGCGGCGAAGATGTGCCAGACACACCCGACCAATATGATTTTGGTAAAGGTGCCGGGTTTTATCTCAACGCCACGGAAAGCCCGTGGGACAAAAACTATCAGATGGAATCCTATATCCGCGACGAGCTGACCGCCTGGATGGTGGAGAGCTTTCCGATTGATGCCGACAGGATTGGTGTTTTCGGGCACTCCATGGGCGGGCACGGCGCCCTCACCTTGCATTTGAAGAACCCCGAACTTTACAAAACCTGCTCAGCTTTCGCACCGATCGTGGCGCCGTCGCAAGTGCCCTGGGGCCAGAAGGCCCTCAAAGGATATCTCGGCAATGACGAAACCAGTTGGGCCGCCTATGACGCGACCAGCCTCGTGACCGCCAACCCCAGCAAGACGGACATCTTGATCGATCAGGGCAAAGCCGACCAATTCCTCGAAGAACATCTCCAGCCGGAATTGTTTGATACCGCGTGCAAGAAATCAGGACAGTCGGTCACTATCCGTATGCAGGATGGCTATGACCACTCCTACTATTTCATCGCCACATTCATGGAAGACCATCTAAGGCATCACGCGGACCGGCTTTAGCAACCCGGTATCCACCCCTCGTAAGCCGCTGGACACTGAGGTGGAAAACCTTATGTTTCCTCACAGGGCATAGGGGCGCAAAATGTTACTTCGCAGCATTACTAAACACGTGAAAGACCAGAACTGGTATGCGGCCGCGACACCACCCACCTTCCGCTCATCCCCGTGGCGACGGGGATCCATCTGGAATGTCTCTGCTTGCAAAGTGTTTCGCTTAATAAAGCGCGGTGAAACTTTAACATCTAAGACGGTTCCCCCTCTCCAGGGAGATGAGCGGGCAGAGGGAGTATTCTAATGCTGCTCCGCTCTCTTACAAAACACGTCAAAGACCAGAACTGGTTCGCGGTTTTTCTGGACTTCTTCATTGTGGTCGCCGGCATCCTCATCGCCTTCCAGATCACCAATTGGAATGAGGCGCGCGTCGAAGCAGATCGAGAACGCGAAGTCCTCATCAATATTCTTGATGATGTCAAAAATGACAATGCTGAATTGGAAGCCAGCATACGGATGACCGAACTCAACATTGACGCCGCCAATTATGCACTGATTCAGGCTGGCTTGAAGCCATTCCAAAAACTCACAATGCCGATTGAAGATATCCCTGCGCTTTCCGGTTTTGAGTTTACAGTAGAGCCGCCAAGAGAGATGACACCGGTTCAGAAAAACCGACTTTGGAGTCTTGTCGTTGTCCGACTGCATGCGACACAGGCGAATTCAGCATATGATTCATTGGTCAGCGCTGGAGATCTATCATTAATTAAAAGCCCTGACTTGATCAAAGCGTTGCAACACTACCATCAGCAATGGACCAGTCTTGAAGGCTCACAAGACAAAAGCTACCGCCCATTTCGGGATCAATCCCTTTATATTGGACAGAAATATGGCCTGAGCCCCTTCATCGAAATGAACGAAGCGGAATTTACAGCAATTTTGCAAGCAAACACCGATCTTGCGAGCTCAATGCGAACTGTACTGGAATACGCGGTGATTCACGAAGGTCAGTTAAATTTGGTGAACCGTCTAGCCGAAGATCTAATCGCTCAACTCGAACAGGAAATCAAATAATGCTGCTCCGTTCCCTCACAAAACACTTCCTTTTTTGTCATTGCCGGGTTTATCCCGGCAATCCAACTCAGAGATTATCATGTCACCGACTGGATGGGGAAAGTCACAGGGTTGGATTACCGCCCGGAACGCCGGACCGACAAAGCGGTAATGACGGAATTGGAAAAATGACGTAATGCTATTCCGCTCTCGCGCTCACTAGCGCTCAAATATACCTCGCGGCCCAAGCTGCCAGAACCCGCGCAACATATTCTGCGTCGGCCGGGTTTTTGAGCAGGAGATGGTCGGCCTTGTCGAGACTGACAAAGCTTTTGGGATGGCGGGCTTCACGATAAATATGGCTGGCGTTTTCAATGCCCACGACCCGGTCTTGGGGTGAATGGAACAGCATCAATGCGCGCCTTAAGTTTGAGATCGCTTCGCCTATATCCTGATTGGCGACGTCCTCCAAAAATTGCTCTTTAATCACGAAAGGCCGCCCGGCCAGCATAACTTGTGCTTCCCCCTCTTCCTCAATTTCCTGTAACTGATCAGCAAATTGGTGAACAATATGATGGGTATCACATGGCGACCCGATAGTCGCGACAGCCTTTGATTCCGGGATATCCTTCGCCGCCATGAGCGCCGCCGTGCCCCCGAAACTATGTCCGATGAGGACGCAGGGCGCGTGATGATAGGTGCGCAAATAGTCAGCCGCCCCCAGAATATCTTTTACATTTGACGAAAAATTGGTGTCCGAGAAGTCACCACCGCTATCACCAAGCCCGGTAAAATCAAACCGCATCATGCCATAGCCCTCATCGACCAGGGTTTTGGCGATGGTACGGATCGGTTTCAAGTCTTTGCCAATTGAGAACCCATGAGCGAAAAGTACCCATGAACGGACATCGCCCGTCTCAGGCCAGTCGAGTTTGGCCGAGAGCTCATCGCCAAAAGCGCCTTTAAAACTGACCTTCTCGGTAGTCATCCTAGGCCGTGGCTATTTGCCCGCCGTCAACCACAATTGTGTGTCCGCAGACAAATGCTGACGCCCGCGACGACAGATACAAAGCCGTCCCGGCAATATCCTCAGGTGATCCCATACGCCCGCACGGAATTTTGCTCAATGCGTATTGGGTCATCGCGTCATTTTCAACAATGGCTTTGGTCATTTGGCTCGGGAAATATCCCGGCGCGATCGCGTTGACCAAAATATTGCGGTCCACCAGATCTGTCGCCAAATGCGTGGTTAAATTGACGACAGCTGACTTACTGGCTGTATAGGAATACGTCGTCATCCCTGAATTGCGGATGCCGTTGATCGAGGCAATATTGATGACGCGGGCCGGGTCTTCTTTCGATCCGGCGGCTTTCAGAAGCGGTAGACATTTCTGCGTCATAAAGAACAGACCTTTGACATTGATATCCATGATCTTGTCCCAGCCGGCTTCCGGGAAATCATCAATCGGCGCGGACCAGACGGCGCCGGCATTGTTGATCAGGATATCGAGCTTGTCTTCATGCTTGCTCAGTTCCGCGACAAACCCTTCAATCCCTTCAAGATTTGACAGATCGGACGGGATCGCAACGCAGTCGCCATAAGCGGACAATTCCTTTTGCGCTTCTTCCAGACGCGCCACCTTGCGAGCCGTTATATAAACCTTGGCGCCATTCTCGAGCAGGCCTTGCGCCATCATGAAACCAATACCGCTGGATCCCCCGCTGACCACAGCAACTTTTCCAGACACATCAAACAAATTTTTCACGGTAATTCCTTATTCAATCAATTGAACAGTCAATGTGTCATAGACACTATGGATTGTCCAAGACTTCAAATAAAAACTGGGAATAAGTGGTGCGGGCGGCCGGAATCGAACCGGCACTCCTATACAGGAACAAGATTTTAAGTCTTGCGTGTCTACCAATTCCACCACGCCCGCAAGAACGCCAAATCAAAATTGGATTTCGCGCAATATGGCAAACAATCGGCTGAATACCAGTGAAAAATGTCTTGCTGCGGTATTTTTTTTAATTCGCGGGACTTGCCGTGTGTTTGGAAAACAAAAGCCGTTGATAAACGCGACCGATCACAATCAGAACCAGACCCAGAACAACAAAAGATAGTGCCCGTAATACGCCTTCCAACGACGCCATATCAATGAAGAAGGCTTTAAAGACGGTCATAACAATCACGATTGCCGATGCCAGACGAATGCTCTGGCTTTTGGTTTCAATGCCAACCGTTAAAAGGGCAATTCCTACAATCAGCCAAGCGGCACTGATCGTGTATAGCTCGGCATTATCCGGGGCCTGCCTGAATATGGAGATTTGATCGCCGCTGAAACTGTGACGCACCATGGACGTCACATAATGCATTAATCCCGCCAATGACAATCCGGCAACCAGTTTGACATAGCTTTCCGGCCGTTTGGTATAGGACAATGCAGCGATGCCTGCGAGGAGTATTGCGGGCAATAAATAAGCAATCAAAAGGCTGTTGAGGACCACGCCGCCGCTGACCTGTACCGCTGCGTTGAAGAGTGGTGCCTTGGCCAAACATATCCCAAATACGAATATCGCCAAGGTCAAAAGAGAGACGCCTGTTGCCAATGCCGGTACTAGTTTATCATAGGCCGGCGATTTCGCGTCAATATGTTTGTCGCTGATGAGCGCACCGCCCAAAGTAAAGCTGAGGCCGACCAGAACTTGTAACGCCATTTCTTCGAGTGAAAACCGCTCCGCAAGTAGATCGCCGTTATTCATCGCATGCCGGATCTGGAAAATCGCAAACAAGGAGGCGAAGACGAGGCACATGGCTTTAAGCCCTTCCGTCCATAAATCTCGACCGTTCTTTTTAAGTTCCCATGCCGCGAACGCACAAACGATGGCGGGCAGCGCAAAATAAATCCACAATGCATTGAAAATGACGCGGTCCCCGACGACACCCGCTTCCTGAATTTTGAATAATAAAACATTGGCGGCCGTGAGGAGCGCAAATCCCGCTGATATGACCCTGACCATTTTGTCAGGTACAAATTTGAAACAAAGCGCTGCTGCGGCAATACCGACCGTCAAGGCCAAGGTTTCGAACAGACCGTCCAACCCCGCGAGCACAGCCAAAACATAGGAGACTGCCGCGCCGATGGTATAGATGGAAACAGGTCCGGCCACGAGCTTGTCCGCGAAGGCCTCGGATTTGAATAGATACAATTGCGCGGCATAAACGCCGGAGAGAATCAAAAACAAAATACCTGCAATATTATTGTCGACCCCAAATCCAACACGGTTCAGCGCTAAGATAAACAGGATCGGCAAGATTACCCCGACAAACGGCCAAATTTGACCACGGTCTTGGTCACGAATAAGACCGTCTTGCTGTTTGATGCGCGTGAAGCACAAATAGATGTAAAGAGACGTAAAAATTCCACCAACGTACAGGCACGGAATGCAGGATCGTATATCCAGATTCGCGAGGATCAGGATCATACCGAGACATCCTGCGATTAAAATGTACAGGCTCAACCGGGGTCGGAACCAGGCCGTCGCCATTAGAACCAGCGCCGCAATGAGGCCGGAAACAAGATGCGCCTGTGACAGATTGTTGTCGAATGCAACAATCAAGAGAACCACAGCCGCCAAAGCCGACCAAATGCTGGCGGTTTTGGGTCCGAATTCTATTGTCGACAGCGACAGCTTTCCGGTTTCGATGCGTTTATCCCGAGCAATATAAACCCCGGCGCTATAGGTGAGCGCGAGAAAACCGAGCCAGGCAAAATGTGTCCCTGTCCCGTTGGCCGCAGCCATGCTGAGAAAACTCCAGCCCAACAACCCGAACATCGTGGAGACATTGAGCCACCCCCATGACCGTTTTCGCGCAAGCGCCAATGCGGCACCGCCAACGACAGTCAAATAAATAAATAAATTATAAGCGTTCGGTGGGTCACTTTGGATCAATTGCGGTGTTGCCAGCGAGGCGACCAAGCCGAGCGCTGCCAGTTTCGGACCGTGCAATAGCCCAAGCGCCAGAGCGGCTAACGAAAGCATGCCCATCAGAAGAACGGCTGGAACCGAACCTATGAGGCCGTAGAGCGCATGTGAGGCATAGGCTGCACCCAGTAGAGCAAATATCCCGACTGCCGTTAATACGCCGGATATATCCGCGCTTTCAGACAGGGATTTTGCAATTTCTGTCTCCATCAGCTTGATTTGTTTTCCCGACCGATCCGCGCGCCTCAAGAACTCTCCGGTGCCCAACAATCCGGCGCCCAGCAAACAGGTGAGCCCCACGCGCATGGCGGGCGTGAAAAAACCGGCTTCAATGGAATATCTCAATAAAAAGACGGCACCGAGAAACAACGCGATCCCACCGACCCATACAGCCCATCGCGCGCCCAATTCTTCTTCAAATGAACGACGCGGCTTTTTCGGTTTTGGCGTCGGCTTTGGTTTTGGCATGTACGGTTTGGGTTCCTGCGGTTTTGAAATCTTGGGCGATTGTGGGTCCCGCTCCGGTTCCGTTGGTACGGACACTTCAGAAACAACCGTTTCCGGTTCGCGCGCCTGCAAAAGCTTGGTTTTTGCGGCCTCTATACCTTCCAACGGCCGCGTGAGCTCTTCACTCTGGTCTTCCCGCCCCCTTAATAATTGAAGCCTTAGTTTTCGGACCTCCAGTTCAAGTTTGGTGACCTTGGAATTGGCAACAAAGCCCATGACCGACCCAATCAGGATCGTAAAGAACCCTATTACGAAAATCAGTCCGAAAAACTCCAACTATCCATTCCCCAACTAACAAGGCATTGAATCGTCAGGATAAACAACATCTTGGGAAATGATATGCCAAATACGGTAGTAATCATTCACTCACTTATTTATCCTTGATGGCAATTGCACTTGCCCCGTATTTTTTGCATACCCGCGCCTATGATATTTGAAACACCCCTGCTCGAAGGCCGATTGATCGAACGCTATAAGCGGTTTTTTGCTGATATCGAGTTGTCGGACGGCGAGATCATCACTGCGCATTGTGCAAATACCGGGTCGATGGCGGGCCTGAAAGAGCCCGGCAACCGGGCCTGGGTGTCTCCTGTGAATAATCCCAAACGCAAGCTTCAATATGACTGGCATCTCGTGGAAGCTGGCGGTGCGTTGGTTGGGATCAATACATCCTGGCCCAACAAGTTGGTCGCGGAAGCGTTGGAAAATAAAGTCATACCGGAGTTACACGGGTACGAAACCGTCCGCCCCGAGGTAAAGTACGGTGAAAACAGCCGGATCGATTTTTTGCTGGAAAGCGCCGACCGTCGGCCGTGCTATGTCGAAGTTAAAAACATCACTTATTCCCGCGATAAAGGACTGGCGGAATTCCCGGACGCGAAAACGGCGCGCGGCACCAAGCATTTGCACGAGATGACAAGCATGGTTGAACAAGGTGCGCGTGCCGTCATGCTGTATGTTGTTCAGCGAAATGATTGCGACCACTTCCAGATCGCCGCCGATGTCGACCCAGAATATGACTTCGTTTTGAAAAAAGCACAGCAGGCTGGTGTTGAAAGCTTGTGTTATGCATGCCATATGTCGCCCGAAGAGATCCGCGTTTCAAACAAGATTATAGTTCACAAATAAGCTGTAAATCCGAGCGCAATTAGCGTATAAGGTCCTAATATGAATTACATCGACGCCAGTGCAGAAAATATCACCCGCGATGGAGCCATCAAACTCCATTCGGTGGCTGACTTTGAAGGCATGCGCAAAGCCGGGCATCTGGCAGCGGCCTGCCTTGACATGATCGCGCCCATGGCCCTGCCGGGTACAACAACAGCAGAAATCGACAATGCCGCACGTGAGTTTATTCTTGACCATGGCGGTGTCCCTGCTTGTCTTGGTTATCGCGGCTATAAACACACAGTGTGTACCAGTATCAATCACGTGGTTTGCCACGGTATTCCCAACGATAAACCACTGCGCAATGGCGACATCGTTAATATTGACGTCACAGTCATTCTTGATGGCTGGCATGGCGACACAAGCCGCATGTATCCAATCGGAACGATCAACCGCAAAGCCGAACGCTTGATCAACATAACCTATGACTCATTGATGCTTGGCATTGATCAAGTGAAGCCAGGCAATACAACGGGCGATATCGGCGCAGCCATTCAGGACTTTGCTGAAGGTGAACGCTGTTCTGTCGTTCAGGATTTTTGCGGCCATGGCTTGGGACGCCTCTTCCATGACGCGCCGAATATTTTGCATTTCGGAACGCCCGGAGAAGGCGATGTCTTGCGCGAGGGCATGTTTTTCACCATCGAGCCAATGATCAATCTGGGCAAGCCGGACACCAAAATACTGAATGACGGTTGGACGGCCGTGACCCGCGACAAAAAACTCACCGCACAATTCGAACATTCCATCGGCGTGACGGCGACAGGATGCGAAATTTTCACTAAATCGCCGGCAGGGTTGGATCGTCCGCCCTATGTTTAGTGTCGAGTAAACCACCCGCAAAACCAAAACCCGATTATCACGGCCACCGTGATCGCCTACGAACGCGCTTTCGCGAAGGCGGCCCCAAAGCCCTCGCCGATTACGAATTGCTCGAGTTGGTTCTGTTCATGCTGATCCCGCGCCGCGACGTGAAACCCATTGCCAAGCGTCTCATCAAACGGTTTGGCAGTTTTGCCGAAACCCTGTCGGCACCGACACACCTGTTGGAGGAAGTTGACGGAATCGGCGAAACCACAGCGCTCAATTTGAAAATCATACAGGTCGCCGGGCAAAAATTTGGGCAAGAAAACATCCTTGATCGCCCGGTCCTTTCCTCTTGGACCGCTCTTCTGGAATATTGCCGCGCCCATATGCAATACGAAAGTAAGGAACAATTTCGCGTCCTGTTTCTGGACCGCAAGAACAGGCTGATATTGGACGAAGTTATGGGCAAAGGGACCGTCGACCGCGCCCCCGTTTACCCGCGTGAAGTGATTAAACGGGCCTTGGAACTCGAGGCTTCGGCAATCATTCTTACCCACAATCATCCCTCCGGCGATCCTACTCCCAGCCAAAGCGATATTGACATGACCAATCAAATCATTACGGCTGCTAGTTCAATAAATATAAGTGTCCATGATCACTTGATCATCGGGCGCAATGATACGGCCAGTTTCAAATCACTTGGCCTGATGTAAGGGGTAGCAATGTCTGAAAATAAAACGCCGAACAAGCGGTACAGAACGTTTGCGCTCATTCTCCTTACCATAGTCTACACATTCAATTTTGTTGATCGCCAGATTATCGGCACCCTGTCGCCCTTCATTAAAGAAGACCTTGGTCTCACGGATAGCCAACTCGGTTGGTTGAAAGGCCTGGCATTTGCCATCCTCTATACGACAGTCGGTATACCAATTGCTTGGCTGGCGGATCGGTCAAACCGAGTTCGCATTGTATCGATATCTCTCGCACTATGGAGTGCGTTTACGGCACTGACTGGGATGGCCAACTCGTTTATTACGATTTTACTGGCACGTATCGGTGTTGGAATCGGCGAAGCTGGTGGCAGCCCACCCTCCCATTCAATTATCTCAGATATGTATGGCAAAGAAGAACGGGCTGGCGCACTTGGTTTCTATTCGTTGGGCATTCCATTTGGAATCATGTTCGCCTATTTCGCTGCCGGACAATTAATAGCCTCAGTAGGATGGCGGGGTACATTGATTGCGCTGGGTATTCCGGGAATCATTCTTGCAATTATCGTTTTCTTTGCGATTAAAGAACCCGAACGCGGTGCGATGGAGAACAATATTTCCGTCGAAGCACCCCCTAGTATCGGCGAAGCCATTTCAACTTTAGCGAAAATCCCGAGTTGGTGGGCCATGTGTATGGGGATCGCATTTGTTTCATTCGGTGGATATGCCGTCTCCAATTGGGGTGTCGACTATATCGTCAGGTGGGATCCGAGCTTTAAAGACGATCCAGCCCGTTTTAAATGGTTGATGAATTGGCTCGGAGTATTGAACGGCGTGGCATATGCTTTTGGCACTTACTACGGTGCGAAATTTACTGAATGGCTGGCAAAACGTGGGGTTGGTGCCTATGGCTGGGTTCCTGCCATAGCTTTAGTAATTGGAGCTCCTTGCCTTATCGCAGCCTTTTGGGTCGATAATATCAACATGCATCTAATTTTACTCATGGTCTATATGATCGCTGCCGGAGTGTATCTTGGCCCGAGCTTTGCGGTCGCTCAAACATTAGCGCCAATTCGTATGCGTGCAATGTCGACAGCCTTATTCTTCCTGATCCTGAATTTAATCGCTCTGGGTGGCGGTCCGACTATCACGGGCATTCTTAGTCAGAAGTTTTCAGTCGTGCATGGCGACACCCATGGATTGAGACTCGCTATTACCTGCCTGGCCGTAACCTATGCGATTTCCATCATCGCATTTTTTGTGGCGTCCCGAACTCTACCAAAAGACTGGGCGGCTGCGGAAAAGCGAAATGAAGGTCTTGCAAAAACCGACTCATAAGGTATCACACCGCCCTTGAGGACACATTCATATCATTAAGGGAAATAGAGTATGTTTCGTTTGAAAGCCCGTCGCCCGATTGCTGCAGCAATAAGCGTCTTGCTTCTAAGCGCTTGCAGCAATGGTTCGACGACAAACACTCCGCAAAATACACAAAGCCAAATCCAGCCTGCCGAAAACAAGATGGTTGTTCTACCACCCAATATGCGCCTGGGTTCTGCGGTAATTCATCCCCCACGGGCCAAAGACGGTTTTGGCAATATGGAAACCCAGACCGTCGGCGCCTTTAACGGGCTGCACGGCTTGCTCAAAAAGCAAAACCTCAATCTTGGCAATGTGATGCGGGTCCGCGCCGTGCTCGCCCCCGATGCAAATGGCGTCGTCGACTATGACGGATATATGGAGGGGTTCGGCAAGTTCTTTGGAACAGAGAAGCTGCCGAGCGAACCGATCAATGTTATCAGTGCCGCTACGTCCCTACCTGTCACAGGACAGCAATTACTCATCGAAGCGGATATTGCCGTGCCGCAAAAAACCGAACCAGCACAAGCTGAACAGAAAGAAGAAAAATGATCTCACGTTATGCCCGGGCCGAAATGGTCGAAATTTGGTCACAGGCATCCAAATACAGAATCTGGTTTGAAATCGAAGCCCACGCCTGTGACGCATTGGCGGAACTGGG
>JABDMW010000006.1 GCA_013001295.1 Hyphomonadaceae bacterium
CCGTTGACGGGATCGCCGCCGATACCAATAGCTGTTGTCTGGCCCAATCCGACTTGCGACGTCTGATAAACGGCTTCATATGTCAATGTGCCTGAACGCGACACAACGCCAACCGACCCTTTTTTGAAGATTTTACCCGGCATAATCCCGATTTTGCATTCTTCCGGTGTCAAGATACCCGGGCAATTCGGGCCGATCAGGCGCGATTTAGATCCGCACAGAGCACGTTTAACCGCGACCATATCCCGGACCGGAACGCCCTCGGTAATCGCAACAATCAATTCCATTTCAGCGTCAATCGCTTCAAGGATACTGTCGGCTGCGAATGGCGGAGGCACATAAACAACAGATGCTGTCGCACCAGTAGCAGCCTTAGCCTCGTGAACCGTGTTGAAATTCGGCAGACCTAGATGCTCCATACCACCCTTGCCCGGCGTGACGCCGGCGACCATTTGCGTACCGTATTCCAAGGCTTGTTCCGTATGGAATGTCCCGGTTTTACCGGTCATGCCCTGCGTGATGATTTTTGTGTTTTTATTGACGAGTACGGACATAGTCTTAATTCCTCACTGCTGCGACAATTTTTTGAGCCGCATCATCCAGATCATCAGCAGCAATCGCATTGACATCGCTTTCATTGATGATGGCTTTGCCTTTTTCGACATTGGTCCCCTCAAGGCGCACAACCAAAGGAACTTTTAAACCGACTTCTTTAACGGCATCAACCGCGCCCTGGGCAATGACGTCGCACTTCATAATGCCACCGAAGATATTGATCAAAATACCCTCAACTTTTTCATCAGACGTCAGGATCTTAAAGGCCGCAACGATATTTTCTTTGGTCGCGCCACCCCCTACATCCAGAAAGTTGGCCGGTTCCGCACCGTATAATTTGATAATGTCCATCGTCGACATCGCCAAACCAGCGCCATTGACCATACAGCCGATATTGCCATCGAGCGCGACGTATGAAAGGTCAAATTTCTTGGCTTCAGTTTCTTTCGGATCCTCTTCCGATGTATCCCGCATTTCCTGAACATCAGGCTGACGATACAGCGCGTTACCATCAAAGCTGATCTTGGCGTCCAGGCAGTGCAGACGCTGATCTTCAGTGACGATTAATGGATTAATCTCCAGCATCGCCATATCTTTTGCCAGGAAGCCTTCATACAACGTCCGTCCCAGCTTATTGGCCTGCTTGGCCAGATCGCCGGACAGGTTCAGGGCCCGTGCCAAAGTGCGGCCATGATGCGGCATAAACCCTGTTGCCGGGTCTATATCGAATGTGATGATCTTCTCAGGCGTATCGTGAGCAACATCTTCGATGTTCACGCCGCCTTCTGTCGAAGCGACAAATGAAACACGGCTTGATCCGCGATCAACCAGCAGTGAAAGATAAAACTCTTTGTCGATGTCAGACCCGTCTTCGATGTAGAGACGGTTTACGACTTTACCGTCCGGACCGGTTTGATGAGTGACCAATGTTGATCCGAGCATTTGCTTGGCGTTCTCAACGACCTCTTCGATAGACCATGCCAGCCGAACGCCGCCTTTATCGCCCGCCTTGTCTTCTTTAAACGTGCCTTTTCCTCGTCCACCTGCGTGAATTTGGGATTTGACGACCCAGAGTGGCCCGCCGAGTTCCTTAGCAGCTGACTCAGCTTCATCTGCGTTAAATATAGCAACACCTTTGGAGACAGGCGCGCCAATCGATTTTAGGACAGCCTTGCCCTGATACTCGTGAATATTCATGAAAAAGTCCGCTAACCATATTAAAGCAGGGCCGAAATCAGCCCATGAGAACGGTGTTTATAAGCGGCTGAACCCGCAGGTTCAACAGCTTATCGACGATGTTTTTATGATTTAGCCGAAAAATACATGCCACATGGTGCGTCCCGGTAAAAATGAGAGAAATCCGGGGATCAGAAGGGCGCCAAAGAAAAGACCTTTCACCGCTTTTTCGTGTTTTTTGATGTTACCTTTGCGGATGTAGAAGAACAGCTCTGCGATGGCATAAAAACTGAGTGGAACAAACAGGTGGATCCAACTAAACTGGCCATCATTGAGTTGCCGAATAAACAGAGCACTTATCGCCGTCAACAACATGAAAACAACAAAAATTCGTCCGATCATTTTATGGGATCGAGTCCCTTTCTTGCGCACAAACATGGCGATGCCTAAGCCAAGTGCCGTGAATGCTGCAGCTGTGTGCATTTGAATAGCTGGTGAAGCGTTAAGCAGGACATCTATACTCATAATTCATCTCCAAGTTACATTTGGAGCATTGAAAAATATCGACTTATTTGAAAGCGGGCTTACGTGAATGTGCGGTTCCAATTCGTGAATTGCGCAGGTTTGCACTTCACGCATCGTGAACAACGGAGCTCTACCTTGCCTTTGCGTAGAAAATTGGCAAAGTAGATCAAGATTACGGACAGGAATACTATCGACCCATATGATCGAGCGGTTAAAAGCCTCAAAAGCACTGATTTTGACATGTACTATTGCAGGTACGGTACTTGCAATTCTGGCACCTTATGGAACGGGAGAGTTTTCCGTTCCTTATCGTATCGTATTCTGGGTTGGACTTTGTTTTGCTGGCGGTTTTGGTGCAGGTTTATCCGATTTGGTCTTACAAAAGTTGGGCCATTCAGTCGGGACCTGGAAACGGGCCTTTTTACAATCCATGGGCGGAACAATTATTGTCACAATAATGATGGTGGGTTTGAGCTTGATGCTCTCAGGTCCTGTAAGTCTAAAACAAGTATTGACGATTATTTTTTATGTCTGGGTTATTTCAATTTCAATATCGGTGATTGGAGCCCTAACGGATCGCAAACAGTTTGAACAAGGTGACACCGACACACGATCCTTATTGTTCGATCGACTTCCTATGCATCTCAAATCAGCTGACATATATGCTTTGGCCGCGGAAGATCATTATGTGCGGGTTATAACGTCTAATGGCGAAGAGCTTGTTCTGATGCGGTTGTCTGATGCCATCAAGGAGGCCTCCCCGCTGGATGGCTTGTCCCCTCACCGCTCCTGGTGGGTGGCGGAAGCTGGCGTTGAAAAACTACTAAAGGCAAAAGGTAAAACGGATATTTTACTTAAGTCCGGTCAAAAAGTACCAGTCAGCCGCAACGGGGCCAAAAACGTCAAAGAGGCTGGTTGGCGCTAAGGCCGATCTTGGCCGTACACCAGCAGTTCACCGTCATAAATATCGCCGACACTTTGGATCGTGCGGAGATATTTTGATCCGATCCGTTCAGCGACTTTTATACTCCCAATGTTTTCGGCGTCGATACAATGGATGACATTGTCCCAACCCAGATCATCGAACACGAAATCCAAGCAAGCCTGAGCGGCCTCAACCGCGTAGCCTCTACCTGTCGCGGATTTCGTTAAGCCCCATCCGATTTCGGGCGCTTCCCACATTTCTGGAAACCAGGGACCTACCCGCCCGACAAATTGATTTGTTTCTTTTTCAATCACAGCAAACATGGAATACCCTCTTATCATCGCATGCCCGATCATCATCGCCATTGATCGCCAGGATTGACCACGATTAAGCGCCGAACCGCCGATAAACCTCATGGTCTCGGGGTCGCTTGTCATTTTATACCAGTCTTCAAAATCCTTATTTCCGTCCAATGGACGTAAGATTAGTCGTTCGGTTTCAAGTCTATCTCTCATGGTGCACCCTGACAAAAAAGGCGGGCCAAAGCCCGCCTGATCTTATAATCAATTTGAACCTTTTACTTAAGGTCTTTGTCCATTTTCTTACAATCCGACATCAAGCCTTTGACGGCGTTGACTGAATTCATGAACATTTTTTCTTCAGATTTGTTGAGGCTGATATTTACGATACGCTCAACACCTTTAGCTCCGATAACGCACGGCGCGCCAACATAGAGACCTTTAACACCTGAGATTTCACCGCCAAGTTTCACAGCGCAAGGCATGATACGCTTTTTGTCTTTCAAATAAGATTCAGCCATTTGGATCGCACTTTCAGCGGGCGCGTAATATGCGGAACCATTGCCAAGAAGACCAACGATTTCACCGCCGCCCTTGCGGGTCCGGTTGACGATCGCATTGATTTTCTCTTTGGTTGTCCAGCCCATTTTGATCATGTCCGGCAATGGGATACCGGCAACTGTGGAATAGCGGATGAGCGGTACCATGGTATCACCGTGTCCACCGAGAACGAATGCCGTGACGTCTTCGACAGAGACATTGAATTCATCAGCCAGGAACCAGCGAAAACGGGCGCTATCGAGGACACCAGCCATGCCGACGACTTTTTTGTGCGGAAGACCAGAAAATTTCTGCAAGGCCCAGACCATTGCATCGAGCGGGTTGGTGATACAGATAACAAATGCATTTGGTGCGTATTGCTTGATACCGGCGGCAACCTGTTTGATCACGCCGAGGTTTTTCGAAACCAGGTCATCGCGGCTCATGCCGGGTTTGCGAGGGAATCCCGCTGTAATAATGCAGACATCTGCACCTTTGATGTCTTTATACTTGTCGGTGCCTTTGAGTGCACTGTCTTTACCAAACACAGTTGACGCTTCCGCCAAATCGAGTGCTTTGCCCTGCGCGGGTCCTTTAAAGATATCAAAAAGCACAACATCACCCAGTTCTTCGCGCGCTGCAATGTGAGCCAGTGTTCCACCAATCATACCTGCGCCAATCAGCGCAATTTTCGCCCGTGCCATATGTATCTCCTCGTCTGCACGTTAAATTTGCCCCGTCTTTACGCCCCTATTCAACAAGACGCAATGACAACACGGGGATATTCTCTTTTTTATCGTATTAAAAAGGCCGCATTTCTGCGGCCTTTTCCTTGATCTAAAGTAAGATCTTACTTTTTAGCGCGGGACTTCGGCTTATTCGGGAACCATGTACCCAATTTCCCTTTTGCCCAATCGCGGCCACCAAGGCCGAATGCGATCGCGCCACCAACACCGGCAGCGAATGCGACAGCCCCTAAGCTATATTCAAAAGCTGTGTTGACGATATCTTGACCGATACCCATTTGGCTCAAACCCATAAAGGTCACCAGAACGACAGTTACATATTTAATGATACGGCCTGCAAGTTCGCCAGATGTTTGTGTCACCAGACGTGAGACAAAGTTTGCGATAAACAAACCAGCACCAATGATGATGGCGCCTAATGTGATGCTACCGCCGAAGCTCAATAGTGTTTCAAACACTTCTGAGAGCTGCGGAATTTGCAGCGCATTAAATGCAGCCGTCAAGCCGAGCAGAGCAATACCAACGAAAGCAACCAAACCAACAATTTTAGATGGCTTCGTACCCGCGCTGCTTTCACCGTCAAGTCCACCGATTGCATTCAATGAGTTGTCGAACCCGAGAGATGGCAGAGTATTTTCTGCCAATCCCTTCGCCCAACGACCGATATAGATAGAGATCGCTAGGATTGCGGTCGCGGCCAAAATCTTTGGAATATAATCCAAGATCATGTCGAGCATACCCGAAACTGGACCTGAAATCGCATCAATTTGCAACGTGTCTGCTGCGGCTGCACCGAAGAACAAAATGATTATTGCACCGATCAAGCCACCAACCGCTTTGGCAATACCGTTCGATGGCGTTGATGATTCGATATCACCTGCGCTGATTTTATTCACCAAGTTATCAACTTGAGCTGCTTCCAGTGTGCTTTGCGTGGCTTCTTTACCAACTTTTGCAACAATAAATCCGATCGCCAGCAAAAGTGCAGTACCGATCAGATTTGGGAGGTAAGAGAATACGCTTGAAAGCATGCCATTGAGAGGCTCCAACGGACCACCTTCACCTGACAATTGCTCAAACCCGCTCAGTGCCATCAAGATGAACACCAACCAGAGCACCCAGAATACGGCTTTAGACAGTGACTTACCAATATTGCCGCCGGTTGTTTGTGCCTTGCGGCCAATACCTGTGCGATTAATTGCGCCGGCAACGATGCTGGCAGCGATTTTAGAAATAAAATAGCCAACAATAATTGTTGCTATCGCCATGACCGGGTCGACCAGCCATGCAGGCATGAAACCGCTGAGGAAACCCTCAATCGATTGCATTGCTTCTTCAGTTTTTTCCATTTTAGAAACCTCCAATAATTCTAATGGCTTCCAAAGAAGCCCCCTACGCGCACACAAAGCCTGCGCCCTACATTAACAGATAGTAACCTTAACATGAACAAGACCTAAATGAAAGAAAACCAAGAACAATGAGCGCTTAATTCGCCTATTTGGTTATTTTTTTGTCGCTTTTTGCGGTTTGTATGCCACAAATGCGACCAGAATGAATAAGATTAAGAACCCAATCCTGTTTTTTGCCCTCGCTGTAAGCGCCTTTGCGATTCTCGCACTCGCATCTTACTTACTTTCAAGTGCAGGAGTTTGACAGAACAAGTACATTGAAAATCATCAGCTTTTTCTTTGCAAGTCAAAATCAGGACGATATGAACAGGCATGGGTAAAGCTGGGTCAGTTTCAGAATTTTTGCAAACGCAAATCAAGTCGGGGCAATTACGCGAAGACGCGGTTCAGCTGCGCGCCGCTGGTGCGCTGGATAATTTATCGCAGCGCTTAGACGGCTATGCACCTAAACGGTCTTTGTTTGGAAAATTTGATGAGGCGCCAAAAGGTTTGTATTTGTGGGGAGGTGTCGGCCGCGGTAAATCCATGTTGATGGATGTCTTTTTCGATCACTTAACATCAAAGAAAAAATCACGGGTTCATTTTCATGAATTCATGCAAGACGTTCACCGTCGCATTGGCGAGTGGCGAAAGTTGGACGACAAGCAAAAACGGAGCAAACCTTATTATGTACGCGGCGTGGGCGACGATCCCATAGCTCCGACAGCGAAGGCGATCGCCTACAAAGCCCATATACTATGTTTTGATGAATTCCACGTCACGGATATCGCCGACGCGATGATCCTGAGTCGATTATTCACAGCGCTCATTGAACGCGGGGTCGTGGTGGTGGCGACATCGAACCGCAAACCGGATGCGCTTTATAAAGATGGTCTCAATAGACAACTGTTTCTACCTTTCATCGATCTGTTGAAACAAAAACTGGAAATATTCGATTTTGATGGGGATGTGGATCATCGCTTACGTAAACTGCAGCGGGCACCTGTTTATATCACGCCTCTTGATGAATCGGCGGACGAAGGCATTGAAGCAATATGGAACCGGTTGACACGTCCCGTTAGGCCAAAAGAAACGGTTTTAACCATTCAGGGACGCGAATTGAATATCCTGGCCGCCGGCGGGACAGCCCGAGCCAGTTTTGACGCGTTGTGCGGGGCGGCATTAGGCGCGGCTGACTATCTTGCGCTCGCCAATCACTTCAGTGCGTTGGTCCTGGAGAATGTTCCCCAATTGGACGCAGAGAATAGAAATGAAGCCAAACGGTTCGTCACACTAATCGACGCGCTTTATGAAACGCGGACAAAACTCGTTATTTCCGCAGCTGTCTCACCAGATCAGCTTTATAAGGATGGTGACGGTGCATTCGAATTTGAACGTACAGCGTCGCGATTGATTGAAATGCAAAGTGCCGAATATCTGGGTGCGGGGCACAGCCTTTCAAATCCGCCAACGTAATATGGGTTTTAGGAAATCTAAATTTGTTTGCGATAGAAAACGGCGATGGACGTTTCGCGAAATACCATGATTGACACAGTCAAAAACCTATTTGAAAAATACAATCTATGGCAAGTCGTGCGCTATGGCTGCGTTGGCGTTTTCGTCGCCAGCGCCCATGCCCTCACAGCGTTTACCGCTTATCATTATCTCGGTATCGATCCGACCTTAAGTAATTTTGCCGGGTTTCTTGTTGGCGCTGTTCTTTCTTATCTGGGATCTTATTATTTCACATTCCGATTGAGCGAGGGGCACAAACGTTCACTGCCCCGGTTTGCATTAGTTTGGATTATCGGTATCGCGATCAATGTCGGCCTATTCAAAGTCCTACTCACCCAGTTTGACGTCCCCTTTATGATCAACGTATTTGTCGCAATTGTATTGACGCCAATCGCGCAATTCCTGATGTTGAAATTTTGGGCGTTTAAACACTAGGACTATTTCTTGCGCGTATAGCGGATGACCCAAAGATCTTTCCATTCGGCTTCGTCAGCACCGTGACCTTGCCAATGCCAAGTCAAACTGTCTGCAGTAATGTCCTTCCAGATCATGCGGCGGAACGGTCCTTTGTCACCAAGACGGGTCATATCCAGTTTGAACGTCCCATCATCCTGAACCCCACCGTAAAGCGCGAAATACCCGCCCTGATCATCGACCCAGGTCTGGCGCCACATGCCAGCCGGCTGGTGGTAAGTTGAAACACTCATGCCTTTAAAATTCTGGGTCGGCGCCCCGTCAAAATTTTCGGTGATCACGCAATCTCCGAATGGTGTTTTTGTGATGATATTGGTTCCGGACCCGGTTTTGCCGTCCGGTAAATCCCATTCTAAACTCCACTCCCCGACCCAAAAATCAAGCTGGCGAAATTCTTCGCCCTGACAACTCGTTTGCACCGCAGTCGCTTCGACGGGTTTAGCGTCCGGTTTATCAGTGTTTTGGTCCACTCCTCCTGTTTGTCCACATGCAGCAGTACCTAAGGAAACCGTCGCTAGTATTATGATTTTCCTGACCATTTTCATTCCTCCCAAGTTTAGCTTTACACCACGCACGGATTTTCTCAAAATCGAGTTGTGCATATTATAGAAGAGCTCATAACTGAACGCGCACAGCGTCTTGTGACAAAGCCCTGGCTTTGGCGATGGTTGCGCGCACCCATTTATAAGTTGCTGCGGTATGAGAAGGCCGTGGAAATGGCCGATCAAGTCAAGACCATGACAGGTCGTGAAGCGTTTACTCTCGTTAGCGATATTCTCGCCATAAAACCGGAAATCGAAGGTCTGGAAAATGTGCCCACATCAGGTGCGGCGATCATTATTGCCAATCATCCGACGGGCTTGGCGGATGGCGCATTTGTTTTCGATGCGCTTAATGGCCACCGCCCACATCACATATTTCTGGCAAATGCCGATGCCCTGCGCGTGATCCCGAACGCGGAGGATATTATCATTCCGGTGGAATGGGTTGTTGAAAAGCGCACGCAGGCGAAGACACGCAACACATTGATGTCATTAAAATCGGCGCTGAAAGACGGCAAAGCCGTCGTTATTTTCCCTGCTGGTGTGTTGGCGAAATTGTCTTGGCGAGGATTGATCGATAAAGAATGGAATCCAACGGCGATCAGCATGGCTAAAAAACACAAGGTCCCAATTGTTCCGCTTCGGATCGAAGCGAGAAACTCGCCTTTGTATTATTTCTTTGCCGCTGTGAACAAGGAATTGCGCGATATTACCTTGTTCCACGAGCTACTCAACAAGCACCAATCACGACCCAAACTGACATTCGGTTCCGTCATCGATCCCGCTTCATTGCCTCGCGGAACGGATGATGCGACAAAATTTGTCAGAAATATCGTGGAGCGGCTATAGCTAAGCTTAAACGGCGCGGCCCACCATCATAGATTTGATCTCCGCAATCGCTTTTGCCGGATTGAGACCTTTCGGACAAACATTTGCGCAATTCATGATCGTGTGGCAGCGATACAGCCGGAACGGATCTTCCAATTCGTCCAACCGTTCTCCAGTAGCTTCGTCGCGACTGTCGATTAACCAACGATAGGCCTGCAATAGAACCGCTGGTCCCAAATACCGGTCGCCATTCCACCAGTAAGACGGACATGAGGTCGAGCAGGAGGCACACAAAATACACTCATACAAACCATCCAACTTGTCGCGGTCTTCCGGGCTTTGTTTCCACTCTTGTTGAGGGGTTGGCGTCGTCGTTTGTAGCCAAGGTTCAATTGATGCGTATTGTGCATAGAAATTTGAAAGATCCGGGACCAAATCGCGTACAACCGGCATGTGCGGCAAAGGCGAAATTACAATTGGCTTACCTTTAAATTCGTCCAATCCTTTTGTGCAAGCGAGCGTATTGCGGCCGCCAATATTCATGGCGCAGGATCCGCAAACTCCTTCGCGGCAGGACCGTCTGAACGACAACGTAGGATCAATTTCGTTTTTAATTTTGATCAGGGCATCAAGAACCATCGGGCCGCAATCATCGAGGTCAATAGTGTAATTATCCCAAGTCGGATTTTGGTCATTTTCCGGGTTGAATCGATACACCTTAATCGTTTGTTTGTGCTTTGGTTCGGTCGGCAATTGCCACACTTGACCTTTGCCAATTTTCGAATTTTTGGGAAGTCTGAGTTCAACCATGATGGCTCCAAATCGAATTTATATTGGTTATATCGATTATACGAACGAAGGCGAATAAAAATTCACAAAAATCATGTTTTTTTCCTTGGTAAATTCAAAGGCATGAATCCTGCAATTCTCTCCTGAAATACGAATAATTTCGGTCATTTACCCCAATTGTGACCCAAAATCGGACAGGTTTGCTATGTCGAAGATACAAAATATACGATTGCCCGAGACAGCCCAATTCGGATTTATCCCTGGATTGGACGGCTTAAGGGCGCTTTCTGTTCTCATCGTCATTATCGCTCATATGGGTTTTGAGCATATCGTGCCCGGTGGGTTTGGCGTGACGGTATTCTTCTTCATTTCAGGGTTCTTGATTACGCGCTTGCTATTGGCTGAATCTGCAAAACAAGACGGCATCAAACTGGGAAAATTCTACATGCGACGGGCAATCCGCCTGTACCCGGCCTTACTGTTCATGGTGTATTTGACGATATGCCTGTATCTCATCATGGGATATGGCCGCCCGGTCTTCATGGAAGTGGCCGCGGCTGTCGGGTATTTCACCAATTTTTTTCAGGTCTCGGAACGGATCGGGGGCACTCTCCCTTTCATGCCGTGGACCCATTTATGGTCGCTCGCCGTTGAAGAGCATTTTTACCTTGGTTTTCCGCTCCTGGTCATCTTTTTCAGGAAAAATTTCAGGCATCTTGCCCTTGCTCTGGGCGCTATCGTCTTGATGGCAGCCGTGTGGCGGGCGCATATCCTGTTCAACACAAATCTGCCAGCAGCCGACTACAACTATATGATGACCGATGCCCGGATCGACAGCCTTGCTTGGGGGTGTTTGTTGTCCGTTCTTTTGCATGTCAAACGGACTGCAAAAAGCTTTTCGCACATGATCGGGTTCATACCGACTGTCGTCGGGTTTACCGGAATTATTGCGTCATTTCTGATCCGCGATGAAACCTTTCGCTATACGCTCCGCTTCTCCTTGCAAGGCTTCTCGCTTTTCTTGCTTGTTTTGAATTTATACTACTGGCGCACATTGGATTTCGCATTCTCCATTCTCGACTGGAAGCCCCTCGCCTGGATTGGAAGCGTGTCTTATGCGCTGTATCTATGGCATGTGCCAATGCTCGATTTATTCGTCCGCGGTTTGGGCGACAACCTCAGCGTCCGTATAGCAGCCGTCGCTATCAGCTTTGCCGCCGCAGCATTCTCATTCCATATGGTCGAGAAACCGTTCATTGCCATGCGTCGCAAGTTCGGATCCCATGTCGGCGGGAATAAACTTGCCTATCCTACCGCACCTTTGCATCCGGCGATAAAACGGTTTCAGCGGATTAACCGTACCAATTCACGTTCCGGGTAAGGTACATGGTGCCGGCGATGGCGATGAAGCCGGCATGGACCCTGATCGGGGCTGAGTGAGGGTTATTTTACGGTCATACGATCCCGGATCCAAAGACTCGTCGTAAAATTTCCGATGTTCTTTTGGCAGGATTTTCGCGGATGGCTTTCTCTTCCTCCGCTACATAGTGGAACACGCCGCCCAACGCATATTCAACGCCGTGACCAATGAGGTCACGTTTGGCATCTGCACCGAGTTGCGGTGCGAAAGGCACATTTTTTACAGAGGCTGCTACCTGATCAAATAGTTGCAAAGCTCCGGTTTGGCCCAATGCATTCTCCATAATCGGGCTGAATAAGTCTGTCAGGCCCACAGTTGTTTTGTCCTGCAAATAAACAGTCGCCGCATTATCTGCCCCTTTGACGATCCCAATGGCATCCTGGATGGTTAAATCACGAATGGCCTCCAAGAAAATGTCTTTCGCCACAGGCGCCGCCGCCTCAGCGCCCCGATTGAGCTGCACTTCCAGATTATTGAGGAGCCCGCCGGCGCCGATAGACGACATGACGGATTGCACGCTTTGAAGAGATTTCGGTAGAGGAATATGTATTAAATTATCGTTGAGAAACCCACCATCTCGCCCCACGATACCCAGCGCGCTCAACACACCATTCCCTAAAGCTTCCCTGATCCCAAGCGCCGCGTCAGCCTGCGTCAGCGCACCGCTGCCCAATATGCCTTCCATGATCGCGGGGTCGAGAGTTTCACATGCACTCAGTGGTAAGCCCAATAAACCGGCGAGAGCGAGACGGCGATTAAGCTTGAGCGGTATTGATTGAGACATGGCGAATCCTTTCAAGGTTTCGCCAACCCTAATCTATAGAGACAAAATCGCAAAACGAGCGATACAGTACAAGAAAACTGTACTTCGGCCTGCACTGGGCGCTGAAACAATCATCGCCCAGCGACTTATTTGGAGCGAAAGAGAGACGCTCATCATATTCGTTTGGTTTCTAATGCGGACGTGCCTTGAAAGCAGACGTGCCTTGACCTAGGCTGCCTCACTCCGTTATCGGCCCAAGGTGGACTTATGAAAATAGGAACTAAGGTAATTAAGATATCAATCCAATCGTTGCTAACTATGGTTTTCGCGTTGCAACTATCCTCAGTCGCGGCGGCAGAGGACCGATTTTTCACATCGGATGGAATACAAATTCACTTCGTCGATGAAGGACGTGGTACTCCGGTATTGCTCATTCACGGCTACACATCAGATATTGATGGCGGGTGGAGAAACCGGGGTGTGATCAATGGTCTGATATCGGCTGGGTACCGGGTGGTCGCATATGACAATCGAGGACATGGCAAAAGCGATAAGCCTAAAGACGTATCAATGTACGGTCTGAATATGGTGGAAGATGGACGAAGATTGCTTGACTATTTGGATATCGACCGGGCACATGTTGTTGGGTACTCATTGGGCGCCTGGCTTGCAAATAAGCTTCGGGAGCTTCATCCGGATCGCGTTATATCGCTATCCGTTGGTGGAACCGGCTGGCCTATTTCGTCTCCCACTTTGACAAACGAGCTTATCGAGCATGTCGATCAGCAGCTCCGCGATAAGGGCTTTCGGAATGAAAAGGATCGAGCGGCGCTCGTCGCCGTTCGCGTTAGCTCTCTCGAGATTCCTGCAATCGAATCCGAGTTGGGCCAGAACAAGGTTCCTATGCTGGTTATAGTAGGAGAACAGGACCGACCGGAAAGAGCTCAAAAACTTGCTGAAATAACATCAAATACGAAGTTCAAGATGGTACCGGGCGATCATGGGGCAGCCCCGCAGACACCAGAGTTTTTGGAAGCGCTTTTGGAGTTTCTCGACGAAAATCAGCCCAATCGCCAGTGACCGTTTTTGGGTGCGTTTTAAGCTGCTCGACCAACACCCAATCTTAGACTTACCTTAACCTAATAAAC
Organism: Hyphomonadaceae bacterium; assembly: GCA_013001295.1. GTDB lineage: Bacteria > Pseudomonadota > Alphaproteobacteria > Caulobacterales > Maricaulaceae > Robiginitomaculum_A. The sequence goes on from JABDMW010000006.1 coordinate 13,634, forward strand.
CCGTTTTTTTGGCTCGATATAGTCGATGTCGTCACTCATGGTATAATCGTGCACGGGGCGGTAATTTATCTTTACTTGCCCGTCATTTACCCACGCCAATGTGTGCTTCATCCATGTCTTGTCATCACGGTCCGGGAAATCCTCGTGGGCGTGAGCGCCGCGGCTTTCGGTTCGGTTGGCAGCACCTGCAATAGTCGTCAACGCATTGCCCATAAGGTTGTCGAGCTCCAGTGTTTCAACCAGGTCCGTATTCCAGACCATCGAACGGTCCGACAGGCCGATATCGCTGAGTTGACTATAGACATTAGCGAGTTTATTGACACCTTCGTTCAGGCTCTCGGATGTCCGGAAAACAGCGCAATGATCTTGCATTGTTTTTTGCATATCGAGTCTAATTTGCGCCGTTTTTGTTGAACCGCTGGCATTTCTGAAATGCTCTAGGCGCGCAAAACTTGCATCGCCCGCGTTTTCTGGAAGTTCCGGTTGCCCGTCTTTTGGATCAAGGACTTCACCGCAGCGTAATCCGGCTGCTCGGCCAAATACAACAAGATCGATTAGAGAGTTGGATCCCAACCGGTTGCCGCCGTGAACGGATACACAGGCCGCTTCACCGACGGCCATCAGTCCCTCAACAACCGCATCCGGATCCTTGCCTTTTTTCGTCACGACTTCGCCGTGATAATTCGTTGGTATACCGCCCATATTATAATGGCAGGTTGGAAGTACCGGTATTGGCTCTTTAGTCACGTCGACGCCCGAGAAGATCCGCGCACTTTCGGAAATGCCCGGCAGGCGTTCGGCAAGAACTGCCGGATCCAAATGATCGAGATGTAAGAAAATATGGTCTTTGTCTGGACCAACGCCGCGACCTTCACGGATTTCAATGGTCATAGCGCGGGACACAACGTCACGGGATGCCAAATCCTTCGCAGATGGTGCATAGCGCTCCATAAAGCGTTCGCCCTCTGAATTTGCTAAATACCCGCCCTCACCGCGCGACCCTTCCGTGATCAAACATCCGGCACCGTAAATCCCGGTTGGGTGGAACTGGACAAACTCCTGGTCTTGCAACGGCAATCCTGCACGTAAGACCATGGCATTGCCATCACCGGTACAGGTATGCGCCGATGTACATGAGAAGAAGGCGCGTCCATATCCGCCGGTTGCCAGGATAACGCGTTTTGCGCGAAAACGGTGGAGTGTCCCGTCGTCCAATTTCCAGGCCGTAATGCCCCGGCACACATCCCCGTCCATAATCAGATCAAGCGCGAAGTATTCGATGAAGAACTCAGCCGTGTGGCGCAAGGATTGACCATACAGCGTATGCAACATGGCGTGACCTGTCCGGTCAGCCGCCGCACATGTCCGTTGGGCCGCCGGGCCTGCACCCATATTTTGCATCATACCGCCGAATGGCCGCTGGTAGATTTTACCGTCATCGGTCCGCGAAAACGGCATGCCCCAATGTTCAAGTTCATAGACAGCTTTGGGAGCCTCACGGCACAAATATTCAATACTGTCTTGATCGCCGAGCCAGTCTGACCCTTTGACCGTATCATACATATGCCAGCGCCAATCGTCCGGTCCCATATTGCCGAGCGATGCTGCAATTCCGCCTTGCGCCGCAACGGTGTGCGAACGGGTCGGAAAGACCTTTGATACACACGCCGTTTTCAGCCCAGCCTGCGCTGCGCCCAAAGTCGCTCGCAATCCAGAGCCACCAGCGCCAACTACAACCACATCATAGGTATGATCAATCCAATTTGCCTCAGACATACTAGGCTCCCAGCCAAATTTTCAATATTGCGAGCACACCGACCAGCCAAAATCCGGCGGAAGCAAGCATATTTACCAGTGTGAAAAACGTGCGCGCCCCATGCGAAGACGCATAATCAAGGATCACTTCATTCATTCCCAAGCGCCCGTGATATAACCCGGCAGTAATAAAAACGAGCCATGTAAATGCGCCAAATGGCGACGCAATCCAAGCCATAAACCCTTCATACCCGGCTGGCAGTGCCTTCATCAGTCCCCAGATAAAGAACGGTGTGATCAAAGCCAAAATGATGGCGCTGACACGGGCGGCAATGTGATGCTGCACGCCTTCATTTGCGGCACCATGTCCGCGAACTTTACTCAATGGGGTTCTTAAATCATTCATTTCAAGCTCCCGATCAGTAGATAAGTTAGGGCAGCAGCAGCCAGTGCAGCAGCAACAATAATCAATATAGATAGGGTGTTTGAGAACTTGGGATCAAATCCTTTTCCAGCGTCCCAGAAAAGATGTCGAACACCGTTAAACAAGTGATATTTTATGATCCCTGCGAACGCGAAGAATAGGACAGCGCCAAACGGTGTGTAAATTACACTTTTTGCTTTTTCAAAGCCTTCGGGACCAGCTGCCATAAAAGCTAAACCGACACAAATTGCTAACACCGCAAAATACAAAACGATTCCAGTTGCTCTGTTAAGGATCGACGACAACATCGTCGGATGCCACTTCCAGGCGCTGAGATGTGGAGACATCGGCCGCTTATCGGTCCATTGTTTCGACATATTTTTTCTCCACTTTGTCTTCCGCTCGAAGTCGTCGCAAACCTAAGCCACCGCCTAATGTTGTCAATGCCAATTTCATCCGTTTTACTTGTTTGTCGCACGGTTGCAGAAAAAGTTGGCGGACACGCCAACAATCGCTATGAGTATTGCAAAAGGAAAATCATGAACCGCAATAAAATTATACTCACATCAACTGTTTTGACCGCATTCGCATCCATCAATTTGCTTTCGGTGGCGCAAGACGCGGATGCGAAATCATCTATTTCTTACCCACTGGATACGCCAATATCTGAGGTTCAGATCAAATGTACTGGTATGAAAATAGTACAAAACGAGCGTAATTATACTTGCACTCCTCTCACCAAGGCTGCGAAACCGTCCGACTCGCTCTTGGCCATCGTCGCGGACATGGAAAAAGAAAATCTTGGGAGCAATCCGATTCAAGCGGGTATGGAGGGCGATCGAGCCTCACTGCGCCGCCTCCCAAATGTGACCCTGGCAGCAGCTGAAGAACGGGTTAATGCCACGCGCCGCTTGTTCGAGAGATACCAAGCTATTGATGCTTCAGCGTCGCATGGGGACAATAAAATCAATTACGATTTACTCGGGTTTGTCTTGAAACAAGAACTAGATCTCGCCGACTTTGACGAATCCCGGATCCCATTCACCAACGATAGCGGCTTTTTCAATATGTTGAGCTATGTCTCACGACAGACGAAATTTGACACCGTTGACGATTACGAAGCCTATGCGGCTCGCCTATCTGAACTACCCCGGTTTTTCGAGGAACATAAGGCCAATATGCGGCGCGGGATTGCAACTGATTACACCGCATCCGCTGAAATCATGCCCGGGATACTCGACATGGTCCGCGCCTTGGCGACAGGGAAACCAGAAGACCATTCATTTTACCTACCATTTCAATCATATAACGATCTTATTACAGAATCAGACCAATCACGTCTCAAATCCTTGGGCATCGAGACAATTCGCGACAAAGTCCTGCCAGCCTATGAAGACCTGCTCGCGTTTTTAGAAAATGAGTATGCCCCGAAAGCCAGGAGCATCGTCGGGATCGGTACAAATGAACTAAACCGCGCACATTACGAAGCTTTGGTCAAGCACTTCACGACCCTGGATATGACGCCTGATGAGGTTCACCAAATCGGGCTTGATGAAGTGAAACGAATTCGCGCGGAAATGGATGAAATTATAAACGAGACCGGTTTTACGGGTGGGTTTAAAGAATTTCTCGACTTTTTACGGACCGATGATCAATTCTATGTCGATACGCCTGAAGCTCTTTTGAAAGAAGCAGCTTGGATTGCCAAACGTGTAGATGGTCAAATGCCCCGTTATTTCGGAAAGCTACCCCGGCTGTCGTACGGTGTGCTTCCCGTTCCTGACGAAATTGCGCCGACATATACAACGGGTCGATATTGGGGTGGTAACCCTGACAACGGTGTGGCCGGAAACTATATGGTCAACACCTACAACCTGAAACAACGCCCGCTTTATAATTTACCGGCTTTGACCTTGCATGAGGGCGTTCCCGGGCATCATCACCAAATCAGCCTTGGTCAAGAGCTTGAGGATGTACCCAAATTCAGACAAAGCCTTTATCCCAACGCCTTCGGCGAGGGTTGGGGCCTTTATTCCGAAAAACTAGGCGTTGAAATGGGTATCTACAAGACGCCCTATGAGAACTTTGGCCGCTTAACATATGAGATGTGGCGCGCATGCCGGCTCGTAGTGGATACAGGCATGCACTGGAAAGGTTGGACCCGCGAACAGGCTGAAGCCTGCTTTTTCGAAAATTCAGCCCTTGCTGCTCACAATATCAAAACGGAAGTCGACCGGTATATCAGCTGGCCCGGACAAGCCCTCGCCTACAAAATCGGTGAGTTGAAAATTTGGGAACTTCGACGTCTTGCTGAAAAAGAGCTGGGCGCAGATTTTGATATTCGAAATTTCCATGACGCTGTTCTTAGCAATGGCGGTATTCCGCTGATGGTGCTGGAAGAGCAGATAAAAATCTGGATCAAAGACCAAAAAGCCGGATAAAACGACACGAAAAACCCGAAGCACCGTTATGTGATGCTTCGGGTTAACTTCGTCCCGCCCTGTTTTATTCGTTCCTTAGATTAAAAACGATAGCGTCCGCGAATGGTTACAGGGACTGTAAAGCGATCACCGCTGTTGTTTGCACCGGCATATCGACGATTGAAATCGAGCGGCGCAGTCGTTGCTGTCATATCAGTATTGTCTGAATTTGGCTTACCTGTGTAGCGAATGCCGGTTTCAACACCGACCGTCATACGGTTAAACAATGGTGTTTCAAAACCGATCATACCCGCAGCAGTCGGTACCCATCCGTCTTCGTACAAAGCGAGTGAGGTTGGTGTGCCAGCTGCGGTCGGAACTGTCTCGCGCATGTTTTCTATTCCGATTGAATCGACATGGGCAGCGCCAAGTTTACCTTCGACATATGGACGCATCGTCCGAACCAACGGCATATCTGCCGGACGGAAATACTGACGCAAACCTGCCTCAACACCCCATGATTTATAATCAGAGAACTGCCCGCGTAGATCGACGCCATCTTGCGTTCCCAACAAAACATCCTGACCGTCTGCTTGCGCATAAAAAACTTGTCCGGTTAGTTTACGGCTTGGCGTAAACGCATACGATCCACCGATTTCAGCCCGGTACCCGGTGTTATACGCGTCATTCATGCTGACATCATTCAAGGCTGTAACTGGTCCTGTAAATCCGCCATGCGCCTCGCTACCGCTAAACACATCACCGCCAACCATGAAATCAGGGCCTGCGCCTGCTTCAACGTTCCAACGGCTCAGCTTTTTGGACCCGAAACAACATTCGCCGCCAGTGGCCTGTTGAGCATATTGACCTGATCCATACGACTGATGATGATTTTGATTATGTCCATAGCCAAACCATGAACATCCTGAGAGAGCGATTGCTGCGGCACTACATAATAAAATACGCATTTTTAGTCCCCACTATAACGGTCGTTGCACAATGCAACTGTTATCTAACGTTGTTGTCTGGACGGGAATTTAGGAAAAATGTGTATCAATATGGTCAATGAACATGGTTTATTTTTGGTAAAATTAGTCGAATTTTGACCTTAATTTGAGCCAAAACCACAAAAAACCCGAGCTAACCCGGGTTTTTTAACTCTGTGTTAAGCCTTCGGGCGCGCTAGAATGAAACGCGTCCGCGTAGCCTGACGGGAATTGAAATCCGGTCACCTGTTTCGAAATTTGTATCCAAATCATCTGACCAACGAACACCTGTTTCAACACCGATCGCTGTCCGAGGTCCGACTTGCATTTCCGCACCGACAACACCGGATGCTGTTGGTGTCCAACCCGCGTCAATATATTCCTGGGTGAACAAAGCAGGATCGACCAATGTCGCAGAAGATTGAGTCAAATCGACTGCCGCATTATGCGTAAACCCTGCAGTTGCGCCGACATAGGGGCGAACGCCTGCAAATCTATTATTCCAGCTGCCCATGTATTTGCGAACCCCGCCTTCGAGCGTAACTTGTTCCAGATCACTGAATTCCGCATAAAGATCCTCGGTTAAGCCCGCACCATCGTCGACCTGACCAACCAGAAGACGTTCGCCTTCAGCCTTTGAGTAACCAATACGGCCGATCAAGGTTGTGCTTGGATCAATATCGTAAGTCGCCGCTAAATCGTAGTGTGCGGCTTCTTTATATGCGTCTTTGTAACTTACAGCCGGCAAGTCAGACACTGTTCCCGGCCCTCCGAGGAATGGTTTTGCCAACTCACCCGGGAAAATATCACCGTCAACGCTGAAATCGGTTCCGACACCGGCTTCAAATCCGAATGGAAGTGCTGCGCCGCCGCCGCGAAGTCCGCCGCCATACCCGTAGCCATAATTATATCCGCCGCCGGATGCGACGCCATAATAAGCCGGATAGGGCTGTGGAACGTAAATTGGTGCACCTTGAATGGTTTGATATGTACTTGTGCCGCTACTTCCAGAAACACCGGTGGACACCCATTGTCCATTTACATATTGACCGCCGACCGCAGTCCCGAATGGAGTTCCGGCACCTAAAGCAGTGCCAGTTCCCGCGCCGTAGCTAGCCCCGCCACCTGCGCCATAACCGTGCCCATAGCTGCTTGAACTTTGTGCTCCGCGAAGCCCATGGGCTTCAACACCTGTTCCGTGTGCACCTGTTCCAGCACCGTAAGCCCCAGCTCCGTAAGCTCCTGGACCTGCGGCGTAGCCGTTCATTGCGTATTGACTTGCACCAGCACCATAAGCTCCTGATCCGGCACCATAACCGCTACCAGACATGCCATAGCTGCCCGCTCCTGCACATCCCGCGCCACCTTGCCCCATATATGAGTACTGACTGCCGTAAGCGTATTGACCGCCACCGTAAGTTCCCGGCGCACATCCATATGCACCGCCGCCGGCGCCGTATTGCCCGTACGAACTTGAGCTATTGCCGCCAATGCCCAGCCATGAACACCCGGATAACAATACTGCTGATAGTGTGCAAAATGCTAGACGCATACTCGCCTCCCTCAATGAATTAACCTGTCTTATCGCAAATTAACCTTAATATGCTTAACAAAAGGTTGTGCTTTTTGGGATTTGGAAGAAAAATTGACGCGTAGATTCAGATACTTGACTTAAAAGTTATAGGATCCACGAATAGCGATTGGAATGGAAATAATATCGTCGCCCTGGGTTCCGTCAGAAAAATCTCTGGCCCCTTCGTATTTGACACCGGCCTCAAAAGCCAAGGCAGCCTTACGGTTCATCTGCCACTCCAGACCGCCCTTGATTTGGCCATATGGCGTCCACTGTGAGTCATAAAGTTGAGTTGGGGTCCCAAAATTCACATCGTAATAATCGCCCGTGGGACTCATTTCGGTGCCATCAAATGCACGCTGTAAATAGCGCTGCCGTTGGTTTTCAACGACGGTAGTTTCGCTGTAATATGCTGCACCACCGGACGCGGCAACGAAAGGCGTAACGGTCCGCTCCAAATGGTCCCTGAACATTGGATTGAAATAATAACGTCCACCTACCTCAAAATCGACCTTTTCCAATTCGTTAAACTCATAGTCAAATGTTGCTACAGTTTCGTTGGGAATAAAGGTCGTATTGCTTGTTGTCCCAGTAACGGCTCCCACAGGGCCGGCCGTAGGATCCGTATTGTAATCAGTGACTGTTATGGTGCGAAGAAGCTCTTCATTTATTTCCGCTCCGCCACCTTTTTTACCTTCTGCGCGGGTGTAACCAGCATTGGCAAACAATGTCGCGTGGTCACTCATGATCATTTCGAGACCACCTGTAATCCGCAATGGCGCCGTATAAACGTCATCAAAGCTGATGTCAGGGGCATTAATCCGACCCAGACGCGCGTTACTGCTTGTGTAAACTGTATCGGTCGTCTGACCGCCCGCAACAGAACCCGTTGTCGTGCCCTCGGCAAATAATGCGCGGTTATATCCAGCCGCTGCCAAAGATGTTGACGGGCTATATAGATTTCCCGATACGCTGTGATCTATCTCGAGCCCCAGAGAACCTCTTAGAAGCGGGCGTTTTTTACGTTGTTTTGGTGTGTGATACCGGGTACTTGCGGACGCATTTGCAGCATGTGACCCGTATCCGCCGTCGGTATAACCAGATTGACCGTAGTGTGATGCTTGCTGATTCCCCAGTGCTAAGGTGACCTGCTCAGGTCGACATCCTTGCGGAACCGCCTGCATGGGAGATGTAATTTGACATGGACCTATTTTTTGCTGTTGCCCATAATGCGCCGATTTTTTTGCGTATTGGCCGCTATTATGCCCTTCATACGCTTGGTGAGTTCCCTGGGAGCCGCTCCCGATTCCAAGCCAGGAGCATCCTGACAAAAGCACTGTCGATAAAGCGCACGCAACGAGACGCATAATCATTCTCCTGAGGTACAAAAGTACTATGGTTAATGACTGTGATGCCCTGTTATGCTTAACAACTCGTTTAACGGCTCAAATATTTTTGACAATTTTCCGCTATTAACTCCTTAAAATAGCGTCAAAACGTTTTCTGGCGGTCGACCAAGCGCAGCTTTTCCATTTTTGACCACGATTGGGCGTTCAATAAGTTTTGGGTTCTCAGACATCGCTTTGACGAGTATCGCTTCGTCGTCGACACCTTTCAATCCAAGGTCTTTGTAGGCCTGCTCGCTTTTTCGCATCAAACCGCGAGCCGTCGAGAAACCCAGCATTTTGATCAGTGACTTTATTTGTGCCTCGGACGGGACATCGTTCAGATATTGAACAATCTCAGGATCATGACCATGCTCCAGCAGAAGCGCCAAAGTTTGCCGCGATTTGCTGCACCGCGGATTATGATAAATTTTCAATGTCATGATTGATCCTCGAATGAATTATTGATTTCGCAAATGTTATAGGCGAGGAAGCGGGATTGAAAACCAAATTTATGGACTGAAACACAAAAATGCCCACATTGAACGAAACCCACAAAATATCCGGTCACGTAAATGTGGGCTTTGAACCGGTTTACGAAGCCTTTCTTTCGAATTTTGAAAACGAATTGGAGGCGGGCGCGGGGTTTTGTGTAATGAGGGATGGCGAATTCCTTGTTGACCTAACAGGCGGGACGTCAGACCGAAAAAGAACTCAACCGTGGAAAAACGATACGATCGTTCAGGTGTTTTCATCAACAAAGGCGATTGCTGCGCTGGTCATAGCCTGGCTGGTTGAAAACGGTCGCTTGAACTATGAACAACCAATCGAAAGTATCTGGCCGGCATTCGCCGCCCATGGGAAAGGCGAACTAACGATCGCACAGATTATGTCGCATCAATCAGGGCTGTCCGGGATCACCGAGCCCATGGACAGAAACGATTGGGTGAGATGGGATTTCATCTGTGATCGCCTGGCCAGTCAAAAACCAATTTGGGAGCCCGGTACCGCAAGTGGCTATCATCCTCTCACATATGGATTTTTAGTCGGCGAGATCGGTCGGCGCGCGGACGCCCAAAACCGCACGCTAGGAACGATATTGCGAGAAGAGATTTGTGCCCCCAACCAAATTGATTTCCACATTGGAATGCCAAAGAGCGAGTTCCATCGTTGCGCAGATTTGCACAAACCACGCGCCTTTGCTGATCTAGGCGATATCAACCCAGCGACCAAAGCGGCTTTTATGGAAAAATGGTCATCTACAGCCGGCATTGATGTTGACGCCATGCGCAACGCGGAATTGCCTGCTGCGAATGGGCATGGAACCGCCAAATCACTTGCACGATTGATGCAAATAGCAGTCGATGGAAAAATCGGTGACAGGACATATTTAGGCGAACATACATTGTATGAATTTTCCAAACCCCGGATATCCGGGCCTGACCTTGTCCTTCCATTTCATTTAACATTCGCCGCAGGAATCATGATCAATCATCCCATTTACTTTTACGGCCCGAACCAAGCGACACTTGGGCATAGCGGTTGGGGCGGATCGTGTACATTTGCCGACCCAATCGAAGGGCTGAGCGTTGGCTATGTGATGAATAAACAATCGAACGTCCTGATCGGCGACCCTCGCCCTGTTAAGATCATCGACGCTCTATATTCATGTTTGTAAAACGGTGCTTACGGATTACATTCACCTGACTGCGGATCGGTTTCTTTCGCGACCCAATAAAGAGTATTATTTAGAACCTGAGCCACGTCCGGCGAATCGTACACCTGATATCGGTGTCCAATCGCGGTAAACACTGTTCGGGCCTTTTCTGGGCCCATGCATCTGGCCCAAATAATCGGATGATCCGCGGGTTTTGGACCCATGCGTAAATCAGAGCGATCCCCATAAACCGTGTTCACAGGACTGTACGTACTCTCATCCAGCCCAGCCAAAACAACAGCGTTACCCGTTGGCGGCGCATCAAATGTGTACCATTCGTCTGTCACAAAAAACGAAGGCGGTACATTTTTCATTACCGGATGGGAGGGGGCGAGGACCTCGAGGCGCGCCTCCTGAAATTGCGGAGCCATAGGATGGCTCACAAATGTCGCGCCAATCAACCCATTGTGGTAGTGATCCCAATCCATGTGCGAGCTGTCGCCTGCTCCATGAATAAGAACGGTTCCGTTTCCTGCAGATTGCCATTTTTCAAATGCAGCTTCCTGGACCTTGTTCAATGTATCTCCAGTCATATTGTTAAAAACAATGATTTTGAAACGCGCTAAATCGGTGTCGTTAAACACGCTTGGGTCTTCCGAGGTGAAATAGCTATATCCCATTTCATTTGCCAATTTCATGATTGTCAAATTTGCACCGGCGATACCTTCTTCATGCCGCCAGTCCTGAGTGGCTGAAAAGATTAGAATTGACGGTTCTGACAAATATTGGAAATATCGCGTTGTCAGTACAGATGTTGTTTGAGGAGACGCCGTTGTGCCGGACTCAGAACTGGTCTGCTCACCTGAACAGGCAATCAACAAAAAACTGAGAAAAAGTATGATACGCTTCATGTTAAATCCTTTTCAATTGCCAACTTATGTGTCCTCGCCCTATTATTAGCCAACTCCCATGAACGTCATTTCGACCAATTAAATTGCCGTATTGGGAAGGTCATACCCTTCAATTGGTGCAAAATCGCCACAAATGGAAGAAAAACCTGTTTTTTTACCCAAAAATACAGACAAAACCCTAGACGGGGACAAACAGACTCGGTAAACCCCGCCCACGTTTGAAATTAAGGCCGCCCGCCAAAAAACGGGTCCGGCCATTTGTTGTTTGGAAAAAGGTTAAACATGGTTGAAATTTACGTGCGTCAGAACAATGTCGATCAGGCATTGAGAGCTTTGAAGAAAAAATTGCAAAATGAAGGCGTTTTGCGCGAAATGAAAGCCCGCAAGCACTATGAGAAACCATCAGAAAAGCGCGTCCGCGAAAAAGCCGAAGGCGTTCGTCGTGCGCGTAAACTCGCTCGCAAGCGCGCGCAGCTCGAAGGGTTGATCCCATCGAAAAAACGCGCACCGCGTCCAGGCGCTCCGCGCCCGGGAAATCGCTAAACCAGCGCTTATATTCCAAACAAAAAAAGAGCCACTCAAATGAGTGGCTTTTTTTATGCGTCCAATTTGCGTTTCAGGCCCAGCAGACGATAAATCGCCGCCCTGAATTTTAGCAGTGGCCTTTTGAAGCGGGTGATAAATTTGACCCGCTGCCGTAAGTACATTTCGATTTTCGTCAATATCAAAAATTTTCGGGATTTAGCGATCATCTGATCAATAGGTTTTGATATATCTTCCCGACCTCGATCATTGGCGATATCTTGTATCTCTTGCATAAAAATAAACTCGCTCTCCGAGCGCAATAAGATATCTTTGAGATTGGCGGGATTGTAAATTGTCCAATCGAAAGTCGATGCCCGCGATTTATCGACCCCAGCCAGGTCAATGGTTACCATGGTGCGTAGACATTTTTGGCATTTCGAACAATTGACATGTTCCCCGTCAAGCCGCCCTGCGCCACAAACACTAACAACACCTAATGCGGTCTCATCCTCACATATGGCAAAGGTTTTTTGAACCCGGTTGCTGTTTGCACCAAAATGCGAAATGTGGATCGATTTCGACGAGAGCAACTCATCCGTTTCCGGATGTGAACCCCAGGGAATGAGTTGGTCATACGTGAATGTTGAAGAAATTACGGCGCTGTTTAATACGGCATTTAATCGGTGCGCGATCGCGCTCAATGCGGCGCCGTGCGCGAGATAAGCCCAAAAATCGTTCACCTCTGGAAAAGCCGTCATGAAGTCAGACGCAACAAACAAGTGTTTCCGGTCCGTTGCATTGGCGTACCCAGACATCTCACGCAGGCGGTCAAACTCAGATGCAATAATACCGATATCATTTGGAGTATGTGCAATGGAAATCAGAGCGGTTACGTCTTCTTTCAATGTTGCCGTTGTAAAGAGCGAGTCTATTCCGCCAGAAAAAAATGAACCGCGCAATAAGTCTTGCCGACTATCCTGCTGTGACTTACGAATGAGCGTTGGAACATTGATTGAAATGTTCTTTCGGTAAGAATGCCAACCGAGCCATATTTTTTTGACCGCGTCGAAATTCTCCTGAATTTCTTTTGAGGCCGGGATAGTTTGTTCGTAGTCCTCCCCAAGAATAAAGGCGGCAATTGCGCCATATATAAACGCAAAATCGTTATCGATGGGATCTGGGATGTCCAACGGGGTTGTAAAGTGCACAAACGTTTGTTCACCCGACTTTCGCTCGTAAACCAGCAGATATTGCCGGTATTGATTCACGTCCTTATCAATGGAAATCAGTTTCACGTTCGCGCCCCCGCGTTCATGCGCAATTTAGCACATGAATGTTCATTTGTCACAAACTGAATGTGAAGTCTCCAGAATTCACCCTAGAGACGAAACTTTTAAGCCCGTATCAGGCGCGTTACAATAATCCCTTATTGACCATGATCTCGGCTATCTGCACGGCATTCAACGCTGCACCTTTGCGGAGATTGTCAGCAACAACCCACATGTTCAGCGTATTATCCTGAGTGCTGTCTTCGCGAATTCGCGAAACATAGGTCGCAAATTCACCGGCGGCTTCAACAGGGGTTATATAACCTCCCACTTCTTCCGGCTTGTCATATACCATGATGCCCGGGCTTTCGCGAAGAATTGACCGTGCTTCATCCGCACTTAACTCTTCGGACAATTCAACATTCAGGGCTTCCGCATGCCCGACAAAGGTCGGTACCCGCACGCACGTTGCCGTGACTTTGACGGATTTATCCATGATTTTCATGGTCTCCGCTTTCATCTTCCATTCCTCCTTAGTGTCACCGCCCTCCATGAAAACGTCGATTTGTGGAATGACATTGAAAGCGATCTGCTTGGGGAAGTGCTCCGGCGTCGGTGTGTCGTTGACATAAATGCCCTTGGTCTGTTGCCACAACTCATCCATCGGCGCTTTACCGCCGCCAGATGTACTTTGATATGTCGACACAACGACGCGCTTGATTTTTGCCCGGTCGTGGAGCGGTTTAAGTGCTACAACCATTTGGATGGTCGAGCAATTCGGATTGGCAATGATTCCTTTTTTCGTGTACCCGGCGGCGGCGTCAGCATTCACCTCCGGGACAACCAAAGGTACATCCGGGTCCATGCGCCATGCAGACGAGTTATCAATCACAACCTTGGCACCTTGCGCGACAATTTTCGGTGACCACTTTTTGGATACGTCACCGCCAGCACTCATCAGGACGATGTCAATATTTGAAAAATCGAATTGCTCCAGATCTTCACATTTGAGCTCGCGGTCGCCATAACTTACCACGCGCCCCAGCGAACGGCGTGAGGCTACGGCATGGACATTTGAAACGTCCAAATCGCTTTCCGATAAAATTTCCAACATTTCTGTTCCGACATTTCCGGTCGCACCGACAACAGCAATATTTAATCCCATTTCACTCTCCAGGATAATTAGCTTTAAACTCTCGCGCTTACATGCCCGCACTGAGCATATAAACAATCATAAATACAATTAAGGTCGTGACGCCCGCGATCCCAAATACCATCCGCATGAAATTGGCGTCTTTTTGTTCGGCCTGTCGCCGGCGGCGTTCAGCAGCCATTGACCGTTTAAACATGCGCTCTGACGGACGTTCGCGTTTAGGCGCGGGTCGATTTTCTTGGCTGTCTTTTTCTTGGCTCTCTGCCATGTGATCGTCGCAATTTATCTGTACGCCTTGATTGCTCAATTGCAACAGAGCGTTATAGTAAGGATGTGCTTTTAATGAGAATACAGCATCGATCAAGTAGGTTTATGACACGAATACGTGGAATTTCAGCATTTGCCTTCACATTTCTTGCGTTGACTTTAAATAACTCGGCATTCGCCAACAATAGTGATTCCGGATTTAATCAAATGCTTGGCGACGACCTCAAAGCGGTTTTCAACAAGACAATGATGATCGGCGAATACCGGGCATACCGCGATGAAACAAAAACCAATAACTATACCGAGTTTCATTACGAAGATGGGTCGACAGACTACAAAGAAGGTGCGCAAAGCGAGCGCGGTGTCTGGACTATAGTTGGACCCGATAAGATTTGTTATAAATATCCCGAAAGCAAGTTTTACAAGGAAACCTATTGTTTCTTCGTTTATGAGTCCGAGGGATGTTTCTACAAGTATTCGTTACAAGTTATGGGTTTGCGAGGTCCTCTGAATTACGATTACTGGTCTTCACGGGCCGTGCGCAAAGGGAGCGGTAAATCCTGTGCCGCGCCAGTCAGTTGATCTGCACACTGACATCACTCTCATTAGCGTTGAGCGCCCTCGTGAGCGCTGCTCCAGCACAAGCGCTCGACGAATATAAACCGCTGACAGCAATTCAAATGAACGAACTCTTGCCGGGCAAGACAATCAAGGGTGAGTACCGATATCTGCGCGAAAGAACTAAAACGTTCAACTTTCGAGAGGCCCATTATGCGGACGGCAAAACCAGCTATATCGAAGGACCGTTACGGGAGTCTGGACGCTGGTACACCTTAGGTGATCGAAAAATTTGCTACAAATACCCGAGCAATCCGCAAATGGGCATTAGCTGCTTTTGGGTGTATGAAAATATAACCTCAAAAAGCAAATGTTATTACGGCTATGGCGTCGCCAATATGACGACAAGAGGCCCGCGTAATTATGATAATTGGACCGCCCGGTGGGTTATTGAAGGCAGCGGGGGGACGTGCAATGAACCTGTCAGTTAGGCTGCACACTACTTCCTCGGTTTTAACGCTGACACTAATTGCATTTATTGCACAACCTGCGACCGCCGAAGATGACGGCTATCTTCAGATTACCGGTGACGATCTTCATTCCGTATTTTACGAATCAACCGTTGTGTCGGAATACCAGCGGATAAGCGGCGGCATACAAAACGAACAGTTTATCGAAACACATCACGCCAACGGTGAAACGGATTATCAAGAGCTGGGTACACCTAAAATCAAAGGAAGCTGGCAGATCGTTGGCGATGATAAAATTTGTTATCGATATCCAGGCAATAAAGTCTTTACTCAAACCTATTGTTTCTTCGTCTACAAATCCGGCACATGCTATTATAATTATGGATCGCGTCAAATGACGTTGAATGGTCCATATGACTGGCGTCTGTGGACCTCACGGTTCGTCCGCAAAGGTGATGGCGGCACCTGCGACGCACCCGTGAGCTAGCGCACGATTTTCTCAATTCACTTTTTTGATCGATTGCTTCATAGAACATAGATTTTATGGTACGTTGAGCCAAACAAGGAGCCCCCTATGATCAAGCTGAATGTAAATGGAAAGAAACTCGACTTTGATGGCGATGAAAATACACCCCTGCTCTGGGCACTGCGCGAGCAACTCGGACTGACGGGCACCAAATACGGATGCGGCATCGCTGAATGCGGTGCGTGCACGGTTCACATCGACGGTCAAGCCGTTCGGTCTTGTGTCTATCCAATCGCCGCGCTGGAGGGATCGGAAGAAATCACAACAATTGAAGGTCTCTCGAAAGACGGATCACATCCCGTGCAACAGGCATGGACAGAACTGGACATTCCGCAATGCGGATATTGTCAGGCCGGGATGATCATGGCGGTTTCGGCGCTGCTCAAAGAAAATCCGAATGCGACAGATCAGGACATTGACGACACCATCACAAACATATGCCGGTGTGGAACGTTTGCGCGCGTGCGCAAAGGTATCCATCTTGCGAAGAAGAAAGCATAGGGAGAGAAATGATGAACAAATTATTCAACACATCGCCTAACCTCTCCCGCCGTTCTTTCATTGTCGCGACCAGTGCCGCCGGCTTATCAGTTGGCGTCTTAAACGCCTGTGCACCATCGGAGAAACCGGTCGACTATAGTCAACTTCCGCCCAATCCGGAGGTCAACGCCTGGGTCCATATTCATCATGATGATACCGTTACGGTTCGCATCGCCCGTTCTGAAATGGGACAAGGCACAGTGACAGGGTTATCGCAATTGGTTGCAGAAGAACTGGGATGTGACTGGGATAAAGTCACATTCGAATTCCCGACACCCGGAGAAAACCAAAGACGGGACCGCGTGTGGGGAAGTTTTAGCACGGGTGGTTCAAGCGGTATTCGCAGATCTCACCAATATGTCCGTGAAGGCGGTGCGGCGGCCCGCATGATGTTGACGGAAGCCGCTGCCAATCAATGGGATGTCCCCGTAAGCGAATGCACTGTAGAAAAAGGCGTGATTTCCCATAAAGGATCGCGCAAATCTGCCCGGTTCGGTGAACTTGTAGTCGCGGCTTCAAAACTAATGCCGCCAACCGAATTCAAGCTGAAAGACAGCAAAGATTGGATCATATCCGGAAAGTCGAAACAGCGCCTCGACACGGCAGATAAGCTGACAGGTGCCTTGAAATATGCATCTGATTTGACATTTCCTGGCATGCTCAATGCCAGCATCAAGGATTGTCCAATCTTGGGAGGCACCCTTAAGAGTTTTGACGCTTCTGTGCCTGAGGCTATGCCGGGCGTGAAAAAAGTGCTACAAATCGACAACGCGGTTGTCGTCGTTGCTGACACATGGTGGCAGGCTAATTCCGCGCTTGAAGCCACCCCAATTGAATGGGACGGCGGTAAACTCGCATCGTACTCAAGCGATGAAATAAACGCCTTACTGGACGATGGTTTAGAAGCAAGTGAGACATTTACCGGCAATAAGGGCGGTGATGTCGATGCCGCAATGAAAGCGGCAGCGAAAACGATCGAAGCCACCTATAACTTCCCGACACAAAATCACGCGACCATGGAACCGATGAACGCGACGGCGTTGTGGACACCGGAAAAATGTGAAGTTTGGTGTCCCACTCAAAACGGTGAAGCCGCATTGCGCGAGACCGTGACCGCGTCAGGTCACCCAATCGAAAAATGTGATGTTTACAAGACCATATTGGGCGGAGGTTTTGGTCGCCGCGGCATGTCCGATTATGTCGGACAAGCGGTAAAAATCGCTAAGGAAATGCAGGGTAAGCATATCAAACTGCAATGGTCACGCGAAGAAGACATGCTGCATGGATTTTACCACCCAATCACCAAGTGTAAATTGAAAGGAGGATTGGATGTTGACGGTAATATCACCGCACTGGACATTAAAATTTCCGGCCAATCCATTCTAGCCGCGCTTATGCCTCAGGCCCTCGTAGAGGGTGCCGACTATGCTACATTTCAAGGACTTCTCCCTGCCGGTCTTAGTGACCGTCTTGAAGATCAAACACTCAAATATTCATTCCCGAATTTTCATATCCATCATGCCATGCGCAACCCACCAATCCGGCCAGGATTCTGGCGCGGCGTGAACTTGAATCAGAACACGTTATATCTGGAGAGTTTCCTTGATGAGATGGCCCACGCCGCAGGGGAAGACGCGCTCGATTTCCGTCTGGCAATGCTTAAAGACGAGCCAAAAATGGCCGCGGTTTTAAAAGCGGCTGCAGACAAAGGCGGATGGGGGTCAAATGATGGCAAACACCGCGGTCTCGCCAACATTTATGGGTTTGGCAGCTATGTCGCGGCCTGCGCGGAAGTCAGCATCAACAATGATGGAACTGTCAAAATAAATAAAATCACAGCGGCAACGGACCCGGGACATGCCGTCAATCCGCAACAGATCGCGGCTCAGGTCGAAGGTTCATTTGTATACGGGCTGTCTGCCATGTTATTTGGCGAGATCACCTATAAAGACGGCCAACCGGAGCAACGTAATTTCGATACATATAACTCGATGCGCATCAAGGATATGCCCAAGGTCGAAACCATCGTTATGCCATCCGGTGGGTTCTGGGGTGGTGTCGGCGAGCCGACGATTGCCGTTGCCGCGCCCGCAGTGGTGAATGCAATATTCTCTGCGACCGGCAAGCGTGTACGGAAGTTCCCGATCAACAATCGAGATCTGCGGGTTTAGATTGCTCGCACGTTAAATGGCGATCCTACTGAACAATGACGGCCATTGGCATGACAAATGGCGTGCCGCGATCCTTAAATATCTGCCCGGGCGTCCCATCGTTGAGTACCCGAATGTGCCCGAACCCGACGCCATCGAATATGCATTTATTTGGAAACATCCCGCCGGTGACCTCGAAAAATATCCCAATTTGAAAGCCGTGTTTTCACTCGGGTCGGGCGTCGACTATCTGGATGCATTTCCGATATTGCCCGATGCGCCGATGTTTCGACTTATCGACCCGGCCATGGCCGAAGACATGGCACTTTATACGCTGTATTGGGTGATCCATTTTCAGCGCCTGTTTGGAATCTATCAAACGCAGCAAAAACAAGCCCATTGGGCTCGTTACCCGACGCCCTTGGCCCCTGCATTCAAAGTCACCATGCTGGGACTGGGCGCCATCGGTTCACATATTGCACAAGTCCTGGCGAAAAACGGGTTTGATGTATCCGGGTGGTCGCGCAGTCCGAAAGACATTGAGGGCGTCAAATGCATACACGGAGAAGACGCCCTTTTCGATAACTTGCCGCAAACAGATGTTCTCGTATGTTGCCTGCCTTTTACCAAAACAACCTATGAATTCCTCAGTCTATCAGTTCTATCCAAACTGAAAAAAGGAGGCGCATTGATCAATATTAGTCGCGGCGCTGTCATCAACGAAGAGGATTTGCTGACGCTTTTGGACAGTGGTCATATTGGCGGCGCGGCGCTCGACGTCTTCCACACGGAACCGCTCCCGAGAAACTCGCCGTTTTGGCAACATCCCAATGTCCACGTCACACCGCATATGTCCGGCGCCACCAATCCAGATACGGCCGTGCAAATCATCGCGAAGGAGCTGGCCGATTTTGAAAACGGGATAATGCCGCGCTATAGGTATATTCGCAGCGATTAACCCCAACAAAAAACCCGGCACAATGGCCGGGTTCTTAACATCCACGTGGGAATGGAGAATTTATTTTTTGCCGCGTGACTGGTCGATACCGCGGCCTGTGACGCGTTCTGCGATACGGGCTGATTTACCGCGACGCTCACGCAGGTAATAAAGCTTCGCGCGTCGAACCTTACCCTTACGCTTGATGATGATCTCTTCAACGAGTGGAGAGTAAACCGGGAAGACCCGCTCTACGCCTTCACCGTAAGAAATCTTACGCACAGTGAAGCTCTCATTGAGGCCCTTGCCTGAACGGGCGATACACACGCCTTCAAACGCCTGCAGACGCTCCCGTGATCCCTCACGAATACGAACCTGTACGATCAGTGTATCACCGGCTGAGAAATCAGGGATGGTTTTGCCAGACTCGAGGAGGCGGGCTTCTTCTTTTTTGTTCAGTTTTTCGATCACATTCATGGTCTTACTCCTTTTTGCCTTCCCGGTGCTTTTCCCAAAGATCCGGTCGGCGCTTTCTTGTCACGTCTTCTGATTTCTCGCGTCGCCATCTCCCGATTGCGCCGTGATCACCAGATAATAATACATCCGGGATTTTTCGTCCTTCCCACTCCCGCGGCTTGGCGTAGAGCGGGTATTCCAAAAGCCCGTCTTCAAAACTCTCTTCAACGGTCGAAGCTTCATCACCCAGAACTCCGGGCAATAAGCGCACACACGCCTCGATTAAGGCCTGTCCCGCGACTTCTCCACCGGCGAGAACAAAATCCCCGATGGAAACCTCTTCCATTTCGCGCGCTTCGATGACCCTTTCATCAAGGCCTTCAAACGGCCCGCAAAACAAAACGACCCCGGTGCCAGCCGCCAATTCCCGTACTCTTTTCTGAGTCAGGGGCGTCCCGCGCGGGGTTAAATATAAAAGCGGCCGCGTTTTACCATTATGGTCCCGCGCCACTGCGTCTATTGCTTTCGCACTCACATCCGGCTTTAGAACCATTCCAGGTCCGCCGCCAGCGGGAGTCTCATCAACAGTGCGGTGCTTATTACCGGAAAATTTGCGAATGTCTATAGCTTCAAGTGACCATTTTTCATCTTTTAATGCAGTTCCGATGATGGAAGCGCCCAAAACGCCCGGAAAAGCGTCCGGAAACAGGGTCAAAACCGTGGCTTTCCACGGTGAACCGTCTGGAGAAATGTCAGAATTATGGGCCATGCGGGGCTTTTATACGAAGGAATCAGGGAGTCAAATCATCCAAGTCGGATAATTCGGCCAAAAATGAGCCAATTTGGGTTCGATTCTAAAGGTCAAATCCGCAAACAAAAAAGGCAGGGTCGCGAATTTAAGGGGGAGGAAACTCGACCCTGCCTTGGTTATGTAACGAGGATGGGGCGACCTCGCTATCTATGTCTCATGAGGGGAGGAGACAATTCCTTTAGACTAGATTCGACGCACACAAACAATAAAACTGGACGTGAGAAAAATGTGATCGGTTAATCACGGGTTTGTGAGCGCGCTAACGCGTATGGTTTGGGTCTTCGTCCGCTTCTTCAAAGAAGATCACGACGCGACCGCCCCTGATGTCGACTACCGGCACACCAATGCGGGAAAACGAGTGAAAGAAAGCTTTGATTTTTTCGCCCTGCTCGTCTTTACCACCGGCAATTTCCAGCACATCCCCGGCTCCGAAGTTTTGCACGGCTTTGATTAGACCCCAGACTTTCCCGTCTTCGGTTTCGGCACGCAGACCGACCAGATCTTCATGGTAGAATTCATCCTCGTCAGGCTCCGGCATATCGGATCGGTAGACATAGAGTTTTGTCGATTTTAACGCTTCCGCTTGCTCACGGGTTTCGATTTCCTCACAATGCGCGGCAATGGCGTTCTTGACCATGCGTGATGATTTAACAGTCAGCAGGGTTTTGCCGTTTTTATCCTTGAGCGGACCATAGGTCAGACACGCCTTCGGATCCTCGGTGAAG
>JABDMW010000020.1 GCA_013001295.1 Hyphomonadaceae bacterium
GTAAATTCTCGGCTTCGAGTTTCTCAACACGGGAGTTGAGCTGAGCGATCTGGGCTTCGTAATGGGCTTTGTTTTCTTTGATGATCGTGTTGGTCAAAAAATAATACATGCAGGCGGCGCCGACAAAGGTGCCAAGCGCGAATAAGCCGCCGCGCGGTCCCAGCAATTGCTGGACAAGCGTCTTGCGCGCCTCCTCCTCTAGCGTGTTTGGCAAGAGCGTATGGGCCATAGGGCCTCCATAACAAAAAGTGATTATTTGCGTTCGGTCAGGTCAATCTCGGGGCTGGCCTGCATGGCCTCGACCAACGGTACGCCACGGGGCAGCTTGACCGCTTTGTGGTCAACGACCATCCAGTTCGAGGTCTCATCCTTGACCACATGAATATAGAAACTCTCCGGCGCGATATCCGCGTCATCGAGAATATTCAGTCCCGGCGTTTGTTCACAAAACCCGGCAGGCTCAAACACATTGCATGTCGTCTGGGCCAGATCATCGAGCAGCACATGCTTGTCAGAAATCTCGAGTGCATCTGCCGTCCGTCCGGCCGGCTTGATCATCAGGAATGGCTGATACCGGTCAAAGCCCATATCCGGCCCATTGTTGATCTTATAATTGTGTGGCGGCGTGTCGTAATACTGCACGGGCTTGCCGTGATCACTGAGCAGGATGATCGTCGTATTGTCATAGACGCCGAGCGATTTTAGCTTGGCGATGAATTCGGTATATTTGTTCAGACCACAAACGGCCCCGTCGTGGATGCCGTCAATATTTTGATGCTCGCGAAACCAGCCTTTGTCCATCTTTCGGTTTTCACAGTTTTCATCAATCACCGTCGGCCAATGGGAAAAGGTGAAATGGGTATAGAACACCGAGGGTTTGTCGCTGGTCACTTCAAGCGACTCGAGTACGCGATCAAATCCTGAAACCGTGGTCTGGAATTTGCCCTGCCGGTTCGGGAAGACGATATAGTCGATGCCGTCCATCAAATTGACGCCGTAATTGGACGTGATCCGCACAACGACATTGCGGTACAGCTCGAACAATTCATCGCGTTGCTCGGCCTTGCCATACTGCCCGGCCGCGAGCCGCGTCCCGCTTTTATTATAGATATTATATTTGAAACTCGTGGTGAAATTCACCTTGTCATCGCGGTTGAAATACAGGGTCTGCCAATCGATTGGCGCCGGTTCTTCCCATTTGGTGAAATCGTGATTGCCATAGACGATCCCGAGTAAAGATGCGTCCGTGGCGGGCGAAGTCGAGGCCGTGTTTTCGTAAAATATGAAATCCTTAAATGTTTGCCGATGCGAAGGCGTTGCGCTGAGCACGTCCTGGACCATATGCCCCGGCAATCCGTCAAACCCGACCAGAACCAAATTCTTGTCGGCCGACAATTGCACCGCATTGGCCGAGCCGTCCACCTTCTCGAACTGGGAGAATGCGCGCGGCAAGGTCGGCAGGATCGAAATGGTCAAAAAGATCGCCATGAAGACCTGCACCATTTTCGAATACCGCGACACGGACAAGACGGCCAAAATGCTCGATAACACTGTCACGATAATCAGGTTGGGCCAATGGGTCGCCGCATTACGCAGTTCGAACATGCCGCCGGCGGTGGTCAGGGGAAATAAAAACCCGCTGAGCGCCACCCAGCTCAACACGAACATGACCAGGGTCGCGCCAATATCTCTGAGCCGGATCAGGCAGAACAACCAATAGATCGCACCCAGCACCGCGCTGAACACCAGGGTCAGAATGAGCATATCGCCTAACACCTGCAGCTCGCGGCCATTATTGAGATATTGTTTGGTTTGCCCGGGCGTGAGAATGAACAAGGGCACGAACATGAAAATCAAGATGCCAGTGATGACAATGGCAAAATTGTAAAACCGGTGCGAACGCAGCGCGAAAAACGGATGTTGCGTTTCAGGTTCGCTTGTCATGCTGGTGTGGTCCCCATGTCCCGATTACCTCAATTGGTATGGGGGAAACATACGGGGCAGAGGTTCCCGGATTGTTAATGGCGATGTGGTGAGTTTTGTGGCGCTACAAGCAGAGTCCCGGACAGCAGAAAGCCCGCGGTTCCCGGTTTCCACTTCCCTTCTTTTCCGGTCCCTGTTGCCAGTTTCCTTCTTTTCCGTTCCGCGCTCTTCCGTTCTCCTACGGGCTCTGTCGCAAAAAGTTCATCACCTTACCTGCTTCGTAACTTCCTCGATCAACCAGCTTAGGTTTTCTCGGTTCCGCCTCCGCAGTGCAGCTCCTTCTTACGGCGTCCACCAACTTAACACTTGGTTAACGCGAGTCAAGAATTTCTCATAACATTATCCACAGATGAGCGTTTTTCTTGTGGATAAGTTTGAGCGGGATATTAAGGATTATTGGCATTCACCGTCTGTGTGGTCGCATCAATGCGGTTGAGGCGCGATCCGGACAAAAACAAAAATGATTATGTCGGCAGTCTGTACCACCGCGTGATCATGTTTCTGGTTTCGCTGACGTTTTTAATGATCCTGATCCGCGTCATTATTGTCGCCGCACCCGGGTATGATTTCCATACCTCGTTCACGGAATCCGAAATCCTGACCAAGAGGGACTCATTGATCATCCGCGGCGCCAGCGCCCTGTGCGCCCTGCCCCTGTTGTTTCTGACGCCGGCTTTCTGGATCAGTATCCACAATGAGGACTTTGCTAAAAAACTATTCGCGTTTCTCAATCGCCTGATCCCATAGTCCTTTCACCAACGGCTAAAATATTCGTGTCTCAGGCGAATACTTCGCTTTAAAAACGAATTATTAACAATAAATTCAAGTAGTTGGAGAATTATTAGGCAAATCTCATTTTCGCCTTAATTGGCGGCCCGATTTGTGTTACGAGCGCTCAAGGGCGCGAAAAGTCTATCGGGAGGACAATGGCGGGAGGACCATTTTGTGTGGGCATCTCAGGTTTATTCTTCAGGTATTCTTCAAGTAAATATTTTTTACGACGTGACCCTGGGGCGCATTAACAGGCGGCGAATGCCGTTTGGCTGTGCCTCTCCCTCAAACGAAACTGGAGAGTATTCATGTTATTAAAAACCACAACCGCAATAGGCGCATTGATCGGGGCCTTGGCTATTGGAACCACCGTGCAAGCGGCACCATCGGCCAAGTTTACGGCTACTGTTGATAAAGTTCAATTCAGCACCAGCGCGACACGCGACGGCGCCATCGACGAAAACGAAGGCCCTGCCATTCGGGACGTCGTAGCGACGATTAAAATGCCGAGCCAAAAAGAACTGTTGATTCAGATTTCGGCGCAAATCGCCATCGACACGGAAACAAGTGTCAAAGGCAAAAACGGCGGCGGTGGATCCGCAACGGCGGCCGGCAGCGCGGTTGTAGAAGTTGCTGTCTGCGACGCAGCGGGCAATTGCACAGTTGCAGAACCGGGCGCCATCACATTCGCTGCGCGCGAGCAGGAATTATCAGCAACGCTGGGCGGTGTCATTGAAAGCTGCACGGATGGCGATCTTGACGGCACAATTGTCATCGAAGACGATTGCATTGTGACCGATGAAGAAATTGCTCTGCTGTTAAAAACAACCGCAGCGCATCATTATAACTTCATCGCGCCCAATCTTTCCGCCGGCACCTATACGGTGGAAGCAAAATTCAGTGCCAATACATCGGCATCAACGCTGGATACAGGTGATAAAGATGACACCAATTTTGCTGACGCCAGCATCGTTGTCGGTCCGATTGTCACTGTTGTCGAAGAAGTCCGCGCCACAAACAATCCGGACGGTGTGGTTATCATCGACTAATTTGAACATTTTTGCTTCAAACTGCGGCTCCCTTCCGGGGGCCGTTTTTTATTCATCCAATACCTGATTGATTGAACAGGACAGGCCGGATGCCGTCAGGGTTTCGGTGACGCTAAGGTCTGCATTCGAGTGGATCTCGGAGGTGAGACGGGCGCCCGTAAAATTATGGCTCAACCCATTCGATCGTTGTGTAATGGGTTCCCGTAACCTCGTAGAATACTTGCAATTCTCCATTATCCGCGACCTTGGCTTGACAGTATCCACCGGAGTTTGGCCCGGTATAATAACCACCTGCACCTGAAAGCTCTGAGGGAAACACCTGTGAAACTTGCGAACCGGATATCGGGGTCGTAGGCGTTGCACCAAACGCCGCCCAAATATTCAAAACAGGGTTCTGTTGATACGCAGATTTCGCCCACGATTTCGGTCCGGTCTTGACTTCGAATTCTGTGACCCCGGCATCGAGAACCGTGACGAAATATCCATGCAAAAAAGCCGGGTCTGCGTATTTTTTACCGTCGACACCTAAGCGTTTGTAGTCATCCGGCAAACTATCGGTCGCGGCATGCCCGGTTTCCGCCAACAGTTGCGAACGGACATAAACGTCGACGTCCATGGCACTGAATGTTCCAGCGCTTGCCTCCAGCACGATCGTATCGTGGGCTTCTTCGGTTTCGTTCCAACCCGTCTTGATAATCGTTCCGGTCGAATCGCCAATATGGCTATTAAACATTGTGCTTTTCGACAGTGATACGGCGTTGAGCTTGACAAGAAATGCCTGAGCGCCTGTCGAACGCACCAAAGGGACGCTATTAATATTTTGAATGTCGTCATTTGCTGCATAGACAAACATCAGATGGTACTCGGCCGCCCCATTGCGAATTGTTGTCCCCCCATCCGGGGAAAATCGTAAATGGGCAAACCCGCCGCTACTGGTTTCAACGTTCTTACCAACGAGCATAACCTCATCCGCGCCCGCAACATCGATCAAAATCTGTGCAACACCTGTTGTTGAAATATTTTCCTTGAATGCCCATGCGCCTGCGCCGCCGCCCGAACCGGCCGAGCTCGCGGTGACGGTAATGTCGGCAACGCCAAATCCCGCATCGGCGACAGAGACGCCGCCGCCGATAAAATTGAACCGGCTCGCGGACGCAAGGATTTCGACACCCTCTTCATCAATCGCGATTGATCCGCTCCCCCCGCCTCCGGCGAACTCGGAATAGGCCGAGCCGTTCCAGGCATAATGTTTGCTATCGGCCGTGTTATAAATGATCGTGCCCATAGGCAGGGATTTGTAGAAATATCCGCCATTGATGAAATAGGCCAGTTTATGGTCCTGACCACTCCAGTCCCCGCTCGATCCGGCAGCGACAATATACGCGTCGCCATCCCCCTCGCCGCCCGGCGGCGCGGTTAAACTGACATCGAGCACGCTGATATTCATCAATTGGTCAATATCATACAGGGCTTGATTGACAGACGCCCAGGGGGACGCCTGCGCCGCTGCCCAATTGGGCAGCACGTTTTTGGGTGTGGTCATAGGGGGATTCCAGTATGGGTTTTCGCGTATTTTAATGGTTTCTTTAGCTAACTGTCGCAAAACTTGCGTCAAATATTGAAGCAACGTCGGGGGCACGACATTCGATTGCATGTAAAATCTTCCGACGACTTTCGCCTTGGCCACACGCAGGATTAAGTAATGCCCGATGCGCCAAAAAAAACCCCTGCGTCAAGTATCCGAAAAGCGGGGCTGTCGTCTGTCGTCATTCCTTTCTACAACGAAGAAAACCTGATCCAGAAAATGTTGCCGGTTTTCCAGGAGAGTTGCAAAAAGCTGGGCGTTGATCGCTTTGAAATCATTGCAGTGGACGATGGTTCCCGGGACGGCACGATCAATTCATTGCACGAACAAGCAAAAAACATCCCGCAACTCAAAATAATTTCTTTCAATCGCAACTTCGGCAAGGAAGCGGCCATTCACGCCGGCCTTGAACATTGCACCGGCGATATCGCATTTGTCATGGATAGTGATGGTCAACATCCCGTCTCTCTCATGCCGGAGATGTTGGACCTCTGGGAAAAAGGCGCTGATGTGGTCGCGGCGTGCAAAGCAGATCGCGGAAATGAGAGCTTTTTATCGCGAAGTTTTGCCAACGGCTTCTATGCTATCTTCAAATTTCTCACGAAAATTGAAGTCAAAAACATGTCCGACTATGTCTTGCTCGACCGGGCTGTCGTTGATCAATATACGGCCCTGAATGAACGACGCCGGTTTTTCCGGGGCATGATTGCGTGGATGGGGTTCAAAACGTCCAAGGTCTATTTCGACATTCCGCCCCGTGTGCAGGGATCGTCCTCCTGGAGCCGGTTCAAACTGTTCAGATTTGCCCTCAATGCGATTTCAGGGTTTACATCTACACCCCTGCATTTGATTTCGCTACTCGCATTTCTCTATGCCATCGGCGCTGTCATTATCGGATCATTGACACTGTTCCAGAAACTGACGGGGACAGGTGTGACCGGCTTTACCACCGTCAACATTCTCGTGTTAACGACCGGCGCATTGATCATGTTCGGGTTGGGCCAGATTGGCATCTATCTTGAACAGATTTTTGAAGAGTTGAAACAACGCCCAAGCTATCTGATCAATCATTCGAAAAGTAAGTTGAAATGACCAAGGTGACTGCATGAAAAGCCTATCTGCCATTGCCTGCGCTGCATTGCTCGCTTTCGCGCTTTCAGTCGCCCACGCCATTTTAAAATCGGCTGCGGACGGACCGCAACAATCTGCTTTTGAACTGTATACCCAGAACGTTGGAAAAATCGGCGTCGCGCTGATTTTCTATTTCAGTGTCTTTCTGATTTACCCGCTATTCTTGCGATATTTCCCACTCAATCTTTTTTTTCCAATTTATACAGGGTTGACGATTTTGTTTGTCGCCATAGCGGGCAAAATGTTTTTTGACGAAAACTTTTCGACAATTCAAATCCTTGGGATGACATTTATAGTCATCGGAATTGCTTTGATGTCGCAAGCTCCGGAATAGATCTGGCCGGAACAATAGTACATTTAATTGAAAAAAGTGGAACGTTTTATATTCAGAACAACTTTTCCGCAGCGTATAAAATGGTTTGAAAACTTGAGGTCAGCAATGACAAAAAACTAGTTAATCAACCCGCGCTTTAGTATATTGATCATTAAAAATTTTCCATTATTTTTTGTTTACTACAAAAATTCGATCAAGTTTACCAAAACGTTGACAAAAAAATTTAAACACAGGTAAAACAAAGTCGGGCAAAATCCAACTCTTTAAGCTGTGCACCGACTTGAATTTAAAGTCCCATGATATTCATATTTTTCGAAGTGGAATGTAATATGGCAACGAGCAAAAAAAGGGAATTAGTTATTCGCATGGCTACACTCGGCTCGCTCTTGTCTTTTTTTATTTTTGTTATTTTATATTCTAAAAGTTCATCGGTCGACATTCCAACTTTTCACTTAGATGGCGCCTATCAAACTGCCAGTAGCCTATTCAGACTTGATTCAGGACAAGTACCCGGTCGGGACTTTTTCCCATATTTAGGCATCGGACCTCTTATTACCATATATCCCTTCTTCAAAATTTTAGGCGGCGATTTATCGGACAGCGTATTTGCATCGCAATTTGTAACACTTGCGCTAGGCTGGATTTCCGTATCAGTTCTTTGGCACTTTATTTTCCGCCCCGGTAAGTCGACGTTCGCCCTTTTAGGAGGCGCGATAGCATTTATATTGCCGCTCATCTTTGCAAATTACACCTCTATGCCTAATGTTTTTTGGTTTGCATTTGAACCCGGAAATTCTCTAAGACCCGTGAGAGCTGCAGCACCATATCTGGTGGCGATAGCTTATTACATTATTATCAAGAGGAATAAAAATTTACCAAGGCAGGCGTTTTTTGTCGGTATACTTATTAGCGTCACGTTGCTTTGGTCGAATGACTACGCAATTCCTACCGCCGGTCTCTTTTCGGTATTGTATTGCGTTCATTGTTATTGTGACGGACAAATCAAATGGCGTACAGGTATTGCAATATTCATCATTACGATTTTGATCTCGGCGCCTGTTTTATTGACGTTAGCAACGCTCGGGCATCCTCTTGAACTGATTAAATATAATTTTATTGATGTGGCCCAAGATCAGTGGTGGTTCTTTGGCTATTATAGAGATTCAGATCGAATATTTGCATTTAGCCAGCTTATGCGGCTCTTATCGCTGGAAAATTACTTTCCGATTGCTATATTGCTGATCACTTCATTCGTTGCTATAAAGACCAAAAAGTTCGAACATATTTTACTCACTTGGATCGGGCTTACTCTTTTTGCCGGTGGAGCGTTAGCTTCGGTTGGCGGGCATATAGGCGGATATTTTCGCAGTTTTGTTTATTGGGGTGCAGCAACGACATTTTTAGTTTATCTTAATATAATTCTGCATCTTTTATTAAAGTTAACATCTTCGCGCCGTCAACAAATCAATATGATCGAAAGCAAATTGTCTGTTTTTTTGTTTTGTTCTTTGTTTTGTCTTGCAGCGTATAAATGGCACGGCTTTAACAGCAATTTAACCGATGCAAAAAATGACTCAGACAGAATTTATGTTGATGAACTCGGAGGATTTCTTGGCTCTGAATGGGCGACCTACTTGACTTATGCCTATGAAAATAAAAACAAAGCAGTATTCGAAGATTATTGGGGAATATGGAGCTCGCTCAACAAATCGTTTTCTTCTTGGCCTGTGGACTCCGTTATCCACGCTTTGGGTGAAACTCGAAACGATGCTAAATTAAAGTTAAAATTCGCTGAAATAATTGTATCTACTAGATATGATACTTCACCGCGCTGGCAACCATGGTCAGTGAGTCAAAATTTTTGGTTTTATGAAGATCTATTGATAAATTGGGTGCCCGTTTTGATTTCTCCAACCACTATCGTTTGGGAACGCAATGTCGGGCCTAGGAGTTTTCGCGAGGTCAATTGTCGAGTTTCGAAAGAAGGAAATGATTTTATATTGGATACCGATATAGATGGATTTTATTCTGTGTCTCTAAATTATAGGCTGTCTGGAACCGGCAGATATCTTGCAATGTTGAGGAATAATATTTCATACGCTGGTTATGCAAACGGGTATGTATCTTTGCCACCTGGGAAATCAATAACTACAATTCCAGCCCTGGCAACGAAAAACACAGGAAATATATTTGATGCTAAAGTCATCGGAAACGATGACATACAATTTGTGATCGAATCTTGCGTAGCGCAGAGAATATCATACGAAAACGGTCAATTACTAAATATAAAATCACCAAATGAATTCTTTATGCCGTCAAACAACAATAACTGGGTTAACGGCATAGCTCAAAATCATTCGGGTTTTTTTGATGAGAATACAGAAAACTCTAGAAAAAAGTACAAGGCCGGAAAATTGATAAAATTTAAAAATGATGACTCTAGAGAAATTACGGATGTCGTATTATCTGAGCAATATATCCTTGTATTCCTAGAAGGACCCGTTCTAGACTCGGATAGTGTTGGATTTCCCACCGAATTTGAAGTGATCGACAATCCGTAGGGGTCGACTCATTGCACTCCCCGCAGGCTCCAATTGCCAACAAAATTTGACGAGAAACTTCTTTATCAGCCAATTGTTTGCAAAATGCTTTTAATTTTCCGAATTCGTCATAAATTTTGAACTAATTTTGGATAGGTTTCAATCAAACTGGTCCATGAATGGTCGCGTCACTATTCTTGCGTTGATCTAATTGGTCTTCTAAGCTAGGCACGATATGCGAATGTTTGAATATTTTTGTTTTTTTCGCGAAGAGAGCGGCGTGCTCCAATGACAAATGCTTTAATTGGAAGCACTGGTTTTGTTGGCTCAAATCTCAAAAAACAGGCCAAATGTGATTTATTTATCAATAGCACGAATACTTCGGAAATTGCTGGCAGATCGTTTAATACAATTGTTTGTGCCGCAGCGCCTGGGTCCATGTTCATGGCGAACCGCTCGCCCGATGTTGACTGGGCAAATGTTGAAAACTTAATTGGTTTGCTTTCAACCGTAACAGCCGACACCTTTATTTTAATCTCGTCTTTAGCCGTCTTTGCCGATCCAGCGGGACAAGATGATGAAAATTCGTCGAATTTCCAAAAAGAATTGGCGTATGGTCGCCATCGCCGAGAGTTAGAAATCAGATGTGAAAAATTCTTTAAAAATTGCCTCATTGCCAGACTGCCGGCTTTATTTGGCGCGGGACTTAAAAAAAACTTTCTGTTCGACATTCTAAACCCAGCTCCCACAATGTTGACCGACGAATGGTACCAAAGGCTAATCGAAATTCTCCCAAAAGCAGCATTGGATGTCATGCATGATGTTTACCTGTATGACGCCCAATCGGAATTGCATGAAATAAACCGGACCTCATTGGCTCTTCACCCGGGAAAATACGGTTTTGAGAAATCCTTGAATGAAGTTGGAGCTACCGCAATTGCCTTCCATAACAAGCTATCAACGTTTCAATATTACAATCTCGACCGATTGTGGGCAGACATAACGCGCGCCAAATCGGCAGGACTAACATGTATAAATCTCGCTACCGAACCATTACACGCAACCCGCATTCATGAAACACTTTTGGGAGATCCGATGACAGATAGTGACGCGAATTTGCACCATGAAGACATGCACACACGTCATGCTGACATTTGGGGGCTACGAGGTCCATACATAGAATCTGCCAATCATGTGTTGGATGAATTGAAACAATTCTATAATCTTTCGAAGATCAAGTCATGATCCCCTCCATGTCCAACATAGCGTGGCATCCACATGATCGGTTTGCAGCATATGAGTTATTGGCTTGCGCAGGGGTTACCGGTCTTGAAATTGCGCCAAAGTTGTTTTTACCCGAGATGGAAGATCGCGCAAAGCCGTCAGACAAAATGGTCGAAAGAGCAAAAGCCGAGCTGTTGAGTTTCGGACTTGAACTTGTCTCAATGCAATCTCTGCTTTATGGCGAAACCGACGTTTCCCTCTTCGAAGACGCGTCGAGCCGCGCTCGCCTCCATGAAGCGATGGTCCGAAAAATCAATCTCGCTGGGCGACTTGGTATCGGGAATTTGGTTTTTGGTTCGCCGAAACAACGGGCGCGTCCCGAAGCTATGGGTCCCAAAGAAGCACAAGACATTGCTCAAACATTTTTTTTTGATTTAGCCGAACATGCCGTATCTGAAGGAACTGTTGTGACGATAGAACCCAACCCAATCGCGTATGGCACAAATTTTCTCAACTCATTTAACGAAGCGGCAGATTTTGTCCGTATCGTAGAACATCCGAGCCTGCTCCTAACACTTGATCTAGGAGCAATGTATATGAATAACGATTTTGAAAATATAGAAGAGGCTGTTGTCCACAACGCAAGATATATTCACCATGTTCATATAAGCGAACCTATGCTGGCGCCGGCGCCGGCGCGCATCGGGGATGCGACTCAAGTTCTAAAAGCGCTCGATAAAATTGTTTATAAAGGACCTATTTCAATCGAAATGAAACCCCCTGAAGCTAGTCTGACAACTATCGCCGAGTGCCTAAGACGACTAAACGAAGCAATAATTGAAAGCTTATAATAATCATGACAAACGCAGACATGAATTCGACATCGCACAAACCGAGGGACGAAGTTTTAGTCTCCATCTGTTTACCTGACCTTCCCGCCACGGAAGAGGCATTTGCGTCTCTTCGAACGCTTGACTCGACTATGCGAAAAGCATTTCGTTTTTGGGAAATAATTGTACTGATTGAAGCAAGCGAAACCGATGCTTATCGCCCACTCCTTGATACAATTGATCATTTGCGAATTTGCACACTGCGTCGTGGTACTGGGCATTACAAAAGACGTGTAATCGCTTCACAAGAAGCCATCGGAGACATCGTTTTCCTTGCTGAAATTTCGGATCTGAAATTGCTTGACTACGTGGATATGATCAAACAAGCGCACACCAATGGCATGGTCGTTATTCCCATGCTTTCGACAAGTTCTCTGCTCCGGCGCTCTGCATGGTCACCAATCACTGCTTTAGGTTGGGCTTCCGGATATCATGTAGGCATCAATTATATGGCAAGTTTCGCAATACCGCGAACAATAGTGAATCAGCTTTTACGAAGACCAGACGCAGAACTCGCTTTGCGATTTCCTCCCCGGGATTTC
Organism: Hyphomonadaceae bacterium; assembly: GCA_013001295.1. Taxonomy (GTDB): domain Bacteria; phylum Pseudomonadota; class Alphaproteobacteria; order Caulobacterales; family Maricaulaceae; genus Robiginitomaculum_A. The sequence goes on from JABDMW010000020.1 coordinate 12,050, forward strand.
AATGCACACTACTCATTTCTTCCGGTTTCCAATTCACTAACTCGGCGTTTCCGACGCAATAAACTAGCTCGGCAATTATATTTATCTCAGATATTACTGATCAATATTGCCCCGCGTTTGCTGCTTTGGGTATCCCTATCATCTTGCATGCTTGTGTTTCTTGGGCTCGCTTACGCAGTTTATGTCGTCATAATATGGCTAACTCTGTCGGAAGTTGAGCCAGGTTGGGTTACATTATCGTCCGTATTGAGCGCGTTTGCCATTTTCATGGGCAGCGCTATTTTTGGCCTCAGTCTTGGCCTTCAATTTTTGCTGCATCGACTCCAGAAACTCGGCGGGGACGACGTTTTAGATGAACTCAATGCGGCTGATATTTACAAAAAAGTGAAGCGAGATCTTAATGTTGAAGTTGAGGCTGACATGATACCTTCCCAAATTAGCCCTGGGTCTTACGACGAAAAGGCGTGAATGTGGGGCAGGATGAAAGAGTATACCTGATTATTGGCGGGGGTTTTTACGGTTGCTGCTTGGCTTTGCAATTGCAGTCAGCCTCAAAAAAAGTAATATTGATTGAGGAACAAGATGAAATTCTCAATCGGGCTTCGCGCATAAATCAGGCACGAATACATACAGGTTTTCACTACCCCAGATCAGCTCTTACTGCTGTAAAATCATTGATGCTTTGCAAACGTTTTGCTCAAGATTTTTCTGACGCGGTAATTGATGACTTTCAAATGCTTTACGCTATCCCGAAGCGACGTTCACGCGTGTCGGCCAAACGATTTTATCTTATGTTTCGTGATTTGGGCGCGCCAATTCGACCCGCAGCACCGGATTATGCTGATATGTTTGACACCGACATGATTGACCAAGTTTTTGAATGCCACGAACCGGCATTCGACTATACTATTTTGAGATCTTTGTTGAAAGACCGCTTAGAAGCCGCTGGGATAGATGTACGGCTCAACACCAGAGTTGATAGACTGAAAACGTATAACGACAGGGTAGTCGCGCATTTGTCAGATGGTTCCGACCACTTAGCAGACTATGCATTTAATGTTACTTATTCAAATATCAACCGTATTTTGACCGATGCGAAATTGTCGCCCGCAAAAATTAAACATGAGTGGACAGAAATTGTATTACTGGATCCCCCGTCCGAGCTTCGCGGAATTGGAGTTACGGTTATGGATGGGCCATTTTTCTCTTGCATGCCTTTCCCTTCTGAAAATGCCTATTCTCTAACCCATGTCCGATATACGCCTCATATGAGTTGGACAGATGACATACCCGGTCAACGACCAGAGAAGGTTTACCAAAACTCTAATATGCGACATATGATAAACGACAGCAGTCGATACTTGCCATGTTTAAGAAAGTCTCGATATTTGAAATCGCTCTACGAAACGAAAACGGTTTTGATAAAAAATGAACAAGACGATGGAAGACCGATACTTTATCAGCGAAGTCCGCCAGATAGCAGAGTGATTTCGGTACTTGGCGGAAAACTCGATAATATCTATGATCTTTTCGACCTCGTACGGCATACCGACGACATTTTTGGCGACAATCGACTTCCAAACATTATAGGAGCAACCCCTTAGGTGCAATTTGGTCGCTTCTTCATCGTTTCGCTGATCGGGTTGGTTTTTGACGTCTCGGTCTCATGGGGGTTATTTCGATTATTCGGCTTACCCCTATGGAGTGCAGCTGGCATCGGCTTCCTGAGCGCGGCCGGACTAAATTATGTTTTACACGAGGTTTGGACTTTCAAAGAAAACTCGAGAAATGTCTCAACCCGCCGCGCGTTGCGATATATTGCATTGGTTCTAGTGGTATTGAGTTTACGAGTCGGCGTCGTTGGCGCATTAGAATTCTTGATAGCGGAACCCCAATACGCATTTAGAATATTTTTAGTTGGTGTCGCAGTATCTTTCTTGGCAAATTACACAGCAAGTAATTTATTACTATTTAATAAGGAAAAGCAGTAAAGTGTCGACGGAGCTCACCAATACAGATAGTTGGGAAATTCCCAGTCATGACAAAAAAATATTCAGAGCTAAGCGATGGCCTTATGCGATCGTAATTCCGGTTATAAACGAAGGCGAACGCATTCAAAATCAACTCCGTAAGATATTTGATTTAGGATTGCAGGTGGACGTTATTATTGCTGATGGAGGTTCGACCGACGGTTCACTTTCCAATGAATTTCTTCAAGGCGTCGGAGTACGCACGCTACTCACAAAAACAGGATCTGGTCGCTTGAGCGCTCAGTTGCGAATGGCCTATACTTGGTGTTTATGTGAGGGGTATGAAGGTATCATAACGGTTGACGGTAACGACAAAGACGGAATGGAGGCGGTGGTAGAGATGGTATCCCGTTTAGAAGACGGATACGATTACGTCCAAGGTTCACGCTATCTGCTTGACGGAGTTGCTGAAAATACGCCTTTTGACCGTACTATTGGAAACCGATTAATCCACGCACCTCTTCTTAGCATAGCTGGCAAACACCGTTATACCGATACGACGAATGGATTTCGCGCTTATTCAGCTCGTTACTTGCGCGACTCGCGCGTTCAACCGTTTCGAAATGTTTTTCAGGATTACGAATTACTTTTTTATCTTACAATTCGTGCCGGTCAAATCGGCATGAAAGTGGGACAAATTCCCGTTGAGCGTCGCTATCCCCAAGAAGGCGCAACCCCAACAAAAATTTCAGGTTTCAGTTCAAAAATCGACGTATTAAGTCAAACAATTAATGCAGCGTCGGGTGCTTTCACTCCGGACCTCCCAAAACCTGAGGGCCTACGTTGGACATTATTTGCTCTAGCTTTGTTTGTGGCAATTGTTTCTAGTCTTTATTTTGCGTTCAACAGTGCACCGCCATACTCACCTGATAGCTGGGCTTTTTATGAGCTATCTCAAACCATATCTAATGATTTCTACCGTTTCACTCACTGGAGAAGTTACGCCAACGAAACCAGTTACTCGAGTTCGTTTCCGCCTCTGTGGCCGATTATGGTTGCAGCGTTCGATACTGTTTTCAAATCGGGCGCTCATGCACCTTTTCACCTTGCTATCTTATCATTTATGATTTTTGCATTACTTTCTGAATTATTGGTGCGCCAGGCGTTTTATGCAAAATGGCTTGGCTTGGGCACAGCGCTTTTGATGTTAACGGACTCGCGCATGCTGATTGAGGAGATTAGCGCCGGCCGTACGATTCCACTTCAGATGGCTATTCTTACGGGTTTGACACTTGTTCTCTTAAGAACAAAAAAAATGAATATGGGAGCGGGATTGGCTTTAGGGGCACTTTCCGGTTTAGCTGTAATGAATCGGTTCGATGCAATTTTTTTTCCAATATTATTGTTTGCGTGGTTACTGCTATATAAACGCAATATTTGGGCGGTAATCGCGTGCGCTTGTACAGCTGCCTTAGTGTGTATGCCGTGGATTCTATATTCAATTACTCACTTTGGCACCGTTTTTGCCACAGACAATTCTGGGATTGCCTTTTCTGCTGATCGAGCTGCTTTTGTAACTGATTGGTGGTCAACGCTTCAGCCGACAGTCTTAGACGATCCGTTCGGTTGGTTGTATAAAATCACCATAAATCTAATCCGACTGATCGTTGTATTTTCATCTACGTTAATTAGTCCAATTGGTTTCATCTTTTTGATTGTTTTGTTTTTGTGGGGACGCCGGACTATTTTTTCGGACAAATCAAAACAACCTATTGCGTCCTTAGATGACGAAACCCACAGCTTGCACATAAAAACTACATTCGGCTTTATGATCGCGGCTCTAATATTTTCTCAGTTACCTCAAATATTGACCGGTTATATAGATCCCCGATACTTTTCGCCGCTGTTATACATGATTACTTTATTAGTTCTCGGATACTTTGCGAAATCCGCTGGTTCGGACGCGCAGCGTTCTTTAATCTGTAAAAGCCTATATGTTATCATTGCCGTATTAGTGATCAATTTTGGTCTACGCGATAGTGTTTTATGGCGCGCCTCTACGGAACAGAATAGTACTGATGCGCAAACAGAATTTTTAAATCCGAGCACTTTGACTGCCTTGAACAATTGTATTGAAAAAGACCGTTTGGGCCGCGTGCTGGTTATTGGTGACAATACATTGGTTGCGCAAATGGGGGCGCTAGAAAATATTCAAGGTATGATGGAGCCAAGGAATATGGAGCGTGGACGATTAGATGTCGACGGTCGCCGTATGTTCATAAAACGTTTTTCTGTTGATCATATCCTCGTTCTGGATTCAGAGCGCCTCAAAGAAACTCTGAATGTTTACCCGCTTTCGCCAGTCGGAAAATGTAATCTGGATTTATTTCGCGTATCTCAATACTGATTTGATCATTATATTTTTTTTACTACCAATTGCGCAATTAATAAATGAATTCAGCTTGTTTGCCGTTTAAACGGCAACTGGTATAGATAGATTCTAAACATAAAGCCCCGTAGGCGGCGTAATACTACCGACCTCCCCGTAAATATCATCTTTGCGCATGGCGGCCCACCCAAGATAGCCCGTGGGGCCCAGGGCCGCAGGGCCCGTCATGAATTTAAAGCTTTGCGGATTGTCATTAAATGTATCGTGGTAGGCCGAAATGCCGGGTTCAACATTCATCACGAGCGAGCCGTCCTGCCACATAGAGACATCGCCGCAGCGTGACGGGCAATCGCGAAATGGGTCCATTGGTTGATCGTAAAAGGATGAGCCAACGGACTGTTAAACGAGTTAAAATTAGCCCCGTCATCAGAATGATAAGACACCCAGATTTTACTGGTTAGCCTTTGCAGGGCGAATGACCGGTCAGAGCTGTTGAGACAATGGTGTATGATATCAATATTATCGGCCGTATCCTCGGTCATATATACCATGCATTCATAGGTCCAAACCCCCGCGCCCCGAATGAACTCGGCGCTGTCGGGCAGCGCAATTCTTTTCGCCAGGTCCGTACAGTCGACTGATGCCAATTGACCGGCCCAGGTCTGTGCTGTGGACACGCTCGCGCCACCCAACATGTTGACGGTGTGATTGTTGGAACTCGTGTCTCCGACGGTGCTCGTCGTCGGGAATGATAATTGAAACACCAGAGGGTCAATTGGTGGATTGGCAAACAATAGCTCCGTCGGCGTACCCCGCCCCACCTCCGCGTTGATCTGGTAGACGCGTGCGGTGAAGGGGGTGAAATTGGCACCGAGTTTCGTGACCTGATCGGCCCCGATATAGGTATAGCCCGGGCATGTGATCCTGGTTTTGGTAGCGACGACCGTGCCGCCCCCTGTAGATCTCCGTTAAACGACATTTTCAGTCGACTCGTAAAAGTAAAAATAATATGGTGTTTCCCTGATATAAAACATGGGGAAATAAATGCGCGCTATCATCGGAACTTTACTGGCCCTGTTGGGCACGCTCGGCACACTGATCGGGGTGTATATGATGTACACCAAAGTCACGGATCTAATGGAAAGCGAAGATGCACTCGCGAGCGGCATGGCGTCGATTGGCAGCGCCAGTGGATTGACCCTGACACTCGTCGGACTGATCGCCATGTATGTGTCGCTGGAACCGAAGCAGGCGGGTGCGAAAAAGGAAAAGAAAAAGCGGGTCGATACGCATTAACTCTTTTCAACCCCTGTTCCGTCATTGCCCGGTTTATCCCGGTAATGAGGGCAGTCGTAGGCTATTCATTTCCTTGATTGGCCATGATTAGGCTCCTTTGTAATGTGTGCGCAAACGCTCCACGCGCGCCTGATAGGCCGCGTCCTGCGTCTGCGTTTGTGTTAGAAATCGGGCCGGGTTGATCGGATCCCGCTGATTGTTTTTAGCGGCATCTTTAATGGCAATTTTGAACATGCCTTTGATGGCGGCTGTGTCCGCATCGACCAGCATGTTGGCGCCGTATTTATGGGTAATCACCGCTTTGCGGATATCGCTGTCCGATTTTGATGAAAAATCCTGATCACTCAAAATCGAATTTGCCGCCGTAAGCAACGCCACGCGTTCCGCAACCCGGTTCTCGACTTTCTTCTCCATGGTCGCAACAGATTGCTCTGCTTTCAACGCCGCGATTTCGCCGCGCAGGCCGGCAATGACCGCTTCAAGTCCTGCGACCTTTGCCTTGAGGGATTCAATTGTGTCGGGTGTTTCCGGCACAATGGTCGGTTTGAGAATTTCTTCTCCTTCATCTGTATTGATTTGGTTTTTAGACATTCCTTGTTCTTTCTGTTGTTGGCACGATGCACAGGTGCAGTCGGATATCCCGTCTCCTATCCGGCAGGCGGGGCCACAGCGCGCGGCATCGACAAGCGCGATGTGATTGCCCCTGATATTTCGTTGAATGGCGTCATAGCGGTCGCCGCCCGATGTCGTTCCTGACGTGGTGTCAAGATCGACCGTGTAGCCATTGCTGATCTGCATGCCACCGGCCGCGATGATTTGCGCCACCGTGTCGGCGTCACGGATCGAAAGCTCGACCTTCATATACGCCCCGTCGCGGACGGGTGTGCCCGTCGACACACCAACCGCTGTTTGTTTGTAATTATCGGAACTGACGCCAGACGGAGGATGACCGAGCGTAATCGGCAAATTGGCAAAACTGGCGAGCGCGTCTTTGGCAAATACTTCAGACGCAGGCCTCAGCACATGGACAATCTTGCGGTCCTTGAAATGCCCGCCCGGAATTTCATCGCCCGAATAAGTATGTAATCCGGTGCGTGCAATCCGCGCCGTGATATTGAGATAGCCATTATTATCGAGCGCAAACCCGCCCGTATCGAGCAGGCTGGTTCGCCCGACCAGGTGCCGGTCGTGTATAAGCATGGGGTTCCTTTTGGATTAGCCGTCATTGCCCCCGTGATGTGGGCAATCCAACGCTGATGCGTTCCGTCACCTGATGTGCGACGAACAATCCTAGCGTTGGATTACCCCGACGAGCGGGGTAATGACGAAAGAGAGAGTGGTCAGTCCGATTAAACGGACAAAAACAAACTCACCCCCGGGAGGTCGGGGATGAGCTCGATGGGACGGCAGGACTTGAGTAGGGGAATTCTCAGCCCATTGTTAATTTTCGATACAACCGCCTTTTGAGGGGTCATTGCCGTCTTGCCATTCGGTATTTTTTTTGCAGTCGCCGGACGTAAACAGATTGTTACAGTCGAGAACGCCGTCACAATAACATTCGCCGCCCTCCTGCCCGCATTCATAGCGTGGCGTGTGTTCCGCGGCTTTCACCTTCATCCCGGAGTCCTGCGGGCGCGGTGAACTCATACTGTCCAAATTGATCCAGTCCTTGTGCTTGTCATCGGCCGTTGCCTGGTTTTCTTTCCAATTGTCTTCATGCGTAACGCCGCCTGCCCGTCCCGGATCCGCGGGCTGGTGATCGGTCCATTCCGGCGTGTGGGCCGGGACTTTTTGTTTGGCTTCGGCCTGGGATTCGCCCGCTATATCGCCGACTTTCAAATAGCCGCTGGCGGCGCGCGGTTCAGGGTTGCTGGTTTTGCCGGAAATGACCGGCCGGTCCGGATCCCCTGCTTTTCGTTCCTGAATGATAATTTTTTCGGGCTTTTGAAAATCGAGCACGGCTCTATTTTCCTGCGTTGTATCCTCTTTCGGAGGGTCGGACGCGCGTTCCTGCGCCAGCGCGATAAAGCTGATACAAACCAGACCGAGACACACGAGTAGGCAACTCCATACCCGATTGGTTTGACGTAAAAAGGTCATGATAGGCTCCCGTATAGGGGGGTACTATACCACAAAAACGGTATTTTTTCTACCACACCCAGGTTGCACAAATACATCTTGCGCAAACGCGCCTGTATTACGTAGGTCCATGCACCCGAGCAGATGCCGGTCGTGAATCAGTATTGGGTTCCTTAAGTAAGATCGTCATTGCCCGGTTTATTGGTCCGGCGCTCCGGCGGGCAATCCAACTCTGATGCGTTCCAGCATCTGAGGTGCGACCGACAATCCTGGAGTTGGATTACCCCGACAAGCGGGGTAATGACGGAGGAAAGAGGTTTTTAAATTGTCATTTGCAGGACTTGCGTGGGCGCGCTAGTGTCGGCCTATGAACAGATTGGAAAAATGTGTCAGTATTGGCATTGCGCTCTTTGCATTATCCGGATGTGCTACCTATGGCGATGCATCCACATATGCGCATATGAACTGTGAAGCTTTGCGCACCCTCTATAGTCCGGGCACGAATATCGGCAATACGCCGGATGTGCTGTTAAGCGACTCTGATTACAACGCGCCCAAACCGAATGAGCTGACATGGGCCAACGCCAATCTGGCGCGCAATGCTACGGCAAAACGCGAAAGCGATCTGCGTGCCGCCTACCGCGCCAACGGGTGTTAAAACTTAATTCTCGTCATTGCCCGGTTTATCGGTCCGGCGCTCCGGCGGGCAATGCAACTCTCGAATATCAAGTCACGCCTCAGGTTGAATGACGGCTCAGGGTTGGATGACCCACACGCGCGTTTCTACCGAAACGCATGGTGGGTAATGACGGATAGTTATGATGTTCAATCCATAAAAATAGCGCCGCAGACCTTATGATCGCGGCGCGCTGCGGTTAACGCACAATTCTAGAACATAAAGTGAACATAGTCGCATTTACCGGATCGTGTAAACCCCTAATTTCACTTTTTTACCATTTTTTATCGATGTTCCCGGTAAAATCCCGGCAATCGTTCCGTCTTTACGCCGGATTCATACCCTTCGACTATCTATCGCGCCAAGCAGGACGCACAAACGCAATGAGGACCGTCATGACAACATCAAAACACGGAATCAAAAAAGTCTCCGCGATCGCCTGGATTTTGGTCCTGGTCGGGATGGTTCTGGCCGCTGATGGTCTCATCCAGCTGATGGGCGGCAATACCGCACGTATGGGCCAAGCCTCACTGGGCGGTGTCCTGATGATGGCGAGTACCGTGTTTTTCATTTGGGGTCGTCGCCAGCCGGAACCGGATACATCAAAACCCGCCTGATCTTTTGACATTATAAAAGCATGCTGCCCTTAACCGGTTAGATAGCCTTTGCCGAGCGAATAAATACACACCATGAGCATGGCCGCGAGCAGGGCCGATATATTCTTTTGGGTTTTCTTCGCCAGGACCAGAACCGGCGCGAGCGCACCGATCAGGACGGTGAAGCCGAATTTAAACATATCGGGAGTAAATCCGCCGAGATAATCGGTGATGACCAACGCTACGCAGCAGGCGATATAGGTCTTCTCCAATGTGGACAAAACGCTGATCGCCTCGGTCATGGCTTTCAAAATTTTGGAAAACATTCTTGTCCCCAACGGCTTCCGAATCCCCGGCTCATCGGTAAGAATAACATTGTATCTTGCCGATGGGGCTAAAATTATGCTTATTTATTCTCAGGGGTGGAAGTATGAAGAGTTCCCGCAAGCATATGATCGGCTTGTCCATGCGCACGTCATTGACCTTGTGCGTTCTGGCTGCGTTGATTGCCCTCAGTTCCTGCGGTAGCGAAACCTTCACGCCGGAAGCCAAACGGGCTGACGCGATCGAAAAATTCAAACTTACCCCGGCTCAAACAGATATCATGGATGCCTATTTCGAAGGCATGACCAAGAAAAGCCCGGAAGGCAAATTTACACGGCGCTGGACACAAATCGCGGCCTGTTATGCGGCCCGGATTAATATTGAACCCCGCTATGATGTGGTGCACCGGGACTATATCCGCGATTTTGAAGCCGTCGAGAAAGACTACTACCCGTGGTTTCAACGCCGCGGCGTTTCAGATGACGCTTCATATGAGCTCGGCAATAAAGTCAAGACAGCCTCGGATTTTTGTCACAATACAATCCGGCGATAGGCGCTCCTCTTCCCAGTTCTTTATTCCAACCCGCAGTAATATTTAAAGGTTGGTAACTCTAAATTTAGTTTACGAAATTTTAAGAATATCCATTAGCACTTCTTGGAAACTCCTCATGCATTGTGAGCTTCGCACTGGGGGGCTCCATCGTGGATCCAGTGTTAGACGGAAACCAGCGATGGGACGCATCGGTTTCCACATAACGCTGACCACCCTGTTAAGGGGACGGAGCAGTGAAGAAGTTTATTAGACGTTTTGCCAAGAACGAATCTGGCAGCTCGATTATTACATTTACAGTGGCCTTGCCGGTCATCCTAAGTGCGCTTGGTGTCAGCATCGAAGCCGGCTACTGGATGAAAAACAAAAAGGATTATCAGCTGACCGCTGATCTCGCCGCCTATTCAGGCACGTTTGAGATCATGAATGATGACAATGCTCCGAATTCGGAGATCGTCAAACTGGCCAAGCTTGACGCCATGAACAATGGCTATGAATTTGATAAAGGCCAGATCATTGTCAATTCCCCGCCAACAACGGGAGCCTATACATCTGAAGATGCGGTTGAAGTCATCATCAACCAAAAAGGCGAGCAGTATTTCAGCAATATTATCGGCAAGGAACGGATCAATTATAAAGTCCGCTCCGTCGTGGCCATCACCGGCGATGAAAGCATATGTATCCTGGCATTAAACCCGACAGCCTCGCGGGCCTTTAACCTGGCCGGCTCTTCGGTCACCGATATCAATGAGTGTACGGTCGGCGTCAATTCTGCACACAATACGGGTGCCCGTATCGGCGGTACAGCTTCAATCGTCATGGATTGCCTGCAGGTTGTCGGCGATGTTTATGTCGGCAACTCAGCCACTGTGACACCGCAATGTGATGCCCTGAAAACCGGAACCGACGAGATCGACGATCCCTATTCGCATTTCACGGCGCCAAATCTGGCTTCTTACCCCTCAGCATGCAGCACACCGGCGCAGATCAGCCCGAATGAATGGGCCATGTCTCCGGGTCGCTATTGCGCGAATATGTCGTTCAACAAGCTGGTCCGCATGACGCCCGGCACCTATATTATGGACGGTAACGATTTGAAACTTTATGGCGGCAACGCTCATTTACAAGGGGATGGCGTCACAATCGTCCTGATGAATGGCGGAACTTTAACTTCTTTAAATGGTAGTGCGGAAATTGAACTCACTGCCCCAACCACCGGCGACTATAAAGGTCTCGCGATCTATAGCGACCCGGTCACGCAACCAGCCGGAGATATTATAAAGTTCAACGGAAATGCAGACTCCGTCATCGAAGGCTTGATGTACTTCCCAACCCAGGAATTGTGGTATGGCGGCAATGCGTCCGGCGAATCCGACTGTACGCTTTTGGTGGCGGACAAAATCGAGTTGACCGGCAATGCCGAATTTAAAACAACGAATTGCAAGACGCATTATGGCATCAAGCCTCCAGGCAATATCCGCGTCGCCGTTGTTGAGTAAGCAATTTCATAGAAACATCCCGTCGACCAATCACCTTTACGGCCTCTCTTTCTCCAAGAGAGGCCTTTTTTTATGCAGGCTTGTCCCCCAAAAGATAGCGTGGTCCGGGCCCGAGCCGCGACGCCCGATCTTCCGCGTTATAGAGCGCGCAGGATTTCAAAGACAAACACCCGCAGCCAATGCAGGAGGTCAGTTTTTCGCGCATCAGCGTGAGGGCCGCGATCCGGTCGTCGATTTCGCGGCCGAAACTGCTGCTGATCCTGGCCCAGTCCTTTTTGGTTGGTGTACGGTTGTCCGGCAGGCCGTCGAACTGCTGTTTGATTTGCGCCAGCGTAAAACCCAGGTTTTGCGCAATGATGATGAACGAGATACGTCTTATATCCGAGGCCAGGAACACCCGTTGTCCGCCTGCATTGCGTTCAGACCGGATCAGGCCAATGTCTTCATAGTGGCGTATGGCCGACACAGCGATCCCGGTTCGTGCCGCCACTTTCCCGATTAGAAATCCCTTTTTTGCCGCCATAATTTTTCTCCAAAAAACCGCTTGACCTCAAGTTAACTTGAGGTCTTAGCCTGAGTCCAGATCAAAATATTGAAAGGAGATCGTCATGAGTATCGGCATGTTGGAACACATTAATCTGACCGTGAAGGACCCGAAAAAAACCGCCGCCAATCTGATCGACTTGTTTGGCTGGCACATCCGCTGGGAAGGCGCCAGCATGGACAATGGCTATACCGTGCATGTCGGGACAGATACGCAATATCTGGCCCTTTATGCCACGGGCAACCCCAGGGAATCTAAAGAAGAAAATTATAAAACCATCAACGGGCTTAATCATATCGCCATCGTTGTCGAGGACCTGGACGCGCTCAAAAAAGCTGTGATGAGCGCCGGGTTTAAACCGTATAATTTCGGCCATTATGAACCGGGGCACCGGTTTTACTTTAATGATCAGGACGGGATAGAATTCGAAGTCGTGAGTTATAATGACCAACAAACCCCGTTCTACGAAGACTATATCGCCAAATAGATCCGGTTCATTGATCGTGCCTTTTGGCACACGCCAAAGAAGAATTGGTTGCAGGTCAAATAGTTGAGGCGACGGCCTTTCGCCATTTTCTAAACCCTGATAGTCTTCATCCCGGAGGCTAGAATGGAAAATATCTCAACCGAAGCGATTATGGTCATTGTCGGCGTTTTCACCCTCGGCTTCTGGCTCGGCGGCAAGCTGATGAAAGCAGACAATCGCACCATCGGCGTCGATACGCCGTCGGGACGCATGACCACAAAAACCGGTGATGTGGATTATGAAATTTCAGGTGACGATCTCGAGCGCATTATCGGTGCACTCGAAAACAAACGCAAAATCGAAGCGATCAAAATCTTCCGCGACGTCACCGGCGCCGGCCTGAAGGACGCCAAAGACGCCGTCGAAATGATGGACCGTCATAGGAAGGCGCATCCGTGAAATTAGGTTTCATCTGTTGCCAATTTTTGATTTTGATCTCGTGCGCATCCGTTCCTGATTTAGATCAGGCTTCGACCAACCAAGTCGCATATGTCGCCTCCCTTCATTCATTCCAATACGTTGAAGAAGAACGCGTGAAGGAAGTTCCCGGAACGGATGAAATAATCGTTTCAAATGGGTGTGGTGAAGTAGAAGTAGAACTTCATGTTTTGGCGTCTTCAGAAAATATATCGGAGAAGCAAAGAATTCACGAAAATCTTGGAGAATGGTGTCAAACGCCATTCGATTGGCGGCCCGTCCGTGAGTGGTTGGTCATTGCTGACTTCCCATCAATGAAACTTCGTAGAGCTTATCCGGTTGAAAACGAAATCGCTATCGTGGATTCAAGGTTTCAAGAAGATGAACTCATAATCGATGCTATGAAATCTTTACTTCAGGAAGAGGATCTCGATAGACATATTCCTTATCCCTTTACCGTCAACCTTGCGCTCCCATCAAAACGCTTAGCTTTCGAAAAGTCGAGCTATGTTAGAATTATCGATGACGATCTTTTTGTTGTTAAAGGCATCAGTCTCAAAAAAGTCTTTGGGGATTATTGAGTTAAGCTGCAGCCTTCTCCTACCTTCCGATTGCCCCGTCGAAGGACGGGGTCCATCGGGATGATGGACCCCCACCGCAAGGCGCATCCTCATTAGGATGGGCGAATAACCAGAGCGCCATCTTATTCAACAATTTATCATTAGATTTTAATGGATACCGGCCTCCGCCGGTACAGTCGGAGAGAGGGGTGTCATCTTAATGCTCCGAGAGTTGTGGACGTAAATTTGATTCCCCTCCAAGCCGATTGCCCCGTCGACGGACGGGGTCCATCGAGATGATAAACCGCCATAGGAAGGCGCATCCACATTAGGATAAAGTAAAAGTGAGAGCGCCAGCCCATTCAACAATCTATCATTAGATTTTAATGGATACCGGCCTCCGCCGGTACGGTCGGGTGAGAGGGGTGTCATCTTAATGCTCCGGGAGTTGTGGACGGAAATTTGATTCCCCTCCAAGCCGATTGCCCCGTCGAAGGACGGGGTCCATCGGGGAGTCTAACCAATGTAAATATTGCGACTATAAGACCGCGGGATCAAACAACCGGCGTTTGTCAAACACATCCGTTTCCGTCCATTCCTCCGATAAATCATTCCAGTCAGGATTAAGCTTCATGATCCGGCGGATCTTCCATGACCGTTTCCATTCCTTCATTCGGGTTTCGCGGAGCACGGCGGACGCGCGGGTTTCGTGGCGTTCAAACCACACTAATTTGGTGCAGCCATACTTTCTGGAGAACCCCGGATAAACTTTTGTCTTGTGCTCAAACGCGCGCTTAGAAAGATCGTCGGTCTGCCCAATATAGAGCGTTCCGTTCGGCTTGTTCGTCACCATATACACATAGAACATTACATGAACATATAGATTTTATCGGGTGAAAACAAGGTGTGGTATATAGGTTTTGGTGGATACCGGCCTTCGCCGGTACAATCGGGGAGGAAGAGAATTGCGTGCCCGACTTATTCGCCTTTCAACCGTGCCTCCACACGCGCCCGCAACACGTCCATCTCCACCAGCCCACTCTCCGCGTAGATGGCGGCGGTTTCGGCGCGGAGTTTGGCCGCGGCGGCGGCGTCCGGTTCGCTCATTTGCGTGAGCGGGTTCCAAATGTAGTCTGACGGGGAGAGGCCGGCGCCCGCATGAGCGATTAACAACCGATCGAGCCGAGTGAGCGCTGTACGCAAGCCGGTCTCTTGCCGGCCATTGATCATGTCATAATAATGCCGCGTCTCGCTGGCGCCGGTCGAGCCGAGCCCTGCCGGGCTTTGGCCCAATAGTCGCGTGACCGGCATTTTGGCTGCCGAGGCGCAATTTTGCAGGAATTGACCCGCCAGCGCCGGCAATTGATCAAAGCTCACCTGCTTACGCTCCCAGCTTTCGCCGGACCCGATCAGTGTGACGCCGAGGATTGATTTGATCGCATTGGCGGCCATGAACCGTTCCTGGACTTTTTTGACGCCCGATGCGGTTGACAACATGGTCGCGAGATCGGGCACCGAGATCACATCGAGCTTGGCCTCGCCGATCAGGGCCATGATATTGGCCAGGGCGCTTTCGGCCTGACGGATCGGCTCCCAGCAATATTGCAAGACGCTGTCGCCCCACCCTGACCGCGTCGGGACATGGGCGCCGTTAAAAATGATCAGGCGCGACGCATGAATTTTCACCTCGCGCTCGCGGCCTCCCTGTACCTGCTTGACCGTATAATATGTGTACTTACCAAAATCGGGGCTGGCGAGATCGGTCTCGCGGTCCGCTTCCTCCGCGGCGAGTTCCGTGCGGGCAAACACGTGCAGGTATTTAATCCCGCCGGGCTTCACCGATGTCAAAGGACGCTCCGGATGCGCCGCACCGTCCCCGATCAGAATGGCCGCCCCGCCGAGCAACCGCGCTGCCTGCACCGCATTGTGCACAGCCCCGCGCACATTCATGTCCCGCTCG
>JABDMW010000005.1 GCA_013001295.1 Hyphomonadaceae bacterium
GCCGAAGGCAAGCAAATGGTCGATCTGACGCCGGCTGCTATAGGGCCTTATTGTGTGCCGGTCGTGAATATGGACGCACATCTGGATGCGCCAAATGTCAATATGGTGACGTGCGGCGGGCAGGCGACCATTCCTATGGTTTATGCGGTAACCCGGGTGAGCGAGTCTGTGCCTTACGCGGAGATTGTCGCCTCGGTTTCGTCGCGTTCTGCCGGACCGGGCACGCGCGCCAATATTGATGAATTTACCCGTACGACGGCGAAAGGGATTGAAGATGTCGGTGGTGCCGCCAAGGGCAAGGCGATTATCATTCTTAATCCGGCCGAACCGCCCATGATCATGCGCGATACGGTTTATGCGTTTTCTGTCGGGGGCAAACCGGACGAGATCAGGAAGTCGGTTGCCGATATGGTCGCCGATGTCCAAGCTTATGTTCCGGGATACCGGTTAAAACAAGAAGTCCAGTTCGAGACTTTTGCCGGCAATAATCCGCTCTTTATCCCGGGCCTCGGCACCTATGAAGGGACGAAAGTCACCATCTTCCTGGAAGTTGAAGGCGCTGGACACTATTTGCCTAAATACGCAGGCAATCTCGACATCATGACCTCTGCGGGCATGGGGACAGCGGAAGCGATCGCCCGCAAAAAATTTACAAGAGGCGCGGAGCGAACATCGTGAGCGACAGGGACACAAATAAGCGCGGCGGCATGAGCGGTATCGTGAAGGATCCAACCAAAGACCGTCTGTATATTCAGGATGTGACGCTGCGCGATGGCATGCACGCCATCCGCCATCAATATTCGGTGGATCATGTGCGCGCAATTGCCAAAGCACTCGATGAGGCGGGTGTTGATGCCATCGAAATTGCCCATGGCGACGGCCTTAATGGCGGGGCCTTCAACTATGGATTCGGCGCCCACACGGATTGGGAATGGATAGAAGCCGTTTGCGATGTGGTTGAAAATGCCGTCGTAACAACTCTTATTCTACCCGGTATCGCGACAATCGAAGAATTAAAACGGGCCTATGATCTCGGTGTACGGTCTGTGCGGGTTGCCACCCATTGCACCGAAGCGGATGTTTCCAAACAACATATCGAAATGGCGCGTGAGCTAGGCATGGACACAATTGGGTTCCTGATGATGAGCCATATGAGCGAACCGAAAGCTTTGGCCAAGCAAGCCAAGCTGATGGAAGACTATGGCGCGCAGTGTATTTATGTGACCGATAGTGGTGGTGCGCTCGATATGGATGGATATGCCGAACGGCTTCAAGCCTACAATGAGGTCCTCAAACCGGAAACAGAACGGGGTGTGCATGCCCACCACAATCTTTCGCTCGGCGTGGCCAATTCAATCGTCGGGGTGCAAAATGGCGCACGCCGTGTCGATGCCTCATTGGCGGCGATGGGGGCAGGTGCGGGCAATGCGCCATTGGAAGTCTTAATCGCTGCGATTGATAAGAAAGGCTGGAAACACGGCTGTGATGTCTACAAATTGATGGACGCAGCCGAGGATCTTGTACGACCACTTCAGGATCGGCCCGTCCGGGTTGATCGCGAAACGCTAAGCCTGGGCTACGCCGGTGTTTATTCCAGCTTTTTGCGGCACGCGGAAAAAGCGGCCGAGGATTATGATATGGATACGCGGGAAATTCTCGTGGAACTTGGTAACCGCCGCATGGTCGGGGGGCAGGAGGACATGATTGTCGATGTTGCACTGGACCTTAAAAAACAAAAAGGGAGAGAATGATGCGTGTCGCAAATTTAGGCTATGTGATTTTAGAGATGCAGGATCCGGCGGGCTGGGCGAAATTTGCCAAAAACGTCTTGGGATTTGGCGTGGCGAAATCCCTTGGTGAAAAAGGCGCCAAATATCTGCGCATGGATAATGCGCCGTTCCGCTACATGATCCGCAAAGGTGAAGCGGATCGGTTTGTCGCGGGCGGATATCAAATGGCCTCCAAGAAAGCTTATATCGACCAAATAAAAGCCTTCGAAAAAGCAAAAATCGATGTTTGTCACGGCGATGCCAAAGCCTGCAAGCATCGGGCAGTGAAAGCCTTCGCGTCGGTGACAGACCCGTCTGGAAATGTCGTTGAAATTTTTCACGGACGCGCCAAAGGCGAGCCGTTTAAACCGGGTCACGGCATTAAAGGCTTCAAAACCGGAAAAATGGGGCTTGGTCACATGGTTTTGCCTGCGCCCAATAATGAGCCGACGATAAAGTTTTACCTTAAAGTCATGGGGTTCGGTGTCAGCGACGATTTGAGATTGCCGGCATTTGCAGAAGGGCTTCCTGATCAGCGTGTCTACTTCATGCACGCCGATAATCCGCGCCATCACACATTGGGTTTGTATAATTTCCCCAATCCGACGGGCGTTGTGCATTTGATGGCTGAAGTGAATACGATTGATGAGGTCGGAGATTGTATGGAACGGGTCAAAAAAGCGGGCCTGCATATTTTTGCCTCACTTGGCCGTCACGCCAATGATGAGATGGTCTCATTCTATTTCTTTGCCCCGGGCGGGATCGGTATTGAAGTCGGCTATGATGGTAAGCAAATTAAGGACTGGTCGAAGTTCAAACCCACCAAATCAAAAATCGGCGATCTCTGGGGGCATGAGTATGATTTTCCGGTGGTCGAATAAGGAAAAATAAATGGGATATCCCGTAATAGATAAACGCATGTCGGTCGCCGATATTGTCGATCAGCTGGAAAGCGGTATGACGATCGGGATTGGTGGTTGGGGCGGTCGGCGAAAGCCAATGGCTTTGATCCGTGAAATCGTCAAATCCGACCTTAAGGACCTGACCATTGCGGCTTATGGAGGCTGTGATGTCGGCATGCTCGCAAGTGCGCGTAAAATCAAGAAGCTGATCTTTGGGTTTGTCTCCTTGGACGTCATTCCATTGGAAGCACATTTCAGGCGCGCCCGATCAGCCGGTGAGTTTGAGGTCATGGAAGTCGACGAAGGCATGTTCCAATTGGGGCTGAAAGCCGCCGCGCAACGTCTTGATTTTTTACCCTGTCTGGCCGGATTAGGCACGGACGTGCTCACCCACAATCCCGATATCAAAGTGATGAAAAGTCCCTATAGCGATGATCATTACGTGGCTATGCCGGCGATCAAGCTCGACGTGGCCCTGTGTCACGTCAGTGAGGCCGACCAATTGGGAAACAGTTTTATCGGGGGACCGGACGTATTCTTTGATGAATGGTTTTGTCGCGCGGCTGACAAGTCATTCCTGACAACGGAAAAAATAGTTGAAACCAGCGCGTTCGACGATGATCACAAAATCATGCGCATGCCGATTGAGCGCAATTTAATCACTGGCGTGGCTGAAGTGCCTTTCGGGGCGCATCCAACCAGTAACGGTCCGGATTACGGGATAGATGTCGCCCATCTAAAGGCCTATTCCGCGACAGCCAAAGAAGGCTGGGAAGGGTATGTGTCTGAATTCATCGAAACCGATGATTATCTTAAATCGGTGGGCGGTGCAGATCATATCGGCAGCCTGCCTTTACCGGTATTTTAGGAGGTAAAAATGAACGACTACTCCTTAGCAGAACTCTGTATTTGCGCCGGCGCTGATATTTTCCGTGATGAACACCCGGAAGTGTTTGCAACGGTCATCGGGCTTGTGCCGCGTTTGGGTGGATCCTTGGCGAAAAAGACTTTCCTGCCAGGCTTGATGATGAGCGACGGCGAATATTATTTCGCGGCCGAACCCGTACCGGTCGGAAAACGCAATGGATATGTTCCGAAGAAAGAAGGTCAGATCGGATATGAACGCGTATTCGACTTAATCCCTAAAGGAAATCGTCACGCCTTTGTTGGACCGGTTCAGGTCGATAAATATGGGCAGATGAATTTGTCCTGCATAGGCGATTATAAAGCGCCAAAAGTGACGATGCTTGGAGTGAGGGGGTTGCCGGGCAATACGGTCAATAATCGCACCTCCATGTTTTTTGCCAATCACAATACGCGGGCTTTGGTCGCGGGCGAAGTGGATATGGTCAGTGGAGCCGGGTATAATCCTGAACGGTATCCGGGTGGTAAATACCCGGTCGGCCTCGATCACCGTAGCATCGTGACCAATCTTTGTGTGCTCGACTTTGAAGGCCCGGATCATGCGATTCGTGTGCGGTCCTTGCATCCCGGCGTCAGTTTCGATGAGGTTCAGGACAATACCGGTTTTGATTTGATCAGGCCGGATAATCTTGGAGAAACGCCCTCGCCGACGGACGAACAACTCAAAATTATTTCCGAGCTAGACCCGCACAATATGCGCGCGTACATTTTCAAGGATAATCCTTCGGGACGAAAGGCGGCTTGAAATGTCTGAACACAATGAAACGGTACCAAAGGTTGACGCTGATATCGTCTATGAAGAAGAGAATCCGGTTCTCTATGAAATCGACGGCGCTGTCGCTTATCTGACGCTCAACCGGATCAAATATCATAATTCGCAAAATTCTCAGATGCTATATGCGCTGGATGATGCGTTTTTTAAAGCGACCAGCGACGATGATGTGAAATGCATTGTGCTCCGCGCCAATGGCAAGCATTTCTCGGCCGGTCACGATATCGGCACGCCGGGCAGGGACTTTCATCAGGGGCGCGACGACCGTCGCTCGATGAATTATAACCATGACAATAAGCCGGGCGCAGAAAAAGCCTATGTGCGCGAGCAGGAAGTCTATCTGGAATTTTGCCGCCGCTGGCGCGCAGTTCCCAAACCGACAATTGCACAAGTCCATAAAGGATGTATCGCCGGAGGCCTTATGCTGGCCTGGGTGTGCGATTTGATCGTCGCTTCGGACGATGCTTTCTTTCAAGATCCGGTTGTCCAGATGGGATTCCCCGGCGTTGAGTATTTCGCTCATCCGTTCGAGCTCAATGTGCGCCTGGCCAAAGAATTCCTTCTTTTAGGCGAACGCTGGAGCGCAGATCGCGTTCTTGCCGCAGGAATGATCAACAAGGTTGTGCCGCGGGATGAACTCGAGGCCGCGGTCAAGGATTGGGCTGACCGCATCGCCAGACAGCCACGATTGGCGGCCGCCTTAACCAAACAGGCGTGCAACCAAATCGAAGACTTACAGGGCAAACGCTCAGGTATGGATGCGGTATTTGGCTATCACCATTTTGCTCATGCCAACAATACGCTTGTCAAAGGCGATTATATCGCCGGATTTGACGGCAAAAGCATGGCCAAAAGCAATAAGGATAAAGAAGGCGGGTAATGCATATTGCGCTTCGCACTCCACTCACTGAAGCCCTTGGCTGTCAGGTTCCGGTTATCCAGACTGCGATGGGTTGGGTATCGACTTCCCAATTGGTGAGCGCCAGTATTAAAGAGGGGGCATTCGGGTTTCTGGCCGCGGCCGTCATGACACCGGAAGAATGCGAAGCCGAGATCAAAACCATAAAGGACCAAACCGACAAACCATTCGGCGTCAACATTCATGCCTTCCAGCAAGGCATTGATAAGATTATAGATATGTGTATCGACTATGATATAGCGGCACTATCCTATGGACGGGGTCCATCCCCAGAAATCGTCGAGAAGGTCAAAGCGGCCGGCCTTAAATGTGTACCGACCATTGGTGCCAGCAAGCACGCGGGTAAGGCGGTAAAGATGGGCGCCGACATATTGGTGTGTCAGGGGCAAGAAGGCGGCGGTCATACAGGCTATACACCGACCTGGCTCTTACTTGGACAGGTCTTGGATCAAAACCTGGGTGTTCCTGTTGTCGCGTGCGGCGGTTTTAAAGATGGGCGCGGGCTGGCAGCGGCCTTGGCCTTTGGAGCTCATGGGATTGCTATGGGCACACGCTTTATGATGAGTTCCGATAGCCCGACGCCTCAAGCGACAAAGGCGGAATATTTAAAAGCCGAAGTTACGAAAATTCCCGTTTCGACAAAACTCGACGGTTTACCGCAGCGCATGGTGTTGAACGAAACCTTGCAAGACCTTGAAAAATCATCGAAATTAGGAATGCTTTTGCGGGCATTTCAAAACGGTATGAAATATAAATCGCAAACCGGGATGTCGATGACGCAAACCGTCAAGACGGCTTGGGGTATGGCGAGCAAGACCGACATGACGCTGGGCCAAACCATGATGGCGGGCAATGCACCGATGATCATCCAGAAAGCCATGGTCGAAGGAAAGCCCGATGAAGGGGTGCTTCCAAGTGGTCAGATTGCCGGGTTGATCGATAGCCTCCCGAGTTGCGCTGAGATTATTCAAGGCATCGTCACGGATTCAGAGCAATGCTTGAAACGAGTAGGAGCCTAAAATGCCCATAAAAACAGAGGTTTCAAAAGGGATAGCTGAGGTGGTTTTTGACCATCCACCCGTCAACGCCTTCAATGGCAAGATGTGGAATGAAATCCCCGAAATCATCACATCTCTCGGGAAACGCCAGGATGTGAAGGTCATTCTGATCCGCGCCGAAGGCAAAGGGTTTTGCGCCGGTGTCGATATCAAGGAACTTGCTGATAACAGCGCCGCGATTGTTGACGTCAACAAAGGCAATTACCTGACCGGGAAGTCGATCCATGATTGCGAGATCCCGGTCATTGTTGCCGCCCACAGGTATATCATCGGTGGCGGTGTCATTATGTGCGGGGCAGCGGATATCGTCATTGCGTCAGACGATGCATATTTCTCTCTGCCGGAGATCGACAGGGGCGCCATGGGCGGGGCGGCACATTTGCAACGCATGCTCGGCGTCGCCAAAGTTCGGGCGGCTTTCCTGACCGGCGGCAAAATTCCGGCTGAAGAAGCGTACCGCCTGGGCGGTATCGAGAAAGTTGCTCCCAAACAAGATTTGCTCAAAGAAGCAAGAGGTTACGCCGAAACGCTGGCGTCGAAATCCCGCGATGCCTTACGGATCGCCAAGCAGGCACTCAACGGGATTGAGCCGTTTGACGTCGATGCGTCTTATCGGTGGGAACAGGGTTTCACCTTCGAAATGTATATGCATGAAGACAGTCAAAAAGCCCGCGATGCTTTTGTGGAAACCGGTAAGGCTGCTGAATTTAAGGACAAGAAATAAGCGTGGAAGTTAAGTTCACAGATGCACAGAATGCGTTCCGGGCCGAAGTCCGCGAATGGCTGGCTGCGCATGTGCCGTCTGAACGCCTGCCAAGTTTTGACACAAAAGCAGGGTTTGAACTGCACCGCGAATGGGAACGCACACTGGCCAAAGACAAATGGGGCAATGTCAGCTGGCCAGTTGAATATGGTGGACGTGGTCTCGATCTCACCCATTGGCTGATCATTGAGGAAGAATACTACAGGGCAGATGCGCCGTTGCGTGTGTCGCAAAACGGAATTTTCTTGCTCGCCCCCACAATTATGGAATTTGGAACAGATGCACAAAAGGCGCGCTTTTTGCCGGCCATGGCATCCGGCGATGAAATCTGGGCGCAGGCCTGGTCAGAACCGGGGGCAGGCTCGGATATGGCGGCCATCCGCACTAAGGCCGTTCGGGAAGGCGATGAATATGTCATTTCGGGCCAAAAAACCTGGTCATCGCGAGCCGTATATGCCGATTGGTGTTTTGGCCTGTTCCGCACCGAAGAGGGTAGCGAGCGTCACAAAGGCCTGTCAAAAATTCTTGTGCCTCTGGACAGCAAAGGTCTGACTATACGCCCGATTGCACAGCTGGACGGTGATGAGGGGTTTGCCGAACTGTTCTTTGATGAAGTGCGTGTGCCCGTGGACAACCTGTTGGGTCCCGAGCACGGTGGCTGGGGTGTTGCCATGGCCACTGCCGGGTTTGAACGAGGGCTTCTGCTGCGCTCACCGGCGCGGTTTCAGGCGGCTGCGGCCCGGCTCGTCGATCTCTACAAGAAAAATAGAGACCGGGTTTCGTCGGGTATCCGAGAACAGGTCTTGCAAGCCTGGATGACTGCGGAGAGGTTTTGTGCTGCCACCTATGCATTGGTTGCCCAAGTCGGCGCAGGGGCCTCGATCTCGTCAGAAGCGAGTGCCAACAAGATATTCTGGTCGGAAATGGATCGGCATCTCCACCGCACGGCAATGACTATTTTGGGCGCGCGGGCAGAATTGGAAAGCGGGGCCGACGCCGAAGACAATGGTCGCTGGCTCGACGGATATATGTTCAGCCTCGCCGGTCCGATCTATGCGGGCACTAATGAAATTCAGCGTAATATCCTGGCCGAGCGTGTATTGGGGCTTCCAAGAAAATGATGCGTAGCGACTCCAGATATCTCCTCATTATCCGCTCATCCCAGCCAAGCGGTTCGGGCGAAACGCGCGAGCTGGGATCCTGCCTGTATGGCCAATCACACAGGAATTTGTCAGAAAGAACTGGATCCCAAATCAAGTTTGGGATGAGCAGAGTGTTGGGGGAGGTCTTCTAATGGATTTCCGGTACACCCAGGACCAACAAGATCTCATAGATGCGGCGAAAGCCGTGTTCGATGGGGAGAATACGTTGGAGCGGATGCGGCTCATTGTTGCCAATGAAAAAGTCGACGATTTGTGGCCGCAATTCTCTGAACTGGGCCTACTCGGGATCATGGCACCTGAATCTGTTGGCGGGTTAGAGCAAGATTTGTCGGTCATGGCGGGAATTGCCGAAGCCGCCGGGTATGTCGCACTACCAGAATCGCTTGTCGAATTGGCGGGCATAAGCGTGCCGCTTCTGAATGCAATGGGTGAAACCGGTAAAATTAAACAGGTATTGGCAGGCGACCTTGCTGTGGGCGTTCTTTCGCCACTGCTGTCGAACAATAACCAAGCCGTTCATTGCGATCTATTTATCCGCACGACACGCGATGGCGGCGAACCCGTTAGTGTGCCAAAGGTCAAATTTGAAACACGTCAGTCAATCGATCCACTCAGAGGACTATCATCGGCCACTCAACCGGGCGAGCATAATTCATTCGTGGAACATCACGGTGCCGTCCTCACAGCAGCGCAGCTGGTCGGCCTGTCCAAACGTATGGTGGATATGTCGGTGGAGTATGCCAAAGAACGGCATCAATTCGGAAAGCCCATCGGGTCGTTTCAGGCGATCAAACATCACCTTGCTACGGTTCACGCGCAAATCGAATTTACAAGGCCTATGGTGCAATTGGCAGCGCTACAAAGTGGGCGGGCCGTACACACGGCCAAGATCGCCGCGGTTGACACGGCGATGCTGGCCGCCGAAACCGCTATTCAAGTGCATGGCGGCATGGGCTATACATACGAAGTTGATCTTCATCTGTTCATGAAACGCGCCTGGGCGCTGTGCGGGGAATGGGGTGACCGGAACTATCATATGAAACAATTGGAAGACTTGATTCTGGATGGCGAGGCCGAGCTTGGCCCCGGCACCAGTTTCGCGGCATAGGAGACTAAAATGGCTGAAGCATATATTATCGACGCAACGCGGACCCCGACCGGAAAACGACGGGGGTCGCTTCAAGAAATCCATGGGGCTGACCTCGGCGCACACGTGATCAAAGAAATCGTCGAGCGCAATGATATCCCGGAAACCGAATATGACGATGTGATTTTCGGATGCCTGGACGCAATTGGGCCGCTCGCGGGGAATATCGCCCGGACTTGTTGGTTGACTGCTGGTTATGATTTGACGGTTCCGGGCGTCACCATCGACCGTCAGTGCGGATCATCCCAACAGGCCGTTCATTTTGCCGCGCAGGCCGTTATGAGCGGTACACAGGACGTTGTGATCGCTGGAGGGGTCCAAACCATGTCCAAGATCCCAATCGGCTCAGCGATGATCTGTGCGCGTGATTTGGGCTTTAAAGACCCGTATTCCGGGTCTGAGGGCTGGGTAGCCCGGTTTGGCGACAAGCCTGTCAGCCAATTTTACGGCGCAGAGCAGATCGCCAAGCAATGGGATTTTTCAAGAGAAGATCTGGAGGTGTATTCTCTGGAAAGCCATATGCGAGCTGAACGGGCCCGGGTTGAAGGCCGGTTCGACAAGGAAATTACGCCGATCAATGGTCTGGACCAAGATGAAACGATACGCGCCAGCTCTACATTGGAAAAAATGGGCGAATTGGATGTTCTGCAAGAAGGCGGGCGAATAACTGCAGCTGTGGCCAGCCAGACATGCGACGGCTCATCTGCCATGTTGATCGCCTCTGAAGACGCGGTAAAACGCTACGGCTTGAAACCGCGCGCTCGTATCCATCATCTGGACGTGATGGGGGACGATCCCATCATGATGTTGACCGGCCCGATAGCCGCAACAAAACGCGCATTAAAGCGCTCCGGGATGAGTGTCGACGATATTGATATCGCCGAATGTAACGAAGCCTTCGCGCCCGTGCCGATGGCCTGGATGAAAGAAACCGGATTTGACCACGCCAAAGTCAATGTGAATGGCGGTGCGATTGCGCTGGGACATCCGCTGGGTTCAACCGGAACCAAGCTGATGACCACGCTCTTGCATGAGTTGGAGCGCACAGACGGGCGCTATGGTCTTCAAACCATGTGTGAAGGTGGTGGTGTTGCCAATGTCACCATCCTCGAAAGGCTGTAAATGACGACCTATTGCCAAAACCGAACGGTTATTGTGACCGGCGCAGGCGGTGGCCTTGGCCGGGCCTATGCACTCGCCTTGGGCGCGGAAGGGGCCAATGTCGTCGTCAATGACATCAATCCGGAAACCGCAGGTGCAACGGTTGATGAAATCCGCATTGCCGGCGGCCGAGCCATCGTCAATCTTGATGATATCACCGATTATGAAAGTGCCCACAGGATCGTCAAAGCCGCTATTAACGAGTTTGGAGACCTCCATGCCGTGGTCAATAATGCCGGCAATAACCGGGACCGGATGTTCACGTCTTTGTCGGAAGAAGACTGGGACTTGGTGATCAAAGTGCATCTGAAAGGGCATTTCTGTATTTCATCCCATGCGGCCAAATACTGGCGCGGCAAATCGAAAGCCGGTGATGATCCCAAAGGGCGGATTATCAATACGAGCTCAGGCGCCGGCTTGCAGGGGTCGGTCGGGCAATCGAATTACGTGGCTGCGAAGGGCGGTATTCTTTCTCTGACGCTCAATCAGGCGGCTGAACTCGGCCGTTATGGGATCACAGCGAATGCGGTTGCCCCGCAAGGGCGAACCGGCATGACCGAAGATGTTTTCGCGGAGATGATGAAAGTTCCTGAAGACGGCAGTTTCGACCGGTTTGATCCGGCCAATGTCGCGCCACTGATCGTGTATTTGTGCAGTGTCCATTCCGCTCATGTCACCGGGAATTGTTTTGAAAGCTTTGGCGGTAAACTTTCGATCGCGGAAGGCTGGAAAACCGGGCCGGTCAAGGATAAGGGCGCGCGTTATGAACCGGCGGAAATCGGCGAGGTCATCGCGGAGTTGCAAAAAATCACACCGCCAGCCCAGAAAGTCTACGGGACATGACGGCATTTAACTACACTCATATCCGCGCGTCCCAGCGTAAGCTGGGATCCAGTATCGTACGGCAAAATTTTAAGAACGTTTCGGATAGAGCTGGATCCCAAATCAAGTTTGGGATGCACGGGGTGGGGGTGTAATGGCGTATCCGTTTAGCGAAGACCATGACATGATCCGGGAAGCCGTTCGCGGCTGGGCTCAGGACTGGTTTGACGGCGGGCAAGGACCGGAAGGGGTGCACAAAGCCGGAACAGGATTCGACGCTAAGGCATGGGAATCATTGACAAAAGAACTCGGCATGGCCGGCGTTGCTATCGATGAAGCCTATGGTGGCGCAGGGCTGGGTGATCTGGGACGCGTTGTCATAATGGAAGAATTAGGCGCGTCACTTGCCAGCGTACCATTTCTTTCGACGTGCGGAATATCTGTCGATTTAATTACCGCCTGCGGATCTGACGCGGCGAAAGCCGACCTCTTGCCTAAGATCGCTTCCGGTGAGTTGATTGTCAGTTACTGCGATGGTCACAATGCTCTGAAGCTGGAAGATGGAAAGATTTCCGGGGGCGTCTCGCATGTCGTATCCGCTGCAAATGCTGATTTAATATTATTATCCCTCCGGGATGCCGATAAAATTGAAATTATTGCGATACCCAATAAAACCAATGGTTTGCAGATCAAAGCTCATCAGACAATGGATCCCACACGTGCTGTTGCTGACATCCGTCTTGACGCGGTGAATAAATCTGATGTGACCATTATCGGAACTATTTCTGAAGCCGATCTCAATGAATTGGTCATTCAATCCTTCATCGCTCTCGCTGCGGAATGTATCGGCGGGGCACAAAAATGTCTTGATATGACGTTGGAATATACCGGCCAACGTGTGCAGTTCGACCGCACAATCGCCAGCTTCCAGGCGATTAAACACAAATGTGCAGATATGTATGTTGCCATCGAAGAGGCACGCTCGGCTGTTTACTATGCAGCTACTGCCGAGCCCGCAGAAAAAACCGAAGCGGCTTTGATCGCAAAAGCGACGGCCACTGAGATGTTTTTCAAGGTCGCGGGCGATGCTATCCAGCTGCACGGCGGTATCGGGTTTACCTGGGAATACCCGCTGCATTTCTTTTTCAAACGTGCTCGTGCCAATCGGACGATGTTCGGAACGCCAACTCGGGATTATGAGCGCCTAGCTGTGGGATTACTGGGGGACGCGGCATGAGTGACCCGGTCCAAAAAGTCAGAGACGAGTTCGGGACATGGATGAAAGAGAATCTGGCCGGTGAGTTTGCCTGCCTCAAATGGCGGGGAACCTTCGGGGATGATGAAGCTTATCCGGAACTGCGCCAGAAATGGGAACAAAAGCTTGGTGCCGATGGCTGGGTCGGCGTCGGCTGGCCGAAAAAATACGGCGGACGCGGATATTCGCTGCCGGAAATGGTCGCCTATAATGAAGAATATGCCCGATATGGCGGGCCAGGGCGGTCCGGGCACATTGGAGAAACTCTATTTGGGCCGACTGTCATCGCATTCGGAACCGAAGAACAAAAAAAGCAATTTTTACCGGGCATTAGGGCCGGAACTGAATATTGGTGTCAGGGATATTCTGAGCCCAATGCGGGGTCTGATCTCTCCAATATCAAGACCAAAGCGCGGCTGGTCGGGGATGAATGGGTTGTTGATGGACAGAAGATATGGACATCATTAGCTGTCGATGCCGACTGGGTGTTTGTTATTGCCCGTGCGGAAGAAGGATCAAAGGGTCGCAACGGGTTGGTCTTTTTGCTCGTTCCGCTCGATCAACCCGGTGTCGAAATCCGCCCCATCACCCAGATCACCGGCGGGTCGGAATTCAATGAGCTATTCTTTACTGAAGCTAAGACGGCCAAAGGAAATATCCTCGGCGGCGTTGGTGATGGCTGGAAAATCGCCATGGCGCTGCTCGGGTTTGAACGCGGCGCCTCCACGCTCGGTCAACAAATGATTTTTGCCAATGAAGTCAATGAGATCATCAAATTGGCTAAGATCAATGGGGCATATCACGACCCCCATATTCGCCAACGGATTGCCAAAGCCTATGCCGGTCTCAAGATCATGCGGTTCAGCGCCTTGCGTATGCTCAGCGGTGCCGAAAAAGGCGAATGGGGCCCGGAGACCTATACGTCCAAAATCTATTGGGCGACCTGGCACCGTGATCTGGGTGAACTGGCCATGGATGTGGTGGGATCTGAAGCTGAGATCATGAAAGACGGTGAATTCGGCGCCCTTCAGAAAATGTTCCTGTTCTCGCGGGCCGATACGATTTATGCTGGCACCAACCAGATCCAGCGCAACATGATCGCTGAACGCGCGCTGGGCATGCCAAAAGAACCACGAGGTGACCCCAATGCCTGATTTAAAACTCCCGCCTGAATACGTTCCCGGACACGGCCTCTTGCAAGGAAAACGCGTGGTTGTGACGGCAGCAGCCGGCACCGGTATCGGATTTGCCACAGCCAAAAAATGCGCCGAAGAAGGCGCCGTCGTTTTTATCTCCGATATTCATGACGGGCGATTGCAAAAAGCCGCTGATCAATTGCGCGAAGAAACGGGGCAAAGACCCGGCACAACAATTTGCAGCGTCACTGATCAAACTGAAGTTGATGTCTTGTTTGAAGAGGCCGAGAACGCCATGGGCGGCATTGATGTGGTGATCAATAATGCCGGATTGGGCGGCACGGCCGATCTTGTCGATATGACGGATGAACAGTGGATGACGGTTCTGGACGTGACACTTAATGGCTGTTTTCGGATTAACAGGGCGGCTATGAAATATATGAAAAAGTCGTTCAAAAAGACAGGCGAAGGCGGTGTCATTGTCAATAATGCGTCGGTTCTCGGCTGGCGCGCGCAAAAGGGCCAGGCCCATTATGCAGCAGCAAAAGCGGGCGTTATGGCGCTGACCCGGTGTGCGGGCGTAGAAGGTGCGGAATTCGGGGTTCGTGTGAATGCTGTCGCGCCCTCATTGGCGTTGCATCCCTTCCTGCACAAAGTAACATCCAAGGAATTGCTCGCCGAACTCGAAGCCAAAGAGGCCTATGGCCGCGGCAGTGAGGTTTGGGAGCAGGCTAATGTCATTGTCTTCCTGGCATCCGATTATTCTTCCTACATGACCGGCGAGGTCATATCCACATCCAGCCAAAGGGCATAAATATGACAAAAACGACAATCGAAAATCCCGGCGATCTGATGGGACAGGAAGGCTTAAAGATCGGACCGTCCGACTGGATGGAGATCTCGCAAGACCGTATCAATACATTTGCGGAGGCGACGGGAGACCATCAATGGATTCATGTGGATGAAGAGAAAGCCAAGCAAGGCCCGTTTGGAACAACGATCGCCCACGGATATTTGACACTTTCATTGGCTGCAAAGTTGATGCCTGAGATCTTTGAAATCAAGGGTATGAAAATGGGCATAAATTACGGCACCGATAAAGTGCGGTTCTTAAACCCTGTAAAAAGCGGGTCGCGCGTGCGCGGCGCTGGCGAATTTATGGAAATCAAGGAAGTACCGGGCGGCTACCAATCCACACTAAGGGTCACCATCGAAATCGAGGGTGAAGATAAACCCGCCTGCGTGGTCGATACAATCAGCCGTTACTATCCATAAGAGGAAATCACTATGTCCCAGAATATGCTCGATGCCGTGCAAGCCTATTTCGATTTGTTTAACGCCCAGGATGCACAAGGCATTGCAGATCTGTATGCCGATAATGCCACTGTAACCGATCCTATGGGAACGCCCCCGAAAGAGGGCAAACAGGCCATTCTCGATTTTTACACAATGGCAGTCAAAAACCGCGCGCGGCTGACTCAAAACGGACCGACCCGGATTGCCGGTAATCGCGCCGCCTTTGCTTTCACGGTTTCCGTTGGTGGTATGTCTGATGTCGACAAAGACGTTGCTGTGGCCGTTGATCTCCCTAAAGGCGGCATGACAATTGATGTTATCGATACATTTGAGTTCGATGACGACGGCAAGGTAAAAGAAATGTGCGCTTACTGGGGACCGGGGAATATCACACAGGTGTAGCGACGTAGATCATGAAACGATTTTTGAAAATTGCCGCTGTACTATTCGTCCTTTTGATCGGGATGGTCGTGCTCAAGACATGCGATTTTGGCCCGCCTCCACCGCGTCCTGATTTGGACCTCCCGCTGGCGCCACAAATGGCTGACCCAACATCGGCGCCCATGGATATGAACTTCCCTGCGGTCAACCCAATGGCGGCGCAAGGGGTGAACCCGATCCCGCATGGAGACCCGGCGCAACAGGATTCGACACCACTTCCGGGCCCCTTGGATAAAACCCGTCGATTGGAAGATCATGAAATCGCGTATCAGTTTTTGGGACCCGGTCATTTCGGGGCTTTCACGTCAGGCGAATACGCGGATGGCCGGCGCGTGCTTTGGACGAACGGCGTCAATGGCGTATTCAAACTGGACTATGAAACCTATGAACTCATCGACCATCTGCCATCTGACGTGGCGGACAAATGGAATGAAGAGTGGGCCAATAAAATAATCGCTAAGCTGGACAAAAATAATGGAGCCAGCGCTCTACCAACGGCGGTCAAATCCATGATGCCGCTAAAATCATTGTCAGGTGTGTATACGGTCGTCGGTGCCAATGACTGGTTTTATCTGGCCAAGAAAGATGGATCTATCGTGGCATATGGTGATGAAACCCAAGGCGACGCAGGTTCAAAAATTGTCGAAAAGGAAGTGTTTAAACTGCCTGCGGATATAGCGGGGGCCAGTGTCGGGATGAATATGACCTATGACGGGTGGATTGTTTTCCCGATGGAGAAGGGCACTATCGTTGCTGTTTCGCCTGATCTCACTGAATATCGTTCGGTTCGGCTTAAGCATGCTGACACGGAAGATACCGAAACGCGCGGCGTCGGTTATGGCTGGGTGCGCAATTCAATCGCGATCGATGAAGAGGGCGGCATTTATGTAGCCTCACGCAATCATATGCACAAAGTTGTTTGGACCGGCGATGCGCTTTCCGTTGATCCCGCCGATGGGGCATGGACGGCCGCGTACCGCAATGGGACTGAAGAGGGCACAGGCGCAACGCCGAGCCTTATGGGCTTTGGCGATGAAGATCGGTTCGTTGTTATCACCGATGGGGATATTCGCATGAATGTCGTGTTGATGTGGCGGGACGCGATCCCTGAGGAATGGCAACAAATCGACGGCGCACCGTCGCGCCGTATTGCCGGACAGGCACCCGCGGATATGGGTAATTTGAAAGTACAAGAAATCCAAACCGAACAGACGGTCATTGTCGCTGGCTATGGCGCTTTGGTTGTCAACAATACACCGCGCAACACGCCATTCTTCATGCCGAACGAAGGCGTAGGTCGCGGGGCGACGATCGGCCCGCTCGGTAACAATCCCAAATTCCAGCCTTACGGCGTTCAAAAGTTTGAATGGAATCCGAATAAGCGCCGTTTGGAAAAAGCCTGGGTCAATGAAACCATCAGTTCTCCCAATGGCGTGCCGTGGGTCTCGACCGGGTCAGGTCAGGTCTATTTTATCGGGGCGCGAGACAATGAATGGACTTTAGAGGCGGTCAATTGGCTGACCGGAGAACCAACATTTCACTACATCATGGGCGCGCAAAAATATAATAATATGTTCTCAGGTCCAACCATAGATGAAAAGGGACGAGTGTTTGTTGGTGCCTATTATGGTCGTATGCGAATTCAACCGGATCCGTGATTAGGTCACTCGGTGATTGATTTAACCGTGCGAAATCCAACGTGATTGGTGGAAAAATCGTTTTCTTGCGGTTGCTTGGCTGACGCGCGGTATCGACGGCAATAGTTTTCCGCGCAAAGAAACGATCCGCCTTTGATGACGCTCGTTTGACCTGCATCCCAAGCCGTGTCCGTCAGTTCCCAGACATTGCCAATCATATCATAAAGCCCAAAAGCATTGGGTTCGAAACAGCCGACAGGCGCCCGGGAACCAAACCCGTCCGTTGCTTTGTTTTTGATGGGAAATGCGCCTTGCCATGTGTTGGCTTTTTCCTGCCCATCGGGTGATTTTTCATCGCCCCATGGA
>JABDMW010000051.1 GCA_013001295.1 Hyphomonadaceae bacterium
CGGATAAAGATGCGACGCGGTATTTTATGACCACAGAAGAAGCGGCCTCTCTCGTGCTTCAGGCTGCTGCACTTAATGGCGGTCAACGAAAAGAATATTCGGCCATTTACGTTTTGGATATGGGCGAACCCGTCAATATTACCCGATTGGCCCGGCAATTAATTCGCTTACGGGGATTGGTGCCTGATCGTGATATCAAGATTGTATACACCGGACTTCGTCCCGGCGAAAAATTAACGGAAGAATTGACCGGCAGTGAGGAAAACCTCGAATCGACATATGTCAAAGGTATTTTCCGTTTCACAGGTCATATCGCTGATCCAAAATCCATAGATCGGCGGATCGAGAAACTACTGAAAGCTGCGAACGATCGGGACCGTAACGGCGTCAAAGAAGCGCTGGCAGCACTCGTTCCTGAGTTTGAACCCAATGGTGGGCTTTCTTAAGGTTATAATCTATGTTAGCGAGCGGGAAAATCTAATTAGGTGATTCCCATGACAGCTCCTCTTGTGCCGGTAAAGTGCGCTCTTATTTCGGTTTCCGATAAATCCAAACTTATTGTGCAAGCTAGGTCGTTAGCGGCTAAAGGCGTAAGTCTGATTTCCACTGGCGGGACGTTCAAAGCCATCAAAGAAGCAGGATTAGACGTCACCGAAGTTTCCCAAATTACTAATTTTCCAGAAATGATGAATGGGCGTGTGAAAACTCTGCATCCACTTGTCCATGGCGGCTTGTTGGCCGACCGGGACATTGACCATCATCTGGCTTCTATGAAGGATCATAGCATTCCTGCAATCGATTTGTTAGTCGTCAATCTGTATCCATTTGCAGAGACCGTAGCCCGAGGCGGCGATTATAATGATTGCGTTGAAAACATCGATATCGGTGGACCGGCGATGATCCGCGCCGCTGCCAAAAATCACCGACACGTCGCAGTCTGTATCGATTCAGATGATGTCGCTGCTGTGTTGGCAGACATGGAAGAAAACAATGGATCAACGACATATGGCCTTCGCCAAAAGTTGGCGGCTAAATCTTATGGTCGTACCGCCCAATATGATGCTCAGATATCGGGCTGGTTCGCAGAACAATTGAGTGACCCAGCGCCGTCCTTTTATGCTCAGGGTGGCAGCTTAAAGCAAGGTTTACGCTATGGGGAAAATCCGCACCAAGTTGCCGCATTTTATAGCGATGGTAGCCACCGTCCGGGCGTCGCCACTGCACGACAAGTTCAGGGCAAGGAATTGTCCTACAACAACATCAATGATACGGACGCAGCGTTTGAGCTGGTTGCCGAATTTGGTGACGAGGGTGCGGGGGCCAAACCCGCTGTGGCCATCATCAAACATGCCAACCCATGTGGTGTGGCCCAGGGATCCAGCTTTGAAGACGCGCATGCGAAAGCTCTTGCTTGTGACCCGGTTTCAGCGTTCGGCGGAATCGTTGCTCTCAACGGAAAGCTTGACAAAGCCACGGCCCAGGCGATCAGCAAGGTATTCACCGAAGTTATCATTGCGCCGGATGCAGATCAGGACGCGTTGGAAGTTCTGTCCAAAAAGAAAAATGTCCGTGTCTTGCTGACAGGTGGGATGCCTGATCCATTGGCTCCGTCCCAGACCATGCGCAATGTCGCGGGTGGTTTTTTATATCAAAACCGCGACAATGGGCATGTTGATTTGGTGGATTTGAAAGTCGTGACAAAGCGTCAGCCGAGCAAACAGGAACTCGCTGATATGCTGTTTGCTTGGCGGGTTGCCAAACACGTGAAATCTAACGCGATCGTGTACGTGAAGGACGGTTCAACAGCAGGTGTAGGTGCAGGTCAAATGAGCCGGATCGATGCGGCCCGGATAGCTGCCCGTAAAGCGGAAGATGCGCAGGCTGCAGCCGGCTGGGACGAGCCCCGTACCAAAGGGTGTGTATGCTCTTCTGACGCATTCTTCCCATTTGCAGACGGGTTGTTACAAGCAGCCGAAGCGGGCGCCACTGCGATTATTCAACCGGGCGGTTCTATTCGTGATGATGAAGTGATCGCAGCTGCAGATGAGGCAGGGTTGGCAATGGTGTTTACAGGCATGCGCCACTTCAGGCACTAGAATGTCTGGGTGAGGATCTCTTTGAGGTTTGTGATCTCCTCGTCCGAAGTGTATCCGTGAACGGACAACCTAAACCCTTCATTGCGTACGTCACACAGGACTGCGTTTTCAGTCAATATTGATTGGAATTTTTCACGATCAGGCGGGGCGATGACCAACGTGCCCCCGCGCTGTTCCCGATCTCGCGGCGAAACGAGATAAATATCAGGGACGCAATCGTGCAGATCGTCGAGCAGGGATTGTGACCGTATTTGTAAGGAAAATAGATCAGTCTTTTTAAGCGTGTTTAACCCATTGATCGCTGTTGCAAGCGGTGCTGGTGAGGGCGTCCCTCCCATGAATTTGGTTGCATCTTTCGCGTATCTGAAATGATTGATATCCCCTTCGAATGGCGTCTCATGCGAAAACCATCCTACATCGATGGGGTCGCATATAGCTAACATTTCGTCGGTCGCGGACATAAAACACGCGCCTGGTCCACCACATAAAAATTTAACACTTGTGCCCGTGACGAAATCGGCATCCCATTTGTGAGTCGGTAGGTGCACTATGCCGACCGATTGTGCGGCGTCGACAACTGATACGGCTTTTGCGCGCCTTGCCAGCTCGCAAATCTCAGCTACGGGCAGTAGGTGTGACGTATTGGAGAGTGCGTGTGTGACGTGCACAAGCGCCGTATGGTCGTCAATCGCGTCGGACCAATTTCGTGGATCGGTCACGTCACCAGTGACAAATTTCAATTTTAACCCTGCGGATTTTGCCCGGTCAAACACAAACCCAATCGTTGGATAATCTTTTTCTGACAGCACGATGACATTGCGTCCCGCGCGTTTCGGCAGGCTGTAAAGAATTTTGGTCAACGCGCTCGAAATATTGGTCTGCGGACAGATATTTGCGGTTTTCATGCCAAGCAAATTAGCAATTCGGTTCCGAAAGGAATTGATAATTTGTAGCCAGTCGTCCCAAGCATTTCCGCCGGTTTGGCGCCAGGGATCAAAGTACTGTTTTCCGACATACTCTCCTGTGTTTTTCGGTAAACATCCGACGCTGTGCGACAGAAAATAGTTATCGGGGACGTGAAAGTGCTCACGCATCCGGCTTGATTTCCAGCTTGTCTCGGACTTTACCGTAATTCCCGCCCCACCTGTCTGTCATGTCTGCACGCACCTGCCAGAGTTCAGGGAAAAATTTGTGCCGAAGTCCGGATTGCAAAATTTCCACCGGACGTCCTTTTAGGGAATTGGCTGCGACGCCGATAGAACGATAAATCAGCTGCATGTGTGCATTGCGGAATTTTTGAAATTGCTCGTCGAATTCGGCTAGGGCTTCCGCAACCATATAGGCTTCGCCGTGGGTGTATTCGCTATCATAGATCTGTTCGAGGGTACGCTTGCCATCTTCAAGATAGACCTGCACATAGGTCTTCCAAAGGTCATCCGGCATTTTAAGCATCACCCGAAAGCCGGGACTTTCCTGGCCGCTACCATTTCCAAGTAAAATCCTGATTTCCTGATAGTCCTTAGGGCTCATGGTCTCTAACAGAGTCAATTGGCTGGTCATCATTTCCTGGGCAATGTGCACGCGACGGAACAAAGTCAGGACTTTATACGTGTTTTTTGCCGCCATTTCGTCGTCAATATCAAGCAGCGTCGTGGCGATCAATTTCATCCACAATTCCTCGACCTGATGCACGATCATAAACTGAAGTTCATCAGGGTTGCAGAGTTCCTCGGGTTCCTTTTGACAGGCGAGCAGATCTTTGGTTTTTAAGTATATTTCGTAGTCCAGATCACCGGCACCACGCATCATTTCAAGATATTTTTCTCGGTTCATTTTATTCTCCTTTTTATATTCGCATCAAAAAAAGAAAGAAATTAGGCATGACCCGTCAACCAGCTACGCAACACATGTTGTGCCAGGGGGATATGTCGAAAACTAAACATGTGAAAACATTATCTATTGCAGACGGTCATGTACATTGAAAACTGGCCTGCGTATATATGAGTTGAAAGAATGGTTTATATGGGGCGGGCATTGGTGCCGGAAAAAATCGAATGTATTATTGCCGGTGCTGGCGTGATCGGTTTAGCGATCGGAAAAACCTTGGCCGACGCCGGCCGGCAAGTCATGGTTCTGGAAGCGGAAGATGCTTATGGAACTCTGACATCAGCGCGTAATTCTGAGGTTATCCATGCGGGTCTCTATTACCCGACCGGAAGTTTGAAAGCAAAGACCTGTGTTGCTGGACGGCGTATGCTTTACGAGTATCTGACCTCCCGACATGTCCCGCATCAGAAAACCGGTAAATTGATTGTTGCGCAAGACGAGGCAGAACTTGCGCAGCTTGAGCATTTGTTGGCGCGCGGCAAGGCCAATGGAGTTGAAGGCTTATCCCTGATCAATGCGTCTGATGCGCGTAAACTTGAAACGTCGATCACTTGTATCGGCGCCCTATATTCTGAAGAGACGGGGATAATTGATAGTCACGCTTATATGCAGGCGCTCGAGGCCGATATTGAAGCGGGTGGAGGTATGGTGGTTACCAATGCCCCGATCATTTACGGTAAAGCTACCCAAGAGGATGTGCGTCTGGAAATTGGAGGTGCAGACCCGGTCTCCCTTGACGCGCAAATATTTATAAACGCCACAGGATATAGTGCACCCGCGCTTTCACATAAAATTAAAGGGATATCTGAGAGCACGATTCCCGAAAGCCGGTTATGTAAAGGCAATTACTTCACGCTGAGCGCCCGGGCGCCATTTTCCCGATTGATTTACCCAGCACCTGCGGAACATGGACTAGGTGTCCACTTGACCCTGGATATGGGCGGACAAGCCCGCTTTGGTCCGGATACAGAGTGGCTGGAAGAAGTCGACTATAATGTTGACCCGGCGCGATGTGTGCACTTTTATGATGAAATTCGCCGGTATTGGCCGGAAATACGAGACGAAACTCTGCACCCTGGTTATTCGGGGATACGTCCGAAAATCGCAATTGGTGGCGAGCTTTATCCTGACTTTATGATTAAGTCACCTGCGGATCATAACGCGCCCATCGTTGCACTTTACGGGATTGAAAGCCCGGGACTGACCGCTTCTCTAGCTATTGGGGAAATCGTGCGTGACACTCTCCCTTTTGATTAAGTCTCTAGGATTCAACCAATAACTAGGTTAAGCCTTAAACGTCACATATCGGGTGACACTGGGGTATCGATGCTAGCGGGGGCGTGCTCATGATCGATAAGAATTCGGAGGTGCTGAATGATTTTTCAGCAATTTTCCCGGAATTTACAAATTCAATTGCAGTTTCTGCCCGCACGCCCATGCATCATCATATCTGGATTCAGGCGGCGGCTGAAACCCTGTATCCTGATCACGAAGCCCAAATTATAAAATTTGGACACGGACCGGATGCCGCACTCGGTGCATTTGCGTGCCAAAAAGGATTTCCTGGCAGATATTTTTTAATGGGTGCCGAAGAGCTCGGTGAACAAGCAGACACAATCTTCGGATCGAAAGAGAGCGCGGAAGCGTTGGCAAAAGTAT
The DNA here is from genome assembly GCA_013001295.1 of Hyphomonadaceae bacterium. Taxonomy (GTDB): domain Bacteria; phylum Pseudomonadota; class Alphaproteobacteria; order Caulobacterales; family Maricaulaceae; genus Robiginitomaculum_A. The sequence continues at coordinate 5,643 of JABDMW010000051.1, forward strand.
TTAAAAATGCCGGACGTGCCGGACGATTCGGACATTTTTCTGCCAGGTCTGCTTTTATAGACGCTCTTGAAAAAACCTTTGTCAAAGGCGGCTATATGGCGACAACGCCGGTGCAAGGCGCTCCGTATATCGATCTCGACGAAAAGTGGGCGGAACCTCTGTCTAAACTATCGTCACGCTATCGATCCGATTTCCGACGCATGGGCCGTAAAGCAGAGGCTTTGGGAAAAGTCACGACAGAGATTTTAGCACCGACACCTGAAACCATTGATAAAGTCCTTGCCGAGGCTATTGATGTGGAAACGCGGGGCTGGAAAGGACGAGCTGGGACATCCTTGTTGGAAGACAAGCGAAAGGCAGCCTTTTACAAACGCTATGCAATACTTGCCAGTGAAGCGGGCATATTGCGGATTGCATTTTTGCGGATCAATGACAAAGCGGTAGCGACACAGATCGCGGTACAATCAGATGGCGGGTTTTGGCTGTTGAAAATCGGCTATGACGAAGAATATCGAAAATGTTCTCCGGGTAATTTGCTCATGCTGGAGACCATCAAATATGCAGTGAATGAAGGATTGGACCGCTACGAGTTCTTAGGCAAAGCGGCCGGATGGACCAAGACCTGGACACAAACCGAGCACCCTGCGATCCGGCTGCGGGTCTACCCTTATACACTTCACGGTTTGACCGCTTTACTCGTGGATGGAACGGAGATCGCCCTGAAGCGACTAAATGAAAAGATTCAAAATAGGAAAAAATCCAGTGCGTAAGTTTCTTGAACCCCTTGCGATGCCGATTTTGAAAAAGGCTGCCAGTCGATATGTCACGGGAGATACCGTCGAAGATGCACTCAATATTGCTACGGATATTCATTCCAATGGGCATGGCGTGACAATATGTTATTGGCACAGTCTTGAGGAAACCGCTGATCAGGTAGAGAGCCAATATGCGGATGCTGTGAAAAAGTGTCATGACGCGGGCCTGGATTTTCACCTGGCCGTCAAGGTTCCGGCCTTTGATAAAGATTTGACGCAGGTCACTAAAATCGTGGAAAATGTCCGAAAGCATGGTGGTAGTGTTGATTTTGACGCCCATGCACCGGAACAGGCGGATGATGTGTTGACGGTCGCCAAAAGCCTCGGCGGCGAAGCCTTAGGTTTGGCCATTCCTGGGAGATGGCACCGGAGTATAGAAGATGCAGATCGTGCGATTGAACTCGGCTTGCGGATTCGGGTTGTCAAAGGGGGGTGGCCTGACCCGGATGAGCCCAATATGGACCTCAGGGCAGGATATCTTAATGTTGTTGACGCGATTGCAGGCAGGGCACGGGAAGTCGGAGTCGCGACCCATGACGATTGGCTAATTCAGGAGGTTTTGAAGCGTTTACAGAACGGCAATTCTGAAGTCGAACAAGAGCTATTGTACGGTTTGCCAATGAAATCGGCAGAGACACACGGGTTTGACGCAGGCGTTCCTTTGCGGGTTTACGTCCCGTATGGATCGGCATGGTTTCCTTATTCTGTTTCCAAAGCGATGACTGATCCGCGCAGATTAAAAATGTTTGCCAAAGATATGTTGTTATCAACAAAGTTTGAAGTGCCGCCGCGTCGGCAGCGTTCGAGCTAATTATTTTCCAAGATAGACTGACCCAAGAAGCCGATTGAAGGCTCGTCGTTGCAATTGCGCTGGTTTCGAAAATCCGGGTATATTGTACAATATTTTGTCGACGGATTTGCGGACAACTCGCGCTGATCCCGCCAGTGTTGTACGCCGTTCAATGGAACCTTCACACAACTCAGTCTCGCTATTGGCAAAAGCTTTTTTATACGGCTGGGTCCCACGACCAAGATCAAGTTTTATAATGCCGTAGTCGGGTGCTCGCTTTGCGACCTCGAGCAACAACACAATACCGGGCGAATATTTAGCGAGACTTTGGTCGTAAGTCGGGAACCACCAGTGAAGCGCAGCGTGAGAACGCATCCCGAAATGTATCGCCGCCAATCGATCCCCGACATAAAGAGAAGATATCAGTCCTACAAAATGCGGATTGCGGGTTTTGCGTATTGTCTCAAAAGCATGGCGGGCCCAATCGACGTCGAGAATTGAATTGACGCCCATGTGTTGAAACGACTGGTTTTTCCAGTTTACCAAACTCTGCCAGGCAGTTTCACTTTGATCATCAAATTCAAGCCGAACAGGGCCGATATCCCGTTCCAGTATTCTTAAATTGCGTACTGCGTTTTTTAAAACTTTGTTTTTTTTGGACCGGCGTTCTGCAAAATAAGCCTCGAACCCATTCGTTAAATCGAGGTTGGGTGAGATCGATGTTGCGAAACATCCGGTTACCAGTGCTGTTTGAGAGGCTGGTAGGTGATTGTAGTCATAAGCTCGCAATCCGCATGCTTTTAGGAAGGAAACAGATTCTAGGGCCTCCTTCAAAGGCCCGATCACGCCTTGATAGTCGCTAATTTGTCCGCCCACGGGGATACCAGTCCCCCATCGTCCTTTGTGAAAAGGGAGAATGCCGGTCAATTGGTCGTTTTTGAATGCAAACGCGACCAGAACAGGTTTTCCTGAACGGTGAACAGCGTCAGCGAAATCGGGTGAATAAAATGGGCTGATGAGCGATGGGTCTTCCTGTTGAAGGCGGCGCCAGTCTTTGATGTCCTGATCCGAAAGATCAGCGAAATTCTTGAGTTGGATGTCCAAACCGCCCCCATTTGACTAGCGCTCGAACTTGAACCTATACTGATTTTAGCGGGCGCGGACAAGACAACTCTCTTTGCACGATTAAAAGGATTTGCACATATGCCTCAATTGCGCATTGGGTTTTTGGCTCATGATTGGGCTCAAGTCGAACCTTGGGTTCACCGGCTCATCGACCGGATGATTTCTGATAAAAAATTTACAATAACCGCTTTAATTGAAGCCGACGCTGTCGCCGAGCCTGCAAACCAAAACTGGCTGTACAAGTTGATCAACCCCATTGAAAGCAAGTTGTTCGCGCGCCCTGTGCAAACCGATACAATGAACGTAAAAACACTTTTTGAAAGCCAATCCCCACTCAAAACCGGAGATACGAACACGATTTTGTCTCAAAAATTGGACGTGATTGTAAGCGTCGAACCTGGGTTGGCGGATCGGCAATTGGCGGGATTTTCATGCCATGGTGTCTGGTTTCCCGGCATATCCGGACTGCAGGCACTCTCAGCAGTCACCGGTAAAGAACCTGTCGCTAAAATAGAACTTTTGCGATTTACGAATGATTATTCTGATCCGGAATTGATTGCAGAGGCGTCGATCAATCCTAAATTATTACTCGCACGAAATGTGTTGTCTATGAAGGAAAAGGCTGTTGTTCTCATAACACGCGAGCTTAATCGATTGGCTGATGCTGGCTTTGTTGGCGCCATATCTCAAAATGAAATTGTCCATCACTCCAAAGTCGGCACGAGTGCAGTCGTCAGCTATTATATAAGTGTTGTAAATAAAATGCTGGTCAGGGGCTTCGCCACGCTGAAAAGAAAATCAGGCATTCGTCCTGACAAATTCACATTGCGCACCGGAACAGGCAATGCTTTGGATTTTGATCCCAAAGCAACAATAGAAATTATCCCGGACGGCAACAATTTTTGGGCGGACCCTTTTCTGTGGGAAAGGGACGGTAAAACCTATTGTTTCTACGAGCATTATAGTCGCGCCACTAAGCTTGGACATATTCAGGTGGGCGTACTTGAAGGCGATCAGATGCGCGTCCTTGGCGATGCCTTGAAAACAGATATCCATCTGTCTTTTCCGTTTCTATTTGAGGAAGATGGCGAGCTTTATATGATGCCGGAAACTTGCGCGAACAAGCGTATTGAAATTTGGCGATGCACCGTGTTCCCATTGAAATGGGAATTGCACAGCACGGCTCTAGAGGGTCATTGCGCAGCCGACAGCATGATCTTGCGTCGTGATGGGAAATGGTGGCTATTCACCAATATTGGCTCTGATGTTTATTGTGATAATTGTTCCGAATTACATATCTTTGAGATTGATGGGCCGGATCTTAAAAAAGTGAAACCGCATGCAGCCAATCCTGTTGTTATGGACAGCCGGACAGCCCGTAACGCAGGACGGTTTCATGAAATAGACGGCCAGCTCATTCGGCCATCGCAAGATAATTCTCATGGGCAGTATGGGTTTGGGTTAAACATGATGGTGGTTGAAGACCTAAGCTTGGAAAGTTATCGCGAAAGACTGGTACGACGGATCAATCCCAAATTCGACCCGACAATTGCCGCTTGTCATCATTTTGATCAACTCGGTGATCGCTTCATCATGGATGCATTGAAAACTAATTGATTCCGATCAAACGGCCTTCGCTGAACCCATCCAGAACCGATTCTGGCGGTCGGATTAAATCCCGTTTGCCTTCCGCTTCTTCGATGAGCGCAGCGGCCATATCTTCGACATCCTTGCGATTGCGCGGCGCCCAGGGAAGTTCTTCGGCGTCGCTGCGTTGGCGAGGCGTTTTGAGCATATCCAGAACGAAAGGGGCCCCTCTCGCGAGACCATTTCTGATTTTGGGCGTATACCGAAATTTTGCGAATCTGACCTTGGACATCATTTTATCTTTTGGTGATTGCGCGGGTATAAAATCGGGCCACGCTGAGGATTTTAATTGGGCCGAATACCATTCGGCTGCATTACGCCACGCCTCTGGTCTTTTAATCGACCAAGGTTTGGTTGATGTATAATGTTCGAGATTGGGTTTGAGGTGCCCGCCAAAACCCAAATAGGTTTCGTGAAGATTCCATCGCGGATCCAATGGTGTCCACAGGTTTTCAAAAGCAACATTCAACGCATCTTGATCCGGCGCTTCCTGACATCCCTGTGGGTTATCTAGCAACACTTGACGTGCCTTGCCGAGATAATCGTTTTGCAACGTCTCGGGCCAATCAAAAACCATAACGCCCGATTGCAGGTAAGGCGCGTCGTCAGAGAGATGCAAATCATTCCGTCGCCTTCTGATATTGCCGGTTACATAATAAATAAAATCATGAACGGCCCCAACCGGATTGCCGCGCAAATCGCATTCAAGTAATGGTGCCAGTGACGAGCGTACCCGCGTATCAGCATCAAAATATATCAACCGCTTGTATTCCTTGCCAAAAATTGCATCGAAATACAGGCGCAAATATGCAGCGCGCGGCCATTTATCATTTATGGTTTTTACGCGTTCGTCGACGAAGTCAGGTACGATTACGGAGACATTGATATTATGTGACTTGAAAAAATCTTCAGCGTCTTTGACATCCTGACCAGACACATCACAACAAACCAGAAACAATTCAGCCGCGTCTGGTGATGGCAGGTGATCTGCGACAGATTTTAGTTGGCAGGCTGCAGCCGGGAGGTATCCCCGATCGGTCGCCGTCGTAATCGCGATTTTCATAGTGCGCCCCCAATACTGTTGCGCAAGAGTCCTGCGCGATAATCGAACGATAATTGAAAAAAATCCGATTAGGAAGAAGAATCTATCTTTGAAAATTCTTGACCTGGGCGAGTCGGCCAGACACTGTCGCGTTCGAAACCATTTCCGGACAAGGGTAAGTTAATGAGTGTTGATCGCTTGTACGAATTGTGGCGCGGTACGAAAATGCTCGCCAGATTTGGCGGACATATTTCTGCTGACGCCATGCACGTGAATTTTGGACTTTTAGGCTTTTTTGCGTTTTTATATCTATTTCGCCATTCTAAAAAGGCAGCTATTTATGCGTGGATAGCCGTATTCGCGTGTCAATTTTTAAATGAAATGACTGATATCTTTTTTGATCTACAAAAACTCGGAACTGTGAAGGAATGGAACACCATTAAGGACTCAACCCTGACATTGCTCTGGCCTAGCATTTTTACTGTCTATCTTATGAATCGGCGGGAAAAGCACCGATGAGTATCAGGAAAGAAGCCGCGTTTTATAAGATGATATTTGCGAAACTATTTTTTTGATAACACCGTCCGGACGACCGGATATTACCCAGATGGTATAAAGTGAACCAAGATATGTTATGCTGGCGAGGACGCAACACACTACCAATTGAGCGGCGATCAAGATTTTATCATAGGGGGCAATGCCAATATCCGGGCGCGTAAACCACATGACGCCACCCATCATCATAATGCTAAATCCACCAGACAAAAGCGGGCGGATTTGGCGTTTAAAAGAAAGACCGATAAGTCGGCGCACGATTAACAGAGTAGCGACAAGTGTCAAAGCCGCTGTAATGGCGCGTGCCCCGATGGCGCCCCAAATTCCGTAGAAAACAACGCCGTAAATCATCGTTGGCAATTTAACGATCAGTTCAAGAAACGCCCGCAACGTTAAAAAACGGGTCCGGTCTTGCGAAAGTGCCAACGGTGCCAATGGGGTCACAGGCAGCGAAAGTATCCCGATTGCGGCAAGCCATTGCGCGATCGGCGCTGCTTCCAGCCATTTCTCGCTGAGCAAAATTAGAACGATCGGCTCCGACAGCATTGACAGCATTAGTAAGATCGGTGCCATCAGTAAAAATATAGCACTTAAAGACAGGCTGTATGCATTGCTCAGATCATCCGGCGTTTTTTGGAGGGTAAAATTAGCCATTAGAGGGCGCGATAACGGGGTGACAAATGAGCGATGTGGCAGGGTAATCAGATCATTAGCGATCGTATATCGCCCTAGTGCTTCGGTCGGAACAAAGCGACCGAGAAGTAGTCTGTCCATTTGCCAATTCGTGGCATCGATGATTTGCGACAAACTGTTCCAACCAATCATATCGGCAAAATGTTTCCAGTCTTTCAGGGTAAACCCCGGTCGGTAAGGTGCCAAAATATACGACAATAAATTCATGGCGATCGGTGCCGTGATGGTTGCGGCTGCAATCGCCCAATAAGATTGGGTCGTAATCGCCAGTGTTGTTGCAACCACAAATGCAACAGCTTTACCAAAAACATCGAGTAAAAAGTCGCGCCGGAAATCCATCTCTTTCATAAAAATGACCAGTTTTGGACTTATTGTTCCGCGTAGTATCGGGGCCAATGACAATACGCACACTAAGAGTGTAAGGCGCGGTTCGTTGTAGAAATGGGCCAGGGGAACTGACAAACTGATAAACAGTGTAGCCAGAGCAAGCCCACGTAAAATGCTCAGCGTGAAGGCGGTGTCATACATGGATTTTCCAGGGCGATCAAAACGGAGTAACGCCTGTACGAGGGGGAGTTCCAGAACCGCTTCTCCAATGAAGATCGGGGCCATGGCAAGCGCAATCAGTCCAAAATCGTCTGGGGTGAGAAGACGGCTAAGTATCAAAAGTAAAGCGAGGTCAAACAGGCGGGCACACAGTTTTCCGGACACGACCCAAGCGCCGGCTTTAACAGTTTGCGCTGATTTTACCATGAATTGCGCCCCAGATTACGTGACGCGAACGCCACTTCGGTACTATCAATAAGTGATGAAAACATATCCGGTCTATTAAATTCTGTATTTTGGCGAAAACGCGCGCACTTAAATCACCATTCGCCAGTAATTGACTCAAAGTCATATTGGAAGTATGGTTAAGGTTGGCAAACGAGTGGGGCGAAAATGAATAAGAAATCACTATTGAGTATGTTTTTGACGTCCGTTTTCGTCACGAGTGGCGTGACGGTATCAGCGAGTCCGATAGACAGTGTCACGCAACTCAACCAGCCAGTAATTGAATTGCTCAGTGCGAAAATAGAAAATGCGATTGCGGATTTGCCGGAAGACCGGACGAAAACGACAATTCAAAACGCAACACTTTTTGTTTTAGCCAAGCAAGAAGAAGGTCTTGATTTAAAAATGGCAGCGATAAGCGACGTCATTATTCAGGCCCGTTCAATCGGTGACAGGCAGGTTGTTGATGCTTTGCAGTCTATAGACATTGACTTGAATGAAGACATCGAAAGTAAAAGCGATCCAATTCCAAAAACTGTAGCCGCTAAGAAGAGTAAAGCTTTGGTGCAGGCACCGCCGAGTACGGCTGCCAAAGGTGGTTCTGATTACTAGAATCAAAATCGGCAAAGATTCATCATAACACATCTATTTAAGTTGGGGGCGAGTTGGCGTTGTGGAAACTTCACCGGACGAATTTAGAAACCATGTCCCTACCTTAGGAGCGGCCGTCATTGTACTCGCTGCTGTTGTAATGTTTGGCGCCGATACGCCGGTATTTTCACTTTTTGCGTCCGCACTGGTGCTTTTTATTACGGCGCTCAGTGCTTTCTTTTTCGCGGAAATGCGCCCGACTTTCCTTGTCTTGTTGATGTTTGTTTTGTGGGTTGCGTTTTTCGTGTTCAGTCTATCCGCGGGCTATACACGTGGAGCTGAAGAACACTATCTCATGAGCTTATCGGCGATCGCGATGTTTTGGCTGGGTCAGTATGGCGGACTCACATCCAGGGGTATCGAGTTTGCCTGGAGATTGTTTCTGTGGATCGGGTTGATATTCTCTTTGTTTGCATTTTTTCAACATATCACGTCGCCTGGGTCAATTTTTGGTATCGAAAAGCCTTATCACGCAGGTCGGTTAACTGGCTCGTTTTTGTCGAGCAATACTGCTGCAACGTTTCTTGGAGTTATCGTGGTAACGACGATCGCTCAAATTTATCGAACATGGCGCATTTCTTATTCCAAAGCTCATGATTCAGAAACGAAAGTATTGTTGGATATGCTGCAAAATACGGTGTTGCCGGCATCGACATTTTTGTTTGCCTTTGTGTCGTTACTATTGACAGCTTCCCGCGCCGGAATTGCAACCACTTTCTGTGTGGTGTTTCTATTTATATTATGGGTGCTTTCACAGATCATGTTTCAGAAAAGTACGTTTGGTAATGTAAGGCTTGGTCCCGCCATTTTGTTGACGTCCGGGCTTGTTGCTGTTTTTGTCTTGTTTTGGCAAATTTCGGGCGGGAACGTTGCCGGCAGATATGATTCTGTTTTTGACGACGTTTCTGACCGGGCCAGCATGCTCAAGGCCTCATACGCTGCCTATCAATATAAGCCGATTTTCGGTCATGGACTGGGAAGCCTGAATGAAGCAAAATTACTCGGCGTGGATCCGCTTACAAATGGAAGCGTCATGTCACAAAATGCGTCGCATAACTTTTTTGCTCAAACTCTTGTGCAAACGGGAGTCGTTGGTGTTGCAGTCCTGTCTATTCTTTACAGCATTATTATGGTGAAAATAGTCCATGGGATCATCTTACAGCAAAGGTATTCAACTTATCTTATCGGAATTGTATTGATTAGCTTGCTGGTATGTATTCATAGTCTTTTTGATTATGCCTTGGAAATCCCCGCTGTAATGTTGACGCATATTTGGTTCCTTGGTTTGGGATTTGGAACAAGTATAAGGTACGCCAAAGGGTGAAAATGGTGAGCGTAAAAAACATAATTGAAGTCATAAAGCAACGGATCAACGAAAAGCTCCCTCACAAAAAAGCGCGTGAGAAATCGCCGGATTTAATTTATGCGATTGGAGATATTCACGGCCGCCAAGACCTTTTGCGCGCATTGATCGGAAAGATTAAGCAGGATATTTCAGAGCACGACCACAATTCAATCCAGCGCACGCTAATCATTTTTTTGGGTGATTATATCGATAGAGGCCCCGGTTCCAAAGATGTCATTGAAACCATTTCAAAATTGAAAATCCACGGCGCGGAGTTGATTTTTTTGCGCGGCAATCATGAAGCCGCAGCTTTGGATTTTTTGCTCGACCCTAATAAGGGAGCAAATTGGCTTCAGTTCGGTGGACGCGAAACATTAGCATCTTATGGTGTTTCCCTTCCCAAAGAAGTCAGTGATGTTGAGGATTGGACTAAATATGGCAAAGCGTTTTTAAAAAAAATCCCAGCTAGACACATGGCATTTTTGCGTTCTTTGATCTCCTACAAAATCGAAGGCGAATATATGTTTGTTCATGCTGGGATTAACCCGTCCAAACCTGCGGAAGGACAGAGCGATGATGAGTATCTCTGGATCCGTGATTCATTTTTGAAAAGCATGAAGAAATTGCCTTATATTGTCGTACATGGTCACACACCGGAAGTGCGTCCTGTATGGGACGGTCGGCGCATTGGTATTGATACAGGTGCCTATATGTCAAACAAACTTACAGCGGTTCGTCTGCTTGCTGGCAATGTGAAGTTTCTCTCAACTTGACACTTATGCAGAACCGCGCTTAAATCGTCGCGAATATGGGGGCGTTATGAATATAATAATAAAATCATTGTTCTTCATCTTGGGGTGCCTAGCATTGGCGGCTTGTCAATCAACAGGCATTGCTTCTGGAAATTCTGTCAAATCTTCTGAGACTACGCGCGAGGCCACCGAATATGTTTTAGGGTCCGGCGACCAATTGAGAATCATCGTATTTGGCGAAGAAAACCTATCTGGCGAGTTCGTCGTTGATAGCAGCGGGTTTATATCCATGCCGCTCATCGGGGAAGTCGCCGCTGGCCAAAAATCCATTCGTGAATTTCAACGGTCTGTGGAAAGCAAACTGCTTGATGGATATTTAAAAGATCCACGAGTGAGCGCTGAGGTGCTGAATTTCCGACCTTACTATATTTTGGGCGAGGTCACAACATCGGGTGAGTATCCGTTTTCAAACGGATTGACGGTATTGAACGCCGTGGCGACCGCAGGTGGATTTACATATAGAGCGAATACGAAAGTAGTTTATATAAAAAGGGCAGGCGAGCAAAATGAGGTTCAATATCCTTTAACGGTCTCGACAGCTGTCCAACCCGGGGATACAATACGTGTGGCAGAAAGGCTGTTTTAGTGTTAAACAGACACTAATTAGCTGAAACCGGTTGGGCGCATAAGCCGGTAAAGCAGGCATTTCGGGTTTCGCCATACAAACTTAAATAAATGACTGATTGCGCCGCAAGGGTGAAAAAAGTTCAATTTGGGCTTTTGCAATAGTATGGTTATGGGTGACACAAATTCAGGGGCGCGAATGTTTAGAAATTTAATAATACCTGTATTGGTAATCACAGCTATGCTATCGGCTGTTCCTGCGTCAGCTCAGGCTTTAAATGACAGCCTTTTTAAGCGTGACCGCAATGTCAGTGTTAAAGAGCGTCCGAAGCCTGGCTACACAACAGATGGACTCCCGATGGGAAGATTCAGGGTGCAGCCGATACTCAATGTACAAACGGAATTCAACGATAATATTTTCGCGTCTGATGCCAACGAGCAGAGTGATACAATCTTTGTCATTAATCCGATTGTACAAGCCAAATCTGATTTTAGCCGTCATGAGCTAATTTTTGGCGGTAATGTTAATCACCGCGAATTTTCTGACATTGGCTCAGAAAGTTACACGAATTACGGGGCAAACATTGACGGACGCGTTGATGTCAAGCGGGGCACATATATCAACGCAGGTACAAATTACCAAAAGTCCCATGAGGAACGTTCCGAAGCAGGGTTTGCGAATGGTGTATTGGAACCTATAGAATTCGAAATTACCAATTTTTATGCGGAAGGCGTACATGAAACCGGTCGAATTCGGGCGTCTGTTTCCGGTGGTTTTGGCAAATGGAATTATGAGGACGGTCAACTTGCAGGCGGCTTGCCTGCGGATCAGGATTTTCGGGATCGGGATATTATCGACGCCGGGGCTCGTATCGATTACGCGATTAGCCCCGACACTGCGGTGTTTGCGCGCGTCCGATATCAGGATCAGCAATATGATTTTGTTGTGCCGGGCGGTATTGATCGCGATCAAAACGGGTATATTTTGGATGTTGGCGCCGATTTCGATTTAACCAATTTAGTAAGAGGCGAGGTCGGCGTGGGGTATGTCAACCGCAAGTTTGACGCACCGCTTACACCGGATTTTGATGGGTTAAGCTATACGGCGAAATTCGATTGGTTTGCGACCCCCCTTATTACGGTGTCGGCAAATGGCGCACGGTCAGTCAATGCGTCGGGCCTGGTCGCTTCCCCGGCATTCGTCGACACGACCGTCGGGGTCGGTGCCGATTATGAATATCGCCGTAATGTTATTTTCTCTGCAGCTTATCAGCACAGTGATCAAAAGTATCGCGGTATTGACCGGGCAGACAAGCGCAACACACTTTCCGCGGGTGCTACATATCTAATGAATAGGAATGTAGGCTTTAACGCCGGCATTGTTCGCACGTCATTGAGTTCGGACGGGGCGTTATCTCAATCGAATTTTGGAGTGACCCAGGTCCGAATCGGCCTGACGTTGAAGCGATAAGTAAGGTAGATGAAGATTAGTCAAATAGAGAAATTTATCGGACCTGAGCCGGATTTTGTCGATATCCGTGACGTATTTTTAGTGTTCTGGCGACGGATTGGTCTGTTTCTCGCAGCGCTCGTGTTGGTCACATCTCTGGTTACCGTTATTACTCTTCAGGTAAAACCTAAATATACCACGGCAGCCAGCGTGCTCATCGACTTGCAAGAAAAGGACGCGACAGACCTCTCGTCGGTTTTGACAGGAGCACCACCTGACTCAGCCCAGGTCGATACGCAAGTTGAGGTGATAAAAAGTTTGATTTTGGGTGATAAAGTGGTCACCAAACTCAACCTCGTCAACGACCCGGAGTTTAATGGCAATCTTCGAGACATAAAGGAATTTGCTAAATTTAAGGATTGGGTGAAATCGCTTCTGCCCCAACCTTTGGCCAACGAAAAAACGGTTTCCGTTTCCGAAGAATTGGAAAAAGAGCGAGTCGTGCGCGCTGTACTATCGCGCCTATCAGTAT